>JAPLPE010000013.1 GCA_026400355.1 Rhodobacterales bacterium | reverse complement strand
GGTGCCGCCAAGGTGCAGTTCGCCACCCTTGCCACCGGCCTTGCCCTTACATCGGCGGATTTCTTCGTGTTCTAGGCAAGACCTGCCGTGCTGCCTGACCTGCGGCCTCAGACGACGACGCCAGCGATGGCATTTGCGCCGCAGAGCGGCTCCGGCTTCTTGTCCTGCGGGGCGATATCGGTCCTGTCAGTGCCGCAATCCGCTCCCGCCGGAAGGCGGCGGAGAAGCCTCGACGCGGTCGCCGGCGCACCCAGATGGCCCCCGGAGCCGCCAGGAGCCTCACTGGCGGCAGGAAGCATGCCGATCTCTCTGCACAAGCAGGCGACGAGCGAGCCATTGTCCGCCATTGGTCCGAGGACAATGGCGAGGGCCGAAGATCCGGGCCGCGATCCAGGCGAGCCCGGACCCGGCATGGATGGTGGCCGAGCGTTACGGCATCAGCGAGCAGACGGTCTGGACTGAGCCGCGAGCGCGCCACTGGTTCGAGCGCGGCGGCAAAGGCGCAGCCGCGATACGGTCCATGACCGCAGCCACAGGCCGCACCGGTTGCAGACGACGCTGACGGCTGCGCAGGAGGCCGTCGCGTTGGTGCGAGCTGGGTTTCGACGCAAGCATCGAACAGGTCGCGGTTGATCGGGCCATCGATCACCCAAGGGGCATCCAGCCGGTCGTGGCGCAGGGCTGCGATGAAGGTCTGGGTCTGCCAAAGGTCTGGGTCTGCCAGACGCCGAACGGGACCTGGTCGACGAGGCGCTCACCCTCCGCGTCCAGGTGCGGCTTGAAACCGAACGCCTGCACCGCGAACTCGGCACCACGATGATTCATCTGATCTACGATCTGGTCGAGGCAATGACCTAGGCCGACCGGATTGTCGCGCCGGACAACGGCAGCATCGGTTGATGGCGCCGCGGTCCAGCCGCATCGGGTAACCGTTCGGGCCAAAAACGGGTCGGCCTATTCCGTGCCAGTGCGGGTGCGTGATGGGGTTCTGGGCGGGTCTGTCCCGACGACGCTGGTCAAGCAGTGCGGTCGTCGTGCGGCAGCAACGATTGTGGTCACGATGCCGACGTCGCAGCGCCCGCCGATCATCGTCGACGTGGTTCCGGAATTCGTGAACCTCATGGCGGGTTGTCAAGCGCCTTAAGGCTTGCGGGGCCTCGGGCCCCTGACAGGATGAGTGATGGCGCGCGGCCGCAAGGCTGCGCGCTTCGTTGATTTTGCTGCGCCCTGCCGCCGGATCTGTGCGTAATTGCAAGGCGGCGCTTCGGTTTTCGCTGTAGAGTAGCGAGGGCATTCCCGCCTGGTCTTGGTTTACCCGCATAAGGAGAACAGAGATGAGCTGGAACCCGGCACTTGATCCCGACATTCCAATAGGGGACGCGTCTGATTCAATTGAGACCGTGATCGTGCCAAGGGCACGTGATCTGGGCGGGTTCGAGGTGCGGCGGGCGCTGCCTTCGGTGGCGCGGCAAATGGTAGGGCCGTTCATCTTTCTTGACCAGTTCGGCCCTGCCGAAGTCCTCACTGGCAAGGGCATCGACGTGCGGCCGCATCCGCATGTCGGGCTGGCGACGGTGACCTACCTGCACAGCGGGCGGATGCATCACCGGGATTCGCTCGGCACGGACAGCTGGATCACCAACGGCGATGTGAACTTGATGATCGCAGGGCAGGGGATCACTCATTCGGAACGGATGGATGACAAGATCAGCAATGTCCCGGTGACACTCTATGGCTTTCAGACCTGGCTGGCTTTGCCCAAGGCACTTGAAGACCAGCCTGCAAAATTCATCCACGCCCCGCAGGACCGGCTCCCGGTGCTGGAAGGGGAGGGCAAGACGGTGCGGATCATCCTTGGCCGCGCCTATGGCGAGGAAGCTCCGGTCGAGACCCCGTCAGATATGTTTTACCTCGACGCGCGGCTTGATCCCTTTGCGGCCTTGCCGCTGCCTGACGACCATGAAGATCGGGGCGTCTATGTGCTGCAGGGCGATGTCACGGTGGCGGGGCAGGAGTTCGCAGCGGGCCGGATGCTGGTCTTTCGGCCCGGTGACCGGGTGAGCCTCAAGGCAGGGCGGCGCGGCGCACGGCTGATGCTCCTTGGCGGGGCCACGATGGACGGGCCGCGGCATATCTGGTGGAGTTTTGTCGCTTCGTCCAAAGAGCGGATCGAGGCCGCGAAAGAGGCCTGGCGGGCGGGCGACTGGCAGCACGGGCGGTTCAGCCTGCCGCCCGGGGATTCGGGCGAATTCATCCCTTTGCCGGACTGGTGAAACTGGCTCCCGATTTCTTTCCATTCGCGCTAGACGGGGGAAAGGACGCTTGACGGGGGAAAGGACACTGCATAGAACGCACGTCACGTTCGATGGGATCATCGGTCGTCAGTATGCGCGGTTGTAGCTCAGTTGGTTAGAGTACCGGCCTGTCACGCCGGGGGTCGCGGGTTCGAGCCCCGTCAACCGCGCCACTTCTGTCCTTGATCCCTCTGCGAACGCCAAGCGCGGTTGTAGCTCAGTTGGTTAGAGTACCGGCCTGTCACGCCGGGGGTCGCGGGTTCGAGCCCCGTCAACCGCGCCAATTTCCTGAATCATAAGTTTTGCTGCTTTTGTATTTGTGCTGTTCCATGACATGTGTCTGCCGACACCACGGGAGCCGCGTGCTTGTCCTTCATCGACCAGACACCCTTCTACCTCTTCCTTGCAGCGGCCCTCACGCTCGGTCTGGTCCCCGTCGTGCCCGAGCCTCATATCGTCCAAAACTGCGCATGCTGTTTGCTTGAGTATTGCGGGCACCGATCGACGTGTTCGACCTGCTGTTGCACGCCACGCCATGGGTTCTTCCGGCGGTCAGGCTGGGGCGGATGCTGGTGCCGCGCTGAACCTATTCGGCAAGTGCTGCAAGGATCTGCGCCCAGCTCCGAATCCCTTTGTGAAAGCTGCGGATTTCGTATTTCTCGTTGGGCGAATGGATCAGGTCGTCATCCTTGGCAAAGCCCAGAAGCATGGCGTCCATGGACAGCACGGTCTTGAAATAGCCCGCTGCGGGGATTGATCCGCCAGAGCCCACAAAGGGCGCCGGGCGGGGCCATTCGGCAGAGAGGGCGCGACGGGCGGCCTCGAACGCGGGGTGAGTTGTGGCCATCGTGCTGGCCGGGCCGTTGCCGTGGAGGTGGAATTCGACAGTACAGTCGGCGGTGACCATCGACCGGACCATCGTGCGAAAGCTTTCCCGCAGCCGTTCCGGGTCCTGACCGCCGACAAGGCGGAAGCTGATCTTGGCCCGCGCCTGTGACGGCAGCACGGTCTTGAACCCGTCGCCGGTATAGCCGGCGGTTATGCCGTTGACCTCGCAGGTCGGGCGGGACCAGATCAATTCAAGGACAGAGCGGCCCGCTTCACCCGCAGGAACCGACAGCCCCGCATCGCCACGGAAGGTCTTGTGGTCAAGCCCCAGATCCTTCCACTGGGCGTGGAGCGCATCGGAAGGCTCGGGCACGTCGTCGTAGAAACCTGGCAGCGTGATCCGGCCCGTTTCGTCGTGGAGTGACGCGATGATCCGGGCCTGCTCGCGGATCAGGTTGATCGCGGCGCCACCATAGATGCCGGAGTGCAGGACCATCTTCGGGCCGCTGCTGACCACTTCCTCGCCCAGCAAACCATCCAGCATGGTCGTGATCGCGGGCGTGTCTTGGTCGAACGGGCCGCACGTCATAGTGCACGTAGAAGAGTTAGTGTTTGCCTTCGCCAGCATGGCCCACGACCATCGGATGACCCTGCGTCTTGCGGGCCGAGGCGTCGAAGCCCAGCAATTGGAGATCGGCGACCAGCCAGTCGGCCGCGGCTGCGACATCGGCCTTGTGCGCCGGATCGGTCGAGATCGAGGGGATGCCCAGCAGCGCCTGCAACCGCTCGATTGCGGCGGGCAGATCGGCGTCGATACGGGGCAGAACGGGGTCAAGGGACATGTGCGCTCCTGCGGCGGAATGGGTTGGGGCGACAGTATCCTTGGGGGGCGCGCTGTCCAGCCATGGTGGTGCCCTCTGCAAATCTGTCGGGAGGGCGTCAATTTGTAGCGTATTGTCGGCTGGTTTGACGGACTATATCACGTCCAAGGGCTGGAGCCCCTGCCCAAGGCCCGTTTGAAGGAACTGCTCCGTGGACTATGCTGCCAAGCTTGATGCCGCCATCGACCGTCTGCATGCCGAAGGGCGCTACCGGACCTTCATCGATATCGCGCGCAGGAATGGCCAGTATCCCTATGCCACCTGGCACAAGCCCGACGGGACCGAAGCACCGGTGACTGTCTGGTGTGGTAACGACTACCTTGGCATGGGTCAGCATCCGGTGGTTCTGGCCGCAATGCACCAGGCCCTGGATGCCGTGGGCGCCGGTTCGGGCGGCACGCGCAACATTTCCGGCACGACCGTCTATCACAAGCGTCTTGAGGCTGAACTGGCCGATCTGCACGGCAAGGACTCTGCGCTGCTGTTCACCAGCGCCTACATTGCCAATGACGCGACGCTAAGCACGCTGCCGGTGCTGTTCCCCGGCCTGATCATCTATTCCGACAAGCTGAACCACGCTAGCATGATTGAAGGCGTGCGCCGAAACGGCGGGGCCAAGCGGGTCTTCCGCCACAATGACGTGGCCCATCTGCGCGAGTTGCTGGCCGCTGATGACCCCGCTGCGCCCAAGCTGATCGCCTTCGAGTCGATCTATTCGATGGACGGCGATTTCGGACCGATCAAGGAAATCTGCGATCTGGCCGAGGAATTCGGCGCGCTGACCTATCTGGACGAAGTTCACGCAGTCGGCATGTACGGCCCGCGCGGTGGCGGCGTGGCGGAACGGGACGGTCTGATGCACCGGCTCGACATCATCAACGGTACGCTGGCCAAGGCCTTTGGCGTGTTTGGCGGCTATATCGCGGCAAGTGCACGGATGGTGGATGCGATCCGTTCTTATGCGCCGGGATTCATCTTCACGACTTCGGTGCCGCCGGCCGTGGCTGCGGGCGCGGCGGCGAGTGTAGCGCATCTCAAGACCGACACGGCGCTGCGCGAACGGCACCAGACTCAGGCCAAGATCTTGAAGCTGCGGCTCAAGGGGCTGGGCCTGCCGATCATCGATCATGGCAGCCATATCGTTCCGCTGATCGTGGGAGACCCCAAGCATACCAAGATGCTTTCTGACATGCTTCTTGAAGACTTTGGCATCTATGTCCAGCCGATCAACTATCCGACCGTGCCGCGCGGCACCGAACGGCTGCGTTTCACCCCGTCGCCGGTTCACGGACCGCGCGAAATGGATGCACTCGTTAAGGGTCTGGATAGCCTTTGGTCGCATTGTGCGCTGAATCGCGCCGAGCTTGCGGGATAAGGTTTTCTCGGGATGCGTCGCGTTTTCGTGTATGCTATTCGCATCTTAAGGGACCTGCAAATTATCGAATCATAGCAGGTCTCCGGGGGCAGACGGGCGACGGGACAGCTGAATGATCGGGCGGGGCTTTTGGCGCGCGAAAGCGACCGAAGAGGTTGAGGCCAGGGGCTTTGACGCATTTGAGTTGCGGTTGGGCGACCTTATGCGGGGCGAACGGGCAACCATGGGCAAGAGCCTCTTGGACGTCCAGCGCGAACTTAAGATAAAGGCAAGCTACATCGCCGCTATCGAAAAGTCCGATCCTACATCCTTCGATACCCCTGGCTTCATCGCAGGTTACGTTCGGTCATACGCGCGTTACCTGAACATGGACCCCGACTGGGCGTTCGAGACGTTCTGCCGCGAAAGCGGTTTTGCCACGGCGCACGGCATGTCGGCGGCCGCCTCTTCGGTCAAGCCGACCCGGGAAGAACGTCTTGCGGCCTCGGGTTTGGGCAAAGATATATTCGCCTCTTCCGCCACGCCCTTCATTCCGGCGGGCGACCGCATGTTTTCCGGCATCGAACCCCGCGCCGTAGGGTCGATCCTTGTGCTCGTCGCTCTGGTCGGCGGCCTTGGCTATGGCGGCTGGTCGATCCTGCAGGAAGTTCAGAAGGTCCAGTTCGCACCGGTCGAACAGGCCCCGATCGTCGTGGCAGAAGTGGACCTGCTTGCCGGGGGGGAGCGGCCCATCGCCGAAGAGGGCGAGCAGGTGGCCTTTGAGGCCCCCTCGACCGAGGCTCTGGACCGCCTCTACCGACCCGAGGCGCTGGAAGTGCCGATCATGATTGCACGGGACGGGCCGATCGCAGCGCTGAATCCTAATCAGGTTGGCACGCTGGCCAATGCGGCAGGCACGACCTCGACGCCTTTTTCTGCCCTGAACGGCAGTGTCGAGGATGTGCTGGAAACCGTCGTGGCTGATGCCGTGACGCGTGGCGTTCTGTCGCCGATTGTGCAGGTGACGGAAGGCCCCGTGCCGGAACTGCAACTGATCGCCGTGCGCCCGGCGTGGGTGCGAGTAAAGTCGGCCGACGGGTCTGTCCTGTTCGAAGCCATTATGAACGCAGGCGACACCTATGAGGTGCCGGTGACCGAAGAACCTGCAACCCTGCGAGTGGGCGAATCCGGTGCGCTTTACTTTGCGCTCAATGGTGTGGCGCATGGCCCGGTCGGGCCGCGCGGCACGGTGACGTCGAACGTGGCGCTGTCCCCCGTAGGAATTGCCGAGACCTATGCCGTGGCCGATATGGCAGCCGATGCCGATCTGGCGCAGATCGTCAATGTGGCGCAGGCCGATACCGGACCCGAAGCCTTGCCGCAAACGGATGTGGCCCCGGTCGAATAATTGCGTCTCGGCAGTTGTGGCAAGACAAGGCCCGGCTTAGGTTCGCGCTGAAGCGAACCGTTACCGAGGCTGACCCCATGTCGCACAATCCGATCCGTCCCTGGCGCAATATCGACCGGCGCAAGTCGCGCCAGATTATGGTGGGGCGGGTCCCCGTGGGGGGGGATGCACCGATTTCGGTGCAGACCATGACCAACACGCTCACGACGGATATCAAGGGCACGCTGGACCAGGTCATCCGCGCGGCCGAGGCCGGTGCCGATATCGTGCGGGTGTCCACGCCCGACGAGGCATCAACCCATGCGCTGCGCGAGATCTGCCGGGAAAGCCCGGTGCCAATCGTGGCCGACATCCATTTCCACTACCGCCGCGCAGTCGAGGCGGCCGAGGCGGGCGCGGCCTGTCTGCGGATCAACCCGGGCAATATCGGAGATGCGTCGCGTGTGCGCGAAGTGATCAAGGCGGCCCGAGACCACGGCTGTTCGATCCGGATCGGCGTCAATGCAGGGTCGCTGGAAAAGCATCTGCTTGAGAAATATGGCGAGCCTTGCCCCGACGCGATGGTCGAATCCGGGCTCGATCATATCAAGCTGTTGCAGGACAACGATTTTCACGAGTTTAAGATAAGTTGCAAGGCGTCTGACGTATTCCTCGCCGCTGCCGCCTACCAGCAACTGGCCGATGCGACGGATGCACCGATCCATCTGGGGATTACCGAGGCAGGTGGTTTTGTCTCGGGGACGATCAAGTCGGCCATCGGGCTGGGACAGCTTCTTTGGATGGGCATCGGTGACACGATTCGCGTGTCGCTGTCGGCCGATCCGGTCGAAGAGGTCAAGGTCGGCTTCGAGATACTGAAATCGCTCGGGCTGCGGCACCGGGGGGTCAACATCATTTCCTGCCCGTCATGTGCGCGGCAGGGCTTCGACGTGATCAAGACCGTTGAAGCGCTGGAAAAACGGCTTGAGCACATCAAGACACCGATGAGCCTGTCGATCATCGGCTGTGTCGTGAACGGCCCGGGCGAGGCGCTGATGACGGATGTGGGATTTACTGGTGGCGGGGCGGGGTCCGGCATGGTCTATCTGGCGGGGAAGCAGAGCCACAAGCTGTCGAACGATCAGATGATCGAGCACATCGTGGAACAAGTCGAACGAAAGGCTGCCGAAATCGATGCGCGCATGGCCGCAGAGGCGGCGGAATAGGCCGTCATCAAACAAAGCGCCTGCGGCGCAAGGCATTTGCACGAGAAGAGAGGGTCTGTCGGCCACCCTCGCGCCTGCCGCGTCACCCCCGAGTATACTTGTAGAAAGAAGAAGCAGAGGGCCTAGTTTTCGCGGATCTGTGCCACCACCTGCTGCATCTGCGCCAGCGGCAGGTAGCCGCGCAGCATTGTGTCTTCGAGCACAAAGGTGGGCGTGCCGGAAATCTGCATGGCCTGGGCGAGCGCGCGGTTCTGGTTGATGACTGCGGCGACTTCGGGACCCTGCATGCGGTCCATGATCGGTACAGGGTCCAGACCAAAGGTATCGGCAAGACGCGCCAGTACATCCGGGCTTATGTCGCTGCGCAGCGTCATCAGTGAATCGTGAATGACCTTGTAGGTTTCGTCACCGTGGATCTGGTGCACCGCAATGGCGAACTGAGCCGACATCGTGGATTGTTCGCCGAGGATTGGCAATTCCTTGACGATGAAACGGATGTTGCCATCGGCTTCAAGGAGCTGGTTGACCTCTTCAAAGGCGCGTTTGCAGTAGCCGCAGCGGTAATCCATGAATTCGACCAGAGTAATGTCGCCATCCGGATTGCCGCCGACAAAGGAATAGCCGTCGTTGAACAGCGCTTCGGCATTGTCGGTGGCAAGGGCCACATCGGCCGCTGCCTGGGCGGCCTTGTCACGCTCTTCCAGAACGGCAATCGCCTCCATCAGCACTTCGGGGTTCTCGATCAGATAGGCCCGCACTTCGGCGCGAAAGGCTGCGCGTTCCTCGTCTGTCATGCCACCAAGGTCGAGCGCGGCAAGCGGCGTGCCGAGGCATAGGGCGAGAGGAAGGGCAAAGCGCAGGGACATCACGGACTCCGGATTCTGGTCGGGCGGACTTGTGCATATCCGGGCGGCGCTGCCAAGGGCCCGTGATGGCGGGATTGACGGAGGGCCTTAAGGACGGGCAGAGGATAGGAGAGGGGCGGGGGAAAACACAAGCCTGCGGGGCCCTGCTGTCCTTTTCGTGATAGGGCAGGCGTGGCGCAGACAGGATCGGGCTGAAAGGTATGGGGACGGCAGTGGGGCGGTGGATCAGCTGGTTGTGTGCGGTATGGCTGAGTGTTCTGCCATTGTCCGCGCAGGAGTTTTCGGGTCTTGCGCGTCTGGATGTAGCGCAGAGCGTGGTGACGGATGTGGACGGCGGGATCGCCGTGACGCTCTACATGAGCCAGCCAGTGCCCTGGCGCGTCTTTACGCTGGATAACCCCAAGCGTCTGGTTCTGGATTTCCGCGAGGTGGACTGGCGCGGGGCCACGCCGGACGCGCTGCTGCAGGCGCTGGGAGCCAATGATCTGCGGTTCGGATCGCTCCGTCCGGGATGGTCGCGGATGGTGGTGGATCTGGCGCGACCGATGATCGTGGACGAGGCGGGCATGACCGTGGGCGATCAGGACGGGACGGCCACGGTGCACGTGACATTGAAGGATGTTTCGGGCGCGGAATTCGCTGCCGCCGCCGGGGCGCCGCCTGATCCGGGCTGGGATGAAGTCGTGGCGCTCGACCCGACCGTGCCTGCACCGCCGCCCGATGATGGCGGACCTTTGGTCGTAGTGATTGACCCGGGGCATGGCGGGATCGATCCGGGAGCCGAGCGCGAAGGGATGGTCGAGGCGGATGTGGTCCTGCACCTTGGCAAGGAACTGGCCGATGCGGTGACGCGGTCGGGGGGGATGCGTGCTGTCCTTACCCGGGATTCGGATGTGTTCGTGCCACTGGCAGCGCGGATGACGATTGCGCGGGCGGCGGGGGCGGATGTGTTCATCTCGCTTCATGCCGATGCGCTGGAAGAGGCAAATGCCTCAGGCGCGTCGGTTTATACGCTGACTCAGGAGGCGTTTGACACCGCCTCGGAACGGATGGCCGAGCGGCATAACCGGGGTGATCTTCTGGCCGGTGTCGATCTGAGCGGGCAAGACGACACTGTGGCCACGGTGCTTATGGATCTGGCGCGGCTTGAAACCGGCCCGCAAAGCCTGCGTCTGGCCGATACGCTGGTGGCGCAGATGGTTGCAGCCGGGGTGCAGATCAACAACCATCCCCGGCGCGAAGCCCCGCTGGCAGTGCTCAATGCTGCCGATTTCCCGTCAGTTCTGGTCGAGGTGGGGTTTCTGTCGGATGCAGATGACCGCGAACGCCTGTCGTCAGATGAAGGGCGTGCTGTGATCGTGACGGGAATTGTGGACGCGCTCCAGCTTTGGGCCGCGGATGAGGAAGCGCGCGGACCGCTCTTGCGACAATAGTACCGTCCCACCCCAAGGGAAGTTGATCGGCATGATGGCAGTTTCGCGCCGAAAGGTAGTCATGGGGTTTTGACCCCGCCGGGGCTTGCCCATATAGAGGGTCAAGGAAGAAGGACGCATATCCCCTTGGTTCGTTTCATCATGTCATTCTTCGGGGGCATTTTTTCGATGCTCACCCTTGGGGCTGCCTGGGGCGCATTGGCGGTTGGCGCGATCCTTTACGTCTATGGGCGGGATCTGCCGGGCGTCGATGTGCTCGCGCAATACACGCCCAAGACGATCAGCCGGATCTATTCGTCCGAAGGGCAGATCATTGACGAATTCGCCGCGGAGCGGCGTCTGTTTACCCCGGCCGAAGAGATTCCTGATCTTGTCAAGCATGCGTTTGTGAGCGCCGAGGACCAGAATTTCTATACCCATCCGGGCTTTGACATCCGCGGCATGGGCGCGGCCTTTGTCGAGGCAGTCCAGTCGCGTGGGCAGGAGATGCGCGGTGCCTCGACCATCACGCAGCAGGTGATGAAGAATTTCCTCTTGGACGGATCGCGGACGGCGGAACGCAAGATCAAGGAACTCCTGCTGGCTGTTCGCATGGAAAAGGCGATGGACAAGGAGAAGATCCTTGAACTCTACCTGAACGAAATCTTCCTCGGCCAGAACTCCTACGGCGTTGCCGCAGCGGCCCAGACCTATTTCAACAAGCCGCTGACCGACCTTTCCCCTGGCGAGGCGGCCTATCTGGCAGCGCTGGCGCAGCGGCCCGGCAACCTGCACCCCGTGCGGCAGCATGACGACGCGATCGATCGGCGCAACTATGTGCTGCGCCGCATGTTCGAGGATGGCTACATCACTCAGGACGAAATGCAGACCGGGATGAATCAGGAACTGTTGACCGTGCAGGGCGGTGAATACGAAAGCTTCCGGTCCACGCTTCCGCCGCGTGACTACTTTACCGACGAAATCCGCCGTCAGCTGAGTGCTGACTTTGGCGAGGACGAGTTCTTTTCGGGCGGGCTATCCATCCGGGCGACGATCGACCCCGAATTGCAGATCGATGCGGCCCACGCACTGCAGAACGCGCTGGAAAGCTGGGACCGCAACATTGGCCGCTGGCGGGGCACGGACAAGACGCTGCCGCCCGATGCGCTTGTCGACGAGGCGACGTGGCGGGCGGCGCTTGCCGAGGTCCAGGTCCCCCGCGACATCACGCTGGATGGGCAATGGTATCCGGCTGTCGTGCTCGAAGTCAGCGATGATCAGTTGCGGCTTGGGATCGAAGGCGTTGAGGATAGGACAGCCGCGCCTACCGTCGTGCCGCGCGATGACTTTGAATGGGCAGGGGGTTCGTTCACCGAAGAGTTCGGGGTTGGGGATGTTGTGCTTGTCCGGCGGATGATCGCGGACGAGGACGGCAGTTTTATCCGCTGGACGTTGCGGCAGGTGCCGCTCGTACAGGGCGCGTTCATGGCCATGGACGTGAACACCGGCCGCGTGATCGCCATGCAGGGCGGGTTCAGCTATCAGGCGTCGGTGTTCAACCGTGCAACTCAGGCCCGGCGACAGCCCGGTTCGTCATTCAAGCCCTTCGTCTATGCGGCCGCACTCGACAGCGGCTATACGCCCGCAACCATCGTGGTGGACGCGCCCATCGAGATTGACACTCCGCAAGGCGTGTGGCGGCCCGAAAACGCCAGCCGCCAGTTCTATGGCCCGACGCCACTGCGAACCGGGATCGAACAGTCGCGAAACCTGATGACTGTGCGTCTCGCGCAGGAAATCGGGATGGATGTTGTCGCCGAATATGCAGAACGGTTCGGTGTCTATGACGCGATGAACCAGGTGCTGGCGGCAGCGCTCGGGTCAGATGAAACGACGCTTTACCGGATCGTGGCCGCCTATGCGATGTTCGCCAACGGCGGCGAACGGGTTGAGCCGACGCTGGTGGACCGCGTGCAGGACCGGTTTGGCAACACGGTCTACCGTCACGATAAATCGACATGTCCCGATTGTTCCTTGACCAGCCTGCCCGAAGGCGAGGCCCCGACGATCGAGACGAACCGGCAGCGCATCATGAATGCCGTCACCGCCTATCAGCTGACCTCTATGCTGGAAGGTGTGGTCCAGCGCGGTACCGCCCGCGGCATCGATCTTCCCGTTCCCATCGCAGGCAAGACCGGGACCACCAACGATTCCAAGGACGTGTGGTTTGTGGGCTTTTCGTCGAACATCGTGGCGGGCTGCTATATCGGATATGATACGCCGCAAACCATGACCGGCGCCTCGGGCGGCGGGGTCTGTGCTCCTGTGTTCCAGGAATTCATGGAATCCGCCATCCAGAAATATGGCGGCGGGCCCTTCCGTGTTCCCGACGGATGCCGCTTCATCAATATCGACCGCTTCAGCGGCTCGCGCCTGCCGGACGGCGCAACCGGCGAAAACGTCCAGCCCGAATGCTTCCGCGAAGGCGAAGAGCCCTTGTTCGGCATAACCTTTGACGGTGGCTTTGCGATGGCGGCCGACCTGCCGCTGGTGAACGAGGTTGCGGCGGCATCGCGCAACGTGACCACCTCGACCGGTGAGACGGCGACGGTTGGCCCGAAGGCCAGTTTTGGCACGATGACATCGGGCGGGCTTTACTGACAATCACCTTGGGCGGTCCGCCTTGCCCATTGGCGGGTGGCGGGCTATGACGCCTGACAATTTCGAACCGGGACGAGACCATGCGCAACGAGACGCGAGACATCATTGCTGCCATCGAAAAGTCGATCAAGCTGGTCAGCCAGCGCATGGACTGGGACACGGCCAGATACCGCATGGAAGAGTTCAACGCCCGCGTCGAAGATCCGACGCTTTGGAACGATCCCGAGGCCGCGCAGAATCTGATGCGCGACCGGCAGGTGCTGCTCGACAAGATCAGCAATGTCGATACGCTGGAACGGGATCTTCGCGACAATGTCGACCTGATCGAAATGGGCGAGGCCGAGGGTGACGAGGATATCGTGACCGAGGCCGAAGTGGCGCTGAAGTCGCTTAAGGACAAGGCCGCCCAGAAAGAGATCGAGGCGCTGCTGGATGGCGAGGCCGACGGCAATGACACTTTCCTCGAAATCAACTCGGGCGCGGGTGGCACCGAAAGCTGCGACTGGGCGTCGATGCTCGCACGGATGTATGTCCGCTGGGCCGAACAGCATGGCTATACCGTTGAACTGCAATCGGAAACGCCGGGTGAAGAAGCAGGGATCAAATCTGCCTCTTACAAGATTTCCGGCCACAACGCCTATGGCTGGCTCAAGACCGAATCTGGCGTACATCGGCTAGTCCGCATCTCGCCCTATGATTCGGCGGCGCGGCGGCATACGTCCTTTGGTTCCGTCTGGGTCTATCCTGTGGTTGACGACACGATCGAGATCGAGATTGCCGACAAGGATGTGCGGATCGACACCTATCGGTCATCAGGCGCCGGCGGCCAGCATGTCAACAAGACCGACTCAGCCGTGCGGATTACCCACTTCCCGACCGGGATCGTGGTGACAAGTTCGGAAAAATCCCAACACCAGAACCGCGATATCGCCTGGAAGGCGCTTAAATCGCGGCTCTATCAGATGGAACTCGACAAACGGAACGCGGCCATCCTTGAGGCGCATGAATCGAAAAGCGATGTGGGCTGGGGCAACCAGATCCGGTCCTACGTTCTGCAGCCCTACCAGATGGTGAAGGACCTGCGCACCGGCCACGAGACCTCGGACACGCAGGGCGTTCTTGACGGTGATCTTGACGGGTTCATGGCCGCGACGCTCGCGCTCGACGTGTCGGGCAAGAGCCGGGCCGAGGCGCTGGCCGAGGAGTGATCACACTCCTTCCTGCGACGGCGGACCACTATCGCGCCCTTGCAGAAGGCCGCCCTGTCGCGCCGGGGCTGGTGACGGCAGAAGGCGGCGTAGAGCCGCCCGAAACGCTCGAGGCATTGATCACTTGGGCCGATCGGCTGACCAAGGCACAAGCCTGGGGCTGCTGGCTCATGCTGCGCGACGGGGTCGTCGTGGGGTCATGTGCGGTCAAGGACTTGCCGGATGCCATGGGCGGTGTCGAGATCGGCTATGGCGTCGCCCCAGCAGTGCGAGGGCAGGGGGTGGCGACCGGGGCCGTGGCGGCGATGCTTGCGATCTTGTCGGGGCATGGCGTGCGGCTGGTCCGGGCTGAAACGGCGGTGACTAACCTTCCCTCTCGACGCGTGCTGAAAAGGAACGGCTTTGCCCGTACCGGCGAACGCATGGACGCCGAGGACGGCCTCTGCATCCGGTGGGAACGAGGGCTAGGCTGACCGTCCCCCATTGACGCCAACCCCGCCCCCCGACAGGGTTCCCCGAGGCACTATGGGGAAAGCGTGGATGTCGGACCTTCTTGAAAACGATGCGACCGCGCTTTCCGAACTGCTCAGCACGGGACAGGTCAGCGCCACTGAACTCATGTCTGCGACGCTCGACCGGATAGCCGCCGTCAATCCCTGTCTGAATGCCATCGTCTCAATGGCCGATCCCGATGCGCTTCTTGCGGCGGCGCGCATGGCCGACGCCACCCCGCGTAAAGGCTGGCTTCACGGAATTCCGATGGCGATCAAGGATCTGGCCGACGCGGCGGGCTTTGCCACCACGCGCGGCACACCATTTCACGCAGGCTCCATCGCCGCCGCAGACGACACGATGGTCGCCCGCCTGCGTGCCGCCGGAGCGATCTTTGTCGGCAAGACCAACACGCCCGAATTCGGCCTCGGCTCTCACACCTTCAACCCCGTCTTTGGCCCGACGCTGAACCCCTACGACCGCAGCCGCAGCGCCGGTGGCTCATCGGGCGGGGCCGCCGTGGCCCTGACCACCCGGATGCTGGCTGTAGCTGACGGGTCCGACATGATGGGATCGCTCCGCAACCCGGCGGGCTGGAACAACGTCTATGGCATGCGCCCCTCCTGGGGCCTGATCCCCGGCGAAAGGGACGGGGACACTTTCCTTCACCAGCTTGCAACCCTTGGCCCCTTGGCCCGCACCCCACGAGACCTCGCGGCGCTTCTGGCAACGCAATCCGGCCCGGATCACCTTCAACCCCACGGCCTTCCCGCCTTCGCGCCCCTCTCGCTCGGAACCGATCTGCGCGGCAAACGGATAGGTTGGCTGGGCAACTGGGGCGGAGCCTGGCCAATGGACGATGGTCTCCTTGAGGCTGGTGCTGCCGCCATCTGCCACCTCACCGATCTTGGGTGCTTCGTCGAAGACCTGCCCCCGCCATTCCCGGCCGATGCCCTTTGGGACAGCTGGATCACACTCCGATCATGGTCTGTCGCCGCCTCTCTTGCCGCAGACATGGCCGTCCCGGGCGTACCCGAGACGATCAAGCCCGAGGCGATCTGGGAATACGAACGCGGCATGGCCATGTCCGCGATGGAGGTCCACCGCGCCAGCGTCATCCGGTCGAAATGGTTCGCCACGGCAACGGCCCTGTTCGACACCTATGATGCGCTCGTCCTGCCCTCGGCGCAGGTATGGCCTTTTCCCGTCGAGTGGCGCTGGCCGCAGACTATCGGCGGTATGACAATGGACACCTATCATCGCTGGATGGAAGTCGTGGTTCCGGTCAGCCTGATCGGCCTGCCATGTGTCTGTCTGCCAGCGGGCTTTGGTCCCACCGGCCTGCCGCACGGGTTGCAACTCCTCGGCCCGCACCAGTCGGACGGCGCGCTGCTGCAACTGGCGCAAGGGTGGGAGTCACTCAGGAGTGACGCTGACCGCAGGCCACCCGTCGTTTGACTTGACACAAGGCCTGCCAAGGCGCGGAATCAGAGGCAGGGAGGATCTGCCATGACCGATACCAGCTTACCCGAAGCATCCCCGCTGCCCCTTGTCGGAGAGGTCACCGTGATGGAACTTTGGGCTGCGCTCAAGGCCGGACTCGACGATTTTCGCCGCGCGCCGCAATTCGGGCTCTTCTTCTCGGCGGTCTATGTCGTTGGTGGTTTCCTGATGATCTGGCTTGGCGCCGGAACGGTCACATGGACTCTGGCCACCAGCCTTGGCTTTCCGCTTGCCGCCCCCTTTGCCGCCGTGGGGCTATACGAGGTCAGCCGTCGTCTCGAAGACGGTCAGGAACTGATCTGGTCCGAGGTTCTGGGCGTCGTCTGGTCCGAACGCGGGCGGCAGATTCCCTGGATGGGCGCGATAATCGTGATCTACTTCCTGTTCTGGACCTTCCTTTCTCATTTGATCTTTGCGCTCTTCATGGGCCTTTCAACCGCGACCAATGTCTCAAGCGGATGGGACATGTTCCTGACCCAGCAGGGCCTGACCATGATCGCCGTCGAGCTGGTTGTGGGCGGAGTACTCGCTTTTCTTCTCTTTGCGATGACGGTGGTCAGCCTGCCGCTTCTGCTGGAAAAGGAGGTCGACTTCATTTCGGCCATGCTGCTGTCGATCCGCACTGTCAGTGAAAACCTTCCTGTCATGACACTCTGGGCCTTCATGATCGCGATCCTGACGCTTATCGCGCTGATACCTTGGTTCCTCGGTCTGTTCGTCGTCTTGCCTGTGCTGGGCCATGCGACATGGCACCTATACAGGCGCGCGCTCTACGACCCAGTCTGAGGTTTCATCCGGGCAAGAACACTGCGGGTGCCAGCCCTTACCCTCAGATCCCGATCTTGAGCAGCCTGTGCCCAAGTCGGCGGTATTTCAAAGGCGGCCCCACTTCCCGCATCACCCCATGCCGCGCCTCAAGCTGGTCGGGCTTTTCCACCGTGCCGGGGCGGGGCTAGAACAGGGTACTCGCTCCGCGTCGAACCCCATGTCGCGGTCTGGTGGCAAAGCGCGATGGACATGCGCTCAGGGATTTGGCTTGTCTTCAGCTTCTCCAGCGGCCGGTTGAACATGTCCTCGGCCTCGAACAGAGGCCGCAACTCCCAGCGCACGCCGTCAAGTGTTTCGGGGGATGAAGCTGCCAAAGCTGCCATGCGGATAGGGCAGGGCCAACTGATAGGTCGCGGCAGATTCCTTCCCAAGGGCGCGTGCTGCGGTGGTTTCGATGCTCAGCTTCTCGGGGTTGATATGCAGTTGGGTTGCGGACATGCCAGATTCCCTCTGGCTTTGGCGAACAACGGTTCTAACCGGGGGCACTTCTGTCGTGCCCGGAGCGGAGTCGGCGCACTGTTTCCCTTCTGGTCCCGCCAAGAGCCAGCGCCGTCGAGTGTAGCGGAATCAGGGGGCATTCGGCGGCAGGGTCAGGACAAGTCCCCTTGCAGGCGAGCTTTCGGTCCGGCTGCCAATGTCCATCACGGGGTATTCGGCCAGCAGAACAAGCTGAGCAAACGGTAGCGCCGTCCGCCCCGGATCGCCGATCAGCACGGCCAAACCGGCATCTCGGACTGCAGTCAACGCTTCAAATGATCACCGGGCCAAAGCCGAGTCATGGAACAGATCGCCCGCAAGGATGACCTCTGCCCCCGTCGCCCCGATCCGCTCCGGATGGGACAGGTAGTCGTCTTCCCCGACTTCCACCTGAATCCCATTGGCTTCTGCATTCAGAGCGGTGACCACTCGTGCAACAGGGTCGATATCGGCGGCAATGACCGAAGCGGCCCCGGCCTGAGCGGCCCCGGCCTGTGCGGCCACGATGCCGACAATGCCCCAACCCGCACCAAGGTCCATCACGACCCGGCCTTTGATCAGTTGGGGAAAGCAGCGGACAAGATGCGCAAGAGCCAGTCTCCCGGCCCAGACATAGGCCCAATAGGGTGCAGGGGCACCTGGGCCGACCAGCCGCCCGATCCCGCTTTGCGGTGTGGCGCGATGCAGAAACAGGCCGAGCAGGCCTTCGACCGGGGCAAGGGGCAGGTGGTCGTGTACAAAGGCTGCGGGATCAAAGGTGATGGTCCTGCGCGCCATCCAGTCGCCCCGATAGACAAGGGCGCCGCGTGATCACCGCAACGCCCGGAAAACTGTCCAATCCGTCAGATCAGCCGTTCGAATCTGTCGGCATCGTCGGCTTGGGCAAGGTCTTTTGCGCGCCGGTCGTGCTAAGCGGGTCTTCCTGGCGCTGCACCGAGCCTTCAAAATGGGCACCAGATTCGATGGCGATCGTCTTGTGGATGATGTCGCCCTCGACCCGCGCGGTTGAGGTCAGTCGCACTTTGAGGCCACGGACGCGGCCGATGATCCTGCCGTTGATGACCACATCGTCTGCAACCAGTTCGCCCTTGACAATCGCTCCTTCGCCGATGGTCAGCAGGTGGGCGCGGATATCACCGTCCACCTGACCTTCGATCTGGATATCGCCGGTCGTCTTCAGGTTGCCCTTGATGTGCAGATCCGAAGAGAGAATCGATGCGGGCGGCTTTGCCTTGGGCGCGGCGGGGCGGTAATCCGTCGCGCCACCGACAACGGTTCCGGACGCGGGTGCCGGGGTTGCGGGGGTCTCGGCGGCCTTGGGGCCGGGCTCGTTGATTTTGCTCTTAGAAAACATCGCTTCCAGCTCTTATATAGATCATGGGGTTGAGTGCCTGACCGTTGACGCGGATCTCGTAGTGCAGATGCGGGCCGGTCGAACGTCCCGAATTTCCCATATCACCGATCCGCTCTCCGCGCGAGACCCTTTGGCCTACGTCGACCCGGATTGCGCTCAAATGTCCGTAACGCGTCTCGATCCCGAAATCGTGCTGTATCTTGATCAGCCGCCCATAGCCCGACAGCCAGCCGGCATAGATCACGGTGCCATCCGCAGTCGAATAGATCGGTGTGCCCACGGGGGCCGCGAAATCCACGCCTTCGTGCATCCTGCCCCAGCGTGACCCAAAGCCCGAAGTATAGCGGAATGAGTCATGGACGGGCAGAACGAAAGGGGCGCGTTCAGCCACGATCCGGTAAATGTTGATCCGGTCCATTGAACTCAGGATCGAATTCGCCCGCATCGTATCAGGGTCTGGCATGCCGCCGCTTGTCGAAAACTGGAGCGGGGTCAGCGGGCCGCCACTGCCGGAATAACCGCTCCGCACCTCGTCCAGAAGCTCGTCCGTATCAAGACCCGCCGCGCGGAACATGTCGTCCAGCGGTTCGACCGATACGAGCATCGCCTCTTCAAGTTGGCCAAAGATCTCCTGATTGCGGTCCTGCATCAGTCTGAGCTCAAGATCGAGTTCGGCCGCATGATCCAGCGCCGCTTGAGCGTCGGCCACCGTCATGTCGCGTTCGACAGCGGTCTGGGCCAGCGCTTCGGACAGGATACTCAATGTGCTGGTCAGTTCGTCTGACGCCATTCCGCTGGTTGTCACATCGCTGCCGTCCAGCGCCGCCTGAAGTTGGTTCGCCTCCGCACGGGCAATGTCCCGTTCCTTCATCGAGTCGCGGAGCGTGGCATAGACCGCCTCCATCCCGGTCTCGAGTTCGCGGTTGCGGTCCTCAGATGCCAGAAGCGCGCTCTGCATCACGGAAATCTGTTCCAGCGCGGCGCTGAAGCGTTCCTGCGCCGCCACGGCCTCGGTTGCGCGCAGGTCTCGTTCGGCTGCCATGTCGTTCAGCCGGGCCTCATAGACCTGCTTGTCCCGCTGCGCCTGAGCCCGGAAATTCCCGGCCCCGATCGAATCCATCAGCAAGATTGCCGTCGCCATGATGGTCCAGCCCACAAGAAGCGTCGAACCGATCCAGGCAATGAGTTGCTTTTCCGAAGAGAGCCGGATGAACCGAGTTTCCGTGTCCGAGCGCAGGAAAAGCCGCTTCTCGGGTAGCCGACGTTCAAGCGCCGCATGCAACTTGTGCATCAGTCCAGATTTCACGTGGAATGTCCCGTCCCGTTGGTGGCCAGTCTCCCTCCCCGGAGCCCGACCTCTGGAAGGGTGTTAAAGAGGGGGGGGCCACCCTGCAACGTTTTTGCTGATCTGCATCAGCGCCATAGCACCCAACTGGCAGAGAACCGGCGGTATTCTGCCGATCTACCTTGGGTCGGAGGGCAGGTCTACCGACAGGGGCCAGTAGAAATCGGGCGGCAGTCCGGCCTCGGCCCGCTTTTCTTCATTGAACGGCGGCTTGAGCGCGCCGTGGAAATGTGTCCGGACAAGTGCGTGAAACACGTCCCTGGGATCAAGGTCGTGACGCCCGCAAAGGAAGTGGAACCATTTGGACCCATAGGCCACATGGTGGACCTCTTCGGCATAGATCGTTTCCAGCGCAGCCATGGCAGCGGCATCCTTTGCCTTCCGAAAGACATCGATCATCCCCGGCGTCACATCGAGCCCCCGTGCCTCGAGCACCATGGGTACGACGGCCAGACGGGCCATGAGATCGGTCGCCGTTTCCTCGGCGGCGCGCCACATGCCGGCATGGGCGGGCAGGGCACCGTAATGGCTACCCAGTGCTTCAAGACAGTCGCACATCAGATTGAAATGCTTTGATTCCTCATCCGCCGCCTTGACCCAGTCGTCACAGAATCCCGGCGGCATCTGCATATCGGTGAACCGCGCAATGATGTCCCAGTGCAGATCGACTGCGTTCAGTTCGATATGGGCGACCGCGTGTAACAGGGCGATGCGACCCTCGGGCGTGCCGGGGCCTCGGCGGGGCACGTCGCGGGGCGACAGCAGTTCCGGCCGGACGGGCCGCGCAGGCCGGTCAGGTGGCGAGCAGTGCCCGAGCGCAATCGGCGCACCCCCGGCCCGCGACTCGCGCCAGCGGGCGGCATGGGCGCGGGACAGGGCGGTCTTGGCCCGCCCGTCCGCAGTCGTCAGAACCTCGACGGCCATTTCGGCCAGCGTCAGCGCAGTCACGGGCAGCCTCTCGTCCGGTCAGGCCACCCGCATGCCCCGTGCCCCGTTCCGTTGCAAGCTTCAGAACAGGTCTGTGCGGACAGGGTTTCCGCCTGCGCCGCCGTGGCAAGCAAAAGGCCCGTAATGCAACGGGTCAGCCGCTCAAGGCCCACGGCGGTCAAACGCCCGGACATGACATGACGTTCAGCCCTCGGTTGAGTTCCGGCTCGGGCGCGGTCTTGCGCGACGGCGACAGGTCGTCCGCATCACCGCCGGTACTGCGGCTTTAGGTGCGGCGCGGCTTGGTCGCCTGTGCGCGTTCCGACACGGTAGTTTCAGAAACAGCGCCCTAGGTGGAGGTCGAGGTCGGCATGGTGTCGCAGGCGGCCATTTGGCAATGCAGGAAACGGAAAGCATCACGATGAGTGGCATGGTCAACAATCCCTCAAGGCTCAAATGCAGGGATCATTCTAGAAACTGACGCGCCGCGATACTGTCTTGCACAAGGGAGAGGATGTCGCCATCCCCCCTCTGACCTCTCTCAGAGCGACTTCACGGCTTCGAGCACTTCGGCAATGTGCCCGTCAACCTTAACGCCGTTCCAGACTCGGGTGATCTTGCCCGTCTTGTCGATCAGGAAGGTGGACCGCTCGATTCCCATGTAGGTCTTGCCGTACATGCTCTTTTCCTTCCAGACGCCGTAGCGTTCGCAGACGTCGCCCTCCTCGTCCGACAGGAGCGCGATCTTGAGATCGTATTTGTCGCGGAACTTGTCGTGCTTCTTCACGCTGTCCTTGGACACGCCCAGCACAACGGCCCCGGCTGCGGCAAAGGCGGGCGCTTCGCTCGTAAAGGTCTGCGCCTCGAGCGTGCAGCCCGGCGTATCGTCCTTAGGATAGAAGTAAAGCACCACGGCCTGCCCCTTGAGGGTCGAGAGTGACACGGTGCCGCCGCCGTCGCGGGGCAGGTTAACGTCGGGCGCTGGCTGGCCCGCTTCGATCACGGTGGTCATGGGATGAAGTCCTTGAGAAGTGAAACGATCATGACTGTTGTTTTAGGCCGTGGCGCGTGAAGATAAAGGGGTGCGCGGCAATCTCCGCGGACGCGGTACCATGCGCGACGAGCAGAACAAGAACCGATGACCGAGGCTGAGCCAGATACCCCCGCCCCGACACGGCACCGTCTGCGACTGGGCTGGCGCTGGGTGATCCGGTTTTCGTTCCTGCTGCTGATTGTGCCCATCATCACGCCGATTGTCGTGGGCGTGATGATGATCGGTCAGCAGATCACCGCGCCAAGCTGGATCAGGGAACGGGTCGAGGAAAGTGCAGCCACCGTTCTGGAAGGCGGCAATCTGCAGTTCGGCGCGATCACGGTGGAAATGCGGAGCGACATGCACCCCGTCGTGCATCTGACGGACGCCGTGTTGCGGGACGCACAGGATATCGTCTTTGCCCGCGTCCCCGAGATCGAGGTGCGCCTGTCGCCGCGCGGCCTGTTGTTCCGCCGCTCGGTGCTGGTGCAGGAAATCACGCTCCGGGGTGCGCAGATCGCCCTGCGCCGGGACGAAGACGGGACGCTGGCTTTTGCCTTTGACACCGGCGGCAGTGCGCCTGTGGGACAGGCGGCGGGGTTCGTGGGGCTGCTGGAACAGTTCGATCAGGCCTTTGAACGACCTGCGCTCGAAGCACTGGAAGGCGTTCATGTCGAAGGCCTCATAATCAATTTTGACGATGGACGCGCCGGACGAAACTGGACTGTCGATGGCGGCGCGCTCAACCTTGATCTGCAGGGTGGGGTCACCCGGCTGACGGGGGATATGTCACTTCTGTCTGGCCGATCCTTTGTGACCCGCGTTTCGCTCAGCTACGAAAGCCCGCGTGGCAGCCCTGCGGCCAAGATCGGCATGACGGTTTCGGACGCGGCGGCAAGCGACATTGCCATGCAAAGCCCCGCGCTTTCGTTTCTCAAGGTGCTGGACGCCCCGATCTCGGCCGCCTTCCGGGTCGAGATCGACGATCAGGGCAAACTCGGGCCGCTCAGCGCCGCACTCAAGATCGCGGCAGGGGCGTTGGCACCACAGGCCGGTGCCAAGCCGGTCGGATTCGATATGGCACGTGTCTACCTTTCCTACGATCCCCAAACCGGGGCCCTGAATTTCGACCAGATCGAGGTGAAAAGCGATTGGGGCGCCCTCCGTGCCGAAGGGCAGGCATACCTGCGCGAAGTGACCGGCGGCTGGCCTGCCGCTCTTTTGGGCCAGTTCACTCTGACCGAGATCAGCCTAAACCCGCTGGGCCTGTACCCCTCCATCCTGCAGTTTCCCGGAGCCTTCGTCGATTTCCGACTGCGGCTTGATCCCTTCAGCGTGACCTTTGGCAACATCGCGATTTCAGACTCGCCCGTCCTGGAAGGGACACCCGCACCGGGACAGATCCTGGCCACGGGCGATATCGCGGCCACGCCAGAAGGCTGGGATATCGCCCTGGACGTGGGCGTGGATCACATGTCCACTGAACGCGTGATGGAGCTTTGGCCGCTCCGCTTCCGGCCCTTTACCCGGGTCTGGTTTGCAGAAAACGTCTGGGGTGGCGAACTGTTCAACGTCAACGCCGCCTTCCGTTCGCGGCCCGGCCAGCCGCGACAACTGGCCATCACCCATGAATACCGCGACATGACAGTGCGACCGCTGCGCTGGGAACCGCCCATCACCGGGGCGGCGGGGCATGTCGAATTCATGGATGACGGCTATATGCTTGCGCTCGACCGGGGGACGATGACCCCGCCCCAGGGGGGCGAGATGGATGTGGGCGGATCCGTCCTGAAGATCCCCGACACGCGGCACCCGTCCCCGCTCTCCATCATCCGCATCCGGTCGGACAGTTCCATCACGGCGGCCCTGTCGGTGATGGACCAGAGGCCGTTCTTCTACATGCAGGCAGCGGGGCTGGCCGTGGACACTGCCGACGGACGGGCCGTGGTGCAGGGCGAAATACGCTTGCCCCTAGGTGGCGTGACCGGGCCCGGCATGGTGGATTACGACATTCAGGCCAGCCTGACCGATGTGCGGACCGAAGATCTGGTGCCAGGCCGTGTGATCGCAGCCAGCGAACTGGCCGTACAGGTCGACAACAGCGGCGTGCAGATTTCCGGCCCAATGACGGTTGGAATCGTCCCGGCTGACATGGTCTGGCGGCAGGATTTCGGCCCGGAAGGCCTTGGCGGATCGGTGCTGACCGCCGATGTGGAATTGTCGGAAAGGTTCATCGACGAATTCAACATCGGACTGCCCGACAGTTCCGTCAGCGGGGCCGGCACGGGCCAGTTGCGCCTGTCCCTGCCGCCAGGCGGTCCGCCTGCCTTTACAATGACGTCCGACCTGACCGGCCTCCGGATGCAACTGCCCAGCCTCGCCTGGGCCAAAGGCGCCAATACGGCTGGGAATTTCAGCGTCTCGGGAACGCTGGGCCCGGTTCCGGATATCAGCGAGATTTCGTTCAACGCGGGGGGCCTGCGCGCAGTTGGTTCCATCTCGATCACTCCCGCAGGCTTTCTTGACCGGGCCACATTTGACCGGGTTCGCCTGAACGGCTGGCTTGATGCGCCGGTCACCTTCGTCGGGCGCGGCGACCGGCCTGCTGCGATCGAAATCGGCGGCGGCACACTCGACTTCACCCGCGCCGAGTTCGGGGAAAGCGGCGAAGAAGGCGGGCCGATGACCGTGGCGCTCGACCGCCTCCAGATATCTGAAACCATTGCGTTAACTGACATGCAGGCCTCATTCGAACCCGGACGAGAGCTTGTCGGGACTTTCACGGCACGCGTGAACGGCGGGCAAAGGGTCGAAGGTGATGTCAACCCGTCCCGACACGGGTCCGCAGTCCGGGTCCAAAGTGATGATGCAGGGGCTGTCCTGCGGTCGGCCGATCTGTTCACAACAGCAGAGGGCGGTTCATTCTTCCTCAGCCTCGTTCCGGCAGCCGCAGAAAGCACCTATGACGGCGACCTGCGCATCGAAGGTCTGCGCCTGCGCGACGCGCCTGCGCTCGCCTCGCTTCTGAACGCGGTATCGGTGCTGGGCGCGCTTCAGCAGTTGTCCGGGCAAGGTCTCGTCTTTGACGAGGTGCAGGCAGATTTCCAGATCGACCCGCAAAAGATCACGGTCACCCGGTCGAGTGCGACAGGGGTGGGTCTTGGCATCTCGCTTGATGGCATCTACACGCTCGCTACCAAGAACATGGATTTTCAGGGGGTGTTGTCACCGTTCTATCTTCTCAATTCCGTGGGCGAGGTGCTGACGCGGCGAGGCGAGGGGCTGATCGGGTTCAACTTCAACCTTGAAGGGCCCTATGACACCTACGAGATAAAGGTCAACCCGCTCTCTGTCCTCACTCCCGGCATGTTCCGGGAAATCTTCCGCCGCCCGCCGCCCGAAATCGCCCAATAGCAAGGTGTCCCGTTGAAGCTGTCCGATTTCGACTTTGACCTTCCCGAAGCTCTGATCGCTGTCCGTCCTGCCCGCCCCCGGTCCTCGGCCCGGCTGTTGCTGGCGCAGGGGGATGCGATCACAGACGCCCATGTGTTTGATCTGCCCTCAATCCTGCAACCCGGCGACCGACTTGTCCTGAACGACACCAAGGTCATCCCCGCCCGCCTGACCGGCACCCGCCACCGTTCCGGCGAAACGGGACAGACCGAGGCGCGGATAGAGGTCACCCTACTCGAACCCCGCGCCGACGGCACATGGGCCGCACTGGTCAAACCGCTACGCAAACTCCGAGATGGCGAGGTTGTGGTGTTTTCCCCCGACATGTCCGCTACCCTTGAAACCCGCGCCGATGGGCAGGGCTTCTTCCGCTTCAACCTGATGGGCGAGGATTTCGACAAGGCGCTCCTCTCTGCGGGTGCCATGCCGCTTCCGCCCTATATCGCGGCCCTCCGTGCACCGGACGAGGAGGACAAGCACGACTACCAGACCCTCTGGGCCGCCCGCCCCGGCGCCGTTGCCGCGCCGACCGCCTCTCTCCATTTCGACGCGCCGCTGATGAAGGCGCTGGCCGACAGGGGTGTGCAGTTCACCCATGTTACGCTCCATGTCGGCGCGGGCACCTTCTTGCCCGTCAAGGTCGACGATATCCGCGATCACAAGATGCATGCCGAATGGGGACAAGTGACCGCAGAGGCCGCTGCCGAGATCAACGCCACCCGCGCCGCAGGCCACCGCGTGATCCCCGTTGGCACGACCGCGCTCCGCCTCATCGAAAGTGCCGCCACCGATAGCGGCCTTGCGGCATGGGAGGGCGACACCGATATCTTCATCACCCCCGGGTTCCGTTTCCGTGTGGCCGATGGGCTTATGACCAACTTCCACCTGCCGAAATCGACACTGATGATGCTGGTTTCCGCCGTCATGGGGCCGGACCGGATCAGGGCGATCTATGCCCATGCCATCGCGCAGAAATACCGCTTCTTCTCTTACGGCGACGCCTCGCTTCTCCTTCCCTGACTTCGCGCCAGCGACACAATCCGTCGTTTGTTCGTTTGACCGCTGCCGGGCAGGGGGGCTAGTCCAAGGCAAACCCGATTCAAAGGCCCACCCCCCGTGATCCAGGTTCTGCGCAGTTCATGGCCGCTCCTTCTGGGGATGCTGATGCTGATGGTCGGCAACGGCATGCAGGGCACGCTTCTGGGTGTCCGGGGCGAACTCGCGGGCTTTACCACGTTCGAGATTTCGATCGTAATGTCGGCCTATTTCGTGGGCTTTCTCTTCGCCTCGCGCATGGCCCCCATCATGATCCGCCGGGTGGGCCATGTGCGCGTCTTCTCGGCCCTCGGGTCCACCATTTCCGCCGTCCTGATCCTCTACCCGGCCATGATTGAACCCTGGGCCTGGGCCCTGGGCCGGGTGGTGATCGGCTTCTGCTTCTGCGGGGTCTATATCACCGCCGAAAGCTGGCTGAACAACGCTGCCAGCAATGCCAATAGGGGCAAGGCGCTGTCGCTCTACATGATCGTGCAGATGTCGGGGATCGTGCTGGCGCAATACCTGCTGGTTCTGGGGGATATCGGCGGTTTCATCCTTTTCATCATCCCCTCGATCCTCGTTTCGATGGCCTTCACACCCATCCTTCTGTCGGCCAGCCAGCAAGCCCCCGTCTTTGCCGAAACTAAACCCCTGCCGATCCGCCGCCTGATCGCGGTATCACCCCTTGCCTGCATGGGGATGCTGCTTCTTGGCAGCGTGTTCTCCACCCAATTCGGGATGTCTGCCGTCTATGGCCAGCGCGCTGGTCTCACGATCGCGCAGATCTCGGTCATGGTCTCGCTCACCTATATCGCGGCGCTGGTCATGCAGTACCCCATCGGCTGGCTGTCCGACCGGATGGACCGCCGCATCATGATCCTTGCGCTCTCGGCCATAGGCGGGGTCGCGGCCATGCTGGCCTTCATCCTGCCCGGCTATCTCTGGCTCATCTTCTTCGCCTCGGCAGCCGTCGGCGGCACATCGAACACGCTCTACGCGCTCTTGATCGCCTATGCGAACGACTACCTCGACAAAGAGGACATGGCGGGCGCCTCGGGTGGGCTTCTTTTCATCAACGGGCTGGGCGCGATCGCCGGGCCGCTCGTCGCAGGCTGGATGTTGGGTACTGTGGGCGCGAGTGGCTATTGGGTCATCATCGCCGTCCTGATGCTCGGCCTTGCGAGCTATGCCATCTGGCGGATGCGTGTCCTTCCGGTCAAGTTGATCGTGGGCGACATGGTCTCCTATGCCCCCATCGCCGCCACTGCAACTTCTGTCGCCGCCGGCGCTCGGGGCGGCAATCCCGAACCCGCCGACAAGGCCGCCTGAAGGAAAGCATGATGACACGCGAAGAACAGATCCTTACCTTCTGGATCGATGATCTTGGCACCGAAGGCTGGTATGCTGGCGGGGACGAGATCGACGCCCGTTGCCGCGCTGGTTTCGAGGATCTCTGGCACGAGGCGATGGAGGGCGGTTGCGGCCACTGGCTCACCTCGGCGCGGGGCGCGCTGGCCTACCTGATCCTCACTGACCAACTCCCCCGCAACATGTTCCGCAACACGGCCAAATCCTTCGCCTCCGACCCCCATGCAAGGTCCGCCGCCAAACTCGCCATCGACAAGGGCTGGGATCTCGAAATCCCCGAACCCGAACGGCAGTTCTTCTACCTCGCGCTTGAACATTCCGAAAACCTTGTCGATCAGGACCGTTCTGTCGAACTCATCTCGACCCGCCTGCCCGAAACCGGGGCCGAGAACGTGATTCATGCCGAGGCGCACCGCCAGATCATCCGTCGCTATGGCCGCTTTCCCACCCGTAATGCGGCGCTTGGCCGGGAATCGACGGAATCAGAGCTGAAGTATCTGGCCGAAGGCGGCTATGGTGCCATCGTCCGCGCGCTCAAGGGCGAATGATCCCCGCAACTAGACGCGCATTCCGGCTGGTGCCGTTCCGCGTTGATCCATTCGTCGCCCCGCAGTCTCATTTTGTTCCAGGGGCACCAGATGGGATAAGAATGGTGAGACAGGAACGAATGAAACCGGTCGAAGACGGCCCAGGAGCCACACGGCCGCCCGAGGTGCTGCGCGCCGGGTGGACAAGCAGCCCCGCCACGGCCAAAGGCGATCTGTCGTCCCAGATCCTCAACATTATGGAACAGGGTGTTCTGGTTTGGTCAGCCGATGATATCTGCGAACTCCATGACACCCGTATCTATCTGGTCCTTCCGTTCACGGCAGAGGATCTGAACGTCGGTACGTGTCGAACCGAGTTCCGCCAGCGTGCGCTTGCCATTGGTGAACTGTCGGGCCCCGAACAAAAGGCAGCCAAGGCGTTGCCGGCCACCAGCCAGCCCTATTCCTTGGACTGCGACCTGCCCTCGGGCCGCATCGTTCTGACCCACGTCAGACCCACCCGCAGTGGCTGCTAGGTCGTGACCTTTACGGATGTCACTGCCAAATGCATGGCCGCCCGCGACCTCACTGCCGCCAAGCAACAGGCCGAAGCGGCCAAGGCCCAGCGCGATGGAGGTTCTGGCCCAGGAACGCGCCCGTCAGTCCGAGGTCAAGCTCTTGGCGCAACTCGACGAATGGCTCCAGTCCTGCAAGACGCTGGACGAGCTTTTCATGATTGTCCGCACCTTCATGGTGAAGCATTTGCGGGGCAGCGAAGACAAACTCTACATCTACTCCAACTCCCGCGTTGTGCTCGACAGCATGGGCAACTGGAACCCGCGCCCTCGCCGAACGTCTGCGCGGGGCGGTTCTTCTCATGCAGGTCCGCTACATGGACGGCTTCCTCTCCTGCGTCCCGATCTCCTGCGGGGTCGCCGCCTATCCGTCCAAAGGCATCCTCCCGCAGGACATCCTCCTCCCGCAGGACATCCTCAGCCGCGCTAACGATGCGCTTTCCCGCGCGAAGGAGGCAGGGAGGAATTGCGTTGTCATGGCGACGACCGACTGAAACCCGCGCTTTGCACCGGCGCGATGGCTGCCATGCCCCCATGATCTCTGGCGGGGTCAATGAAATTAGTTTAACGTCAAACTAATTTCGCAATCCCAAAGACGACCCCCGGAGGAACAGATGGCCGCCAGACAATTCGACATGATCGTGATCGGGGCCGGCCCCGGCGGCTATGTCGCCGCGATCCGGGGAGCACAGCTTGGCCTCAAGGTTGTCATCGTCGAACGCGAACATCTGGGCGGCATCTGCCTCAACTGGGGCTGCATCCCGACCAAGGCCCTGTTGCGTTCGTCCGAGGTGTTCCACCTCATGCACCGCGCGAAGGAATTCGGCCTCAAGGCAGACAACATTGGCTATGACCTTGACGCCGTTGTCAAACGTTCGCGCGGCGTGGCCAAACAACTCTCCTCGGGCATCGGCCACCTGATGAAGAAGAACAAGATCGAGGTCGTCATGGGCACCGCGACCCTGACCTCGGCCAATTTGGTCAGCGTCAAGACCGAAAAGGGCGCCGAAGAACTCACCGCAAAGGCGATCGTCCTTGCTACCGGCGCCCGCGCCCGTACCCTTCCGGGGCTCGAGGCTGACGGCGATCTCGTCTGGTCGTACAAGCACGCGCTCGTCCCGCCCCGCATGCCGAAAGACCTGCTCGTCATCGGTTCGGGCGCCATCGGCATCGAATTTGCCAGCTTCTACAACACGCTCGGCGCGAAAACGACCGTGGTCGAGGTCATGGACCGCATCCTGCCGGTCGAAGACGCGGAAACCTCGGCCTTCGCCAAGAAGCAATTCGTCAAACAAGGCATGACCATCCTTGAAAATGCCGCCGTTAAGCAGCTTCACCGCAAGCCCGGTGTCGGCGTCACCGCACATATCGAACAAGGCGGCAAGATCACCACGCAGGACTTCGACACTGTCATCTCGGCCGTGGGTATCGTCGGCAACGTCGAAAACCTCGGGCTCGAGGCGGTGGGGGTCAAGATCGACCGCACCCATGTCGTCACGGATGAATACTGCCGCACTGGCGTGCCCGGCCTCTATGCCATCGGCGATATCGCCGGTGCTCCCTGGCTCGCCCACAAGGCCAGTCATGAAGGTGTCATGGTGGCCGAACTCATCGTCGGCGGCCACCCGCACCCGGTCAAACCCGAAAGCATCGCAGGCTGCACCTATTGCCAGCCCCAGGTCGCCTCTGTCGGCTATACCGAGGCCAAGGCCAAGGAAAAAGGCTACGAAATTCGCGTCGGCCGTTTTCCCTTTATCGGCAACGGCAAGGCCATCGCGCTTGGCGAACCGGAAGGCATGATCAAGACGATCTTTGACGCCAAGACTGGCGAGCTCCTCGGCGCGCATATGGTCGGTGCGGAAGTGACCGAACTCATCCAGGGCTATGTCGTGGGCCGCACTCTCGAGACGACCGAGGAAGACCTGATGAACACTGTCTTTCCGCACCCCACCCTATCGGAAATGATGCACGAGTCCGTGCTCGACGCCTACGGCCGCGCGCTTCACATGTAGGGCGCGCCTGGTCGGCCCGTCCTGCGGACCGCGTCCCCGGCAGAGATCAATAGTCCATTTGACCGCACTGACCCAGTTGCACAGCAAGGGCCCCGATCAGGACTGCCTCCTGCCCAAGCCCCTGATCGTGCAGGAAAGCTGTCTGTACAAGATAGGCCTCGGCCTCAAGCTTAGCGGGGCAGGGCACCTGTTCCTGGCGGCCCGCGCGGTATTGTGCGGCATGAACCAGTTCGTGCAACAGATAGCTTTGCCCATAGGCAGAAGAGAGGTCGAGATCCGGGGCAAGCTCGATTTTACCGGTTTCGGGCAGATAGGCGCCCGCCTGGGACCGCGGCACTCCTGTGGTCAGGGGGATGCTGAACCCGATCCTTGGGCAGTCCTGACCCACGTCATATCCGGTCTCAGCAGCTACGATCCCGTTCAGCCGCGTCGCCAGCCCGCAAAGCTCAGTGGGATCAGCCCAAGCCGGGCCTGCGGACAGAACGGCAGCGGCAATCAGATGAGTCGCGACATAGACCATGGTCCCAAAGGTGGGCTGTCACGAAATATTCGCAAGTAGTTTTCAAATAATTCATTCAATCGTCATGACTCTGTCGCAACACCTCTAATGCTCAATACTCCCACCGGCCTGCTGCCAGTTGCCAAAGCCGCCGATGTTGGACACGTTCTTGTAGCCCAACCCGTCAAGCACCCGCTTGGCGCTGGCCGATCTTGCCCCTGACAGGCAATAGACCGCCACGGGCTTGTCCAGCGAAAGACGCTTGTCATTGTCCGGGCTCGCCGGATTGGCCTTCAACGGCAGCACGCCAAGCGGAATGGCAATCGCACCTGCCGCCTTGCCCGACGCTTTGACTTCTGAAGTTTCGCGCACGTCAATGAGGGTAAGTTCGCCAGAAGCGACCAGAGGAATCGCCGCCTTGGCATCCAGTGCGGGTCCGGATTTGCGGAAGATCGAGAACATGAAGGTATCCTTACAGCTTCTTTATGGCTGATAAATACATTATGAAAATCTAATGTAAATGATTGCCGTGGCGAATATTGGTCCACAGCGCACCTGTTTACGTTTCGTTCTCACTTTCGAGTTGGAGACTCGGCAGCTCTCAACTATCTGTTATTCCGACCAGTGGGGGCCAGTATGGCAGAGCAACGCTATATAGAAGTGCGCGGCGCGCGCGAACACAACCTCAAGAACATCGACGTCAGGATCCCGCGGGATGAGCTTGTGGTCATCACCGGCCTCTCGGGCTCGGGCAAATCATCGCTAGCCTTCGACACGATCTATGCCGAGGGCCAGCGCCGCTATGTCGAATCCCTGTCGGCCTATGCGCGGCAATTCCTCGACATGATGGAAAAGCCGGATGTGGACCATATCTCGGGCCTGTCCCCTGCAATTTCCATCGAACAGAAAACGACGTCCAAGAACCCAAGGTCCACCGTCGGCACAGTCACCGAAATCTACGACTACCTCCGCCTCCTTTTCGCCCGCGCAGGCACGCCCTTTAGCCCGGCCACAGGCCTGCCCATTGTAGCGCAGCAGGTGCAGGACATGGTCGACCGCATCATGGCGATGGACGAAGGCACGCGGGGTTACCTCCTCGCCCCCATCATCCGGGACCGCAAGGGCGAATACCGCAAGGAATTGATCGACCTGCGCAAGCAGGGCTTTCAGCGAGTCAAGGTTGACGGCACCTTCTACGAACTCGACGAGCTGCCGACACTCGACAAGAAACTCCGCCACGATATCGACGTCGTGGTTGACCGGATCGTGGTCAAGGCTGGCATCGAAACCCGGCTGGCAGACAGCTTTCGTACCGCGCTTGACCTTGCCGATGGCATCGCTGTTCTAGAGACCGCGCCCGCCGAGGGTGATCCCGAACGCATCATGTTCTCGGAAAAATTCGCTTGCCCGGTTTCCGGCTTTACCATTCCGGAAATCGAACCGCGCCTCTTCTCCTTCAACGCCCCCTTTGGCGCCTGTCCGGTCTGCGATGGTCTGGGGATGGAACTGTTCTTTGACGAACGCCTTGTTGTCCCCGATGTAACGCTCAAGATCGCCGACGGGGCGATCGCGCCCTGGCGCAAGGGCAAAAGCCCCTACTTCCTGCAAACCATTGAGGCGATTGCCAAACACTACGGTTTCAACAAGAACGCCCGCTGGAAGGATATCCCCGAAAACGTGCAAGAGGTATTCCTGCGCGGGTCCGGCACCAACGAGATCCCTTTCCGCTATGACGAAGGCGGCCGCGTCTATCAGGTGACCCGTGCCTTTGAAGGCGTCATCCCGAACATGGAACGCCGCTATAAGGAAACCGATTCCGCTTGGGTCCGGGAGGAGTTCGAGCAATATCAGAACAACCGCCCCTGCGGCGCCTGCGGTGGCTTCCGTTTGCGGCCGGAGGCGCTGGCGGTCATGATCGCGGGCCTTCATGTGGGCCAGGTCGTCCGGATGTCGATCAAAGAGGCCTATGACTGGTGCCTCACCGTGCCCGACCATCTCACGAACCAGAAGAATGAGATTGCCCGCGCCATCCTCAAGGAAATCCGCGAACGGCTTGGTTTTCTCAACAATGTGGGCCTCGAATACCTGACGCTCTCGCGCAACGCGGGCACGCTTTCGGGCGGGGAATCGCAGCGTATCCGTCTTGCCTCGCAGATCGGTTCAGGCCTGACGGGCGTGCTCTATGTGCTCGACGAACCCTCCATTGGCCTGCATCAGCGCGACAATGACCGCCTTCTCACAACGCTGAAGAACCTTCGGGATCAGGGCAATACCGTCATCGTCGTCGAACATGACGAAGAGGCGATCCGCGAGGCTGACTATGTGTTCGACATGGGGCCGGGGGCAGGGGTCCACGGTGGTGCGATCGTGGCCGAAGGCACGCCGTCCCAGATCATGGCCGATCCCGCATCGCTGACCGGCCAATACCTTGCCGGGACGCGCGAGATTGCCGTGCCCCCAATCCGCCGGTCGGGCAACAGGAAGACGCTGACCGTGGTGAAGGCAACGGGCAACAACCTCCACGACGTGACCGTCGATTTCCCGCTGGGCAAGTTCGTCTGCGTGACAGGCGTCTCGGGCGGCGGCAAGTCCACGCTGACGATCGAAACGCTCTACAAGAACGCCGCGATCAAGTTGAACGGGGCCCGCGAAACGCCAGCGCCCTGCGAAACCATCAAGGGCTTTGAACATCTCGACAAGGTCATCGACATCGACCAGCGCCCCATCGGCCGCACCCCGCGGTCCAACCCCGCGACCTATACCGGGGCCTTTACGCCGATCCGCGATTGGTTCGCTGGCCTGCCCGAGGCCAAGGCGCGCGGCTACAAATCCGGCCGCTTCTCCTTCAACGTCAAAGGTGGCCGCTGCGAGGCGTGCCAGGGCGACGGCGTTCTCAAGATCGAGATGAACTTTCTGCCCGATGTCTATGTCACCTGCGAAACCTGCAAGGGCGCGCGCTACAACCGCGAAACGCTCGAAGTGCGGTTCAAGGGCAAAAGCATTGCCGATGTGCTCGACATGACGGTGGAGGACGCGCAAGAGTTCTTCAAGGCAGTCCCTGCGATCCGCGAAAAGATGGATGCACTGGTGCAGGTCGGCCTTGGTTACATCAAGGTGGGCCAGCAGGCCACGACCCTGTCCGGAGGCGAGGCGCAGCGGGTCAAGCTTTCCAAGGAGCTTGCTCGCCGATCCACGGGCCGCACGCTCTATATCCTCGACGAACCTACGACGGGTCTGCATTTCGAAGATGTGCGCAAGCTGTTGGAAGTGCTGCATCATCTGGTCGATCAGGGCAATTCCATGATCGTGATTGAACACAACCTTGATGTCGTCAAGACCGCTGACCATATCATCGATATAGGGCCTGAAGGCGGTGACGGTGGCGGCTATATCGTCGCTACAGGCACGCCCGAGGAGGTCGCTGAAATAGCGGCCAGCCATACAGGTCGTTACTTGAAGCCGCTCTTGCAGAAACGCAAGCACGCGGCGGAGTAACGGGCCAAGGTATGCGTCAGGGCCGCTATAGTTGTTCACAAGTCAGGAATTTCCGCCACGCGCCTTGCCCTGTTCCCTGCTGTTGCCGCTCTCGCCGCCAATGCGGCGCTGGCCGACGAACGAACTTGTCACGTGACCGGCTTTGACAGGATCGACGCCGGGGCCAGGCTGATTGTGGACGTGAAGGTGGGCGACGCGTTCTCTGTCACCTCTCTCCGATGGCACCGACATCGACCAGATTGTCGTCAGGCTCGACGGCCAGACGCTCGAACTTCAACGGCGTTCCGGCGAAGCCCCCGACGACCAGATCTGCAGCATCATCACGCTCTCCGACTTCGTCGACATTTCGATCCACTCGGGCGTCACGGCGACCGTGGTCACCACGACCTTCGACATGCTGGATCTTGATGTTCAGTCGGGATCGGCGCTCGACATCAGCGGCCTGACCGGCGGCAGCATCGCGACCAAGGTCCGCGGCGGATCGAACCTCACGCTCGGCCGGCACCTGCGACGCGCTGACGGCCGACGCCGCCAGCGGATCAAACCTCTATGCGCAGGACCTGACCTGCAAGGACATCATGGCCGAGGCCGCCAGCGGTGCCGCGATCTCTGTTAGTGGCACCGTCCGCGTCGATGCCACTGCCGCAAACGGCTCTCTCATCACCGTGAACGGCACCCCCGCGACCACGACCTATCGCGAGGCGAGCGGCGGCACCGTCCGGCAGATGCAGGTCTCAGACCTTCTTCATCGGGTATGTCGACATGCCAAGCAGGGAATAGATCGGGCAGGTACCCAGCAGCCCCGTCACCAGCGGCCCGATCCCGATCAGGTATAACCAGTGGTTCGATCCTCCGCTCGTCAGGAAATAGGCCGCGATCAGCAGCAAACCCAGCGCCACACGGACGATCCGGTCGATGGTGCCTTCATTTTTCCTGAACATCTTGCGCTCCTGTCGTTCCATCCGCATCGCGCGGCATGGGATGAGCCTAGAGCCAGGACAAACGGACCGCCCTGATCTGGATCAAGGGCGGCCCAAGTTCGACTTACTCCATAGGACGGAAGTTCAGCGCCGCTCCTTCCTTGATGCCAGACGGCCAGCGCGATGTGATCGTCTTGGTCCGGGTGTAGAACTTGAACGAATCCGGCCCGTGCTGGTTAAGGTCACCGAAGGCCGATTTCTTCCAACCGCCAAAGGTATGATAGGCCAGCGGCACCGGGATCGGGACGTTGATCCCGATCATCCCCACATTGACGCGGTTCGCGAAATCCCGCGCCGCATCGCCGTCGCGGGTAAAGATCGCGGTGCCGTTGCCATATTCGTGGCTCATCGCCAGACCCAGCGCCTCTTCATAGGATTGCGCCCGGACGGTGGACAGGACCGGCCCGAAGATTTCCTTCTTGTAGATGTCCATGTCGGCCGTGACATGGTCGAAGAGATGCGGGCCCACAAAGAACCCGTCCTCATAGCCTTGCAGCGCAAAGTTGCGCCCGTCAATGACAAGCTTGGCACCCTGATCCACGCCCGCCTGCACCAGCCGCAGGATGTTCTGCTTGGCCGCTGCCGTGACGACGGGGCCGTAGTCTACATCCTTGCCCGCCGTATAGGGGCCCACCTTCAGCTTCTCGATCCGGGGGATCAGCTTGGCGATCAGACGGTCCGCCGTGTCATTGCCCACAGGCACCGCCACCGAAATCGCCATGCAACGTTCACCCGCCGCGCCATAGCCCGCGCCAACCAGCGCATCCGCCGCCTGATCCATGTCGGCATCCGGCATGATGATCATATGGTTCTTGGCCCCGCCAAAGCACTGCACGCGCTTGCCGTTGGAACAGCCCCGGCCATAGATGTACTCGGCAATCGGGGTGGACCCGACAAACCCGATCGACTGGATCACCGGGTGATCGAGGATCGCATCGACAGCCGCCTTGTCCCCGTTGACGACCTGCAGAATACCCTTGGGCAATCCGGCCTCTTCCATAAGCTCGGCCAGCATCAGCGGGACCGAGGGGTCACGCTCGGACGGCTTGAGGATGAACGCATTCCCGCAGGCGATGGCGGGCGCGAACATCCACATCGGGATCATGGCGGGAAAGTTGAACGGCGTAATCCCGGCGCAAACGCCAAGGGGTTGCCGCATGGAATACATGTCGATCCCGGGCCCGGCCGAGTCCGTGAACTCGCCCTTCAGCATCTGCGGTGCGCCGATGCAGTATTCCACCACCTCAAGCCCGCGTTGCACATCGCCCGCCGCATCCGGCAGCGTCTTGCCATGCTCGCGCGACAGGGCCTCAGCCAGCTTGTCCATGTCGCGGTTCAACAGGGTGACAAACTTCATCATCACCCGCGCGCGGCGCTGCGGGTTCACGGCGGCCCAGGCGGGCTGGGCGGCCGCGGCCGCCTGCACGGCATGGTCCATCTCTTCGGCGCTCGCCAACGGCACACGCGACTGCACTTCGCCCGTTGCCGGGTTGTAGACGTCGGCAAAACGGCCCGAGGTGCCTGCAACACGCGCGCCGCCGATGTAATGGGTCAGGTCTGACATGAAATGATCCTTAGTTGACCGCCGCGCGGTCGCTGGTCCTGCTGCACATTAGCCTTGCATTTTTCAGTGTAAAAGCGCCAGTTCAACATAATCATTTTGCGAAAATGTCAGCATGAACAACTGGGACGATATCCGTGTCTTCCTCGCCGTGGCCCGCGCCGAAAGCCTGACCACCGCCTCTCCCGCGCTCAAGATGGACCCGGCCACTGTCAGCCGCCGCATTGCCCGGCTTGAAGATCGCCTGGGCGCCGCCCTTTTCGTAAAAAGCCCCCGTGGCTATGCCCTCACCGACCTTGGCCTGCGCATGCGCGACCACGCAGCGCAAGCCGAAGAGGCGCTCTCCCTCGCGCTCGACACCGGGCAAGAGGCCGGACTTTCCGGCCAGATCCGCATCGGCGCGCCCGATGGCTGCGCCAACTTCCTCCTCCCGCAGGTCTGCGCCGCCATCCAGCGCGACAATCCGGGGCTCGAGGTGCAGGTCCTCGCCCTCCCCCGTGTCGTGAACCTGTCCAAGCGCGAGGCTGACATGGCCATCACCGTCAGTCCGCCCGGGGCCGGACGGCTGACGGTGCAGAAGATCACCGATTACAGCCTGCATCTGGCCCAGAGGCGCGATGCGGCCCCGGTGCAGACTTTGGCTGATCTGCAAGGGCGATCCGTCGTGGGCTACATCCCTGACATGATCTTTGACAAGGAACTCGACTATCTGGGCGCGCTGGGGGCAGGGGGTGTGCAACTTGCCTCCAACTCGGTTGCGGTCCAGTTGCAGATGCTCCGCGCGGGTGGGGTGGGCATCGTCCACGATTTCGCTCTGCCCTTTGCCCCGGAACTGACCCGCGTCCTGACGGATCAGATCAGCCTCACCCGGGCCTTTCACCTTGTCCGCCATTTGACAGACCGTCGCTCGGACAGGCTGAACCGTTTCGCCGACGCGCTTGTCACTGGTGTCCGGGCCGAGGTCGCCCGTCTCGAGGCTCAGTCGTTGATGCAGCTGGGGCAGGGGGCCTCCTCCCCCTCCAACCGGTCACAGACCCGGGCCGAGGCAGTCAATTCGGCCAGACGCGGGCCCCAAAGGGCCGAGTCATAGACGGGCGGGCCGGTCATCGGGCCGCGTTCGGCCCATTGCAGAGAATAGACGTCAGAACTGCCCACGAGGATCAGGAAACTCATTGCCTCGGACTGGCCAAAGCCATTGTCCCCGCAACCCAGGAACCCGGCAAACACCGCCTCGGCCCCGCGCACATCCGGTGCGTTGAGGGAATTGGCGCTGAACGTTTCGGGGCAGGCACCTTGATAATTCCCGGCAAGGAATTTGGCAAAGTTGAAGGCCACCTGATCCGGTTCACCTTCTGCCATGGCCCGAATGCCTGTAAGGGTGATCATCTGGCGCCATTGCTCCAGCGTGTCGCCCTCCATGATCGCCTCGTTGATATAGCTGTCCCCGTTGGAATCCTCATAGGCAGCGACAAATCCGTCCGGCACTGGCATCGTCACGATCTGCGAAAACACCGGCGCGATGGCGATATAGCCCTCGGCATGGGCCGGTGCGGCAAGGGCAAGCGCGGCAAGAAGGGGGGCGTATCTCATGTCAACCTCGGCTATTCTGCCGCACCTTACGGTCAGGTGGTCCTGCAAGGCAACAACCCTAGCGGAAGGAGTTCTTGACAGACTCATCCCTGCGGGCGGACCCTTGCCTCAGAGGAGGACCGCGACATGACCGTACAACAAGTCTTGAAGTCCAAAGGCAACGCCCCGGTTGTCACCATAAAGCCTGCCGCGACCGTGGCCGAGGCGGTGGGAATACTCTCTTCGAAACGCATCGGCGCTCTGGTTGTGTCCGAGGATGGCAAACGTGTCGCGGGCATCATTTCCGAACGCGACATTGTCCGGGAACTCGGGCGGCGCGGGCCGGTTTGTCTGAACGACACCGTCGATCAACTGATGACATCGCGGGTTGTGGGCTGCACCCGTTCCGACCGTGTCGATGCCGTCATGCAGATGATGACGGACGGTCGTTTCCGCCACATGCCGGTTATCGAAGGCGGCGTCATGATCGGCTTCATTTCCATCGGCGACGTGGTCAAGGCGCGCCTTGCCGAACTCAGCATGGAGAAAGAGGCGCTGACCGGCATGATCATGGGCATGTAGGCAAAGCCGCTTGCATTGGCCCCGCTGATACTGTTCTCGTGCCGCCATGCAGCATCGGGAGAGCTGAAATGCGGACTGGTCTTTACCCCGGAACCTTTGATCCCGTGACGCATGGCCATATCGACATCATCCGCCGCGCCTGTTCGCTGGTGGATCGTCTGGTGATCGGCGTGGCCATCAACCGCGACAAGGGCCCCCTGTTCAGTCTTGAAGAACGGGTCGCCATGTTGCAGGCCGAAACCTTAGCCATCGCCGCCGACACCGGCACGGTGATCGAGGTGCATCCCTTTGAAAATCTTCTGATCTCCTGCGCACGCGATGTAGGGGCAGGGGTCATCATCCGGGGCCTGCGGGCTGTGGCAGATTTCGAATATGAATTCCAGATGGTCGGCATGAACCGCTCGCTCGACAATTCGATCGAGACGGTGTTCCTCATGGCGGACGCGAAAAACCAGGCCATCGCCTCGAAACTCGTCAAGGAAATCTCGCGCCTCGGTGGCGACGTTTCAAAATTCGTGCCCCCCGCGGTCAAAGCTGCGCTGACCGCCAAATACGGCGGCTGAAGTCCAGGGTTTCCAGAGGGTTTTCTTCCAGCGTCAGGGCGGGGGCCAACATGACGCGTGTGACGCTGCTTGCTTCTGGGCATCCGGCCTTGGCTGTAGATCGCTTCGCGGGCCAGACGTTCGGCGTCGGCAGGGAAAAGACCGATGTCTCCAGCGGTGCGGGCATTCAGACCACGCAGTTCAAATTCGGTCTGGTTGCAAGCCGCGCGCTTCTGGACAGCAACGCGGAGTCGCAAGAAACAGGGACATGATGAACTCCCTTCAATGCTGAGCCTTTCCTGATGACCAAGAAATAGTCATGCGGCAACGCATCAATCAGGCCTTTGTCCGCGCCAACGGCGATGCGCCCGATGGCATGGTTCAAAACCAAAAAAGACCGCCCCGAAGGCTGGTTTTCATGTCTTCTCAGTAATCTGCGCCGTGGATCAGATGAGCTTACCCATCGCAACGGCCGTATCAGACATGCGGTTGGAGAAACCCCACTCGTTGTCATACCAGGTAAGGATGCGAACCATCCGGCCATCCATGACCTTGGTTTGGTCAAGGTGGAAGACCGACGAATGCGGGTCGTGGTTAAAGTCGCAGGAGACGTTGGGCTGATCAGTAAAGCCCAGAATACCCTTCAGCCGGCCATTGGCTGCGGCAACGATGGCGGCGTTCACTTCCTCGACCGTGGTGTCACGGGCAGATTCAAACACGAGGTCCACGACCGACACGTTCGGCGTGGGAACCCGGATTGCCACGCCGTCGAGCTTGCCCTTAAGTTCCGGCAGGACCAGACCCACGGCCTTGGCAGCCCCGGTCGAGGTCGGGATCATCGACAGGGCCGCGGCGCGGGCGCGGTACAGGTCCTTGTGCATCGTATCCAGCGTTGGCTGGTCGCCGGTGTAGGAATGGATCGTCGTCATGAAGCCCTTTACGATCCCGATCGAGTCGTTCAGGACCTTGGCCACCGGAGACAGGCAGTTCGTCGTGCAGGACGCGTTTGACACGACGATGTCGTCCTTGGTCAGGGTGTCGTGGTTCACGCCAAAGACGATGGTCTTGTCCGCGCCGTCGCCCGGGGCCGAGATGAGGACCCGCTTGGCCCCGTTTTCAAGGTGCGGCAGGCACTTTTCCTTGGACGTGAAGATGCCCGTGCATTCCATCACGATGTCGACATGCGCCCAAGGCAGATCGGCAGGGTTCTTGATCGCAGTGACGGCGATGGGGCCGCGGCCCGCGTCGATAGTGTCGGCAGTGGTCGTCACCGTACCGGGAAACCGGCCATGCACCGAATCGAAACGAAGAAGGTGGGCATTGGTTTCCACCGGGCCAAGATCGTTGATCGCCACAACCTCGATATCGGTGCGGCCAGATTCGATGATGGCGCGCAGCACGTTACGCCCGATGCGGCCGAAACCATTGATTGCTACTTTGACTGCCATTTCGCGTCCTCCTTGGGGGTTGCACGCGGCGCAAACGATCAGCCGCAGAGTCGCGCGACACCTTTGTCATTTCACCGGAAAGGTCAACCCGCGTTCAGTGTTAGCGCTAGCAGAATTGAGAATGTGAGCTTGCCGTCGACCTCTGCCGCCTGCCTGAACGCCATCAAACTGACCAAGGACACTGCCTTGTTCACGCGACACAATGGACGCTTTCCGGCCGGGCGCCCCGGCGGGTCCGGCCTCTCGCGGGGTAATCGGAACCAGGGCCGCCTGAAACGGAAGGAAGTGATCGGGGCGGTGCCTCCGCTGGAAGCCCCGCTGATCCCGCTCATCCCAGGGGAGCATTCACCGCCAGAACGCGATCCACTCCAGAAAATCCATGCCCTTCTTGGCCAAGAACAGCGCCCCGTTCCCGCCAAAGAACACATAGTCCAGCAGCAGCGCCGCGATCACGAAAGTCCCGATCCCGTAGGCAAGGCCGTTGGTCATCCCGTGTCCCGGTGCAAAAGGGCAGGGCGGCCCGACAGCCGCACCCGGCCCCGACTAAAGAAGCGCACGCGCCATGGCCGCCGTATCCTGCGCCGTGATCCCGAACTTTTCGTAAAGGACTTCGGACGGGGCCGAGGCGCCGAATCCCGTCATGCCGACAAAGCCCGCCTTGGCTTCGCGCCCACGTTCGCCCAGCAATAGCCAGTCCCAGCACTGCCGCACGCCCGCCTCGATGGCGATCCGCACCGGTCCGCCGGGCAGCGCGCGCTTGCGATAAGCTTCGTCCTGCGCCCGGAACAGCTCCATACAGGGCACCGACACGACCCGCGTCCCCACACCCTCGGCCTCAAGCAATGCCCGCGCCGCCAGCGCGATCTCGACCTCGGACCCCGACGCCATCAGGATCACCTGCCGCTTTCCCGTCGCCTCGGCAAGAACATAGGCCCCGCGCGCTGTCAGGTTGGCATTCACATGCTCCTTTCGCACCGTGGGCAGGTTCTGCCGCGACAGGGCCAGTACGGAGGGGGTCGTCTTTGCCGTGAGCGCGATTTCCCAGGCCTCGGCCGTCTCGACCGTATCGGCAGGGCGGAACACAAGCACATTGGGCGTGGCCCGCAGCATGGCAAGATGTTCGACCGGCTGGTGCGTTGGCCCGTCTTCGCCCAGACCAATGGAATCATGCGTCATGACATAGACGACCGGAATCCCCATCAGCGCCGACAGACGCATCGCGCCGCGTGCATAATCAGTAAAGCACATGAACGTGCCGCCATAGGGCCGGATGCCGCCATGCAGCGCCATGCCGTTCATCGCAGCCGCCATCCCATGCTCGCGCACTCCGTAGTGAATATACCGCCCCTTGCGATTCTTGGGCGAAAAGATGCCCAGATCTGAAGTCTTGGTATTGTTCGACCCTGTCAGGTCGGCCGACCCGCCCAAAGTTTCATGCATGACCGGATTGACGACTTCGAGCACCATTTCCGACGATTTCCGTGTCGCAACCTTGGGCGAATTCTCGGATACGGACTTCTTCAGCGCCCGGATCTTGCCAGCGATCGCCTTCGGCGCAACCAACGCCAGCGCCCGGTTGAACGCATCCTGCTTGCCCTTGGGCAGGCGGGCAAAGGCCGCTTCCCAATCGGCCCGCGCGGCGGCACCCTTGGCCCCCATCGCCTCCCAACGCGATTTCACATCGGCGGGGATTTCAAACGCGGCATAGGGCCAGCCATAGGCCGCCTTGGCATCCGCAATCAGCTTGGCATCGGTCAGCGCGCCATGCCCTTTGGACGTGTCCTGCGCCGAAGACCCCAGCGCGATATGCGTCTTGCAGGCGATCAGTGACGGGCGCGGATCGGCTTTGGCCGCCCGGATCGCCGCATTGATTGCCACCGGGTCGTGCCCGTCTATCGCCTGCACCTGCCAGCCAGAAGCCGCAAAGCGGGCGGGCTGATCCGTGATGTCGGCGATATCGACCGTGCCGTCGATGGTGATGTTATTGTCGTCAAATAGAACAACAAGATGGCCTAATTGCTGCATCCCGGCCAGCCCAATGGCCTCCTGGCTCACGCCCTCCATCAGGCAACCGTCGCCAGCGATCACATAGGTGAAGTGGTTCACCACGCCCGACCCGAAATGGGCACGCAGCGATTCCTCGGCAATGGCAAAGCCCACCGAATTGCCGATGCCCTGACCCAGGGGTCCGGTCGTTGTCTCGATCCCCGCCGCGTGGCCATATTCCGGATGGCCCGCCGTCTTTGACCCCCACTGCCGGAAGTCCTTGATCTGCTGCAGCGTGATATCCTCGTAGCCGGTCAGGTACATGAGAGAATAAAGCAGCATCGACCCGTGGCCTGCAGACAGGATGAACCTGTCCCGGTCCGGCCAGTGTGGCGCCTTGGGGTCAAACCGCAGGTGGTTGTGAAACAACACGGTCGCCACATCGGCCATGCCCATCGGCATGCCTGAATGTCCGGAATTGGCGGCCGCAACAGCGTCAAGCGTGAGTGTGCGGATCGCGGCAGCAAGCATCCAGTGGTCGGGGTGCGCGGCGCGCAGGGCGGCGATATCCAAGGGTTGTGGTCCTCATTGAAACTGGCACGAATCTGCCGCCTGCATAGCAGGCAAGGCCCCAAGATCAAGCACGGCATCTAAGCCTTTAATCCGCAACGACTGCCTGCATTTGCGGGGCAAGAGATCATGGCATAGTCTGGTCGATACAAGGCGCGATTCGCTCTCCGCCCGGCTGACGGACCCGCAGAACCCCGTAAAGGCGGGACAGGTTCGGTAGGGGGCCAAACGGGACGCGAACCGCAATAAGGCTCCGGTGCCACATCGCCGGACAAGAGCAGGGCCGCACACTGGGCCAAAGACGGGACGGGCGAATGAACGAGATCACCGACATCAGGACGCGCATCGAACATGCGCTCGACCGCATCGGCAAGGGGCTCGACGCGCTCCAGCCGATCCCGGTCAACCCGCCCGAAGCCATCGACCCTGCCATCGTCCGCGCCCTGCAGGATCAGGTGGCAGAGGAAAAGACGGCCAATGCCCAGCTTGAGGAACGCATCCGCGTCCTGAAATCCAGGGCCGACAGCCAGCTTGCCGCACTCGAGGCGCAGATCGCTACCCAGCGCAGCCAGCTTGCCGATCTCGACCGCGACCTGCAGCGCCTGCGCGAATCAAATGCCGACCTCCGCGATCTGGCCGGCCAGCTTCGCGCCAAGATGGCCGACAACGTGGCCGATCCCGAGCTTGTGAACCGCGCCATGATGGCCGAGATCGAGGCCCTGCGCGCCACCCGCGCCGCCGATCTGGCCGAGGTGACGGCCATCCTGAACGAATTGAAACCGGTGATCGAGGAGCCGCGCTGATGCCGCAAGTCGAGATCATGATCGGGGGCCGCAGCTTTGAAGTGGCCTGTCAGGAAGGCGAAGAACCGTTCCTGCGCTCCGCCGCCCATCTTCTGGATACCGAGGCCAACTCGCTCTCCTCTCAGATTGGCCGTATGCCCGAGGCGCGGATGCTCCTCATGGCGGGCCTTCTCTTGGCCGACAAGACTGCTGGGCTTGAGGAACGCCTTAAGGATGCCGAGGCTCAGCTTGCCGAGATGGCCACTCGCCTGACCGCCGCCGAACAGGTGACGACCGTCGTGGAACGGGTCGAGATCGCCGTCGAAGTTCCGGTCGAGGTGGAAGTCATACCTGCCGAACTCTCCGACCTTGTCGTCATGATGGTCGAACGGACCGAAGCTTTGGCCGAACAGATCGCCGCAAAGGCTGCTGGGGTCGCCTGATCCCGGTCAGTGCATCCGCCCGATATCAAGGGCCAGATCAATGAACCGCTCCATGTGATCGGCCCGGGTCGTTCCGTGCCGCAGGCGCAGCCGCATCCCCTCCGGCCCCAGAATCAGGATCGGATGCCCTCTATCGCCCCAGACGGGCTGTTCCCAGACCGCAAACAGCTTTGCAAGATCGCCAAAGTCGATCCTGTGAACCGGGTCGGCCGTGGCAAGAACGGTAATCGCCGGGTTGACTTCATAGGCTTTGAGAACCGTGCCATATTTCGCCACATCCTGGCCCATGAACCGTGCAAGCCAGCGCTGCCCTTCAGGCGATTCTAGAGCGGACAGCGGGTTCGTCCCGTCGGCCGCCAGAGGCACTTCGGGCCCCACGATTATCAGCCCGTCCGACCAATGTGGCTCGTCCGCGTCAAACTCGGTCGTCTGCTGGGCCGGGCTGCCCTGCGGCCCCGGCGCCTGCCGCCGCGTCTGCGCCGTCCAGCCATGCCCCGACCGCGATGTCAGCCGCAGCACGCTTGGGCGCCCCAGTTTCTGATCGCTGACAGTCAGCGACCAGCCCCGGCGCGCCGCCAAAGCCTGAAAAGCTTCGCGCTGGATCGTCAGGCGTTGCCTCTGTATCAGGGCAAGACCTGCACCGGCCACAACGATCAGGCCGATCACAACGGTGATGTTCAGCAGATCAGGCACGGTGGGCAGCCTTTGCGCATGCTGCCAATTCCCGGAAAACGGGCGTCACTTCCCAAAGGCGACCGGTCCGCAGTTGGCCCGGTCTGGCCGCGAGGCATGATCATGTATGTCGGGGGCACGAGTGGCTCCGTCTGGATTTGGCAGCTTTGGGCGGAACAAAGCACGACCACCCCAAGCTTGCCTAGCGCACAGCGTGACCAAGTGTCAGCACCTTCTGTGGGTGTTGCAATAGCGCCAGACCCATCATGATGCTATCAAAAGAAAAGGCCGGAAAAATCCGGCCCCGCTGCATTTTTGGATTTCTGCATTGGGAAATCACGCGTTGGCAGCCCGGATCTTTTCTGCGGCATCCTTGTCAAACTGTACGCCCCTTGATTCCAACAGCGCATCAAGTTCGCCCGACAGCGTCATCTCGGTCACGATATCGCAGCCGCCCACGAATTCGCCCTTTACGTAAAGCTGGGGGATGGTCGGCCAGTCGGAATAATCCTTGATCCCCTGTCGGATATCGGCATCGGCCAGCACGTTCACATCGACGAATTCAACGCCCATGAAATTCAGCACGCCTGCCACGCGGGATGAGAACCCGCATTGTGGCATCATCTTGGTGCCCTTCATGAACAAAACGACGTCATTCTGGGTGACGGTATCCTTGATCTGGTCCTGGGCGCTCATTCTGGCGGTCCTTTGATGGAAATGGTGATCGGTCAGTTGCGTCAGTCGGGCGCGCGGGTCGTCAGGGCAAGCGCATGCAGCGCGCCGTTCGGCCCGTCCATCTTCCCCTTGAGCGCAGCATAGACGGCCCGCTGCTGTTGCACCCGGTTCTGCCCCTGGAAACTCGCGTCGATGACTTCGGCGGTAAAGTGTTGTCCGTCTTCGCCTTGCACACGAATGGTGGCCTCGGGAAAGGCGGCGCGGATCAGGTCTTCGATATCCTGGGCCAGCATGGCCATCGGTCGTCCCCTCGTGGTCTACATCGGTCAATCTAGGATGACAGACGGGGTCGTGCAAGGTTGAGGTCGCGTCAGGGGGCGCTGACCCCTTTTGGCCCAAGGGCCAATTCACCCCGCGTGATATCTGGAATCAGAAGTCCAAAGAAAGATCAGGTCACTGCCTTTTCGAACGCGCTGCGGTAAAGGTTGCTAAGGTCCGAAAGGGGCGCGGTCGAGGTTCCGAAGGTGACCGCATCGCCGCCGAAATGGCCCACCACTTCGGCCTGGATGAAATCCACCTTTGCGGCGTCAAGCAGCAGTTCGGCCTGTGACAGCGAACAGACGATCAGATAACGCGCCTGATCCTCGGCATAAAGATGCGCGATATCATGCGCGGTAAGCGTTACGCCCAGCCCCGACTCTTCGGCCAGTTCAAAGGCCGCGAGCGCCAGACCGCCATCCGACAGGTCGGTGCAGGCATGCATGAATCCGTGGTTGGCCAGGATATAGGCCCCGTGCCGCTTTTCCTCGGTCAGATCGACATGGGGCGCATCGCCCGTCTCGTCATGCTCGAGTTCGGCCAGCAATGCCGACTGGCCCATATGGCCATGCGTGGTGCCGATCAGGATCGCAACGTCACCGTCCTTGACCACCCGACCGATCATCCGGTCAGGCCGCGCAATCAGGCCCACCCCGCCGATGGTGGGCGTGGGCAGGATGCCCGTCCCGTCCGTTTCATTGTAAAGCGACACGTTGCCCGACACGATGGGGAAGTCGAGCGCACGGCAGGCTTCTCCGATCCCTTGAATGGCCCCCACGAACTGCCCCATGATCTCGGGCTTTTCCGGGTTGCCGAAGTTGAGGTTGTCCGTCGCTGCCAAAGGCGTTGCCCCTGAAGCGATCAGGTTCCGGTAGGCCTCGGCCACTGCCTGCTTGCCGCCCTCGAACGGGTTCGCCTTGACATAGCGCGGCGTCACGTCACATGTGAAAGCCAGCGCCTTGTCCGTGCCATGCACACGCACGATCCCCGCACCCAGACCTGGCGCGCGCGCCGTATCGCCCATGACCATGTGGTCATACTGTTCCCAGACAAACGCCTTGTGTGCATGGTTGGGCGAGCCAATGAGAGCCCGCAGCGCGTCAATCGGATCAACCCGCGGCGTCGCGGGTTCGGCCAAGGGCACGGGCGTCGGCACCCAGGGCCGGTCGTATTCGGGCGCACTTGACGACAGTTTCGACAGCGGCAGGTCAGCCTTCACCATATTGCCATGCAGGATCAGGAACCGGTCCTCGGGGATCGTCTCGCCCACGATGGCAAAGTCGAGGTCCCATTTGTCAAGGATTGCCCGTGCCTTGGCCTCTTTCTCGGGCCGCAGGACCATGAGCATCCGCTCCTGCGACTCGGACAGCATCATCTCATAGGCCGTCATGTTCAATTCGCGCTGCGGCACGGCATCCAGGTTCAGCCGGATCCCCAGGCCCCCCTTGTCACCCATCTCGACCGCCGAACAGGTCAGGCCCGCCGCGCCCATGTCCTGAATCGAGATCACGGCACCGGACGACATAAGCTCCAGACACGCCTCCATCAGCCGCTTTTCGGTGAACGGGTCGCCCACCTGTACCGTCGGGCGCTTTTCCTCGATCGTATCGTCAAACTCGGCGCTGGCCATCGTTGCCCCGCCGACCCCGTCGCGGCCCGTCTTGGCGCCAAGATAGACGACCGGCATCCCTACACCCGAGGCGGCGGAGTAGAAAATCTTGTCTGCATCGGCCAGCCCGGCGGCAAAGGCATTCACCAAACAGTTGCCGTTATAGGCCCGATGGAACCGCACCTCGCCGCCCACATTGGGCACACCAAAGCAATTGCCATAACCGCCGATCCCCTCCACCACGCCCGCCACAAGCTGGCGCGTCTTGGGATGCGTCGGTTCTCCGAAACTCAAGGCATTCATCGCCGCAATCGGCCGCGCGCCCATCGTGAACACGTCCCGCAGGATGCCGCCCACGCCCGTGGCTGCCCCCTGATAGGGCTCGATATAGGACGGGTGGTTGTGGCTCTCCATCTTGAAGACCAGCGCCTGCCCGTCACCGATATCCACCACGCCCGCATTCTCGCCAGGCCCGCAGATCACCTGTGGCCCCATCGTGTGCAGCGTCCGCAGCCATTTCTTGGACGACTTGTAGGAACAGTGCTCATTCCACATCGCCGAAAAGATGCCCAGTTCCGTGAACGTGGGCGCACGTCCGATGATATCCAGAATCCGCTGATACTCATCCGGCTTCAGCCCATGGGCCGCGATCAGCGCGTCGTCAATCTGCGGTTCCGTCAGGCTCATTTCCGGCATCCCCCGTCGCGTGGCGTGCGGCCCTCATAAGTCAGCCGCGCCGGGTACGAAAGGGCAGGACGGGTTCTTTCGCTTTTCCGGCAGTTTTTTCCAAAGCCCTGTCGAAATCTGCCAGTCCTGTTCGTTCTTGGGGCAACGGAACAGGCCCAGCCACTTGTTCCGGCGCGGTATCCCCGCAAAACTGGCAACGAAGGAGAGACCCATGCAGTACATGATCCTGATCTATTCCGATCTGAACGCCGAACCCGCCTATGGCACCGACGAAGGCCGCAAGATGATGGAGGGCTATTTCACCCTCAATCAGGAACTCAAGGCCGCCGGGGCCTGGGTTGCAGGCGACGCCTTGCAACGCACCAGCACGGCCACCACGCTCCGCATTCGCGACGGCAAGACCGAAACGATGGACGGCCCCTTTGCCGAAACAAAAGAGGCGCTTGGCGGCTATTACCTGATCGAGGCGCCGGATCTTGACGCCGCGCTCGGCTGGGCAGCCAAGGTTCCGGCCGCCCACTACGGCTCGGTCGAGGTGCGGCCCATCGTCGTGTTCTCCTGACCGATGGCGCAACCGCATGATCCGAAGCCCGCCCTGACGCGGATCATGCACGAAGACCGGGGGCGGCTCATGGCCGCCCTCGTCGGCGCGCTCGGCCATTTCGATTTGGCCGAGGAGGCGCTGGCCGATGCGCTCGAATCCGCCATGATCCACTGGGGCAGGGCTGGGGAGCCCGACCGGCCGCAAGGCTGGCTCCTCCGCGTCGCCCGCCGCAAGGCCATCGACCGCATCCGCCGTCAGACCCGCTGGCGCGACCGCCTCCCCGATCTTGACATGCTGGCCCGCGCAGACGAGGACGCGGCCAGCGATCCCGCGCCCGACATCCCCGATGACCGCCTGCGACTGATCTTCACCTGCTGCCACCCGGCTCTTGACCCCAAAAGCCGGGTCGCGCTGACGCTCCGCACCATCGCGGGCCTGTCCACCGCCGAAATCGCCCGCGCTTTCCTCGATCAAGAGCCGACGATGGGTCAGCGCCTGTCTCGCGCCAAGGCCCGCATCGCCGCGACGGGAATCCCCTTCGCCGTTCCGGGGCCTGAAGAATGGCCAGACCGCCTCAACTCTGTCCTCACCGTCATCTATCTTGTCTTTAACGAAGGCTATGCCGCCACCGCCGGCGACACCCAGATTCGCGCCGCCCTCTGCGAAGAGGCGATCTTCCTCGCCCGCCTCATGGCCGAACTGACCGGCGACGACCCCGAGGTTGCGGGCCTTCTGTCCCTCATGCTCACCACCCACGCCCGCCGCCCGGCTCGGATGGCATCAGTTGGCACCATGATCCCGCTCGACGAACAGGACCGCGCACTCTGGGACAAGACTCTCATCTCCGAAGGGCTCGCCATGCTCGACCGCGCACTGGTCCGGCTCACCCCCGGTCCCTGTCAGATCAAGGCCGCGATCTCCGCGCTCCATGTGCAGGCCGCCAGCCACGCGGCAACCGACTGGCGCCAGATGCTGCTCCTCTACGATTCACTCTACCGGTTCGAACCAACCGCCGTCGTTCGCCTGAACCGCGCCGTCGTCGTGGCCCAACTGGGTGGCCTGACCGCGGCCATCGACGAACTCGAAAGCCTCTCTGAACCGCTCGAACACTATCAGCCGTTCCACGCCGCCCGCGCCGATCTTCTGTCTCGCGCCGGGCAGATAAAGGCTGCACAGAATGCCTACAGCAGGGCCATAGAACTCAGTGGAACCAAAGCAGAAAGGGCCTTCCTTCTCGCCCGCGCCAAATCATTGACAGGCGTAGCCAAAAAAAAGCCGGGCGCGAGGCCCGGCTAAGTCCAACAGGGAGGTATGAAATTGATGAGCGTATGAGCATCATCGCCTTCGAGAAATCAAATAGGTGGCACATCCTGACCGATCAAGACCAAATGTCTGACTTAGTCGTCAATACTGCCATGCAGAAACTGCATGGCTTCGCAGCGCCACCAATTCATGCCGGCGTCTCCTGCGCATCACGGATCCGGCGGCGGTGTGCAATGACCTCTTCCGTCACGAAGTCGCGGAACGCGCTGACCCGCTTCGACTGCCGCAACTCTTCGGGATAGGCAAGGAAAACAGGCACTTCGCCCGATTCCACATCTGGCAGCACGCGGACAAGATCTGGGAAATCCTCGGTCACGTAATCCGGCAGCACGCCCACGCCAAGATCGTTCAGCACACCCTGCAACACGCCAAAATAGTTGTTGACCGTCAGAAGGCTTGGCACGTCATAGCTCAAGAGATGTTGCACAAGGGTCGCACCCGCCTGCACCTGGGCCGAAGACGGGCTCTGGCAGATCAGCCTGTGTTGGCTGATGTCCTCCATCTTGGTCAGTTGACCGCGCTGTTCCAGATAGCTGCGCGACGCATAAAGCTGCATCCGGATCGACATCAGCTTCTTGCGGATCAGGTCGGCCTGGCTCGGCTCCTTCATCCGGATGGCCACATCGGCCTCGCGCATCGGCAGGTCCAGCACCCGCTCCTCAAGCATCAGGTCGATCTTCAGTTCCGGATACTTCTCGTAAAGCTTGGGCAGTCGCGGAGCGAGCCAGAGCGTCCCGAACCCGGTCGTTGTCGTGACTTTGAGTTCCCCGAAGACCTCTTCCTCGGAATCGCGGATGCGCGCGGCTGCGGCCTCGAGCCGCTTGTTCATCACCCGCGTGGCGTCGAACAGCAATTCGCCCTGTTCGGTCAGGATCAGACCTCGCGCATGGCGGTGAAACAGCGTGGTATTAAGCGACTCTTCAAGGCTGCGAATCTGGCGGCTGACAGCGGATTGGCTCAGATGCAGACTGTCGCCCGCATGAGTCAGGCTGCCCGCATCCGCGACAGCATGAAATATCCGCAGCTTGTCCCAATCCATATTCGGCAACCTTCTGTCACTCCTTCACGCATACAACTGATTTCTGCTTACGTAGCCTTTGCCGTTTGATGCAAACATATCTGTGGGCGCATTTCGGCTTTTTGTAGGTGGCCAATTCCAATGAATTGGGGTCTCGTCACAAATGTGCAACTGGGAACTGGACCATGAGCAGGCAGGACGTCACCCTTGCGGACCGGTATGATCTGACCAAAGGGCGGGTGCTTTTGAACGGCACACAGGCCCTTGTCCGCCTCATGCTGACCCAGCGCGCCCGCGATCTGGCCGCAGGGCATAACACGGCAGGCTATGTCACGGGCTACCGCGGTTCGCCCTTGGGCGCGGTCGACATGCAGATGGTCCGCGCCAAGGCCGCGCTCGACGCCGCCCACATCCGCTTTCAGCCCGGCCTGAACGAAGACCTTGCCGCTACTGCGCTCTGGGGCACGCAACAGGCCGAACTCCGGGGCGAAGGCCGGTATGACGGCGTCTACGGCCTCTGGTACGGGAAGGGGCCGGGGGTGGACCGTTCGGGCGATGCCTTCCGCCACGCCAATCTTGCGGGAACCTCGCGTCTGGGCGGTGTCCTTGCCGCCTTTGGCGACGACCACACGGGCGAAAGCTCCACGACCTGCCACCAGTCCGACTATGCCGCCGTCGACGCGCAGATGCCGCTCCTCTCGCCCGCCGGCGTGCAGGAAATCATCGACTTCGGCCTTTACGGCTATGCACTGTCGCGCTACTCCGGCCTCTGGGTGGCGCTCAAGTTGATGAAAGACACGGTCGAGGCCACCGCCGTCGTCGATGGCCGCCGCGACCGCATGTCCTTCGTCACCCCCGACCACATCCTGCCGCCCGACGGCCTCAACATCCGCCGCGCCGATTTCTGGGGCCCGCAAGAAGCGCGGATGAGCCAGGGCAAACGTCCCGCCGCGCTCGCCTTCGCGCGCGCCAACCGCATCGACGCCCGCATCTGGGGCCGCCCTGGAGCGCGCATCGGCTTTGTCGCCGCAGGCAAGAACTGGCTCGACCTCGTCCACGCACTCTCTCTCCTCGACATCGACGCGGCCGAGGCCGACAAGTTTGGCCTGACAACCTACAAGCTTGGCCAGATATTCCCGATCGAAATGCAGTCCTTCCGCGAATGGGCTAACGGACTCGACCTGATCGTCGTGGTCGAGGAGAAGCGCAAACTCATCGAATCCCAGATCAAGGAAGGTCTCTATGGCATGGCCAACGCCCCCCGCATCTGGGGTGGCCGCGACGGGGCAGGGCAGGTCCTCTTCCCTGAACCGATGCAACTCGACCCCGCCGATGTCGCCCGCAAACTTGCCGCGATACTGACGGCCGAGGGCCGCAATACCGAACGCCTGCAATCCGCCCTCTCACACCTCACCCCTCCGCAGGACACCGAAACCCTCGCTGCCCGCCAGCCCTATTTCTGCGCCGGTTGCCCCCACAACACCTCGACCAAAGTCCCCGCCGGCTCTCGTGCCGTGGCCGGAATCGGCTGCCACACTCTCGCCGTCTTCATGGACCGCAGCACCGAAGGCTGGACGCACATGGGCGCCGAAGGGGCAAGCTGGGTGGGGGAAGCGCCGTTTTCCACCCGGGACCACATCTTCCAGAACATGGGCGACGGCACCTTCAACCACTCAGGGCTTCTTGCCATCCGCTTTGCCGTCGCGGCGCAGACGACCATCACCTACAAGATCCTCTTCAACGACGCTGTGGCCCTCACCGGCGGGCAAGGCAATGATGGCGACATGACCGCCGAACAGGTCGCCCGCGAGGTCCTTGCGGCAGGCGTCAAGACCGTGGCCCTCGTCCACGATCCTGCCGAAGGGCTAGACCTTTCCCTCTTCCCGCCGGGGATCACTATCCACACCCGCGACGAACTGCCCGCGGTTCAGGAAAGAATGATAGAATGCAAAGGCGTATCTGTCATTCTTTATGTACAGACATGTGCCGCCGAAAAACGCCGCCGTCGCAAGAAGGGGGCCTTTACCGAACCCGATAAACGGGTATTCATCAACACCGACATCTGCGAAGGCTGCGGCGATTGCGGCATCCAGTCCAACTGTGTGGCCATCACGCCTGTCGAGTCCGAATTCGGCCGCAAGCGCGCTATAGACCAATCCAGCTGTAACAAGGACTTCAGCTGTATCAAAGGCTTCTGCCCTGCTTTTGTCACCGTCGAAGGTGCCGTGCCCCGCAAATCCATCACCAGTTTCATAATTCCCAGTCTGCCCGAACCCTTGCTTCCTACGATCCACGGCACGCACAACATCATCATCACCGGCATAGGCGGCACCGGAGTCGTCACCATCGGTGCCGTCCTTGCCATGGCGGGTCATCTTGATGGCAAGGGGGCTGCCATGATCGAAATGGCGGGCCTGTCGCAAAAGGGCGGCGCGGTGAACATTCACTGCCGCCTGGCCAACACCCCCGCCGACATTTCCGCCGTCCGTGTCTCGCAGGGTGAATGCGATACGCTGCTGGGCTGCGATCTGGTCGTCGCGGCCTCGGCCCCCACGCTCTCCCTCATGCGCAAAGGACGGACGCAAGGCATTCTGAACACACATGAAACCATGACAGGCGCCTTTACCCGCGACGGCAACTTCCGCCTGCCCACACCCCGCATGACTGATCTTGTCATGCAGCGCATCGACAACCTCACCCGCCTTGACGCCGCAGCCCTCGCCCTGTCCCGCCTTGGCGATTCCATCTACGCCAACCAGATCGTCCTCGGTGCCGCCTGGCAGAAGGGCCAGATTCCACTCTCGGAAGCGTCGATCACCAGCGCAATCCGCCTGAACGGCGCGGATGTGGATCAGAACCTCCGCGCCTTTGCCCTTGGCCGCTGGGCTGCCACAGACCCGGAAGGGGCCGCAGGAATTATCAGCAATGCTCCGCAACCATCTACCCTAGAAGACAAAATAGTTATCCGTGCCAACCACCTCTCCGCCTACCAGAACGCGACCCTCGCTGCCCGCTACTGTTCCTTCGTCGCCCGCTTCACCGATCCCTCCCTGCAAGAGGCTGTCGCCAAGGGCTACCACAAGCTCCTCGCCTGCAAGGACGAATACGAAGTCGCCCGCCTCCTCGCCCAGACCCCTGACAAGGTCGGCGCAGCTTTCGAAGGCACGGCCCGGCTCACTTACCACCTCGCCCCGCCCTTGCTCACCCGGACAGCCCCCGATGGCCGCCCCCACAAACGCGCCCTGACGGGCCTTGCCACCCGTCTTTTCCCGCTTCTTGCCCGCCTCAAAACCCTGCGCGGAACCCCGTTTGATCCCTTCCGCCACACCGCCGAACGCCGCCTTGAGCGCGCGCTCATCACTCAATACGAAAAGGACATGGAGGAGGTCCTGACCCGCCTGACCCCCGGGATCCTCCCCACCGCAATAGCCCTTGCCAAATTGCCGCTGTCGATCAAGGGCTTCGGCCCCGTCAAGCAAGCCGCCGCCGCAAAGGCGGCCGCCGAACGCGAAGTCCTTATCGCCACGCTTCGCGCCGGAGGTCCGCGAAAAGAGGCCGCCGCCTGACCCACGCATTGAAGCCCCATCGTCATTTCGTTACTTGTGCGTCATAGACTCACCCGAAACGGGGCAGATTTCACAGCAGAACACGGGGCACGACCAAGATGCGCGATCGACAGGTTGCCAAGGACATTTCCTACGCCAGCAGCGCCGCAACACGCGGCGGACGCGCCGTCATCCGTGTTCTGGAAAATGCCACAGGCCGGCTCAAACTCATCCGCAAGGCCAAGGGCTACGATACCGAAGTCGCCATGGGCGCCGACTTCTGGAAGGTCATCTGCGACCGCTACGGTCTGACGCTCAACGTGGTTGGCGGCAGCCTCTCCAACATCCCGACCGAAGGGCCGCTCGTCGTCGTCTCCAACCACCCCTACGGCATCCTCGACGGCCTGATGATGGGCCGCATCCTGTCCGAGGTCCGCGACGGTGATTTCAAGGTGCTGGCCCACCGCATCTTCCGCAAATCCCCCGATCTGGAAAAGGTGATCCTGCCGATCTCCTTTGACGAAACGAAAGAGGCGTCGCTCCTCAACATCGAAACCCGGGCCGAGGCGCTGCGCTATCTCGGTGAAGGCGGGGCCATCGGCATCTTCCCTGGTGGCACCGTTTCGACCAGCGCCCGGCCTTTCGACCCGCCAATGGACCCAAGCTGGCGCACCTTCACCGCCAAGATGGTCTCGAAATCGAATGCCACCGTCGTTCCCGTGTTCTTCGAGGGCCACAACTCCCGCCTTTTCCAGCTGGCCAGCCACATCCACTCGAACCTCCGCCTCGGCATGCTTATCCGCGAATTCAAGACCCGCGTTGGCACCCGCGTCCGTGTCGTCATCGGTCAGCCGATCCCCGCCGCCGACATCGCCCGCCACAAGTCCGACCCCAAGGCCATGATGGATTTCCTTCGGAAGGCCACGTATGAATTGTCTCCAAAGCCCATCGAAACCAATCGTCTGGGCCACGAGTTCGAGGCAAAATACAGGACAAAGTCCGGGGGCAAGTCAGATGGCAGTCGGGATATTCGATAGCGGGCTGGGCGGCCTTACCGTCCTGGATGCGGTGGCAAATCGTCTGCCCGACGTGCCACTGGTCTACTACGGCGACAACGCCCACGCGCCCTATGGCGTGCGTACCCATGATGACATCTACAACCTGACGGTCTCCGCCACGCAAAAGCTGTTCGACAGGGGTTGCGATCTCGTCATACTCGCATGTAACACCGCCAGTGCCGCGGCTCTCCGCCGGATGCAGGAAAGCTGGGTGCCCCACGACAAGCGCGTCCTTGGAGTCTTTGTGCCATTGATCGAGGCGCTGACCGAACGGCAGTGGGGCGACAACTCCCCCCCGCGCGAGGTTGCCATCAAACATGTGGCCCTCTTCGCCACCCCCGCAACCGTCGCCAGCCGCGCCTTTCAGCGCGAACTGGCTTTCCGTGCAATCGGCGTCGATGTCGAAGGGCAGGCCTGCGGCGGTGTCGTCGATGCGATCGAAGAAGGCGACCTGATCCTTGCCGAGGCGCTGGTGCGCAGCCATGTCGACGCGTTGAAACGCAAGATGCCCGAACCCGACGCCGCTGTGCTCGGTTGCACCCATTACCCGCTGATGGAAGGCGTGTTTCAGGATGCTCTGGGTCCCGAGGTCAAGGTTTTCTCCCAGGCCAACCTCGTCGCCGAAAGCCTGGCCGACTACCTCACGCGCCGCCCGCAGATGATCGGGCCGGGGACCGAGTCGATGTTTCTCACCTCGGGCAACCCGAAACAGGTGTCGAACCGCGCGACACAGTTCCTGCGCCGCAAGATCGAATTCCAGCAGGCCTGACCGGGCGAGGTCGCCACGCCCCCTTAACCCTTGCGTCCGACCGTGATCCCGTTCGACTCGCGGAACGGGACCAAACATGCGAATTACCGAGAAAGACACCGACGCAATACCGACGCAATACCGACGTGTTACAGACAGGCCAATTCCGGCTATTCACGAAGCAATATCAACTACTTGCAATGTGCGAAACGAACAGAACCCCGTAAACCCCGCCCAATCCCCCGAATCGCCTCGCCAAACCGCCGCGACTGTGACCACAAGACCGCTTGCATCGCCCCGCGTTGTGACCCAGATGAACGGCACCGAAAGGCACGGGAACGGAGGCTCGAATGACCGCAAATGTCGCAATTCTTGGCGCGTCAGGCTACACGGGCGCCGAACTCGTGCGTCTCATCGCAACCCACCCCGGCATCCGCATCACGGCCCTCTCGGCTGACCGCAAGGCAGGCCAGCAGATGGCCGACGTCTTCCCCCATTTGCGGCACCTTGATCTCCCCGTGCTGGCCACCATCGAAGAGGTGGATTTCAGCAAGATCGACCTCGTCTTCTGCGCGCTCCCCCACGGTCTCAGCCAGGCGTTGGTCAAGGGCCTCCCGCGTTCTGTCAAGGTCGTTGACCTCGGCGCTGACTTCCGCCTTCGCGATCCCGCCGCTTACGAAAAATGGTACGGCGCCCCTCATGTCGCGAAGGAACTTCAGGCCGAGGCCGTCTATGGCCTGACCGAGTTCTACCGTGACGACATCGCCAAGGCGCGCCTTGTTGCCGGCACCGGCTGCAACGCTGCGACGGTACAATTCGCCCTCCGCCCGCTCATCACCGCCGGGCTGATCGACCTCGACGAGATCATCTGTGACCTCAAGAACGGCATCTCCGGGGCAGGGCGGTCGCTCAAGGAAAACATGCTCTTCACCGAACGGTCAGAAGATGTTGCGGGCTATTCCCAAGGCGGCAAGCACCGGCATCTGGGTGAATTCGATCAGGAGTTTTCGGTCCTCGCAGGCCGCCCAGTGCAAATCGTCTTCACGCCCCATCTGGTGCCCGTGAACCGGGGCATTCTTGCCACCTGCTATCTCAAGGGCGACTCCAAGGCGATCCACGCCGCCTTGACCGATCGCTACGCGGCCGAACCTTTCATCGTCGTCCTGCCCTATGGCCAGGTGCCCGCAATGAGCCATGTCCAGGGTTCGAACTTCGCCCATATCGGTGTGACGGGCGACCGCATTCCCGGCCGCGCGTTGGTCGTCTCGACGCTCGACAACCTGAACAAGGGGTCCTCGGGTCAGGCGCTCCAGAATGCCAACTTGATGCTTGGCTTTGAAGAAACGGCGGGCCTCATGGCACCGCCCGTGTTCCCGTAAGAGGGTCCCTTGAAATCGCTCAAGAAACAGCGCCGCATCCAGATTATCGCCCTGACCTTTGTTGCCCTCGCGATCTCGACCGCGATGATCGGCTATGCGATGCGCGACGGCATCAATTTCTTCCGCACGCCCAGCCAGGTGGCTGAATCCCCGCCCCCGCCCACTGAAATGTTCCGTATCGGCGGCCTCGTTGAAGAAGGCAGCCTGGTCCGTGGCGAAGGCGAAACCGTCACCTTCCGCGTGACCGATGGCGGTGCATCGGTGCCCGTCGCCTACACCGGCATCCTCCCCGATCTTTTCGGTGAAAAGCAGGGCATGGTGGGGCAGGGGCGCTATGTGGACGGCACCTTCCAGGCGGTCGAAATCCTCGCCAAGCACGATGAATCCTACATGCCGGCCGAAGTCATCGACGCGCTCAAGGAACAGGGCGTCTATGTGGAACCGGGGGCAACGGACGCTGCCCCAGCGACAAATTAACGGTCCCTGACGAAATCTGTCCCCATCCGCACCATGGGGGCATCATGCAATCTGTCACTGACATCACCAATGCCATCGTCGCCCGCGAAGGCGGCTTTGTGAACGATCCCAACGATCCCGGCGGGGCGACCAAATTCGGCGTAACCATCGGCACAATGCGCCGCCTTGGCCTTGACCTTGACCGCGACGGTCAGGTTACCACCGCCGACGTGCGCCGCCTGTCCCGCGCGCAAGCGGCGGAGATCTTCATCGACCAGTACTATACCCGCACCCGCATCTGCGACTTGCCAAAGGTCCTGCAACCCACCGTCTATGACATGCAGGTCAACGCCGGGTCTGCCGCTGTCCGCCTCCTGCAGCGCCTGATCCGCGACATGCGGATCGAGGTTGCCGTCGACGGCATCATCGGCCCGAAAACCATCGCCGCCACTGTGCAGGCCGCCGCCGCCGCTCCCGACCACATCGTCGACGCCTACGGCATTGCTCGGCGCAACTACTACTACGCTCTGGCCGATGCCCGCCCCGCGAGCCGAAAATATGCCCGCCGTCTTGATGGCGGCAAAGGTGGCTGGATCACCCGGGCCGAGGAATTCATCTCGCCCGCCTACCGCCTAACCGAGGTGCAGCACCGCGAAAGGACTGCATCATGGGCCTGATCCGTTCCCTGCAATCAGCCTTCGGCGACAAGGGTCGCCTCCCCGAACTCGCCACAATCCTGCGCGACCGGCTCGAAACCGCAGACGGCGCGGATGCCCTTCACCTCGACCGTCGGGAAAAGGCCGCCTTTGACCGCCTCATGGACGCACTGAACCGCCTGCCGCGCCCGCTCATGGCGCTTGGCACATTGTCGATCCTGGGCGCAGCCATGGTCGCACCCGATTGGTTCGCCGACCGGATGCAGGCGCTCTCGGCCATGCCCGACGCGCTCTGGTGGGTGATCGGCGCCGTGATCAGCCTCTACTTCGGCGCAAGGTTTCAAACCCGCGAACAGGATTTCCAGCGCGAGATCGTGGACACCATCGTCCACCTTCCCGGCCCGACACTCCCCGCCACCGCCACAACGCCCAACGTGGCCAAGGCCGGGGCCGATGCCACCCTGACGCTCAAGGCCGAAACCACTTCCGCCAACCCCGCCCTCGAAGCCTGGCGCAACATCACCCGCTGACCCCTGACGGCCACCCACACGCGGGGTGGTCGACCAAAGCGAAGTCGCGTGATGCGCGGATAAGCTTTTCGCCCGCCCGTCATGCAACCGTGACAGAATGCCCCCCCCTCCAACCCATTGGCCTTGCCGGGCATTTCGCCTACCTTCCGCAGCATGATCATAGAGCTTGGACATTTCGCGCTGATTCTGGCATTTGGGATCGCGCTTTTGCAGATGGTCGTGCCGCTCGTCGGTGCGCACAAGGGCTGGCGCGGCTGGATGCAGTTCGCAGAACCGGCGGCCACCAGCCAGTTCATCCTGGTGGGCTTTGCCTTTCTTGCACTGACCTGGGCCTTCGTGACGTCCGATTTCTCGGTCCAGCTCGTCTATCTGAACTCCAACAGCCTCAAGCCCATGATCTACAAGATCAGCGGGGTCTGGGGGAATCACGAAGGCTCGCTCCTTCTCTGGGTGCTTATCCTGACCCTTTACGGCGCCTGTGCCGCTTGGTTCGGCGGCAACCTGCCCGAAACACTTCGCGCCCGTGTCCTGGCCGTGCAGGCCGCGGTGCTCGTGGCCTTCTACATGTTCATCCTCTTTACCTCGAACCCCTTCCTGCGGCTTGACGTGGCCCCCTTTGACGGCCGTGACCTCAATCCGCTCCTCCAGGACCCCGGGCTCGCCTTCCACCCGCCTTTCCTCTATCTCGGCTACGTCGGCCTCAGCATGGCCTACAGCTTTGCTGTCGCCGCCCTGATCGAAGGCCGTGTTGATGCCGCATGGGGCCGCTGGGTCCGCCCTTGGACGCTGACCGCATGGATGTTCCTTACCGTGGGCATCGCGCTCGGGTCGTGGTGGGCCTATTATGAACTTGGCTGGGGCGGCTTCTGGTTCTGGGACCCGGTCGAGAATGCCTCCTTCATGCCGTGGCTCATCGCGGCGGCACTTCTCCACTGCTCCATCGTGGTGGAGAAGCGCGAGGCGCTGAAGAGCTGGACGATCCTGCTCTCCATCCTCGCCTTCGCCTTCTCGCTTCTTGGCACCTTCATCGTGCGTTCGGGCGTCATTACTTCGGTTCATGCCTTCGCCAATGATCCCACGCGCGGCGTCTACCTCCTGATCATCCTCACCGTCTTTGTCGGCGGCGCGCTGACGCTCTACGCAGCCCGTGCTCCGTCGATGCAGGCCAAGGGTGTCTTCTCGATCGTCAGCCGCGAATCCGGCATCGTGCTGAACAACATCCTCCTCACGGTCGCGGCCCTTGTCGTCTTTGTCGGCACAATCTGGCCGCTGGTGGCCCAGATGGCCTTTGGTCGCACGCTCTCCGTCGGCCCCCCGTTCTTCAATGCGGCTTTCACGCCCTTCATGATGGTCGTGGCCGTGGTCATGCCCATTGGCGGCATGGTCGCCTGGAAACGTGGCTCGCTCCGCAAGGCGATGGCCCTTCTCTGGCCCGCACTTATCCTTGCCGCCTCGATTGCGGCACTGGCCTATGCGATCCAGACCAACCGCTCGGCCCTCGGCCCGCTTGGCATCTTTGTCGGCCTCTGGGTCGTCTTTGGCTCGGCCATCGACGTCTGGACCCGCACAGGACGCGGCCCGATCAAGGGCCGCCTTGGCCGCCTCACCCGCCTCCCGCGTGCCGACTGGGGCAAGGCCGTGTCACATGCCGGGATGGGCGTCACGATTCTCGGCATCTCAATGCTCCTTGCCTGGCAGCAAGAGGATATACGCGTGGCCCAGGTCGGGGACCGCTGGGCCGTCGGCACCTACGAGATCGAACTCCGCAGCGTCGAGAACATCCCCGGTGCCAACTATGCTTCCGAGATTGCTGAAATGGCAGTCTACCGCAACGGTACCATCGAAGCGCTCGTCCACCCCGAAAAGCGATTCTATGTGGTGGCCCAGATGCCCACGACCGAAGCCGCAATCAACAACGGCTTCACCCGTGACGTCTACCTCGTCATCGGCGATCCGCAGGCCAACGGCGGCTATGCCATCCGGACCTATATCAAGCCCTTCGCCAACTGGATCTGGGGCGGTGCGATCCTCATGTCACTTGGCGGCCTCTTGTCGCTCTCTGACCGCCGCCTTCGCGTCGCCGCCGGGGCGGCCAGGCCAAACCGCGACACGGTCCCCGCCGAATGAGGCGTCTGGCCCTCATAGCCCTCCTCCTCTGGTCCGTCCCCGCCTTCGCGGTTCAGCCAGACGAGGTGCTTGACAACCCCGCGCTCGAAGCGCGGGCGCGCATGATCAGCGCAGGCCTGCGCTGCCCGGTCTGCCGAAACGAGAACATCGACGAATCGAACGCAGACATCTCCCGCGATATCCGCCTCATGGTTCGCGACCTGCTGGTCGAAGGCAAATCCGATGAGGAAGTCGTGGATGCCATCGTCGCCCGCTATGGCGAATTCATCCTCCTGAACCCCAAGACCTCGGGCTCGAACCTTATCCTATGGCTTGCCGGCCCCGCCATGCTGCTGGCCGCCCTTGGAATCGGCTATGCCACAATCCGCAACCGCTCACAGGCCACTCCACCGGAAAGCCTGACCGAAGACGAACAGGCCCGCCTTTCCGAAATCATGAAGTCGTGACGCCGGGTTCCGCTTTCCCACGCCGCCCGTCCGTCTAGCATCCCGCCAAACCAACACGTGGGACAGCCATGATCCATGAAGCCATCACCCTGACCGAAGACGACGGCGTCACGGTCCTCACCCTCAACCGTCCCGCCGTTATGAACGCGCTGAACCGTGCGCTCCGGGCCGAACTCACCGCCGCCATCCGCGCCAGCACCGCCCGCGTCATCGTCATCACCGGTGCAGGGCGCGGCTTCTGCGCTGGGCAGGACCTTGCTGACGGGGGCAGCGCCGCCGACATCGACCTCGAGGCGACCCTGAACGAAGAATACGTGCCTCTCCTCCGCGCCATCGTAGACGCGCCCATGCCCGTCATCGCCGCCGTCAACGGCATCGCCGCCGGGGCAGGGGCCAACCTTGCTCTCGCCTGCGATGTGGTCATCGCTTCCGAAGACGCCGCCTTCGTGCAAGCCTTCACCCGTATCGGCCTGATCCCGGACGCCGGCGGCACATGGACCCTGCCGCGCCAGATCGGCACGGCCCGGGCGATGGGCGCGATGCTATTTGCCGACAAGATCACCGCCCGGCAGGCCGCCGACTGGGGCATGATCTGGGAAGCTGTCCCGGCACACGCCTTTGCCGCCCATTGGCAGGCCCGTGCCCGGGCGATCGCCAACGGCCCCGCCGTTGCCTACCGCAACGTGAAACGAGCCCTTCAGGCCAGCTCCGCCAACGCACTCGATACCCAACTCGTGCTCGAGGCGCGGCTTCAGGCCGAATGCGGGAAGACAGACGACTTCAAGGAAGGTGTCACCGCCTTCCTTGAAAAGCGCAGCCCCGTCTACCGGGGCCGCTGAACCGCCCGCTCCCGCACTGCCCGGATCAATGTCCGCGCCTCGGGCGGGGGCGCCTGCTCGATCCGGCGATAGGCGCTGCCATCCACTTCCCGCTTGACAAGCCGGTGATCGATCAGCGACCGGCGCAACAGCACATAGTCACCAAACGTGCTACCGGACTTCAGCACTGCATTCACCGCCGCCTCGCTCACATCCTCGCGCGGCGGCAGGCGGTCCCAGAACACCCACAGGCACATCCCCTGCACTGCGGTCGCGCCCGGCCAATGCTGCATCCGCCCGGCCTGATCGAACGCCCGCAAAGCACGTTCCAACCCCCGGCTTGTCTCCGGCACGGGCGCAGGCGCCTCGGCCTTCAGATGCTGGTAATTCCGGTATCCAGCCGCCTTGGCGATCAGCCCCATCAGGGCCAGATGGCTTGGTGGGTTTTCTGCCTCGGTCAGATCACGACGCAGATTGCGGGCAAATTCCGACAGATCGGCAATGTAAAGCGAGTTCTCCTCGCGCATGGTCTGCATCCTTTCGCAGTCCGTGCCCGCCCTTCTTGGGGTCCGATGGTCGCCCTTGTCGGTTGGCACGCGAAACAGCGGTGCAGCCGAAACATCTAGACAGGTTTAGCGTGGTCAGATGACCGGCGACGCCTCGGTGAACTGCGGACCGTGACTGCCAAATACAACAGAACCCACCAAAAGCAAGGGGGGCCGCAGGGCCCCCTCAAGGGTTTCGCAGTCAACAGTCTCAGCGCTGGTCGATCGGCACATAGTCCCGCATCGATTCGCCCAGATACAACTGCCGGGGCCGCCCGATCTTGAGTTGCGGATCGGACAACTGCTCCTTCCACTGCGAAATCCAGCCCACCGTCCGCGCCAGCGCAAAGATCGGCGTGAACATCGACGTCGGGAACCCCATCGCGTCCAGAATGATCCCCGAATAGAAATCGACGTTCGGATATAACTTCTTGGAGACAAAGTATTCGTCCTCAAGTGCGATCCGCTCCAGCTCTTTCGCCACCTGCAGCGTCGGGTTGTTGTGAACCCCCAGCAACTCCAGCACCTCGTCCGCACTTTCCTTCATCACCTTGGCCCGCGGGTCAAAGTTCTTGTAGACCCGGTGGCCAAAGCCCATCAGGCGCACGCCCGTCGTCTTGTCCTTGGCCATCTTGATGAACTCGGGGATGCGGTCCACCGTCCCGATCTCGCGCAACTGTTCAAGCGCGGCCTGGTTAGCGCCGCCATGCGCGGGCCCCCACAGACAGGCGATCCCGGCCGCGATACAGGCAAACGGGTTCGCGCCCGAGGATGATGCCAGCCGCACGGTCGATGTCGAAGCGTTTTGTTCGTGATCGGCATGCAGGGTAAAGATCCGGTCCATCGCTTTGGCCAGGATCGGGTCCACATGATAGGTCTCGGCAGGAACGGCAAAGCACATATGCAGGAAATTCGCTGCATAGCTCAGATCGTTCCGGGGATACATGAACGGCTGCCCGATCGAGTACTTGTAGGCCATGGCCGCGATCGTCGGCATCTTGGCGATCAGCCGGTGCGACGCGATCTCGCGCTGGTGCGGATCGTTCACATCGGTCGAGTCATGGTAGAATGCGCTCATCGCGCCGACGACACCCACCATCGTCGCCATCGGGTGGCTGTCCCGCCGGAACCCTCGAAAGAAATAGTGCATCTGTTCGTGGATCATCGTGTGACGCGAGATGATCTTGGTGAACCCGGCCAGTTCATCCTTGGACGGCAGAGCCCCGTAAAGCAGCAGGTAGCAGACTTCGAGATAATGCGACTGTGCCGCGAGCTGGTCGATCGGATAACCCCGGTGCAACAGGATGCCCTCGTCACCGTCGATGAAGGTAATGGTCGAATCGCAGGCCGCAGTCGAGGTAAAGCCCGGATCGTAGGTGAACACATTCGCCTGCGCGTAAAGCTTGCGGATATCGACCACATCCGGCCCGTTCGTCGGGCTCAGGATCGGCAGGTCGATCATCTTGCCCTCAATCGTCAGCGTCGCGTTCTTCGTCTCGGCCATGGCATCGTTCCTTTTCTTGGTCCGCAGGCGGAGCGATCCGTCGCGTGGCTGACATTCGATCTCATCTGCCTAATGCACAATGATGACGAACAGATTTCAGGCAGCTGCATCCGAAAGGCGGGCGATCGTCTCGTCCCGTCCAAGGACCAGCATCATGTCGAAAACGCTGGGAGAGACATTGCGACCGGCGAGCGCCGCCCGAAGCGGGCCTGCCAATTTACCAAGTTTGAGACCACGAGACTCGGCTACAGACGCAACCTCCGCTTCCAGACTGTCACGATTCCACGTAGCAGTTTGCAGCTGCGGCGTCAATTCAGACAGTATACCACGGGATACAGAGTCGAAATGCTGCGCTGCCACATCATCCGCAACCAGAGGTCGCGAAGCCAGCACAAAGTGCGCTTTTTCAATTAGCTCCGGCAGGGTCTTCGCACGTTCCTTGAGGCAGTACATCGCCCGTTTCAGCCCGTCCCTCTGGGCCTCTGACAGGTCCGTCTTGCCATTGACTTCCAGAAACGCCTCAATTTCGTGCAGCAGTGCAGCATCATCGGCCGCCGCGATATGCTGTCCGGACAAATTCTCAAGCTTCTTGGTGTCAAACCGCGCCGGTGACCGCCCGATTCCTTCCAGATCGAACAGCGCCCGCGCCTCGGCATCGGTGAAGTATTCCACGTCACCTTTGCTCCAGCCCAACCGCGTCAGATAGTTCCTCATCCCCGCCGCCGGATAGCCCAGCGCCTGATACTCTGCCGCCCCCGTCGCGCCATGCCGCTTGGACAGCTTCTTCCCGTCCGGGCCAAAGATCAACGGCACATGCGCCATGACCGGCACATCCCAGTCCATCGCGTCGTAGATCATCTTCTGCCGAAAGGCGTTTGTCAGGTGGTCATCCCCTCGGATGACATGGGTCACCCCCATGTCGTGATCATCCACCACCACGGCCAGCATATAGACCGGCGTGCCGTCCGACCGGAGCAACACCATGTCATCCATCTGCTCGTTCCCGATGGTCACATCGCCTTGCACCATATCATGGATCGTCGTCGCGCCCTCGTGCGGGGCCTTGATGCGGATCACATAGGGGCCATCGGGCAGGTTTGCTTCGGGCACATCGCGCCAGGGCGACCGGAACATGGTGGACGTCCCGGCCGCACGCGCCGCCTCGCGGAAAGCCTCGATCTCTTCCTGAGACGAGAAACACTTGTAGGCCCGCCCTTTGGCCAGCATCTCCCGCGCCACCTCGGCATGTCGCGACGCACGCTCGAACTGGCTGATCGGCTCCCCGTCCCAGTCGAGCCCAAGCCAGGTTAACCCGTCCAGAATCGCCTGCCGATTCTCCGGCGTGGACCGGTTCCGGTCCGTATCCTCGATCCGCAACAGGAACTTGCCGCCCCGGCCTCTTGCGAAAAGCCAGTTGAACAGGGCGGTACGGGCCCCCCCGATATGCAGCGCCCCGGTGGGCGAGGGCGCAAAGCGGGTGACGACGGGCGCAGAGTCAGCGGACATGGCGGTTTAACCTTTCATTCACCAAGGCAAGCCTAGGGTTACGGCGGGGATACTCAGGTCGGGGTCCAAGAACAAGTGCGCCCGCTTCTCGTCTTGGAGGCTTCCTTGCTCCGCCAGCGGGGCCATCTCTTCCCCTGGGTCGCCGTTTGCCTTGGGACGGGCATCACTCTCTACTTCGCCCTCCGCTTCGACCCGGGGCCGTTACACTATATAGGCCTCGTCCTGCTCGCCGCCCTTAGCCTCCTCGCCATTCGCCCCTTCGGCCCCGCCTACGGCCCGCTGGCACTGGGCATCGCGCTTATCGCTTTCGGCGTCATCCTCGCCGGAATCCGCAGCCACGTTGTCGCCGAACCGGTTCTCGGCTTCCGCTACTACGGCCCCGTCGAAGGCCGGATCGTCGAAATCGACCGCTCCAGCCGCGACGTGCCCCGCATTACGCTCGACCGCCTTGTCCTCGACAGGGTCCCGCCCGCCCGGACCCCGGCCCGCGTCCGCGTCTCGCTCTATGGTGACCAACGCTGGCTCCCCGACGGCCCTGGCGCGGTCGTCATCCTGACGGCCCACCTTTCTCCCCCCAACGGCCCGATGGAGCCCGGTGATTTCGACTTCCGCCGGATGGCATGGTTTCAGCGCCTCGGCGCCGTGGGCTACACCGACGGCCCCGTCCTCACTCTGATCCCGCCCGAAGACGGCCTCTGGGTCAACCGCCTCCGCATGACCCTCTCTGCCGCTGTGCAGGACCGCATCAATGGAGAGGCCGGGGGCTTTGCCGCCGCCGTCATGACCGGTGACCGCTCCGGCATGTCCGAGGCCACCAATCAGGCGATGCGCGATTCCAACCTCTACCACCTCGTCTCGATCTCGGGCACACACATGGCGATGCTGGTGGCATTCGTCTTCGGCTTCATCCGCTACGGCGTAGCCCTGATCCCCCCGTTGGCCCTTCGCGTATCGGCCAAGAAGGCCGCCGCCGCCGTGGCCCTCCCGGTCGCGGCCTTGTACCTGATCCTCGCGGGCCGGGACATGGCCACCGAACGCGCCTTTGTCATGGTTGCCGTAATGCTAGTGGCAATCCTGCTTGACCGGCAGGCCCTGACACTCCGCTCAGTCGCCATCGCCGCCCTCATCATTCTGGTGACTAGGCCCGAAAGCGCCATCAACCCCGGCTTTCAGATGTCCTTTGCCGCCTCTGTCGCAATGATCGCTGCCTTCCAGAACCTGCGCAACCTGCCGCGCCCCGAAGGTGTCATCCGCTGGTTCATGCCCGTCGCACTCCTCGTGTTTTCGTCCCTCGTCGCAGGTGCAGCCACCGCTCCGTACGCCGCCGCCCATTTCAACCGTGTCGCCCATTTTGGCCTGATCGCCAATCTCCTTGCCGTTCCCGCCATGGGCCTTCTCGTTATGCCGGGTGCTGCAATCCTGGCCGTCACCGGGCCGCTCGGTCTCGACCAGCCGGGCGTCTGGATGATCGACTACGGCTCTCGCTGGATTCTCGCCGTGGCGGCCGAAGTTGCCACCTGGCCTGGCGCCGTATCTGCCGTCACCGTGCCACCAGATGCGGTCCTGCCGCTGATCACCCTTGGCGGCCTCTGGATCATCCTTGTCCAGGGCAGGACGCGTTTCGCCGGACTGGCTCTTCCCATGGTCGCGCTTGCGCTCTGGACGACCGCCACCCGCCCCACGGTCCTCATCTCCGAAACCGGCGGTCTCATCGGCCTGATGACCGACGCAGGCCGCACCCTGTCCAAACCACAGGGCGACGGCTTTGCCGCCGAAAGCTGGCTGGAAAACGACGGAGAGATAACTCTGCAGGAAGACGCCGCTATGCGCCCCGGTCTGGACACCATCGCCCGCACTACGCTCATTTCATTGAACGGCGCGACCCTGCTCCATGTCACAGGCAACACGGCCCTTGCCGCCCTCGATGGCTGCAACGGTGCCGATATCCTCATCACCAATGTAGAAGCAGAAGGCTTGCGCCCCTGTGAGGTCTACGACATCACCCGCCTTCGCAACACAGGTGCACTGGCAGGCCGCATAACCGAGAAGGGCCTCACGATCACCACTTCAGCGGAACTCACCGGCCAACGCCTCTGGTCCCTCGCTGCGCAGCGCCGGTCAGTCCCCGAGACTGCCCAAGTCGAAGCTCAATAAGTCCGGATCAGCCCGACCAGCCGCCCCTGCACCTTGACCTGATGGTCATGGTAGATGCGGGTTTCATAGGCCGGGTTCGCAGCCTCCAGCGCGATCATTCCGCCCTGACGGCGGAACCGCTTCAGCGTGGCTTCCTGATCCTCGACCAGCGCTACAACGATATCGCCATTGTCGGCAGCCGAGGTTTCGCGGATCACGACGATATCCCCGTCGTTAATCCCAACGTCGATCATCGAGTCCCCCCGCACCTCGAGCGCGTAATGCTCTCCGCTCCCCAGCATTGATTGCGGCACGGCAACATTGTGGGCCACTTCGGAAATCGCCGCGATCGGCACGCCGGCAGCGATCCGGCCCATCAAAGGTAGTTCAATCGCCCCCACCGTTTCAATCGGCATCGCCCGGCGCAACTGGCTGGCGGGTTTGTCGCCCGTGATCACCCGCGGCTCGAACGCCGGTTTGGCGGGCTTGTTCATCATCGCATCTGGCAGCTTCACGATTTCCAGCGCCCGCGCCCGATGCGCAAGACGGCGGATGAACCCGCGTTCCTCCAGCGCCGTGATCAGCCGATGAATCCCCGATTTCGAACGCAGATCAAGCGCCTCCTTCATCTCGTCAAACGACGGGGGCACGCCATCGCGCTGCACCCTTGTGTTGATGAATTCCAGAAGGTCGAGCTGTTTCTTGGTCAGCATGCGAGGCCCTTTTCAGCAGCGTGGCACAGAAGCGTTTTGCCTATGTTCTACGCATGTTCCCGTTTTGTGTCAACGAAAACTCTGCAACCGGATGATTTCGACTTCTTCCCCCGCGGCACGGGCCGGGTCGTTCGGCGGCTGTACGATCAGGCAATCCGCATCAGCCAGCACCGTCAGCAGCGAACTATCCTGCCGCCCGAACGGCAGCACGCCGTCCGCCCCGCTCCGTGCCCGCAGGTAATGTTCGCGCGGCCCATTGGCGGCCAGGGGGGCCGCCAGCCGTACGACCTCACGCGGGGCAGGGGCGGCCGGCAGGCCGAGCATCGCCCGGATCATCGGCGCCATGAACACCGTCCCGCACACCATCGCCGACACCGGGTTCCCCGGAAGCCCCAACAGCGCCGCCCCCCCGATCCGCCCCGCCATCAACGGTTTGCCGGGCCGCATCGCGACCTTGAAGAACGACGGCAACATCCCCCGCGCCTCGGCCGCCTTGGCCACCAGATCATGGTCGCCCACCGAAGCCCCGCCAATCGTCAGCACCAGATCGGCATCCTTTGCCAACCCCAGCACGAAGTCGAGCGAGGCGAGATTATCGCGCGCGACAGGCAGAATACGGGGCAGGGCGCCCAGATCGCGCAGCATCGCATGCAGCCCGTAGCTGTTGGACGCAATGATCTGATCCTGCCCCGGTTCCTCGCCCGGCTGGACCAGTTCATCCCCCGTCGCAATGATCGCCACCACGGGACGCCGCGCCACCGGAACCCGCGCGATGTTCATGGCCGCCAGCAACGCAATATCCGACGGCCCCAGCCGTCGCGGGCCTGCCAGCATGGCTCCGGCGGCAAAGTCGCTGCCCGCCTTGCGGATATTGGCCCCCGGTCCCGACTGCGCGTCCGTCACCGTTACCTGCGCCTCGTCCCGCCGTGTATCCTCCTGAATGACAACAAGATCGGCCCCGTCCGGCACCGGCGCCCCGGTAAAGATCCGCACCGCCTGCCCTGGCCCTACCACCCCGTCAAACCGCCGCCCCGCCGCCGCCTCTCCTACGACGGTCAGCACCGCGCCCAAAGCCGCATCGCCATGCCGCACGGCATAGCCATCCATGGCCGAGGCCGGAAAGGGCGGCTGCGTCCGCCGTGCCTGAAGCGGATGCGCCAGAACCCGCCCGTTCGCCTCGGTCAGCGGCACCTCTTCAACACCCAAAGGCACCGCCAGCGCGAACAGATGATCGAGCGCCTGAGCGACCGAAATCATTCTGCCTCGAACCGGCCCGATTTGCCGCCCTCTTTCAGCCGCAGCCGGATGCCTTCGATCCGCATCCCCTTTTCGGCAGCCTTCAGCATGTCATAGATCGTCAGCGCCGCGACACTGACCGCTGTCAGTGCCTCCATCTCGACCCCGGTCTGCCCCGTCGTCTTGACCGTAGCCGTGATCCGCACGCCGGGCAGCGCGTCATCGGGGACAAGGTCGAGCGCCACCTTGGTCACCGGCAACGGATGGCAGAGCGGGATCAGGTCCGCCGTCCTCTTGGCTCCCATGATCCCCGCGATCCGCGCCACGCCTAGCACATCGCCCTTTTCGGCCCGTCCTTCGCGCACCAGCGCCAGCGTTGCCGCCGTCATCACGACACACCCCTCGGCCACGGCAAGTCGCGCCGTTTCCGGCTTGTCCGACACGTCGACCATATGCGCACGGCCTTCGCTGTCGAAATGCGTCAGCACCTACATGCCCCCGGCGGACGACAGCGGATTGGCCAAAAGCAACCGCGTCGCCTGCGCCACATCCTCTTGCCGCATTAGGCTTTCCCCGATCAGGAACGCCCGCGCCCCATAACGCGCCAGATCCGCCAGATCCGCTGGCGTGTTCAGCCCGCTTTCAGAGATGATCACCCGGTCCGCCGGCACCCGCCGCGCCAGCTTGCGCGTGGTATCCAGCGTCACCTCAAACGTCTGCAGATTGCGGTTGTTGATCCCGATCAGCGGCGACTTGAGCAGGCTCGCCCGCTCCAGCTCGTCCAGATCATGCACCTCGATCAGCGCATCCATCCGGTAGGCCCGCGCCGCCGCCTCAAGCTCATTGGCCTGTGCGTCCGTGACCGATGCCATGATGATCAGGATACAATCCGCATGCAGCGCCCGCGCCTCGGTCACCTGATAGGTGTCGTACATGAAATCCTTGCGCAGCACCGGCAGATCAACCGCCGCCCGCGCCTGCGTCAGATATTCATCCGCCCCATGAAATGACGGTCTATCCGTCAGGATGGACAGACAGCTTGCACCCCCTTCGGCATAGGCGCGGGCCAAAGCAGGAGGATCAAAGTCCGCACGGATCAGCCCCTTGGACGGGCTCGCCTTCTTGATCTCGGCGATCAGCCCATAACCTTCCCGCGTCGCATCACTCAGCTTTTCGGCAAAGCCGCGCGTCGGTGGTGCTTCAGCCGCACGGGCCTCAAGCTCGGACAGGGGAACGGCCGCCTTGCGCGCCGCGATTTCTTCAAGTTTGTAGGCTCTGATCTGGTCAAGGATATGCATGGCCGCAGTTCTAGCTGTGTGCGTCGGGCTTGGAAAGCCACGCGTCAGGTGGACGTCGTGACCCTGGCCAGCGTTTCCACGGCGCGCCTGGCCGCACCGTTGTCGATGCTCTGCCGCGCCATCGCTGCCCCGTCGGGCAGAGATGAGACCTTGCCCGCCACCAGCAGCGCCGCCGCCGCGTTCAGAAGCACGGCATCCCGGTAGGCCCCCGGCACACCGTCCAGCAGCGCACGGAAGGCAACCCCGTTTTCGACCGGCGTGCCGCCCAGAATCGCGCTGAAAGAATGCACCGGCAGGCCCGCATCCTCGGGCCGCACCTCGAACTCGGTCACCACACCATCCTCAAGCGCCGCGATCCAGGACACCCCGGCAATCGACAACTCATCCGTCCCGTCACTGCCATGTACCAGCCACGCCCGGTCCGAACCCAATTCGCCCAAAGTCTCGGCCATCGGCCGGATCAGCATGCGCGAGAACGCCCCGGTCAACTGCCGCTTCACCCCCGCGGGATTGGTCAACGGCCCGAGGATGTTGAAGATCGTCCGTGTCCCTAGTTCCGCCCGGGTCGGCATCACATGCTTGGTCGCCGGATGGTGCATCGGCGCCATCATGAACCCGATCCCCGCCTCGCGCAGGCCGCGCTCCACCACCTCGGGGCCCACTATCACGTTGATCCCCAACTGGCCCAACACATCCGCCGCACCCGACTTGGACGACAGGTTGCGGTTCCCGTGCTTGGCCACCGGAACCCCGGCCCCCGCCACGACAAAGGCCGTCGCGGTCGAGATGTTAAGCGTCCCCTTGCCATCCCCCCCAGTGCCCACAATGTCCATCGCCCCGTCGGGCGCCTTCACCGGGTTGCACCTGGACCGCATGACCGTCGCCGCGGCAGCGTATTCCTGCACCGTCTCGCCCCGCGTCCGCAGCGCCATCAGGAACCCTCCGATCTGGCTGGGAGTAGCATCGCCGTCGAACAGGATGGTGAACGCCTGCTCGGCCTGCGCACGGTTCAGCGGCCCTTCGGCGGCGGCATGGATCAGAGATTTGAGCGCGTCACTCATGCCGCAACCGGAACGATCTTCAGAAAATTATCGAGCAGCTTGTGCCCATGTTCCGACGCGATGCTTTCGGGATGGAACTGCACACCATGGATCGGCAGCGTCCGGTGCTGGAGCCCCATGATCGTGCCATCCTCAAGCTCTGCCGTGATTTCAAGGCTTGCGGGCAGTGTCGCCCGGTCCACAATCAACGAATGATAGCGCGTCGCCTTGAAGGGCGACGGCAGCCCCTCGAACAGGCCATTATTCGTGTGATACATCAGCCCCATCTTGCCATGCACGATCTCATGGCAGCGCACGACATGCCCGCCAAACGCCTCGCCGATCGTCTGATGGCCCAGACACACGCCCAGAAGTGGCGTCCTGGTCTCAGCCGCTGCTGCCGTCAGCGCGAGACAGATACCGGCCTGCGCCGGATCACAGGGGCCGGGCGACAGAACGATCCCGGCAGGCCGCAGCGCCATCGCCTCCTGCACATTCAACGCGTCGTTGCGGCGGACGACCACATCGGCCCCCAACTCGCCCAGATAGTGGACAAGGTTATAGGTGAAGCTGTCATAGTTATCGATCAGAAGCAGCATGATCCCGCAGTCCCGAATTTGGGGGCTACCGTCCGCGGCAAGGCATCCGGTATAGTTCGGTCCATACATGGGCCGCAACGCCAAGTCGCGTCAAGGTCCGGGCAAAAGCAGAGAATAACAAGAAGCGGAGCAGTCGCATGGTACGAGGTATGCTTTCAGGTGGATTCTTGGGGCTGGTCGTCGTCGGGGCGGCTCTTTCGGTTGCCTCTCTGATGGCACCACAGCCTGCAGGCCAAGAACCACCCGCCGCCCCCCAGGTCGAAGCCCCGCCCGAGGCGCAGGGCGGGACCACCTCGCCCGCCGCTACGCCCGAGGTCGTAACCGCCCCAACAGCGCCCGAGACAGCAGTTGCGGCCGAACCGGCCGAAACCCCCAGCGCCCCCGCGCCGGAACACACCCCGACCGATGAAATCGCCGACACTTCCTCGGCCATCATACCCGATGTGCTCGATGCCGAGGTGACCATCGCTCCCCTCACCGAAACCGCAGCCCCCGCCGTCGCGCCCGAAGCGGAAGCCCCGGTCTCAGCATCGGAACAGACCCTCGCCCCTCAGGTCCCCGCTCCCGAAGGCGACCTGACCGTTGCAACCGATCCACCCGCCCCACAGCCCGTGCCTGAACCCGCCGCCGTAGTCGAAGCGCCCGCTCTGGCCGAACCTGCAACTGACCAGCCTGCCACGGCAGCACCCGAAGCCACCGCTCAGGAAACCGCGACCGAGGATCAGCCCGCGACAGAGGACACGGCGACTGCTGCCCCTTCCGCTGACTCGTCCGCCGCCACCAATCAGACGCCTGCTACATTATCCCCTGTCGAAAGCGCCCCCACCCCCGATACAGCGCCGCCGCCCGAGGTCACAGCCGACACCCCCGCCGTACCCGCAGAGGAAGCCGCCCCCGAAACCGCCACACCCTCCGCTCCCGTGGCTGAGGCCGCAACCGACGCCCTCCCTGCCTTACCGAACCCGGTCACCGAATCTGAACCGACCGAAGCCGCCGATCAAAGCGCGCTACCGCAGGTCGGCGATCCCGCTCCCGAAGCTACCGCAACGACAGAAGACCCGGCCATGCCCCAGGTCGTCACGCTCAACGACGAAAACGAAACCATGCCGCAGGTCGACACGAACGTGAAAATCAACCGCCCCAGCAACGAACCCACGACTGATGCCGCCCCGGCCCTCGCAGCAGACCCCACCGACGCCAATGTGGACACACGCCCCGCACTCGTCCGCTTTGCCGCCCCCTTCGCCAATCCCGAAGGCAAGCCGCTCATGTCGGTTGTCCTGATCGACGACGGCTCGCTCTCGGGCGCAGCGTCTGTCGTCGCGCAACTGCCCTTTCCCGTCACCGTCGCAATCGACCCCGCCGGTTCAGGCGCTGGCCCCCTCATCGAAACCTACCGCGCGCAGGGGATCGAGGTCATGGCGCTCGCACGCCTTCCGACCGGCGCTGTGCCGACTGATGTAGAAATCACCTACGAAGCCGTGTTCCGCGCGATGCCTGACGCCATCGGCGTTCTGGACGCTGGCGAGGGCGGGCTGCAGTCCGACTCAGCCGTCACCGATCAGGCGATGTCCCGCCTTGTCACCGATGGGCGTGGCGTGGTGACCCTTTCCGACGGCCTCAACATGGCCGCCCGCGCCGCTGAATCCGCCGGAGTTCCTGCTGGAACCATCGAAAAGGATATCGACGGCGAAGGCCATGAGCCTGACGCCATTCGCCGCGCCCTTGATCAGGCCGCCTTCCGCGCGCGGCAGCAAAGCGGTGTGATCCTGCTGGGACGGGTCAAGCCCGACACCCTGTCATCGCTCATGCTCTGGGGCAGCGAAAACGAAGCCGGTCAGATTGCTATGGCTCCGGTGTCCGCCATTCTCATGGCTGGGCAATGACCGCCCGCCGCATTGTCACAGGCCATGCGGCGGACATACCGGCAATTCTGCCTTTGGTCGCCGAAGTGCAGACCTTCCACGCCAACGCCTAGCCGGGCCGATTCACGCCGTCGCCCGACCCAGAGGAACTCACGGCATTGTTCCGCACGATCCTGAACGACTCTGGCCACCTCCTGATCTGCAAGGAAGACGGTCAAGCGCTTGGCTACCTCCTCTGGACCGTTGCTGCCCGGCCCGCCAACCCGTTCCGCCACGCCGAACGCATGGGACTTCTTGACCATATCGCCGTCACCCATACCGCCCGCCGTCAGGGCATCGGCCTGTCGCTCATCAATGCCATGAAGGACGCGATGCGTGCAGAAGGGCTCACCGGCTGGGCCGTCACCTACTGGAACTTCAACAAAGCCAGCGCAGCGCTCATGGAAAGGACAGGGGCCACCCCCGCCCATGTCCGCGCAGAAGGGTCCGTTTGACCTAACGGTTCCCGTCCGGCCGGAACATCGCAGCATCTTCCGCCGCCCGGCGGATCGCGCGGCTCTTGTGGACGGTCTCCTGATATTCGGCCTCGGGGTCGCTGTCATAGACAACGCCACCACCCGCCTGAATATAGAGCTTCTCGTCCTTCAGCACCGCCGTGCGCAGGGCGATGCACATGTCCATGTCGCCGCCCGCGCTGAAATACCCCACGCCGCCGCCATAAACGCCGCGTTTTTCGGGCTCCAACTCGTCGATGATCTCCATCGCCCGCACCTTGGGCGCGCCCGACACCGTACCGGCCGGCATCCCGGCAAAGAACGCCGAAAGCGCATCCTCTCCCTCGGCCAGTTCGCCAACCACATTCGACACGATATGCATGACGTGGGAATAGCGTTCGACGATGAACTGCTCGGTCGGCTTGACCGTCCCGATCTTGGCCACCCGGCCCACATCATTTCGGCCAAGATCCAGCAGCATCAGATGCTCCGCCAGTTCCTTCTTGTCGGCCATAAGGTCGATCTCATTAACCTTGTCCTGCTCGGGCGTGGTGCCGCGAGGGCGGGTGCCGGCAATCGGGCGGATCGTGATCTGGTTGCCAAAGACGCGGACAAGGATCTCGGGACTCGCCCCGATAACTTGAAAGCCGCCAAAGTTGAAATAGAACATGAAGGGCGACGGGTTCGTTCGCCTCAGCGACCGGTACAGAGCAAACGGCGGCTCGTGGAAATCCTGTGTCCAGCGCTGCGCAGGCACGACCTGAAAGATGTCCCCGGCGCGGATGTATTCCTTGGCCTTCTCAACTGCGGCCAGATAGCCATCGTGGGTGAAATTCGATACTGGGTCGCCCGGCAACCGGGGGGACCCCAGCGCACGGGATTCCTGCGGTATGGCCCGGTCCAGCGCCCGCTGCGCATCCATGACCCGCTCTGCCGCCTGCGCAAAGGCCGCCTTTGCCGACAGGCCTCCGTTCACCCATGCGGGCGCGACAAGGATCACATCGCCCTTGACCCCGTCCAGCACTGCCACGACCGACGGCCGCACCAGGACCGCATCGGGTAGTCCCAACGGATCGGGCTTCACGTTCGGAAGGTTCTCGACCAGCCGGATCATGTCATAGCCGAGATAGCCAAACAGCCCCGCCGCCGCCCCCGGTAATCCTTCGGGCAGATCGATCCGGCTTTCCGCCAGCAAGGCCCGCAGCGTCGCCAAAGGATCACCCTCCAGCACGACAAAGGCATCATCGTCATACCGCGCATCGCGGTTCAGGCGGCTTACCTTTCCCCGGCAGTCCCAGATCAGATCGGGGTTCATGCCGATCATCGAATACCGCCCGCGCACCTCGCCGCCCGTGACGCTCTCAAGCACAAAGGAATGCTTTCCCGCCCCCGCGAGCTTGAGCATTAGCGATACCGGCGTATCTAGATCGGCCGCAAGGCGGGTATAGACCATCTGATTGCGCCCGGCCTCATAGCCTTCTCGGAAACTCTCGAACGAGGGGCTGAGGGGCATGCGGGCGGCCTAGTTGATCTGAGCGTTCAAGGCGTTGACCGCCGCTTCATTGATGTTGATCTCCGTCGCAGCCTGAAGCTGTTCGGCAAAGACGGCAAACACATCATCCATGATCGTCGTAGCCGCCTGCTGCGAAAAAGATTCCTTCTGCGCAATCAGGGTCGGGTCCTGCGGATCGGGCGGGTCGATCGAATCCAGCCGTACAACGATGGTCGAGGCCCCGTTCTCAACCGTCGTGGTCGCCCCGGCCTCAAGGTCAAAGACCGTAGTCATAAAGACTGGTGGCGTCTCTTCGACAAAATCCTGTCGGGTCCGGCCGGTTTCGGCGACGGCGATAAGCCCCTGATCTTCGAAACTGGCACCCCCGGTGATGGCGGTCGCCATTTCCGCCGCACGCGCCGCAATGGCCGCATTCGTTGCAGACACGGTCCAGTCCGCGATCACCTGATCGCGCACGGTATCCAGCGCCTTCACCGCAGGCGGTGTCACCGCATCAAGCCGCAGGGCAAAGATGCCACCGTCATCGAGTTCAAGGATCTCGGGGTAGGCACCCTGTTCCACCGCTGCCGCCGCAGTGCGGAACGGCGTATAGGCGGCGACGCCCTCTGTCACATCAACAGACCAGTCGATCTGACCCAGTTGCATGTCCGTCCGGTCTGCCAGATCCTCAAGCGTGGCTCCACCCGCCATCAGGTCGACGATCTGGTCGTTGCTGTCGGAAATCACGCGCCGCGCGCGCTGGTTGGCCAGTTCTGTCCGAAGGTCGGACTGGGCTTCCTCAAACGTGACTTCCTCGGCAGCCAGCACCGCATTCATCCGGAACAGTGCCGGGCCCAAGTTTGAAAGGAACGGCCCAACTACATCCCCGGCATTTGCCACAAAGACGGCATCTCCGGCAGGGCCCAGATCATCCAGGCTTACATCGCCAAGGTCCACGTCCGACAGATCAAGTCCGCGTTCAACGACCAGTGCGTCAAAATCCGTCTCGCCCGCGTCGATCCGGGCCTTGGCTTCGGTCGCTTGCTCTTCCGTGCCAAAGACCAGACGTTCAACCAGACGCCGTTCGGGCTGGACGTATTCTGCAATACGTTCCTGATAAAGGTCGCGCACGGCCTGATCGTCCACTGTAACGCTGTCCTGAATCATGTCGGGCGTCAGCCAGACATAGGTGATCTTGCGCACCTCCGGGCTTGTATAGGCGTCGGGGTTCGTTTCGAAATACGTCTGCACTTCTGCATCTGTTGGCGCCGCAACAGGTGCAGCAAGCGCTGCTGCCGTCACCGGAGCCCAGGTCATGCTGCGCCGTTCGCCGATGAACTCGCCCAGCACATCCGCATAGGCGACAGGCTCGGGCAGGCCCCCCAAGACAGCACCCTGAAGCAGCGATCGCGCGACATCGTCGCGCAGAGTCGCCTCGAACTCGGCTTCGGTCAAGTTGTTCTGGTCAAGCGTCATCCGGTAGGCTTCACGGTCGAACTTGCCATCAAGCCCGTGAAACGCCGGGATCGCCACGATCTGCTCGAAAACGCGCGCATCGCCCACCGAAATGCCAAGCTGGTCGGCTTCATTGTCCAGCGTGCGTGAGGTCACGACCTGTGCCAATACCGACTTGTCGATACCCAGCGCCTGCGCCTGCTGGAGCGTCACGGTCGATCCGACCTGCTGGCTGAACGCCTGCAACTGCTGGCGCAGCGCGTTCACATATTGCTGGGCCGAGATTTCCTTCTTCCCGACGGTGCCAATGCCCCGGTTCGTGCCGGAAATGCCGTTGGTCCCCCAGTTGGCCAGGCCAAGAATCAGCAGGACCATGATAAGCCCGAGGAAATAGTCGCTGGGTTTTCTCTTCGCCATCTGTCTGCCTGTCGGTTTCTGGGTCGTCAAAGCCACGTCGCGCGGGTCGCAACTGAATAGGCGGACCCGCGACGGGGTGCAAGGTCAGAGGTTCAGCGGTTCCAGTCGGTCAAAAAGCCGCCCCACGCCAGCCCTGTCGATATTCGCAAAGGCGATCCGCAGCTGTCTGTCACCCCCGGCAAGGTCAGATGGCATGAACATCGTTCCCGGTAACAGAAGCACGCCCGCCTCACTGACCAGCCTCTGGGCCAGCTTGTCCGACGGCATCGCAAAGGGATGCGCCACATAAGCGAAATAGGCCCCACAGCCCAAGAGTTCCCACCCTTTGGCGGCAAGGCGAGGAAAGCCTTCGACGATGGCCGCCCGCCGGTCAAGGATCTCCGCCCGCTCTCCGGCCAGCCATTTTCCCAGATTGCGCATCCCCCAAAGGGCTGCGCGTTGTCCGATCTGGTTGGGGCAGATCGTGACCGTATCCAGAAACTTCTCTACCTCGGCTAGCCGCTCCGGATTGGCCACCATTGCCCCCACACGATGCCCGGTCAGGCGATAGGCCTTTGAGAACGAATATAGCTGGATCAGCGTGTCCGACCAGTCGGGATCGGTGAACAGGTTATGGACGGGCCCGGGGCGCGAGTCGAAGTCGCGGTAGGTCTCGTCCACGATCAGTGCGATTCCCCGCGACCGCGCCAGATCCATGAACTCCCGCAGGGTCTCGGCCGGGTATTCGACCCCACCGGGGTTGTTCGGGCTGACCAGGACGATTGCCTTGGTCCGTTCTGTGATATGCCATGCCGCATGTTCCGCCACCGGGATCAGCCCCGGACCGGGCACCAAGGGGACAGTCCTGATCCCCGCCATGTCATTCCACATGCGGTGGTTGAAGTAGTAGGGCACTGGCAGGATGACCTCGTCGCCTTCACCACACAGCGTCATCAGCGCCGCCGCATAGGCCTGATTGCAACCCGATGTGATGGCGACCTGCTCCGGCCCGACAACCCCCCGATACGCCGCCGACCATTGCGCCGCCACCTCAGCCCGCAACTCGGTCAAGCCCAGCACCGGCCCGTACAGATGCGCGGCCGGATCGTTCAGCACGATCGCAGATATGGCTTGCAGCATCGGGGTAGGGGGCGGATCGACCGGCGCCGCCTGACTCACATTGATCAGCGGCCGGTCCGCCGTAAACGTCACACCGTCCAGCCAGCGGCGCGCTTCCATAACGGGCGGGGCAAAGGTCGTCGCGGTGCGGGGCATGTTCATCTGGTGAAGCCTTGTTCTGTTTGTCGCGAGAAGGGCAGGGGCGTTTCGTATGGGACCATCGCAGTTCAGGCGGGCGCTGCGACGTTCATCCGCCGCAACATCCGCCATTCCCGCCAGACCAGCCCCACCATGATCAGATCAAGCGCACTTAGCACAACAAGGAAAGATGACCTGTCCACCCACCAGTGATGCATCTGATAGATGATGAAACCGATCAGGATGCATATGGCGACGGGATAGGCCCAGACAGTCCGCCGGGCCAGCATCCCCACCATCACAAGTTTCAGCACGCCATGACCAAGGAGATAGATTGCATAGAAATGCTGGGACTGTATCGAAAAGCTTTGCGCAATCTCTGCGGCCCATGTCGTCATTGGCTCTGACCGGTCATGGGCAATCTGCGCACGTGTCAGCCAGTCCACGAAGGCGAGTATTCTTTCATTGGGCGCCAACAGCAGCCCAAGTCCGGCCAGCGCCTCCAAAGTCGCCAGCGCGCCCTTGAACACAAGGCTGGCCTCGAAAAGAATGTGAAGCCAGCGTCCGAACCTGTCGACCAGACGCCGCACCATCAATTCAGTCCCGGCCGCGATACGGTTCGACGTATTGCAGCGCCATGTCCCACGGGAAAAAGATCCACGTATCCTGGCTCACTTCCGTGATGAACGTATCCACCATCGGCCGCCCTTTCGGCTTGGCATAGACCGTCGCGAAATGCGCCTTGGGATAAAGCTTGCGGACAAGCTCCAGTGTCTTGCCCGAATCGACTAGATCATCGACGATCAGAATGCCGGTGCCATCGCCGACAGTCGCTGCATCCGGCGCCTTGAGCACCTTGGCGTCTGCCTGCGACTGATGGTCATAGCTTTTCACGCTGATCGTATCGACAGTGCGGATGCCCAACTCGCGGGCCACAATCATCGCCGGGGCCATGCCACCCCGGGTGATCGCCACGACGGCGCGCCAGGCCCCGTCATCTGGTCCATACCCGTCCAGCCGCCACGCCAAGGCCCGGCTGTCCCGGTGAATCTGGTCCCAGGATATATGAAAACCCTTCTCGTGCGGCAGGCGGTCGGGGCGGGCTTTGGTCTGTTCAGGCATCTGGGATCCTCAGGCAAGCGCAATCTTTGCGCCAAAAAAAGCAATGAGCGTCCCAAAAACCCGGTCCATGGGGGTCTTGAGCCGGATATAGGCCGCACGTGCCGTCGGAAGCGAGAATACCCGCCCAACCACCACGTACCATAGAAACTCATTTACGAAGATGGCAACCAGCAGCGCCGCCCTCAAGGCGAGCGGCGTATCCACCGGGACAAGCCCGACAAAGACCGCACCAAAGAAGACTGCTGTCTTGGGGTTGGTCGCAAACGTAAGGAAGCCGAACTGAACAGCGGACAGCCCGCTGCGCGGGGTTGATCCTGCCGTCGGAATGTCCAGCGGCTCTGCCGCATGCCGCCACATCTGAAATGAGATCCAAAGAAGGAACACACCGCCCACGACCTTGAGCGCGATGAAAAGCTCCGGCACCGCCTTGAACAGCAGGGCAAGACCCGCCATCGCGGCAAGCGCCCACAGAAACGCCCCCAGCGCGTAGCCCAATGCCAGCGACACAGCCACACGAAAACCATTTACAGCAGCCGTCCTGACGCAGACGACAAAAGACGGCCCCGGGCTCATCGCCGCGACAAGATGAATCAGCAGGACCGTAAAGTAGGCCGCCAATGTCATGGGGCCTATTCCTTGGTGATGTCGGGTGCGTCGACGGCCTTCATCCCCACGATGTGATATCCAGCATCGACATGCAGCACCTCACCCGTCACCGCACTGCCCAGATCTGACAAGAGGTAAAGGGCCGACTTGCCCACCTCTTCCTGCGTCACGGTCCGGCGCAGCGGCGCGTTATATTCGTTCCACTTCAGGATCAGCCGAAAATCACCTATCCCGCTCGCGGCCAGTGTCTTGATGGTGCCTGCGCTGATCGCGTTTACGCGGATGCCGTCCTTGCCCAGATCCTCGGCCATATAGCGCACCGACGCCTCTAGCGCAGCCTTGGCCACACCCATGACATTGTAATGCGGCATGACCTTCTCTGACCCATAGTAGGTCAGAGTCAGGCACGACCCGCCATCCGTCATCAAAGCCGCCGCCCGCTTGACCACCGCGGTGAATGAATAGACCGAGATATCCATCGACATGAGGAAATTCTCGCGGCTCGTGTCCACATAACGGCCGCGCAGCTCGTTCTTGTCCGAAAACCCGATGGCATGGACGATAAAGTTCAGCTTGCCCCAGCGCTCTGCCAGCGTGGCAAACAGCGCATCGACCGACGCCATGTCACCCACATCACAGGGCAGCACGATATCCGACCCGACCTCTGCTGCCAACGGCGTGACCCGCTTCAACAGCGCCTCGCCCTGATACGAGAACGCCAGTTCGGCGCCCGCATCGGCCAGTGCCCGGGCAATCCCCCATGCGATGGACTTGTCATTGGCAAGCCCCATGATAAGACCGCGTTTGCCTTGCATCAGGTTCGTTGCCATACGCGCCCCTCTTGCCTTTGCGGCATAACTTCGATCCGGTGTAGGCCATCGACTGACTGTCATCAAGTGCGGTCAGGGCTGGCCGTGTAGGCGGATCAGGTTCGCTGCGACTCGGAATAGGGAGAGAACATGACCGATCGCGGCGGCATCTTTGCAGGCGAAGATCCTTTCGCACTGGCAGGCACATGGTTGGCCGAGGCCGCAGCGTGTGAACCCTCTGACCCGAACGCCATCGCTCTTGCGACCGTGGACGCAACTGGCCTGCCCAACGTCCGCATGGTCCTTCTGAAAGAGATTGAGGCAGACGCCTTCGTCTTCTACACAAACTACGAAAGCCGGAAGGCCGCTGAACTCGATCAGGCGGGCAAGGCAGCCTTCGTCCTGCACTGGAAATCACTTGCCCGTCAGATTCGCGTGCGCGGACTTGTGACGAAAGAGGACGGCCCGCAGGCCGATGCCTACTACCGCTCGCGCTCCCTCCAAAGCCGCCTTGGCGCCTGGGCCTCGCGCCAGTCGCGGCCCTTGGCGTCCCGTGGCGCCCTCATGGCTGAAGTGGCCCGGATTGGTCTCGCCATGGGAACCGACCCCGATCGGCCACCCTATTGGGGCGGTTACCGCATCCGCCCGCTCGAGATGGAATTCTGGGCCGATGGTGCCTTCCGGTTGCATGACCGCTTCCTCTGGACCCGGGTTGACGTTGCATCACCTTGGAATAGCATCAGATTAAGCCCCTGAATTTCACGCTTCGTGAATTTCAGGCGTTGAGACATGACAGTCTTGTGATAGTTGATTCGTCGTACTGGTAGGTTTTGGCCCCTCAGTCTTGCCCTGCTTGGCCTTGGAATGTAGACGATGATCACTGACGAAGCCGTGGAAGCACGCACTCTCAAGGGCCATGTCAAATGGTTCGATCCGGGCAAGGGTTTCGGTTTTGTCATTGCTGACGAAGGTGGCCCGGACATCCTTCTCCACGCCAACGTCCTGCGTAACTTCGGCCAAAGCTCGGTCGCCGAAGGGTCGGCCATTGAATTGACCGCACAAAAGACCGAGCGTGGCCTGCAGGCCATTGCCGTCCTGTCGATCAGTCCGCCCGACGTGGCCCTCGGCGCGGGCCTCATCGACATTGCCGAATTCGACCCCTCCTATCTCGCACAAAGACCCCTTGAGCCCGCCCGGGTGAAATGGTTCGATAAGGTCAAGGGTTTTGGCTTTGCTAACGTGTTTGGTCTTGAGGAGGATGTCTTCGTGCATATCGAGGTTCTTCGCAAATCAGGCTTTGCCGATCTTCAACCAGGCGAGGCGATCTGCATTCGCGTCATCGACGGCAAGCGCGGCCGCATGGCCTGCGAGGTCCTGTCCTGGGACCTTGCGGCCCGCAAACTGCACGGCACCTCATCTTGAAGCCGGCAGTACTCGCGTGCCTCCTGCTCGCCGCCAGCCCTGCAACTGCAGGGTGCAGTCCTGAGCGAGTCACGATCCTTGGTGATTTTGGCCAGGCTCCTTTCGCTGTCACCATCGCCGATGACGCAGCTGAGCGCAGCAAGGGCCTGATGAACGTCCCCGAAATGCCCCGGATGACTGGCATGCTCTTTGTCTACGAAGAGCCCCAACGTGCGTCCTTCTGGATGCGCAACACGCTTATCACGCTGGACATGCTCTTTGCCGACGCCACCGGCACCATCACCCATATCCACGAGAACGCCGTCCCGCTGGACGAGACGTCGATTCCCGGCGGGGACAACGTCAAGTACGTGCTCGAGATCAACGGCGGCATGGCCGCACGCCTTGGCATCACAGTAGGCGACGTGATGCAGCATCCCAGTTTCGGCCCAACCGCTGCCGCCCCCTGCGAATAGCACTGGTCCGGTGACGTTCGGGGCTTTTCAATTCATCCCACACATCCTAAGAGGGAAATGGTACGGGGCGTAGCGCAGTCTGGTAGCGCATCTGTTTTGGGAACAGAGGGTCGGGAGTTCGAATCTCTCCGCCCCGACCAATTTCACCAGCAATAACAGCCGCTTACGCAGCGCCCTCGGGGTGCTGTTACGGTGCTGCTGACCCGTCATAGCGGCATCATAGCTCTATCCGATTCTCGGCAATAAAAAAGCGCCCCGCGACCCATGCCGCGAGGCGCTGCAACGTCAGAAGACATAGAAAGGAGATCCCGACCTCCCGCTGCTGGTCCCGATGGTTTAGCGTCCGTCGGTTTCCTGAAGGACGTGCGGGTGGCTGCTCCCGCCCCCGTGGCAAGCCGGAACCTCCTTCACCACGGGGATTGATGTTGCCGACATCCTTCGCACATGCGAAGCCGGACAACGTCTTTGGAGAAGAATGGTGTCACGCACTGCAAGCAGGTGCGCCAGCCGACATAGAGACTGCGGCTGATTGCTGGATGCACAGTTGCGGCAGCAAGCAAAACGCCAGTGCCACCGGAGCCGGCGGCAGTGAATATCAGTTTCTAGCGCTAGAACGTCTCGAACACGTTTTGCAGGAGTGTTTCAATGTGCGCCGCCGACTTATTCACGGACACCTTAAGAGAATTTGGGTGGCCACAACCATTCCGAAGGTCAAGGCAACCCTTTATGGACAACGACCGTTTGCGGCGAAGGCTCGCCGAGTCGCCACACCGGTCGGCCGGGACTCGGGGCGGGATCGATTTACTGAGAATGGACCCGGTGAGTGAAGGGACATGGGGTGAGCGCCCTGCGTTGTTTTGGGCGTGGAATGCGCCCGGGGAGGTGGTCCTTGTGCCGGGGCCAGTGCGTTTCCAGACGGCCGCTCAGGAACGCCCGTTATTCTGCCGGTCGGCATCCTCTCGCGGTTCCTGCGGCCGCACGCACAAGGGCTTGGGGTGAAATATCTGCTGGGCGGGCAGGGCCAACCTGTGCGTCGAGGTCGAAATGGTGCGTGGTCTGGAATCGCATGTCTTGCACCAGCGCGAAGAGGCGGGTAATTGGCTTGACTGAAGGGGTGGTTAGCTCAGTTGGTAGAGCGTCTCGCTTACACCGAGAATGTCGGGGGTTCGAGTCCCTCACCACCCACCACTTGCCCGCAAATCAGCAATTAATTTCAACGCCTTGCGCGTCGGTGCGGGTTTCCCTTGCCCGCATCCTTGCCCGCTTTCGCGGTGTCTGCCCGATTTAGTGATGTCGCGTCGCTTTGCCCGCTCGCCCGTCTCAATCGGCAGTTGCCGGATTGCCGTCTGCCATTCAAGCTAGGCCCGCATGCAGGGGAGTGTTGTAATGCGTCTTGGCCTTCGTCTTCTTGCTTCTGTTCTGGCCCTCGCGCCTATGGGCGCGTCCGCCTTGACCAAGCTGTGCGTCGAAGACCATTCGACGGGCTTCAACTGGAACGGTCAGGAATGGGTGCCAGCCAACTATACTCCGATGACGTATGTCGTGAGGGAAGTTAGGCCGGAAGATGGGTTTGAAGAAATCTGCCAAAGGCTCCTTTCATCCGTGCCCTATCCTGTTGTTCCTGACTTTACGACTGATGGAAATGGGACCTCGGCAGGGTGCTTTGCGCTTGGTCAGGTCGGGGCGGCAATCATGGACTACGACATAAACGGGCGTTCCTTGTTTTGGAAAGGCGGCGATGTTGCTTACGTTGCATGTACCAATTCAGGATCGACCCGCTACGCTGCGGTCCCTTCTGGCGAGTTTGTAGCTACCCGAACGTTGTCAGTTTTGTTCGGCGCAGTGTTTGATGAAGACCTACCCACCGAACGGGGCAGCCTCACTCTTTCGGTCGGCAAGTGTTCGGTGATTGAGTCTTGGCCTGCGCCTTACGCCGCCTCTGCGATGGGCACGCGGCCCAGCATCTTGTTCGCCCGGGCTTCCATGCGCTTGCCGTGGCGGGCTTCAAGGTTCGTCAGCTCGCGGATGATGCGCGGCCACATCGGCGACGGGCGCAGGGTTTCGCAGAGATTTACTCCCCCCCTTGCCCGACGCACCAAAGGCTGAGTGACGGGGCTAAGTCCATTCCACCTTATTCCGGGCCATTCCACCGCCAAGTGGGGGATATGGTGGGGGACAAAAATCCGTCAAAATCAGCTAGTATATAACAAATAGCGATATTCTTGTATGAAATGGCGGAGGGAACAGGCCTGCGGGCGAACCTTCTCTGGAGAAAGCACCGGTAGGCCCAGATCGATGGTGGTTCCCGCCGGCCTAACCTGAAGTCAGCGTCGGCTTATGCGCCCCGGTGACGGCTTCAGCCATCGTAGCAACGTCTTCGCATAGGTCATCCCCGTTAAGCCCATGGCTTTTCCCGCCGAGCGGACTGAGGACAACTCCTCGATCATCGCGCCGATCTTTGTGGCGGCGAGTTGCGTGTCCATCACGAATTCATCAAGGGTTTCTGCAATCCGCGCCAAGAACACTCAGCCATCGGCTGGAAATCACCCGTGGCCTCCAAATAGAAGGCCGCCTAGCGGAAGCACGTGACCAGAACGAAACCGCTGCATTTCTATTCAACCTGGCGCGCCGGTTCAAGATGCTTGGTGGTCGTTTGCCTTACAAAAGTTTCTCTAAGATCTCGAGTTCAGAACCAGATCGATCCATCTTGGGCCTCAGAGCCCTGTGGCGGAATCGAACACGTAACCGGGAGCCATACTCGGGCTGACTTTGTCACAATCCCGTGTGCTTCCGGCCCTAAGAAAACCGCGTTCTGCCCCAGAAGACCTGCCACACACGGAGAAAAAAATGATTCGCCTGACCTCGGTTATGGCCGTTGCAGCCGCATGTTTCATGCCGTTCACCGCCGCCCAAGCACAGCAATTGACTGTCTATACCGCACTCGAATCCGACCTTCTGCCGATCTACAAGGCCAGCTTTGAAGCTGCCAACCCCGGGATCACGATCCAGTGGGTGCGCGATTCGACAGGTGTGATCACCGCCAAGCTTCTGGCCGAACGTGACAACCCCCGCGCCGATGTCGTGCTTGGCACGGCAGCGACCTCGCTACTGATGCTCAAGTCCGAAGGGATGCTCGAGCCTTTCGCCCCGGTCGGGGTCGAGAACCTTGATCCGCGTTTCGTCGATCAAGATGAGCCCCCGTACTGGGTCGGCACCAATGCCTGGGCCGCCGCGTTGTGCGTGAACACGGTCGAAATGGAAAAGGCCGGTGTCGCGATCCCCACGTCCTGGGCCGACCTGATCAAGCCCGAATATACCGGTATGATTGTCATGCCTAACCCGGCCTCGTCGGGGACCGGCTTTCTGGACGTATCTTCCTGGCTGCAAATGATGGGCGAGGAGGAAGGCTGGGCCTTCATGGACGCGCTGCACAAGAACATCGCGACCTACACCCATTCGGGCTCCAAGCCCTGCACAATGGCCGCATCGGGCGAACATCCGATCGGCGTGTCGTTCGAGTTCCGAGCCGTGCGCCTGCTGAACGAAGGGGCCCCCTTGGCCATCGTGATCCCGTCGGAAGGCATCGGCTGGGATATGGAGGCCTCGGCCATCATCGCCGGCACGCCGAACCTTGAAGCAGCCGAAGCCCTGCTGAACTGGTCCGTGTCGGACGAAGCCATGGCCATCTACGCGCAGAACTATGCGATTCTGGCCAATGAAGCGCTGGAAGTGCAGATCCCCGACCTTCCGGCCGACCTGCGCAGCCGCCTGATCGAGAACGATTTCGAATGGGCCGCGAACAACCGCACCGCGATCCTGGAAGAGTGGCAGAGCCGCTTTGACGGCAAGTCCGAACCCAAGAACTGAACCGAACACGCGGGGCGGCCTTGCCGCCCCGCGTTCCTTAGGACAGGAGTCCGTCTGATGGCCGGCCATTATCTTGAAATTCGCAATGTCACCAAGCGTTTTGACAAGTTCACCGCGTTGCTGAATGTCTCGCTGGACGTGGAAGAGGGCGAGTTTGTCTGTTTTCTTGGCCCTTCAGGCTGTGGCAAGACAACCTTGCTGCGGGCGATTGCCGGCCTTGATATCCAAACCGAGGGCACGATCCATCAGGCTGGCAAGGACATCTCTCCGTTGCCGCCAGAAGAGCGGGACTTCGGCATTGTATTCCAGTCATATGCCCTGTTCCCGAACCTTACGGTGCGGCGCAACATCGCTTTCGGTCTTGAGAACCGCAAGATGAACCGGGCCGAGATCGACAGTCGTGTCACCGAATTGCTGGAACTCGTGGGGCTGCCCGACAAGGGAAACAGCTATCCCGCGCAGATTTCAGGCGGTCAGCAGCAGCGCGTGGCCTTGGCCCGCGCACTGGCTCCTAAGCCTGGTCTGATCCTTCTTGACGAGCCGCTGAGCGCGCTGGACGCCAAGGTGCGCCTGCACCTGCGGCACGAACTCAAGACACTGCAGTCGCAACTGGGTGTCACGATGATCATGGTGACCCATGATCAGGACGAGGCCCTTTCGCTGGCCGACCGGATCGTCGTGATGAATGTGGGTGTGGTCGAACAGGTTGGCACGCCGGAGGATATCTACGACCGCCCCGCTACACGGTTTGTCGCCGATTTCATCGGGGCGATGAACTTCATTCCCGGCGCCATGCTTCGCGCGGATGCTGTGAGCATTGGCGGCATCGAACTGGCCTGTCCTGCCAACGGCCATGCGGATGGCGCGAAAGTCACGGTTGCAATCCGCCCCGAGGACGTCGTCATCGCCGGTGACGGGGCGGCTTTGGGCGGCAATTCGTTCGACGTGAATGTTGGGTCAGTCGAATTCCTTGGTCCTTTTGCGAGGGCCCAACTGGTCAACGATGCGTTCAAGTCCTCCCCTCTCGTAGCGCAGGTGCCCTACACGACCGTCCGAAGCATGGGTATCGAAGCCGGTCGCACGCTCAGGATCAGTCTGCCGCAGGAACGCCTGCGCATTTTTGATCGGGAGGCGGCTCATGGTTGATATTTCCTCAGGTATGGACGGTCTGGCGGCACCGCCCGCAGTCCGTCCGAAATCGGGCCGGGACGACCGGATCATGCTGGCCTTTGTCATCATGATCGGCCTCTATCTGATCGTCGCACTGGCCCTGCCTCTAGGCATGATGCTTTGGAAATCAACCGAAGTGCGCAGTTTCTCATTCGCTGCGGTCGAGGCCGAAGTGGATACCGGGGCCGGTTTCGTGGCATTGGGCACTCTGGAGGCGTCTGCCGCGCGTCTTGGCCTGTCGGACGAGGTTGCACAGGCCCGGCGTGGGCCATCGCTGACGGCTGCACAAATGTTCCCGCGCGGCAATTTTGAAGGCGAACCCGTCGTCGGCGCAAGGTTGAGGATCGTCGGCGACATGCTTGGTGGATCGCTTGAGATCGGCGGCAAGAAGTTCGCGCAGGATGAATGGGCGGAAGTGGACAGCACCGGTCTGCGGCGACTGGTGATCCGGGCGGGCACGATCACGTCATTCGCCAACTTCAAGGAATACTTCGGTAATCCCGCGCTGACGCAATCCATCACCAACAGTTTTGTCGTGTCGCTGGTGACTACCCTCATCACGGTGTTTCTGGCGTTCGGCTTTGCCTATTCGCTGCATCGCACCTGTATGCGGTTCAAGGGGTTCTTTCAGACCATCGCGACGGTTCCAATCCTTGTCCCCTCACTTCTGGCCGGTCTGTCGCTGGTCTATCTGTTCGGCAATCAGGGTCTAGCCAAAGGTCTGTTGTTCGGGGGCAGCATCTATGGCTTCTGGGGCATTGTTCTTGGCTGCGTGTTCTTTACCTTTCCGCATGCGATGCTGATCATCTCGACGGCGCTGCGGATTTCGGATGCCCGGCTTTATGAGGCAGCACGGGTGCTGCAAGCGTCACCGACCCGGACATTCTTCACCGTTACGTTGCCGGGGGCCCGCTATGGTCTGATCTCGGCCGCGTTCGTCGTTTTCACGCTGACGATCACCGAATTCGGTGTGCCCAAGGTAGTTGGCGGAAGCTTCAACGTGCTGGCGCTGGACATCTACAAGCAGGTCGTGGGCCAGCAGAACTTTGCCATGGGAGCGGTCGTGTCGGTGATCCTGCTGATCCCGGCCGTGTTTGCCTTTGCCGTTGACCGCTATGTGACGGCCCGTCAGGTTGCGCTCCTGTCGGCGCGGGCAGTGCCTTATTCGCCGGCGCCGGACCGGCTCTATGACATCAGTGCCTTTTTCTTCTGCTGTATCGTAACGGCCTTCCTGCTAACGATCCTGCTGGTTTCGCAATATGCCTCGCTCATCAAATTCTGGCCCTACAATACCGAACTCACTCTGCGCCACTTCAGTTTTCAGGGTGTCGACGGGGGCGGATGGGCGAGTTACTTCAATTCTTTGGAGCTCTCCCTGCTTGTCGCGGTCATCGGCACGGCGGTAGTCTTTGTCGGCGCCTATCTCGTGGAAAAGGGGCGCGGCTTTGGCTGGGCCAGGGGCGCGCTGCAGTTCCTAGCCATGATGCCGATGGCCATTCCGGGGATGGTACTGGGGCTGTCCTACATCTTCTTCTTCAACAATGCGTCAAACCCGCTGGGGTTCATCTACGGAACAATGACAATTCTGGTCGTCTCGACGATCACCCACTTCTATACGGTGTCACACCTGACAGCGATGACCGCGCTCAAGGCCATGGACCGGGAGTTCGAATCGGTTTCTGCGTCACTCAAGCAGCCGATGACGCGGATGTTCTCGCGAATCTCGATGCCGATCTGCAGCCCGACGCTGCTAGATATCGCCTCGTATTTCTTTGTGAATGCGATGACGACGGTGTCGGCGGTGGTGTTCCTCTATGCGCCCGGTACAACCCTCGCGGCTGTCGCGGCGCTGAACATGGATGACGCGGGCCAGATCCAGGGGGCGGCGGCCATGTGCATGTTGATCTTCTATACCAACCTTTTTGCGCGGCTTGTCCATGCCGGTCTGACGCGCGCCTTGATCGGGAGTCAGGCATGGCGGAAACGCTGACGCAGAAGTTCGATCTGGTCATCGTCGGGGCCGGGATCCTTGGCCTTGGACATGCGCTTGCCGCGCGGCGCAAGGGCCTGTCGGTGGCCGTCGTGGATCGCGAGGTGGAGGCCATCGGAGCCTCGGTCCGCAACTTTGGTTTCGTCACGGTCACGGGTCAGCAGGCTGGTGACTGCTGGCGACGGGCCATGCGATCACGTGATGTGTGGCTTGAGGTTGCACCGAAAGCCGGCATTCCGATCGAGCATGAGGGGTTGCTTGTCGCGGCCCGCCGCCCCGAGGCGATGGCCGTGCTGGAGGCTTTCCGCGCCACCGATATGGGAGAGGAGTGCAGTCTTCTGTCGGGCGCTCAACTGACGGATCAGCATGGCGCCATTCTTGCCGATGGTCCCTTTCAGGGCGCACTCTGGAGCCCGCATGATCGCCGGGTGGAAAGCCGCCAAGCTATCCCGAAGCTGGCTGCATGGCTTGCGCAGGAGATGGGGGTCTCCTTTCTGCGGCAGACCCTTGTCAAGGCCGTGGAACCGGGGCGCGTCGTCACGACTGCCGGTATTCTTGAAGGCGAACGGATCGTTGTCTGTCCCGGTGATGATCTTCTGACCCTTTTCCCCGATGAGATCAGGACTTTGGGCATCACGCGCTGCCGTCTGCACATGCTCAAGGTCATGCCGGGTAATCCGTCGTTCCGACTGCCGGGGTCGGTGATGACTGATCTGTCGCTGATCCGTTACCTTGGCTATTCCGAACTGCCCGAGGCGGCTGCCCTGCTGGCCCGGTTGCAGTCCGAACAGTCCGAATACCTTGCGCAGGGGATTCATCTGATCGCCGTGCAAGGGTCGGACGGCGGTCTGATTGTGGGGGACAGCCACCACTATGAATGGTCACCGACACCGTTCAATCAGGCGTCTGTCGATGAACTCATGCTGACGGAAATGCACGCAACCTTGCGGCTGCCCGGGGCGCGTGTCACGGAACGCTGGACCGGCACCTATGCCTCTCTTCCCGACAGGCTGATGGTGCGGATTGCCCCTGATTCTGCGATTCGTCTGGTCATCGTCACCAGCGGAACCGGGGCGAGCACATCCTTTGCGATCGGGGAAGAAACCATCGCCGAACTTTTTGGAGAATGAGAATGACCGAAGCCCGCATCCAGGCCGTCGTATTCGATTGGGCCGGGACCATGATTGACCACGGATCACAGGCCCCGATGGGGGTGTTCGTCAAGGCTTTCGCGCAATTCGGCGTCGATATCACGGTGGACGAGGCGCGCGGCCCGATGGGAATGGCCAAACGCGACCATATCGCCACGCTGGTCCGTCATCCGCGCATTGCGGAGGCCTGGATGGACAAACATGGGGCGGCCCCGTCCGAGGCGGATATCGACGCAATTTATGAGGTATTCGTGCCGATGAACGTGGCCGTGGTGACCGATTTCGGCGCGCTGATCGAAGGGGCGTCCGACACGGCGGCCCGGATCAGGGCGCGGGGGGCCAAAGTCGGCTCCACAACCGGATATACGCGCAACATCATGGAACCGCTGTTGCCGGTGGCCGCCGCACAGGGATATGCGCCTGACAATCTGGTCTGTGCAGGTGACCTGTCGCAGGGGCGGCCGTCGCCGATCATGATGTACCGGACATTCCTTGACCTGGACGTCTGGCCTGCCTGGTCGGTCGTCAAGGTGGATGACACCGAAGTGGGGATCACCGAAGGTCTGAACGCCGGTTGCTGGACGGTGGGTGTGGCAATGACGGGCAACGTCTTTGGTCTGAATATCGAAGAGACGGCGGCCCTTGATGCCGATACCTATGACAGGATGCGGTCGGCAGCCTATGCCAAGCTGACCCGTGCCGGGGCGCATTTCGTAATCGACAGCGTGGCAGATATTAATGCCGTTCTTGACGATATCGAAGGGGCGCTGGCACGGGGCGAACGGCCCTAAGACAAACGCGGTCCGGTCCCGGCGGTGCGCCGGCGGGATCCGATGTCTCGCATGAAATACCAAAGCAAGCCCGCTTTCCGCGCCGGACTTTTTTCATGCGCGCGATGCACGACACAATGGCAAAGCCGCGGAAGAACTGTGAACAGGATCCTTACCCGGCATGTCATTCAGGCTTCACTGCGTTGTCATCTTGAAATCGTACCAAGAACCAAAGTCCTCGAGGCGACAGATTCTTAAAAGACCAGCTGCAACTCTGCCGTTGGCGCGGGCGCTGATGCCCATATTGAGATCAGATTTTGCAATCTTGAAATGAGGAGTTTGACATGGCCGTCATCGTTGCCGAACCGTTCGACCTGAATTTCGATCCCAAGACCACGGCGCTTCTCATCATCGACATGCAGCGCGATTTCGTGCTGCCGGGCGGCTTTGGCGAGGCACTGGGTAATGACACGTCGCTCCTGCTCGTTGCCGTTGAACCGACGATCAAGGTGCTGAAGAAAGCCCGCGAAACGGGCATGTTCGTGATCCACACCCGCGAGGGGCACCGCCCTGACCTGTCCGACTGCCCGCCTGCCAAGCTGAACCGCGGCGGCAAGGTCTTCATCGGCACCGACGGCCCGATGGGCCGCATCCTTGTCCGGGGCGAGACCGGCCATGACATCATCCACCAGCTCTATCCCATCGCCGGAGAGCCCGTGATCGACAAGCCCGGCAAGGGCTCGTTCCACGCGACCGACCTGCACCAGATCCTGATGGATCGCGGGATCAAGACCCTGATCGTTTGCGGTGTGACGCTTGAGGTTTGTGTGCACACCACAGTTCGCGAGGCGAATGACCGGGGCTACGAATGCGTGGTCCTCTCGGATTGCGTCGCATCGTATTTCCCCGAGTTCCAGCGCGTCGGGCTAGAGATGATCAAGGCGCAGGGCGGGATTTTTGGCTGGGTTTCAGACTCGGACAAGTTCGTTACCGCTGTAGGCTGAGCCGATGTTCGCCGCGTGGCAGGCTGTCAGGATCGGGCCGCCATCGACGTCGCAACCGGCGTCAATGGTCGGGTTCACAGCGTTTTCGACCGTGCGGTGAACGTGACTATTGGGCGGGATCTGTGGACAATCATCGCAGATGAGGCAAGATTGTCTCCCTTTATCATTTGTCTGCCCCCCCCGGTCCACGTTGCGTCTGGGTGCCGCAAAAGGCGCGCCGGTCCACTTCCGGGCCGGATATGTCAAACTTGGCGACGGCGTGATCGACTGCGGCGCGGCGACCTGCTGGTCTGGCCTGCCATGGGAAGCGGTATCCGAAGGGTTCGCGGCACGGTTGGCCCTTGCGGCGGGCCGGGTCCGTCCGGTCGCGTGGACGGGGACGGGCGCTTTGCTCACGGATGTCCTGGGCGCCTTGTCGTCAGGCCAGCCCGACCTTCTGAACAGGGCTTTGGCGCTGCCGGTCGGGCGTGGACGTGGCCTGACGCCATCGGGCGATGACGTGATCGTTGGCATCCTTGCGGCCCTGACCCTTTCGCCTGCGCTGCGGGACGGCCCGGGGCAGGCCCGGCGACTGACCAGGGCCCTGACACCGCACCTGCGGACAACGACCGAGATCAGCCGACATCTATTGGCTCAGGCGGTACAGGGGCATTTCAGCCGAACCTTGCATGACCTCGGCCTTGCCCTTCACGCACCGTCAACCGAACGTGATCTGCCCCAGTCCATTGACCGGGCGCTAGCGGTTGGCGGTACGTTGGGGGCAGATACCTGCATGGGCCTGATCGGTGCCATGCGTCAAAGCAAACCCATCTTGAAAGGTTTGCGGCTTGACGGTCAGTTTTCGCGCCTATCCCAATCTTTATAAGGTGCGTTGTTGCACAACTCTGTCTGCCTAGGATTCACAACGTGAATCCATGTGGTTAGACAGGCCGCATGAGTAAGCCATCAACCATCGCCGCCTCCTCGGCCTCGGTCAGCACCGTGGACCGCGGTTCCTTCGGCCCTGGGTTCATGTCCTCGACCGTCGCCCGCTTCCGCCACTTCGCCACTGTCTTCGGATTGATGCCGATCTCCCGGCTCAACTGCGCGAGCGAAGCTTGCGATCGCTGTATTGCTGCTCTGACGGCGTGCCCTCGCCAGCGGGCTTGAACCGGTGGCGCCACGCTGGCTCGATCGTGGCGCTCCCGTGACGAACCTGTCCCATGTTGCTTACTTCCTTTCCTGAGAAAGGATCGCACCATCAAACCATGGGATCAAACACCCTGCGAAGCGCAACCGCGACGGCCTCCTGCGCAGCCATCTGCGTCGTCTGCAAAAGGTGCGGCCTGTGGATGCGGTCATGGACCGTATCGCGGCTGCGCCTTCGCCGCGGCGCTCGAACCAGTGGCGCGCTCACGGCTCAGTCCAGACCGTCTGCTCGCTCATGCCGTAACGCTCGGACACCATCCATGCCGGGTCGGGGCTCGCCTGGATCGCGGCCCGGATCTTCGGCCCTCGCCATCGTCCTCGGACCAATCGCGGACAATGGCTCGCTCGTCGCCTGCTTGTGAAGAGAGATCGGCATGCTTCCAATCCGTCGCGAACCTGGCGCAAGATCAAACTTGCCATGAACAGAGCAGAGCGACGAGGGTCTATGCGATCATCCGGGATAGAGCAGCTAGTCGAAGAATCCGGAATCGCCATCTGTCAGGTGCTTCCGTGCTGCCTTTGGATTCATGACTACTCCCATGCCCGGGCGATCGGGCACGTCGATCATTCCGTCTTTCACAGGGAAGCCGTCGAAGCCTTCGGTGATATCGTACCAGAAGGGTTCGAAACGGGCAGGGTATTCGAACGCGATAAAGTTGTCCGGAAGCGCTGCTGAAACCTGAATAAGTGCCGCGAGACCAAGGATCCCGTTGGCCGTGCCGTGGGGCGCTATGGCGATGCCATGTAGGTCGGCATGCTCCGCGATCCACTTCATTTCGCCAAGGCCGCCCACGTCACAGGGGTCAGGTCCGATGACATTCACGGCATGGCTTTCGATAAGATGCTTGTAGTTCTGGCGGAGGTAGATCTGTTCGCCGGTATGGATGGGTGTGGTCGTGTTGAAGGTTATGTCTTTGTAGAGGTCGTGATTGACATAAGGAGAATAGTCCCCGGTTACTGTGTCTTCGATCCAGAGCAGGTGGAGGTGTTCGACAGCCTTGGCGAGCCGGAGAACATCGAGCGGCATGAAGCCCGGTCCGGCATCGACGGCCGTGTTGTAGCCCTCGCCGAGTGTTTCACGGGCTGCTGTGATGCAGGCGACTAAGTGATCCATCCCTTCTTTGGTCATCACCCCTTTGTGGGGGTAAGGAAAGGGCGCATCCCGCTGGACATCGCCATAAAAGAAATTCGGAAAGTCCTGTACCATGGACGAGTGAAAGGCCGTTGGCAGCTTGAACATGCGAAACCCGCCATCTAGCGATTTTCCGTAATCTGCCCAACGTCGGTAGCCTGCTGGCGTGTGATCAGCCCCGCCCGGCACTTCGGCCTGATAAAGCGTACGGTAGGTTCTGACCTGATCACGGACTTTGCCGCCGAGCAGTCGGTAAACAGGGATGCCTGCGGCCTTACCTGCAATATCCCAGAGCGCATGCTCGATGGCGCTTACCGCCGAGCCGAAGGGCTTGAAACCGCCGCGAACCCGGATCCGGCGCACGACACGTTCAACGTCGCGGGGATCCTGTCCGATCAGCCAGTCACGGAGTTGCAGGACCATCGGCTGTAGGTATGGCTTGGGCGTTTCGATCTGGCTCCAGCCGGTGATGCCCTCATCCGTGGTCATACGGATGACAGGACTGCTGGCGATGATGGCACATTTCAGGTCGGTAATCTTCACCCAAGGATCCTCCTCAAAATCCGGCTGATGGCAAATGCTGACTCACATTTGTCATCCCATCCGGAAGAATGAAAGCGTGGATCAGTGGAAACACATCGGTAGACACACGCGAAATCCTATCTGGCAGTTGCGCCAGATGCGAGCGGGACCACGTCGGCCGGACGGCTGCGAAGGAGTATGGTCAGGATGATCCCGATGTTTAGGGCGTTCCAGGCAATGCCGTTGACGAAGGCAAGGGTATATGAATGGCTTTGGTCAAATATCCAGCCAGACATCCAACCGCCTAGTGCCATGCCGAGAATCGTGGCCATCATCACAAAACCGACACGCCGGCCGGCCTCGTTAGGTGGCAAGTATTCTCGGACGATAATGGCGTAGGTCGGGACGATACCGCCCTGCGCCATGCCAAAGATAACGCTCACAATGTAGAGTGAGGTCAGACCGCTGGCTTGAAGGTAGAGACAGAGGGCCAGCATTTGCAGCACAGTTCCGATCAGCAGAGTGACAACACCGCCGAGACGATCAGCAACGAGCCCCGAGATCAGGCGCGAAGCTACCCCGCCAAGAAGCATCAGTGAAAGCATTTGCGCACCAACAGCCGGGCCGTAACCAAGATCGACACAAAACGAAACGATATGGACCTGCGGCATGGACATGGCAACGCAGCACGCGACTCCTGCGGCGGCGAGAAGGAACACAAGTTTACGTGGACTGAAACGGATCTTTCGTGGAGAGAAGGAGGAGCGCTGCGCTTCGGCTGACATGCTCGTCTGCGGCAAGCGGCGGCGCAGAAGAAGCGACAACGGCAGAATGGCAAGCACGATCACAGCCGAGAGTATCACATAGACGTCGCGCCAACCTTGAGTTGCGAGGACGCCCGCAAGCAGAATCGGCCAGATCGCACCCGAGAGGTAGTTCCCGCTTGCCGCAATCGCGACCGCGATTCCGCGCCGTTTGCGGAACCATAACGAAATGTCTGCGATAAGCGGTCCGAAGCAGATTGCCGCACCAAGCCCAATCACGAACTGCGCCGCAGCGAGGCCATGGATTGAGGGACTCGCAGCGGCGGTGAGGTATCCGATGCTGGTCAGGACAGCCGCAACTGCGAGGGAGGCAGCAACTCCGAACCGGTCAACAGCGCGGCCCATGAACAGATTTCCAAGCGCGTAGCCCAGCATCGTAAGGGTATATGGCAAAGAAGCCCCGCCGCGGCCAATGGCAAATTCAGCCTGCACTGCGGGCATGACCACGACGATTGACCACATCCCGACATTGCCAATTGTTGCAATGGCCAGCGACACAAGAAGGCGGGACCAAGAGTATCGGCTGTCAAGGACATCAGTCATGAGCGTAGCATAAGGGGCCCGGGATCGAATGCCCATAGTGTGCAAAGTTGGCTATTCAGGGCGTTTCGCGCTGCAGTCGCCGAACGGCATCAGGCGTCAGTCCTTGCCCAGAACCCCGCAAATCCGTCATCACCGACAGTGACGATATGCTCATGCGCTGGGTGGTCGCGGAAGAAGTGGCCCTCCTCAAGCTGCAAAGACCGCATTCCTCGTAGCATCTCGGGGCTCGGCACGAGTTGATCTGCGTCACCACTTGGGCGCACTAGTACGAAATCCTCAGAAAAAGGGGCGACTTCGGCGAGCGAGGGTTCCAAGACCGGCAATGCGACGATTGCTTTGTCCAAGCGTCAGTTGGAAATCTTCTGAATAGGCTTGGCGGAGTTTCGCCGACATTGGTATCAAGCCCCGGATCAGACCGTGTCAAGTTCCAGAGTGTTGTGGACAGGAGATAGGGGGCCGCCGTTGGTACGACCCCGATCCGAAGACGCCCGACAAGCCCGTCCTGCGAGGCGCGGGCAAGGTCGGAAAGCGCATCGACAGAACGAAGGATGTCGCGGGCGCGTTTCACGAACTCGATTCCAAAACTTGTCAGTCGAACCTGTATGGCACTTCCTTCGAACAAGTTCATGGCAAGGGCATCTTAATGCTCCTTAACATGCATGGAGAGTGCAGGTTGGGTGAGAGCGCACGCCTCGGCAGCCCGGCCGAAATGGCCGTCAACGACGAGGGCCTCGACATCGCGCGGCTGCTTGGGAGGCAGAGTTATCATAGGGTCAGATTATCACTACGATGCGCAAATCCTACTTAAGCTATTGGTTACTATTTGATAGACAGGCTCCGAGTTCGGGAGAGTCGGCCCAAAGCTGGATCGGCTGTCCAAGAATTGCAGAGTGCGTGCCACCAGATCCGTGCGGATGTGGCCCGAAAACGAAAAGCAAGAATCGGAGATGAACATGGACGGAAACGATAGTGCCGGTGCGGGAAAATGCCCGGTCAAGCACACAACGTCTGGGGTCCGGTCCAACCGTGACTGGTGGCCGAACCAGCTGAACCTGCGCATCTTGCATCAGCAGTCGACCAGATCCAATCCGCTGGGCGCGGAGTTCGACTATGCCAAGGCGTTCAAGTCGCTCGATCTTGAAGCTTTGAAGAAGGACCTCCACGCACTCATGACCGACTCGCAGGACTGGTGGCCCGCAGACTTTGGTCACTATGGCCCGTTTTTCATCCGGATGGCGTGGCACAGTGCAGGGACTTATCGGACCGGCGACGGGCGTGGCGGGGCAGGGTCGGGAACCCAGCGGTTTGCACCGCTTAACAGCTGGCCCGACAATGGAAATCTCGATAAGGCACGTCGGCTTCTCTGGCCGATCAAGCAGAAGTACGGCAACAGGATTTCCTGGGCTGACCTGATGATTTTGGCAGGGAACTGTGCGCTCGAATCCATGGGCTTCAAGCCCTTTGGCTTCGGCGGCGGACGTGCCGATGTCTGGGAGCCAGAAGAAGATATCTACTGGGGCGAAGAAGAAGCCTGGCTTGGCGACAAGCGATATTCGGGCGAGCGGGACCTGGAGAATCCGCTGGCGGCAGTTCAGATGGGCCTCATTTACGTCAATCCTGAAGGTCCGAACGGAATGCCCGACCCGCTTGCCTCGGCCCGTGATATCCGTGAGACCTTCGCGCGGATGGCAATGAATGACGAAGAAACTGTCGCTTTGATTGCGGGCGGCCATACCTTTGGGAAGACTCACGGCGCGGGGGACGTCGCAAATGTCGGTCGTGAGCCTGAAGCCGCCGGGATTGAAGAGCAGGGTTTTGGCTGGAAGAACAGCTTTGGTACCGGAAATGGTGGCGACACGATCACCAGCGGGTTGGAGGTGATATGGACGACGACACCGACGAAGTGGAGCAACAACTACTTCGAGAATCTGTTTGCATACGAATGGGAACTTACCAAGAGCCCAGCTGGCGCATGGCAATGGACGCCGAAGGGTGGTGCTGGGGCAAGTACTGTTCCTGATGCACATGATCCGACGAAACGCCATGCGCCGTCCATGCTCACGACGGACCTCGCATTGCGGGTCGACCCTTCCTACGAGGCGATTTCTCGTCGGTTTCTAGCTGACCCGGACTCATTTGCAGACGCATTTGCTCGGGCATGGTTCAAGCTAACCCACCGGGACATGGGTCCTAAGGTCCGGTATCTCGGGGCTGATGTGCCGGCAGAAGATCTGATCTGGCAGGATCCGGTTCCTGCCGTGGATCATCCGCTGATTGATGAAGGCGACGTTGCTGCGCTCAAGGCGCAAATCCTCAGGTCCGGCCTGACCATTTCGGATCTTGTTTCGACCGCTTGGGCTTCGGCTTCGACCTTCCGCGGATCGGACAAGCGGGGCGGGGCTAATGGTGCGCGGATTCGTCTGGCGCCGCAAAAGGACTGGGCTGTCAATGAACCGGCCCGACTCGCCAAGGTGATTGCTGTCCTTGAGGGCGTACAGGCGCGGTTCAACGCGGCGCAATCAGGTGGCAAGCGCGTTTCGCTTGCTGACCTGATCGTTCTGGGTGGTTCTGCGGCGGTCGAGGAAGCAGCACTCAAGGCGGGACATGACGTGACGGTCCCGTTCACCCCCGGTCGGACCGACGCCTCGCAGGAGCAGACAGATGCCGAAAGCTTTGCCGTGCTGGAGCCGGTGGCAGACGGATTCCGGAACTACCTCAAGGCGGCATATTCGGTCTCGTCCGAAGAATTGTTGATTGACCGGGCCCAGTTGTTGACCCTTTCATCACCGGAAATGACCGTTCTGGTGGGTGGCATGCGCGTTCTTGGAGCCAACACCGCAGGAGCTGCGCACGGCGTATTCACTCCCCAACCGGGCGCGCTGACCACGGATTTCTTTGTCAATCTCCTCGACATGGGAACGGTCTGGTCGGGCGCGGCTGGTTCTGAGGATGTGTTCGAGGGGCGGGACCGTGCGACGGGCAAGGTCAATTGGACAGGAACGCGGGCCGATCTGGTGTTCGGATCGAATTCGCAACTGCGGGCGCTTGCCGAAGTCTACGCGCAGGATGATGCAAAGGCCGCTTTCGTCTGCGACTTTGTTTCGGCCTGGACCAAGGTGATGAACCTCGACCGGTTCGAACTCGCCTAATGGCAGAGGTGCAACGGCAACGTCCAAGATCGCTGGAAAAAGATGCACCCCGGAGGGATCCGGGGCGCACTTTCCTCTTTTGCGGCTTTGGAGTCGGTCACTCAAACTGACAGATCGCGATTGTACACGATCGGCTCCATCGTGATTGACAATGAAACGGGATCAAGTCCGACCTTGTCGATCAGTCGATGATAGGCCCGGTCGAAGTTGTTCTTGTCCCGCGCCACGATCCCGAGCATACCGTCAGGGACATGTGCACGGCGATGGCCGATCTGACGGCCAACCGGGATCATGCTGGTCTGACGAAGGCCTGTGCAGTGCTCTGGGTCGATGTGACCGCAACACGGATGTACGTAACGGGCGGCTTTGGTCCTTCGGCCTTGGACGAAAGTTTCACAACTGACGATGACCTGCCCAATGACACGGCCTATGCGGAAACCTGCGCTTTGGTCGAAATGATCTTCTGGACGCAGCAAATGCTGGCGAATCTGTGCAAACCGGGGCCAGTTGAGAGGCTAATCCGTCTAAGGCAAAGGTAGACGCGAATTCAGGCTGTTCTCTGCCAAGTGCCCCGCTGGAGCGACTGCGTTCGGCATCTTGGGCAGCAGTTTCCTGCTAAGTCCGGTTCGGTTTTGTTGCGGCGCCCGCGACCGGGTTACAGAAGGCGACGGACCTGACCGAAGTGCTTATTGGTCTTGCGCTTTGGCGGAGAAGCTGGATCAAGATTGAAGCGAGGGAGTCAAGGAGCCGCGAGAGCCTGGCCTGACTTATCGAAGAAATGAAGATTTGAAGGATCAGCGCTGAGGTCAAGGAGATCTCCGCGTTCAACCGAGGCGCCGCCGGGCAGTTTTGCAATCACCGGCTGGCCATCAGGCAGCGTGAGATGGGTGATTGTGACCTCGCCCAATCGTTCGCAGAGGGTCGCGGTCGCCGATACCAACGCCTCAAACCCAGAGGGGGTCAGGGTCAGGTGTTCCGGGCGTACACCGATCAGTTCTGATGAAGGCGGCCATGATGTCCTGACGCTGTCTGGCTTCAGGAAGTTCATCGCGGGCGAGCCGATGAAGCCCGCCACGAACCGGTTGGCCGGGTGATGGTAGAGGTCGAGGGGACTGCCCACTTGTTCGATCCGGCCGCCATTCATCACGACGATCCGGTCGGCCATCGTCATGGCTTCGGTCTGATCGTGGGTGACATAGATCATTGTGGTCTGGGACATCGCCTCTTTCAGGCGGGCGATTTCGACGCGGGTTGCAACGCGAAGGGCGGCGTCAAGGTTGGAGAGAGGCTCGTCGAACAGGAACAGGCGCGGGTCGCGGACGACGGCGCGACCAATGGCGACGCGCTGGCGCTGGCCGCCTGAAAGCTGGCCAGGGCGTCGGTCGAGGAACGGGGTAAGCTGCAGCATGTCGGCGGCGGCACGGACCTTGCGGTCGATCTCCGTTGGCGGATTCTTGGCGATTTTGAGGCCGTAGGACATGTTCCTGTAGACGGTCATGTGGGGGTAGAGGGCGTAGTTCTGGAAAACCATTGCCACGCCGCGCTTGGCCGGGGGGACTTCGTTGAAGCGCTGGCCGTCGACCTGCATCTCGCCGCCGGTGATGGACTCAAGTCCCGCGATCATGCGCAGCAAGGTGGACTTGCCACAGCCCGATGGGCCGACGAACACCACGAATTCGCCAGAGGTGACATCAAGGTTGATACCGTGAAGTACCTTGGTTTCACCATAGGACTTTTCGATATTGGTCAGTGTGAGCTGGGCCAAGGTAAGTTCCTCGTGCCTAGAGGGCGGGGATGCGGGGGCGCCAGCGGGCCATGATAGCGGCGGCGCTGTCGCCCTGATCGGTGTTGGCCGACTGGTAAATGTCGACAGCTATACCTTCGGCAGCGAGCAGGGCCACGGCTTCGGCCATGACGGTATTGAGGAGATAGACGCCGATGATCGTGGAGGTCGGACCCATCTTGGCCGCGAGGCCCGGGATCGCTAGCGAGCCGTCGCCATAAGCGCCGCCGTTATCGAGGACGACGTCGGTGAGTTCGAAGAGGCGCTTGCCTGAGGGGTGGCGGGAAGTGATGTGCTGCGCGTGGGTGAGGGAGGTCAGCGCGATGGTCGTGGCGCCCGCCTCTTTAGCCAAGAGAGCCAATTCGATGGGATAGGCGTTGCGGCCCGAGTTCGAGGCGATGATGACCACGTCACCGGGCGTGACGGTGTAGTGCGACAGGACACGGGCCGCCTGTCCGGGTTCGCGTTCGATAAGGGTTGACCGTTCGGCCCCACGGTGGAGCATGAGGTCTTCGTCAAGGATCGCCTGTGCAGCGGCGATACCGCCTGCCCGGTAGAACACTTCCTCAGCCAACAGATGGGAATGGCCGCTGCCCGCGACATGGATCAGACCGTCGTTGCGGAGCGCGTCCGCCACGGCATCGCGGGCGGCGTCGAGGGCGGCGGACTGGTTGGCGATGATCCCGTCGATGATGGTGACGATATTGTTGCGGTAGGTCTGGCGGAGGGCAGTCACAGGGTCATCCTTCGATTTCGCCGACGTATTTGTAACGGTCGCCGCGATACCAGCTCACGGCGTCTTCGACCGCCTTGCCGGAAGCGTCGTAGCCGACCTGACCAATACGCAGGACCGGGGCGTTGTAGGGGATGCCGAGGAGGTCCGCGATCTCTTCTATTGCGGCCACAGCTTCGAGCGTTTGCAGGATTCGGCGTGGGCGGGCGTTGTGGGCGTCCATCCGGTCATAGAGCGAGCCTGTGCCGTCATAGCCTTCGCCGACGGCCCAGAGGGGGACAATGGCGGTTTCAAAGGACATCGCTTCGCCATCGGCGCGGCGCAGGCGAACGAGGGTGAGGACAGGCGTGCCGAGCGGCATGCCGGTGTGTATGGCGCTCTCACCGCTCACCGGGCCGGTGCGACATTCGAGGATGTCCGAGGTGGGCGTAAGTCCCCTTGCGCGGATGTCTTCGGTAAACCCAGAAAGTCGTGAGAGGGCCTTGGGGATTTGCGCGGTGACGACAGTGCCTGCGCCGTGGCGCGTCTGGACAAGCCCCATGTCGCCCAGTTCCTTGAGACAGGAGCGGAGAGTTGACCGGGAGACCCCCAGGCTGAGCGCCAGATCGCGTTCGGATGGGAGCGCGCGGTTGGATGGCAGCGTGCCGTCCTTGATCGACTGGACGAGCGCGTTACGCAAGCGCTGCGAGAGCGGGCCCTGCTGATCTTTGAGGCGTTCGGCGACGGCCGTCAGCATTGCGATGCGGTTCCCTCGGATGGACCCTGATTTCATACCAGTGGTATTTTTTTGTCTTGCTTTTTGCAAGGCGAATCTCTCTCCTGTAGGCAGAGCTTGCGTAATCCATCATACCAATCACGGACCACTTCACCCAACAGCGGAGTCTCCCATGAAACATTCACTTCGACTTCTGGCCGGATGCGGACTGGCCATTCTGGCCGGAACGGCGGCGCTTGCGCAGACCGAACTGCGGATCACCCATGCCATGTCCTCGGGCGCAGGGTCCGAGGCTTTCAATGCCATCGTCGCCAACTTTGAGGCAGCCAACCCGGGTTTGACCGTCAACCAGATCGTGTTTGACGATGACATTTATTCCGACACGGGCCTGATCACGCAATTGCAGAGCAACGAGGTGCCCGACATCTATTTCCAGTGGGCGGGGTATCCTGTTGGCCGGGATGTGGAGGCGGGGTATGCCTACGACCTGTCGGCGGCGATGGCGGACGGATGGCAGGCAACATTTATCGATTCTGCTTTTTCATCCGGGGCCGGGACCGCGGTGGATGGCAAGGTTTACATGGTTCCCTTGTCGCTCGATGTCACCAACACGATCTGGTACAACACCGCGATTTTTGAGGAATACGGGCTGACAGTTCCGGCGACATGGGATGACTTTATCGCCGCAATCAAGGTTCTGGCCGAAGCAGGCGAGACGCCGATCATCGAGGGCAACAACGAGCTTTGGCCCTTGGGCAACTGGGCGTCGCACGTGGCGGCGCGCGTCGTTGACCCGCTGAGATATGACGCTGCCTTCCGGCAGGAAATCAGTTTCGCGGATGCGGGGTTCCTGCCTGCGCTAGAGCTGATGCAGCAGTTGCATGAAATCGGTGCGTTCAACGTCGACATGCAGGGGCTTGGCGCGGACCCGGCGATGGCGGGTTTCTTTCAGGAAGCTGCGGTAATGCATCCCATCGGGTCCTGGCTGGTCGGGTCCGAGGGGGATCTGGCCGAGGATGGGTTCGCCTACAGTCAGTTTGATACGCCCGTCATTGACCCAAACCATCCGGCTCCGGACAGCGTCATCGGCACCATCACCGGCTTTGTCATGCATGCGCAGACAACACATCCGGATGAGGCAACCGCGTTCCTGAAGTTCTTGACTTCGGCCGAGTCGCAGGTCATCTGGGCCGAGGCTGGGGCGATCAGCCCCGTCAAGGGCGTGGGCGATGTGGCGAACCTGAATGTCCAGATGAAGGGGATCGGGGACATGTTGGCCAATGCCAAAACGATGATCCCGCCGCCCGATACGACCTATCCGGTGCCGGTGGCAGAAGCCTATTATCAGGCAGCAGCCTATGCGGCGAGCGGGGAGAAGTCGGCGGCAGATGCGCTGGTCTGGCTGGATGAAACCGTGACGGCCATGGGCAAGCAGTAAGTCGCGATGGCGCAGGGCGACAGCCGCGTTGCGCCAATCTCGACCGGGGCGAGGAACATCCTGTTCGTGGCCCCGGCTATGGTTTTGTTTGGGGTCTTTGTCCTGCTGCCGCTGGCGACCTCGCTCTATTACGCCTTCACCAAATGGAGCGGCTATGCCGAGCCGGAGTGGGTGGGGTTTTCCAATTTCACAAGGGCTTTTGCGGACCCAGTGCACCTCGCGGCCTATATGCATGTGTCGCTTTACATCATCGGGACGCTGTTTCTTGAGGTCAGCTTCGGGCTGGTGATGGCGGTTGTCCTGAACTCGGACAGGTTCGGGTTTTCGATTATGCGGGGGATGTTCTTTTCCCCGATGGTCCTGTCGATGACGGCGGCGGGGGTGCTCTGGGCCTTTGTGCTTGATTATCGGTTGGGGCTGCTCAATTCCGTGTTGCGGAGTTTCGGGTTGGACGACTGGGCACAGCCGTGGCTGTCGCAGTCCGAAACGGCGTTGATCGCAATCATGTTCGTGTCGGGCTGGCGGTTTGCCGGGTTCTACATGATCATCTTCTTTGCGGCCTTACGGCGGATTCCCCGGAACATCTATGAGGCGGCGACGCTGGACGGGGCCGGGCCTGTGAAGCAGTTCTTCACGATCACCCTGCCGCTGCTACGGCACCAGATGCTGACCTGTGTGCTGCTGGCGATCACGGGCGGGTTTGCGGGGTTCGATTTGTTCTTCACGATGACGAACGGCGGGCCGTTCAATGCGACCGAGGTGCCCGCGACCTGGATCATCCGGCAGGGGTTCGACAATAACGAGTTGGGCTATGCGACGGCGCTGACAGTCATTCTGGCGGTGGTCGTGCTGATCGTGTCGCTGATCTATCTGCGCGTGGTGGAGCGGTCTGATGTCGTTCGCTACTGACCGCCGCAGCGCCGGGGAATGGGTGCAGTTTGTCGCTGGCGGGGCGATTGTCGCGGCGATGTTCTATCCCACGATCTGGATGGTCTTGTCTGCCTTCAAGTCGAACCGGGAGATCTTCCGTCATCCGTTTGGCCTGCCAGAGGAATGGCGCTGGGGCAACTTTGCGGAGGCCTGGGACAAGGGTGGGATGGGGGGGCTTTACCTCAACTCGATCATGGTGACGGTCGTGGCGGTTTCGCTGACCGTGGCATTGGCCACGGCTGCTGCGTTTGCGTTTTCCCGGCTGGAATTCCCGGGACGCAGGTGGCTTTACAGGCTGTTGCTGATCGGATTGTTGCTGCCACCGCCGGTGGTGGCGATCCCGCTGTTCGCGATCCTGCGGGATCTGAACATGCTGAACAGCCTCTGGGCGCTGATCCTGCCGGGGGCGGCGTGGTCGCTGTCGCTGACCATCTTCATCATGCACGGCTATTTCACCTCGATCCGGCCGGATATGGAGGAAGCGGCGGTGCTGGAAGGGGCGAATGTCTGGCAGGTGTTCCGCGACATATCGGTGCCTATGGTCTGGCCGTCGATGCTGACTTTGGCCATCGTGAACACGATCAACATCTGGAACGAGCTGATGTTTGCGCTGTTGTTCATCGTGGATGAGGACAAGCGGACGCTGCCGGTGGGGCTCATCCGGTTCTTTGGCCGTTACAGCACGGATTATGCGATGGTTTTCGCGGCTTTGACGATCACGACGGTGCCGATCCTTCTGCTGTATTTCCTGCTGCAGCGGCACGTGATCGCGGGGCTGTCGGCTACATCACTGGACTGAAAGGGGCGGCCATGTTGACAGGTGTTATCGAGGGTTTCTACGGGCGGGACTGGCGGCGCGAGGAGCGGCTGGAGGTGTTCGACTGGATGCGCGATGCGCAGATGAATACCTATATCTATGGCCCCAAGGATGATGTGCATGTGCGGGCCCGGTGGCGGACGCCTTATGGGCCGGGGATGCTGGCGTCTTTGGTTGACCTGAAGACGCAGGCCGAGGCGCGGGGGCTGGGGTTCTGGGTGGCGCTGGCGCCTTGTCTCGACGTGACCTATTCGGACCCGGTCGACCGGGCGGCGCTGATGGCGCGGGTGGACCAGCTGATGGGAATCGGGGTGACAGGGTTTGTCCTGCTGTTCGATGATATCCCGAATGTGATGCCTGCGGCGGATCATGCCGTCTTTAGCAGTTTCGCGGCCGCGCAGGCCAGTCTGAGCAATGCGGTGGTAGAGCATCTGGCGGGGACGGGGGCGCGGGTGTTGTTCTGTCCGACCGAGTATTGCGGGCGGATGGCGGGCGGAGATGTGGAGAAAAGCGCATATCTGCAGGTGCTTGGCGCGGAACTGGACCCATCGGTCGCGGTGTTCTGGACCGGGCCCGAGATCGTGTCGGAGGTGATTGACGCGGCGGGGCTGGAGGCGGTGGGGCGGGTGTTGCGGCGTAAGCCGGTGATCTGGGACAATTTTCACGCCAATGATTATGACATCCGCCGGGTCTATGCCGGGCCCTTAGGCGGGCGGGGGCCGGAGACGTTGGAACTGGTGGACGGGTGGATCACGAACCCGAACAACGAGGCCGAGGCCAACTTCATCGCGGTGCGCACGACGGGGCAGTTCGTGCAGGGCGGGATCGACATGGAGGTGGCGCTGGCCGACTGGCATAAGCGGTTCACCTTGGCCTACAGTGACGGGGCGAAGATGCCGCTGGAGGCGGTGAGGTTGCTGAGCGATCTGTTCTGGCAGCCGTTCGCGCAGGGGCCGGAGTCGGCGGCCTTGTTCGCACGTGTCAGGGCGATGCTGGCGGTGCACCGGCCTGATACGCAGGGGGCGGCTTGGCGCGAGGGGCTGGAAACCGTGCGGGATTTCAAGCGGCGGATCAATGCCTTGTTCGTGGCCATGACCGAGATTGAGAACCGCGATCTCTTCCATGCCTTCCACGGGTATCTGTGGGAGGCGCAGGAGGAGATCGGGCATCTGGTGAAGTATCTTGAGTGGCTGGACACCGACCCGGCCCCTGACGCGGTGTTCCCCGCAAGAGATCGGATTCACAACTTCTATCGCCGGGGGTTTGGGGTGGAGGTGCAGGAGATCCTGCAGCGCGACCGGGCGGGGTGGTATCACCATGATTGACCGGCGGGGGCCTTTCGGCATCCGGCCGGCGACGCCTGAGGATCGTGCGGCGCTGTCGATGGTGTGCCTGCGAACGGGGGACGCGGGTGAGGATGCGACGGGGAAAGAGGATGATCCGGAGCTTCTGGGTCTGATCTATGCCGTGCCCTATCAAGTGGGTGCGCCGGAGTTTGCCTTTGTGATCGAGGATTCGGGTGGGGTCTGCGGCTATGTACTTGGGGCGGCGGATACTATGGCTTTTCAACGCTTTATGAATGATGAATGGTTTCCGCCGATCCGGGCAAGGCTGCGCGATCCGGGGGCAGATGCAGGCCTTTGGAATGGGAGTGATTGGGGTCGTCGGGTGGTGCATGAGGGATGGTCGCTGCCGCCTGTCGATCTGGCGCGCTATCCGGCGCACGGGCATATTGACTTGCTGCCGCGGGCACAGGGGCGGGGGCTGGGGCGCTGGGCGATGGAGGTGATGCTGGGGGCGCTGGGGGCCCAAGGCGTGCCGGGCATTCATCTGGGGCTGAGTGCGCGGAACGGGAAGGCGCTGGGGTTTTATGAGCGGATCGGGTTCCGCGTGGCGGACCCGCCGGGGATTTTGGACGACACAGTCTTTGTCGTGAAGGCGCTGGGGCGGGCGGTGATGTGAGATTTGCGCTGTGCCTTGATCTGGGCGGGACCAAGTCCACCGGGGCGCTGTTCGATGGCGACCGGGAGGTCGCCCGGGCCGGAGGGCCTGCGGGGGCGGTGTCGCTGGGGACTGAGGTTTCCATGTCGGCCATTGCCGGCCTTTGGGGGCAGTTAGGCCGGGGGATTTCGCAAACGGAAACGGGGGTTTACGTCGGGTTGGCGGGGATCGGGCTGCGCGACCGGGTGGCCGAGATGCACCGGCGGCTGGCAGGTTTCGGACGGTCTGTCATTCTGGGGGATGGTTATGGTGCTTTGGTCGACGCCACGGGCGGAGCACCGGGGACGCTGGTCGCGGTAGGGACCGGGGTGGCGGCGATGCGGCTTTTGCCGGACGGGACCTGCCGGACGGGGAGCGGCTGGGGCTTTCCCGCCGGCGATCTGGGGAGCGGGGCCTGGATCGGGTTGCAGGCCACAAGTGCCTTGACGCGGCATCTGGACGGCAGTCACGGGGTCATGGGCGCGGGGCTGGCGCGGCGGCTGATGGCGGTGACGGGAGAGACGGCGCCACAGATCATGGGGTGGTTGACCGGGGGACGGGCGGGGGACTATGGGCGGCTGGCGCCGGTGATCGTGGCGGCTGCTGAGGAGGGGGAGGCGTTCGCCTGCGTTGTGATGGAGGGCGCGGCGCGGGAGATTGCAGATGTGGCGCTGGCGCTGTGGGACAGGGTGCCGGATGTGGTGCATGTGTCGGGCGGGCTCGGGCTTTCGCTTGTGCCGTGGTGCCGGAAGGTGGCGCCAGCGTTCGACTGGCGGGTGTCGGAGGCAGACCCTGTGAGGGGGCTGGCCCTGATGGCGCGGGGCGGGGCACCGATGGAGCGGCTGGTCGCGCGACCGGGGTTGGCGGGGCCGGATTATGCGGACTGAACGGTCTCGCCGAGGGCCTTTGGCGTTAACCACCATTTAACCTTTGCTGGGGGTATGGGGGGTGAAATCGCGGCGCTTTGGCAAGGTATTGTTTTTGAAAGTTAAAACACCTGAGAATCAGTTCGGTATCGTGTCGGTATTGCGTCGGTATTGCGTCGGTGTTTTCTGACCCCACTTGCCCTTTTCAGCGCTTGGATCAGGGCAGGGTGCGGCCAGTTCGTTAGTTCAAGGTAAACGCGGCGGACCGTCAGCCCTGTGTGGCGAGGAGGACCCTGATGGCCTGCGTCAGCCCTTGGGTGCGGATCGCTGTAAGGGCGGCGGTGAGGTCGGCGGCGAAGGTTTCGTCGTGCGGCAGGGTCGTGCCGAAAACGGGGGTGAAGCCGAGGAAGGCGCGGACGGTTTCGGCGGCGCTGGCCCCGGCCGGGGGCCGGGCATGCCAAGCGGTGAGGACGGGATCGTTGAGGGTCAGGGGCTGGCCCTGTTCGTCGGCGGCATCGCAGGAGCGGAGCCACGCGACCAAGGCGAAGGTGGTGCAAGGCGTCGGTTTCTGCGCGTTCCGGAGGTCGTGCAACGGGGCGAGAATGCGCTGGGAGACCTTTTGGCTCGCGTCTGTGGCGATCTGGGCAGTCTTGTGGTTGAGCGCGGTGTTGTCAAAACGGGCGGTCAGGCGGGCGATGTATGGCTGCCAGTCGATGGAGGGGGCGAGGGTCGCGGCGATCTCGGCCCAGAAGCGTATGATGAAGGCGCGGGCGGTGGGGTCGGCCATGACCTGGGCCACGGTTTCCCTGCCGGTGATACGGCCGAAGGCGGCGATGGTGCTGTGCGCTCCGTTCAGGAGGCGGAGTTTCATCGCCTCGAACGGGGCGACATCAGTGGTGTATTCGGCCTGCCAGTCGGGTCGGCCCGTGGGGAAGTGGTCCTCGATCACCCATTGGCCGAAAGGTTCGGCCATGACGGGCCAAGCGTCGGTAAGGCCGGTGGCGGTCGCCACGGTGGCGCGGTCGGCGTCGGTGGTGGCGGGGACGATGCGATCGACCATGCAGGCGGGGCTGGCGACGGCGGTTTCAATATGGCGGGCGAGGGCGGGATCGGTGAGGGCTGCGAACTGGGTCAGCAGCGTGTGAAGGAGCACGCCGTTGGCGGGGAGATTGTCGCAGGAGAGGAGCGTGAAGGGGGTCACGCCTGCGGCGCGACGGCGGGCGATGGCGGTGGCGAGGTAGCCGAGCGCGGTGCGGGGGCTGTCGGGGTTCTGTGTGTCGTGGAGGATGTCGGGGTCTTGGGTATTGAGGTTGCGGGTGGCGATGTTGGCGCAGTAGCCCTTTTCGGTGATGGTGAGGGTGACGATACGGGTGGAAGGGGCCGTGAGGGCCTGCAGCAGGGCTGCGGGGTTATCGGGTGCGACGAGGGTCTTCGTGATGGCACCGACCACGCGGAGGGTGGTTTCCGACCCGTCGCGAAGGGCTATGGTGTAGAGATTGTCCTGCGGTTCCAGCGCGTTGCGGGTGGCGGAGCTGCGGAGCGACGCGGCGGTGATGGCCCAGTCGCGCGCGCCCGCGTTCAGGCAATCTTCGGTGTAAAGCGCCTGATGGGCGCGGTGGAACGCGCCAAGGCCAAGGTGGACGATGCCGGGGGTAAGCGTGGTGCGGTCATAGTCGGGGCGGGCGACCGTGGACGGGAGAAGCGGGAGCGTGGCGTCGGAGAGGCGGGGCATGGCGGACCTTGAGGCGGTTTGAACCGCAGGATGGCGGCTGGTGGCGCAGAGGTCCATGCGGAAAGCGGTGGCGCGGGGTGGGGCGGTTTGGTTTAACGGCGGGAAGGGTTGCACGGGGGGATGAGGATGCGGCTGGCCTGTATCGGGGAATGCATGATCGAGCTGAGCCAGCTTGATCTGGATGCCGGATCGGCGCGGATCGGGTTTGCGGGGGATACGCTGAACACGGCGACCTATCTGGCGCGGCTGGGCGTTCCGGTCAGCTATGTCACGAACTTAGGGGTTGATGCGTTTTCGGTGAAGATGCTGGAGGGGTTTGCGGCCGAGGGGATCGATTGCGGGCTGGTGGGGCGGCATGAGACGCGGTTGCCGGGGCTTTATTCCATCGAGATTGACGGTCGGGGGGAACGGTCGTTCCGGTACTGGCGCGAGGCTTCGGCGGCGCGGACCCTGTTTCAGGGAGTGGGGGCGCGGCTGGAGGAACTGGACGGGTTCGACGTGGTGTATTTGTCGGGGATCACGCTGGCGATTCTGCCGGCGGACGTGCGGGCGGCACTGGTCGGGCGTCTGGGCGTGTTGCGGAACAGGGGGGTGAAGGTGGTGTTTGACACCAACTATCGCCCCCGGTTGTGGTCGGACGCGGACACGGCGCGGGCTGCGTTTGATGCGATGTGGAGGGTGACGACGCTGGGGCTGCCGTCCTTGGATGACGAGGAAAAGCTGTATCCGGGGTTGAGTGCGGCGGGGGTTCTGGACCGGATATCGGCGCTTGGGGTGAAGGAGATTGCTTTGAAGAACGGCGCTTTGGGGCCCGTTCTTTGTGTGGAAGGTGAAGCACGCGTGGTGCGGTTTGCGGCTGTGGCGCGGGTTGTGGATACTTCCGGTGCGGGGGACAGTTTCAACGCAGGGTATCTTGCGGCGCGGCTGGCGGGGTCGGACCCGGCGGTTGCGGCAGAGGCGGGGCACAGGCTGGCCTGTGTCGTGATCGGGCATCACGGGGCGATTGTGCCGATGGCGGCAATGCCGGAGCGTGTATCCGGGCGGGTTCCGTTGCCCCCTTTCAGTCTATCGGCGGACCGGGGGGAATGAGTCTGGCTGGCGCGCTGTGGCGGGCTGACATTTCCTTGAGCCGCGCCGGCGGAGCCGCCCATGTCTGCTCAAGCCGGCAGGTTTGCCCAATGGTTCTTTCACGGGACGTAGGCCGATCTGAAACCCGGCGATGAGATCGTTGTCGGGCATCCGCCGAACTTTCTGGAGGAAGGTGGGATGTCCCGGGCCTTTTTCACGGCCACGCCGGATGCGGCGGTTTGGGAGGCGGACCTGGCGCGGGGGGCGGGGCCGGGGCGGATCCATGTCGTCGAGCCTGTGGGGGCGTTCGAGGATGATCGGGAGGGGAAGGAGAGAAGGTTTCCGGGGAATCTGACGCTGTCCTTCCGGTCGCGGGAACCGCTTCAGGTTCTGGGTGAGGTCACCGGGTGGGCGGGGCGCGGGCCGGAGCGGGTGCGGGCGATTGAGGAGGGCCTTGCGCAGATAGGGGCTTTGGGCGGGGGCGGGATCATTGACTGAAGGCCTCTGCAGAGGCGTCGCAAGATCGAGCAATATTGCGCGCGGCGCACTCTTGATTTTGATGCGCGTTCATCGTCCCATCGCCTGAGCGGGCGGAACAATGGCGGGCACAGATGATGGTTGAGGCGGGGCAAAGCGCGGCGGCAGAGTACGATCTTGTCGTGATCGGTGCGGGGATCGCGGGGCTGAATGCGCTTTATTCGGCGACAGACTATCTTGTGCGGGGTGCGCGGGTACTGCTGGTTGACCAGAAGGACGCGGCGGGGGGCATGTGGAACACGGTCTATGACTATGTCAGACTGCATCAGCCGCATCCGATGTTCACGGTGGGCAACCTGCCCTGGGACTGGGACAAGCCTCGTGACTATCTGGCGACGGGGGCCGAGGTGCAGCGGCATCTTGCGTCTGCGCTGGGGCCAGCGGGAGAACGGGTCGCGCTGGAGACCCGGTTCGGGCATACGGTCAGCACCTGCCGCGAGGTTGAGACGGGAGACGGGCCGCGGGCCGAGGTGACTTTGCATCCGAACGGGCGACCGGGTGAGGCGCAGACGCTGCAGGCACGGCGGGCCATTCATGCGGCGGGAGTGAATTACCGTCCGGCCGATCCGTTGCCGCTTGAGAGTGCGCGGGTCGTTTCGGTCATCCCGCAGGCTCTGCGGGCGGCGCTGGCGGCGCACCCGGGCGTGCCGGTTTACGTGGTGGGTGGCGGCAAGACGGGGATGGACACGGTCCTTGCCGCGCTGACGCAGGACCCGGGACGGCGCATCACGCTCTTGAACGGGAGGGGCACGATCTTCATGAACCGGACGAAGTACCTGCCGGTGGGGCTCAAGCGCTGGACAAGTGGTGAGCCCGTGTCACGGGTGCTGCGGGATATGGCGCTGAGTTTTGACGGGGAGAATGACGACGCGGTCCTTGAGCGGTTCCGGGCGCGGTATTCGAGCGATCCGGAGAGCAGGAATGAGCTTTACCTGTACGGGTTGCAGTCCGAGGATGAAATGGCGCAGGTCCGGGACGGGCTGGCGGCCGAGATCCGGGATTATCTGGCCGGGGTCGAGGACGGGCCGCATGGGCCGCAGATGGTATTGCGCAGCGGCAAGACGCTGCCGGTCCCGGCGGGGAGTATCTTTGTCAACTGCACGGGCAGCTATTTCCGGGCGGAGGATATGGCCGAGGAGCGGACCGTGCTGTCTCCAAGGGATTGCGTCCTGTCGGTGACGACGCGGGACGGGTTTCATCCGCTGACAAGCGTGTCGGGGTTCTTTCTGACCCATCTGCTGTACCGGGGCCTTTTGCGGGGGCGGGGGTTCTATACGATTGATCTTGAAAGGATGTTCCGGAAAGATCGCAAGGCCATCGTGGGTGTGGCGGCGGCGCAGGCGACGATGAACCAGCTTCTGGCGTTGCAGACCCTGCCGCTTGAGCTTTTGACACGGTGCGGGCTGGACCTGGACCTGTGGTATCCGCTGCCGCGCCGTTTGGTCGGGCTTGTGCGGATGAAGGCTGCGGCGAGGGCCGACATCGACCATTGCCGCCGGGCGCTGGACCGGGTCGCGGTGCGGACCGGCGTCCATTGCGCGCCGCTGATGTAGCAGGGGGTGGTTGCAGGGGAACTTATTGGGGCGCTCGTTCCGCGCGGGCGCGCGGCCTCGCTTGGGTGAGGTGAACCCCTTCCTTGTTTCCGTTTTGCGGGAACGGCCCCTTTTGTGCGGGGCGGTTCAGCGGCGCGATTCCGTCGTCCGGCCCTTAACGGGACAGACTTCGAGTAGGCCCGCGACAAGCACGAGGGCGCCTCCGATCAGCTTTGGGCGGTCGAGGAGTTCGCCCGCAAGAAGGGCGGCGGAGGCGGCGCCTACGAGAACCTCGCTCATCAGGAGGATCCCGGTCCGGGCCGGGTCGAGCCTGACGGTCGCCCACATCAGCGCCGCGATGGAGAGCGCCCACCAGAGGCCACCAGTAGCGAGGTCTACTGTCTCATGGCAAGGAGGGGTGCCGGGAAGGTGTCGGGCGGCGGGATGAGGACCGGGGCGACGGCTGCGACAAGTGCGCCGCGGGCGAAGATGAAGGCGGCGGGCACGGGGGCGAGGGTGGATCTCGCGCGGATGCCGGAGGTCGAGACGGACCAGAGGAGACCCGCGACGACGGCCATCCATTCGCCGATTCCGTGTGGGAGGGGGAGTTCGCCGTTGGCCCCGAGCATGATGAAAAGGCCGACGATGCCAACGGCGATGGCGACGATCCGCAAGCGCGGCGTGGGCCAGCCCATGATGAAACGGCCGATGAGCGTGCTCCACACCGGGGTGAGGAACCACAAGAGGATGATGAACGCCACACGGCCATAGACGAAGCCGATGGAATAAAGCGCAAAGGCCGCACCGCCGAGCGCGATGGAGGCGAGGGCGACTGGACCGGCGCTGGCGATCTGACGGCGGTATGTGACGGCGAAGGGTATGAGGAGAAGAACGGCGGCCAGCGTGATGGCGACCGTGCCCCATGCACCGGCAAGGCCCAGTACGGTGAAGGTGCGGACAGGAAGCCAGCAGAAGCCCCAGAAGACTCCGGTTGCCACGACGATGGCGGTGGCGCGGCGGGTGTGGCGGTCGGTGGTCATGGGTGGGGGCGGAACCGGGTGATGGGGGGTGGTCAGGGAGAGTTGCAGAAGGTTCAAGCGGCAGGCTATCCCGTGGGGAGGAGTTCCTTTGGGATATTCCGCTGGTTCCGGGGCCGCCAGTGAAGCGACCCTACCCCAGCCGCGCCGTGATGTGGGTGGGGCAGTGTTCGCCGGAGTCGAGGACGGGGATCATGCGGGTCCAGATGTCGATGTTGTGGGCGACGAAATCGTCTCCGACAGTCTGGGCTACGGTGGCGCGCCAGGGGCCTTTGAGGCGGGCGAGCTCAGCGCGGGCGACCTCGCGGTACCAGGGGTTGCGGCTGGTGGTGGTGATGGCGGTAAAGCCCGCCTTTGCCAGTGCGTCGGCATAGCGGGCGGGGCTTGCCATGCCGAAATCGAGGCCCTCTTCGGCGATATAGGCGGCCATTTCGGGCGAGGGCGGGTTGTCGTGGCCGATGAGCCAGTCCGACGCGATGAACCAGCCGCCGGGTTTGAGGACGCGGGCCACGTCGCGCATGAGGGCGTGTTTGTCGGGGATGTGGACGATGGAGTCCTTGGAGAACACCACGTCAAAGATGGCGGGCGGGAAGGGGAGCGGGCCGGGGGCGACCTTGCAGAGGCCGATGCGGTCGGAGAGCCCGGCGGCGGCGATATGGGCGCGGGCGTGGGTGATGACGGTGTCTTCGACGTCGATCCCGGTGACGTAGCCTGCGCCGTGATTGCGGACGAGCGTGACGTCGATGCCGCCCGCGCCGCATCCGATATCGAGGACGGATTTGCCGTGGAGGTCATGGGTGCCGATGAGGCGGGCGATTTCATCGGGGCCGCCGGGGGAGAGGAAACCGTCGCCCCAGACGCCTTCGAGGAGGGTGATGAGGGACTGGTGGTAGAGTTCGGTCATGATGCGGCGTCCGGAGAGAGGCGGAGAGCTTCGAGGGCGGGCCAGTCGGGGGCGGGAATGACGACGGCGGGGATGGTGACGTCGGCGGTCCAGCCGAAGAGGGCGAGGAAGGGGGTGGGGCCGACCTTGGTCAGGTGGTGACGGAAGGGGTCGTTCCAGACGGGTACATGGGCGGGCTTGATCGTGAGCGGTGCGCCCGGGTGGAAGCGCCAGCCGTGAGGGCCGGTCAGGGGGGCGTAGAGTTCGGGGGCTGCGTGGTGGTGGTCGCGGTAAAGGATGTGGGGGGCGATGAGGAAGACGCCCAGGTCAAACTCCTGGGCAGGGATGACTCCGGTTTCGCCGATGAGGGAGCAGTAGGCGTGGTTCCGAAGAAAGTCCGTGCCGATGGTGGCGGGGTCGTAGCCGTCGTAGGTGATCCAGTCGAGATGGGGGCCGGCAGTGTGGAGGGCGAGGGCCAGCGCCGGGTGGGTGGGCATCAGGGCGGCCAGCGCCGCGGGCAAGTGGGTTGCGACGACGGGGTTTGTGGAGGGCCGGGGCGTGACGGGGCCATCGCGGGTGGTGGCAATGCGGGCGCGCACCTCGGCCGGGCCGGGGCCGGGAAGGGTGGAGAGGTAACGGTCGGTTTCGGTGATGAGGGTGCGGATGGCCGTGACCGGGTCATGGGTGGCGGGGGCCGGGGGGCCTTTGGCGTTGCGCTCGGCCAGAAGCGTCGTGGGGTCGGTTGAATCGTGGGGGCAGAGGATGCGGTAGACCTCGAGCGCTTCGGAGGAAAGCAAGCCTTGCGACCAGTGGCGCATGGCTGCGGCGTAGCGGATGCGGCCGGAGCCGGGCAGTCCGGGGGGCGTGTGGATGAGGAGGGCGTCGTCCATTCAGAGATTGTCACGATAGGCCATGCGTTCGTCACGCAGGCGGCGCTTTTCAGCGCGTTGCAGGAGGGTGCCTGCGATGATGACGCCGATGCCGACGATGACAACCGTGATGGTGGCGAGCGCGTTGATATCGGGGGTGACGCCCAGCTTGACCTTGGACCAGATCAGGATGGGGAGCGTCGTGTTGCCGGGGCCGGTGACGAAGTTCGAGATGACGACGTCGTCGATCGAGATCGTGAATGCGAGGAGCCAGCCCGAGAAGATTGCAGGCGAGATGACGGGCAGGGTGATGTCGCGCAGGACTTGCCAGGGTTTGGAGCCAAGGTCCACGGCAGCCTCTTCGATGGAGACATCGGCCTGGATCATGCGGGAATGCACGACGGTGGTGACAAAGACCATGGAGAAGGTGATGTGCGCCAAAGTGATCGTGGTGAAGCCGCGCTGGGCGGGCCAGCCGAGCCATTGGGCCATGAGGATGAAGAGCATGAGCGAGGCTATGCCGGTGATGACCTCGGGCATGACCAGCGGAGCCGTGACGAGGCCGGAGAGGAGGGTGCGGCCCTTGAAGCGGCGGAAGCGGGCCATTGCGATGCCTGTCATGGTGCCGAGGATCGTGGCGAAGGTGGCGCTGATGAGCGCGATTCTCAGCGAGAGAAGGGCGGCCTCGATGACCTTATCGTTCCGGAAAAGCTCGGCATACCATTTCGTAGAGAAGCCGCCCCAGACGGTCGCAAGGCGCGAGTCGTTGAAGGAGAAGAGGATCATCGACAGGATCGGGATGTAGAAGAATGCAAATCCGAAGCAGAGCATCCCGATCAGGAAGAGGGGACGGCGGTTCATGGGGCACCCTTGGTCGCCTTCACGGCGTTCGCGCGGCTTTCAAAGTAGCTGTAGACCATGAGCGGCACGACAAGGAGGACGAGGAGCGCCACCGCCACAGCCGAGGCCATGGGCCAGTCGCGGGAAGAAGTGAATTCGTCCGAGATGACGCGGCCGATCATGGGGCTTGAGGCGTCACCCACCAGGCTGGGGATGATGAGTTCACCGCAAGCGGGAATGAAGACGAGCATGCCGCCGGCGATGATGCCGGGGATGGATTGTGGCAGGGTCACGTCCCAGAAGACGCGCAGGGGACGAGAGCCGAGGTCCATCGCGGCCTCGTCAAGAGCGGGGTCGAGCCGTTCGAGGTTGGCGTAGAGCGGCAGGATCATGAAGGGCAGGTAGGAATAGACCATGACGAGGACCACGGCGAAGTTGGTGTTCATCATGGTGACATGGGCGATTTCCCATGCCTCGGGCGTGAGCGCGTTCCAGATGTCGGTGAGCAGGCGGTTGAACCAGGAGTTGGTGCCCATGAGGCCCATCCAAGCGTAGACGCGCAGCAGGAACGAAGTCCAGAAAGGCAGGATCACCAGCATCAGGAGGATCGTTCGCCATGTGGACGAGACCCGGGTGAGGCCAAGCGCCATAGGGTAGCCGATGAGGAGGCAGAACACTGTCGCCACCACGGCATTCCCGACCGAGGTGAGGTAGGCGCGGATATAGAGCGTGTCCGAGAAGAGGCGCTGGTAGCTTTCCAGATTGAGGATCGGGTCTTCGCCGCCAAAGCCGAAGGGGGGCGCGGTGGAGGTGCGGGTTGCGAAGCTCATCCCCAGCACGATCACGAAGGGGATGAGGAAGAAGACGACGAGCCATATATAGGGCAGCCAGATGATGAGTGCGGCCCATCCCCTTTTGTTGAACCAGTCGGAAAGACGGGCTGTCATCGTCACTCCGTCAGCAGGATCGCGGAGGAGGGAGCGAAGGCGAGCCAGACCTCGTCATCCCAGTCGGCCACGCGGTCATGTTCCCCGGCGCGGCGGGCGTTGACGGCGCTGACCGAAAGGACCCGGCCCCCGGGCAGGCGGACACGGTAGAGGGAGTCCTTGCCGAAGTAGGCCACACCTTCGACCTGACCACGGATGACGTTCGCGCCTTCGGGGCGGTCGCGGCCGATTGAAAGCTTTTCGGGCCGGACGGCAAGGGTTACCGGCTGTCCGGGGGCGAGGCCCGCGATGGCCGTGGCGCGCATCGGGCTGCCGAGGTCGGGGATGTCGATCAGAGCCTCGGGGCCGGTGATCTGACTGACGGTGCCGTCAAAGCTGTTGATCGAGCCGATGAAGGAGGCCACGAATTTCTTTTTCGGGTATTCGTAGATTTCGGTGGATGTGCCGATCTGCATGATCCGGCCCTTGTCCATCACAGCCAAGCGTGAGGAGAGGGTCATCGCCTCTTCCTGATCGTGGGTCACGACGACGAAGGTGATGCCGGTCCTGTCCTGAATGTTCATCAGTTCGAATTGGGTGTGTTCGCGGAGTTTCTTGTCCAGCGCGGCGAGGGGTTCGTCGAGGAGGAGGAGTTTGGGCGCGCGTGCGAGGGCCCTGGCGAGCGCCACGCGCTGGCGCTGGCCGCCTGAAATCTGGTGTGGCTTGCGGGCGGCAAAAGGGGTGAGCTGGACGAGGTCGAGCATTTCGCGCACGCGGTCGGCGCGCTGGGCTTTGGTCATGGGTTCGTGTTTCAGGCCGTAGCCGATGTTCTTCTCCACGGTCATGTGGGGAAAGAGGGCGTAGGACTGGAACATCATGTGGACGGGGCGGTCATAGGCGGGGACGGATGTCATGTCCTGCCCGTCGATCCAGACGGTGCCGGCGGTGGGTTCCTCGAAACCGGCCAGCATGCGCAGGAGGGTGGTCTTGCCGCAGCCTGAGCCGCCGAGGAGGGAGAAGATTTCGCCTTTTTGGATGTCGAAAGAGACATCGTCAACGGCCTTGAAGGTGCCGAAGTTCTTCGTGACGCCCTGGATGCGGACGAAGGGGAGCGGGGTTTGCGCCGGGGCCGGGGCGAGGGCGGCGTCGGGCATGGGGGAGTCCTTCATCTGGGGTTTGGGCGGTGTGGGGAGTGGCGGGGTGAACCCCGCCCCACGCGGGTTGACGTGGGGCGGGGTGACACCCGGCCCGGGTGCGTTGGAGGGGTGATGTGTGCGAGCATGCAGCCTATGCGGGATTGATCAAGGCCATTGCCTTGGTCATGTGGGGCGGGGCATGGTTTCTGCCCCGGACGCCATAGCGTTCCGGGCAGGCGCTGCCCTCTGGCGAGGTTGGTGCGACCGGGGCCGGTTGGGACGGTGGCGTGTGAGCGGCGCGGTGGCCCCACCGGGGCCCCCGCTGATCCCGCTCAGGTGCAGGAACGGAATGGTGTGTTTGACTTCCCTCGGGATGCAGGTTGTTCCAGCAGTGAAACCGGACGCAAGCTGCGCAAGATGCGTTCCCTACGCGGGTGACGGCCGGTGGGCCTGGCATGTCCGTTGCGGGTGTCACCGGGGGCGCGCCTCAACCCGTCTTGATCGTTTGCCAGCTTCGGGTGATGGCGCGTTCCTGATCTTCGGTCAGGGGTTTGGGGGCGAACATCCGCGACATGATCTCTTCGGTCGGATAGACGGCGGGATCGTTCAGGATGTCGGGGTTGATCAAGGGTTTGGAGGCCTCGTTGGCGTTGGCGTACCAGATGTAATTGGTGCAGCCTGCGATCACCTCGGGTTTCAGCATGAAGTCGAGGAAGGCATAGGCATTATCTGCATTCGGGGCGTCGGCGGGGATGCAAAACACATCGAGCCAGACCGGAGCGCCGGTCTTGGGCACGACATAGGTCAGTTCCATGTCGAGCCCGGCTTCGGCGGCGCGGGTCGCGGCCACGGCATAGTCGCCCGACCAGCTGTTCACGAGGCAGACTTCACCGTTCGGAAGGGCGTTGAGATAGTTGTTGTTGTCGAAGGTGCGGATGTTTTCCCGGATCGCCGCGTAGAGTTCGATGACCTTGTCGTAATCGGCCGGATTGCTGCTGTTGGGATCAAGGCCCAGATAGCTGAGCGCCATCGGGATCGTGTCGGTCGGGCTGTCGAGGACGGAGATACCGCAGTCGGCCAGCAGGGCGGACTTGGAAGGGTCGAAAAGGAAGCTCATGTCCGTCAGGTCAAGATCTGGAATGCGTTCGCGGATCATGGCCATGTTGAAGGCAAAGCCAACAGTTCCCCACATGTAGGGCATGCTGTAGGCGGCATCGGGATCCCAGCTGTTGAGGATTTCGAGGATCTTGGGCGAGAGATTGGACCAGCCGGGGAGCCGCGATCTGTCGATCTTCTGATAGACCCCGGCGGCGATGAACTGCGGCATGGCGCGGCCGTCCATGTCGACGACATCGTAGCCGGTGAAGCCTGCGAGCATCTTGGCCTGCATTTCCTCGGCGCTGGAGTAGTTGTCATAGACGACGCCGATGCCGGTGGCGGCTTCGAAATCGGCAAGTGTCGTTTCGCCGATGTAGTCGGCCCAGTTGTAGACGTTCACCGTGCCCGCCTGCGCCCAGGAGGGGCGGACGAAGGGCATGGCCAGCCCGCCGCCGATGGCGGTGAGAGCGCTGCGGCGGTTCAGCTTGTTCAGCACGAGTATTCCTCCCGATTTGTTCTTTTGTTCATGCAGTTGTTACGGACTTGTGGGGCCGGGTGAAGCACACTTCTGGTTGACGTTACGCCACGGCGGGTTGTGAAGGCTCGGTCTCTTCGCTGTAGGCCGGAAGGAGTTTGCGCAACTGATCATGATGGTTGCGCACTCCGTATTCGAGGTCGGAGAGGTGGAAGCCTTCGAAGGCCGATGACTTCATTGATTCGTTAGACCAGATGGAAAGCTGCTGATCCTCGGCCGAGGTGTCGCGGTCGATGCGGGAGGCGAGGTAGCGGGCGATGCGTGACTTGCGGGTTTCGTTCGGGCGGCGGTAGAGGCGGCCCTGCAGGCGCGTTTCGGTCGCTGAGATGGGAATGTCCTGGTAGTATTGGGCGCTTTCGGGCGTGAAGGCGATCACTGCATTGGGAAAGAGGCCGTAGTAGGTCCAGGCGCGTTGCAGATGCAGGGGCAGGTCGGCGGGGATTGGTGAAAGGGCTACGTAATTCTTGACCGACCATAGGCGGCCGGGGGCGTCGCCGAAGGTGGCTGTGCTCCATGCGAGGCCGTCTTCGTTGACAAAGTCGCGGTAGGTGCGGCCGTAGAGATCCTGCAGGCCGGGATGGGCCATGGCGACGTGGTAGCCTTCGTTGTCAACATCGCGGACGGATTTCCAGTTGACGGGCAGGGTTGTGGTCCAGCTTGGGCTATCCACCGGCAGAAGGTCGGCTGCCTTATAATCCGTGAAATCGGGGGCGAATGGGCCAAGCATTTCGGCCAAGGGAGGCTGAGGGCCGGGGGTGAAGCGAAGGAAGATGAAACCGTTCCAGACTTCGCTGTCGATCGGTTTCAGGCCGAACTGGCTTCGGTCCATCTGCCCGAAGGTTTCGGGGCGGGCGGGGCCGCGCAGCGTGCCGTCGGTGTTGTAGACCCAGCCGTGAAAGGGGCAGACGAGCGCACCCTTGCAATGCCCGGCGGGGCCGTCTGTCAGGCGGGCACCCCGGTGGCGGCAGAGGTTGTGGAAGGCGCGGACGACGCCGTCCTGTCCGCGCATGACAAGTGCGCGTTCGCCCAACATGTCAAACGACAGCCAGTCGCCGGGGGCGGGGATGTCGTTCACATGGCCTGCGATCTGCCAGTGGGTGAGGAAGATCTCGCACCGTTCCTGTTGGAAAAGCGCAGGGGAGTGGTAGGTCCAGGGGGGCAGGCCACGGCGGTTCCATTCGTTCGGGACGGGTTTGGGGGTGAGCTGGTTCATGGCTGTGCTCCGGTCGAGAGGCGGTCCTTCACCCAGCCGTGAAGGCGGGCGATGTCGAATTCCTGCGGCATGAGGGTGCCGCGCGTGTAGGCGGGGGAACGGAGGCCGCGCTGGTTCATCTCGCAGGCGGCACCGTCCTGTTCCATAACGATGGTCGCAAAGTCGGTGACGGTGCGGTGGTCGAAACCGGGGCGGGCCAGCGTTTCGGGCGGGAAGAGCCATTCGGCGCGGAGGAGGGTTTCCTCGGGGTTGATCGGCGTCAGGGTGACGGCGCGGACATAGTCCACATGGGCCACGATATACATGGTGGGCCAGAGAGTGACGAAGCGGAAGCCCTCGGCGCGTTCCTGCGGGGTGAGGGTGGCGAAGGCGGGGGCAGAGGGTTCGCCCGTCATCGTCCAGCTTTCGGCGCCGGGTTTTAGCGGGGCTTTGGGAGTGCCGTCCGAAGTGGCGTCCTCAGCCGGGGACATGATGCCTTTTGAATAGATCGGGACCATATCGCAAAGTTCGGGGTGGATGCCGGGGCAGTGCAGGCATTCGCTGTAGTTTTCCCAGTAGACCTTCCAGTTGCAGGCGAGGGTTTTTTCAAGGACGTGGCCGGTTTTGAGGGTAGTCATGGGCCAGTGGGCGAGCGCGTCGAGACCCATGTCGGGTTCGAGGGGGCCGGGGTTCGTGGAGAGGGAGAGGAAAAGGAAGCCGTTCCATTCGGTCGCGGCGACGGGGAGGAGGCTGTGATCCTCTTTCCGGAAGTCGGGCGTCGGAGTGGCGCAGGCGGTCGAGACGAGGCGGCCGTCGGTGGCATAGGACCAGGCGTGGTAGGGGCAGGTGATGAGTTTGCCGCGCTGGGCCGTGTCGGTGGCGCAGAGTTCGGAGCCCCGGTGGCGGCAGACGTTTTGGAAGGCGCGGAGGGATGCGCCGTCGTGCAGGACGATGATGCTTTGCCCTGCGACGGCAATACGGCGTATCGTGCCGGCAGGGAATTGATCCGTGCGGCCGGCGCAGACCCAGTCGCGGGACCAGATCGCCCGCATTTCCCGGGCGAACCATGCGGGGTCCACATAGGCCTCGCGCGGGAGGGTGGGCGGGCAGTGGTCGAGTAGGGGCGTGTCCATCAGAACCGTCCCGGGGGCGTGGCGCGTCGGCGCGCCGGCGTGAAGAAGGGGCGGGGGGTGATCCGGGCAGGCACCATCAGCTTGACATACTGGAGTTCGCGGAGGGCGTAGATTTCGACCCAGAGGTTGTCGGATTTCGCGGCGGCGTAGGGGCGCTTCAGATGCGCGATGGCGAGGTTGCGTTTTGTCGTGGGGGACCAGAGGGCGGCGGTGATGTAGCCAACCTCTTTCTGCTTGGCGTGGTAGATGAGCGAGCCTTCGGCGCTTACGTTGCCTGCGATATCAAGGCCGACGAGGGACCATTGCGAGGCCCGGCTTTCGCGTTCGCGGATCAGGGCGCGGCGACCATTGAAATGATCCTTGTTCCAGTCGATGAGCCAGTCAAGGCCGAGTTCGAAGGGCGAGCGGACGCGGTCCTCTCGCAATGCCTGTTCGGCGGGGATGAAGTCCATTCCGGCGATGAGGAACCCGGCCTCGATCCGGGCCATGTTGAGCGCGTCCGATCCGATGGGTCGGATGCCCCACGGGGCGCCTGCGGTGAAGAGGTGGTCCCAGAGGGCGAGCGCATGGGCGGGGCCGATCCAAAGCTCGTAGCCGAGATCACCGGTGAAGCCGGTGCGCGAGATCGTGAGGGTGGTCCCGTCGAAGGGCACCTTGGTCATGCGGAAGGGTCTGAGTGAGGAGACGTCCCAGCCCGCGGCGGAGAGGACCGAGGCGGTGCAGGGGCCTTGGAGGGAGAGAGCGGCGATCGTTTCGGTGATCTCCTCGACAGCCACTTCAAAGCCGAGGGTCGCGTCGGTCAGCCACGGCAGGTGGCGCTCTTGACAGCAGAGGAGGAAATCCTGCGGCCCATGGCGGAAGAGGGTGCCGTCGTCGAGCACCTTGCCCGCGTCGTCGCACCAGACAGTGTAGTGGACGCCGCCGGGGGTGAGTTTGGCGACGTTGCGGACAGTCAGGCGGTCAAGATAGGCCACGGCATCAGGGCCGGTGATGCGGTATTTGACCATCGGGCAGAGGTCATAGACCGAGGCACCGTTGCGGATGGCGGTATATTCCATTTCGGTATCGCCAAAGCCCGTGGCGGAGAGGTGGCCCGACCATGCGCCCCATTCGGAATGCTTGTTGAGCGGTGCCGTGCGCGGGTAGAAGGGGGTTTCCAGCAGGTGTTTGTTGAAATGGAGGCGGGCGATCATGGCTTGGCCCCCTGCAGGAGTTGGGTCGCGGCGTTCCAGCCTGCCGCGCCCGAGATGCCGCCGCCGGGATGACTGCCCGCACCGCCGAGCCACAGGCCGGGGATGGGGGTGTTGTATTGGCTGACACCTGCAAAGGGGCGCAGGAAAAGCATCTGTTCGACGGCAAGATCGCCGTGGTGCCATGAGCCGCCAGACATGCCGAAGCGGTCTTCGATATCGTAAGGCATGAGGATTTCGGCGTGGGCGATGAGGGGGCGGAGGCCGGGGGCGGCAGTTTCCAGCACGTTCAGGGTGTTCTGGAGCATCTGGGCGCGGGCCGCGTCGCGATCCTTGGGGGCGTGGGGGGCGAACTGGACCACGGCGGAGAGGACGTGGTGGCCGGAGGGCGCGAGGCTGGGGTCATGGGCGGTGGGGAAGGTGATTTCCATGACCGGGGCGTCGGGGACTTCGCCGTATTTGACCGGGTTGAAGGCGTTTTCTACGGCGTTGACCGAGGGGGCGAGGACAATGCGCCAGGTGAGGTCGGCGGCAGGGAAATGTGGCGCGCCGGTCAGGGCGAGGTGGAGTTTGGCGGCCCCACCGCGCGACTTGATCGCGCGGGCGCGGCGGATAAAGCCGGTGTCGAGGTAGCGGGGGCCGACGAGAGTTTCAAGAGTGCGGCGGGGGCAGATGGCCGAGAGGACCGCCCCGGCGGCAAAGTTTTCGCCATTGGCGAGCGTGACCCCGATGACGATATCGGCGGCCATGTCGATCCGGTCGACGGGGGAGCCGGTGAGGACCGTGACGCCTGCAGCCTCGGCCGCTTTGCGCATGGCGGCGGCAACCGAGCCCATGCCGCCCATCGGCAGGGTGAGCGTTTCACCGGCTGCGATGCGGTTGAGGTAGACGATGAGCGAGTTGGGCGACCGGGGGCCTGCCCAAGCGCCAAGGGTGGCGTCGAATGCGAGAAGGCCCATGAGGCGGTCGTCGGTCAGGTCATCTTCGAGCACGTCGGCCACGTTGATGAGCAGCATCCGCAGGAGTTCGCGGAATTCGACCTTGCCCATGGAGCGGAGCGAGAGGCCGAGTTTGCCGAGGTTCCACAGGTCATTGCCCGCCTTGGCGGCGGGGCGGGGCGGGGTCATCTGGCGCATGGGGGCGAGGAGGCGGGCAAATCGGGTGAGGCGTTCCTGCAGTTCGGACCATGCGGCGAGGTCGGTCGCGGCGAGGCCCGAGACCTTGCCGAACGTGCCCTGCATGGTCAGCGGATCGATGCCGGGGACGGCGGTGGTGAGGGGGGTGGAGAGGCGGAGGCCGTGAGCGTCAAGCTTCATCGCGGACGCGACACGGGCGTCGGGGCCTTGCAGGATATGGGCGAGGGCGGAGGTGCGGTAGCCGGTGTGGAATTCAGTCGTGGCAGCGCCGCCGCCGACCTGGGGCTGCGCTTCGACAAGGGTCACGCGGCGACCGGACTGGGCCAGGCGGGTGGCGGCGGCGAGGCCGTTCGGGCCGCCGCCGATGACGATCACATCAGAGGACGGCATAGGCGTCACTCATGTCGATGCCCATGCGGGCGTCGCGGAGGATTTCGGCGGCGGCGTTGCGGCCAGGGGCGCCCATGACGCCGCCACCGGGATGGGTGGAAGAGCCGCACATCCACAAGGCCTTGATCGGGCTGCGGTATTGGGCGTAGCCGGGAACGGGGCGGTTGAAGAGAAGCTGGTCGAAGGTGAGTTCGCCCTGAAAGATGTTGCCTTCGGTGAGGCCCACTTCGGCCTCAAGCTCGCGCGGGGTGCGGACCTCCATATGCAGGATGAGGTCCTTGAAGCCGGGAGCGAAGCGGTTGATCTGGTTGACGCAGGCCTGACCAAAGGCATCACGGTCGGCATCGGTCCAGTCCCGGCCTTCGATCCTGGGCGGGGCATATTGGACGAAGCAGGACATGAAATGCTTGCCCGGCGGCGTCATCGTCGGGTCGATCATCGTGGGGATCATGACGTCCTGAAACGGGTCGCGGGTGAAATGGCCGGATTTCCAGTCGTCATAGGCGCGTTCCATGCGTTCAACGGTATCGGTGAAGTGAAGGTCGCCGCGCAGGTTGGGCGCGCCTTCGGGAAGGGCGGTGAATTTCGGTGCGGCGTCGAGGGCGATGTTGAGTTTGCCGGAGGACCCGCGCGTCTTGAACCGTTTGACCTGACGGACGAAATCGGAGGGGAGTTCGTCGGCGGCGACATGCTTGAGGAAGGTGCGCCTGACGTCCATGTTGGAGATCACGCGGGTGGCGTGCAGTGTTTCGCCGTTGTCGAGTTCGACGCCGACGGCCCGGCCGTTGCGGACAAGGACCTTTTCGACGCCGTGGCCCGCCTTGATCGTGCCGCCCGAAGCCTCGAGCGAGGCCTTGAGGGCCTGCGTGATCGCGCCCATGCCACCGCGGGCAAAGCCCCATGCGCCGACGTTGCCGTCCACATCGCCCATGTAGTGATGCAAGAGCACATAGGCCGAACCGGGGGACATCGGGCCAAGCGCCGTGCCGATGATGGCCGAGACGGCGAGGTAGGCCTTGATCACCGGGCTTTCGAAATAGCCGTCGAGGAAGTCCGAGATGGACATGGTCCAGAAGCGGATCATGTCGCTGATCTGGACTTCGGACAGTTCCATGGCCTTGCGGCCGAGATAGGCGAGTTCGGACAGATCGCGCGGCTTGAACGAGGAGGGATCGGGTGGGGTGCGCATAAGAAGCGGGCGGATGAACCGGCAGTGGCGCATGATGTCGCGGGAATAGCGGTCGTAGGCTTCGGCATCGCGGGGCGAGTGGCGGGCGAATTCGCGGCGGTTCGCGTCATGATCGCGGAACATGCCGAGATAGTCGCCGTTTTCCATGAAGACGACGCCGCCTTCGTAGGGGAGGATCTGGAGGCCGTATCTGGGGAGTTCGAGATCGCGCATGATCTCGGGCCGGAAGAGGGAGCAGACGTAGGAGCAGTTGGAATAGGTGAAGCCGGGGTAAAGTTCGCGGCTGACAGCGGCGCCGCCGATCCAGTCGTTCTTTTCCGCGACCGTGACCTTCATCCCGGCGCGCGCGAGGTAACAGGCCGTGACGAGGCCATTATGGCCTGCGCCGATGATGAGGGCGTCGCAGGTCATGCCTCTTCCATTTGCTCGAGCGTCAAATCAACGGCCGTTTCGAACGCCTTGAGCGTGTCTGCCAGACAAGAGGCGTCATGGGCGGCGCACATGAAGAGGGGTTCGCGCGAGTCGGGTTCGCAGATGATGCCCGCGTCATGCAGATGGTAGGCCATCGTGTCGTAGAAGGAATAATCCGAGGTTTTCCACGCACGGTAGTTGTCGGGTGGAGTTTTCGCAAAGAAGAGGCCGAACATGGAGGGGTGGCCTGTGAAGGAATAGGTGATGTCGCGGGCCTTGAGGATCGTGGAAATCCCGGCCTTGAGGTTTTCGCCATAGGTGGCGAGATCGGCCAGCGCGGTTGTTTCATCAAGGATGCGGAGGCATTCTTCGGCGGCGGCGAGGCTGACGGAATGGGCGGTGTAGGTGCCGCCGTGGGCGGCTTTGCCGAAGTTGAAGGTGCGCATGACTTCTTCGCGCCCGGCGATGGCACTGATCGGATAGCCGTTGCCCATCGCCTTGGCGAAGGTCGCGATATCGGGGACGACGCCGAGGATAGACTGGATGCCGCCCTTGGCGACACGGAAGCCGGTTTTCACCTCGTCGATGATGAGAAGGACGCCGTACTGGTCGCAGAGCTTCCGGGCCAGTTGGACATAGTCAGCGCGGGCCGAGATGCCGCAGCAATTGCCCTGGATCGGTTCAATCAGCATGGCGGCCATCGTGTGGCCCTGCGCCTTGAACGTGTCTTCAAGCCGCTGCATGTCGTTCATGGGGACAAGGTGGGCGAGGGCCTTGAGCGTCTGGGGGATGCCTTTGGAATAGGGCACAACTTCGGGGTCGCGGTTGCTGCGGGCGTCCCATTCTTCGACATTGGCCATCCACATCGCGGCGTCGAACAGGCCGTGGTAGCCGCCCTCGACAAGCAGATAACTGTCGCGTCCGGTATGTGCGCGGGCGAGGCGAAGGGCGGCCATCACGGCCTCGGTTCCTGAGTTCGAGAAGCGGACGAGGTCCATGCCGGGGACCATCTTGCAGATGCGGTCGGCGACGATGAGTTCGCGTTCGGTGGAGAGGGCAAAGACGCCGCCGATCTCCATCCCGCGTTTGGCGGCTTCGTCAACGCGGTCGTCGGCATAGCCAAGGATTGCGGGTCCGTAGCCGAGGCGGTAGTCCACGTATTCGTTGCCGTCGATGTCCCAGACCCGGCCACCTTTGCCCCGTGCGACATAGATCGTCCGTTCTTCGCCCCAGTAACGGAAGGAGGAGGAGACGCCGAGCGGCAGGCGTTTGACGGCCTGTTTGAACTGGGCGTTGGATTTGGTGAGGTCACGCATGGGTCAGGCTTTCCGGCTTGGGGCCGCGCCTGCCCTTGTGGGATGCGAGACCAATGGTCGTAGCCTGCCCGCGTATTGACTGGACTGTCAATCAGGATCTGATAATGACCTTTCATGACGTTGCCCCTTCCCCCCGCCGCAAGAGGTTCTACAGATTGAACAAGACCATTCTGGAGGGACCTCGATCTGTGCCTGATGCTGCCCCTGAAGCGAAGAAGCCCCGCAAAGCGAGCCGTGAGGCGCGCAAGGCGCAGCTGATCGAGGCGACGATCGAGGTGATCGCCGAGAGTGGTTATGCCCGGACCACCTTGACGGATGTGGCGAAGAAGGCGGGGCTGTCGCACGGGCTTGTCAATTTTCACTTCTCGACCAAGGAAGGGCTGTTGTCGGAAACGCTGGCCTATCTGGCCGAGGAGTACCGGGACAACTGGGGCAGGGCGCTGGCAATGGTCCCCGATGATGATGCGGCGCGGCAGATCGAGGCGCTGTTGAAGGCGGATTTCGAGCCAGCGCTCTGCACGCCCGCGCGGCTGTCGGCCTGGTGCAGCTTCTGGGGCGAGGCGCAGTCGCGGCCGATCTATCAGGAGAATTACGGGGCCAATGACGAGCGGTACAACCGGATGCTGGAGGGCATCTGCGCGCGACTGATCGCCAAAGGCGGCTATGCGGGCGATCCGGTGATCGTGGCCCGCGCGCTGCGGGTGACGGTCGAGGGTGTCTGGCTTGACCTGATGACGATGGATGCGCCCTATTCCCGCGAGGAGGGGCTGCGGACCGTGATGAGCACGGCGGCGGCGTATTTTCCGCGCCATTTCAATGACGAGGGGTTGAAGGCATGAGCGCTTTGGAGCGGTTGGGTCAGTTCTACATCAACGGGGCCTGGGTCGCGCCGGGGCCGGGGGGCAGCACGATGCCGGTGGAGAACCCGGCCAATGAGGCGGTGATCGGGACGCTGGCGCTGGGGTCTGTCGCGGATGCGGAGCGGGCGATTCTCGGGGCGCGGGCGGCCTTTGCGGGCTGGACTGTGACACCGGTGGCCGAGCGGATCGCGTTGTTGCGGCGGATCATGGAGATCTACGAGGCGCGGTCCGAAGAGATCGCGCAGGCGATTTCGGCCGAGATGGGAGCGCCCTTGTCCTTTGCGCGCGAAGCGCAGGCCTGGGCCGGGGTGGCGCATATCGGCGCGACGCTCGAGGCGGCAGAACGGTTCGTCTGGGAGGAACACCGGTCCAACAGCCAGATCGTGCGCGAGGGGATCGGGGTAGTCGCACTGATCACACCTTGGAACTGGCCGATGAACCAGATCACCTGCAAGGTGGCCCCGGCTTTGGTCGCGGGCTGCACGATGGTGCTGAAGCCGTCCGAGATCGCGCCGCTGTCTGGGCTGATCTGGGCCGAGATCATGGATGAGGCGGGCACGCCTGCAGGTGTGTTCAACCTTGTCAACGGGACAGGGCCCGAGGTGGGGCAGGTTCTGGCCAGTCATTCGGAGGTTGACATGGTGTCCTTTACCGGGTCGACCCGGGCGGGCATTCAGGTGGCGCAGGCGGCTGCGCCCACGGTCAAGCGGGTGGCGCAGGAGTTGGGTGGAAAGTCCGCCAACATCCTTCTGCCCGATTGCGATTTCGCCAGGGCAGTGGACGAGGGCGCGCGGCTTTGTTTTGCGAATTCGGGCCAGTCCTGCGATGCGCCGACGCGGATGCTGGTGCCGCGTGCGCGTATGGATGAGGCGGCGGCGGTGGCGGCCGGGGTTGCGCAGGCGCTGGTCGTGGGGGACCCCACGGTGGCAGGTGTTGATCTGGGGCCGGTGGTGAGCGGGCTGCAGTGGGACAAGATCCAGCGGCTGATCAGGGCGGGGATCGAGGAAGGGGCGACTTTGGCCGCGGGTGGTCTGGGACGGCCCGGCGGGCTGAACGCGGGGCATTATGTGCGCCCGACGGTCTTTGCCGATGTGACGCCGGGGATGACGGTGTCACGGGAAGAGATCTTTGGGCCGGTCCTGTCGATCCTGGCCTACGATACGGTCGAGGAGGCAATCGGGATTGCCAATGATACGCAATACGGGCTTGCGGCCTATATACAGGGCACGGACCCGGCCCTTGTCGGCCGTGTCGCGCGGGCGTTGCGGGCGGGGCAGGTGCAGATCAATGGCCCGGCCTGGGACCTTTTCGCGCCCTTCGGCGGCTACAAGCAGTCGGGCAACGGGCGTGAATATGCCGACTGGGGCATCCATGATTTCTGCGAGGTCAAGGCGCTGGTGGGATATGTCGCGCCCTGACTGAGGCGGCAGAGGGGGGGCTCTGCCCCCCTGGCTGCGCCTCCCCCCGGGATATTTGGGGACAGAAAATGGGGAAGGGGCAGGTTTTTCGCCTTGATCGGTAGGTTTCGGCTTGGGGCAAATACTGCAGGGGAGCGCGCAACGCGTCCTCTGGCGCTTTACTTCCCCTTCCAGACCGGGTCGCGCTTTTCGGCAAAGGCGCGGAAACCTTCCTTGTTGTCTTCGGACCCGTAGAGGCGGTCAACGGTGGGCAACTGGCGTTTGGTGATGCGGTTGAGCGCGTCCTGAAAGCGCATTGCCTCGGCCTCGCGCACGACTTCCTTGATTGCGGCAAACACGAGCGGCGGCCCCGAGGCGAGGAGGCGGGCGAGGTCCCAGGTCTTGGGCAGGAGGTCGGCGGGTGTCGTGATCTCCTTGAGAAGGCCCCAGCGCAGCGCTTCATCGGCATCGAACCAGCGGCCGGTGAGGAGGAGGTCCATCGCGACATGGTAGGGGATGCGCTTGGGGAGTTTGATCGAGGCGGCGTCTGCCACGGTGCCGGAACGGATTTCGGGCAAAGCGAAGGTGGCGTTGTCGGAGGCAAGGATCAGGTCGCAGGACAGGGCGAGTTCCAGCCCCCCGCCGCAGCAGATGCCATTGACGGCGCAGATGACGGGTTTGTTCAGGTTGGGGAGTTCCTGCAGACCGCCGAAGCCGCCCATGCCATAGTCACCGTCGACCGCGTCACCGGCGGCGGCAGCCTTGAGATCCCAGCCGGGGCAGAAGAATTTCCCGCCCTCCGCCCGCATGATCGCGACGCGGAGTGTCTCGTCATCGCGGAAGTCGCGAAAGGTCTGGCCCATGATCCGGCTGGTGGCCAGGTCGATGGCGTTGGCCTTGGGGCGATCCAGCGTGACCTCGAGGATCGCGCCGTCGCGGCGGGTGCGGATCGGGCCTTCGGTCAGCATGTCCATTCAGGGTGCATCCTCCCAGATGACGGCATCGACGGCCACGGCGCCTTTGGCGCGGACCATGAGCGGGTTGATCTCGATTTCGGTCAGACCGGGGCGGGCGGCCATCAGGTCTTGCAGGGCGAGGGCTGTTGCGGCGATGGCGGCGGTGTCGGCCTTTGTTCTTCCCCGGTAGCCATTGAGAAGCGGCCAAAGGCGGAGGCGGGTGAGGGCTTCGGCTATGTCAGCAGCCGTGACGGGCAGAACGAGCGTGACCGTATCAGCGAGGAGTTCCGTCGCCGTGCCGCCAAGGCCGAGGGTCAGGGTCGCGCCATAGACGGGATCGCGGCGGAGGCCGATCAGAACTTCCGCCACGGCGTCGGCTACCATTTCCTCGACAAGGTAACCCTTTGCACCGGGGATGTCGGACTGATTGTCGAGGGTGGTGAGGTTGAGACGGACGGCCCCCGCCTCTGTCTTGTGCGCAAAGCCCAGACCCTTGAGCGCATAGGGCGGGGTTAACCCCGCCTGACCCAGGTTGAGATCGCGCAGTGTCTTTGCACTGATGCCGCGCGGGACGGTGACCCCGGCGGCGGCCAGCATCTGTTTTGCCGCATTTTCGTCATGCATGATCTGCGGGCGTTCTTCCCGTCGCGCCCAGGGGCGCCAGCCGGGGCGGCCGGGGTCGCGCTGCGCGGCCTTGAGCGCACCAAGGGCAGTGTCGAGGCCCATGAGGGGGACGACGCCTTGGGCCATAAGCACTGTTGCACGGTCCTCGTCAAAGTTCTCGGGCAGGGAGGCTACCGGAAAAGCCGGTTTGCCGGTGGCGCGGCCGGCGGCGACGATGGCGTCGAGCGCGGGCTGGAAGGAGGAGGGGTCACAGCGGTCGGGCCGGGGCGGGTCGATGATGTAGATGCCCGCGTCGTAACCCTGCAGCATGGTGGTGAAGACATCGGTCGTGCGCGGCCCGTCGCCCCAGATGAAAGTGTGGTAGTCCAGCGGGTTGGCGATGGCGACAAGGGGGCCAAGGATCTCGCCCAGCCGGGTGCGCTGGGCGTCGGAGGGGGGTGGGAAGCTGATCCCGGCGGGGGCGGCAAGGTCTGCCACGAGGCCCGCTTCGCCGCCGGAGCAGGAGAGTGAGCAGAGGCGGGGGCCGATCCGGGGGCCGTGGACGTGAAAGACTTTGAGCGTCTCGATGAGTTCGGGAAGGGTCGCCACCTCGGCAATGCCCGCCTGACGGAGGAAGGCCGAGGACGCTGTGCCGCCGCCTGCGAGTGAGGCGGTGTGGGAGGCTGCGGCGGTGCGGGACAGTTCCGTCTTGCCGGATTTGATGCAGACGATGCCCTTGCCCCGGGCGCGAGCGTCTTCGGCAAGGGCAGCGAGGGCAGGGGCGTCGTCGATGCCTTCGACATACATCCCGAGTGCCGTGACCCTGTCGTCGGCCAGCAGGGCGCGGGCGAGTTCGGCGAGACCCACCTGCGCTGCATTGCCAAGGCAGGCGACATAGGCCACGGGCAGGGCGCGGGCCTGCATGGTCAGGTTGATGACGATGTTGGAGGACTGGGAGAGGAGCGCCACGCCCCTGCCGACCCGGACACCGCCATGCTGGTCGGGCCAGAGGAGTGCGCCGTCGAGGTAGTTGATGACGCCGTAGCAGTTTGGTCCGAGGATCGGCATGTCGCCCGCTGCCTGCACCAGTTTCGCCTGCAGGCCGGGTTCGCCCGCCTCGGTCCAGCCGGCGGCAAAGCAGGTGGCCCCGCCTGCGCCCATGGCAGCCAGTTCGGCCACGAGATCGAGCGTGGCGTGGCGGTTGACACCAATGAAGGTGGCATCGGGGGCGGAGGGGAGGGCGGAGAGTGAGGGGTACGCTTTGGCGCCCGCGATCTGGTCACGGGTCGGGTGGACGGGCCAGACGGGGCCGTCAAAGCCCATCTTGCGGCATTGTTCGACGACATTGGCGGCCCAGCCGGAGCCAAGGACCGCGATGGAGCGGGGGCGGAGGAGGCGGGCGAGGTCTCTCATCTGTTAGCGGACCGCCCGGCCCCGGACCCGGGGGCTGTCTGCCCCCGGACCCCCGAGGATACTTGTGGACAGAAAATGATAACACCCTGCGGCCAGGTTGACCGCAGGGTGCCATTTCCTGTCGCGGTCATCAGCGTCCCCGCCTGTACCGCATGACCAGAATGGCGCTCGTCGGTTAAGGAAGCCCTAATCATCCCGGCATTCTTCTTCATTTTCTGTCCTCAAGTATCCTCGGGGGGTGCGGGGGGCAGACGGCCCCCCGTGCGACCTGTCAGCCGCCCACTGCGCGGAGGAGTTCGCGGCTGATGATGTGCCGCTGGATTTCGCTCGTGCCTTCCCAGATGCGTTCGACGCGGGCATCGCGCCAGATGCGTTCAAGGGGGAGGTCGTCCATCAGGCCCATGCCGCCGTGGATCTGGATGGCCTCGTCGGCGATCATGGCCAGCGCCTCGGTCGCCTTGAGTTTGGCCATGCTCATGTCGGCTTCGGTCGCTGTGCCCTGATCGTAGTGCCATCCGGCCGAAAGGGTGAGGAGTTCGGCGGCCTTCAGCTCGGTCGCCATGTCGGCGAGTTTGAAGCTGATGCCCTGGAACTTGCCGATCTGCTGGCCGAACTGCTTGCGTTCCGCCGCATAGGAGATCGCGTGACCAAGGGCGCGGTCGGCGCGGCCGAGGCAGGTGGCCGCGACCTGCAGGCGGGTGGCACCGAGCCAGGAGTTGGCGACCTCGAAGCCCTTGTGGGATTCGCCGAGGACCTGAGAGGCGGGCAGGCGGACGTTGTCAAAGTCGAGGATCGCATTGGTATAGCCGCGGTGGCTGACGTTGCGGTAGCCGTCGCGGACGCTGAAGCCTGGAGTGCCCTTGTCGACGAAGAAGGCGGTGATGAGCTTCTTCGGGCCATGGGGCGTCTGTACTTCGCCCGAGGCCATGAAGGCGATGGTGAAATCGGCGGTATCGGCGTGGCTGATGAAATGCTTGGTGCCGTTCAGGATCCAGTCGTCGCCGTCCTGACGGGCCGTCGCCTTCATGCCCCGCAGGTCCGAGCCTGCGCCGGGCTCGGTCATGGCGAGGCAGTCCCATTTCTCGCCCCGGATGCAGGGGTAGAGGTAGCGCTGGCGCTGTTCCTCGGTTCCTGCGAGCAGGATGTTGGACGGGCGGGCGACACAGGTCCAGTGGAGCGCATAGTTTGCGCGGCCGAGTTCGCGTTCGTAGAGGAGCCAGGTCAGGGTATCGAGGCCCGCGCAGCCGACCTCTTCGGGCATGTTGGCGGCGTAGAGGCCGGCGGCGATCGCCTTGGCCTGGATTTCCTTAACCAGATCCGGACGGAGGTGGCCGGTGCGTTCAACTTCGGCCTCGTGCGGATAGAGTTCATTTTCCACGAAGGCGCGGGTCGTGTCGATGATGAGGCGTTGTTCTTCGGTCAGGGCGAACTGCATGGGATCAGGCCTTTTTCTGACCGATGGCGCGGCCGGCATCTTTGGGCCATGGCAGTGCCTTGTGGGCGGCGGCGATGGGCAGAAGGCGGTCGAGGATGGCCCGTGGGGCGGGCGTGGTCTTGCCTGCCTTCATGTCGACATGAAGGCACATCTGTTCGAGCGTGGCGACAGGGCTTCCGTCCTTGAGGATGCGGACGAAGATGTGGAGGCGCTTTTCGTCGGCATGGAGGACCTGGACCGTACCGGTGAGGGCGTCGCCCAGTTTCGCCTCGCCCAGGTGCATGATGTGGGTTTCGGCGGTGTAGTAACTGTATCCCGTGCCGACGTAGGAGATATCTGCGCCGATGTGGCGGAGGAAGGCATCGGTGGTCTCGGACGCTGCAAAGAGATAGCGGCTTTCGGTCATGTGGCCGTTGTAGTCGATCCAGCCGGGCAGGACTGCCATGCGGGCCGTTTCGAGCGGCGCGCCGAGGGCCGTGTCGGGCAGGGCCTGACGACGGGCGGCGTCATGGGCGAGGAGGACCTTGCCAGCACCCCAGTTGCGATCCTTGAGCACGCGGAGGAAGCCGATCAGGTTCTGGTCGCGGATGCGTTCAAGTTCGCGGATCGTGTAAGCGCCAGACTGTTCGTCGGACTGTCCTGCGATAAGGTCCACCAGTTCGTCGTTGAATTCGGGCACGTCGGTGAGTTTGGTCCAGGGCCATTGGAGGCAGGGGCCGAATTGCGCCATGAAGTGCTTCATCCCGGCCTCGCCCCCCGCCACGCGGTAGGTTTCGAAGAGGCCCATCTGGCCCCAGCGGAGGCCGAACCCCATGCGGATGGCCTCGTCGATCTCGGCGGTCGTGGCGACGCCGTCCTTCACGAGCCAGAGCGCCTCGCGCCAGACCGCTTCGAGAAAGCGATCGGCGATATGTGCATCGATTTCCTTGCGGACGTGGAGGGGGAACATGCCGATTTCGGTGAGGATCGCCTTGGTCCGGGCGATGATCTCGGGCGAGGTCTTGGGCGAGGGGACGACTTCGGCGAGAGGGAGGAGGTAGACCGGGTTGAATGGATGGGCGACGAGAACGGTCGTGGGGTCGGCGGCGTCTTCTTGCAGTTCTGAGGGCTTGAAGCCGGAGGTGGAGGAGCCGATGGGGACGCCGTGGGAGGATTGCTGGATCTGGGCCAGAACGCGGTGTTTGAGGTCGAGGCGTTCGCCGACGGATTCCTGAATATAGGCCGCGCCTTCGACTGCTTCGGTGATGGTGCTGGCGAAGGTCAGCTTGCCTTCGGGCGGGAGGGGACCGTCCGAGAGGGCGGGCAGGGCCGCGCGGGCGTTGCGCAGGACCTCGCCCACTTTGCGGGGGGCTTCGGGGTCGGGGTCGCAGACGGAGACGTCCCAGCCGTTGAGGAGGAACCGCGCGGCCCAGCCGCCGCCGATGACGCCGCCGCCTATGATGCCTGCCTTTTGGGTCATTTCGAACCTACCGTGAATGTGGAATGCAAGGTGGGTGCAACCCACCATTCAGATCGCTTGGGTTGCACCAACGCTACCGTGGCGCTCTTTTTTCGAGGTACAGGCGCGTGCGGACTTCGGCGGGGGTGATGACGCGGGCGCCCATGTTTTCAATGATGGTGACGGCCCGTTCCACCAGTTGCGCATTGGTGGCGAGAACGCCCTTGTCGAGCCAGAGGTTGTCTTCGAGGCCCACCCGGACGTTGCCGCCGGCCAGAACAGCGGCGGCGACATAGGCCATCTGGTTGCGGCCGATCGAGAAGGCGGACCAGAACCAATCGGCGGGCACATTGTTAACCATGGCCATGAAGGTGTTGAGGTCATCCGGCGCGCCCCAGGGCACGCCCATGCAAAGTTGCACTAACGTGGGCGATGGGATGATGCCTTCGGCAGCCAGTTGTTTGGCGAACCAGAGGTGGCCGGTGTCGAAGGCCTCGATCTCGATCCTTACCCCCGCTGCGGTCATCCTGGTGGCCATGTCGCGGAGCATGCCGGGGGTATTGACCATGACATAATCGGCTTCGGCAAAGTTCATCGTGCCGCAGTCAAGGGTACAGATTTCGGGCCGGCATTCGACGACATGGGCCACGCGTTCGGCGGCTCCGGCCATGTCGGACCGGCGGGACATGCAGTTCATGGCTTCGGTACCGTCGAAGAGCAGGTCGCCACCCATCCCGGCGGTAAGGTTCAGAACGACATCGGTGCCTGAATCGCGGATACGTTCGGTCACTTCGCGGTAGAGGGCGGGGTCGCGGGCTGGTTTGCCGGTTTCGGGGTCGCGGACGTGGCAGTGGACAACGGCGGCCCCGGCCTTGGCCGCCGCGATGGCCGAGTCCGCGATCTGGGTGGGCGAACGGGGGACATGCGGGCTGCGGTCCTGCGTGCCGCCCGAGCCTGTGACGGCACAGGTGATGAAGACCTCGCGGTTCATGGTCAGCGGCATGGTGGTTCCCCTACTGGCTGGGGAAACCATAGCGGGATTGCGGGGGCAGGATTGGCTGTTTACGAAGGAAACATGGCGCAAACCGAAACGATATTCCTGCCGTCGCGTGAGCCCCTTGTGATGGCGGTGCTGATCCTGCCGCATTCGTCGATCCTTGAGGTGGCCTCGGTCCTTGATCCGATGCGGGCGGCGAACCGGCATCTGGGGGCGGAGGCGTTCCGCTGGCGCGTGGTGTCGCCCGACGGGGGGCCGGTGCCACTGACTTGCGGCTTTGCGCTGCCGGCAGAGGGAGATCTGGGGGCGGCGGCGGGGGCAGACGCGCTGATCGTCGTGGCGGGATATCGGCTGGCCGAGGTGGCGACGCGGCCCCTGATCCGGGATCTGCGGCGGATGGCGTGGCAGTTCCGGCTGGTGGGCGGGATCGATGCGGCGCCCTGGGTGCTGGCGCGGGCGGGTTTGTTGAACGGGCACAGGGCCACGGTGCATTGGGAGGATCTGGAGGATCTGGCGGCGGCGCATCCGGATGTCGAGGTGGTGCCGGACCGCTTTGTCATTGACGGGAACCGGGTCACGGCCGGGGGCGCGGCACCTGCTGCGGACCTGATGTTGTATCTGATAGGGGCGCGGCACGGGGCGGCGCTTGCGCGGCAGGTGGCGGCATCGTTCCTGACCACGGCGCGGGACGGGGCGGAGCCGCAGATTGCGGTGCCATCGCATGATCCGCGGCTTGACCCCCGTGTAGCGCTGGCGATTGCGCGAATGGAGGCGCGGCTGGATGCACCCGAGCCTGTGGCGGTGACGGCGGCGGCGGTCGGCGTTTCGGCCCGACGGCTGGAGACCCTGTTTCAGGCGGCTCTGGGCCTGACGCCGGGGGCTTTTGCGACATCGCTGCGGTTACAGGCGGCGCGGCGGATGCTGACGGATACGCGGCATCCGCTGGCCGAGATCGCGCTTCGGACCGGGTTTTCGTCGCCCTCGGTCCTGAGCCGGGCATTCAGGCGGCAGTTCGGGCAAACGCCTTCGGCGCTGCGCAAACCGGGGCGTTGACGGTCGGAGGCGGAAGGGGCACGGTCGCCGCAACAGGAGGAGATTTTATGCCATTTTCTGACATTCGGCAGCCCGAACTGGCCCGGTTTCAAAGCACGGTGACGGAACCGGAGGATTTCGATGCCTTCTGGGCCAAGACGCTGACCGAGGCGCGGGCGCATGGGACGGCGATAAGCCTTGTCCCGGTGGACAGCCCGGTTTCGGCGTTCGGGACCTTTGACGTGACTTTCCCCGGCTTTGCGGGCGATCCGGTGCGGGGCTGGCTGGTGTTGCCCAAAGGGCGGGCGGGCAAGGTGCCGCTGGTCGTGGAATATGTGGGCTATGGCGGCGGGCGCGGATTTTCGCACGAGAAGCTGCACTGGGCCGCGCTGGGATATGCCTATTTCCGGATGGATACGCGGGGACAGGGCAGCACCTGGAGCCGGGGCGATACGCCGGACCCGCACGGGTCGGACCCGGCGCATCCGGGGTACATGACGCGGGGGATCCTGTCGCCCGAGACCTATTACTACCGCCGGGTCTATACCGATGCCGTGAAGGCGATCGACTGCCTTGTGGCACACGAGGCGATTGACCCGGCGCGGGTGGCTGTGGTGGGCGGCAGTCAGGGCGGGGCGATTTCGCTGGCGGCGGCGGCGCTGCATGGCGGGGTGTCGGCGCTGATGCCGGATGTGCCTTACCTTTGTGATTATCCCCGGGCGGTGCGGACGGCGCTGCGCGATCCGTTCCTTGAGATTGCGCGTTATCTGACGGTCCACCGGGACCGGGTGGCGCAGGTCTTTGCGACGACGGCCTATTTCGACGGGGTCAACATGGCGCGGAAATGCGCGATGCCGGCCCTGTTTTCGGTGGCGCTGATGGACGACATCTGCCCGCCGTCGACGGTGTTCGGGGCGTATAATGCGCTGCAATCGGCGGATCGGACGATCAATGAATACGAGTTCAACAACCATGAGGGTGGCGGGCCGTATCAGGAAGTGGCGCAGATGAAGTGGCTGCGGGCGCGGTTCGGGTAGGGGCTTGGCTTTCAGGGGATCGGATTTCCGGTTCGGGATACTGCGGAGACGTTTCCCGTTCCTGATGTGAGACCGAGCGCGATCAGCGGGGCTTCCGGTGGCGGCACCGCCCCGGGCAGAAAGCGTTGCGGTCTGCACCTGACCAATGCGATGGCATTGGTCATTGTGGAGGGGTTGACGGGCAGCAAGAAGCGTGACGCCAATCGTTCAGTTCTGCGTGTCCCCGCCCACATAGATCGCCGCTTTGCGCCCCAGCACCATCGCAATCGCGTTCGTTTTGGCCGAGGGAATCGCTGGGATAGCGGCGCAGGCGATCACGCGCAGGTCGGCGGTGCCACGCACGCGCATCTGCCGGTCGAGGACAGCCTTCGGATCGCCTTCATGACCCATGCGGGCAGAGCCGGAGGGGTGGTTGTTGTTCTTGACCGTCTTCCTGGCGAAGGTGGCAAGGTCTGCGTCGGGCTGGATATCTGCGCCTGGCAGGGGCTCGGCGGCCAGATGGTCGGCCAGCGGGCGGGCGGCGAGGATGTGGCGGGCGTCGCGAAGGGCGGCGAGAGTGAGGGTCATGTCCTCGGGGTGGCCGAAGAAATTGCTGTCGCGAGGGGCTGGTCGAAGGGGTCGGCGCTGCGCAAGCGCACGGTGCCGCGCGCCTTGGGCCGCAGGAGGCAGGAGGTCAGCGTCATGCCGAAGGTCGCCTGTTGGTCCGTGATATTGCGGTCGAGACAGACGATGGGGACGCAGTAGAGCTGGATCGTGGGGCGCGTGCCGCCCATCGGACCAAAGAAGAAGCAGGCCTTGATTCCGTTGGTGGTGGCGCGGCCGGTGCCGGTCAATGCATAGCAGAGCGCGTGGGTCACCATCCTCCAGCCGCGATCCTGTCGAAGTAGCCGTAGCAGCCGCGGGCGCGCATGATGACGGGGGCTTCGTAGTGGTCCTGGAGGTTGATACCGACCCCCTGCAGGTCCACGATGACGGGGATGCCGTGGTCGCGGAGATAAGCGGCGGGGCCGAGACCAGAAAGCATCAGGAGGCGGGCGGTCTTGCAGGTGCCGGTGCCAGGGAGGATTTCCTGACTGGCGTGCTGGAGATGGTCATGGCCGTCCTTGCGGAAGTGGACGGCGGTGGCGCGGCGGCGGTCAAATGCAATACGGGTGACAGTGGCGTCGGTGATGATGCGGAGGCGGGGGTTCCCTGAGAGGGGACGGACGATGGCCGTGACCATGTGGCTGCGCTGGAGGCAGCCCTGCCGTTCACCCAATCTGTGCTGCATGGTGCCGACCCCGGTCTGCGTACGGCCGTTGAAATCGGGGTTGAGCGGATGGCCACGTGACTGGCAGGCCGCGATGAAATCAGGGGCGGCGGGGGCGATGCTTCCGGGATCGCCAATGCGGACGGGGCCGGTGGTGCCTAAAGGCATCGCCATGGGTCGCGTTTGATTCGAGATCACGGAAATGGGGGAGGAGTGCGATATAGCCCCAGTCCGGGCCGAGGCCCTGTTCGGTGGCCAATCCGTCATAGTCGTCGCGCTGACTGCGGATGTAGACCATGGCGTTGACGGCGCTGCCGCCGCCCAGAACCCCGGACACCGGGACGATAGGGGCGCGTCTGTCGAGGTGGTTGGAAGGGGACAACAGTCTGATGCATTCTACGGAGTTTGTGGCTGCCGAGGGGATTTGAGATATCCGGCGGGGACGCGCATCAGCGGCAGGATGGTGGCTGGGCCGCGTTCGATCACTGTGACTTGTCGGCCGAGGCGCTCAACCAATGTCGAAGCGGCGACAACGGCGGCGGTGCCGCTGCCGATGATGACGATGTCGGCCGGCGGTTCGGGGACCGGATCGGTCACGGCGGGCACTTTGAAAGGCGGTCCGGTCGATTGGCCGCGGGCCTTGGCGGTTGAACTGTCGGGCCGACTGGGCCACAGTCGACGTTGTCCCACATTGGAAGGAGACAACCACCATGTCCACGAAATCCGACAAGGGTGCCGAAGCCGCCCCGACGCTGGAAGAGCAGGTAGCACAACTCAAGGCCGAGATCGCGGCGCTGGGCGAAACCCTGCGGGCCTATGGCAAGGATGCCGTGAGCGACCTGTCTGCCGCGGCCGGGGTGATGGGTAATGAGGCAACCACGCGTGCCAAGGCTGCGATGGGGGGTCTCATGGCCGAGACGGACAAGCTTGAGGAAAAGCTTGAGGCGCATGTGCATGAGAAGCCATTGCAGAGTCTTCTGGTGGCCTTTGGTCTGGGCATCTTCGTCTCGCTTCTCTTGCGGCGCTAGGGGGCCGGGATGGCCTCTCCTTTTGATGCGATAGCCCAGAGCCTCCTGGGCCGTCTGCAGCGGCTTGCCAGGTCACGGGCGCAGACGATTGTCCTTTATGTGCTGGCCGGGATGCTGGTGCATGTGGCGATCATCGTGGCGCTGGTGACGGCGGCAGTGCCGCTGGCGGCCCGGGTGGGCGGGATCTGGGCAAGCGTGATCCTCACCGGGCTGGCCCTGCTGATCGCGGTGGTGCTGGTGATGATCGCGGGTGCCCGGGATAGGGCCGCGAAGGAGCGGGAACAGCTGGAGGCCGCGCAGCAGCGGCAGATGATGAACATCGTGGCGACGGTGCTGCCGATGCTCAAATCGCGGGATACGCTGCTGCTGGGCGCGGGGCTGGCGATGGTGCTCTGGCTGGTCGGTCAGGGAAACGATAAGGGGCCGGAGGCGTGACCCTTCGGCTTCGGCCGGGACTGTCGTTCCGCGCCATGCCCGGCCTCGCTTGCACGTGGCGGGATGACCGCCGCCCTACAGGTAGGACATCGCGTTGAGGGTGACAAAGGCGCCGATCAGGCCGATGACGATGGCGATGATCGCGGCGTTGTTTCGCGCGAGGAAGCCTTTCAGGCGATCGAGTGGTTCGACGGCGGCTTCGCCTTTCCAAAGGAAGAGGAGCCAGGGCGCGGCGATGCCAACGCAGCTGACGATCGTGAAGACCACAAGTGCCACGATCTGGGCCAGCGGCGAATAGGTGACTGACGCGATGGCGAAGGCGCCTGACGCCACGAGCAGCGCATTCTTTGGGTTCAGCACGACGATGACAAAGCCCAACCCGAAGGCGGCGGGGCTGTTGACGGATTCGATGGCTTTCATCCAGCCGGGCATGGCCGCGTCTTCGTCGTCTGAATTGCGGGCGTTCCATTTGACGCCGGACAGGAAGACAAGGCCGAGGCCGATGAAGACGCGGAGCCAGAGCATCCATGTGGCGGGGCGGTCAACGCCCGGGGCGATGACATCGGCCATGAAGAGGACCGCGCCGCCGAGGACGATGAAGCCTGCGGCATAGCCCAGAAGGAAACCCTTGAGCACCATCATCTCGCCCCGTGTCAGCAGGATCAGGGGGATGGTGATGATCGGCAGGGTAGCGAAGATGATGCCTATGGCGATGGGCAGGGCGGCGGCGATGGCGGAGAACATGGGGAACCTCGGGCGTGGGCGGTACGTGCTGCAGGGAACGGGATTCGGCGGCGGTGGGCAAGAGAAATGCGGCGGGCAAGGGTTATTGCGACTCGGTGCGAGGCGGGGTGCCTTTATCGGCGGCGCCTGTTTTTGCGACAGATGGTCGTTTTTTGTGCTGCTATTTGTTTCACCCTGTTTGTGGCCCAGTCGGGCTGCCTGCATGAGCGGCAGCTCTGCTGCCGCGCAAGTATCGGACAGAGAATAGTTTTCCTTGTTGCTTGCCCAAATGCTGGGCGGTCACTGAATCTGCACGATTTTTTGACGCCGGGCGAATCGCTGATCCAGATGATGACGGACAGGGACCAACCAGGAGCCATAAGATGCTTGAGACGAGATTTTCCCGCCGTTCGATCCTGAAATCGGGAGCGGCCGGATTTGCCGTGGCGACTTTGCCGCTGGGTTTTGCCACGCGGGCGGTGGCCCAGACCCCGGTGATCCTGGGCGTGGTCTATGTCGGCCCGCGGGACGACTTTGGCTGGAATCAGGCGCAGGCTGTCGCGATCGAGGTGCTGAAGACAGTGCCGAACGTGACCGTGATCGAAGAAGAGAACGTGCCCGAGACGGATGCCGTCACGCAATCGATGGAATCGATGATCAATCTGGACGGGGCGAACCTGATTCTTGGCACATCATTCGGTTATTTCGATCCGTTCATGATCGATCTGGCCAAGAAGTATCCCGACGTGCAGTTCCGCCATGCTGCACCGCTCTGGAACGATACGATGCCGATGAACCTTGGTGGCTATTTCGCCTATCTCAATCAGGCGCATTTTGTGAACGGGGTTGCGGCGGGGCTATCGTCGCCCACGGGCAAGCTGGGGTTCGTAGCGGCCAAGCCGATCCCGACGGTGCTGTCCAACATCAACTCGTTCCTGCTGGGCGCGCGGTCGGTCAATCCGGCGGCGACCGTGCAGGTTATCTTTACCGGCGAATGGTCGATGCCGGTGCGCGAGGCGGAGGCCGCCAACGCGCTGGTCGATGCGGGCTGTGATGTGCTGACCTGCCATGTGGACGGGCCCAAGGTTGTGATCGAGACTGCGGAATCGCGCGGCGTGAAGTGCTGCGGCCACAATGCCGATCAGGGGCCGCTCGCGCCCAACGGGTTCATCACCGGGGCCGAGTACAAGTGGGTGACGATCTACCAGATGTTCGCCGACATGCTGGCCAAGGGCGAGATTCTGCCCAACGTGGTCGTCGGCGGCTATCACAACGACATGGTGCAGAATTCGCCCTATGGCGCGGGCGCGACGCCCGAGGCCATCGCGGCGGCCGACGCGGCGATGGCGGCGCTGAAGGAAGGCAAGCCGATCTATGTCGGTCCGCTCAATGACAATCAGGGCAACCTCGTCATCGAAGGGACGATGGACAACTATGACCCGGTTCTGGACGGGATGAACTATTTGCTGGAAGGCGTGATCGGTTCGATCACCTGACGTTGCCCGGGACGGCCGGGGCCTGTGCCCCGGCCGGGTCTGGCCGTTTTCGACGATATACGGACAGTCCCTGACAGGGCGAGAGGGACCGATGGCAGATATCACTACAGGTACATTCGGCACTGGCGTTTCAACGGTGCGGTGGCGGGCGGGGCTGGAGAAGATCGCCATTCCGCTGGGTGCGTTGGTTGTGTCGGCGCTGTTGTTTTCAGTTTTCTTGCTGGCGTTGGGCAAGAACCCCCTGACGTTCTATGCGCTGATCTGGCAGGGTGGGTTTTCGAGTTTCTTTTCCATCCAGAACACCTTGCAGCGGGCCGCGCCGCTGATCCTGACGGGTCTGGCCTTTGCTGTGCCGGCAACCATCGGTCTGACCATGATCGGGGCCGAGGGAGCATTGGTGTTGGGTGGGTTTGCGGCGGCGGCGATTGCTGTTCCGCTGGTGGTGGCAGAGGCGCCGGTGGTGCTGACCATGCTGATCATGGTGGTGTTCGCCATGTCGGCAGGCGCGATGCTTACGATGATCGCGGGGTGGCTGCGCCATGCGCGGGGGGTGAATGAGACGATTTCGTCCCTGCTTTTGACCTATATCGCAGTTGCGACGATGAATTTCTTTGTCGAGGGGATTCTGCGCGATCCCAATTCGGCCAACAAGCCGTCCACGGTGCCGATCGGCGATGCATACAAGGTGGGCGCGATCCCGGGGACGGATGTGCATTGGGGGCTGGCGGCGGGTCTGGTTCTGGCGGTGCTGCTGTATTTCCTGATGTTCCGGACGACCTTTGGCTTTGCGGCGCGGGTGACCGGGGGGAACCCGAGGGCCGCGCTGGCGCAGGGGTTGCCGGTGGGCAAGCTCATCCTGGCCTGTGCGGCCATATCGGGGGCCTGTGCGGGGCTGGCAGGCTACTACGAAGTGGCGGCGATCCACGGGCAAGCCAATGCGTCGCTTGTCGCGGGATACGGGTTCACGGGCATTCTGGTGGCGTTTCTGGCACGGCAGAACCCGCTGGCCATCGTGCCCGTGGCGATCCTGTTCGGGGCGCTTGATGCTTCGGGCGGGTTGATCCAGCGGCGGATGGACCTGCCGGATGCGACGATCCAGGTGCTGCAGGGGCTGATCTTTGTGGTGCTTCTGACAAGCGAGACGCTGACCGGGCGGATCAGGTTCTTTCAGCCGGGGATTGGCAAATGACGGCCGGGATGCTGACCACAATCCTTATCGCCATGCTGGGCGGGGCGATACGGGTGTCGACACCCTTCATGTTCGTGGCGCTGGGGGAGACGATTACCGAGAAGTCGGGGCGGATCAATCTTGGGCTCGAGGGGAACCTCGTCCTTGGGGCGATGGTGGCCTACGGGGTATCGTACGAGACAGGGCAGCCGTGGCTGGGTGTACTTTGCGCGGGGTTTTCGGGGGTGTTTCTGGGGCTGATCCACGGCCTGATCTGTTCGCTGCCGCGTGTGAATGACATTGCCGTGGGGATCGCGATGATGACCTTCGGCATCGGTGTCGCGTTCTTTTTCGGCAAGCCGTATATCCAGCCTTCCGCGCCGCGGCTTGAGAGTCTGCCTTTGGGCAACTGGTCGGACAATCCGGCGCTGCGGTCCGCGCTCGAGATCAACCCGTTGTTTTTTGTGGGGATCATCATGGCGGCGGTGATCTGGTGGATGCTGGCCAATACGCGGCCCGGGGTGATCCTGAGGATGGTGGGGGACTCTGAACCTTCGGCGCGGGCGATGGGCGTCAATCCGATCAAGGTGCGGGTCCTTGCCACGGCGGCGGGTGGGTTCATGGCGGGGGTGGGGGGCGCGTTCCTGTCGCTGTCCTATCCGGGAAGCTGGAACGAGGGGCTTTCGTCGGGGCAAGGGCTGATGGCTGTGGCGCTGGTGATCTTTGCGCGGTGGAACCCGCTGCGGTGTATCCTTGCGGCGCTTCTCTTCGGGGCGGCGGGGGCGATCGGCCCGGCACTGCAATCGGTGGGGATCAGCCAGGGTTACTATTTCTTCAATGCGGCACCCTACATCCTGACGCTGTTCATCATGATCGCCTCTGCCAGGTCGGGGGCCAGTGCGGCGGTGGCACCGGGCGAACTGTCGATCGTCAAATGAGGAGGACAGCATGTTGAACGGTCTGGGCGGGCTGAACAAATCGCCGGAGGGCGTGGTGATCGGGATGGTGCAGCTGCAACTGCCCGTGACGGTGACGGCGGAGGATCTGGCGCGGCAGACCGAGAAGGTTGTCGCTATGGTGGGCAAGGCGCGGCGGAACATGGCAGGGATGGATCTGGTCGTATTCCCGGAGTATGCGCTGCATGGCCTGTCGATGGACACGAACCCGGCGATCATGTGCCGGATGGACGGACCCGAGGTCGCGGCGTTCAAGGCGGCCTGTCGGCACCATCGCATCTGGGGCTGCTTTTCCATCATGGAATATAACCCGGATGGGAACCCGTGGAACACCGGGATCATCATCGACGATCAGGGGGAAGTGAAGCTTTACTATCGCAAGATGCACCCTTGGGTTCCAGTCGAGCCATGGGAGCCGGGTGATCTGGGGATTCCGGTCATCACCGGGCCGAAGGGTGTGAAGATCGCGCTGATCATCTGCCATGACGGCATGTTCCCCGAAATGGCGCGGGAGAGCGCCTACAAGGGGGCCGAGGTGATGCTGCGGACGGCGGGATATACCGCGCCGATCCGCGAAAGCTGGCGGTTCACGAACCAGTCGAACGCCTTCTGCAACCTGATGGTGACGGCCAATGTCTGCATGTCCGGGTCGGACGGGACGTTCGACAGCATGGGCGAGGCGATGATCGTGAACTTTGACGGGACGGTGATCGCGCATGGGGTGACGGGCCGGGCGGATGAGATCATCACGGCAGAGGTGCGGCCCGACCTGATCCGAGAGGCACGCAAGCATTGGGGCGTGGAGAACAACATCTATCAGTTGGCCCATCGTGGCTATGTGGCGGTGAAGGGCGGGGCGCAGGACTGTCCCTATACCTTCATGCAGGACATGGTGGCAGGGACTTATCGCCTGCCGTGGGAGGATGATGTCGTTCATGTGGACGGCACATCCTGCGGGTTTGCCGCGCCGGAGCGGGTTTGTGGGCAGAGCAGCCGGACGGCGGCGGAATAGATGGCAAAGCTGGGCGTGATCGCGGCGGACCCTTATGAATGGCCCTTTGACGGTGACTTGGCGACGGGGAATACGGCGCTTGTCATCATCGACATGCAGACGGATTTCTGCGGCAACGGCGGATATGTGGATGCGATGGGCTATGACCTGTCGCTGACGCGAGCGCCCATCGGGCCGATTTCCGTCTTGCTGGCGGCGGCGCGGGGCTGGGGAATGCCGGTCATCCATACGCGTGAAGGGCACCGGCCCGACCTGTCGGACCTGCCCGCGAACAAGCGCTGGCGGTCGCAGCGGATCGGCGCGGGGATCGGGGATGCGGGGCCCTGCGGGCGGATCCTCGTGCGGGGGGAGCCGGGGTGGGAGATCATCCCGGAGCTGGCCCCTGCACCAGGCGAGATCGTGATCGACAAGCCGGGGAAAGGGTCGTTCTGCGCGACCGATCTGGAGCTTGTGCTGCGGCAAAAGGGGATCCGGAACCTGATTCTGACGGGGATCACGACGGATGTCTGCGTGCATACGACGATGCGCGAGGCCAATGACCGGGGGTTTGAATGCCTGCTGGTCGAGGATGGCTGCGGGGCCACCAAATACGCCAACCATCTGGCGGCAGTGGACATGGTCAAGATGCAGGGCGGCGTCTTTGGCGCCGTGGCATCGTCGGCGCAGCTATTGGAGGCGTTCGCATGAACACGGTGGCACCGCTGACGGCGGCGCGGGGTCTGGCGCTTGAAACCGTGGGGATGACGAAGATCTTTGGCTCTCTGGTGGCGCTCGACGATGTGTCGATCAGCATCAAGCCGGGTGAGTTTCACGCGCTTCTGGGCGAGAACGGGGCGGGGAAATCGACGCTCGTCAAGTGCATCATGGGGTTCTACCAGCCGACCAAGGGCGCGTTGATCGTGGACGGGGTCAAGCAGACAATTGCCACGCCGTCGGCCGCGCGGGATGCCGGGATCGGGATGGTCTATCAGCATTTCACTTTGGTTCCCTGCCTTACGGCGGCCGAGAACATGGTGATTTCGCGCAGTGATGTGCCGGTCGTCATCAACTGGGCCAAGGAAATCAAGGCGCTTGAGGCGTTCATGGACCGGATGCCGTTCCGGGTGCGGCTGGATGTGCCGGTGTCGTCCCTGTCGGCGGGGGAAAAGCAGAAGCTGGAGATCCTGAAGCAGTTGTATCTGGACCAGCGGTTCCTGATCCTGGACGAGCCGACGTCGGTGCTGACCCCTGCGGAGGCGGATGAGATTCTGGGCCTGCTACATGACATGGCCAAGCGGGGCGAGATCACCGTGCTGATGATCACCCACAAGTTCCGCGAAGTGACGGCCTTTTCGGATACCGTGTCGGTGCTGCGGCGAGGCAAGATGGTCGGCGGTGGCAAGGTGAGCGAAATCACCATCGACGAGATGAGCCGGATGATGATCGGCGAGACGGTGATCCGCAAATCGGCGGGGCGGGTCGCGGATGTGAAAAGCAAGACGCATCTGGAACTGACGGCGGTCTATGTGGACGACAACGAAGGGATGCCGGCCGTCGAGGCGGTGGACCTGAGGGTGCATGGTGGCGAGATCGTGGGGATTGCGGGCGTGTCGGGCAACGGCCAGTCGGAACTGGTCGAAGCGCTGTCGGGGCAGAGGCCGCTGAAGGACGGCCGCATCTTCATCAACGGCAAGCCGTTCGAGGCGACGCGGAACGACTATGACAAGTTCAAGGTCTTTGGCCTGCCCGAGGAGCCGTTGCGCAACGCGGCGGTACGACGAATGTCGGTAGCAGAGAACATCGCCTTACGCAGTTTTGACAAGCCGCCGGTGGCCGGGCTGGGCTGGTGGCTGAAGCCGTCGGCGATGCGGGCCAAGGCGACGGAACTGATAGGGACCTATCGGATCAAGACCCCGTCGCCGGATACGCCGATCGAGAACCTGTCGGGCGGTAATGTGCAGCGGGCCGTGCTGGCGCGGGAACTTTCGGGTGATGTGAAGGTTTTGATCGTGGCGAACCCGTGCTTTGGGCTCGACTTTGCATCGGTCGCGGAGATCCGGGCGCAGATCATCGACCAGCGGAACCGGGGGGCGGCGGTGCTTCTGGTGTCCGAGGATCTGGACGAGATTCTGGAACTGTCGGACCGGGTGGCGGTCATGTCGGGCGGGCGGATCACCCATATCGCCCCGATTGCCCAGGCGGACCGGAACACGATTGGCAAATACATGGCGGGGCATTGAGAGTGGATCAGAAGCAGGGGCGTTGGGCGGGCCGGGACGAGAACAAGGACGCGGTGCGGTCTGACGTCTGGGGGGCACTGGATCAGGGCGGCATGGCGATGGGCCCGACCTGGAGCCATATCCCGAACTTTGTCGGGGCCGATACGGCGGCCTGGCATCTGTCGCGGACTGAGGCCTGGAGACGTGCGCAGACGGTGAAGTGCAACCCGGACCCGCCGCAGATTCCGTTGCGGTTGCGGGCCTTGTACGAGGGCAAGGTGCTTTATGCGCCCGTGCCCTATCTGACCGAGGGGTTTCCCTATCTGCGGGTTGATCCGGCGAAGATTGTGGCGAAGGGGGTGTCGTTCGAACTCGCGGCCACATCAGAAGGCTACATGATGCATGGAGAGCGGATCGGGTTTGAAGAGGTCGAGCCGCTGGATTTCTGCATTGTGGGTTCGGTCGCGGTAAGCCGGGATGGCGGGCGAACGGGCAAGGGGGCCGGCTTTGCGGACCTTGAGACGGGGATCTTCCGCGAATTGGGGATCATAGGGACTGAGACACCTATGGCGACGACGGTGCATTCGAGCCAGCTGGTGGACGGCCGGCGGGTGTTCATGATGCCGCATGACTCGCCATTGGATTATGTGGCGACGGAGAAGGAGCTGATCGTTACGGGCAATACATCGCCCCGGCCCAAGGGGGTGGCGTGGGATTACGTGCAGCCCGATCAGTTCGAGACGATCCCGTTCCTGCGCGATCTGCGCGACAGGATGCTGGCGCGGGGGTAAGGCGCCGGACCCGGGCACGGGTCGCCGACGGATCCTTGGCCGGGCGCTTGTTCGTGGCGCCGCGGTTGTTGTGTCGGGTGAGCAACCTGTCTGGTGCAGTTGACGGGTCGGATTGGACTGACTGAGCCCTGTCGCGACTGCCTGGCCTTGCCGGATTATCTGGCAAGGAGCCGGGTGGCCAGGGGCGGAGTCCGTGCTAGGTTTGGTGCGTGGTCATATCCGATCCTGAAAGGCCGTCATGTCCGTCTTCATTCTCTATTGCGTAACCGTCGCGATCTTTCTTGTACTTGACGCGCTGATGCTGACCTTTGTCATGCGTCCGCTTTTTGAAAAGCATATCGCGGACCTGCTGAGTCCGGACTTGCGCTATGTGCCCGCGGCGGTTTTCTACCTTGGCTATATTGCGGGTCTGCTGTGGCTGGTTTCGGTTCCCGCGCTGCGGGCGGGCACCCCGGTTTCGGCGCTGATCGGCGGCATGGTGATCGGCGCAATGGCCTATGGCACCTACGAGTTCAGCAACTATGCCACGCTCACAGCCTGGCATCCGGCGATGGTCGCCACGGACTTCGTCTGGGGAACGGTGCTGACCGGCGTGTCCGCATGGGCGGGCGTAATGATCACCCGCGCCATAACGACCTGATTTCTCAAGCTTTACGCAGGTTGCCGGCCATCTTGCGGCCGTCGCGCCCTTCAATCATTTCGAATTCGATCTTCTGGTTGTCGGCCAGTCCGGTCATGCCGGATTGTTCGACTGCCGAGACATGGACGAATATGTCATTACCCCCGTCGTCCGGTGCAATGAACCCGTAACCCTTTGTCGTATTGAACCACTTCACGGTGCCCTTGGGCATCATCTTCTCCTTCCTGGTGGACCGCGTGACACAATGGCGGGCCATCTTCCGTAGGTAAGGAAATCACCTAATCACGGTTTCGAAAAAGGCAAATGACAAGGCGTCGATTGCGAGGCAGGGTAGAAAGGTTACTGACGAGTGGGGGCAGTTATGCGGTTTTTCGGGCTGAAGTCATGTGACACCTGCCGCAAGGCGCTGACGGCGCTTCGGGCTGCTGGAGTGGAGCCAGTGGTGACGGATGTGCGGGCGGATGGGATCGGGGACGGGGATCTGGCGGCGATCATGACGGCCTTTGGCGACAAGGCGGTGAACCGTGCCTCGACCACGTGGCGGGGGTTGAGCGAGGCGGAGCGGGCGCTGCCGGTGGACGCGCTCCTGCGGATGCAACCGTCAGTGATGAAGCGTCCGGTGATCGAGAAGGACGGGGCGTGGTTCATCGGCTGGGACAAGAACGTTCAGGCAGCGGTACTTGGATAGGGCGCGTGGAACACTTACCTTGTCTTCACAAACCGGAGCCAGCCCATGCGTAACGCAGCCCTTGTCCTTGGAGTCATCGCAGGCCTTTTCGCCATGCTGGTTGGCCTGTTCAGCTTTGGCTGGACCGAAGTCGTCCATGCTGAACCGCAAGCAGGAGAGGCGTTCGGCAATTTCGTGAACCCGACATTCGTGCGGATCGTGAGCGTGCTGGCACCGATCCTTGCCATTGCCGGGGGTGCGATGGCGATATCCCGTGCACTTTGGGGCGGGATCGCCCTTTTGGTGTCATCAGCGCTGATGCTTGCGGCCTTCGGGTTCAATGTGGCGACGATGTTCCCGATTTCGATGGCGGGGTTGGGCGGTATCCTCGCCATCGCGGCCGGTCAGCCGGATACGCCCAGGGCCCATTTCCAGACCCCGGGCAAGCGTTCACCGTAGATCAGGCGGCGTGGCCGAAAGCGCCAGTTCCGCCACCACATCGGCAAGCGGCGAGACCGAAGTCTGGCCTTCGCCAAGACGCCGCACGCTAACTGTGCGGTCCTCTACCTCGCGCTGGCCGACGGCAAGGATGATGGGCACCTTGCCGACGGAATGTTCGCGTACCTTATAGTTGATCTTTTCGTTTCGCAGGTCGGCTTCGGCCCGCACGCCCGCCTCGACCAGAGCCGAGACGACCTCGGCCACGTAATCATCTGCATCCGAGACGATGGAGGCCACGACGACCTGCCGCGGGGCGAGCCAAAAGGGCAGTTTGCCCGCGTGTTCCTCGATCAGGATCCCGATGAAGCGTTCAAACGAGCCGAGCGTAGCGCGATGGAGCATGATCGGGCGGTGCTTGGCCCCGTCTTCGCCGATGTAGGAAGCGTCGAGACGTTCAGGCAGGTTGGGGTCAACCTGCAGCGTGCCGCACTGCCAGTCGCGGCCGATGGCGTCAGTCAGGACGAATTCAAGCTTTGGCCCGTAGAAGGCGCCTTCGCCGGGGTTGAGCACAAAGTCATGGCCTGCTGCCTTGACCGCGTTACCGAGAGCGGCTTCGACCACGTCCCAGCTTTCCTCGGTCCCGATGCGCTTTTCAGGGCGCGTCGACAGCTTGATGCGCCATTTGTCAAAACCAAGCTGGGCATAGATCATGGACAGGAATTCGATGAACTTCTTCGTTTCGCTTTCGATCTGGTCTTCGCGGCAGAAGATATGCGCGTCGTCCTGCGTGAAGCCGCGAACACGCATGATACCGTGGAGCGCGCCTGAAGGTTCGTAGCGGTTGCAAGAGCCGAATTCAGCCATCCGAAGCGGCAGGTCGCGGTAGGATTTGAGCCCTACGTTGAAAATCTGCACATGGCAGGGACAGTTCATCGGCTTGAGCGCGTTGATCGTCTTTTCGCGGGCATGTTCCTCGTCGACTTCGACGATGAACATGTGTTCCTGATAGGACGACCAGTGGCCCGAGGCCTCCCACAGCTTGCGGTTCACGACCTGGGGCGTGTTGACCTCGACATAGCCGCCGCGTTTCTGCTGGCGGCGCATGTAGTCCTGCAGCGTGGTGTAGATCGTCCAGCCGTTCGGGTGCCAGAAGACCTGACCGGGGGCTTCCTCCTGCATGTGAAAAAGGTCCATTTCGCGGCCAAGCTTGCGGTGGTCGCGTTTGGCGGCCTCCTCAAGCCGGTGCAGATAGGCTTTGAGATCGTCCCGGTTCAGGAAGGCCGCGCCGTAGATGCGCTGCAGCATGGGGCGGTTGCTGTCGCCGCGCCAATAGGCGCCTGCGACCGACATGAGCTTGAACCCGTCCGTGGGGACCTGGCCGGTGTGCTGGAAGTGCGGGCCACGGCAGAGGTCCTGCCAGTTGCCGTGCCAGTACATGCGGAGCGGTTCGCTGCCAGGGATCGCGTCGATGAGTTCGACCTTGTAGGGCTCGCCCCGGTCCTTGTAGTAAGCGATCGACCGGTCGCGGTCCCAGACTTCGGTCCTGACCGGGTCGCGGGCGCTGATGATCTGGCGCATCTTTGCTTCGATCAGACCCAGATCCTCGGGCGTGTAGGGTTCCTTGCGGTCGAAGTCGTAATACCAGCCGTTTTCAATCACGGGGCCGATCGTGACCTGCACGTCGGGCCATAACTCCTGCACCGCCCGCGCCATGATATGGGCGAGATCGTGGCGCACGAGTTCGAGGGCGGGGGCCTCGTCCTTCATTGTGTTGATGGTGATCGCGGCGTCCTGCGCGATCGGCCATTGCAGATCCCAGTGGCGGCCGTCGAGTGAGGCCGAGATCGCACGCTTGGCCAGCGAGGGCGCGATGCTTTCGGCCACGGCGGCGGCGGTGACGCCGGCCTCGAAGGACCGTTTGCTGCCATCAGGGAAGGAGAGGGAAATCTGGGCCATGTCTGGCACTCCTCGTCGGTTTGGCGCCCACTGAACGCCCGGTTGCGGGTTTGTGCCGCTCACATGAACCTGTCGCGTGGGGAGGTCAAGCCCGGCCCTTGCCTTGGCAAAGGTGGCAGAGGACAAGGCTGGCAACCGGGTCACGATCAAGGGGGCAGGGCAGATGGCGGAACAGCTTATCACACCGCAAGGGCGGCGGATCGCGTGGCACGGGGTGGACGGGAACGGGCCGCCTGTCGTGTTTCTGGGCGGGCTCCGGTCGGACATGTCAGGGACCAAGGCGATGGCGCTGGAGGCTTGGGCGCGGGCGCGCGGGCAGGCGTTCATCCGGTTCGACTATTCCGGGCACGGGGCGAGCGGCGGTTCGTTCGAGGAGGGGTGCATCGGCGATTGGGCCGAGGATGCTGCGGCGGTGCTGGACCTGTTGAACGAACCGGCGGTGCTGGTGGGGTCGTCGATGGGCGGGTGGATCTCGCTTCTTTTGTCGCGGGATGTGCCGGGCCGGGTGGCGGGGCTGGTCACAATCGCGGCGGCACCTGACTTTACCGAGGACAGCATGTGGGCCGGGTTTGACGAGGGCATGCGGGCGCGCCTTCTAGCCGAGGGGCAGGTGGACCTGCCGTCAGAGCATGGCGATCCCTATCCGATCACGCGCCGCCTGATCCAGGATGGTCGGCGGCGCCTTGTTCTGCGCGGGCCGCTCGCCCTGCCGTTTCCGGTGCGGTTCCTGCAGGGAACGGCGGATGCAGATGTGGATCAGGCGGTCGCGCTGCGGCTTCTGAGCCATGCGACGGGGCCGGATATCCGGCTCACGCTTGTGAAGGGCGCGGATCACCGGTTTTCGACGCCGGACTGCCTTGCCCTGATGGAAACCAGTCTTGAAGAGGTGTTGGCGCGTCTCGCGCACAGGCCCGCTTCTGCCTGACTGCAGCTTCTTCCGGCTTCAAATACCCTCGGGGGGTGGTCCGCAGGACCTGGGGGGCAGACAGCCCCCCTTCGCGGTCAGCCAGAGACGATCCGGGGTGGCTGGCGGCGCACGGGTTTCGGCGCGGCAACGGGCGCGTCCGAATTGGCGTCGATGAACTTGAGCACGAGGGGGCGGATGTTGTTCCGCCAGCTCTTGCCCGCAAAGATGCCGTAATGGCCCGCGCCGCGTTCAAGATGCCTGGCCTTCTTTTCCGGCGGCAGGCCGGTTAGAAGCGCGAGGGCAGCGAGGCATTGGCCGGGGGCGGAGATGTCGTCATCTTCGCCTTCGACGACCTTGACGGCGACGGTGGTGATCTTGCCCAGATCAACCTTGCGCCCTGCGACCGTGAAGTCGTTCCGCGCGATTTCGCGCGCCTTGAAGATGCGTTCGACTGTGGACAAGTAGAATTCGGCGGTCATGTCCATCACGGCAAGGTATTCGTCGTAAAAGACATTGTGCTTGTCGAGATCGCTCGCCTCGCCCTTGGCAACGGCAAGGATCTGGTCCTGAAACGCCTGCGTATGGGTGCCCGTGTTCATCGAGATGAAGGAGGCGAGTTGCAGGAGGCCGGGATAGACCATGCGGCCGACGCCGGAATACTTGAAGCCGACGCGCTGGATCACGGTCTGTTCAAGCTGGCCCATCGTGGTGCGGCGGCCGAAGTCGGTGACTTCGGTCGGAGCGGCGTCAGGATCGACCGGGCCGCCGATGAGGGTGAGGGAACGCGGCTGCGCCTCGGGGTGTTCGGCGGCCAGATAGGCCGTGGCGGCGAGCGTCAGGGGGACGGGCTGGCAGACGGCGATGACGTGCAGATCGGGGCCGAGCGCCTTCATGAAGTCGACGAGGTAGAGGGTATAATCCTCGACGTCAAACTTGCCGGAGCTGACGGGAATGTCGCGGGCGTTGTGCCAGTCGGTGATGAAGACTTCGCAATCGGGCAGAAGGCTGATCACTGTCTTGCGCAAGAGTGTGGCGTAATGGCCCGACATAGGCGCCACGAGAAGGACGCGGCGGGTGCGGGGAATGCGGCCGGGGACTTTGAAATGGATGAGGTTGCCGAAAGGTTTTTCCACCACATTCATGATGCGGACGGTATGATCCTTGCCGTCTTCGACGGTGACGGTGGGGATGCCCCAGTCGGGTTTGGTGACCATCCGGGCAAAGCTGCGTTCGGTGACTTCCCCCCAGGCTTTGATCCATTCGACCAACGGATTGGCGACCAGCGCCATCGCCGGGTAGGATCCGAAGGCACGCGCCGTGGCCCCGAGCCACTGATTGGTGTTCCGCATGCTTTCCATCATGTCGTAGGTCAACATATACTTCACGGAATGGTCTCCAGCGGCCGGCGCGATCTGTTCGATTCGAAACAACCGGACTGAACCGCGCAGGCGTCCGGATGCTGCAAGTGCAAAGTAGGACCGATTCAGAGCCATGACAACAAATGATTACAATTCTGTGCATCCGGATGGTGCGAATGTTGCGCGACTTGAGGAAAATCTGAGCAAAGTCGAGGAACTCACCCAACGATTCCTGAATGTTATGGCGCGCAAGCGGCAGGTTCCACAACCGCTGCAGGGGCCGAGCCACGATCTGTATCTGAAGGCGGCGACGGCCTACTGGACCGAAATGATGCAGCATCCGGCCAAGCTGATCGAGCAGCAGGTGGGATACTGGGGCAAAACCCTGCAGCATTATGTTGCGGCGCAGCAAATGCTGGCGCAGGGCAAGATCGCGGCCCCGCCCGATCCGACGCCCAAGGACCGACGGTTTTCGAATCCCCTGTGGGAGACGCACCCCTACTTCAACTTCATCAAGCAGCAATACCTGTTCAACGCCGAGGCCATCGAGAAGGCCGTGGCCGCGACCGAGGGGCTGGATGAGCGGGAGCGGAAGCGGCTTGAGTATTTCTCGCGCCAGATCATCGACATGTTCAGCCCGACGAACTTTCTGGCGACCAATCCCGACGCGCTGGAGAAGGCGGTTGCGACGGAGGGGCAGAGTCTGGTGGACGGGCTGGAAAACCTTATCGCCGATCTGGAGCGTAATGACGGCGAGGTGATCGTCACCCTGGCCGACCGGGATGCATTCAAGGTAGGCGAGAACCTTGCCACGACGCCGGGCGCGGTAGTGTTTCGCAACGCAATGTTCGAGCTGATCCAGTACAAGCCCACGACCGGGACGGTGCATGAGACGCCGCTGATCATCTTTCCGCCGTGGATCAACAAGTTCTACATTCTTGACCTAAAGCCCGCGAACAGCCTGATCAAATGGGTGGTGGATCAGGGGTTCACGCTTTTCGTTGTGTCGTGGGTGAACCCGGACCCGACCTACCGGGACAAGACGCTGGCCGACTATATCGAGAACGGCTTTCTGCGGGCTATGACCGAGGTCAAGGCGATCTGCGGTGTCAAGAAGGTCAATGCGGTGGGATATTGCATTGCCGGGACGACGCTGTCGCTGACGCTGGCCGTGATGAAGAAGCGCAAGGATACGTCGGTAAATGCGGCGACGCTGTTCACGACGCTGACCGATTTTTCGGACCCGGGCGAGGTCGGGGTTTTCTTGGACAATGACTTTGTCGACGCAATCGAGGCAGAGGCGGGCCGGGCCGGGGTGCTCGAGTCCTTCTACATGGAGCGGACGTTTACGTTCCTGCGGTCGAATGACCTGATCTACCAACCGGCGATCCGGAACTACATGCTGGGCGAGGCGCCGCCGGCGTTTGATCTGCTCTACTGGAACGGGGACGGGACCAATCTGCCGGCGGCGATGGCCGTCGAGTACCTGCGTCATCTGTGCCAGAACGACGAATTCGCCCAGGGCGGTTTTGCCGTGGCGGGCGAGGTTGTTCGGCTTGAGGATGTGACGGTGCCGGTCTGCGCCATCGCCTGCGAGACGGACCATATCGCGGCCTGGCGGTCGAGTTACCGGGGCGTGTGTAAGATGGGGTCGAAAGACAAGACATTCATCCTGTCGGAATCGGGGCATATCGCCGGGATCGTGAACCCGCCGACAAAGCGGAAATACGGGCACTATACCAATCCCGACATGGGGTTGGAGGCCGCAGATTGGCTGGCCAGTTCGGACAAGCACGAGGGCACATGGTGGTTGCGTTGGGGCCGTTGGCTTGCGGCACGGTCGGACGGGCAGGTTCCGGCCCGCCAACCGGGCGATTCGACCCATCCGGTGCTATGTGCTGCCCCCGGAACTTACGTAACGGCAGTTCCGAAGCGCGGATCCGACGCCTAAGTCGTTGAAGCGATGCGTTTGCAGCAAATCTGTGCTGCGTTGCAGAAGGAGACTTGAAATGCTGCGTTGCAGCATGCATATTGTCATCATCGAATAAAGCAGGGTGGACCCCTGCACACAACCCGAAAGGTTATCATCATGGCCGCCACCAAGACCCAGGATTACACCGCAATGTTCAAGGACGTCATGGGTTCCTTCCCCGTTGACACCAAGGCGATGGAAAACATGTTCAAGAGCCAGAGCACGCTGACCGAAAAGATGTCGGCCGTCGCCCTTGAAGCCGCCACCAAGTCGACCGACCTGTCGGCCAAGTGGGCCCAGGACACGCTGGCCAAGCTGTCAACCATGACAAAGGCGAAGGCGGAACCCGCTGACTATGCCAAGTCGATGACTGACTTCTTCTCGGCCACAGCTGAAGCTGCTGCCGAACACATGGCCGCCTTTGCGGAAATCGCCAAGAAGATGCAGGCCGAAACACTTGAGCTGATGCTGGCCGCTGGCAAAGAAGTCTCGGCGGATGTGACCGAAGCAACCAAGAAGGCTACTGCTGAAGTGACCGCTGCCGCCAAGAAGGCGACCGCTGCCGCTGCCTGATCGGCACCAGATACGACCCGTCTGACCCCTCCCTGTCAGACGGTATTCTTCCGGGCGGGCTGCTGCGCAGCTCGCCCTTTCTTTTTGTGCAACTGCGGCGTAGGCTTGGCTGCAAGGCAACATGCGTGGAGGATCTGACGTGGCTGATACGGGTAAACCCCTGCTGATCAAACGCTACGCGAGCCGTCGCCTGTATAACACCGAGACCAGCGATTACGTGACGCTGGAGGATATTGCGGCCTTTATCCGGGAAGGGCGCGAGGTGCAGATCGTGGACCTCAAATCAGGCGATGATCTGACGCGGCAGTACCTTCTTCAGATCATTGCGGAACATGAAAGCCGGGGGGAGAATGTCCTGCCCGTGGACGTGCTGACCGATCTGGTGCGCAGCTATACCAGCCAGGCGGCGTCGGTCGTGCCGCAGTTTCTGGCCGCCAGTTTCGAGATGCTGCGCGAGGGTCAGTCCAAGATGATGGACAACATGACCAAGGTAAATCCGATGGCGAAACTGCCGGGATTCGATGCGATGCGGGCGCAGCAGGAAGCGTTCTTCAAGGCGATGACCGGGGGGCTGATGCCGATGGGCGGGTCTTCGGGGCCGTCCCGAGAGTCGGATGATGACCTGGATGACATCAAGAAGCAGCTGGCGGAGTTGCAGTCAAAGCTGTCGCGGATGGGGAAATAGGGGTTCAAGGCGCACTGGGCCGCCCTGCGGGCGATCTCGCTGGCGGTGGCTGGTGGGGGAGCGAGGACGCTCGTTGGTCCGACGGGTGACCTCGCTGATGCTGGTGGTCAAGCCACTTCTGCAAAGACGCCGTTCAGCGCGGTTTCCAGCTTCGTGAACATCTCGTCCATCTGGTCGTCAGTCATGATGAACGGCGGGGCCAGAACGATGGACTGGCCAAGCGGGCGGCAGATCAGGCCCTGATCGGTGCAGGCGTTAGCGATCCGGTCAGAGACGTTGAGATGGCCGTCGAAGGGGCGTTTGGTGGCTTTGTCCGACACGGCCTCGAGTGCGGCCATGAGGCCAACGCCGCGCCATTCCCCGATGTTGCGGTTCTGGGCGAGTTTCTTGAGACCGGCCTGGAATTTCGGGGTCAGCTTCCGCACGTTGTCGGCCAGGCCTTCGTTCATCACGACATCAATGGCCTTGAGCGCGATGGCGCAGCCCACGGGGTGGCCGCCGGCGGTGAAGCCGTGGCCGAATTCTTCGGTCTGTTCCGAGACCTTTTGCAGGCGGTCGGAAAGCTCGGGGCCGAGGATAATGGCGCCCATGGGGAAGAAACCTGCTGTCAGGTTCTTGGACGAGATGATCGCGTCGGGCATGAAGTTGAAGGTTTCGCACCCCCAGGTGTTGCCGGTGCGACCAAATCCGCAGATGACCTCGTCCGAGATGACGGGGATGCCGTGCTTGCGCAGGATCGGCACGATGGCCTGGAAATAGCCGTCGGAGGGGACGATCACGCCGCCTGCACCCATGACGGGTTCGGCAAAGAAACCGGCGATGGTGTCGGCGCCTTCGCGCGCGATGGTTTCCTCAAGTTCAGCCGCCATGCGGGCGGTGAACTGGGCTTCGGTTTCGCCCTCGGCCCCGTTGCGCCAATAGTGCGGGCAGGAGAGGTGGAGGAAGCCGGGCAGGGGCAGGCCGAATGCGCGGACATAGGGTTTGCCCGTCATGGAGGCCGCAACGGCGGTCATGCCGTGGTAGGCGTTTACGCGGGTCAGGATCTTGCGACGCTGCGGCTGGCCTTCCATGGCCCAGATGAGCCAGAGCATCTTGACCATCGTGTCATTCGCTTCGGAGCCAGAGTTGGTGTAGAACACCTTGCCGTCTTCGAAAGGCGAGACTTCGACGAGCTTTTCCGAGAGCATGACTGTCTGGTCGGAGAGGCGGCCAAAGAAGGTGTGGTAGCCGGGAAAGCGGGCGTATTGTTCCTGTGCGGTGGCGATCAGGCCGGGATGGTCAAAGCCAGCTACCATGTTCCAGAGGCCCGAATTGGCGTCCAGGTATGACTTGCCGTGAACGTCAAAGACATAGGGGCCCTTGCCATGGGTGAGGACGACCGGGCCACGGGCGTGGATCGTCGCGAAATCGGTAAAGCCGTAGAAGGTATGCGCGTCGGCGCGGGATTCCCAGCTGTTGGCAATGTCGTCGGGCATGATGAAACCTCAATAATGATTGTCGGACAGTAGTCGGAGGGCCCTTGGCTTTCAATCGCCCCTGTGGCGGTAACGTGCCGTCAATTGGGTGTTGGCCTGCTTCGGGCCGGGTTGGCGTAGTTCGTGGTGGCTGTGTTTGCCCCTGGGGGGCAACGGCCCCAGCCTTGCCAAAGGAGCAGGCGGGGGACGGGACGATCGCCATGACGTCAGTGGCGGGGCGGATCACGCTTTGTGGCGTCTAGGTCTTTGTGGCGACTGCGGAAGAGGCGTCGATTTCCGCTGCGGCGCGCAGGCTGAGGGTACGCAGGAGCATCCATTGCTGGAAGAGCCATTCGTCGCGGCGGTGCCGAAGGGGGCCGTGCCGTCGGGCGAGGACGCGCTGCGGCGGCTGCGGCGGATCCCGCTGATCCAGCACACAACCCGGCATTCCATGGGACGGCTGGTGGCGGCGCATCTGGCGCGGCATAACCTGATCCTGTCGCATCGGTTCGAACTGGACAGCAATCATGCGATCATGGCGATGGTCGCGGACGGGGCGGGCTGGACGATCCTGACGCCGCTGGCGGTCAAGCTGGCGGGACGGTTCCGGTCTGCGGTCGATGTGATCCCGTTGCCGTTGCCGCGGCTGGTGCGGGTCATTTCGCTGACGGCGCGGCGCGGGGTGCTGGGCGACATGCCGTAAGAGATGGCGCGGCGGTTGCGCGTGCTGCTGGCGGAACGGGCAGTGCAACCGGCGCTGGCCGAGTTTCCCTGGCTGGCAGGGTCTTTGCGGGTGTTGTGACGGGTCGGGTCAGATGCCCAGCCTGTCGCGCAGGGCTGCCCATGTCATGGCAAGCGTCAGGAGCGGCGTGCGCAGGGCTGATCCGCCGGGGAAGGAGGGGACGGGGAGTTTCGCCATCACGTCGAAACGACCAGCCTGGCCCAGCACGGCTTCGGCCATGATGCGGCCCGAGATGCCGGCGAGGGCCACGCCGTGGCCAGAGTAGCCGCCTCCTGACAGCACGTTCGGGGCGGTGCGGGTGATGTAGGGCAGGCGGGTCATGGTGACGGCAAGGGTCCCGCCCCAGGCGTAGTCGATCCTGACACCCTTGATCTGGGGAAAGAGGGTCTCCATGCGGGTCTTGAGCGCGCCGGCAATGTCGGAGGGAAAGCCAATCGTATAGTTTTCGCGGCCGCCAAAGAGGAAACGGCGGTCTTCGGACATGCGGTAATAGTTGACGACAAAGCGGCTGTCGGAGACGGCGATGTCCTGTGCCAGCACGTCGGTCCAACGGTCGCCAAGGGGTTCGGTCGCAGCGATGAAGCTGTTGATCGGCATGACGCGGGCGGCGATCTGATCGTCGAGGTTGGGCATGTAACCGTTCCCGGCGAGGATGATGTGATCGGCGGTCACGGTACCCTTGGGCGTTTTGAGGCGGGCGGGCGTGCCTTTGGTCAGGCCCGTAACTTCGGTCCGCTCATAGATGATCGCGCCTGCGGCCTCGGCCGTGCGGCCGAGAGCCAGAGCGTAGCGGAGCGGGTGGAGGTGGCCGCCGGACATGTCGAGCGAACCGCCTTCGTAGAGGTGCGATTTGACAAGGGCCTGCATGGCGGATTTGTCGAGGATCGTGACCTGGTCAGTGCCGTAGGTTTTGGACAGCCATTCGACCTCGGCGGCGATTTCGCGGGCCTCGGACGCCGAGTATTCGCCGTGAGCCATGCCGGGAAGATAGCGCGCCTCGGGCGCGTGGGTGGCGCAGAAATGGCGGACTTGGGTCTTGGCGTCTTCCGAGAGGTCCCAGACAGCGCGAGCGGGGCCGTCGCCCATCTTTCTGGCAAGGTCGCGCTGGCCCATGTTGTAGCCGGAATGGACCTGACCGCCGTTCCGGCCGGAGGCGCCAAAGCCCACGCGGTGGGCGTCAAGCACGATGACCTTGAGCCCCTCGCGGGCAGCGGTGAGGGCTGCCCAGAGGCCGGTAAAGCCTGCCCCCACGATGGCGAGATCGGCCCGCGCATCGCCCGCAAGGGCGGCGCGTTCGGGGCCGATGACGGCTGTCGCGGCATACCAGCTGGCGGGGTAGGTGCCGGGGCTATCGTTGCGGTAGAGCGGGTTCATACGTTCAGCAGAAGATGCTCACGTTCCCACGGGCTGATGACCTGCAGGAATTCGTCGTTCTCGGTCCGCTTCACGATGGAATAGACGCGGGCGAAATCTGGGCCCAGGACCTCGTGGATTTCCTTGGCGGCGTCGAAAAGGTCGAGCGCCTGACGAAGGCCCTGCGGTATCGCTTCTTTCGCCTTGTAGGCGTCGCCTTCGAAGCGCTTGTCGGGCCAGATTTCGTTCTTCATCCCCAAATAGCCGCAGGCGAGCGAGGCCGCGATGCAGAGGTATGGGTTGCAGTCCATCCCGGCGAGACGGTTTTCGATACGGCGGGCCGAGGGATCGCTGATCGGAACGCGCAGGCCCGTGGTGCGGTTGTCGCGGCCCCATTCGAGGTTGATGGGCGCGGCGTAGTTGCGGACATAGCGGCGGTAGGAGTTCACATAGGGCGCGATCACGGCGATGACGCTCGGCATATGTTCCTGCAGGCCGCCGATGAAGTGGAAGAAGGCATCGGTTTCGCCGCCCTGCGGGCCGTTGAAGAGGTTGCGCCCCTTTTCGTCCGTCACGGAGTGGTGGATATGCATGGCGGAACCCGGTTCGCCTTCGATGGGTTTGGCCATGAAGGTGGCAAAGCAGTCGTGCTTGAGGGCTGCTTCACGAATGAGACGCTTGAAGTAGAAGACTTCGTCGGCAAGCTTGACCGGGTCTCCGTGGCGGAGGTTGATTTCAAGCTGACCTGCGCCGCCTTCCTGGGTGATGCCGTCGATCTCGATCCCTTGAATCTCGGCGAATTCGTAGATGTCGTCGATGACGGGGCCGTAATCGTCAACCGCGCTCATCGAATAGGCCTGACGCGCTGCGGCCGGCCGGCCGGTGCGGCCGAGCATGGGTTCGATCGGCTTGGCGGGGTCGGCATGGCGGGCGACGAGGTAGAATTCCATCTCGGGTGCCACAACGGGGGTCCAGCCTTCGGCCTTGAAGAGATCGACCACGCGTTTGAGCACGTTGCGGGGGGCGCATTCGATGGGGCGGCCCTTTTGGTCGAAGGCGTCATGGATGACTTGCAGCGTGCCGTCGGCAGCCCAGGGGGCGGCGCTGGCGGTTGCAAGGTCGGGGCGGAGCGTCATGTCGGGTTCGAGGAAGCCGTCATCGCCTGCCGCTTCGGCCCATTCGCCGGTGATGGTCTGAAAGAAGATGGAGTTGGGCAGGTGGAAGAACTGCTGGCGTTCCCATTTGGCAGCAGGGACAGCCTTGCCGCGGGAAATGCCGGGCAGGTCGGGGATGATGCATTCGACCTCGTCAAGCCGGTTGGCGTCAAGATAGGCGCGGGCGGCGGCTGGGATCTTGTCGGTCCAGTTCGAGCTCATGCGCGCATTCTTTCCTTTGATTTGGGCGGCGCGATGGCGCGCGTCTTGAAGAAGGTGGCGATCTGGTCGGCCAGCGCAGCATCGTCGATCGGCTGGGTGAGGCGGGTCTTGGCCGCGTCGAGGAGCGGGTCCGGCACAAGGCCGCGACCGCGCTTTTCGATCATGTCGACGACGAAGGGATTGTTGAATTCCGGATGGGCCTGGACGGTAAAGGCGCTATGGCCATAGACCAGAGCGGCATTCTCGCAGAATTCGTTCGAGGCGCAGACGGTGGCGCCCGGTGGGCGCTGGACCACTTGATCCTGATGCCAGGCGTTCAGGGCGACCTTTGCCCCGGCCCAGTCGTATTCGGTGCGACCGACGGACCAGCCGCCCTGGTACTTCTCGACCTTGCCGCCTAGGGCCTGCGCGATGATCTGATGGCCGAAGCATATGCCGACCAGTGGCACATCGGCGTCACATATCGCGCGGATCAGGTCTTCGAGCGGGGGAATGAAGGGGTGAGGTTCATAGGCCCCGTGGCGCGAGCCGGTGATGAGCCAGCCGTCTGCGTCGAAGGGGCCGGAGGGGAACTCCATATCCACAATACGCCAAGTCTGGAAGGTAAAGCCATGACCGGACAGGAGTTTTTTAAACAGGTCCGGGTAATCCCCATGCGCAGGGCGCAACGCGTCTGGCGCATAGCCCGTCTGCAGGATGCCAATCTTCATAAGAACACCAAGTTTACAGATGATCAGAACGTAGTCGCTGAAGCGTCAAAGGGCAAGTCAGGCGCAGAGGTGACGTGGCTTCCAGGTCATCTTATGACTTGCATGCGGAACTTCATCCGGCCGCGGCGGTCGTTTGGCAGGTGGCGGTTGAGGCGCAGGTTCACGATCCCGAAGATGCCGATGATCGTGAGGGTCATCAGGATGAAATACATCGCGAGGATCGGGTAGGGGATGAACGGGTTGAAGGTCTTGTCCGCGAAATAGGAGGCGTAGTAGAGCGCGTCGCCCATTTGCTGTGAGGCAGGGAAGCCCGAGAAGAAGACCAGCGTGGTGGAGTGGAAAAGAAAGATCGCCTCGTTCGTATAGGCAGGCCATGCAAGGCGGAGCGAGGTGGGCCAGATGATGCGGCGGAACCTTTTCCAGCCGGCAAGGCCATAGGCATCGGCGGCATCGACATCGCCACGGGGGATGGCCTGCAGCGCGCCGTAGAAGATTTCGGCGGAATATGCGGAGGTGTTAAGAAACAGCACGACCGCCGCGCCAAGCCAAGCAGAGGTGAAGGGGTCAAAGAAGGAATACTGGCTTTTCAGGCTGAGAAAGAGGAAGTAGCCGAAAAAGAACTGGATGAAGAGAGGCGAGCCCCGGAATACGAAGATGAACCATTCGCTGGGCTTGCGGATGACGGGGTTCTCGGAACCTTTCCCCAGAGCCAGCAGTGTGGCGAGGAAGAAGCCTGTCAAGAGCGAGATCAGGCCGAAGTAGATGTTCCAGATCATCCCCGACCCGATCAGCGTGAACTGCTGGCAGAGCGTGAAATCCGTGGAGGGCAGTTGCCTTTCGCCAAATCCGATCGCCCGGAAGGCATAGGCGTTGATGGTTTCCCAGCAGGTCACACCTGTGCCCTCCGCTGGGCTTCGCCACCTGTTGTGGCCTGACCATGGGTCAGACGCTTCATCAGGCGGTCGAGAACGACTTCAGAGACTTTGGTGAAGGCGAGATAGAAGACCAGCAGGAACAGGAAATACCACATCCGCCAGTCACCATGCGGGAAGGAGGTGAACTGCGGAGTCTTGGTGCCGCCGAGTTCCTTGGCCCAATAGACGATGTCAGGCACGCCGAGCAGGAAGAGGAGCGGGGTCGCCTTGATCAGAACCATCCAGAGGTTCGACAGGCCCGGCAGGGCATAGACCCACATTTGCGGCACAAGGATACGCCGGAAGGACTGACGGTGCGACATGCCGTAGGCTTCGGCGGTTTCGATCTGGCCGCGCGGCACGGCGCGCATGCCGCCGTAGAGGACCGAGGCCGCGAATGCGCCGAAGACGATGGCGAAGGTCAATACGGCGAGGGCGAAACCATAGATTTCATGGATGTATTGCGGAGCCGTGGACAGAGGCAGCTTGGCCGCGTCACAGACGACGAAATCGTTGCCCTGCCGGATCGGCTGATCCCAATCGGGGCAGAGGACCTTGTGACGGGTCCATTCGAAGGCCTGATCGAGGGCGATCACGAAGAAGAGGAAGAAGGCAATGTCGGGCACGCCGCGTACGATCGACATATAGGCTTTGCCGAACCACTGGAGCGGCAGGAAGTTTGACCGTGCGGCCATTGCGCCGCCGAAACCGAACATCAGGGCTGCGGGGGCGGTAATCGCGAGGAGCAGAAGGACAGTGCCGAAAGCCCAATAGAGCCCGAGATGCTTGCCTGTGGTCAGGTAGCACGTCATCCACCAGAAACTGGACAGGGTATCGGGGTCAGCGCACATGGCGATCCTGAAGAGTGGGGGCGGCAGATGAACTGCCGCCCCCGGATGTCATCAGTACTGCGGGGCCTGATCGCCGAACCACTTCTTGAGAAGTTCGTTCAGTGTGCCGTCGGCCTTCATCGCGGTGATGCCGGCGTCGAACTTGTCACGCAAAGCGGTGTCGGTCTCACGGATGCCCATGCCGACGCCACCGCCGAGGGGAATGCGCTCGCCCACGAAGACGAGTTCGCCACCAGAGGCCTCGACGACGGGCAGGAGATAGTCGTAGTCAGCGAAGACGGCATCAGCTTCGCCATTGCGGACGGCCGCGATGGTTTCGTCGGGGTTTGCGAATTCCAGCAGGGTCGCGCCGGTGCCGGCGATGTAGCCCGCCTGAATGGTCGAGACCTGAGCCGAGATGGTGCCGGTCGTGACGTCAACGTCGTCAGAGGCGGCAACAAAGGCCGATGCGGTCGGCGGATAGTAGTTCTGGGTGAAGTCGATCACCTGATCGCGTTCATCGGTGATGCTCATCCCGGCGATGATCACATCGTAGTTGCCCGAGACGAGGTTGGGGATGATCGAGTCCCATTCGTTGGTGACCCATTCGCAGGACAGTTCGGCGCGCTTGCACAGTTCGTCTCCCAGTTCGCGTTCGAACCCGTCCACTTCACCGGCGTCGTTGATGAAGTTGTACGGAGGGTAGGCGCCTTCGGTGCCCATGCGGACCACGTCCTGGGCCATTGCCATGCAGCCCGCAAAGGCCAGCGCTGTTGTCGTCAGTAGAAGGTTTTTCATCAGTCGTCTCCCATTTTGATGAAGTCGTCCTTTTATCTTGTTATCTTGCCGTTCCGTCAGACTGGTGCCCCGGCGAGGAACCAGCGGTTCAGGATGGTTTCAAGAGAGCCGTCGTCCATCATGCTTTGCAGGATCGCATTAACCTGATCGAGAAGGGCGGGGTTCTTCTTGTCCACGGCAACGGCGGCGCCGGCCGAGGGAAATTCCTCGGTCCCGACAATGCGAAGCTGCGGATAGTCTGTTTCGAAGGCGTGCTGCATGTAGGAACTGGAGCCAAACACCAGATCCACCTGCCGGGTGATCAGCGCCCTGATGGTGTCTTCTTGCGTCGGGTAACCCCGGACCTTGCGGCCTGTCTGGACGAGCCATTCCTGATGGACGGTGCCCGACTGAACCGCGATGAGGGCGCCTTCGACATGCATGCCGTCGGTCAGGCCGGCGAACACGCCGTAACTCGTGCCGCCGCCGCGGTAAGGCGTCGTAAAAGAGGCGGATTCGCTGCGGGCCGGGGTTTCGCCGATCCCGGCCAGAACGAGGTCGAACTGACCCGAGGCAATGCCTGGCATGAGATCGTCAAAGGCGACTTCGGCCCAGATGCAGCTGACTTCGGCGGCAGCACAGATCGCGTCGCCCAGATCCTTGTCGAGACCGGTGAGCGCACCGTTGCGGTCGTGATAGATGTAGGGGGCATAGTCGGCTTCGGTCCCGATCACCCATGACTCGGCCTCTGCGGGGGGCGCGGCGAGGAGGAGCGACAGGACCAGAGCGCGGATCATGCAGGCATCGTGGAGGACAGGAAGCCTCGCAGGCGTTCGGATCTCGGCGCGCCGAAGACGTCTTCGGGGGTGCCTTCCTCTTCAATCCTGCCCTTGTGGAGAAAGACGACGTGGTCGCTCACATCGGCGGCGAGGCGCATGTCATGGGTCACAATGATCATGGTGCGGCCTTCTTCGGCCAGCGCCTTGATCACGCGCACAACCTCTTGTTCAAGTTCGGGGTCGAGGGCGGAGGTGGGTTCATCGAAAAGGAGCGCCTTGGGTTCCATGCACAGGGCGCGGGCGATGGCGGCGCGCTGCTGCTGACCGCCCGAGAGCATGGCGGGATAGGCGTCGGCCTTTTCGGCGATGCCGACCTTTTCAAGATACTTGCGAGCCGAGGCTTCAACTTCGTGCTTGTCGCGGCCAAGGACGGTGACGGGGGCCTCCATCACGTTCTGGAGGACGGTCATGTGAGCCCAGAGGTTGAACTGCTGGAACACCATCGAGAGGTTCGTGCGGATGCGGATGATCTGGGCCTTGTCGGCGGGATGGCGGTTCAGGCCCGTCCCCTTCCATTTCACCGGTTCGCCGCAGAAGATCACATCGCCCTGCTGGCTGTCCTCGAGCAGGTTGCAACAGCGCAGAAGCGTGGACTTGCCCGAACCGGACGAGCCTATCATGGCTACGGTATGTCCCGCGGGGGCGGCGATATCGACGCCCTTAAGCACTTCGAGGCTACCGAAGGATTTGTGGAGATCGCGGATCTCGATGACGAGTTCTTCTTTGGGCACAAAAGCACTCTTGGATTTGTTAGCGTCCGACTAAGCCGTGGTTCCGCCTTGAAAGCAAGCCTTCGCGAAAAAATGATCCGGCTTCAGGCCGTTTCTGCGCTGAGGTCAGGCATCGGCGGGGCTGAAAGGGGTATATCGTAGGCGGAAGCAGGAAGTGGGACGATCCCGTAGAGCGAGATCGTATCGCGGTCGGCCGCTGAGAGTGCGCTGATGGCGGCAGAGATCGCGGCGCGGTAGGGGGATGGGTCATGGCCAAGGGCGGTGACGAAGGTAATTCCTGGCGTCGCAGCGGTATGGCCGATGACGCGCACCCGACGGGCGATGGGTTCCCAGCGCAGGAAGTTGCGAAAGGTGACGGCGTCGATGGCTGCGATGTCGGCACGGTTTTCTGCGACGGCGCGGAGGCTTTCGAAATGAGTGCCGGTCCTGAGCGAGGCGGCAAAGGCAAAACCGTTGCAGGCGGCCCAGGTCTGGGGAGCGTCCCAACCGGAATTGGACAGGCCTTCGTTGTAGGCAAAGCGGCCGTTGCGGTAATCGGCAGGGTCTGTGGCCGGGTCATCGGCGCGGACGACGAATACGCTGTAGTAGTAGCCCGGTATGGCGTCGGGCAACCCAGTGTCGGAGGCGCCGATCAGTGTGATCCTGTCCTGGAACCGTGCGCGGTAGGGCAGGTTGCAGATTTGGCTGAGAACGAGGTCGGGCCGTGCCCAGCCGTCCATATGGTGGACCGTCCGGTCGAGCGTATCGGGGGCGGGCAGGCCGCTTTCACGCAGGCTGTCGCGGACGAGGGTCCAGAAACGGTCATGGGCCTCGCGGCTTTGCGGCCGTTCGTACATCGGAAGCGCGGCGAACATCGGCTAGTGGCCGATCCCGTGGGAGGCCTCGACCTTCTTGCGGACAATGGCGCTGTCGACGTCGCTGACCCCGAGGAGAGGAGCGACGAGGCGGAGGAGGGCCATTTCGTCGTCGCTCCGCTCTCCGTCGGCGAGGACGATTTCCCACAGCGCCTCGACCACGGCGATGCGGTCGTCATAGGCGACGGCGTCCTTGATCGCACGCGTAAAGCGGACGGTATCAGGAGCTTCGTGTTCGAGACCTTCGCAGGAGGCGCGGAGTTTGGCGGCCTCGATCGGGTTCAGGGCATAGCGGCGGCCAAGTATGCGGTCGATCCGCGCAACCTCGGTCACATCATAGCGGCCGTCGGATTTGGCGATGCGGACGAGCAATGCGCCGAGCGCAATGCGGGCATCGCTGTCGGGCAGGGCGGCCGGGGCGTGCGCGGTCAGGCGCTTGAGGAAATCTGTGAACATGCGGCGCGGTATAATGCTGATGAGCCGGGGGGTGAAGGGTGATTGGAGTGGGTCAGGCCGGATTGGCTGCGGACTGCCGGGCGCCGGTCAGGGCGTTCAGGACGACGGCGACAAGGATGAGCGCGCCGCCTTCGAGGACGATGCGTTCGGGGATTTCGGAGAGCAGGAGCCAGGCCCAGACGGGGGCCAGCATCACTTCGAACAGGCCGAAGAGGGAGATTTCGCTGGCGGGGACAGTGCGGCTGCCCAAGGTGAAGATCGCGAGGCCAAGGCCGAGGACGAAGGCGCCGAGTGCGATGGCGCCGAGGGTGCTGTAGGGTGAAGCGGCGATGGGCTGGCCTTGGGAGATCAGGACGGCTGCAGCCACGATCATCGCAAAGACCGCGCCGAGGATGACGTTGGGCAGGCTGTCCCTGGCGTGGCCATAACGGAGCGTGACGGTGAAGATGGAAAAGCCAAGCGCGGAGGCGAGGGCAGAGAGCGTGCCGATGGCGGCGCCGTCGGTGATCGACATGCCGCCGATCATGCGCCAGATGCCGAAGGCTGCGATCAGGATGGCGGCCCATGTCATCGGGCGGACTTTCTCGCCCAGGATAGCCCGACCGAGGAGGGCGGTGAGGAAAGGCGTTGCGCTGAACAGGAAGACGGCATTGGCGAGGGGCAGGGTCTGAAGCGCGTGGATGCCGCCGCCGAAGGCCGCGACAAGGCCAAGGGCGCCGAAGATGCCGACAAGGCCGATGCCGCGAAGGGCGGTGACGGGTCCGGTGCCCGAGCGCCACCAGATGAAGGCTGAAAGGACCGGGATCATCCCGACCGAGCGCCAGAACAGGATCTGCCAGGTGTCCATGGGTTGAAGGGCGCGGATGCAGACGCCCATGGTAGACCACATGCTGGATGCGATGATGATCATCGCAACGCCCGTACCGTAGCCTGCCGCCCGCATAATTGGTTTCCGTTTCTGCCCTGTCCGAAGCAAGTGCCGAGGCGGCAGGCGGCGTCTAGTCCGTTCACGACCATGGCCTGTGACGGTTTCGGTGCGTGGCGGTGGGGAAACAGGGAAAACGGGCAGATTGACCCAAGGGAAAGTCTGGCTGGACTGGGAGTGGGGCCGTGCTAGTCTTTGCTGGCTGGACTGGCGGGCTTTTCACGAAGCGCGGAGTTTCAAGGCCAGACAATAAATGAGAGGGAACGATATGGGATTTGCAGAAGCCGTAAAGAGCGGTTTTGGAAAGTACGTGACCTTTTCGGGCCGGGCGGCCCGTTCGGAGTATTGGTGGTGGATATTGTTCTACGTTATCCTTTTGTCTTTGGCCGCAGCGATCGATGGTTTGATTAACCCGGCCAGCTTGACAGTTGAACAAGCACCAGGAAGCTATGGCGTATACTCGACCGGCGGGCCGGTCCTCTTGATTGCAATTCTCCTGATCATTCTGCCGACATTGGCAGTGGCGGTTCGTCGGCTTCATGACATCGACAAATCCGGTTGGTGGATCCTGATCAGTCTGATCCCGCTCATCGGGTCGATCGTGCTGATCGTTTGGAACTGCACCAAGGGCACGCTGGGTGCGAACCGCTTTGGCGAGGACCCGCTGGGCGGGCGGTAATCAGACGGTCGGCGGCTGAAGGCTGCCTTCGGACATGTGGACGGCCGTCCCGGCGACGCGGACGGCCGTTATCTTTTGCGCATCGGCGTCGATGGTCAGAGTGAGGCGGCTGGGGCGGCCCATTTCCGCCCCTTGCAGCAAGGTGAAGCGGGTGGTGCCGGGCTTGATTGCCCCGGCCGCGCGGAGTTGCGCGGCGAGGATGGCGGTGGCCGATCCGGTGGCGGGGTCTTCGGGGACGCCGGAGCCGGGGGAGAACATGCGGGCCTGAAAATCAGTGCCGGTGCCCGGCGTGTAGAGGTAGAACATCGCGGTTCCCGCCTGCGCGGCAAGGGCGGAGCAGGCCGGTTCGCTGAGGCGGGCGGCGGCGAGGGCTGCGCGGTCGGCCAGCGGGATATAGGCAAAGGTCGGGCCGCCGGACCAGACGCCGGGGCGGTGGGTGCCGAAACCAATGGCGGTTGCGGGAAGACCGAAAGCGGCGGCGGCAAGGTCTGCCGGGACTTGGCCGGGATGGGCGTGGGGCAGGACGGGAGCGGTGAGTTCTGCGGTGGTCCTGCCTGACTGGCGGGTGACGGTGACAGGGACGAGACCCGCCTGTTCTTCGAGCGTGATGGTGCAGGTCCAATCGCCGGGGCCGTGCAGGCGTTCGGCCAGGAAGATCGCGCAGCCGATGGTGGGATGACCGGCAAAGGGAATCTCGGCCTCGGGCAGGAAGATGCGGACTTCGGCGGTGTGGGCCGGGTCGGCGGGACGGCGGACGAAGATGGTTTCCGACAGGTTGAATTCGCGGGCGATGATCTGCATCTGCGCGGGCGAGAGGCCATCGGCGTCAAGGACCAGGGCCAGCGGATTGCCGGTGTAGGGCGTGGCGGTAAAGACGTCGAGCGTGTGGAAGGGCAGGCGGGTCATGGGCGGGCCTTGTTGAGCTTGGCGAAATGGGTTGCGAGGCGGGCGGCCTCGGGTTCCGTGCCGTAGGGGGCGTTGACGATGAACAGGCCCGAGCCCTGCATCCGGTGGCCGGGGCGGGCCGGGGGAAATCGAACCTCGTGTCGGAAGCCGTCGGGGACGGCGGCTTGGAGGGTTCTCAGCATGGGCGCGTGCGGGTTGCCGTCGAGGAGCGGATACCAGAGCGTGATGATCCCCACGGGCCATTTGCGGTGGAGTTTGGCCACGAGCGAGGGGACGGTCAGGTAGTCGTCCTTGATCTCGTAACTCGGGTCGATCAGGACCATGCCCCGGCGCGGTTCGGGGGGCGTGAGAGAGAGGGCAAGGTCGGCCCCATCGCGCTGATGGATATGGGCGCCGTAGGGGGACAGGGCGTAGTCGAGGGCGGCGTATTCGCGGGGGTGGAGTTCGGCGAGGTGGATGCGGTCGGTGAGGCGGAGGAGCAGGGCGGCGATGAGGGGCGAACCGGGATAGGCGGAGGGTCCGTGTTCGGCGCGGACGCGGGTGAGGGTCGTTGTGTAGGGGTGATCGGGCGGGAACCAGCCTGCGGTGCGGTCGATACCGGCGGCCGCCTCTCCGGTCTTGATGGCCTCGGGCGAGCCGAGGTCATAGAGACCGCGGCCTGCGTGGCTTTCGATATAGGTGAGCGGTTTGTCTTTGGCCGTCAGATAGGCCAGCATCCAAGACAACAGGCCGTGTTTGTGCACGTCAGCCAAATTGGCGGCATGGTAGATGTGTTGGTAGGACAGCATGGGCGTGCCTTTGGCCGGGATGAGCCAGCCCTACAGGCGTGGACCGCGCCGGGCAAGCCGGGGGCGACCGGGAGGCCACAGGTTGAGGGCCGTGACCGGATATTCGGTTGAACAGCCGCTTTGCCCGGATTAACTAAGCCGAAAGAGGCCGAGCGGCATCTTCCCGGAACGAACAGGATCGGACCCCCCCTGATGGAGATTTTTTCGGCCGAGGGCGTTGCGGTCCTGCTTCAGGTCATTGCGATTGATCTCGTTCTCGCGGGGGACAATGCCATCGTGATAGGCCTTGCCGCAGCGGGACTGCCAAAGGACCAGCGCACCAAGGCGATCCTTGTCGGGATCATTGCAGCGACTGTGCTGCGCATCTTCTTTGCGCTGATCACGACGCAGTTGTTGGCGATCACGGGTCTCTTGCTTGCCGGGGGCGTTCTGTTGCTCTGGGTATGCTGGAAGATGTGGCGCGAGTTGCGAAATGGCCCTCATGACGAGGATGCGGCCAACGAGGCCCTGGCCAATGCGGACTTGAACGCGGACGGCACGATTGCGGGCGGCGCGCCGCGCAAGACCTTTGCGCAGGCGGCCTGGCAGATCGTGCTTGCCGATGTCTCCATGTCACTCGACAATGTTCTGGCCGTTTCCGGTGCGGCACATGAACACCCCACCGTCCTTATCTTTGGTCTTGTCCTGTCAATCGCATTGATGGGGCTTGCGGCTTCTTTCATCGCACGATTGCTGAACAAGCATCGGTGGATCGCCTATATCGGTCTGGCAATCATCCTGTATGTGGCGCTGGAAATGATCTGGCGCGGCTGGCACGAAGTGCAGCCTGCGGCGATGGGGCTATTGGGGTCCTGACGCGGGTCAGGTGACCTTGGCCCGGTTGCGGTATTCGGGCCGGTCCCAGAGGCGGTTGTGCAAGACGTCCGTCAGGATCGCGATGGCGCGGTCGACGTCGGATTGGTCGATGAAGAGCGGTGTGAAGCCGAAGCGCATGATATCGGGTGCGCGGAAATCGCCGATGACGCCGCGCGCGATCAGGGCCTGCATGGCGGCGTAACCTTCGGCAAAGCGGAAGCTGACCTGTGAGCCGCGCTGGTTGTGCTCGCGGGGGGTGGCGAGGGTCAGCATCGGGCAGGAGGATTCCACACCGGCGATGAACTGGTCGGTCAGGCGGAGCGAGGCGGCACGGAGGGCCTGCATGTCCACCGTATCCCAGATGTCGAGTGCGGCATCGAGCGCGGCAAGGGCCAGCACGGGCGGGGTTCCGACGCGCATCCGTTCGACCCCAGCGCCGGGGCGGTAGGACAGGTCAAAGGCGAAGGGCGAGGCATGGCCGAGCCAGCCGGACAACGCTGGCGGCGTACGGTCTGCGTGACGGGGCGATACATAGATGAAGGCGGGCGCGCCGGGGCCGCCATTGAGGTATTTGTACGTGCAGCCGACGGCGAAATCGGCACCGCCGCCCGAAACATCCACGGACAGGGCGCCTGCGGAATGGGCGAGGTCCCAGATGACATAGGCGCCGTTCTGATGGGCCAGCGCGGTGAGGGCGGCCATGTCGTGCCGGCGGCCGGTGCGGTAGTCGACTTCGGTCAGCATGAGGACTGCGACTTCGTCGGTAATCGCGTCTGCCAGGTCTTCTGGGGCAACTGTACGGAGCGAGTGGTCCTGACCGCGTGTCGCGACGAGGCCTTCGGCCATGTAGAGGTCAGAAGGGAAGTTGCCGGTGTCAGAGAGGATGACCTTGCGGCCGGGGTTCATCATGAGGCTCGACGCCAGCGCCTGATAGACCTTGACCGAGAGCGTGTCGCCGAGAACCACATGCCCCGGTTCGGCCCCGATGAGCCGCCCGATTTTGTCGCCCATGGCCATGGGCTGGCCCATCCAACCCGCACTGTCACGCCCGCCCCGGTTCCAGCCGGTGATGAGCATGTCGCCCCATTCGCGGGTCATCACCTGTGCCATGCGGTCGGGGGCGGACCTGGGCAGGGGACCGAGCGAGTTGCCGTCGAGGTAGATCACCCCTTCGGGCAGGTGGAACAGGGCCTTGGTCGCCGCGAAATCGGTCATGGGTGGTGCTCCTCTGGTCCGCAGGCATAGCGGTGGAACGGGAGGGGGGCCAGTGGGAACGGGTCAGGGAAGCCGGTCGAGGGTGATCGGCATGGCCTGCTGGAAGCCGTCGCGCGGGTTGTTCCAGGCGACGATGACCGAGGTGCCGAGGGCGGGGAAGTAGTAAGAGAACTGCTGGTAGGACCACGGATCGGGTTCGCCGCGTTTGAATGTTCCCGCGACAAGGACGACGTCGTAGGTGCAGCCTGACAGGGTGACGGGGTCACCGGCCTTGTATTCGAACTTGATGGATTCGCTGATCGGAGAGGCGCCAAATTCCTGATAGTTGCGGTTCCCTGTCCACGACGGCGTGTCGGCGGCGGGGATGGGAAGGTCTGACAATTCGGCGTCGTAGACGGTGACGGACCATGTATCAGGCCGGGGAACGCCGTTCAGGTCCAGTTCCTCTTCCTTGAGGATATAGGGGCCGATGTAGCTTTCGAAGCGGATGCCTGATTGGTCTGAGGCGTAGTTCTCGGTCACTTCGACCATCCCGGCGCCAAGGGCGCGGACGACGGTGGTGTCTTCGTTTTCAAATAGGAAGACGACCCCGCGGTCCATATCCTTGTCCGTGAGGCAGGCTGCTGCGGCGGTAAGGGGTAGCGTGGTCGCGCAAAGCGCTACCAGACGCGACAGGGAATGGGGCATGGGAAAGACCTTGTGAGAAGCGGGGGTGATATCAATCGGGACACGATAAGGCGGCGTTGGGGCGAGTCAAGCGCGGTTCAGACGCCAAGCCAGACGGCCATTCGGACGAGGGAGGCTGGAATGGTCTGAGTGTGGACTGCGCTGCGGGTGGCGGTGACGGCGCCAAACAGGCACGCGGTGGCGACGCAGAGGAGGAAGTAGATCACGAGCACTTGCCCGGCAGCACCAAGCCAGAGGCCGATCAGGAGGCCCGCGCCTAGGAAGGCGTTGTAGAAGCCCAGATTGGCAGCAAGTACGCCCGACGCTTGGGCAAATTCGGCTGTTGTGCCGAAGACGCGGCGGGCGCGGGGTGTGGTCCAGTGGGCCATTTACAGATCGCAGACGCAGAGGTGGAGGAGGCCTGTCAAAGCCGTGAGGATGATGCCGGTCGAAAGGTGCCTCCGTTCGTGTTCTTTGCCGTCCTTGTTGTGGGGCGGGCGGGTTTGGCGCAGGTTGGAGTTGCAGGCCTTTCTGGCAAGCGCGAGGGGAAGCAGGACCATGCAACTGCCGGATATGCCGCTGAGGAAATGGGTCGATCTGCCGCCGGTCTGGTTGGCTGGGTTTGTGCTGGCAGCGTGGTGGATCGGGCGGGTCGATCCATGGGTGCTGTCCTTTGGTGGCAACTGGGTGGGGATGCCTGCCGGGGTGCTGATCGGGGGCGGGATCATCTTCTGGGTGCTGGCCATCGTCGAGATGCGCAAGTGGAAGACCACGGTCATCCCGCATCAGGAGGCGACGCATCTGGTGACTTCGGGGATCTTCAAGCGGTCGCGCAACCCGATCTATCTCGGCGATTCGATCGTGCTCGCCGGTTTGATCCTGCGGTTTGATGCGCCGCTGGCGCTGCCCCTGATCCCGATCTTCGTCTGGGTGATCGAACGGCACTTCATCCTGCCAGAGGAGGACCGGTTGCGGCGCAAGTTCCGCACGGCCTGGGCGCGCTATGCCGAAGGGACACGGCGCTGGATCTGACGATGGCCGGCCTTGGCAATGTTCCGCAAGTCGCCGGTCTTGCGGGCGGCCTGCCAGCGGTGATGGCAGGCAAAGAGACAGTTGTTCTGACATCATCAAACTGGCCAGCCGCAGACTTGTGAAATAATCTTGCGCGCTATAATGACGCTTGGGCAAGTTGCTCACGTCCATCGTCAATCGACAGTTTTCACGACAAGGGGGATCGCCAGTGAAGATCGGCGCACCGAGGGAAATCTTTGAGGGCGAGGCGCGTGTCGCCATGACGCCCGCATCGGCCACGGAACTTGAGAAGCTGGGCCATAGCTGCATGATCGAGGCGGGGGCTGGCAAGCTGGCCGGTTTCTCGGACGACAGCTATCGCGCGGCTGGCGTGACGGTGGTCAGTGATGTGGCGGCGCTTTGGGAAGCGGCGGATGTGGTCGTGAAGGTGCGGCCGCCCTCGGAGGCCGAGGCGGGGCATCTGCGCGTCGGGCAGACGCTGATTTCCTTCTTCTACCCGGGGCAGAACAAGGAATTGCTGGACCTTGCCAATGGCAAGGCCGCGACCGTGATCGCGATGGACATGGTGCCGCGCATCAGCCGGGCGCAGAAGATGGATGCGCTGTCCTCGATGGCCAATATTGCGGGCTATCGCGCGGTGATCGAGGCGGGCAACAATTTCGGGCGGTTCTTTACCGGGCAGGTGACGGCCGCGGGCAAGGTGCCTCCTGCAAAAGTACTGATCGTTGGTGCGGGCGTGGCGGGTCTGGCCGCAATCGGGACGGCGACGTCGCTGGGCGCCATTGTCTATGCGTTCGACGTGCGGCCGGAAGTGGCCGAACAGATCGAATCGATGGGCGCGAATTTTGTGTTCCTTGAGTTTGAGAAGTCCCAGGACGGGGCTGCGACCGGGGGCTATGCCGCGCCGTCGAGCCCGGAGTTCCGTGAGAAGCAACTGGCCAAGTTCCGCGAGCTTGCGCCTGAGATGGATATCGTCATCACCACCGCTCTGATCCCGGGCCGGGCTGCGCCGAAGCTCTGGACCGAGGATATGGTCAAGATGATGAAGCCGGGATCGGTCATCGTCGATCTGGCGGCCGAGAGGGGCGGGAATTGCGACCTGACGGTGCCCGACCAGAAGATCGTCACTGAAAACGGCGTGACCATCGTGGGTTACACCGATTTCCCGAGCCGGATGGCCGCTCAGTCCAGCACGCTTTATTCCACCAATATCCGGCACATGCTGTCAGACCTGACGCCCAAGAAGGATGGAGTGATCGTCCAGAACATGGAGGATGACGTGATCCGGGGCGCGACGGCGGCGCATAATGGCGCGGTCACCTATCCGCCGCCGCCGCCCAAGATCGCGGCCATCGCGGCGGCCAAGCCCAAGGAAAAGGCCAAGGAATTGACCGTCGCGGAGAAGCGTTCACTGGAAGTGGCTGCGTTCAAGACCGAGACGCGCAATCAGGTGGCTTTGCTGGCTGGCGGGGGCGCGCTGATCCTGCTGGCCGGGCTTTTTGCCCCGGCAAGCTTCATGAGCCATTTCATCGTGTTTGTGCTGTCCTGCTTTGTGGGCTTCCAGGTCATCTGGAACGTGTCGCATTCGCTGCACACGCCGCTGATGGCAGTGACGAACGCGATTTCGTCGATCATCATCCTGGGCGCGCTGATGCAGATCGGGTCGGGCAGCTGGCTTGTCATCCTGTTGGCAGCGGCTGCCGTCTTTATGGCCGGGATCAACATCTTTGGCGGCTTCCTCGTCACGCGACGGATGCTTGCCATGTTCCAGAAGTCGTAAGGAGCGCGCGCGATGGAATACGGTTTTACAACCGCCGCCTATGTCGTGGCCGCTGTGCTGTTCATCCTGTCCCTGGGCGGGTTGTCAGGGCAGGAAAGTGCCAAGCGCGCCGTGTGGTATGGCATTGCAGGCATGGCCCTTGCCGTAGTCGCAACCCTGATCGGGCCGGGGGCGGGACTTTGGCTTTTGTCCGTGATCCTTGTGATCGGGGGCGGGGTCATCGGCTGGTATGTGGCGCAGCGCGTCCAGATGACCGAGATGCCGCAACTGGTTGCGGCGATGCACAGCCTGGTGGGGCTGGCCGCGGTCTTTATCGGTCTGAACGCCGAAATCGAGATGGTGCGTATCGCGCATACGCTTGCGGCTGTCGGGATCGAAAGCTGCGATCCCGTCATGAGCGCCATTGTGTGCGCGGGTAAGTTCAGCCAGCCGGGGATTTTCGACGCGTTTCACGGGTTCGCCCTGAAGGTGGCCGAAAAGACCGGCGCCGAGATCAACATTCTGCGGATCGAGGTGTTTCTGGGCGTCTTCATCGGTGCGGTGACCTTCACCGGGTCGATCATCGCCTTCCTCAAGCTGGCCGGGTCGGTCAAGCTTGGCAGCCGGACGTTCACTGTACCCACCACGGCGACCAAGCTGCCGGGCGGCCATATGCTCAATGCAGGGGCGGCGATCCTCTCGCTCGTCTTCCTTGTGATGTATTTTCAGGGGGCGGGTTCCTGGACGCTGATCCTGATGACGCTTTGCGCCTTCTTTATCGGGTATCACCTGATCATGGGGATCGGCGGGGCGGATATGCCGGTGGTCGTGTCGATGCTGAACAGCTATTCCGGCTGGGCGGCCGCGGCGATCGGGTTTTCTCTGTCCAATGACCTTCTCATCGTCGTGGGGGCGCTGGTGGGGTCATCCGGTGCGATCCTGTCTTATATCATGTGCAAGGCGATGAACCGGTCGTTCATCAGTGTCATTCTGGGCGGATTCGGCACCACGACAGGGCCGGCCATGGCCATCGAGGGTGAACAGATCGCCATTGATTCGGACGGCGTTGCCGCGGCACTGAACGAGGCGGACAGCATCATCATCATCCCCGGCTATGGCATGGCGGTGGCGCAGGCCCAGCAATCGGTCAGCGAGTTGACCAAGCGGTTGCGGGCCAAGGGCAAGAACGTGCGGTTCGCGATCCATCCGGTGGCCGGGCGGTTGCCGGGGCACATGAACGTGCTGCTGGCCGAAGCAAAGGTGCCTTATGACATCGTGATGGAGATGGACGAGATCAACGAGGACTTTCCTGAGACGGACGTCGCCATCGTGATCGGGTCCAATGACATCGTGAACCCGGCGGCGCAGGACGATCCGAACAGCCCGATTGCCGGGATGCCGGTGCTGGAGGTCTGGAAGGCCAAGCAGGTGTTCGTGTCCAAGCGCGGGCAGGGGACGGGCTATTCCGGAATCGAGAACCCGTTGTTCTTCAAGGAGAATACGCGGATGTTCTATGGCGACGCGAAGAAGTCTCTGGACGAGTTGCTGCCCAAGATCACGTGATTTCGGGTCGCAGGACGGGTGTAGGGCGGGGATTTCCCCGCCCTTTTCTTTTTGGGGCACTTGTCCGTGCGACAGGGGGTCTCGCTTTCGGCGGGTAGTAAGTATTTGGATTAGATAGGAAATCTGGCGTCGGTGGGGTGTCGGTATTGCGTCGGTATCACGTCGGTATTACGTCGGTCTTTTTCGGGCGGTGCGGCAGGGATCTGTTTACGTTTGAGCTCGGTCGGGGAGTTGACCGGAACGGCGTGAAGGAAGTGTGAAGGGGCAGGGCGGCGATGCGCGCGAGCACGTAGAGGGGTGCGTCGGGAGGGCATGAACCGCCCGGGGCACAGGTGCGGCACTTGTGGGATTCGCACGGAAGCGGACTTGCGATCGGCGATCAGTGCGGAGTGCGTGAGGCTCAGCGGGGTTGACCATCTATGGTGGTTTCGGGCGCGACGGACACATTTCAAGGTGTCCCCAGACCTCGGAAATGGACACCGAAGACCCAGCGGAAAGTAATTTTCCCCCATATGAAATTGTCACTTGATTTGTTCGGCAAGTTGCCCCATTTCACCCCCCATAGACGCCAACGCACGCGCCTCTGGCCGCAAGCAGTCGAACGCTCAACGTGTTTACGTAGCGACGGTAACGTCTCCCTTGGAACTGAGCGGCCATAGTTTTGGCCGGGTCTTTTGGAGATGACCGATGACTGTAATGTTTGCCGGGGTCTCGGCCCCCGTTAGATTTCCCGTCTCTAACCGCCTGGAAAAGTTCTGTGCGACCGCTGAATTCGACAAGCCGACGCTTGTTCTTGACGTGGACCGTGTTGAGCAGCAGTACCATGCGCTGAAGGCGGGTCTTGGCCATGCCGATATCCACTATGCCGTGAAGGCCAACCCGCACCGGGACATTCTGGAGCGCCTGATTGCGCTGGGTTCGCATTTCGACTGCGCGTCGCGTGGCGAGATCGAGCTTTGCCTGTCGCTGGGTGCGAAGCCGGAAACCATTTCCTATGGCAACACGGTGAAGCGTTCGGTCGATATCGACTATGCGCACCGTGCGGGCATCACGATGTTTTCGGCGGATGCCGAGGAAGAGCTTGAGAAGATTGCGGAACATGCGCCGGGTGCACAGGTCTATATCCGTCTGATCGTCGAGCTTTCGCAGGCCGACTGGCCGCTGTCGCGCAAGTTCGGCTGCGACAAGGCGACGGCGCTGGGTCTGCTGGACTATGCCAAGGTGCTGGGGCTTAAGCCGGTTGGTTTTTCGTTCCATGTGGGTTCGCAGACCCGCCGGGCGGAGATGTGGGATGCGACGCTTGACCGTCTGGCCGAGACCTGGAATGCCGCAAAGGACGGGGGTCATGAGCTGACCCTTCTGAACATCGGCGGCGGGTTCCCGGCGTTCTATGGCGAGGCAATCGAAGGTCCGACGGACTATGCGTCAAACGTGATGGCGCTGGTGACGGCCAAGTTCGGCCATGTGCCCCGCGTGATGGCGGAGCCGGGCCGGGGTCTGGTGGCCGAAGCCGGCATGATCGTGGCCGAAGTTGTGCTGACGAGCCGCAAGTCGGACCGCGACATGCACCGCTGGGTGTATCTGTCGATCGGCCGTTTTTCGGGTCTGGCCGAAACGGAAGGTGAGGCGATCCGCTATCAGTTCGTGACGCCGCGCGATGGCGATCCGGTCGGGCCCTGCATCATGGCCGGCCCGTCCTGCGACTCGGCTGACGTGCTCTATGAAAAGCGGCCGATGAACCTGCCGCTGACGCTCAAGGCCGGCGACCGGATCATGATCAAGAATACGGGTGCCTATACGTCGACCTATTCGTCGGTGTGCTTCAACGGCTTCCCCCCGCTGGATGTCGTGGCGATCTGACAGCGACGGGGTTTGACAAAGCGGCGCGGCTGGGCAACCTGCGGCGCCGTTTTCGTTTCCGGGGTCGTTCATGGTCCTTGGGCGGTATGCGGTAGTGTGCCGAATTTATTGGCAATTTGCCCGCATTGCGGCTTTATCGGAGGGCCGGTCATGTTAGGACTGGGGGAAAGACGTCAGGACGGACCGCCATGAGTGCCTTTGTCGATCACCCGCTCCGCTATGCCATGTCCAACGAGCTGCATGCGCGGCCGTTTCCGCCGGTGTCTTCGCCCAGCCGGGCGGTCTATCTGGCGTTGAAGCCGGCGCAGAATGCGGCGGCGCGGGACCGGGGGGCAGACCGGGCGCATCTTTTGGCTCTGCTGGACCGGTTCGGGGCGCAGCATCCGCAGCCAGACGCGACGCATTGGTTCGGGCCGATCGGCAAGCACCATTTGAAATGGGAAAGCCATACCGAGTTTGTGACCTACACGCTGTTTCTGGAAGGGCTGGAGGACCGGCCTTTTGATCCGGCGAGTTTTGCGCTGTTCCCGGCGGACTGGCTGGAATCAGCACCCGGGACCCGGGTGACTTCGGCGCTGATCCGGATCGAGACGATGGGGACCGCGGAGGATGTCAGCGCCAAGGCCAACGAGTGGTTCGTGCAGGAGAGTCTGGCGCTGAGCGCGGTGCTGGACGGGCAACTGATCATCGGGACGGATTTCCGGATCGATACGGCGGGGCATATGCGGATGGCGATTTTCGCCAAGCCGGGCACCGGGGAGCGGCGGATCGGACGCGTGGTGCAGCGGCTTTGCGAGATCGAGACCTACAAGTCGATGTCGATGCTGGGGCTTGCGCGGGCGCGCGGGATGAGCGGACAGCTTGGCGGGATCGACAAGCAGTTGTCGGCGCTGATCGCGGATATGTGCGGGACGATGCCCGAGCCGGACGGGGCGCTGCATACGTTGTTGTCGATTTCGGCAGAGGTCGAGAACATCATTGCCCAGTCGAGTTTCCGGTTCGGGGCGACCGAGGCCTATGAGACCATCGTGAACCAGCGGGTCGCGGTTTTGCGCGAGGAACGCTGGGACGGGCGGCAGACGTTCGGCGAGTTCATGATGCGCCGGTTCGACCCTGCGATGCGGACAGTCAAGAGCACGGAGCGGCGGCTGCTTGCCCTGTCGGACCGGGCGCAGCGGGCGAGTGATCTTCTGCGCACGCGGGTAGATGTGCAGCGATCGGCGCAGAACCAGCAGTTGCTGGAGAGCATGGACAAACGGGCGGACCTTCAGTTGCGGCTGCAGCGGACGGTCGAAGGGCTGTCGGTAGTGGCGATCAGTTATTATGCGCTGAATCTCGTCCTGTATATGCTCAAACCTTTGGGGCATCAGTTGCATCTCGAGGATGCATGGCTTGCGGCGATCGTGACGCCGTTTGTGGTGCTGCTGGTCTGGGCGATGGTCAGGCGGATCAGGAAAGAGATGGATTAAGGCCCTGGAGGAAATCGTTCTGCGGCGCGCGCGGCCTCGCTTTGGGTGGCTGTCAGGCGACTTGCGGGCGATAGGATTGGGACTCGTCGATGATCCGGTCGCGGCAGGTGGCAGTGTGGGGATGTTCCATGCCTGCCTCGGGTGAGGCGAGGTGTAGGGCTTCGCGGACGGGGACCGAGAGGGCCAAGGGGCGGACGAGGCAGCCGCTGTTGATGTCTTTCGTCGTCATCGAGGTCCGGCCGAGGGCAACGCCGCCACCGACTTCGAACGCCTGAAGGAGGTGTCGAAATGGGCGCCCGAGCCTGTGCCGACCCGGGTGGCCATGGTGGCGGAAAGCCACGTGGCCCAGCTTTCCTGGAAGCCCGGGACCTGGAGGAGGCGCTGGTTTGCCAGATCGCCGGGGTTGCGCAGTTCTGGCGCATTTGCTGGGGCGCAGAGGGGTCCAAGGCGTTCCCCGCTGGCCTGATCGGCGCGGTCGCCGGGCCAGCGGCCCCTGTCATGGCGGATGTCGAGGTCAAAGCGTTTACCGTCGAGTTCCTCGCTCCGGACGCTGGAGACGATGCGGACAGGGACCTTGGGGGAGGTGGCGAAGAAGCGAGGGAGGCGGGAGGCCATCCGGTTGACGGCAAAGCCCACGGGGGCGCGGACGGTCAGCATTTTGGCGCGGTGGTTGCCAAAGACATTTTCTGTGCCGGCGCTGAGGCGGTCGAAGCCATCCTGCACCTTTGGCAGGTAGGATGCGGCGACTTTGGTCAGGACAAGCGCGCGGGCCCTGCGTTCGAAGAGCGGTTCGCCGAGCGCGTGTTCGAGGAGTTTGACCTGATTGGATTTTGCGGCCTGGGTGAGGTTCAGTGCTTCGGCGGTATGGGTCAAGGAGAGGTGGCGGGTGGCCCGCCTCGAACGCGCGGAGCCATGAGAGGGGGAAAGGCGCTGGGCCATGGCAAACCTATCCTTGCCGGAAACGGGGTCATGGGTGCCGATACAAGGGGGCGGGCGGCAGGGAAGGCGGTTTCCGACATGTTGCCGAGGGGGAACGGGCCTGACAGTGGGGTTTTGTCGTTTGCCAGAAGGCGGGGTGGCGTGTGAGGGTAAGGAAACGTGGACGGCGCGAGGGGGGAGACCGCGATGACACCACTTTACCAGATGAACATCGGCAGTCTGTTGAACACGCCTTTGGCCAATGCGCCGGAGCAGGAGATCATCCATGCGGATGTGATGCGCTATTCCTACCGCGAGTTGCGCAAGCGGATCGGGCGGCTGGGGTCCGTGCTGACGGCGCTGGGGGTGAAGCAGGGGTCGGTTGTGGCGGTGATGGACTGGGACAGTCACCGTTATCTCGAATGCTATTTCGGGGTGCCTATGCTGGGGGCGGTGCTGCATACGGTCAACGTGCGGCTGTCGCCGGAGCAGGTGCTTTATACGATCAACCATGCCGAGGATGATCTCATCCTTGTCCACGCGGATTTCGTGCCGCTGGTGGCGGGCATTATCGGTCGGGTGACGCGGCCGGTGAAGATCGTCTTCATGCAGGACAGGGCGGAGCCTGTGCCCGAAGGGATGCCCTTTGCCGGGGAGTATGAAGCGCTGCTGGAGAGCGCGGATGCGGGGCATGTGTTCCCGGAGTTCGACGAGAACACGCGGGCGACGCTGTTCTATACGACGGGCACGACGGGCGACCCGAAGGGGGTCAGCTTTTCGCACCGGCAGGTGGTGCTGCATACGCTGGGCATGATTGCAGCGCTGTCGCCGGTGCCGGGGACGGGCGGGCTGCACCGGGCGGATGTGTACATGCCGATCACCCCGATGTTCCATGTGCATGCCTGGGGCGTGCCTTATGTGGCGACGCTTTTGGGGATCAAGCAGGTCTATCCGGGGCGGTATGAGCCGGTGAAGCTGATCAACCTCATCGCCATGCATGGGGTGACGTTCACGCATTGTGTGCCGACAGTGTTGAACATGATCCTGAGCGCGCCTGAGAGTGCAGCGGTCGATCTGTCGGGGTGGAAGGTGCTGATCGGGGGATCGGCGCTGACTCCGGGGCTGGCACAGGCGGCGCTGGCGCGGGGGATCGATGTGCATACTGGATACGGCATGTCGGAGACGGCGCCTTTGCTGACCCTGTCGGACATGGTGGCATCACAGGGGGCGGGGGACACGGTTCCGATCCGGACAGCGACGGGGAAGGCCGCGCCTTTGGTCGAGTTGTCGCTGCGGGACGAGAACATGAACCCGGTGCCGCATGACGGCGTGTCGAGCGGGGAGATCACAGTGCGTGCGCCTTGGCTGACGGAGAGTTACCTGAAGTCGTCCGAGGGGACGGCGGCGCTGTGGCGGGGCGAGTGGTTGCATACCGGGGACATTGCGACCATCGCGCCGGACGGGACGGTGCGGATCGGGGACCGGGTGAAGGATGTGATCAAGTCGGGCGGGGAATGGGTGTCTTCGCTCGACCTTGAGGGCCTTGCGAGCCGGGTCGCGGGTGTGGGTGAAGTGGCGGCGGTGGGGTTGCCAGATGAGCGGTGGGGAGAGCGGCCTTGTCTGGCGGTGACCTTGGTCGCCGGGGCGGACGGGGCGGCGGTGGATGCGGGTATCCGGGCTGTGATGAAGGACTGTGTGGAGTCCGGCAGATTGCCGAAATGGGCCATGCCGGACCGGATCGAAGTGCTGGACGCGCTGCCCAAGACGAGTGTCGGCAAGTTAGACAAGAAGCGGATGCGGGTGATGTTCGCGATCCTGTGAAGGCGGCGGCGCATTTCCAATGCGCAGGCTGAGGCGTGGAATTGGTTGTTTGCGGAAGGTGTTTGGGTTGCCGTCCCATGGCGGCAGTCCGATCCCAGCAGCCGAGGTGATGCCCATGTCTGCCAGGCATCTGATCGCCACACTTGCCCTTGCCCTGCCCACTGCCGCGCTGTCCGAGGCGCCTGACTGGACGGCGACCTCCAGCTTTGCCCCGCCTGAAGGGGTTGCGCCGGGCGCCGCGTGGAACGGGACACTGCAGTTTGCCACGACCGAGATGGCGGTCGAGACGACACCGCCGGACGCGATGATCCGCAATCCTTTGGCCTGCCGAGGGATCTTTGGCTTTCTGGCAGCGACCGATCCCGAGGGGGCGGTGCCACTGATGGAACTGGAAGCGCAACTTTTCCCGGGGCTGGCGATCAGTTCATCTACGACGGATGCCTGTGATCTGGTGCCGGTGGAGTGCGGGCTCATCCGGTTGCCGATTCCTGGCGGATGGCGAGTTTCTGGGAGAACATCGCGGGGCCGCCGGGCAAGACCTGGACTGAGACGGAGAGCGACAAGGCCGGCTGGTCGCAGGCGTCCTTCTGTACTGGCTGTCGATCGCGTAGAGCAGTGTCTGGTTCTGGGCGGGGGCGATTACGGTGAGCTGGGTTCCGGGTCGAGGTGTCGGAGCCCGATGTGTCGCCCATGGCGGTGCAAAGGCCCATGGCCGAGGATGTGGTGGCGCATGCCTTTGGCGACCGGGTGCGAGGGCCGAAGAGCTTCTGGTTCCGCGAGACCGAGATTGAATGCATCCTGGTGCCGGTGGCTTGGTCAGGCTGGTCCAGGCAAGGCGTGTTCGAGATCTGCCTGCAGGACGGGTCCAAGGGCACCCAGTTGTGGAACATCCTGCTGGATGGCGGGGTCGGTGCAGCCGGGGTTTCTGTGGAACCCGATCCTGGAGGACGGGGTGAAGGCTGGCGACCTTGCAAACTGCATCTTTCCCTACCGGATTCAGAAGATTATCAGCTTTGCCCTTTTCGCGCGGTCCTGCAATGTTGGGGACAGGTTGGAGGCGCATGTGAGCGGTGAGAGGATTGCCGGCACGCTGACCGACCTGCCGTTTCTGTGAGGGCTGGATGCGCGACAGGATGATCGGGTCGATGGTGCGGATGGTGCGCACATGATCCTGCGGCAGGGGATCAACTGGCAGGGGACGGTCTGGGTCGGGTTCTTTGGGCTGATCCTGCTGGCCTGGGCCGGGCTGTTTGCGATGGTCGTGGCATCGCCCACGGCGGGGGTTCCGGCGGGAATCTGGACCACCCTTTGCACCTCGGCCACGGCGGCGGGGTGGCCTGCCCTGTTTGCGATGTGGGCGCTGATGGCGGCGTCGATGATGTTGCCGACTTTTGTGCCGGCGCTGCGGACATTTCTGAACCTTGGCGCAGCGGGGGCCACGCGGCCTGTGGATGCGGTGGCGCTGGTAGGCGGTTACGGGGTCGTGTGGCTGGGCACTGCGGCAGTGGGGGCCTTGGCGCAGCAGGTGCTGGCGGGTTGGGGGTGGCTCGCGCCGGACGGGTCGAGCCTGTCAGGTTGGCTTACGGCGGCGCTGCTGATCGTGGCGGGGCTGTATCAGTTTTCGATGTTCAAGGCGGCCTGTCTGGCGAAATGCCGGATGCCGATGACATTCTTTATGGAGCGCTGGGCGCCGGGGGCGGCGCGGGCGTTGCGCATGGGAGTGGAAGCTGGGGCGCTGTGCCTGGGGTGCTGCTGGGCGCTGATGGCGCTGGCCTTTGTGGGCGGGACGACGTCACTTCTGTGGATGGGGGCTGCGACTTTGTTCATGGTGCTGGAAAAGCTGCCTGATCTGGGCCGTCTTCTGACCCGGCCTGCCGGGGTGGCGCTGGTCGCCGCCGGAGTCTTCACCGCGTTTTCTGCCATTCTCGGACCTTGAAAGGACCATGCCATGATGAACACCTTGCCCGACTGGGCGATCAAGGGCGAGTTGATCCTGAACTGCAACTGCACGGTCTTTTGCCCCTGCGTGATTTCGCTGGGAAAGCATCCGCCGACAGAAGGCTATTGTCAGGCCTGGGTCGGGGTGCGGATCGACACGGGGCATTTTGATGGTGACGATCTGGGCGGGCTGAATGTGGGCCTTCTCATGGACATTCCGGGCAATATGGGGCGGGGCAACTGGAAGGCTGCGGCCTATATCGACGAACGCGCGTCCGAAGCGGCATATGACGGGTTGGTCCGCATCTTTTCAGGCAAGGTGCGGGGGACGACGGGGCTGTTTTCGATCATGGTGTCCGAGTTTCTGGGGGCCGAACGGTCGCCTGTCAGCTATGTGACCGAGGGCAAGACGCGGCGGCTTATGGTGGGCAAGAAGATTCAGGGTGAGGTGACGCCGATCACCGGGGCAGATCCTGAGCAGGAAGTGGTCGTGTCCAATACCGGTTACTGGATGGGGCCGGACATTACGATCGCGCAGGCGGGCAAGGGGCGGGTCAGGGCCTATGGAAGGGTCTGGGATTTTGACGGGCGGTCGGCGGAGATCTGTCAGATCGACTGGCATGGTCCGAACTGACGGCGCTTGCCCTTTGGCGCGGTTCGCGCCTTTGGTGGACGCTGATGTGCGCCGGGGACAGGCGTTGGAAAATGACGGAAGGTGAGACAGATGTTCAAGGCTCTGCTGGTCGAGAAGGATGCCGAGGGAAAGACCCATGCGGCGGTGCAGATGCTGGAGGATGACCGGCTACCTGCGGCCGATGTGACGGTTGCGGTCGAGTATTCGACGCTGAATTACAAGGACGGGCTTTGCATCGGGCCGGGCGGCGGGCTGGTGCGGACCTATCCGCATGTGCCGGGGATCGACTTTGCCGGGACGGTCGAGACGTCGGATGACCCGCGTTACAAGGCGGGCGACAAGGTTGTCCTGACCGGCTGGCGCGTGGGCGAGGCGCATTGGGGCGGCTATGCCACGCGGGCGCGGGTCAAGGCGGATTGGCTGGTGCCGCTGCCCAAGGGGCTGACGACGCGACAGACGATGGCGGTCGGGACGGCGGGGTTGACCGCGATGCTTGCCATCATGGATCTGGAGGATCACGGGCTGACGCCGGAGAAAGGCGAGGTACTGGTCACGGGCGCTGCCGGTGGGGTGGGGTCGATCGCGACGGCCATTCTGGCCAAGCTGGGGTATCGGGTGGCGGCGGTGACGGGGAGGCCCGAGTCGGAGGCGTACCTGCGCGATCTGGGGGCGGGGCGGATCGTGCCACGGGCGGACCTGGCCGAGACGGTGAAACGGCCTTTGGAAAGCGAGACCTGGGCCGGTTGTGTGGATGCCGTGGGCGGTGCGATGCTGGCCCGGGTGCTGGGGCAGATGCAGTACCGGGCCTCTGTCGCGGCGGTGGGGCTGGCTGGCGGGTCGGCTTTGCCTGCGACTGTCATTCCGTTTCTGTTGCGGGGGGTGAAGCTTCTGGGGATCGATTCCGTGTTGCGGCCCTATGAGGACCGCATCCGGGCATGGGACCGGATTGCCACGGACCTGCCGCTGGACAAGCTGGAGGCGATGATCCGGCCTGCGACTTTGGCCGATTTGCCTGAATTGGGGGGCGCGATCCTGAAGGGCGAGGTTCAGGGGCGCGTCGTGGTGGATGTGAACGCATGACGGGACAGCGGGTGCTGATCACCGCCGGGGCGGCGAGGATCGGGCGGGCGATGGGCGCGGCCTTTGCCGCGCAGGGGGCAGATATCTGGGTCGTGGATGTGGACGAGGCTGCTTTGGCCGCCTGGCCGAAGGCGTGGCGGAGGGACCGGATCGACGTGTCTGACGAAGGCGCGGTGGCAGGGCTGTTTGCGCGGCTGACGGCGGAGTGGGGCGGGCTGGAGGTGCTTTGCGCCAACGCAGGCATCGCGGGGCCAACGGCGCGGCCGGAGGACATGCCGCCTGACGGGTTCCGGGACTGCGTGGCGGTCAATCTGGAAGGGGCGTTCCTGTTTGCGCGGGATGCGCTTTATGCGGCCTATGCCGGGGGCACGTCGATGCGGAGTTTCGTGGAGGCGGAGGATGTGGCCAACATGGCGGTCTTCCTTGCCTCGCCCGCCGCGAGGTTCGTGACGGGGCAGATCATCGCTGTGGACGGGCATACGGAGAATCCTGATCCGAAGCTTTGACCTTTGGGTCCGGATCGTCTTGAGGGTCAGGCGCTGGTCCGGACGATCAGTTTGCCCGCTGTCTTGCGCGAGTTCAGGGCGTCGATCATTTCGGTCATGTTGTCGAGGCGGCAGATGCCTTCGATGGGGCCCTTGATCCCGCCGGACTGGATGGCTGAGAGGACTTGGGTCACGCGATGTTTCGAGGCGTCGGAGTGGTAGCCGGGGTAGCCCAGATGCATGCGGGTGAAGGTGAGAGACTTTTTCACAAGACTTTCTCAGAGATTGAGGAATGGTTTGCCTTAGGCTTCGCCGAAGCTGACGCCATGGCCGAGTTTGCGTATCATATCGAAACTGCGGTCGGAGATGGTTGCACCGGTTGAATCGACGACATTGTCAACGCCGCGTCCGCCGGTGAAGGCGAGTGCTGCGGCGACGAAGGGCGTATCGTCGCGGTTGATGACGAGGTCGGCGGCGTACGCGAGGGCGCGCGCCACTTTCGCGGCGGTGCCGATGACGCTGGCACTTGCGGCTTTGGCGATCTGGGCGAGGTCGATGATGCTGACTCTGGACGGGTGCCTGGGCCGAGCGATCACTTTGGGGCTTTGTCAGGGAAGGCCCTGAACCGCCGATCCGGCGGGTTCAAAGAATGGTTTCGGAAACCGGAGTTCTTGTCGCTGTCCTTGACGCGAACTTGGCGTTTGACGCCAAGTTTGCCTGTTTATCTGCAGGTCCTGTTCCGGTTCCGGGGCAGGCTGGTGAGGGTCTTCAGCTTTCGACCATGGTTCCGAGAACGATGAGGACCTGATAGTCGCGTTTTCTGCAACCTTCGACGGCTGGCATGGCAATGCCGGGGCTCATCGGGAAGGCGTTTAGGGGGGTGTTGTCGGGGGTGCAGGACTGGACTTCGTTCTGCGGGGTATAGAGGGCTGCGCGGCAGTGCAGGTGTGTCACGTCGTATAGGGTGGCGCCGTCGCTAAGGCTCCACGCCTGATGGCCGGAGGCGTCGGGTGATTCGACGGTCAGGACTGCGGTCACCTCGCGCCCACCTGTGACGACATAGGCGCCTGCGGGGAGGGGAAAGCTTGGGGCCTCCATGATCAGGCCGTGTTCTTCGATCCACCATCCGGCGTCGTCGAATTGCCAGCCGCTGGGGGCCACGCCGCCATTGGCGATCAGGTCGGGATAGTCCCGGACGCGAATACCGCGGGGGCCGGGGTCCACGGTCCAGAAACCCCAGCTTTCAGCTTCTGTGCCCGAGGTCGCAGCGGTGTTGCCGAGGGCGGCAATGTACTGGGTGGGGCCGGGGACAAAGGTGGACTCGGCCTGTGCCGGGGCGGCGAGGAGTGTGAGGGACGCGAGCGAACAGGCCAGGGTCCGCATGCCGGACATGGATATCATGGTCATTCCGGGGCTGTCCTTCTTGCCGGGGTGGCAGATGATCTGCCGCAGCGGAAAGCTAGACCGGACGGGTGCGAAGGCAAAACGAAAAAGTGCGGTGTCGCCGGGGCTGCGATCTTTTTGGAGAATAGGGGCAGGTTCGGGCCTGTGCAGTTGTCTGCGCAATCTGGACTTTGACGTGGCAAGGATTCATCCTTGGCGCAAAACACGATGCCGGACCGAATGTCTGGTGACAGGGGCAGGGACGAGGTCAGATCATGCTGCGCTACGGTTTTCCGGTTCTTTTTTCGCTCATCGTCCTTGCAGGCTGCGGGAACGTCACAGGGGCGCGGACGGTTGTCCAAGGGACGGGGCCGGAGGAGTATCTCAAGCTGCGGGCGGGGCCCGGACTTGGCTTTTCGGTCATTCTGGGGCTGCCGGAAGGGACGGCGCTGATCCGGCATGACTGTGTGACCGAACTGGGCCAGCTTTGGTGCAAGGTGTCACTGGCCGATGCTCCACAACTGTCTGGCTACGTTTCGGCGGATTACCTGTCGGAGCCGTGACACTGTCATCAGATGGCTGACAGCGTCTGCAAGGTTGGGGTGGTCGCAAGATTCAGGGCGGGATGGTACCAAGTGGTGACAGGCTGGTGGCCCGCGCGATAACGATCCAGCGGAATGCGGCCTTGGCCCGGCCTGTGTGTATGGTCTTGCGGCTTAAAGCGGCTGTGAGATGACCCAACGGAAGCATTCATCCGCCTATTGCCAGCGACAAATCGACATGGGATCGGCAGTATCCGAGGGTGCGAGTGTTAAGGATCAATGACAGTCAGGCTTGTGACCCCGGGTCGCTATTGCGCGCTTCCTGACGATGAAGCCCGATATCCTGATCTGTGATCAGGCGGTGTCGGCGCTGGGCGTTTCGATGCAGGCGCAGGTGCTGAACCTGTTGCAGGATCTGCAGGACGAGTTCGGGCTGTCCTGCATCTTCATCTCGCATCATCTGTCGGTCATAAAGCACATGTCGGATCAGGTGGTGGTCATGCAGAACGGCACAGTGGTCGAGCAGCACAAGTCGGACGCGATCTGCAGCGATCCGAAGACGGCATCGACGCAGAAGCTGTTGTCGGCGATCCCGGGCGGTCTTGGGGTGGCGGATTTGTGCCAGGGTGCGGCGGCGGTGATCACAGACTGAACGGGGTGCACGTGGCCGTGTTCGCCTGCTGTTCAGTTTCCTGGGTCGGCGCAGTCTGGATGCTGTGACCCGGGTTCTGACCCCATGCGTTCCTTGCGAGAATAACGGACGATGACCACCGCTGATGCCCTGAAAACACATGCAGGCCTGGCGGTCACACCCATGATGGATCGGTGATACGAAACGCCATTTGTCCTTCATTCATATTGGCTTGTGAGGCGCGCAGAAACTCGGGTGTTCCATCTGTTTTCAGTTGATCAATTGGTCCGAAATCAGTCAGTCAATACTCTGACGCTGCTGCCGTTGGCTTGCTTGTCTGAACGGGTCTGAACACCAAACGGGTGGGACCGCGGGCAGCAGACCCCTATGTCGGGACTGCTCTGCCCCGTCTGCCGGAGCCCAGGGCCCCGGCCTTTCCGGCGTGAGCAAACGGCTGACCGTTGGAACCCTAGCTGCGCCGCGCACCCTGATAGCGCCTCATGCCGTTGCGACCAAGAACGGTGGTGCTGGTGCGGCGATCGGCATGCAGGATGCGCAGGGTCAGTTGCTTGGCCAGATACTCCCGTTCTATGGCAGCATAGGCCGGATCGGTGGCAAGGTTTGTCCGCTCGGTCGGGTCGTTGACCATGTCGAACAGAAGCGGGGGCAAGCTGGGAAAGAAGACGTGCTTGTAGCGTTTGTCACGGATCACGCTCATGACGCATTCATCTTCGGAAATGCCCAAGGGGCCCGAGAACGGCGGTTCGGGCGGGCTCTTGAAATGGTATTCCCAGTGGACATGATCGCGCCACTTCGCCGGCGTCTCGCCTCGGGTAAAGGGCATCAGCGATTCCCCGTCAAGCTCGGTCGGCTGGGCAATTCCCACGAAGTCGAGCAGCGTCGGCACCAGATCGACGCTTTCGGTAAAGGCACTGATGCGGGTGCCGTCAAAGGCCCGCGCCTCGGGCGCGGGGTCGCGGATGATCATGGGCACATGCGATTGATAATCATGCCAGGACCCTTGATTGGCCAGCCAGTAGTCGCCCGCCGGGTCGCCATGGTCCGAGGTGAAGATGATGAGCGTGTTGTCGTACTGCCCGTTCGCCTTGAGCCAGGCGATCAGCCGCCCGATATGGTGATCAACCTCGGCCATCAGCCCGCAATAGGTGGCGCGGGCAGATTGCCAGTCTGCCAATGCCACATCGCGCGCCCGGCCCGTCAGGCCGGGATGCAGCTCTTCCGCGCGACCAACCTCCATCTGGTGGGCCATGAACGGATGGTTCACTTCGTCCTGCGGCGCGGCAAGGCGGTTCATCGGTGCCAGAGACGCAGGATCGACCAGGCCATTATAGGGCTCTGGCGCGACGAAGGGGGCATGCGGGCGAAGATAGCACAACAGCGCGCACCAGCCCGGGTCCTGCGCGCCCAGCCAGGCGATCGTCTGATCGGTCAGAAAGGCCGTGTCGCTGTCTTCGGCCTTGTAGCGGGCAGGGTGGCCGGCAATGCCGCCATTCGCGCTTGGCTTGGCATAGTCGGCGGCAAAAAGATCGCTGTTGCGATCAAAGACATAGCCGCGACGCCGCAACTCGCCAAGCCAGGCCCAGTGGCGGCCCACCATCAGAGTGGCCACATCCAGCCCCTGCATGATACCAAAACCATCGCTGTCCAGCAGGGCCGGGTCATTGGGGTGGCGGTGGGTCGGGTCGGCCGCCGTATCGGAATAGCCGAACACCGTGGGCGCATAACCGACGGTTCGCAGATGCTGGGCAAAGGTGCGGTGATGTTCGGCCAGCGGCGCATGGTTGACCACGACGCGGTGAGTCATCCCGTAAAGCCCGGTGAACATGCTGGCGCGCGACGGGGCACAGGGGAACATGTTGCCATAATGCGCATCAAAGGCCACACCGTCGCGCATCAGGGCATGAAAGTTCGGCGTCAGGGTCGGGTCCATGCCCAACTGATCATAGCGCCACTGATCGGGGACGATCATCAGGATGTTCTTGCGGGTTTCTGCGGCTGGCGTCATCGCGGTCCTTCTTGCTGCCAGAGGGAACGAATCAGAGAATCGTCCGAGGGTTTGGAACGTCGCTTACCTGCGGAACATGACATTCCGTCGGGCAATCAGCGGCGACCGTAGTCCCTCGGTTCTTCTTGAGGCAAGCCCGTAGGCCACGCCAAGACAAGCAGATGACCCGCGCCTTCTGCCGCTTTTGGTGCCGCATTGTCGATGTGTACGGTTTCGCCAGAATGTCACAAATCCTTGAATTGCGGCAGCTAGGAAGCCCAACATCTGTAACACATGAAAGAGCACATCCCATGGGACTGCCTTACCACGTCTTGGTTCTTGCCACTGCACTTGCAGTGGGCTTCGTAGCTCCGGCCTCCGCAGAAAAGGTGTTCCGTCAAGCCAACGACCTTAGCCTTGGCGGCGCAGAAGACCTTGATCCGCTGTCGCGAAACACCTGGATCACGCCCGTCTCTATGATCTATTCCCGCCTGATGCGCGAAGGCGCGAACGGCGAAGCCTCGCCCGAACTGGCAACGAGCTGGACCGCCAATGCCGATGCGACGGAATGGACCCTGACGCTGCAACCGGGTGTGACCTTCCATGACGGTTCCGAATTTGATGCTGCTGACGTGGCCTATTCGCTGGGCCGGATCGAGGATCCGGTGTTGGAAAGTCCGGTGGCTGCTGTGCTTGGCATCATCGACCGGGTCGAGGTCGTCGATCCGATGACCGTCAGGATCATCCTCGAGGCGCCGCATGCCGGCCTGCCGCTGCTGTTGCTGGACTACCGCGTGCGGATCATTCCCGAAGGATCGGGCGAGACGATCGTGGCAAACCCGGTGGGTACGGGCCCGTTCCGCATAGAGACCTTTGACCCTGAAGGCACCACGACCCTCGTGGCTTATGATGGCTATTGGGAAGGGCGGCCGCTTCTCGACAAGATCCAGTTCAACGCGATCCCCGATGCCGAGGCGCGCAATCAGGCGATGCTGGCGGGCCAGCTGGATTACAACGGTCTTACCGCAGATCAAGCGCCGCTTTTTGCGGACAACCCCGCCTTTCAGGTTCAGGCATTTCCCAGCGGTGCCTGGAACGGACTGGTCTTGCGCACCGATACTGCGCCGTTCGACGATCCCCGGGTGCGCCGCGCGCTGCGCATTGCGGTGGATCGTGAAGCGATGCTGAACTTGCTCGAAGGGCCCCAAGGGGGCGTAGTCGGTTGTGACACCCCAGTGAACGCCAGCGATCCATTCCGCGCCAATCTAAATTGCCCGCAGGATATCGAAGGTGCCAAGGCGCTGCTGGCCGAAGCAGGCTATCCCGACGGAATTGACATCGAGCTGTTCACTTCCGACGTGTCGCCCGGCATGGTCCGGTTTGCCGAGGTCTATCAGGCACAGGTCGCCCCGGCCGGGATTCGTGTTGCCATTACCTTGTCCCCTTCTGACGGCTACTGGAGTGATGTCTGGATGAAGGAACCTGCGGTTATCACCTCGTGGGACAATCGTCCGGCCGATCAGTTCCTGAACGAGATCTTCCGCAGTGGCGTGCCAAACAATGAAACATTCTACGCAAACCCGGAGTTCGATGCGCTGCTGGATCAGGCCCGCTCGACCGTCGACATGGCTGCGGCGCGGGACCTGTATGTCCGTGCCCAGCAGATCATCTACGATGACGGCGGCGTGCTTATCCCGTTCCTCAAGAACGGTCGCCGGGTTCTCAGCGCGAATGTCACAGGCATCCCGGTGAACAAAGAAGAGTTCATTCGCTGGCATCTGGTGGATCTGGCCCAATAGAGCGACGTGGCAGCAATCGCCCCCAGCCGCGCGTTGCGGCTGGGGGATCGGACTTGAACCGTCTATGAGGAGTTGGCAGGTGCCCGCGCGGCGATCAATCGCGCAGGTCGATCTCTGCCCAGACCGGCTGATGATCTGACCCGTGAGCCGCGTCATCGATCCAGCCTGCCCGCACCAGAGGGGCAAGGTCGGGTGTCACGAGGATGTGGTCAATCCGTTCGTCCGGGTTGCCATCAACGCCCGGGAAGGTCACGCCTTCCGTCTCGGCCAGCCCTGCAAGGGTAAGCGCGTCGGCGAAGAGGTCCTGTTCGATCAGGCGACCGGCCCAGGAGGTCACGGGGCCGCAGAGTGCGGTATATTCCGGCGAAGCGGGGGTCATGTTGAAGTCACCGGTCAGGATCGCGGGGGCGGGCATCGGCGGCACCTCTGCGCGCGGGACCATCATCCAATCGGCACCAAAGTCGCTGTCTGGCGCACCGGGGCCGTTTATCAACGGGCCTTCGACCAACGCCGTTGCAAGGATCTGCACGATCGCTTCGGCCTGCTGCAGCCGAATGCGCGGCGAAATCCAGTTGAGATGGGTGACATAGAGCCGGAGGGGCGTGGAAGGATGACCTATCACGCATTCCATCAGGATCGACGGATCGCTGACCTGGCCGCGCACGGTGGCGCGCGGCAAAGGCCAGGACCGCACCGACAGGATGGGCCAGCGCGAAAGGACCATCAGGCCATATTGCCGCCGGTCGGCCGGATTTCGGGGATTGTGGAAATCAACGGCGGTGCAGAAGGCCGGGTGATGTTCGGGCAGCAGGGCCGACAGGCGCGCGACCTGGTCGGCGTGCTCCATGTCGCGCCAGTGCCGCTCGACTTCTTGGAGGGCGATCAGATCGGCGATTGAGATCGTGGAGGCGATGCGGCCGAGGTCGACCACTCCGTCGCGGCCCTTGCCCCATTGTATGTTGTATGTGACGATCCGCATCCGTGTCTCCCCACCCCGGCCTTGACCGACGTGCCATTGTCATCAAAACTTTGCGCTGGCTGTTCACAAGTGATGAAGAAACGCCCGATCCATTAAAGGGGGGAAACGATGACAATCACGCAACGTCTTTTGGCGGGCGTCATGATTTGCTTGATCGGCAGTCCGGTGATGGCGGAAAAGCTGCTCCTGCGGGCCAATGACCTTAGCTTTGGTGGGGCGGAAAGCCTTGACCCTTTATCGCCGAACCGGTTTTACGAGGTCAACGACCTGATCTATTCGCGCCTTGTGAGGCAGGATGATGCGGGCCAGCCATCGCCCGAACTCGCCACATCCTGGACGTCGAATGCCGATGCCACGGAATGGACCCTGACTCTGCAAACGGGTGTGACCTTCCATGACGGCTCGGCTTTCGACGCCGCCGATGTCGCCTATTCGCTGGGCCGGATCGAGGATCCTGCGCTGGAATCGCCCGTTTCTGCCGTTCTGGGTTTCATCGACCGGGTCGAGGTCGTGGACCCATTGACTGTCAAGATAGTGCTTGAGGCACCGCATGCCGGGTTGCCGATTCTGCTGTTGGATTACAGGGTGCGGATGATCCCCGACGGGGCCGGACCGACGATCCAAGAAAACCCCATCGGAACCGGACCGTTCAAGGTCGAAAGCTTTGACGCCGAAGGCACCACCCGGCTGGTTGTGAACGAGACCTATTGGGAAGGCCGCCCCCTGTTGGATGCGATCCAGTTCACCGCGATCCCCGACAGCGAAGCGCGCAATCAGGCGATGCTTGCAGGCCAGCTGGATCTGAACACCATCACGCGCGACCAGATGGCGCTTTATGCCGACAACCCGGCATTTCAGGTGCAGAGTTTCCCATCAGGCGGATGGTTCGGCATCGTCTTTCGTACCGATACCCCGCCTTTCGACAATCCTGCGGTGCGCCGCGCGTTGCGCATCGCGGTCGACCGTCAGGCCATGATGACGCTGATGGTCGGCGAAACGGGCGGAACGGTCGGCTGCGACACCCCTGTCCGCGTCGATGACCCGTTCCGCGCGATGCGCGATTGCCCGCAGGACATCGAGGGGGCCAAGGCGCTTCTTGCCGAGGCAGGCTATCCTGACGGTATCGACATCGAGCTTGTAACGTCGGATGTTGAACCCGGTATGGTTCGTTTTGCCGAGGTTTATCAGGCCCAGGTCGCCCCGGCAGGCATCCGGGTCTCACTGAAGGTTGCCCCTGCCGACGGCTATTGGGATGACGTGTGGATGACGGCCCCTGCCTCGGTCACGTCTTGGGGGGAGAGGCCCGCCGACCAGATTCTGAACGAAGCCTGGCGTACCGGTTCGTCATGGAACGAAAGCTATTATGCCAATTCCGTGTATGATCAGACCCTTGATCAGGCGCGCGCCACGCTTGACCCGGCTGCCGCGAAATCGCTTTACGTCGAGGCGCAGGAAATCCTGTTTCAGGATGGAGGCACCTTTATCCCCTATCAGGAAGACGGTCGGCAGGTCCTGTCGGCGCGGGTGCGGGGGATCGCGCCGGTAGGAGAGGACCATGTCCGCTGGCATCTCGTCGATCTGGCGGAATAGGCGCCGTCTGCCGTGTTTGCATTGATCCTTGGGCGCCTTGGCGCGGCCTGGATCACATTGTTGGTCATCGCCGTTGTGGTGTTCGTTGGTGTCGAACTGATGCCAGGGGATGCCTGCACTGCACTGCTGGGCCGCGATGCCGTACGGGTTGAGGTGCTGGAAAACTGCCGCGACCGGATGGGCCTGAACCGCTCACCGGTCGAACGGTTTTTCGCCTGGGCGGGGGATCTGGCACAGGGTGATCTGGGAGTGTCGATGAAGCGCGAACGCCCGATCGTGGATATTGTCGGGCCGCGCCTGCGCAACACGCTGATCCTCGCTGTTGCGGCCGCCCTGGCCGGTGTGCCATTGGCCATCGGGCTGGGGGTAATGGTCGCACTGCGCCGTGAGCGGCCTTTTGACATCATCGTATCGACCACGGCCCTGGTGGCCATGACGATGCCCGAGTTCGTGGTGGCGTCCCTGTTGATCCTGATCTTTGCCATCTGGCTCGGCTGGAGTGCCGGCGTGGTGACCGCAGCCTATGATGCCCCGGCTCTGACCCTGCTGTTCGCCACACCTTTGCCTGCTGTCACGCTGGCGCTGGTCTATGTGGCGCACATCCTGCGCATGGTCCGCTCGTCGGTGATCGATACGGCGGGGGCGGATTTCATCCTGATGGCCCGCATGAAAGGTGTGCCTGAGCGGCGGATCGTGCGGCGCCATCTGTTGCCGAATGCCATCCTGCCGACGATCCCGGTGATCGGCTTGACGCTCGCCTGGCTCTTGTCGGGTGTAGTGATCGTTGAAAGCGCGTTCAACTATCCAGGCATCGGGCGGCTGGCGGTCAATGCGGTGGCTGACCGCGATCTGCCGCTGGTGCAGGCCATCACGCTGATTTTCGGGCTGATCTATGTGAGCATGACTCTGATCGCCGATCTTCTGGCAATGGCGCTGAACCCCCGGCTGAGGACCAGACGGCTATGAGCAGCGCAACCATACTGCGAGCCGTCCTTTCACAGCCTTCAGGCGCCATAGGTGTGACGTTGGTTGTGGGCCATGTGTTGCTGGCCGTACTTTCGCCGCTCGTTCTGCCGCACGATCCGGTTGCGCAAAGTGCCGAACTGATCCTGCAGGCGCCGAGCCTGTCGCATCCGTTCGGCACTGACCGGCTGGGCCGGGATATCCTGTCACGCACCATGCTGGGCGGGCGCGAGGCGATGCTGATCGCCACCCTCGCCACACTTGTCGCCATGGTTTGGGGCGCGACGGTCGGGCTGTTTCTGGCGCTGATCGGAGGACGGACGGATGCCTATGCGATGCGCATCGTCGATGCGCTCAGCTCGATTCCCGGCATTCTGATCGTCATGATCTTTGTCGCTGCCTTGGGGGTCGGGGTGACGGCCCTGATCCCGATCCTGGGTTTTTCCTACGGACTCTCCGTTGTCTATATCGCACGGGCCGCCGCGCTTGATTTCGTGGCCCGAGATTTCGTGCTGGCCGCACAGGCGCGGGGAGAGGCACGCGCCACAATCCTGATCCGGGAAATCCTGCCCAATGTGCGGGATTCGCTGGCGGTGCAGGGCGCGATGCAATGGTCCTGGTTGCTGCTCGGCATCGCGTCGCTGTCGTTTCTGGGGCTTGGTGTGGCTCCGCCTGCGCCTGACTGGGGGCTCATGATAGCGGATGGGCGCGGCGTGATGCAGACGGCACCCTGGGCCGTGCTCTGGCCGATGGCGATGTTGTCGAGCCTGATCGTCGGCGTGAATCTGGCGGCAGATGCCTTTTCCAAAGCGCTTGGGGTAGATCGCCAGATGGGAGTGCGGGCCGCATGACTCTGCTTGCGGTCGAAGACCTGACCATTTCCCGCGCGGGTGACGAAGCGAGCATCGTCCGCGCGGCCAGCCTTGCGCTGGCACAGGGCGAAACCCTTGGCATTGCAGGAGAATCCGGCTGCGGGAAAAGCACGCTTCTGCTGGCGCTGATGGGTATCGTCAAGCCGGGCCTGACGGTGACAGGCGGACATGTCCGCGTGATGGGCCAGAACCTCGGCGGGATCACACCCGAAGCCCTGCGCCGTCTGCGCGGGCGCATTGTCGCGATGGTGCCGCAAAGTGCGGCGATGGCCCTGACGCCCTCCATGCGAGTCGGGGCGCAGGTGGCCGAGGCGATGTCGGTGCATGATGCCATCCCGCCCGAGGATATCCGCGCCCGCACCACGGCACTGTTCGCCCGGGTCCGCCTTCCCGAGCCCGACCGGATCGGTGCGCGCTATCCGCACGAATTGTCGGGCGGGCAGATGCAACGGGTGGCAATTGCGATGGCGCTCACTTGCGAGCCGAAGCTCTTGCTGCTTGATGAACCCACGACAGGACTGGATGTCACCACGCAGGCTGGCATTCTGGACCTATTGGGCGAACTGCGACGCGAGACGGGGATGGCGATGGTCTGCGTCAGCCACGACATCGGCGTTCTGGCCCGGCTTACCGCACGGGTTGCGGTCATGTATGCCGGCCACATCGTTGAAGACCGTCCGACCGCTGACCTGTTGACACGGCCGGAGCATCCCTATGCGCGGGCGCTCATGGCCTCGGTGCCCCGGATCGAGAGCCCCGGATTGCCGCCCTCGATCCCCGGCAGCCCACCGCCTCCGGGAAAGTCGGGTCCGGGCTGCGTCTTTGCGCCCCGCTGCAGCCGTGTAATTGCAGCCTGTGAACGGGTGCCCGAACTGTCGCCCCTTCTGGAAGGTGGTCGCATCGCCTGTCACGCGCCAGATCATGGCCCGCTTGCCCCCCCGGTCGTGATGCCCGAACCTTTGGTTACGCGACAGGCCGGCGTGCCCGTCATCGCTGTGCGCGATCTTGTCGTCCAGTATCGACGGGCGTCCCTGTTGGCCAGATTGGCACGGCGCAGCCTGCCAGACCCCGTCGTTTCCGGTGTCTCGCTGACTTTGGCAAAAGGTGAGATTCTGGGGCTGGTGGGGGAATCCGGCAGCGGAAAATCCACCATCCTGCGCGCCATCGCAGGCCTCTGGCCGCCAAGCGCTGGCAGCATCACGCTGGACGGTGCAAATCTGCCCGGGCGCGTCACCGCGCGCGACCGGACCGAATTGCGCCGGGTGCAGGTGGTGTTCCAGAACCCCGACGCCTCGCTCAATCCCCGCCAGACCGTGCGCGAAATCCTTGCTCAGCCCTTGCGCCTCTACTTCGACGCCGGCCCGACCGAGGTCGAAGCCCGTGCGCGCAGCCTGGTTCACGATGTGCGGCTTGACCCTGCCCATCTGGATCGACGTCCAGCCCAGTTGTCGGGTGGTGAACGCCAAAGGGTGGCGCTGGCCAGGGCCTTTGCGGCTGAACCGGAGGTGATCCTGTGTGACGAGGTGACCAGCGCGCTTGACGTGTCGGTTCAGGCGAGTGTCCTCGCCCTGATCCATGATCTTTGCCATGCCCGCGGCACATCTTGTCTGTTCGTCGCCCACGACATTGCGGTTGTGGCCGCGCTTTGTGACCGGGTGGCGGTGCTTCATCAGGGCCGGATCGTCGAAGCGGGCCCCGCACGTACAGTCTGCACGACCCCCGAGCATCCCTACACGCGCAGCCTGATCGGAGCGGTGCACCGCGCGCCAGACGTTCGCGGCCATGGCATCTGTGAGCGCTGAAGGCAGCCTGACCGCTGGAGCAGAAATTGTCTGCTTGTCTTCGGCTCTGATGATGTGACAGCCCACCTTGGCACAGCGGTGCCGTCGGGGGGCGGTCACATCATCAGAGACACGCGAACCTCACAGCGTTTTCAATAAGTCCATCGTCACGGCGTCGGCCAGAAGGATGAGTGCGGATGCGGTCGATTTCGCGATGAAATGGGAAGTGGGTCCGCTCTGGGCTACGGGTCGGGACTTTGGCTGGGGTCAGGGTCCTTTGCGCTTCGCGTGCGAGGTCATCGTTCATATCGCGGTGTTGAGGTCTCGGGGCGGGACCGGACCACGTGTGGGATGGGCAGCAGTTGCTTGCAGACTGGATCTGACCCTGCGCCAAGGCTCGACAACTTCGAGATATCCGCAGACCATCTCGGCAACTGTCAGGCTCTTGGGCGGTTGCATCGTTCCGGCCTGGTTCGCGTCGTCGATCGCTGTTTCCGTCAGCGATGTCCATCGCGCTGCTCCTGCTTTGGTATCAGACGTCTCAGAGTTGGTTACGCCTTTTCGTCGCCCGAGGGCGCGCCACGCGCCAGACGCACGATAAAGGCCATCGTGTTCACGTCCAGTTCAGTTCTCAATTTGTCCGGTGTATACCGCCCTTAACGTGTGTTCAATTCGTGTTCACCCTATGCCGGAAAGCGTCTAATGCCTAAGAAAGAGACATTGATTGCAAAGGCAAAATTATCTGTGGCCCCGATGATGGATTGGACCGACCGCAACTGCCGGGCGTTTCATCGGGTGATTTCGCGGAATGCGCTGCTTTACACCGAGATGGTGACGGCGCAGGCGGTGGTGCATGGGGACCGGGAGCGGCTGATCGGGTTTGCGCCGGCCGAGCATCCGGTGGCGTTGCAACTGGGCGGGTCCGAGCCTGCGGTGCTGGCCGAGGCCACGCGGATCGCGGCGGGGTTTGGTTATGTCGAGATCAACCTGAACTGTGGCTGCCCGTCGGACCGGGTGCAGTCGGGGTGCTTTGGCGCGGTGCTGATGGAGAGCCCTGGGCTGGTCGCGGACTGTGTGGCGGCGATGATCGGGGCTTGTGACCTGCCGGTCACTGTCAAGTGCCGGATCGGGGTCGATGATCAGGTGCCAGGGGAGGTGCTGCCGCGGTTCCTTGAGACTGTGAATGCGGCGGGGGTTTCGCGGTTCACGATTCATGCGCGGAAGGCCTGGCTGCAGGGGCTGTCGCCCAAGGAGAATCGGGAGGTACCGCCTTTGGACTACGGGTTGGTGCTGGAGATGAAGCGGGCGTTTCCGCATCTGCATCTGTCGATCAATGGCGGGGTCACGACGCTGGATCAGGCTCTGGACCTGCTTGGGCAGGGGCTGGACGGGGTGATGGTGGGGCGGGCGGCCTATCATGCGCCGATGGATGTTCTGGGGGCGGCGGACCGGCGCGTCTGGGGTGAAGGAGAGGACAAGACGGCGGTTGCGGTGGCTGAGGAGATGCTGCCCTATATCGAGGCGCATCTGAGCGCGGGCGGGCGGTTGCATCAGGTGACGCGGCATATGCTGGGGCTGTTCACGGGGCGGCCGGGGGCGCGGATGTGGCGGCGGATCCTGTCCGAGGAGGCGGGACGGCCGGGGGCGGGCTGTGAGGTCGTGCTGCGGGCGCTGGCGGCTGTGTCGGACGCGGCGGAGGCGGCGTGAGCGGGTTTGGCGCGGCGGGCTGGCGCCAGTTTCCATGGGAGACCGGCGTGGCGGCCTGGGCTGAAGCGGCGCACCGGGTGGCGCTGGCGGTGACGGCCGAGAAGGCCATGCAGGACAGGTTGTTACGGCATGGGGGCACGTGGTTTGTGGGTGTCGATGCCTTGCCGAATGAGGCTGACGGGAGCGTTGGCGGTGTTGCGCTGAAGGGACCGTGGGAGGCATTGGTGCAGGTGCCAGAGGTGTGGCATCGGGCGCAGTTGTCGGTCGTCCATCCGGGCTATCCGGGGCGGGATTTGGGTGAGAGCGAGGCCGGGCACCGGTTCCGTCGGGAGCGGGATGCGGCGCATCTGGACGGGCTTCTGGCCGAGGGAGAGGGCAAGCGGCGGTTTCTTCGGGAGCCGCATGCCTTTGTTCTGGGGCTGCCGTTGACGGAGATGAACGAGGAGACGAGCCCCTTTGTCGTCTGGGAGGGGAGCCACAACTTGATCGGGCGGGCTTTTGCGGCGGCGTTCGCCGGGATCGCGGATGTGACGGTGATGGATGTGACTGAGGTTTATCAGGCGGCGCGGCGCGAGGTGTTCGAGACATGTCCGCGCCGAGTTGTGACGGCGGGGCCGGGCGAGGCGATCCTATGTCATCGGATGGCGATTCACGGGACGGCGCCATGGGGTCAGGCTGCGGGGCCGGAGGGCGGGCGGATGGTGGCCTGGTTCCGGCCCTTGTTGCGGGATGCAGGGGCGTGGCTGGGTGAATTTGCCCCGGGGGGGCGTTAACGATCAGTTTGGATGTGTGGCGGGCCAGGATCTTGTTTGTCGTCGGTCGTTCTGAAGTGCAAGCAAGTATCAGAAAACAAAAAGAGATGTGGCTGCTGTGTCGTGTCGGCAGGGTGGCTGTAATGCGTCTGTGTTGCGTCGTTGCTTTCAGTGACGGTTTGTTTGCGGGGAATTTAACTCTCGGGCGGTGATCAGGGGAGTCTGGCAGAAGGTGGTGCAGGAAGGGTGAAGGAGGGGTGCGTCAGCCTGACCGGGACGAATGTTGTGAAGAAAGAAGACCGCCAGATTTCGGCGGTATGACTAATTATGGCCGCACCTGCCCTTCGTGGGGCAGGTGCGTCCGGATGACGCTGTCTGCGTGGCTGATGACCCCTTTGGTCTTCGCTTGCGCTCTGGCCAGCCGCCTGCGCGGCCTTCGGGTGGAAGGCCGACAAGGGCAGGCTGGGTGCCTGTTCTGTGAGGGAAGTGCCCTACTGATCCCGCAGGCGCGCGGCGCGGCCGCCGCGGCGTTGGCGGATGAGACCAGCGCGAGAGGGGAGGTCGGCCATGATGGTACGGCGATCCTCGGGCGTGAGGGCGGACCATGTTGCAATTTCGTCGATGCTTCGGTGACAGCCGACGCATATCCGCGCCTCGGGGTGGATGACGCAGGTCTTGACGCAGGGGCTTTCGATTTCGGCCCTTTTCCAGATGTGGTCAGACGGGTCGGGATGGGTCACGAGTCAGCTTTCGGCAAAGTTGGAGTCAAGACTTCTTCTCTTTCGATATAGGTTTCAGAGTGTACAGGATCACCTCTGTGCGACGTTTTTGGACCGTATCCGCCTTGTGCCGTGATCTTTCTGCCGCTCTGAATATGTCGTTCGATTTGCAACCCGCGGGCCTTTGGAGACGTCAGGGGAAGATTTGACGCGGCGCTGAGCAATTTGAGCTTTATCCAGCGGCGCGATGCCGGGCGAGGCCAGATAGCCGGTCCGCCGCGTTCGGAAAGTGCCGGATCAGCCGATCAAACAATCTGTTGGCTTGTTCTGTCTGGCCCGTCTGAAGCAGATGTTCGGCGAGGCCCTTCAGCGTTGTGAGTTCGAACGGGGCAAGCCGATATGCTGCGTGGAGTGCTTCTGCTTCGAGCGGGCTGTCATGGGCGTCGCGGGCGGCATTCGCCAAGATCTGGTAGACCCGTGGCGTGGAGAGGCCTGCACACGTTGCCTGACGCAGATCTGAGATGGCGCCTGCGTGATCCTTGGTCCGTTGACGCAGCATGCCCCGCCAAGCCACATGATAGACCGAAGCCGGTGCGAGGGACACGGCCGTTTCGGCGGCATGGAGCGCGCGTGCTTTCCGATGGTGCAGAAGATGCGCGAAAGACAGACGATGCTGGACCATGGAGTCATTGGGGTATCCTGCTGCGAGCGATGAGAGGCGGGAGAGCGCGGCGCCAGCCGAACCGTTCATCGCAGCCATCAGCAATTCGAGCGATTGTCTGTCTGCCGGGTTGGCGGAATCGGGATTAGGTGCATAGGCCGGGTCGGTCGCCCAGGCTGTGGTCAGTTGTGCGCGGTGAGCCTGAATGCTGAAGCCACCGAGGAGCGGCAACCATTCGGCGACGATGGCATCGATCCTGTAAATGCCCAGAGATTCCGTCCCGTCCGGCCAGAATTGGTGGCATGCGGGCCCCAAGGCAGGACGTGGCAAGTCCGGATCAAAAGGGACAAGCCGGCCGCGCGACGCATCTGTTGTCGGGAGAAAATTGTCATCATTCAGTAGCTTTGCGGAGAGCAGGAGCCCGGTGACTTCGGCAAGGTAGGGCGCCCTTGAAAGGAAAGAGAGGGCGGTCTGGATGAGATGGCCGGCAGTTTCGGGATTGTCGCAAAGAGCGTTTGCCAGCGCCGCAAGACTTGCAGTTGTCACAAAGTCGCTGCGTCTGCAGTAATCCGCACGGACAAGATACCCCTTGGCCCGGAGGGCGGCCCGGGCGTTCCCGGTTTCAAGCCAAGTTTCGGCAAGGAGGGGATGCAGAAATGATGCACCGCCTCCTGCCTTGAACTGTGCCTCGACCAGGGGTGGCAATTCGTCCTGCCGTCCCGAATGGCGCAGGAAGGTAGCAAGAGACATGGCGGAATGGGCATTGTCGGCCAAGGCTTTGGCCGGTGTCTGAATGGTGACGCTTTGCAGTCTTGCCGCGACGCGGGCGAATGCCGTTGCAAGGTTTGCGGGAGGGAGATCTGCGGAAACATCGACCTTGGTCGCGCCGCGGATGATGGACGCGCAAGTCGAAAACGCACTGAGCGGAGGAGCCACGATTAGCCGGCAATGGGCCATGGCACAGAGTTCAACCAAGTCGCGCTGTGCAGGCGTCAGCCGGAAGGACTTCAGCAGGTCGGCAACCGGAAGCAGGCCGTCAAACTGTGCGGTAAAGCGCTGTGTTGTCTCGCCATCGTCGCAGAAGAGCACGGGCCTCGCCCCCTTCGAGAGTGCGCCTTCAATGTGCTGTTCAAAGAGTTCGTCAGGAACGAACTTGTCCTGCCAGTGCTGATGTCGGGTCCTTTCGTCGGAAATCAGATCGCCACGCCGGATATGGTATCCCATGCCATTGGCACCGATCTGGCGGCAGACTCCGTCTTGCGCCGCCTGCACTTCTGGCGCCAGCGGAATACCTGCCCAGATGGCTGCCGCTTCTGCGAGGGCCTGAGATTGGTCCTCGTCGTCGAAAACCGGGATCGCAAGGCATGAGGATTCGATAAAGTTCCGCCCTGACACCATCATCCCATTCAGGCGCTGCGCGTTCATCGGAAGGTGGTTGGCGATATAGTCCGCGCCTGACATGACTGCGGGCCAGTCCCCGGAGAACCAGTTCTGACGGATGAAATCAGGAGCGAACAGTTCATGGGGATCATTGAAGACCGAGCCGACGTCGGTGGCGTGAAACCAGTTCACCTTGAACGGCTTGCCTAGCCGCCGGGCGATCCTGATTGCGCTGAGAATGGAGATCAGGCGAGCCCCGAGGCGGTCCTCTCTGAAAGCATAGATTGAGCCGGAGGTTGGTGGATCAGTCATCCGTTCGGTGCCGCCTGGAACGCAGGGAATAAAGCCGATCTACCATTGGTCAGCCAAAGGTCAATCGCTCAGGGTTTCCTCGCGATTCAGGGGATACGGCCGCGGCCCGGGATTCATGTCCGGATCTGCGATGGCAAAGCGGGGTCAGGAATTCGCCCGGATATGGCCCAGCCGGTCAAGCAGTCCCTGCAGAATATAGCCTGCCGCGACGTGGTCGATCACCTCGGCGCGACGTTTTCGGGACGTATCCGCCTCGAGCAGAGCTCTTTCTGCCGCGACGGTGGAGAGCCGTTCGTCCCAGTAGGTGATCGGCAGTGGGGTGAGGCGTTCCAGATTGCGGGCAAAGGCGCGGGTGGATTGGACGCGGGGGCCTTCGCTGCCGTCCATGTTGAGCGGCAGGCCCAGGACGAAGCCGCCAAGGTTCCGCTTTGTCGCGATCTCGAGCAGCCGGGCGGCGTCGAGGGTGAATTTCTTGCGGGCGATGGTTTCAAGAGGGCTGGCGACCGACAGCATGAGGTCGGAGACGGCCACACCGATCGTGACGGTGCCAAGGTCGAGCCCGCCGATGCCGCGTGCCCGGGGGAGCGCTGCGGCGAAATCCTCGACCGTTTCGCAGATCATTCGAGCACGCCGGCCTGAGCGGCGGCGGCGCGCAGGGTGTCCATCGCGGCGGGGCTGTCGGCAAAGACCGACTGCGCCTCGGTCCAGATGGCTTTTGCGTTGTCGGTTTCGCCAAGGACACCGTAGGAGGAAATGAGCCGTGCCCATTCCTCTGCGCTGCCGCCTTCGTTCGCGAGCCGGTCATTGAGCTGGGCGACCATGCCCCGGATCATGGTAAGCCGGTCTTCGGGGGCCATTTCTTCCGCATTGGCCACGTCGTCGGCCGTGGGGCCGGGCAGGGCGGGTGGTCTGTAGTCGCGGCCAGACATATAGGCCACATCCTCGATCCCCTGACGGGCAAGGTTGGCATGCATGGAGGTACCACCCTGTTCAATCACCTCGCGCCAGAGGGCGAAGGCGAGGTCGGGGCGGTCGGTGGTCGCGTAGAGGAGGCCCATGTAGTAGCGGACGGCAAGGTTGCCTGGGTCGATGGCGATCATGCGGTCGAGGACGGCTTCGGCCTCGGGTGTGACGATGCCTTGCGTCGCAAAGACCATGCGGTCCACGAGGCCTGTCAGATCCGTGATGGTGGCCTGATCGCCCTTGATGCGGACGACATTTGTCATGGCATCAACTGCGGCGGGCAGGTTGCCGGTGCGGGTTTCGAAATCGGTGAGGATCTGCCATGCCTGCAGGTCATCTGGGTTTTCGGCCAGCGAGGCGCGAAGGTTTTTGACGCTTTGCAGCACGTCGGCGGGGGGCGGGGGCTGTTCGGGGGCGGGGGTGAGGGCGGCGTTCGCCTCGGCCTCGTCCTGGGTCATGCGGGTGTCGCGGAGCGCGTCGCCTTCGGCCAGACGCAGGGTGCGGGGTTCGTCGCGGGCGCCGGGGGCGCCGATGGTGCCATAGACCGCAAGACTACCGCCGATCACGATGGCAAGCGTTACGCCACCGGTGAGAAGCGAGGGGAGACGGGGTGCCTCGGGTCGCAAAGCAGGGGTGGCGCGGTCGGCGGCGATCAGGCGGCGGGCGATCTCGGTCCGGGTGCGCTCGGCCTCATCCGCGTCAAGGACGCCGCGTTCAAGGTCGCGTTCAATTTCAAGCAGTTGCTGGCGGTAGAGGGCCACATCCTCGTACCCGGTCATGGCGTCTTCGTCGCGGGGCCGCAGGAGCGGCATCGCCAGAGTCGCCGCCACGGCAAGCGCGAGGAGGAAGGCGATGATCCAGAACAGCATGGGCGGCCTTTGGTCGGGAACGGTCGTGACTACTTAAGCGGTGCGGCGTCCGTCAGGAAGGGGCAGTTAGGGGCGCCAGTGTCGCAATCACAGGGCTTTGTGCCGCACATGGTCGCCATTCAAATCACGGGCGGGTCCAGTTAAACCAGCAAGGTCACCCGCGGTGTGCCGCCTGGAGAATCGCTGCCCATGAAACGCTATTCCGTCTTTGCCGTCGCCCGCGAGGCCCTGCGCAATCATATGGGCTGGGAACGGGCCTGGCGGTCGCCCGCGCCAAAGGTGCGGTATGATGCGATCATCGTGGGTGCGGGCGGGCACGGGCTGGCCACGGCCTACTATCTGGGCAAGAACCACGGGATCCGCAATGTCGCGATTCTGGAGAAGGGGTGGCTCGGCGGCGGGAACACCGGGCGGAACACGACGATCATACGGTCGAACTATCTGCAGGATTCGTCGGCGGCGATCTATGAGAAGGCGCGGTCTCTGTACGAGACGCTGAGCCAAGACCTGAATTACAACGTGATGTTTTCTCCGCGCGGCGTGATGATGCTGGCGCAGACGCAGCACGAGATCCGGGGCTACAAGCGGACGGCCCATGCAAATGCGCTGCAGGGGGTCGAGACCGAGTTCATCGGGCCCGGGCGGGTCAAGGAGTTGTGCCCGATCATCCATATCGACGGGCCGCGCTATCCGGTGCTGGGCGCGCTCTGGCAGCCACGCGGCGGGACAGCGCGGCATGATGCGGTAGCCTGGGGCTATGCGCGCGCCTGTTCCGACATGGGGATGGACATCATCCAGCAGTGCGAAGTGACCGCCGTCCATCAGGCGGATGGCAAGGTAACGGGCGTGTCCACCACCAAGGGCGAGATTGCCTGCGACAGGCTGGGGATCGTGGTCGCCGGCCATTCGGGCGTGCTCGCCAATATGGCGGGCTTCCGGCTGCCCATCGAGTCGCTCTGCCTGCAGGCGCTGGTCAGCGAGCCGATCAAGCCCTGCATGGATGTGGTCGTGATGGCCAACACCGTGCATGGCTACATGAGCCAGTCCGACAAGGGCGATATGGTGATCGGCGGCGGCACGGACGGGTTCAACAACTATACCCAGCGCGGATCGTTCCACCATATCGAGGAAACGGTGCGGGCGCTGATCGAAACCTTCCCGATGATCTCGCGGCTCAAGATGCTGCGGCAATGGGGCGGGATCGTGGACATGACGGGGGACCGGTCACCGATCATCTCCAAGACGCCTTTGGGCAACACGTACATCAACTGCGGCTGGGGCACGGGCGGGTTCAAGGCGATCCCGGGGTCAGGTTGGGCGATGGCCGACCTGATGGCCAAAGGTGAGCCCGGGCCGCTGGCCGAAGAGTTCAGCATGTACCGCTTCCGCGAAGGCAAGTTCATCGACGAAAGCGTGGCGGCGGGGGTGGCGCATTGATGCCTGCTCTGCCTTCCCGTGCTTCTTCTGGCCCCAGATATCCCTGGGGTTCGGGGGCTGGCCCCCGCTTCTGCCGTGGCAGCAGGCGGGCGTTCGGCAGATGAAGACGCTTGAGCAGATCGTCGATCAGTTGGCCCGGAGCGAGACGCTGGCCGTGCGGTCGCGCTGGATGATCCTGGGTGCGATTGCGGTCTGGCTGGTCACCTCGGCCATCGCGCTGGTGCAGGCGGATGCGGGGCATTTTTCGCGGGCGGGGGCGGTGGGTGCGGGGCTGGTGCTTGCCACCTTTGCCGTCAATGCGGCGGCGCGGCAGTCGTATCAGACGCTTCTGCTTAAGGGTTTGATGCTTATCCTGCGGTCGAACCTGCGAGACCGCGAGGGGCGGCCCCTGATGATGCGGGATGCGCCGCGCGAGGACCCGGAGGTTGCCGCGCGGGACTATGACCACAATCTTGAGGCGGTGGGGCGGCTGTTTGCGCGGCTGGACCGCAGGGGCGGGCAGGCGCGGGTCGCGGAGGTCGGTGCTGCGGTGCTGGCGACGCTGCAATGGGGTTACGGCGATCTGGTGATCAACCGGGTGATGAATTGCGGAGCCTGGACATGCCCGGCATGACCATGCCCGCGACGACGAAAGGATATCTGGGATGCTGACGTTGACATGCCCTTACTGCGGTGTGGCCGCGGATGAGACGGAGCTGGCTGCGGGGGGCGAGGCGCATCTGAAGCGGTTCGGGCCGGGGTCGACGGATGCGGAGTTCGACACCTACATGTTCGCCCGCGAAAACCCCAAGGGGGTGCATTTCGAACGCTGGCGCCATGCCTATGGCTGCGGCAAGTGGTTCCTTGCGGCGCGGGATACGAACACGCTCGAGGTCTTCGGGACCTATCCGGCGCAGTCTTCGGCCCCGCCGCAGCATATCCGGGATGCGATCACGGCAAAACGGCCTGGCTGGACCTGGAGGGATTTCGCATGAGCACGCGTCTGGCACGAGGGGGGCGGCTGATCAACCGGCGCAAGGCGGTCACGGTTACCTTCAACGGCCGAAATTACAAGGGATTCGAGGGGGATACGCTGGCCTCGGCGCTTCTTGCCAATGACCAGATGCTGGTCGGGCGGTCCTTCAAGTATCACCGTCCGCGCGGCATCGTGGCGAGCGGGGCAGAGGAGCCGAACGGGCTGGTGAATCTGGGGCAGGGCGGCGGGTTCGAACCCAATGCGCGGGTCACGACGACAGAGGTGTTCGAGGGGCTGACGGCGGAAAGTCAGAACCATTGGCCGAGCCTTGAGTTCGATGTGGGCGCGATCAATACGGCCCTGTCGCGGTTTCTGCCGGCGGGTTTCTACTACAAGATGTTCCTCCATCCCCGGTCGTTCTGGAAGCATGTCTATGAGCCCTTCATCCGCCAGTCGGCGGGCCTCGGGCAGGCGCCGAAGGCGCGGGATCAGGACACTTACGAGCAGTTCAACGCGCATGTGGATGTGCTGGTCGTGGGCGGTGGTCTGGCAGGGTTGCAGGCGGCGCTGACCGCTGGGCAGTCCGGGCTGCGGGTGCTGCTGATCGAACAGTCGGCGCATTGGGGTGGCCGGGCGGCTGTGGATGATCCGTTGATCGACGGGACGCCTGCGGAATTCTGGATCAAGACGGCGGTGCAGCGGCTGGCGGCGCTGCCGAATGTGCGACTCCGGACGCGGACGATGGGGGCCGGGGTCTATGACCACGGCTATGCTTTGGCCCATGAGCGGCTGACGGATCATGCGCCCGAGGCGGGCAAGCCGCGCCACCGGCTGTGGCGCATCCGGGCCGGTAAGATCGTGACGGCGACGGGGATGATCGAGCGTCCGCTGTCCTTCGCAGGCAACGACATTCCGGGGGTGATGCTGGCCTCGGCGGTGCGGGATTATGCGGTCGATTTCGGTGTCAGCATCGGGGACCGGACTGTGGTGGTCACCAACAATGATGACGCCTATCGCACGGCGATGGTGCTGCATCAGGCGGGGCTGATTGTGCCTGCGATCATCGATGCGCGGGTGCAGGCGGACGGGGCCCTTGTCCGCGCCGCGCGCGACCTTGGGATCCGGGTCGAGACCGGGCGGGCTATTGCCCGGGTCAAGGGCGGCAAGCGAGTGACCGGCGTCACGATCTGCGCCCATGCGGGTGAGGGATCGGGGCTTGAAGATATCGCCTGTGATGCAGTCGCGATGTCGGGGGGGTGGTCTCCGGTCGTGCATCTGTGGTCGCATTGCGGGGGCAAGCTGATCTGGGACGAGGGTCTGGCCATGTTCCGGCCCGATGCCACGCGGCCGCCCACGGGGGCGGACGGGGCTGGCTTTGTGTTCCCGGTCGGCGGGGCCAATGGCATGCTGCGGACGGCGGATGTGCTGACGGATGCTGTGGCCGTGGGAGCTTCTGTCTCGGGGCAGGCGGCGGGGGATGTGCCAGTGGCTGTCGATTCCGAGCAGGGGGCGATTCTGCCTGTGTGGCTGATGCCGCAGGGGGCCACGCTGAAGCTGCGGCAGAAGATGTGGCTGGACTATCAGAATGATGTGAAGGTTTCGGACGTGCAACTCGCCGCGCGCGAGGGCTATGAGAGTGTGGAGCATGCCAAGCGCTATACTACGCTCGGGATGGCAACGGATCAAGGGAAGCTGTCCAATATCAACGGGTTGGCGGTTCTGTCGGGGGCGATCAACACGCCCATTCCGCAGGTCGGGACGACGACGTTCCGGCCGCCCTATACGCCGATTTCGATGGGTGCGATTGCGGGCGTGGCGCGGGGCGATCTTTTCCAGCCGGTGCGAAAGACGCCGATCCACGGCTGGCACGAGGCCAGCGGAGCCGAGTTCGAGCCAGTCGGTCTGTGGCGGCGGCCCTATGCCTTTCTGCAGGGGCATGAGAGCGCGCATGAGGCAGTGAACCGCGAAGTGCTGAATGTGCGGCGGAATGTGGGGCTTCTCGATGCATCGACCCTTGGAAAGCTGATCGTGAAGGGGCCGGATGCGGGGCGGTTCCTGGATATGCTTTATACCAACGTGATGAGCACCTTGCCTGTGGGCAAGTGCCGTTACGGCCTCATGTGCAATGAAAACGGGTTCCTGATTGATGACGGCGTTGTCGTGCGCATGGCGGAGGATACCTGGCTTTGCCATACAACGACGGGTGGGGCGGACCGGATTCATGCGCATATGGAGGACTGGCTTCAGTGCGAATGGTGGGACTGGAAGGTCTATGTCGCCAACGTGACGGAGCAATACGCGCAGATCGCCGTGGTCGGCCCCAATGCGCGGAAGGTGCTGGAAAAGCTGGATGGCATGGATGTTACGAAAGAGGTGCTGCCGTTCATGACATCAGCTGATGGAACACTGGGCGGGATCGCGGCGCGGGTGTTCCGGATCAGTTTCTCGGGCGAGTTGTCCTATGAGATTGCGGTGCCGGCGTCGCAGGGGCGGGCGTTCTGGGATGCCTGCCTTGCAGCAGGGGCGGAGTTCGGCATTCAGCCCTATGGGACCGAATGTCTGCACGTGCTGCGGGCCGAGAAGGGGTTCATCATGATCGGGGATGAGACCGATGGCACGGTGATCCCGCAGGACCTTAACCTGGGTTGGGCGATATCGAAGAAGAAGTCCGACTATCTTGGCAAGCGCGGGCAGGAGCGGAGCCATATGGTGGACCCGAAACGCTGGAAGCTTGTGGGCCTTGAGACGGTCGACGGTTCGGTCATACCGGACGGGGCCTATGCGGTGGGCACAGGGACCAATGCGAACGGGCAGAAGAATACGCAGGGCCGTGTGACGTCGACCTATTTCTCGCCCACCTTGGGCAAGGGCATTGCGATGGGGCTGGTCGAACGCGGGCCGGAGCGGATGGGCGAAGTGATCCCGTTCACCAAGGGTAATGGCACGACGGTCGATGTGCGGATCGTGGATCAGGTGTTCTACGACAAGGCGGGGGCGAAGCAGGATGGCTGACGGGGTTTCGGTCTTGGGTGGCGTCTCTGTCGGTGGGGCTGTGGCCTTGCGTGACCTTGGCCTGACGGGCATGGTGACGGTGCGGGGCAATCTGGCCGGTGGCGCGCTGCAGGCGGTCTGTGCGGGGCTGGCCGGGGTCGGTTTTCCGGGGGCCGGGATGGCCACGGGGACGGCGGCGCAGGGGATTGCCTGGATGTCGCCGGACGAGGTGATGGTGTTCGTGGCCCATGATGCAGCCGGGGCGGCGGTGGCGCAGATCGATGCGGCTCTGGCGGGCGTGCATCATCTGGCGGTGGATGTGTCGGACGCGCGGGCGCTGATCGGGTTGTCCGGCGCTGGGGCGCGGGATGTGCTGGCCAAGTTGACGCCTGCGGATATGCATCCGGACGCGTTCCGTCCGGGGATGTTCCGGCGGACGCGGCTGGGTCAGGTCGCGGCGGGGATCTGGGCGCTGGAGGACGGCAGCTTTGCCGTCATGTGCTTCCGGTCAGTCGCGGACCATGTGTTTGCCACGCTGGCGCAAAGCGTGAAGGACGGGGCGGTCGGCCATTTCAAAGGTTAGGGGAGGGCCTGATCTTGCAGCGCGGCCAGCGCGGTGCGGAGGCGCTTGTTTTCGGGGGTCTGTTCCAGTGCCGCGGTGAGAAGACCCTTGGCCTGGGTCATGGCGCCGGTGGCTGCGAGGCATTCTGCGTGCAGGATCAGCACCTTGGGTGAACGGGTGTCGTTGCGGGCGAGGACGGCAAGGTCGCCCAGCGCAGCTTCGGGCTGGCCCGCGTCACGGAGAAGTTCGGCGCGGGCGAAGCGGAGTTCGGTGTCGAGGCCGGCGAGAGCGATCCCCTGATCCAGCGTTGCGCTGGCAGCGTCGGTGTCGCCAAGGCGCAGTTCTGTGCTGGCGATCATCTGGTAGAGGCGTGGGAAGGCAAGGCCCGCCGCGATGCCGGCGCGCATGTCGGTGATCGCGGGTCTGAAGGCCTTGGACCGGATGCGCGTCATGCCGCGCCATGCCTGATGAGCCGGTTCGAGAGGTGCGGCGTCGGCGGCAGACTCGGCCGCCGCGATGGCGATCTTGTGGGACCGGGTGAGCCATGCTCCGGCCGAAAGGCGATGCTGCACCATCGCTTCGTCCGGATAGGCGCGGGCGAGTGCGGCGAGTGCGTCGAGGTGGCTGTCGTTCGGGCTGAGATGCATCTGAAAGAGGGTCGCGAGGCTTTCCGTGTCGGGATCGTCGCTGGCGCTGAGCCGTTTGGTGAAGCTTTTTTCAAAGCCCGCGCGGTGGGGGTGTCTTTCCAGATTGGTCGGCGCGCCCGAGCGGAGGAAAGGGAACCAGTCCCAGACGAGCGGATCAAGGCCCGGGACTGACTCTACGTCGGGACCATGCGCGAGAAGTGGCGCGAAGACAGGGTTCGTCTGGATGTTCTGAAACGTGCGGCGGCGGAGGTGCCGGGCCGCAGGTGAGGCGGTCAGAAAGTTGGACTGGTCGAGGAGGCCGGTTTCCAGCATGAAGCCGATGGTTTCGCGGACAAGACCCTGATCGGGTTCGTTCCAGTACCCGTTAGCGACATGGCGGCGCGCGGCATCCAGATCACCTTTGGCGAGATGCGCGATGGCGTGCAGGATTTCGCCGTTGGCGAAGTCCTTGCGGTGATAGGGGGCGCAGTCCTCCATGATGAGGGCCATTTCGACCGCGCCGGCAGGATCGCCGCCCAGAAGATGCAGTTTGATGGCAAGGGGGAACACGAACGAGATGTTGAGCCCGCCGCGCAGATAGCCTGCAGTGATGGCGGCAGCCTCGGGGATGCGGTCCTGTGCAGTAAGGTAGGCTGCGAGGTGGTTGAGCGACTGGCCGATATCGCCCTGATTGGCAATGACTGGCTGCGTGGAGCCTTCCTTGAGCCGTTCGACAAGGCGGGCCTTGGCCCGTTCCTGCTGTTCAGGGGCGATGTCGAGCGTGACGTCGGACTTTTCGGCCCCGCCTAGCGTGGCCGCGGTCGAGGAGAAGGCGCTGTTGCCGGGCGCGATGATCCGGGCGCAGCGCGACATGGCGGCAAGTTCGAGAAGATCGCGCTGGCCGGGGGTGACCCTTGCGGCGTCAAACAGCGTTTCGGCCAGCACAAGACCGGGGTAGCAGGCATGGAAGCGGGCGATGGTGCCTGCGTCATCGGAGAAGAGGACGGGGCGGATGCCCTGGGCCAGGACGCCTTCGATGTGGCTCATGTAGAATTCGTCGGGAATGTATTTCGCGGGCCATGAACGGTTCATCGCGCGCGGGAAAGAGATCAGGTCGCCCCGGCGGATGTGATAGGCGGTCCCGCCTTCGACGTTGCGGCGGATGTCGGCAAGCGGTTCGGCCAGGCATTGGGCAAAGGGAAAGTCCTGCCAGATGCGGCTGCAATGGGCGCGTATGGCGGCGGGGTCTTCGTCTGCCAGAACCGTCATGTCAAAGGCGGAATCGACAAGGACATGCTGTCCGCGTGCAAGCGTTTCGCGCAGGGCCGTGCTGCCGCCGTGGCCGAGGTCGTTCACGCGGACGGTGTTGTTGCGTACGGCTTTCCAGGCGGCCAGATCGCTGAAATGGCTGTCCACAAAGGCCGTATCAAAGAATTCGCGGGGGTCGTTGAAGATTGCGCCGATGTCGGTCGCCTCGTTCCAGTAGACTTCCAGCGGGAGGTCGTAGGTCTGAGACAGGCGGACGGCGTTGACCAGCGAAATCAGCCGCGCGCCAAGGCGGTCGTTGCGGAAGGCGACGATGCCGCCTGTCGCACCGAGTTCGGATGTCTGATCGTGACCCATGCACGGTTTTGACCCTGTCAATTTGCACATTCCATGGAAACAGAAAGGCATTTTGACGGTATTCTGTTGCGGGTGCGGGGTCAAACTGGCGGCAGCATGAACCGGTGTTTTTGGCGTCTGTCACACGGTTGGCATTGACCTTGGGGTCGGCAATGCTTTCTTACAACCCAGAGATTCCATCCCTCAACAGAAGTGAGACTGCCATGGCCTTCACCCTTCCCGATCTGCCCTACGCCCACGATGCGCTTGCTGCGAAGGGCATGTCGAAAGAGACGCTCGAGTATCATCATGACCTGCACCACAAAGCCTATGTGGACAACCTCAACCGGCTGCTCGTCGCGTCGGAATACGAGGCGATGAGCCTTGAAGACATCGTGACCGGCACCTACCAGGCAGGCGCGGTGGCGCAGAGCGGTCTGTTCAACAACGCCAGCCAGCACTGGAACCACAACCTTTTCTGGGAAGTGATGGGCCCGGGCGAGAACAAGATGCCGGGCGAGATGGAGCTGGCGCTGGCCGAAAGCTTTGGGTCGGTCCAGAAGTTCAAGGACGATTTCGGTGCCGCCGGTGCCGGTCAGTTCGGGTCGGGCTGGGCCTGGCTGGTCAAGGACAAGGACGGATCGCTCAAGGTGACCAAGACCGAGAACGGCGTGAACCCGCTGTGCTTTGGTCAGACCGCCCTGCTGGGCTGCGATGTGTGGGAGCATTCCTACTACATCGACTTCCGCAACAAGCGTCCGGCCTATATCACCAACTTCCTGGACAAGCTGGTGAACTGGGAAAACGTCGCCGCCCGGATGTGATCCACGGGACGGACGGAACGATGCGGCGGCGCCCTTTGGGGCGCCGTTTGCGTTTAGGGGGGCAGGGAACGTTATCCGACGAGGCGGTTCTGGCGGTGCCAGTCGAGGGCTTCGGGCATGACGCGGAGGCTGATGTCCATTGCCTCTCTGATCGGTTGGCCGTGGAGATTGCGGAGAAACTCATTTCCGGGAAGGCTGGCGACTGAAACGGGAACAAGGATTGTTCGGTCTGCCGCAACTCCGATCAGGCCCCGGTCAAACGACCAGTGAAGGTCCTTCGTCAGGGGGATTCCGTTTGCTGGATGGTCAGAGCCCTTTTCACTGACAGGAATGACGTGGGCTGCGTCAAGGCCGACGATCATGTTGCCGACCGGTGAAATGAACTTGCGACCGGTAAATGCACATCTGTGATCGTATTGTTCCAGCAGTTTGCTGCGGAAAGCCCTGTCCCGCGCCTTGCGCACTGTAGTGGTTTCGGTGGTCGCGCGGTCCTCATCGAAAGCAAACGGAGGTTCGGATGCTTCTTCTTCTACATAGCGTTCGGCCTCAGCGATCTGGCTGACGCTGACAGGCGGATTGGCGGGGTCAAGCGGACCGGACTTTGCCGGGCCAATAGATGATTCGAGGACCCGGTACTCGGCCGTTCCCTGCCGAACGAGGTGCAACTGAATGTACCCGTCATCATCAAGGTCTTTCGTGAAAAGAAGTATGTCGCCTGCCGATGCAAGGTTCCTCAAGGGGCCGAGGTTGTCTGTCAGTCTTCGTTCCGGCGTTCTTGTTCCGCCCCATGTTTGGTGCTGGTATCTTGTCTGGACCGTGCCGACCCTTTGGCCATCTACAAACAGATCGGCGGTAAGGATTGAATCTACCGTGGGGCCGTCTGACGCCGTAACCGCCGGGAGTGGCGGAAAGAACGGTGCGATGCCTTTGGGAATGTAAATTCCACCCTGATGGCCTGGTGCTTTGCCGGTATCGTTGTGAGCCAGTTTCTTGAAGACGGACGTGTCCAGCATGTCCCGTTCCCTTTTGATGACGCGGATCAGGCTCTTATCTTGGACGCCACTTCGTCAAGCCGCTTCGCGGCCCCGTTTCGCAGTTCGCATTCCCAGATGATGATGACCCGCCAGCCCAGAGCTTCCAAGGCAGCTTGATTACGTCTGTCCCGAGCACTGTTGCCATCCAGCTTAGCACGCCAGCGTTCAGGTTCAGTTGCCGGAAGTGTGAAGTAGCTGCAGTTGTCGTGGGCATGCCAGAAACAGCCGTGAACAAAGACTGCGATGCGTCGTGAAGGGAACACGAGATCGGGTCGCCCGGGAAGATCACGGCGGTGGAGGCGGAAGCGGAGTCCCCTTTGGTGGAGGCCGCTCCGGACAATCAGTTCGGGCTTCGTGTCCCTGCCCTTGATGGCAGCCATGTTGCGGCTGCGGGTTGCCTTGTCATGGACGTCAGCCAACGGCTGCCAGCGGCCTCCCACGGTCGATTGCTGCGGTGATGTGGGGCGCCATGATGCGGGCGACTTCCTTGAAGACAGGGACGGCGACGCTGTTGCCGAACTGACGATAGGCTTGAGTGTCGCTAACCCTGCGGCCCGGTTCGTCAGGGATGATGAAAGATTCCGGATAACCCATAATCCTTGCACATTCCCGTGGCGTGAGGCGCCGGGGATTCTTGCGTGGCTGCGCAATCAGGATTTCCGAACCGTCTTTGAAGTAGCGGGCTGACAATGTCCTGCAAGTGTCACCCGGACCGACCAGACCGAAGCCGAAGCCGTTGCCAGCCGATTTGTGTTTGTCTGCATAACCCTGAAGGTACTCCCAGAGGTGATCTGTCAGAGTATATTTGGGGTTGACCGTCGCGTCCCGTCCGATGGTGTAGTCCCGCTCGGTTGTTTCTGTGCCATCCTCGGGGTGAAGGACGCTGGCCATCGTCCTCAATCCCTTCTCGGGCAACCTCAGATCGTCGAAGGTAAAGCCGGTGTCTTCGAGAAAGCCGACAAGCACGATTCTTTCCCGGTGTTGCGGCACGAAATGTTTGGCGTCAATAACACGGGTCTGCACAGTGTAGCCCAGTTCCTCCAGTGCACCCAAGATCACGGTATAGGTCTTGCCTTTGTCGTGGCTGCGCAGGTTTTTCACGTTTTCCAGTAGGAAAGCTGCCGGGCGGTGGTGCTTGAGGATACGGACCACGTCATAAAACAGTGTGCCCTGGGCTTCGCATTCGAAACCATGCTTCCTGCCAAGTGCGTTCTTCTTTGAGACGCCCGCAATGGAGAAAGGCTGGCATGGGAAGCCGGCACAAAGGACTGTATGATCCGGGATGTCGGCTTCAGCAACTTGACGGATGTCGCCAGCGATCGTGCGGTTATCGCGATAGTTTGCTTCGTATGTTATGCGGGCATACTTGTCCCATTCCGACGTGAAGACGCAGTGCCCGCCGATGCTCTCCATTGCTTGCCGGAGGCCCCCGATGCCCGCGAATAGGTCGATGAAGGTAAATCCGTTCGTCATGGCCCGGTGATCCGTTTCAATTTGCTTGCCTACCAGCTGCGCGAAATTGCAGAACTCTAGATTTCGGCGCACTTCAGTCGGCATGCCCTACGAATTGTGTAACTTGCTTGTGCATGTTTGTCAGTAACTTCTGCATGTTCTTCTAATGTTCTAAAGATTGCGTGAAGGTCCGTAAAGCGAGAACGCAACTGACCGGGCACCACGCCACCCCCGTTTGCACATCCATCCCTGCCATGCCAATGACGGCGCAACAGGCGGAGGCGGGGTTGGGTGAGGCGGGGAAGGGGATAGCGGCGCTGATTGTGGCCTGCACGGTCTGGGGGTTGTCGCCTCTGTACTATGCGCAGGTCCGGCATGTGCCGCCCTTGGAGGTGCTGGCGTTTCGGACGCTGTGGTCGCTCGCGTTCTTTGTCGTGCTGCTGGGGGTGCAGGGAAAGCTGGGGGAGTTGCGGCAGCCGTTTGCGGGGGTCCGGGCGACGTGGATGACGTTTGTCGCGGGCGCGCTGATTTCGACGAACTGGTTCGGGTTCATCTATGCGGTGTCGACGGGGCAGACGGTCGAATCCTCCTTGGGGTATTTCATCTTTCCGCTGGTGGCGGTGTTCTTGGGGCGCGTCGTGCTGGGCGAGCGGCTGGCGGTGGCGCAATGGATGGCGGTGGGGCTGGCCTGTGGCGGGGTGATGGTGCTGACCTTCGGGCTGGGGGTGGCGCCCTGGATTGCGTTACTGCTGGCGTCGACGTTCGGGGCTTACGGGTTGATCAAGAAGCGGCTGGCGATGGGGCCCGTCCTGTCGGTCACGGCCGAGATGGTGATGCTGGCGCCGCTGGCGCTGGTGTGGCTGGTGCTGCACGGGTCGGTCTGGCCTCAGGGGTGGGGGACGCATCTGCTGCTGGCGCTGTCGGGGCCGCTGACGGGGGGGCCGCTTGTGCTGTTCAGCTATGCGGCGCGGCGGGTGAAGCTGTCGACGCTGGGGCTGGGGCAGTACTGGAACCCGACGTTGCAGTTCCTGTGCGCAGTGTTCTGGTTTGCCGAGCCGTTCACGGTCTGGCACGGTATCGCGTTTCCACTGATCTGGCTTGGGCTTTTGATCTATTCGGGGTCCATGATCGTTCAGGAAAGGGCGGCGCGGAGGGTAGCTTCGAGTGAGGGGACGTCGGGGACTGTGGTGATGAACCCCTGAACGGACGCGTCGGCGAAGCCTTGGGCGACGATATGGTCCATGAGCGCTGAGAGGGGCGCCCAGTAGTTTTCGGTGTTCAGGAGGATGATCGGCTTGGCGTGGAGGCTGAGCTGGCGCCAAGTCAGAACCTCGAAGAATTCGTCGAGCGAGCCTGCGCCGCCGGGGAGGAGCACGATGGCGTCGGCGTTCATGAACATGACCTTCTTGCGCTCGTGCATGGTTTCAGTGATGACATAGCTGTCGAGGTCGCGTTTGCCGACTTCGCGTGCGACAAGGTGAACGGGGATGACGCCGAAGGTCCGGCCGCCGTGGGATTGGGTCGCCTTGGCGACAAGACCCATGAGGCCCACGTCACCCGCGCCATAGACAAGGCCCCAGCCGTTCTGAGCCAGCATCGCGCCGGTCGCCCGCGCGTCGCGGGCATAGGCAGGATGGGTGCCCGCGCGGGAGCCGCAAAAGACGCAGACGGATTTGGCAGTTGCAGTCATGGCGCGGTTTTCCTTTTGTTTTCGTAACAAACATCAACAAATTTTGACCCTGTGTAGCGGGGTTGCTATGATCGCTCAACCGGGCCGGTGCAATGCTGCCGCAAACGTCTTTCGCCGTCCGGAATGGGGTTTGGACAGCTCGGCCTTGGCCGGACTATGGGGGATGATCGGTGGCACTATCAAACGGGCTGCGTATCGCCTTGGCCGGGGGGGCCGGGGCGGCGGTGTTTGCAGGGATTGTCGCGGTGGTCCCGCGGCAAGAGGTACCCGACGTGGCCCCGGTTGCGCAGGAGGCTGCGGCGGAGGTTGCGGCACCTGCAGCGGATGTGGCGGCTGAGCCTGTTGCCGAGCCGGAGACCGAAGCGGTTTCCGAAGCGCCTGCAGTTGAGGATGCCGTCCCGGAAGTGCCTGCGGTCGAGGTGCCAAGGCTTGAGACGGTGCGGATTGAGCCAGACGGCATGTCGGTGATCGCCGGGCGTGCTGCTGCGGGTGCGACAGTGGCGATCCTTCTGGGCGAAGAGGTGCTGACCGAGGTCGTGGCCGATGATGGCGGGGCCTTTGTGGGGCTCGTCAGTTTCACGCCGTCGGATCAGCCGAGGGTGCTGTCGCTGGTCGCGGACCCCGCGGGGGCGGCGGTGCCGTCGGACGAGACCTATCTGGTGGCACCGGTTGTTGCTTCGGCGGCGGAGGTTACGGCGGCGGAGGTGGCGGCTGCTGATGGGGCGGTGACGGAAGCCCCGGAGGCGGAGCCTGAGGCGTCGGCGGAGGCCGTGGCTGAGGTAGTGGCGGCGGAGGAAGCACCTGAGACGGAGGTGGCGGTCGCTGATGTGGCGGTGACGGAAGCCCCGGCGGCGGAGGTGGCGGTGGCGGAGGTGGCGGCCGCTGATGTGGCGGTAACGGAAGCCCCCGCGGTGGAGCCTGATGCGTTGGCGGAGGCCGTGGCTGAGGTAGTGGCGGCGGAGGAAGCACCTGAGACGGAGGTGGCGAAGTCGGCCCCCGCCGAGGTTGAGCCGGTTGCCGAGCCGGAGACTGTGGCGGATGCTTTTGCTGCGGCGGAGGTGCCAGCGGCTGACACGGTTGCCGAGGCCGAGCCTGTACCCGAGCCTGAGGTTGAAGCACCTGCTGTGGATGCCGTTGCCGCGTCTGAGTCTGTTACGGAGGCAGCGGAACCGGTGCCGGAGGCGGTGGCAGATGCCGCGCCTGTGGTGGTTGAGCGGGAAGAAGCTGAGGCCCCGCTGGAGCCGGAAGTGGCTGTTGCCGGAGATGCTGCACCGGCCGAGGAGCCTGTGCCGGAGGCCGTGGCCGAAACGCCGGTGCCCGATGAGCCGGAGCCCGAGCCGCCTGAGGCGGTGGTACTGGTCCCGGAACTGGATGAGCCGATGGTGAACGAGGCGGCGGTTGCGCCAGTGCTTGTGTCGGACCAAGAGGGCGTGCGGGTGTTGCAGCCAGCCTTGGCGCCGGGGGCGACGCCCGAGGTGCTGCGAACAGTGGCGCTTGATTCGATCAGCTATGATGATCAGGGCGAGGTTCTGCTCGATGGCCGGGCGACCGGGGGCGGGGTTGTCCGAATCTATGTGAACAATGCGCCGGTGGCCGAGGCCGTGGTGAACGCTGACGGGCAATGGTCCTCTGACCTGACGGATGTGGTGCCGGGCGTGTATCAGTTGCGGGTGGATCAGGTCGATGAGACCGGCAAGGTTCTGTCGCGCATCGAGACCCCGTTCCAGCGCGAGAACCGCGAGGCGATTGCCAGTGCTTTGGCCGAGCAGACCCAGAACGCGAGTTTCGGGGTGGCGGCGATCACGGTGCAGCCGGGCAATACGCTTTGGGCGATTGCGCGCGACCGCTATGGCGAGGGCGTGCTTTATGTCAGCGTGTTCGAGGCCAACCGCGACCGCATCCGGGACGCGGACCTGATCTATCCGGGGCAGGTCTTTGTGCTGCCCGCTATGCAGTTTGAGCCCCCTGCGGAAGAGTAGGGGAGGTCTGTGCAGGGGCGCACTGGTCTTTCCTGAGCGGCGGCCTTAGGTTCGCAGGGCCCTGCAATGCCTGGATGACCGAATATGCGCCGCCTTGAAAAGACTGCTGCGAACCTTAACGGCGAACAGATGCAGGCGATGCGGACGATCAAGAAGGTCGCCCCGTATCTATGGCCGCCGGGAGAGGCCTGGGTCAAGCGGCGGGTGGTTATCTCGCTCATCATGCTGGTCGCGGCCAAGCTGATCGCGATTGCGACGCCCTTGTTCTACAAATGGGCGGTGGATCATCTGGGGGGCACGTTCAGCGCGCCTGCGATGTTTCTGGCGCTGGGCGCGGTGGGGCTGACCATTGCCTATGGGATGACGCGCATCCTGAGCACGCTGTTCCAGCAGTTGCGCGACGTGATCTTTACTCGGGTGGGGCAGCGGGCGCTGCGCAAGCTTGCCATCGAGACGTTTGAGCACATTCACCAGCTTTCAATGCGCTATCATATCACGCGGAAGACGGGGGGCCTGAGCCGGATCATCGAGCGTGGAGTAAAGGGCGTCGACTTCCTTCTGCGGTTCCTGCTGTTTTCCATCGGGCCGCTGGTTCTGGAATTGCTGCTGGTTCTGGGTATCCTGTTTTTTCTGTTTGATGTCTGGTACATGCTGGTCGTTCTTGTGACGATCATCATCTATGTCTGGTTCACCTTTTCCGTCACCGAATGGCGGGTGAAGGTGCGCAAGGAGATGAACGATCAGGACACGGACGCCAACCAGAAGGCCATCGACAGCCTGCTGAACTATGAGACCGTCAAGTATTTCGGTGCCGAGGAGCGCGAGGCGCGGCGGTATGATGTTGCGATGGCAAAATACGAGGAAGCGGCGGTTCTGACGAACAATTCGCTGGCCTATCTGAACTCGGGTCAGGCGCTGATCATCACCTTGGGGCTGATCATCGTGATGGTGATGGCGGCGATTCAGGTGGACGCGGGGACGCTGACGGTGGGTGATTTCGTGATGGTCAACGCCTACATGATCCAGATCACGATACCGTTGAACTTCCTTGGCACGGTCTACCGGGAAATCCGGCAGGCGCTTGTCGACATGTCGGCGATGTTCACGCTCCTGGAACAGCCGGCCGAGATTACCGACAAGCCCGGTGCGCGGCCGTTGAAGGTGACGGGGGGCGAGATTGAACTGAAGGCCGTGCATTTCGGCTATGACCCGGAGCGCGAGATTCTGAAAGGCGTGTCGATCAAGGTGCCTGCCGGCCAGACGGTGGCCATCGTGGGGTCGTCCGGGTCGGGCAAGTCCACCATCGGGCGACTGTTGTTCCGGTTCTATGACGTGACCGGGGGCGCGCTGACGATTGACGGGCAGGATGTGCGGGATGTGACGATGCGGTCGCTGCATGACAGCATCGGCGTCGTACCGCAGGATACGGTGCTGTTCAACGATACGGTTGGGTACAACATCGCCTATGGCAAAGACGGGGCCACGAAGGCCGAGATCGAGGAGTCTGCGCGGGCTGCGTCGATCCACGATTTCATCATGTCGCTGCCCAAAGGCTATGAGACGCAGGTGGGAGAACGGGGGCTGAAGCTGTCGGGCGGGGAAAAGCAGCGGGTGGGCATTGCCCGGACGCTGCTGAAGAACCCGCCGATTCTGCTGTTGGACGAGGCTACTTCTGCTCTGGATACCGAGACGGAAATGGGCATTCAGGCAGAATTGAAGGCAATGGGGCAGGGGCGGACCGTCATTACCATTGCACACAGGCTTTCGACCATTGCGGATGCGGACCGGATCGTTGTTCTTGAGGACGGTGTGGTCGTGGAAGAGGGGTCGCATGATGCCCTGCTGTCCCGCGAGGGGCGGTATTGGCATCTGTGGAACCGGCAGGCTTCGGAAGAAGAACTCGCGGCCTGAGACGGGCGGACAAGACCTGCGGCGGCCCCGATTGGGGCGGCTGCGGGGGTCGTGTTTCAAGCCGGACGGGATGTTGCCGATGCAAGTGCCGATGTTTCGTAGTGCCGTGATTCTGGGGCTGTTGTCGGCCATCGGGCCGTTTTCCATCGACATGTATCTGCCGGCGATGCCCGATATCGGGGCTGACCTTGGGGCTTCGGTGGCCGAGGTGCAGTTGACGCTGACGATGTATTTTCTGGCCTTCGGGGTGTCACAGCTTTTCTATGGTCCGATGGCGGATGCGATGGGGCGCAAGCCGCCGATATTCCTTGGCATTTTAATCTTTGTCGTCGGAAGCATCGGCTGCGCTTTGGCCCCCACAGTCGGCTGGCTGATCGCCTTCCGGTTTGTGCAGGGCCTTGGCGGTGCGGCGGTGATGGTAATTCCGCGCGCCATCATCCGCGACATGCATACCGGGGCCGAGGCCACGCGGATGATGGCGATGATCATGCTGGTGACGAGTGTGTCGCCGATGCTGGCCCCTTTGGCGGGGTCGGGGATTCTTGTGTTCGCGTCATGGCGGGGGATCTTCTGGGCACTGGTGGCAGCGGCGGGGGTGAGCCTGCTGCTTACGGCGTTCGCGCTGCCCGAGACGCTGGCGAAGAAAGATCGGGTGCCGGTGAATGTGCGGCAGTTGATGCGGGGCGCGGGGGTGTTGTTCCGCGATCCGGTGTTCATGGGGCTGACCTTTGTGGGCGGGTTCGCGATTGCCAGTTTCTTTGTCTTCATCGCGAGTGCGTCGTTCGTCTACACCGAGCAATTCGGGCTGACGCCGACCGGTTTCAGCATTGCCTTTGCGGTCAATGCCATTGGCTTCTTTGCCGCGTCGCAGTTTGCGGGCATGCTGGGGATGCGGTTCGGGATGGTCCCTGTGATGCGCTGGGCAATGTATGGGTTTGCGGGCTGTGCGCTGGTGAACCTTGGGCTGACCGTGGCGGGGCTGGGGAGCCTTTATGTGATCGTGCTGTTCCTGTTTCTGGGGAACATCGGTCTGGGGCTGGTCATTCCGGCGACGATGGTGATGGCGCTGGACGAGCACGGGGATATTGCGGGGCTGGCCTCGTCGCTTGGCGGTACGTTGCAGATGGTGGCTGGGGGCGTGATGATTTCGCTGACGGCACCATTCTTTGATTCAACCGCGCTGCCGATGCTGGCGGCGATTGCGACCTGTGCGGCGCTGTCCCTGGGGATCGCGCTGATCACTTTGCCACGTGTCGCCCTGGGAGGGGCGGCGGCAACCGGCCATTGACGCGGGGGCCTGCGACCCGGATCAGCGGGCGGGTCTTGGCTTTCCCGCATGGTTCACGCTATGGAGGGCGGACAAGAAGGGTCGTCCCATGACGGCTGAACCCGGGGGGAAGGCGTGAGCGAATCCGAAAGCTTCATCAACGAAGTGACCGAGGAAGTCCGGCGTGACCGGCTTTACGGCTATTTTCGCAGGTATGCCTGGGTCGGTGTCACGGTTGTCGTCGTGCTGGTCGGCGGTGCGGCGTGGAACGAATACCAGAGGTCAAGCGGCGAGGCCGCAGCGCAGACGCTGGGCGACAGCCTCATGACGGCGATGGAAACCGAGGATGGCGCGGCGCGGATCTCGGCGTTGCAGGCGGTTCCGGCGACGGGCAAGTCGGTGGCAGTGACGGCGCTTCTCATGGCTGCTGATCAGGAGCAGACAGGTGATATTGCCGGGGCTTTGGCCACGCTCGAGGCTTTGGCGGCCAATGCGGAAGTGGGCCAGATCTATCGCGATCTGGCGCAGTTCAAGGCGCTGATGATCGGTGCGGGCACGATGGATGCGGCCGGGCGGATAGCGGGTCTTGAGGCGATGGCAGTCCCTGGTGCGCCCTATCGCCTGCTGGCGCTGGAGCAGATCGCGCTGACGCAGGTTTCCGGCGGCGAGAAGGATGCGGCCTTGACGACTCTGACCTCGATTTCCGAGGATGCGGAAGTTGGCGGGCCGATGAAGCAGCGGGTGGACAGTCTGATCACGGCGCTGGGGGGCGAAATCCCGGTGGCGGCCGGGCTTGACCCGGTGGCGTCTGATGTGCCGGTCGAGAACTGAGAAGCAGGGGAAGTGACGGCGTGAAGTTCGGGACGATCCTGGGGACGACGCTGGCGCTGGGGCTTTTGGCCGCCTGTGAGGAGCCAGACGTGATCCTGCCCGGAGAGCGGCTGGATATCCGCGACGGGATGCCGGGCGAAGAAGTCATTTTCCCGAACAGGGCTGTGCCGATTGCGCTTCCCGGGATGGTCACGAATTCGGACTGGACGCACCGCAATGGCGGGCCCGATCACCAGATCACGCATCCGACGCTTTCACCGACGCCGCAGCAGATCTTTTCGGTCAGTATCGGACAGGGAAATACGGCGCGGCATCGGATTACCTCGGACCCAGTGATTGCGGACGGGCGGATCTTTACGTTGGACGCGAGTTCCCAGGTGCAGGCGACCGGGACGAATGGTGCGGTGCTGTGGACGGCGAATCTGACGCCCGCCAGCGACAGCGCAGCAGATGCATCGGGTGGCGGGATCGCGACGGACGGGGCCACGGTTTACGTCACCACTGGCTTTGGGCGGCTGACGGCACTGGATGCCACGACGGGGGGCGTTCGCTGGGTGCAGCAGCTGAACGCGCCGGGCGGGTCTGCGCCAACGGTGCTGAATGATCTTGTCTATGTGGTGTCGCGCGACGGGCAGGCCTGGGCGATTGAAAAGGGCGATGGCCGCATCCGCTGGCGGTTCCCTGGTGTGCCGTCGACTTCGGTATTCTCGGGCGGGCCCGGCGTTGCGGCGCGTTCGGATATCGTCGTTTTCCCTTTCCCCTCGGGGCAGGTTGTAGGGGCCTTTGCGGACGGCGGCCTGTCGCGGTGGAGCCAGGTGATTGCCGGGGCGCGGCCGGGGCAGGCGGGGAGCCTTGCCGCGACCGATATTTCGGGCGATCCGGTGATTGATGGCGATACGCTTTATGTGGGCAACATATCGGGCCGGGTGGTGGCGTTGAATGTGGTCACGGGCGAGCGGCTGTGGGAAGCGGATGTGGGGGCGGTCAGTCCGGTCTGGCCCACGGGCGGATCAGTGTTTCTGGTCAGTGACCTGAGCGAGCTGGTCCGGCTGGATGCGGCGACGGGCGAAGTCTTTTGGCGCGGTGTGCTGCCCGGTTTCGTGGAAACCCGGCCGGGGCGAATGCATACGCGTTGGGCGCATTTCGGGCCGATTGTGGCGGGCGGGCGGGTGATTGTCGCCTCGTCCGACGGGCTGATCCGGTTTATGGACCCGGTGTCGGGTGCGCTGGTGAACGAAGTTGCGATCGCAAGCGGTGCGGCGTCGAACCCGGTCGTGGCGGGCGGAACGCTTTACGTCATCAGCCAGGACGGCAATCTGGTGGCTTTCCGTTAGACCAGGGATGGTGTATCGCCCCGGTTCCTTGTGGAAGGACCGACGCAGATGACCTTCACTCTTGCCATTGTGGGACGCCCGAATGTTGGCAAGTCCACCCTGTTCAACCGACTTGTGGGCCGCAAGCTTGCGTTGGTCGATGACCAGCCGGGTGTGACGCGCGACCTGCGCGAGGGGCAGGCGAAGCTGGGTGATCTGAAGTTCACGGTGATCGATTCGGCCGGGCTTGAAGAGGCGACCGACGACAGTCTGCAGGGGCGGATGCGGCGGTTGACCGAACGGGCGGTCGAGATGGCGGATATCTGTCTGTTCCTGATCGATGCGCGGGTTGGTGTGACGCCCACCGATCAGGTCTTTGCCGAGATCCTGCGCAAGAAGAATGCGCATGTGATCTTGGCGGCGAACAAGGCCGAGGGGAAGGCCGGGGAATCCGGCTGGCTTGAGGCGTTTTCGCTGGGGCTGGGCGAGCCAATCCGGCTGTCCGGCGAGCATGGCGAGGGGATCACTGACCTGTTGCAGGTGCTGATGCCGATTGCCGACGAGATCGAGGCGCGGGCTGAGGCCGAAGCTTTGGCAGGTGAGGTCGAGCCAGAGACGGATGTGGATGTCTATGGTCTGGAAGAGGAGGGGCCGTCCTTTACCCCCACCAAGGGGAAGCCCTTGCAGATTGCCGTCGTGGGCCGGCCCAATGCCGGGAAATCCACGCTGATCAACAAGATCCTTGGCGAGGAGCGGTTGCTGACCGGGCCTGAGGCTGGGATCACGCGGGATGCGATTTCAGTTGCGACCGAATGGGATGGCACCCCGGTCCGAATCTTTGACACGGCGGGGATGCGGAAGAAGGCCAAGATTTCCGACAAGCTGGAGAAGATGTCGGTGTCGGACGGGTTGCGGGCTGTGCGGTTTGCCGAAGTCGTGGTTGTGCTGCTGGATGTGGAGATTCCGTTCGAGCAGCAGGATCTGCGGATCGCCGATCTGGCCGAGCGCGAGGGGCGTGCGGTCGTGGTTGCGGTCAACAAATGGGACCTTGAGGACGACAAGCAGGGCAAGCTGGCCGACCTGAAAGAGGCGTTCGACCGGCTGTTGCCGCAGTTGCGCGGCGCGCCTTTGGTCACGGTATCGGCCAATACGGGACGGGGTCTGGACCGCTTGCATGATGCGATCGTGCGGGCGCATACGGTCTGGAACCGGCGGGTAACGACGGCGCAACTGAACCGCTGGCTTGCCGGGATGACCGAGGCGCACCCGCCGCCGGCGCCGAGCGGGCGACGGATCAAGATGCGCTATGCCACGCAGGTAAAGACGCGGCCGCCGGCCTTTGTCATCATGACATCGCTTCCGCAGGAAGTGCCGGAGAGCTATGAGCGGTATCTGGTGCACGGCCTGCGGGCGTCTTTCGACATGCCGGGCACGCCGATCCGGCTGATGCTGCGCGACCAGTCGTCAAAGAACCCGTTCAAGGACCGCAAGAAGGCGCAGCCTTCGCGGCTGAAGAAGCACCTCGACTAGGGATTTGCCGGTCATTTGGGATTGGCAACCGGGGTCCTCACCCGGAGCCATTGCATAGTCTTGGCCACAAACAGCCGGGGACCGCCAGAGGGTTAGGCTGTTGCGATGGGCTTGAGCATGCGGCGAAGCAGGGTTGCGGCGATGAGCGCGATGCCTGTGGCGGCGAGGCCGGAGACGAGGGCGTTCGTCATGCCGTTGGCCACAATGATCCCGACGAGGGCCCAGATGACGGCGGCACCGTACTCGGGGGCGCGGGGTACGCGGGTCTGAACGGCGAGGGCCACGAGAAGGGCACCGGCGATACCGGTGTAGGCCCAGCCAAGGCTGCCGAAGAAGATGCCGTAGCCCGCGGCCATACTGCCCAGCGACACGAAACTCGCTGCGGTGAGCCAGCCTGCGTAGAGGGCGATGGGGGTTTGGAGCCACCAGCGGTCTGTCTTTGGCGAGAGCACGAGGGCTGCGATGGCGGAGGCTGCCATGGCCATGATGACGACAGTGGCCCAGATGGCGCTTGTGTTCGCGATGGCGAGCCAGGGTGTGCCGAGCGCAAGCGATATGGCGAGGGCCACGCGGGCGGCGGACCATGTGGTGTCATTGCGGCGTTTCCAGAGGCCGAAGACCGCTGAGACGATGAGCCAGGTGTAGATCACTCCCCAGATGGAGAAAGCGTACCCTGCGGGCTGGACCGGCGGGTCGATCTGGGGGATCGGCAACTGGTCGGCGCGGAAGCCCATGAAGGGTTCGGTCACAAAAGGCGCGAGGCCGAAGGTGACGGTGAAGAAAGCGGTGATGTACGCTAATGTTCTGGTCATGTCGATTAGACGTTTGACAGACGCAATTGGTTCACTTTGAGGTCAGGTTGACCTGACTTGACGTAGCGGCAGGGCTGCGGAACCGTGCTGCAACCTTGGGAGGCAGGCGGATGAAGCGCATCGCGATCTTCTTTGACGGGACGGCGAACCGGTCTGATGCGGCCTATCAGACGAACGTCGTGCTGCTGTCGCGCTGTGTGATGGGGACGGATGAGGCGGATGCCGCGCAGATCGTGCAGTACTATCAGGGTGTTGGCACAGGGCGCGGGTCGACATGGGTGGCCAAGACGCTCGACCGGACCATGGGGGGCGCGCTGGCCTTCGGCCTGATCGATGTGGTCGAGGAGGCGTATCGGGCGCTGGCCTTTGTCTACGAGCCGGGAGACGAGTTGTATGTCTTTGGCTTTTCGCGGGGCGCGTTTACGGCGCGGGTGTTCTGCGGGCTGATCCGGTCCTGCGGGATCCCGCCACGGCGGTACCTGCAGCGCATCCCCGAGGCGATGGTGCGGCATCTGGACAAAGGGGATGACACGCATCCCGATCACCCGTCGAGCATCGCGTTTCGTGCCGGGTTCGCGCCGGAGACGGCGACCAGCATGGTTGATCTGGAGGCGCGGCGGGGCGAGGCGATACTGCTCGGCGTGCGGTTTCTGGGGCTGTGGGATACGGTCAAATCTTTTGCCGTGGCGCAGGGCTCGGGCGGGGGCACAGTTCCGACGCCGAAGTTCTTTCACGATCTGGACCTGAGTTCAATGGTGGAGTCGGTGCGGCATGCCATGGCGGTGGATGAGCGGCGGGCGCTTTATCCTGTTGTGCCGATTGCGAATATTGACGTGCTGAATGCAAAGCGGCCGGCAGATGTGCCCTGGTATCAGCAGGCTTGGTTTCCAGGTGTGCATGGGTCCGTGGGCGGCGGGGGCCACCGGGTGGCGCTGTCGAGCATCACGCTGCGGTGGATGGCAATTGGTGCGGCGCGGGCGGGGTTGCGGCTGAACCCGGAGGAGTTGGACCGGCTGGCCTGGCAGATGGATTGCCTGGGGCCGCTGGAAAACAAGTTGGGGGGCCTGAGCCTGGCCGAGATGCTGCTGGCCTTGATACAGGGTGACCGGGGCGGGCCGGAGACTGCTGCGGGATTGTCGCTGGCGGCGCTGGAGCGGTGTCTGGCCGATGAAGGGTACCGGCCTCGGACCCTGCGGCAGGCGCGGCGGGCCTTGGCGGAGATGGATGACGAAGCGGTCGAACGGCTGCGCCGGAGGGCGGGGTATCGCGATGGCGGGCTCACCTTCCTGCCGGGGTCACCCTATTGGCTGCCCCGGCAGGATGAGTGATGCGACCGGAAGGTCAGACGAGCTGGCCTTCGGGCGTGATGCGGGTGCGGCCGCGCAGGTATGGGTGAAGCACGTCGGGGAGATTGACGGAGCCGTCGGCCTCTTGCCCGTTTTCCAGCACGGCGATGAGTGTCCGGCCGACGGCGAGGCCCGAGCCGTTCAGCGTGTGGACGAATTCCGGCTTGCCCCCTGCCGCCGGTTTGAAGCGGGCGTTCATCCGGCGGGCCTGATAATCGCCGCAGGTCGAGACAGAGCTGATCTCGCGGTAGGTATTCTGGCCGGGGAGCCAGACTTCGAGATCATGGGTGCGTCGGGCGCCTGCGCCCATGTCGCCGCTGCAAAGGACGACGGTGCGGTAGGGCAGGCCGAGCGCCTCGAGAATGTTCTGGGCGCATTCGGTCATCCGCTGGTGTTCTGGCTCGGACTGGTCGGGGGTGGTGATCGAGACCATCTCGACCTTTTCGAACTGATGCTGGCGGAGCATTCCGGCGGTGTCGCGGCCTGCCGATCCGGCCTCGGAGCGGAAGCAGTTGGTATGGGCGACATAGCGGCGGGGCAGGGTGGATTCGTCCACCGTGTCGCCGTTCACGATGTTGGTGAGCGTCACCTCGGCCGTGGGGATAAGCCACCAGCCGTTGGTCGTCTGGTAGCTGTCTTCGCCGAATTTGGGGAGCTGGCCGGTGCCAAGCATCATTTCGGATTTGACCAGCACCGGGGTGATGGTTTCCGTCAGGCCGTGGTTTTCGACATGGGTATCGAGCATGAACTGGGCGAGCGCGCGGTGGAGGCGGGCTGTTGGACCGTTCAGGAGGACAAATCGGGAGCCGGAAAGTTTCGCCGCGGTTTCAAAGTCCATGCCTGCGGCGGCAGCAGAAATCTGATAGTGTTCAAGGGGTTGGAAGGCGAAGTTGCGTGGCGCTCCGTGGCGGCGGATTTCGACGTTGTCATGTTCGTCGCGGCCGTTGGGGACGTCGTCGTAAGGGAGGTTGGGGATAGTGAGAAGCAGATCCTGCAAGCGCTGATCCTCGGCTTTCGCCTCGTCATTCAGACGGGCGATTTCGGCCTTCTTCTCGGCCACGAGGGCACGGAGGCGTTCAAACTCGGCATCGTCCCCACGCGCCCTTGCCGCACCGACGTCCTTGGACGCCTTGTTCTGGTCGGCTTGGGCGGTTTCGGCGGCCAGGATGCGGGCGCGTCGGCCTTCGTCGATGGCAAGGATGTCAGACGAGACAGGGGCAAGACCGCGGCGGGAGAGCGCCGCGTCGAAAGCGGCGGGGTTTTCGCGGATGGCGCGGATGTCATGCATGGTGTCACCGTCTGAGGTTGGGATGCGTGGGGCGTCATATGCCTTATGGGGGGGGAAAGGTGAACCGGGAATTGTTGTGGGCGGGTGACGGTGGTGTGGAGTGCGCGAGGAATCCGCACCCGGAGTTTTTTGACCAGGGACATCGCCTTGGTCATACGACCAAGGTGACGCTTTCCGGCCAAACGCACCGCGTTCTGCCAGCCCCTGCCCCCTGCAAGGCAGGGCCTTCGCCCCCGCCGGGGCAGGTGCCGGCCTTCTGCGAGGATGGTGTGACGGGGGCCGTTGGAGGCCGTGGGGTGCGAGCGGGGCGGTGGCTCCACTGGAGCCCCCGCCCCGCTCAGTCCTGAGGGAAGGTAGGCGGCCCAAAGTGTGAGCGGCGCGCCTGACAATTGAACTGCGATTCATCCTTCCCATATGGAATGGACCTGCGGAAAGGCTCCCGTCAGGTTGGGGCCCTTGCGCAGTTGCCATTCCCGGGGACCGGACATACAAGAGCCGCGACTTTGCGGGGGCTCCCCGCTCACAGATCAAAGGACCGCCATGCAAGGCCTCGAATCCCTCATTCCGCTCGTCCTGATTTTCGGGATCATGTATTTTCTTCTCATCCGGCCGCAGCAGAAGAAGCTCAAGGATCATCAGGCGATGATCACGGCGCTGCGTCGCGGGGATCAGGTGATCACCCAGGGCGGGCTGATCGGAAAGGTGACCAAGGTCAAGGACGAGGGCAACGAGGTCGAGGTCGAGATTGCCACGGGCGTAAACGTCCGGGTGGTACGGTCCACCATCGCGAGCGTCGTGAGCAAGACCGAACCCGCCAAGTCCTGACGCACAGCAAGGCAGAGACACGATGTATACTCCCCTGTGGCAGCGCATTGCGATCTGGCTGGTCTGCGTTGCCGGTATTCTTTTTGCTCTGCCAAACCTGTTTTACAGCCGGGTCGAGCAGTCCAACGACGCGCGGGCGATCATTGCAAGCGGGATGACCACCCCGGAGCTTGAGGCACAGGCGGCGCTTTGGCCGGCCTGGCTTCCTTCGTACCTTGTCAATCTGGGGCTGGACCTGCGGGGTGGGGCGCATCTGCTGGCGCAGGTGCAGGTGGCCGACGTCTATGCCAGCCGGATGGAAGTCATGTGGCCCGAGGTGCGGGATGCGCTGGCGGCACAGCGGGACACCATCGGTTTCGTGACGCGCGAAGAGGGGCCGCCGGAGGAGTTGCGGGTCAGGATTTCGAATGCCGATGCGGTGCCGCAGGCGCTGGAGATCGTGCGGGGGCTGGCCACGCCGGTATCGAGCCTGACGGGCGCGGGAGCGATGGATATTGACGTGCGGGCCGATAACGGTCTGATCATCGTCACGCTGAGCGAGGCAGAGCGGGCTGCGACGGATGACCGCACGTTGCGGACGGCGCTTGAGATCGTGCGTAACCGGATCGACGAGGCCGGGACGCGGGAACCGACGATCATGCGGCAGGGGGCTGACCGGATTTTGGTGCAGGTTCCGGGCGTGGGGTCGGCGCAAGAGGTCAAGGACCTGATCGGGACCACGGCGCAACTGACCTTTCAGGCTGTCGTCACGCGGACGCAGGATGCCAACGCCGACCCCGGTTCGGGCAATGTGCTGGTGCCGTCGCTGAACGAAGAGGGCGTGTTCTATGTGCTGGAACGCAGCCCGGTTGTGACCGGCGAGGAACTGGTGGATGCGCAGCCGTCCTTTGACCAGAACGGGCGTCCGGCGGTCAATTTCCGGTTCAATGCGCAGGGGGCGCGGGCGTTCGGGGACTATACGGCCGAAAACATCGGGTCGCCCTTTGCCATCGTGCTCGACAACGAGGTGATTTCGGCGCCGACGATCCAGAGCCATATTCCGGGTGGTTCGGGCATCATTACCGGCAACTTTACTGTCGAGGAATCCACTCAGCTTGCTGTGCTGTTGCGGGCGGGTGCGCTGCCTGCAGAACTGACCTTCCTTGAGGAGCGGACCATCGGGCCGGAACTTGGGCAGGACAGTATCGATGCAGGCCAGAAGGCGGCGGTCATCGCCATGGTCGCGGTCGTGTTGTTCTGTATTGCCTCTTATGGCCTGTTCGGGGTCTTTGCGAGCATCACGCTGGCGATCAACATCGCGATGATCTTTGGCGCGCTTTCGATCCTTGGGGCGACGCTGACATTGCCGGGGATCGCGGGGATCGTTCTGACCATCGGGATGGCGGTGGACGCCAACGTGCTGGTCTTTGAACGCATCCGGGAAGAGTTGCGGCAGATGAAGAACCCGGCCCGCGCCATCACGGTGGGCTATGAGCGGGCGTTGTCGGCCATCGTGGATGCGAACGTGACCACGCTTATCACTGCGGCAGTGCTGTATCTGGTGGGTGCGGGATCAGTCCGGGGCTTTGCTGTGACGCTGGGCATCGGCATCATCACCTCGGTGTTCACGGCACTGTTGGTGACGCGGGAGATCACCGCGATCTGGTTCAACTGGCGCAAGCCCAAGAAAATCGTTGTGTAAGGGATCAATGACATGCGTTTGAGACTTGCACCCGAAAAGACCAACATCGACTTTTTCCGCTGGCAGTATGTGACCTTCGGCGGGTCGATGGCGCTGATGGTTCTGGCCATCGTGCTTTGGGTCGTCATGGGCCTGAATTTTGGGATCGACTTTCTGGGCGGGACGACAATCCGGACGGAGTCGACGCAAGCCTTGGATGTGGGGGCCTATCGTGAGGCGCTGAACGCGCTGAATCTGGGCGACGTGTCGATCACGCAAGTGTTCGACCCCAGCTTTGCCGCGGATCAGAATGTGGCAATGGTCCGCATTTCGGCCATTGACGGGACCGAGGCCGTGACGCCGGAAGTCATCGAACAGGTCAAGGTTGCGCTGACGGCCATCGACCCGCCGGTCAAGTTCGTGTCCATCGAATCGGTGGGTCCAAAGGTTTCGGGTGAGCTGGTCTGGACGGCGGTCATGGCGATGGTCGCGGCGTCCATCGGGATTCTGGCCTACATCTGGCTGCGGTTTGAATGGCAGTTTGCGGTTGGGGGCGTTCTGGCCCTGATCCATGACGTGTTCATCACCATCGGGATATTCGCGCTGTTCCAGCTGAAGTTTGACCTGACCATCGTGGCGGCGCTGCTTACAATCCTGGGCTATTCGATTAACGACACGGTGGTCGTGTTCGACCGGCTGCGGGAAAACCTGCGCAAGTACAAGACGATGCCTTTGCGGGACGTGATGAACTTGTCGGTGAACGAAACGCTGAGCCGGACGCTGATGACCTCGGTCACGACTCTGATCGCGTTGCTGGCGCTGCTGATCTGGGGTGGTGACGTGATCCGGGGCTTTGCCTTTGCGATCTTTGTCGGTGTGCTTCTAGGGACCTATTCTTCGGTCTATGTGGCCAAGAACATCGTGTTGTTCATCGGGCTTGACCGCAGCGACAAGCCCAAGAAGCCCAGCGGAAACCAGTACGCCAATATCGACGCCTGAGCGCTTGCTCTGGTGGCGGAGCCTTGGGCGCAGGTATGCTCGCCCTTGATGAGGATGGGGGTCGGGCATGCGGCTGAATGAGATCAGGTACACGGACAGCCGACCGGTGGATGGCTATGGGCCGGGGTTCTTTCGCATCGGTGGCGAGGTGGTCGAGGGGCCGGTGACAGTTCTGCCGACCGGAGTGGCCCCTTGGGGCGGGTATGCGGATACGGCGGCCCTGATCGCGGCGGTGGGTGTTCTGGACGTGGTGTTCGTAGGGACGGGCGCGCAGATCGTGCATATTCCGGCCGCGTTCCGCGAGGCGATCGAGGCGGCGGGAATCGGGGTGGAGATCATGTCGTCGCCTGCGGCCTGCCGGACTTACAATGTGCTTCTGTCAGAAGGGCGGCGGGTGGGGCTGGCGCTGATCCCGGTCTGAGCGCGGGCGCGGTTTGCAGCCGCGCGGGGGATGGGATAAACCCCAAGGCCATGAATGGTTTGCAGGTCAGGGATGTGGCGGTCGAGCGGGGGGGCGTGCCTGTCCTGGCGGGCGTGAGCTTTGACGTGGCTCCGGGGGAGGCGCTGATCCTGCGGGGGCCGAACGGGGTGGGAAAGACGACGCTGTTGCGCATGCTGGCGGGGTTGCAGCCGCCGCTGGCGGGGTCGGTCGGGATGGCGGCGGACAGTGCGGCCTATGCGAGCCATGCGGACGGGGTGAAGGCCACGCTGACGGTGCAGGAGAATCTGGCGTTCTGGGCGGCGGTGCATGGGAAGGCGCTGTCGGACGAGGTGTTCGGCTGGTTCGATCTGGAGCGGTTGGCGTCGCGGATGGCGGGGGCCTTGTCGGCGGGGCAGAAGCGGCGGCTGGGGCTGGCGCGGCTGGCGGTGCTCGGGCGGCCGGTGTTGCTGCTCGATGAGCCGACGGTGTCGCTGGATACGGCTTCGGTGGCGCTTTTCGCGGGCTGGCTGAGGGGGCGGCATCTTGCGGGCGGGGGGCTTGCTGTGATTGCGACGCATATAGATCTTGGGATTGCTGCGCCGGAACTGGACCTGTCGGCTTTTAGGGCGGGGCCGGATGCGCAGGGTGGATCGGACGAGGCGTTCCTGTGATAGCGCTGCTGGTCCGGGATCTGCGGCTGGCGGTGCGGGCGGGGGGCGGGTTTGGCCTTGGGCTGGCGTTCTTCCTGATCGTGGTGGTGCTGGTGCCGTTCGGGGTGGGGGCAGAGACTTCGGTCCTTAGCCGCATTGCGCCGGGGATACTTTGGGTGGCAGCGCTTCTGGCGGCGCTGTTGTCGCTTGACCGGATATTTGCGCTGGATTTCGAGGATGGATCTTTGCCGTTGCTGGCGACATCGCCCTTGCCGCTGGAGGGTGTCGCCTTGGCCAAAGGAGTGGCGCATTGGGTGACCACGGGGTTGCCGTTGACCTTGGCCGCGCCGCTGTTGGGCGTATTGTTGAACATGGAAGGGCCGGCCTATCCGTGGTTGTTGGCCTCGCTGGCGTTGGGGACGCCCGCCTTGTCGATGATCGGGGCGTTTTGCGCGGCGCTGACGGTGGGGTTGCGGCGGGGCGGGCTTCTGATGTCGCTGCTGGTGCTGCCGCTTTATGTGCCGACGCTGATCTTTGGTGCCGAGGTGGTGCGGCGGGGCGCGATGGGGATGGCGGTGGGGACGCCGCTGTTGATGTTGGGCGGGATCACGTTCGGGTGTGTGGCGCTTCTCCCGTTTGCATCGGCGGCAGCACTTCGGGTCAATCTGCGGTGAGCGGGTGCGGATGCCGCATTGAGGCTGACAGGCACAGAGGGTAAACGGGCGGACATGTCGATCTGGGAATATGCCAATCCGAAGAAGTTCATGGACACGACGGCGCCTGCGGTGCCATGGCTGTTCTGGGGTTCGCTTATCGCGCTGGCGGTCGGGCTGATCTGGGGGTTCTTCCTGACGCCTAATGCTGAGAATTTTCAGTCCACGGTCAAGATCATCTATCTCCACGTGCCTGCGGCGCTGATGGCGATCAACGCGTGGTTCATGATGCTGGTGACGTCGATCATCTGGCTCGTGCGGCGGCATCACGTGAGCGCGCTGGCGGCCAAGGCGGCGGCCCCAGTGGGGCTGGTGATGACGGTGATAGCACTGATCACCGGGGCGATCTGGGGGCAGCCGATGTGGGGGACATGGTGGGCCTGGGACCCGCGGCTGACGTCGTTCCTGATCCTGTTCCTGTTCTACCTTGGTTATCTGGCGCTGTGGGAGGCGATTTCGGAACCGGATACGGCTGCGGACCTGACAAGTGTCCTTTGCATCGTGGGGTCGGTCTTTGCGGTGCTGTCGCGTTATGCGGTGAACTTCTGGAATCAGGGGCTGCATCAGGGCGCGTCGCTTAGTCTCGACAAGGAAGAGAATGTTGCGGACGTGTATTACATTCCGCTGCTGGTCTGCATTGCAGCCTTTGTGCTGTTGTTTGTGGCGCTGGTGCTGATGCGGACGGGGACGGAGATCCGGGTGCGGCGGATGCGGGCACTTGAGGCGCGGGCGGAACGCGGGGCGGCACGGGCATGATGCCGGAACTTGGCAAATATGCGGGAGCCGTGCTGTCGGCCTATGGGATTTCACTGGCCCTCCTGGCGGTGATCATCGTCATGTCGCACGTGCGCTATCGCCGCGTGAAGGCGGCACTGGAGCGGGTGGAGCGGGGGCGGGATGCCTAGGGTTTCGCCGCTGGTCTTTATTCCGCCCGTGGCATTTGCGGCGCTGGCCGGGCTTTTTGCCTTTGGCATGATGCGGGACGACCCGAACGAATTGCCGTCTGCGCTGGCCGGGGGGCCTGCGCCCGAGACGGTGGTGCAGCCGCTGGGCAATATGACGCATTTTGACGATGCCGTACTGCGGGACGGTCGTGTGAAGCTGGTCAATTTCTTTGCCAGCTGGTGTGCGCCCTGCCGGGTGGAGCATCCGAACCTGATGCTGCTGCAGGCCGAGGGGCTGCCGATCTATGGCATCAACTACAAGGATGACCCTGCCAATGCGGTAGCATTTCTGGCCGAGCTGGGTAATCCCTATGCTGCGGCCGGGGCTGATCCGGACGGGCAGTTGGCGATCGACTGGGGTGTCTATGGCGTGCCCGAGACCTTTGTCGTGGATGGTGAGGGCAAGATCATCGCGCGGCTGGCGGGACCGGCCACGCAGCGGACCATTGCAGAGCGGCTACGCCCGGCGCTGGCCGAGGCAGTCGAGTAGCTTTGCCCTTGGCGGCGCTGGGAAGAACGGCAAGTGGCGCGCCGGTTGAATAACGTTGGGGAAAGTTGAGCGATGACGAGACTGGCCTGTTTCAAGAGCTATGACGTGCGCGGGCGGCTGGGCGAGGAGTTGAACGAGGGCATTGCCTATCGGATCGGGCGGGGCTTTGCGCGGGTGCTGAAGCCGGGTCTGGTGGTGACGGGGCGCGATATCCGGGAATCAAGCCCGGCCTTGCAGACGGCGCTGATCCAGGGGCTGAGGGATGAAGGGGTCGATGTGATCGATCTTGGCCTTTGCGGGACCGAGGAAGTCTATTTCGCAACGGAGCATTATGGTGCGGGCGGGGGGCTGATGGTGACGGCCTCGCATAATCCCATCGATTACAACGGGATAAAGATGGTGCGCGAAGGCGCGCGGCCGATTTCCGAGGCGACGGGGCTGGGTACGGTGCATGATCTGGTCGTGGCGGATGACTTTGGCCCGGTGGCCCGGCAGGGTGCGCTGAGGCAGGACAATCCGCGCGACATCTATGCGACGCGGGTGGTGTCTTATCTGGAACCTGCCGGGCTGCGGCCGCTGAAGATTCTGGTGAATGCCGGGAATGGGACGGCGGGGGCAGCGTTTGATGCGATTGCCGAACGGCTGGATGCGCTGGAGGTACCGTTTTCATTTGTCCGGATGAACCATGAGCCGGATTCGGGGTTTCCGAACGGCATCCCCAACCCGCTGTTACATGAGAACCAGCCGCAGACCGCGAAAGCGGTGCTGGCGGCCGGGGCCGACATGGGAGTGGCCTGGGACGGGGATTTCGACCGCTGTTTCTTTTTTGACGAGAAGGGTGGGTTCATTGACGGGGAATATGTCGTGGCGCTGTTGGCGCAGGCGTTCCTGCTGAAGGAACCGGGGGCGCGGATCGTGCATGACCCGCGTGTCATGTGGAACACGGTTGACCTTGTGACGGCGGGTGGTGGAGAATCCGTCGTTTCGCAGACGGGGCACGCGCATCTGAAGGCAAAGATGCGCGAGGTCGATGCGGCCTATGGTGGGGAGATGTCGGCGCATCATTACTTCCGCGCCTTCATGTATTGCGATTCAGGGCAGATCCCCTGGGTTCTGGTGGCTGAGGTTGTGGCGCGGTCGGGCAAGACGCTGTCGGAACTGGTGGCGGGAATGCGGGCGCGGTTTCCGTCGTCGGGCGAGATCAACTTCCATATCGAGGACAAGGCAGGGGCGATTGCGCGGTTCGAGGCGGCTTATGTACCGCTGGCCCGCGCGGTGGACCGGCTGGACGGGGTGAGCCTCGACATGGGGGACTGGCGGGTCAATGTGCGGTCGTCCAACACGGAGAACGTGTTGCGGCTGAACTTGGAGACGCGGGGGGACCGACGGTTGCTCGCCGAGAAGGTCGATGAAATCTCAGTCTTGCTGACTGCGGTTGAATGAGGGGGCTTGGCCGACCCACGGGAACGTGACAACCTTTCCTCATTGGACAAAAGGGAGGTTTGATGTGCGCGCGAGTTTGTTTGCGGGTTTTGCTGTGTTGCAAGCGGGAGCGGTTCTGGCGGAGCCGTCTTTGGAACGCGGAACCTATCTGGTTGAAGGACCGTCGGCCTGCGGCAATTGTCATACGCCCCTCGGGCCGACGGGGCCAGTGATGGAACAGGCTTTGGGCGGTCGTGTGGTCGAGCAGAGCGAGGCGTTTACCGCGATTGCGTCCAACATCACGCCGGGCGGACGTGTGGCCGGTTGGAGTGATGCGGAACTGGTGAAGGCCATCCGCGAGGGCATCCGTCCGGACGGGACGGTGATCGGGCCGCCGATGCCGATCGGGCTTTATCGCGGGCTGTCGGATGACGATGTGCAGAGCATCGTGATGTATCTGCGGCAGGTGCCGGCGGTCGATCTTGATCCGGGGCAGAGCGTCTACAACATCCCGCTGCCGCCGGCCTATGGGCCGCCCATTGATACGGTGGCGGCGATCCCGCAGGGGGTGACGGTGGTGTATGGGGCCTATCTGGCCAATGCCGTTTCCCATTGCATGGAGTGCCATACCACATTCGGGCCGCAGGGGCCGATGTTTGACACCCATCTGGGGGCGGGGGGGTTCGAGTTCCACGGGCCTTGGGGCACCGTGGTTGCGCCCAACATCACCTCGGGGCCGGAGGGGATCGGCAAGTATTCGGATGCTGAACTGGTGCAGATCATCCAGCATGGCGTCCGGCCGGACGGGGCAGCAATGTTGCCGCCAATGCCCTATGGCAACTTTGCTGCCATGACGGATGACGATGTGGCAGCGGTGATCCTGTATCTGCGGTCACTGCCTGCGTTGCCGTTTGGCGGCTGAAGCGGTGTGATCCACCGGAGCGTGGCCCTTGGGCGCGCGTTTGCTTGCGAGTGGGGGGCGCTGCCCCCCTTGCGCGGGAAGGGCCCGCGCACCCCCGGGATATCTGAGACCAAGAGAAGCGGGGGGAGACTGAAAGCAAAAGGCCCTGCACCTTGCGGTGCGGGGCCGTTTCTTGGCGTTTTAGCGCGTCAGGATGCCTTGGCGAGGTTGCGGAGCACGTAGTGCAGCACGCCTCCGTTTTCGATGTACTCGATTTCAACCGCCGTATCGATTCGGCACTTGACCGGGATCACGCGGGTGGTGCCGTCGGCATAGGTGATCGTGGCGTTCACGGTGGCGAGCGGAGTGATCGTGTCGAGGCCATCGATGGAGACCGTTTCGTCCCCTCTGAGATTCAGGGACTTGCGGGTCATGCCTTCGGTAAATTCGAAGGGGATGACGCCCATGCCGACGAGATTGGAGCGGTGGATCCGTTCGAAGCTTTCGGCGATGACGGCCTTGACGCCGAGGAGGGCGGTGCCTTTTGCGGCCCAGTCGCGGCTGGAGCCTGCGCCGTATTCGATGCCGGCGAAGATGATCAGTGGCGTGCCATTGGCCTGATGAGCCATGGCGGCGTCATAGATCGCGGCTTCCATGCCATCGGGGCCGATGGTGTAGCCGCCTTCCTTGCCGCCCAGCATCTCGTTCTTGATGCGGATGTTGGCGAAGGTACCGCGCATCATCACCTCGTGGTTACCGCGGCGCGAGCCGTAGGAGTTGAATTCGCGTACGGGCACCTGACGTTCGATCAGATATTTGCCGGCGGGGGTCGTGTCCTTGAAGGAGCCGGCGGGGGAAATGTGGTCGGTGGTGATCATGTCGCCGAAGATGGCCAGCACCCTGGCACCCTTGAGGTTGGTGATCTTGCCGGGCGTCTTAGACATGCTGCGGAAGTAGGGCGGGTTCTGGATATAGGTCGAGGAGGCGGGCCAGTCGTAGGTTTCACTGTCGGTGACTTCGACCGCCTGCCATTTGGCGTCGCCTTTGAAGACGTCGGCATATTTCGACTGGAAGGCCGCCCGGGTGACAGTCTGTTCGACGAGTTCGGCGACCTCTTGGGCGGTGGGCCAGATGTCAGCGAGGTAGACCTTTCGGCCATCGGGCGCTGTCGCAATCGGGTCTTTGGTGATGTCGATGTTCATGTCGCCGGCCAGCGCATAGGCCACGACGAGCGGGGGCGATGCCAGGTAGTTGGCGCGGACGTCAGGAGAGATGCGGCCTTCGAAGTTGCGATTGCCCGAGAGGACGGAGGTGGCGATCAGGTCATTGTCGTTGATCGCCTTGGAAATTTCCGGTTGCAGCGGGCCGGAGTTGCCGATGCAGGTGGTGCAGCCATAGCCCACGAGGTTGAAGCCGATGGCGTCCAGATCCTCCTGGAGGCCTGCGGCCTCGAGATAGGCGGAGACGACCTGGGAGCCGGGGGCGAGTGAGGTCTTGACCCAGGGCTTGCGGGTGAGGCCGAGGGCGCGCGCTTTGCGGGCGACGAGGCCTGCGCCGATCATCACGTAGGGGTTGGAGGTGTTGGTGCAGGAGGTGATCGAGGCGATCACGACGGAGCCGTCGCGGATGGCGTAATCCTCGCCCGCCACCTTGGCCGTCTTGCGGGCGTCAACCGTAGGGGTGGGACCGCCTTCGTCGGCCATTTCCTTGGCCGCAGTGCTGAAGTCCACGCCGCGGTATTCGGCGACGACCTTGTAGAAATTGGGGGCCGCGACGTCGAGCGGGGTGTGGTCTTGCGGGCGTTTGGGGCCCGAGATTGCGGGGACGACGGTGCCCATGTCGAGTTCGAGCGTCGAGGTGTAGATCGGGTCGTAGTCTGCGCCGCGCCAGAAGCCGTTTGCCTTGGCGTAAGCTTCGACCAGGGCGATTCGGGCTTCGTCGCGACCGGTGATACGCAGATAGCGCAGCGTTTCTGCGTCGATCGGAAAGAAGCCGCAGGTGGCGCCGTATTCGGGGGCCATGTTGCCTATGGTGGCGCGGTCGGCGAGCGGCAGGTGGTCGAGGCCGGGGCCGTAGAATTCGACGAACTTGTTCACCACGCCATGTTTGCGCAGCATCTGGACGACCTTGAGAACGAGGTCGGTGGCGGTCGTGCCTTCGGTCATCCGGCCGGTGAGTTTGAAGCCCACGACTTCGGGGATCAGCATGGATACAGGCTGGCCGAGCATGGCGGCCTCAGCCTCGATCCCGCCGACGCCCCAGCCGAGGACGGCGGCACCGTTGACCATGGTGGTATGGCTGTCGGTGCCGACGAGGGTATCGGGGTAGGCGACGGCGGTGTCGGTCTGATCCGTGTCGGACCAGACGACCTGGGCCAGATATTCAAGGTTGACCTGATGGCAGATGCCGGTGCCGGGGGGGACGACGCGGAAGTTGTTGAACGCCTTCTGGCCCCATTTCAGGAAGACATAGCGTTCCATGTTCCGTTCGTATTCGCGGTTAACGTTAGCTTGGAAGGCGCGGGGGTTGCCGAATTCGTCGATCATGACCGAGTGGTCGATGACGAGATCGACGGGGTTGAGCGGGTTGATTTTCTGCGGATCGCCGCCGAGCGCCTTGATCCCGTCGCGCATGGCGGCGAGGTCGACCACTGCAGGTACGCCGGTGAAATCCTGCATCAGAACGCGGGCCGGGCGGTAGGCGATTTCGCGGGGGTTCTTGCCCTTGCAGGCGCCCCATTCGGCGAAGGCCTTTATGTCATCGACGGAGACCGAAAAGCCGCCATCCTCGAACCGGAGCATGTTTTCGAGCACGACCTTAAGTGCTGCGGGGAGGCGGGAAAAATCGCCCAATCCCGCCTCGGTTGCGGCGGGGATCGAGTAATAGGCGAGCGTCTGGTCGCCCACGGTCAGGGTGCGGCGCGTCTTGGCTGTGTCGAGGCCAACGATGATCGTCATGGGTGGCGTCCCTTCATGGCTGTTTGGCAAGGTCTGGTCCGCTTCTGCCCCAGGGTGAATCGGCGAACAAGGCGTGCGGTCTCTTTCTTGTATACTATTGCACACAATGACTGCCAAGCGCCGTTTGCGACCGAGGTTTCGCCTCGCAAGCGTGCAGGTTCGATCAAGAAAGTATCGCAATTCGTTGATTGGTCATTACAGTCGGACTGATCTAAAACTGGAGGGCAACGGACAGGTAGGACGGCTGATGAGCAGACTAATCCCGACATTCGCATTTCTGATGACGGGAATCGCGGGGTCGACGGCCCTGGCGCAGGACAATCCGGTAGTGGTGGAGCTTTATACGTCACAGGGGTGTTCGTCCTGTCCGGCTGCTGATGAGATGTTGCAGGAACTGGCCCGGATGGATGGGGTCATCCCGCTGGCCCTGCATGTTGATTACTGGGACTATATCGGTTGGGAGGATCATTTCGCCCTGCCGCAGTTCACCAAGCGGCAGCAGGACTATGCAATCGTCGCAGGGGAGCGGACGGTTTACACGCCGCAACTGATCGTGGGCGGGCTGGATGCGGTCGTCGGTGCGGATGCTATGGCGGTGATGGACCATATCCGCGATCATGCGGCGTCTCCGACCGGGGTCTCGCTTGACCTGACGCGCGAGGGGGCGGTGCTGAAGATCCATGCGACGGGCGGACCCGAAGGGCCGCTGCGGGTGCAATTGGTGCGCTACAACCCGTCCGAGACGGTCAGTATCGAACGCGGCGAAAACGCTGGGCATACGATGGAATACGTCAACATCGTCACTTCATGGGATGTGGTGGGCGAATGGCAGGGCGAGGCGGATTACCGGCTGGACGTGCCGATCATGGGCGGGGAGCCGGTGGTGGTGATCCTGCAGGAGCCTGGCCCAGGGCGGATTATGGCGGCGGCGGAGCTGCGCTGACGCGTTTCACGCGGGCGGGTTTCCATCGGCGGTGGACCCAGAACCACTGATCCATATGGTCGCGGACGACCTGTTCGATGTTGTCGTTGACGGCCTGCATCATGTCATGGGCGTTGGTATGCAGGATGGGTTCGTCCACACGGACGTTGAAAGTCAGGCCGTCGGGCTGGCGGATGGCGTGGATCGGGATCAGGTCGCAATCGTACTTGAGAGCGAATTCGGCGGGTGAGAGCGTCGTGAGCGCGGGCAGGCCGAAGAATCGCAGTTCTGCGCCCGAGGAGTAGTACTGGTCCACGCCGAGGGCCAGGACGCCGCCGGATTTCAGGAAGCGGAGCATGGCCACGATGCCGGGGCGGTTGCGAGCAAAGAGAGGCTCGGCAATCGCGTGGATGGCCTTGGTGTAGTGGGCGTTGAACCAGGGGTTGTCCATCGGGCGGTAAACCGCGCCGACGGTGATGCCACGTGCGACGAGGGCGGAGCGCATGGCGTCGTAGTTGCCGAAATGGGCGACCGCGATAATGACGGGGCGGCCTGCGGCAATCGCGGCCATGAGAGCGGGCAGGCCGGGGCCGGAGAGCGGGTCGGCGGCGGCGATGCGATTCACGAAATCGGCGCCGGAATAGATTTCAGCGACGGAGCGTCCGAAGTTGTCGGCCACGCCATCCGCGATGCGGCGGCGGTCGCGAGGGGACAGTGCGGGAACAGCCTTGGCAAGATGCGCCATGGCGCGGCGGCGGTAGCCTGCGATCGGAGAGACAACGCGGCGGAGGAGCCAGCCCATGAAGGGGATGCGGCGGTCATAGGGCAGCCGCAGTGCGATGGCGAGAAGGCCCCGGATCAGGAGATCAGAGAACCAGTCGACAAAGCTGCCCTTTTCGGGCGGGCTATCGGCCGGTTCTGACTCCTGTGGCGCATCTTCCATCTGGATCGGTTCCCCCTGCGCAAGAGATACGAAAGGGGCAGGGGGTTGCCAAGGTCACGCGGTCTCCTCGCCCCAGGGGACGATAAGGGTGATCTCCTTTGCCTGTTCACTGGAGCGGATGGCTGTGACTATGGCGGTCATGGCGGCCTCTCCATCCTGTTTGCGGACCTTGCCGCGTTCGTTGATTTCCTCGCGCAAGGATTCGGCGAGGCGTTGGGAAATGTTGGAGAGGATGAAGCCTGCTGACTGCGATTCGGGACCTTCGATGGCCAAAGCGGCGGCAAGGGCGGTGACGAGGACGGGCTGGTCCACAGCCCGTAGGATGCGGGGCACGTCGGCGGGTTGGAGACGTTGGGGGATGTGAACAAAGGTGAAGATGGCGCGGCGGACTTTTTCGGCAAAGTCAGGATCGTCCTGCCCCAGCCCTTCGAGGACGGAATCGCGTGTAATCTGCTGGCTTTGGTTCAGAATGGCGCCGACGCGGTCCACCGGGGGATGGGGAAAGGCGGGGACGGGGGTGTTGCAGTAGTCGGCTGCAAGGGCCCTGCCGATGCGGGCCACGGACTGGGGCGAGACGGCGCTGGTTTGGGAGACGAAAAAGGTGATGCGGCGGGCGCGATCGCCGGGGAGGAGGCCCAGAACCTCGGCCGCTTTGGAGACGGGGAGTTTGGAGAGGAGAATGGCGCAGATCTCGATCGCCTCGGATTCGAGAATCGGGCGGAGTTCGGCGGAGGTGAGGCAGGTGATGGCGAACCAGGGATCGAGACCCGCGGCCGATGCGGCCTCGGACCGAAGGCGGGCGGCGGCGGTGGGGCTGATGTGGGCGCTGAGTGCAGCGAGGGCCGCGTCCATGCCGGAAGGCGCGGTCAGGCCCACTTGTTCGAGTTCGCGAGAAAACTCCTCAGCAACGGCATGGAGGGTGTTAAGGTCCACCAGTTGCAGGCTGCCCAGTTCGCGTGTCAGGTCGATCTGGTGGTCGTCAGGGAGTTTGGCGATAGGCGGGCGCACGCCTTCGGCCAGAAGCATCTGGACAACGATGGCGGCCTTGCGGCGGCGCGTGAGGTTGCGGGCGTCGCTGGACCGAGTGGCGGGGGGTGTCACGGGGTCATTTTCCTGTGGCTGAACCAACAGGGAAATAGAACCGCAATTTTGTGAAGGATGGGTTAGGGCCAGGGTCAAAAAAACTCAAAGGGTAGCAGATGGCCGCCCTTTGCAGAGTTCAGCTTGAGGTCACGGGGACACAGGTGGCTGCGACCGGATCCCATACAGTGCCGACGACGCAGGACATTGCCTGCTGGTCGTGTTGGACGCCGTTGTTGCATTGGGCGAAAGCAGCGAAAGGCGACAAGACAATCGTTGCGATTATAAGGAGTGTCTTCAAGGGCATTCCTGATTTCTCCTGCTGCGGCTTGCAACTGAAGAGTAGCACAGGTTGACCATCGGTCAACAGCAAGGTTATTAAACCTTCGGTTGCGTCTTGGTCGGGTGTGTGAAGGAAATGGACATCTGCCGCAGGTGTTCGCGGGTTTCCGCAGAAAGCGATTCGCGATTGGCCGTAATGTCATGCAGTTGATCCGCCAGCCCGGCAATTTCAGCCATTTCGGCCGGCGTGAAGGGGGTGGTGCCTTTGGCGAAACTAGAGACAGAACGGCTGTTTCCCGCATCGGTCGCATAGGTGAAGCCGTTTGCGATGCCCCGAGCGGCGGCAAGGGCGATCACACCCGCATCGTCGTGGGGGACAAGATCGGACCAGAGGATCGTACCGGTATGTTCGAAACCCCAGTGCACGGTGGGATCGCGCATGACGAGGCCGTTCTGGGAATAGAAATCTGTCCAATCCCTGGGATAGGCTTGGAACAGATAGGCAGGTGCGTTGAACTGGATGTGGAGGGCAATGGCATAGCCGGAATGAGCCATCTGTTTCAGCCTTGCGAGGGCTTTGCCGATGTCACCCTGGGTATCCATCCGGTTATTGCCCCCTCGTTCTGCAGGTTGCCCCTTGATATGGGGTCGCCCCATCATGTCAAGTTACGCATATGTCAGAGTTTAGTTGCGCAGATCATTCCATGACAAGGGCCTCGACATGACTTTGGCCCGAAAGGATTGCGCATGACGGTCCCCGATGAACGCCGCCTGATGGGCGAACTTGCGAACAGCGGTTACTATCTGGCGCTGCGGGTGGGGTTCGCCTTTCCGATGGAAGAGGTCATTACCTTTCAGCCGGAATGGGTCGAGCACTATACACGCCACCGTTTCATGCTGAGCGATCCGATCATCCGTTGGATGTATGCCAACAGCGGCACGATTCGGTGGAGCGAGATCGCTCTGGACGACCCGAGGGAGGTGATGCGGCAAGCTCGGAGTTTTGGGTTGCGCTTTGGCGTTGCAGTGTCGTGCTTTGACAATGATCCGGGCGGGCAGCGGTCGTTCGGGAGTTTTGCGCGGTCAGACCGGGAGTTCAGCAATGCAGAGGTCCGGCAGCTGGAGGGCTGGGTTGGCAAGCTGCATCGGGACAAGGCACCACCAACGAACCTGACGGGGGCCGAGATAACGGCGCTGCAGATGGTGCGGGATGGCATGCGGCTTAAGCAGGTGGCACATGAACTTGGGGTGACGGAAGGGGCGGTCAAGCAACGGCTGAAGAATGCGCGGGTGAAGCTGGGAGCCAAGACCGGGGCCGAGGCGATTTCGCGCGCGGCGGGGTTCGGGCTGCTCTGAGCTACCGGCCTGGGCACGGATTGCATCGATTTGGCGCAAAATCCACAGGGTTGCGGCCCTGTGACCGGTTAACAACTGACATTTTATAGCGCTAAATGGACTCGCCATTAAGGAGAGTGACAATGGAAAATATCACGTTCAACATGTCGAGCCTGCATTTGCATGGCCCGGCATTCTATGACTTCCTGCGGCTGCGGAAACGGTTCTTCGTGGACTCGCTGGGCTGGGACATTCCGCATGACGACAGGGTGGAAATGGACCAGTATGACAACCCGCTGGCACATTATTCGCTGGTCCTTCTGAACGGGGAAGTGGTGGGCGGGGCGCGCACGATGGCCACGACCGCGACCTGGGGGCAGCACACCTATATGCTGCGCGATGCGGTGGGCGGGCGGCTTGCCGACATTCCGGCGGATATTCTGGGGCGGGAAGTGGCCGATCCCTGTGTCTGGGAGTGCACAAGGCTGGTGATTGCAGATGAGGTGAAAAGCCATGCCGACCGGAGCCTGTGTCTGTCGCTGATCGTGGACGGGCTGGTCGATGTGGCGGCACGGCACGGGGCGGAGCAGATGATCTCGCTGTCGCCGCTGCCCTTGATGCGGGCGCTCCGGCAGTTGGGCTTTGGTGCGGAGCGGATCGGTGCGCCTTATCGCAATGACACCGACGGGCGGCAGTATGCGGTGCTGGCGATGCCGGCGGTGGCTTCGATGCGGGCCTGGCCGCAGACGCCGCGCGCGACGCACCTGGCGCAACCTATGGCGCTGCACGCGCCAGCGGTGGCCTGAACCTGGTTCCGTGGATGCCCCGCCGGGGGGTGGGGGCGATCGGATAAGGGATGAGGAAAGGAGTATAATCCCAAGATTCTTGGAGGAATAATCTTGGGCCCTGGTGGAACTGTCAGGCGTCGAAGACGCGGGCGAAGATCGTGTCGACGTGTTTGGTGTGATAGGCGAGATCGAATTTGTCCTCGATCTCGGCCGGGGAGAGGGTCGCTGTGACCTGCGGGTCAGCGAGGAGTTCGGCCTTGAAATCGGCCCCGTGTTCCCAGACCTTCATCGCATTGCGCTGGACGATGGTATAGGCGTCCTCGCGACTGACGCCTTTCTGGGTGAGCGCGAGAAGGACACGCTGGCTGTGGATCAGGCCTTTGAACTTGTTCATGTTCTTGAGCATGTTGTCGGGGTAGATCACGAGCATTTCGATCACGCCGGCAAGGCGGTTCAAAGCGAAGTCGAGGGTGATCGTGGCATCCGGGCCGATGGTGCGTTCGACTGAGGAATGGCTAATGTCGCGTTCGTGCCAGAGGGCCACATTTTCCAGCGCGGGCACGACGGCCATGCGGACGAGGCGGGCAAGGCCCGTTAGGTTTTCGGTCAGAACCGGGTTGCGTTTGTGCGGCATGGCAGAGGAGCCCTTCTGGCCGGGAGAGAAGAATTCCTCGGCCTCGAGCACTTCAGTCCTCTGCATGTGGCGTATTTCGATGGCGATGTTTTCGATGCTGCTGGCGATCACACCAAGCGTGGCAAAGAACATAGCGTGGCGGTCGCGCGGGATGACCTGCGTCGAGATCGGTTCGGGGCGCAGGCCCATCATGCTGCAGACGTGTTCTTCGACGGCGGGATCGATGTTGGCGAAGGTGCCGACGGCGCCCGAGATGGCACCGGTCGCCACCTCCCAACGGGCCTTTTCGAGGCGGTTGCGGTTGCGGGCCATTTCGGCGTGGAAGCGGGCGAAGGTGAGGCCCATTGTCGTAGGTTCGGCGTGGATGCCGTGGCTGCGGCCGATGCGGACGGAGTATCTGTGTTCCATCGCGCGGGACTTGAGGGCTTTGAGTACGCGGTCGACATCGGCAAGCAGGATATCGGCGGCGCGGCAGAGCTGAATGTTGAATGTGGTGTCGAGCACGTCAGAAGAGGTCATACCCTGATGAACGAAGCGGGCCTGATCGGCACCGATATGTTCAGCGAGGTGCGTGAGGAAGGCGATGACATCATGTTTGGTCACGGACTCGATCTCGTCGATGCGGGCCACGTCGAAGGTGACGTCCTTTGCCTTCCAGACGGCGGCGGCATTTTCGGCAGGAATCACGCCGAGGGCGGCCTGGGCATCACAGGCATGGGCCTCGATCTCGAACCAGATCCTGAAGCGGGACTCGGGGGACCAGATGGCGACCATGCCGGGGCGGGAGTAGCGGGGGATCATGGGACTGCCTTCTAGGTTGGATCGGGGTCGGCTGCGTCATAGGATGGGGCGGAGCCTGTCACAAGGCGGGAGGTCGTGCATGCCCGGGATTGTGGTGGCGGTGATGCTCAGGCCGGGTGTGGCTTTGGCCGAGGATTGGGAGCCGATGACGGGGGCATGGATGATGGGGGCAGAGATGACGGGGGAAGAGATCACGGCGGCGCTGACGGGGCATGTGAAGCAATATGGTGATGCGGTGCAAAGTCTTGAGGCAATTGGATGGCGGGTCCATACCACTACAAGTGACAGTGTAGGGGACTGGCGGGTCGAGGGGGACTGGTATTGTTCGGTCTGGCCGCCGTCGGACCGCTGAGCCTGCTATGACATGAAGGCGGCACCGGGGAAGGTGTGGTTTCTGGGAGAGGGAGGCGATGTGACCGAGGGAAGAATTGTCGGATGAGGTTTTGGACAGGGCGGGGTTCATCGGGCGGTGGGAGGTCGCTCGGGTGATTGCTGATCACCGAGGGGCGGTCGAGGGGGTGTTTGATGGGTTCGCGGTGATTGTGGCAGAGGGAAAAGCGGCGGCAACCTATGCGGAAGAGGGCCTTTTGCGGATGGGCGACGGGCCGCAACTGACCGCGACGCGGGCTTACCGGTGGCAGTTTTCCGGGGATGCGGTTGCGGTGTTCTTCGTGGACGGGCGGCCGTTTCATCGCTTTCGCCTTGATGCGGGCGAGGTTGCGGCGGAGCATCTTTGTGGGGCAGACCTGTACCGGGTGCGATATGATTTTGCAGGCTGGCCTTTCTGGACGGCGCGCTGGGAGGTGCAGGGGCCGCGCAAGGATTATGCGATGGAGTCGCAGTATCGCCGCGTGAACGGAGCCTGAGGGCCGGGACGCTTGCGCCGGGGCGGGGCTTGGGGCACACAAGGCAGAGAGTTTCAGGACAGGGGAGGCCCCAATGGCCCTTTCGATGACGGATAACAAGGTCTTGGTCGAGGCGACGGGCCTTTCTGAGGGGGCCGCGCGGCTGTTCAAGCAGGCGGTGCTGGTCGTGGTGGGGATTGCTCTCCTGACGCTGGCGGCCAAGATCAAGGTCCCGATGTGGCCTTCGCCCGTGCCGGTGACAATGGGGACTTTTGCGATCCTGACGATCGGAGCCGCTTATGGGCCGCGCCTTGGCCTGATCACCGTGCTGGGCTATATGCTGATCGGGGCGTTGGGCTTTGACGTGTTTGCGGGGTCGTCGGCCGAGAAGTACGGGCTGGCCTACATGACGGGCGGCACGGGTGGTTATCTGCTGGGCTATGTGCTGGCGACTTTGTTCCTGGGCTGGGCGGCGCGGCGCGGGTGGGACCGGTCGGTGCTGTGGATGGCGCTGGCGCTGCTGATCGGCAACGTGATTATCTATGTGCCGGGGGTGGCCTGGATCTATCACATCATCTTGGCCGGGGCCTTTGATCCGGCCAAGTATGGGTCGGTCTGGGAGCAGACGATGGTCTGGGGGCTGACGCCTTACCTGATCGGCGATGCGATGAAGCTGGCGCTGGCGGCGCTGCTTTTGCCGGGGCTGTGGAAGCTGATCGGCAACGCGCGGGCGTGATCTCAAGAAAAGGGGTGGGTTGCGCCCAGCCTGCGAATGAGAGGCGCGGGTCTCGCGGCCCGCGTTCTTCTTTTTTTGGGGACGTCGTTGTCCTGACCCCGCGTGATCCGGCGGAGAGGCGCTTTGCGCCTCGCGGTCTTGCAGGGAGGGGGGCGCAGCCCCCCTTGTCCGCGCGAAGAGCGCGGACACCCCCCGAGGTATTTGGGCAACAAAGAAACCCGGATCGGGTGTATCAGTTGCCCATGAGGGCCGCGTCGAAGGGGTAGCGGGTCAGGTTTTCGCAGCCCTCTTCGGTGATGAGAACCTGATCTTCGATCTTGATGGAGAAATCGCCGCCTTCGGGAGAGACGAGTGCCTCGACGCAGAGTGTCATGCCGGGTTCCAGCGTGACGCCTGCGAAGGCGCCGGGCATGTGGTTGTCGGGATAGGTGATGTAGGGCCATTCATCGCAGAGGCCCACGCCATGCATCTTGCAGGAGTATTTCTGCTTCTGATACTCGGGGGCGAGGACATGGCCGTTGAGGCTTAGGTCGTCGATCGAGGCGCCGGGGCGGAGGCGGGAGATGTGGTCGGCGATGTGGTCGCGGGCGTGGTGCATGGCAGAGATCATCGCATTGGTGGGGCGCTGGTCGCCGACCCACCAGGTGCGGGAAATGTCGATGCAGAAGCCGTACGCGCCGATGAGGTCGGTGTCGAAGGCCACGATTTCGTTGTTCTGGATGATCCGGGGGCCGCATTCCTGAAACCAGGGGTTGGTGCGGGGACCGGAGGCGAGGAGGCGGGTTTCGATCCATTCGCCGCCGCGCCTGATGTTTTCGGCGTGGAGGACCGACCAGACGTCATCTTCGCTGACCGTACCCTTGGGCACGTTTTCTCGGGTGAAGCGTTCCATCGCTGCAATCGAGGTTTCGCAGGCGTGCTGGGCGCAGCGCATGGCGAGGATGTCGTCGGGGCCTTTGATCGCACGGGCGCGTTCGGTCAGCACCTCGCCTTCGAGTACGTCGAAACCGCCGCGTTCGAGGGCGCGGAGGCCGTGGACCATGATCTTGTCCACCGCGATGCGTTTGTTGGTGCCGACATGGGCGCGCATGACCTCGTCCACCTGGCCCGCGAATGAGGCAGCGTCCTTGGCCGTGTTCTCTCCGTTCGTATTGTAGAAGAAGGCGGCACCCGAGCGGAGTTCGCGGACAAGCGGGTTGAAATTCACGAGGAAAGGCGCGTTCTTGTATTCCCACATGACCATATGGCCATCGGCGCAGAGCAGGCAGGCGCGGAACGGGTTATGGCTGTTCCAGAGCTGCATGTTGGTCGTGTCGGTGGCGTAGCGGATGTTCAGGGGGTCGAACATCAGAAGGCCGCCGATATCGCGGCTGACAAGCTGGTCGACGATGCGTTTGTGGCGGAAGGCGCGCATGGATTGCAGGTTGGGCGCAGTGAGGCCTGCGCCGGCCCATTCAGCGAAGGCGAGCTGAGTGGGGCCGATTTCGACGCGGTCATTGTCGTTGGGGGTGCCGTCGGCGAGGGTGGCGCCAAGCGACGGGTCGATCTTGCGGTTGTCGCGGTGGTGGGTATTCACGGGCGGGCCCCCTCTTGATGTGCGCTGATGGTGCGGGGGCGGGGCGCGGCTGACTAGTCTGGTTCCGACATGAATTGTTTCGTTTTGACGGATGGGGGTGGGGATGGTGGTTTTGCAGAGGGCCGTTCCGGCGGCGCAGGTGGCTGCGGCGGGGTTGCGGTTGCCGTCGATGACCCCGGTCGGGGAGGGCGAGTGGCTGCGGGTCGATGAGGCTTATGGGGCGCAGCTGGCCGAGAAGGCGCAGCTGATTGCCGAGCGGCGGGCGGATGTGATTGCCGTGCTGCCGGGCGCAGAGGCGGCGGCGGAGGAGCTGCTGGAGGTCGTCCTGACCGAAGTGGCGGTGCTCCCGGGGTTTGACGTGATGGCTGAGGCGGTGATGCGGCCTGACGGGGTGGTGGTGGCACTTGATCGGGGTGATCCGCTGCTGACGCTGTCGCGGATCGTGCAGGAAGATTTCTGCATCCATCAGAAGCTGGGCGCGGAGCATGTGCTGACGGCGGCGCTGTTGTGTTTTCCGGCGGCCTGGACATTGGCCGAGAAGATCGGCCGGCCTTTGACGGCGATTCATCTGCCTGTGGTGCGCTATGATGCGGATGTGGCGGCGCGGGTACAGCGGATGTTTGACATGGTCCGGGGTGACCGGCCGCTGTGGCGGGCGAATCTGTTGCGCTATGATGATCCGGCGTTGTTTCAGCCGCATTCCGAGGCCAATCCGCGGCCCGTGGGGCGACCGGAATCGCCCTATCGGCGGAGTGAGCGGCAGACGATCCGGCGGTTGCTACGGACGGATGCGGTCGTGTTTTCGATACATACGACAGTATGTGTCGCAAACGAGTGATGCTTGAGGTGCAGCATCGGTGATCCTGAAGACGGTTTGCAGGTCCGTTTGCTGGAGATTGCCTGATGGTTCGAAGTTCTTTCCGGTGGCCCCGGCTTGTGGCATTGCTCGTGTTTCTGCTGGCCGTGGGGGCCGTGGGTTATTGGTTTTTTGTCTGGCTGACGACGGTGCAGCCGACAAGGGCGAACCTTGCCTATGCCGCCAAGTCGGAGCGGAACGTCCTTGATCTTTATCTGCCCGAGGGGGCGACGGGACCGGTGCCGGTGGTGGTCTGGGTCCACGGTGGGGCGTTCATGATGGGCGACAAGAGCGGACCTCAGTCGTTGGCCGCGTTGAATGAAGCCGGCTATGCTGTGGCGGCGATCAACTACCGGCTGAGCGGGACGGATCAGTGGCCGGCGCAGTTGGAGGACGTTGAAGCGGCAGTCGCCTATCTGCGGGCCAATGCGTCCGATCTGGGGATTGATCCGGCGAAGGTTGCGCTGTTCGGGGCGTCGGCCGGCGGGCATCTTGTCTCGACCACAGGGATTGCGCTGGCGGCGGACCCGGCGACGGCAGTGCAGGCCGTGGTGGACTGGTTCGGGCCGGTCGATTTCACGATGATGGACTCGGATATCGAGGAGACTGGTTTGACCCGGTCCACCGGGCGGAACGATGCGGCGGATTCGCCCGAATCGGCGCTGATCGGGATGTCCGTTGCGGATAACCCGAAGGAGGCGCAGAAGGTGAGCCCGCTTTGGTATCTGGCGCAGTTGCCCGAAGGGACAGTGCTGCCAGCCTTCCTCGTCATGCATGGCGGGGTGGATACGTTCGTCGGCCCGAAGCAGTCGGAGCGGTTGCGGGATGCGTTGCTGGCCTGGCCTTCGAACGGGGGCGTGACCTATGAATTCCTGCCGGAAGGCGGGCATGGTTCGGGTGCGTTCCAGGAGGCCCCGGCGACGCAGAAGGTTGTCGATTTTCTGGACAGCGTGTTGAAATAGGGGCGCGGCGGGGGTGGGGTCACCCACCTTGCGCAACGCGACAAGGCGTGGGGCGGTGTGGGTTTCAACCGCCCCCGCATCAGGGCAAATGGAAAGGGCGCCTGGATGGGGCGCCCTTTCTGTTTCATGAAGGGTGGGTGAAACCCACCGACCCCTTAGCAGGAGTAGTACATCTTGTATTCGATTGGGTGCGGGGTGTGTTCGAAGGCGTAAACCTCTTCCCACTTGAGGGCCATATAGCCTTCGAGCTGGTCGCGGGTGAACACGTCACCGGCCAGAAGGAAGTCCATGTCCTTTTCAAGCTCGCCCAGTGCTTCGCGCAAGCTTCCGCAGACTGTCGGGATCGCGGCGAGTTCTTCGGGCGGCAGATCGTAGAGATCCTTATCCGAGGACGGGCCGGGGTCGATCTTGTTCTTGATCCCGTCCAGGCCGGCCATCAGGAGTGCGGCAAAGGCCAGATAGGGGTTGGCCGACGGGTCGGGGAAGCGGGCTTCGACGCGCTTGGCTTTGGGAGATTCGGACCACGGAATACGAATGCAGCCCGACCGGTTGCGGGCGGAATAGGCGCGCAGAACCGGGGCTTCGAAACCGGGAATCAGGCGCTTGTAGCTATTCGTGCCGGGGTTGGTGATCGCGTTAAGGGCCTTGGCATGCTTGAGAATGCCGCCGATATACCAGAGCGCTTCCTGAGACAGGTCAGCATATTTGTCGCCTGCGAAGAGCGGTTTGCCTTCCTTCCAGATAGACATGTTTACGTGCATCCCCGACCCGTTGTCGCCCGCGATAGGCTTGGGCATGAAGGTCGCGGTCTTGCCATAGGCATGGGCCACGTTGTGGATGACGTACTTGTATTTCTGGATCTCATCGGCCTGCTTGGTCAGGGGGCCAAAGACCACTCCCAGTTCGTGCTGGGTGCCAGCCACTTCGTGGTGATGTTTGTCGACCTTCATGCCCATACGCTTCATTGTTGAGAGCATTTCCGAGCGAAGATCCTGCGCGTCGTCGATCGGATTTACGGGGAAATAGCCGCCCTTGACGCCGGGGCGATGACCCATGTTGCCGCCTTCGAAATCGGCATCCGAGTTCCAAGGGGCATCGACGCCGTCTACCTGGAACGACACCTTGTTCATCGTGACCGAGAAGCGGACATCGTCGAAGATGAAGAATTCTGCTTCGGGGCCCATGTAGGCCACATCACCGATACCGGAGGACTTGAGATAGGCCTCGGCCTTGAGCGCGGTGCCGCGTGGGTCACGCTCGTAGGCTTCCATCGTGTCGGGTTCGACAACGTTGCAATGCACGCAAACGGTCTTTTCCGCATAGAAGGGGTCGATATAGGCGCTTGAGGTGTCAATCATCAGCTTCATGTCTGACTGGTCGATCGACTTCCAGCCGGCAATGGACGAGCCGTCGAACATGAAACCTTCGTCGATGAAGTCTTCATCGACGAGGTCAGACACGATGGTCACGTGCTGCAGTTTGCCTTTAGGATCGGTAAAGCGGATGTCGACGTAGGCGCAGTCCTCATCCTTGATAAGCTTGAGAAGCTTGGTTTTGCTCATGTCTGCGGTTTCCCCTTGAAGTAAGCGGTGGTGACAATCGGGTCAGAGGGCGTCGTCGCCCGATTCCCCAGTACGAATCCGGATGGCCTGTTCGACCGATGAAACGAAGATCTTGCCGTCGCCGATCTTGTCGGTCTTGGCTGCACCGACGATGGCGGCTACGGCGGCATCAACCTGATCGTCCGACAGGACGACCTCGATCTTGACCTTGGGCAGAAAGTCTACGACGTATTCGGCGCCGCGGTATAGCTCGGTGTGGCCCTTCTGACGGCCGAAGCCCTTGACCTCGACCACGGACAGTCCCTGAACACCGACCTCCTGAAGCGCTTCTTTAACTTCGTCGAGCTTGAACGGCTTTATGATCGCTTCGATCTTTTTCATGTCCAGCGACTCCTTGCACATCGGTTATTCGGCGTGAGACCATTTTAGTTGGGTCACCACAATTCACGAGGGGGGAGTTGCGGAGACAAGTCTGGGAAAACCGATCGGAATGATTGATTTATAGGCATAGTGACTGCCTTTCGAGCATCTTGAGAACGATTTTTTGGGGAGCTGCGATGACAAAGCTTTTGACGGCAGCGCAGATGCGGGCAATCGAGGCCGCAGCCATCGCTTCGGGCGAGGTGACGGGGCTTGAACTGATGGAGCGTGCCGGACGCGGTGTGGTCGAGGCGGTGTTCGCGGAATGGCCGGAACTGCAGGCAGGGTCGTTCAAGGCGGTGGTCCTGTGCGGGCCGGGTAACAACGGCGGCGATGGGTTCGTCGTGGCGCGGCTGTTGAAGGAGCGGGGCTGGGATGTAGAGGTGTTCTTGTTCGGGGATGCCGAGAAGTTGCCGCCAGATGCGCGGGTGAATTATGTGCGATCGGTGGGGATGGGGGAGGTAAGGGCGCTTACTCCTCTGCCGGATTTCGATGGAGCCCGACTCTTGGTTGACGCGCTTTTTGGTACAGGCTTGACGCGTGCTTTGCCGCAGGTTGTTGACGGTCTGATTGCGGAGCGGCGGAGATATACGGTGGATACGCTTGCAGTTTGCGCAATCGATATGCCCTCGGGTCTGTGCAGCGACAGCGGACGCCTCTTCGGCACCAGACTGAACCCAGAGGTATGTCTGATGTCAGACCTAACTGTCACGTTTGAATTTGCTAGGGTCGGTCACTATTGCGCAGACGGTCCTGCCGCGAGCGGGAAGATTGTCGTGAAAAGCATCGGCCTCGACCACAAAAGCGCAATGGTCGCACTTGGTGGTCGGCCGAACAGTCTGACGGACAAAAAGGCAAAGAAATCTGCGGTCGTGCAACTGATCGAAGGCTACCTCTACACGCCAGCGTTCAAGCAGGGCGAAAGCATTCTTGACAAATCGCATGGCGGACACAAGTTCACCCATGGCCACGCTCTCATTCTCTCCGGCGGCCCCGGCAAAGGCGGTGCAGCCCGGATGACGGCGCGGGGGGCGTTGCGGATCGGGGCGGGGTTGGTGACTTTGGGCGTACCACCAGCGGCTTTGCAGGAGAATGCAGCGCGATTGGATGCAGTGATGCTGCGGTCTCTCAAAGATGCCGACGCACTGTCAGCGTGGCTTCATGAAGACGACCGGATCAGTGCGCTGTGCATCGGTCCCGGATTCGGCACGACGACACGGCACGCCGACTTTGTTGAAGCTGTCCTAGAGACAAAACGCGCGGCTGTCCTTGATGCCGACGCCCTGACCCTTTTGGCGCAAGACAAGGCGCGCTTTGGAAAACTGCATCCCAAATGCGTCTTGACCCCGCATGCTGGCGAGTTTGCCCGGTTGTTTCCGGATATCGCGGCACGGTTGGCCGAACCTGCGACCAAGGGCCCCGCCTATTCCAAAGTGGACGCGACGCGGGAGGCAGCTGCGCAGGCGGGATGCGTCGTGCTTTACAAGGGAACGGATACCGTCATTGCGGAGCCGCAGGGGCGCTGTTCCATCAATTCAGCGCAGTATGGCCGCGCGGCCCCGTGGCTTGCCACTGCCGGGTCGGGGGATGTCCTGGCAGGCTTCATCACCGGGTTGCTGGCGCGGGGCTTTGCGCCGATGCGGGCGGCAGAGACGGCGTCGTGGCTGCATGTCGAATGCGCCCGCAGCTTTGGGCCGGGGCTGATTTCCGAAGATCTGGCGGATGAATTGCCCAAGGTATTCCGCGTGATGGGGCTTTGATCAGCTGCAGATATGGGTTTCCTTGTCGTACAAATACCTGAGTCAGAGGCACGCAGGCAGCCCTTTGGGCGGCTTTGACCAAAGGAGCGGCGCGGAACGGGCCTCTGCTGGATCAGTCAGGTTCAGATCGCACAGAGTTCGAGGCCGTCGACATAGATGACATGCGGCCGGTCAAAGACGAGCGTGCAGGTGAGCCTGTCTGTAGTTCCCTGAGGGGTGACGGACTGGCCGTCGACAAGAGCCATGGCGGTGATCTGCGCGGTACGGCTACCCGAAGGCTGATCGATGCACCAGTTGCGCAGATTGACAAGCGCGTCCGTCACAAGAAGCGTGTCGCGCTGGGGACGGGCCTGTCCGAATGAGTCGGCCACAACCCGGATCGCGGGCAGTGATGCGCGGGATATGTCGAGATCATGGAGCATGACCATCCCGGTATCGCGGGTGATGATGCGATCGCCGGGAATCAGCGTTTCGACGGCAACCTCACCCCTGAGCGTGAGGACGGTTGTCCCGGCAAAAAGGGTGATCGCGGCGGTGCCGGTCAGCGGAGCGATTTCACTTATCTGGAACACACCAGCCGGAACCTCGCGCGGGGTATCCATGTGAAGGGCATTGTCAAGCATTCCGGTTCCCCCTTTTTACACCATTGAGAGCACCGTGGACCCCAATTATGGCAACAAGACGTTCATCGCTTGCCATTATTGCGATGCGTTTTCCACTCGCATCCCCTGTCGGGCTTTGCTAGACAGCGCCCAATTCGCGGGGGTGGTCCGGTGGCCGCCCCTCATTATCATGCGGGTATGGCGAAACTGGTAGACGCACCAGATTTAGGTTCTGGCGCCGCAAGGCGTGGGGGTTCGACTCCCTTTACCCGCACCAGTGAGACAGGAAAGAAGGACGGACATGCAGGTCACTGAGACCCTGAACGAAGGACTGAAGCGCGGCTATGCCATCACTTTGACGGCAGCAGAGTTGGATGCCAAGGTGAAAGCCAAGCTTCTCGAGGCACAGCCTGAAGTGGCGATGAAGGGCTTCCGCAAGGGCAAGGTGCCGATGGCGCTGCTCAAGAAACAGTTTGGACCGCGGATTCTGGGCGAAGCGATGCAGGAGAGCATCGATACCGCGCTGTCGAGCCATATGGAGTCGACCGGCGACCGGCCCGCGATGCAGCCCGAGGTCAAGATGACCAACGAAGGCTGGAAAGAGGGCGACGACGTCGAAGTTTCGATCACCTATGAGAAGCTGCCGGAAGTGCCTGCTGTTGATCTTTCTGCCGTCAGTCTGACCCGTCTGGTCGTGAAGGCCGATGACGCCGCTGTCGATGAGGCGCTCAAGAACCTGGCGGATACCGCCAAGAACTTTGAGGACCGCAAAAAGGGTTCCAAGGCCAAGGACGGCGATAAGGTTGTGATCGACTTCGTGGGCAAGGTTGATGGCGAGGCCTTTGATGGCGGCACGGCCGAAGATTATCCGCTTGTGCTCGGCTCCAATTCCTTCATTCCCGGCTTTGAGGCCGGTCTGGTCGGCGTAAAGTCCGGCGAGGTGAAGGATATTGATGTGACCTTCCCCAAAGACTATCAGGCGGCAAATCTCGCGGGCAAGGCTGCGGTCTTTACCTGCACCGTCAAGACGGTCTCGGAACCGAAGCCCGCCGAAGTAAATGACGAACTTGCCAAGCAGTTCGGTGCCGAGGATCTGGCCGGGCTGAAGGCGCAGATCACCGAGCGTCTGGAAGTGGAATACTCGGGCGCGTCGCGCGCCGTGGCCAAGCGGGCGCTTCTGGATGCGCTGGACAAGATGATCGATTTCGACCTGCCGCCGAGCCTTGTGAATGCCGAAGCCGGGCAGATTGCGCACCAGTTGTGGCACGAGGAAAACCCGGATGTGCATGACCACAATCACGGTGCCGTCGAGACCACGGACGAGCACAAGAGGCTGGCCGTGCGTCGTGTGAAGCTGGGTCTGCTGCTGGCCGATATCGGTCAGAAGGCCGAGGTCAAGGTGACGGATGCGGAACTGACGCAGGCTGTGTTGCAGCAGGCGAGGCAGTATCGCGGTCAGGAACGTCAGTTCTTTGACTTCGTGCAGCAGAACCCCCAGATGCGTCAGCAGATTCAGGCGCCGATCTTTGAGGACAAGGTGATCGATCATGTCTTTGGTCTGGCCAATGTGACCGAAACGACGGCGACGAAGGAAGACCTTCAGAAGGCCGTCGAGGCGCTCGAAGAAGAATAGGGCGGTCCTTCGGGGCGTCTTGCTTTTGGGCGTCGCGGATTGCTTGTCCCAGGTTTCGGGCCTTGGCGCAGTCGTGTAACTTGACCAGCGCGGTTTCGCGGGCAGCATGCACTTTGCGTTGGCGCAGGGCAGGGTCGCTGGCCAGTGGCTCTGGCCGTCTCGTGATGGCGGGCACGTCGTGCTGCGGGACGCGTAGCGCGTCCTTGCCATCCCCGATCATCGCCGCTGTGCCGCCGATGCGGTAGCAGTTGACGGCCAGACCACAGGCCATTGCCTCCATCACGGCGACAGCGGCGGCTTCGCCAAGGCCGGAGTTGGTGTGGACATGGGTGATGCCTTTTTTGTGGGTGGTCAGGACAAGCTGGGCCGCCGGGGCGATCAGAGAAATGAGTGGCAAGCGTCTAGAAGGGCGGCGTGTCGGGCAGGCAGGCGAAGTCGCTGGGGTTGCGGCGGCTAGGCTGGCTGGGTGTGCCAGGAGGTAGCCCATGACGCGGAGGAGGTCGGGTGAGCCGAGATATGTCGTGCGGACCGCGGCCTTGGCCGCGAAGGGGTTTGTTGAGGGCGGGCCAGAGGGCCCTTGCGGTTGGACAGGCAGTGGATGGGGAAGCCTTGTTCCGAAAGCGCCTGCGTCTCGCGCCAGAAGAAGGCGTGGGTCTGGCCGGGAAATTCGGCGACGAGATAGCCGAGGTGCATAAGGTGGGGTCCTGGCGCTTTGTCTAGCTGGTCGAGGATGCAGGATGATGGCGAAGGATCGTGTGCAGTTACTGTGCTTTCATGGATACAAAGAAGTAGGCCGCGCCCTTGCGGGTGCGGCCTTTGATTCTTTGCAAGGGTTGAGCCTTAGAGGTCTTCGCCGTCCTGAGCTGCGCCCATTTCGTCGAAGAGTTCCGCGATTTCGAAATCTGCGGCGGCTTCGGCTTCGGCAGCGAGTTCCTGAATCGACTTGCCCGAGGCCTGGAGTTCGGCTTCTTCGGGTGAGCGGGCCACGTTGATGCGGATCGAGCAGTCCACTTCGGGGTGGAGACGCACGGTCACGGTGTGTATACCCAGTTCCTTGATCGGGGCGTTCAGAATCACCTGTCGCTTGTCGAGCGAGAATCCGGCGAGCGTCGCGGCATCGGCGGCGTCACGGGTGGTGACGGAGCCGTAGAGCGCGCCGCCGTCAGAGGCGGAGCGGATCACGACGAAGGTCTGGCCGTCGAGCTTTTCAGAAAGCTTCGTGGCTTCGCCTTTGGTTTCAAGGTTGCGGGCTTCGAGCTGTGCCTTTTCGGTTTCGAAGCGGGCAATGTTGGAAGCGTTCGCGCGCATGGCCTTGCCTTGCGGCAGAAGGAAGTTGCGGGCGTAGCCGTCCTTGACCTTGACCACTTCGCCCATCTGGCCAAGCTTGGCCACGCGTTCCAGAAGGATAACTTGCATGTCTGTTGCTCCTTACTTCACGGCGTAGGGCAGCAGGGCGAGGAACCGGGCACGCTTGATCGCCTGGGCGAGGGCGCGCTGGTTCTTGGCACCCACGGCGGTGATGCGCGAGGGGACGATCTTGCCGCGTTCAGAGATGTAACGCTGCAGAAGCCGGGTGTCCTTGTAGTCGATGACGGGGGCGCCTTCACCCTCGAACGGATCGGACTTGCGGCGGCGGAAAAACGGTTTTGTTGCCATGGTTTATGGTCCTTTCCTGATCAGAAGCGACGGGGACGGTCTTCACGCGGGCCGCGGTCATCGCGGTCCGGGCGGGGGCCGCGGTCTTCACGCGGGCCGCGATCCATGCGGTCACCACGGTCGGGGCGGTCGCCACGATCAGAACGTTCGTCACGTTTCTGCATCTGGACGGAGGGGCCTTCTTCGTGGGCGTCGACCTTGATGGTCAGGACGCGCATCACGTCATCATGAAGACGCATCAGGCGTTCCATTTCTTGCACGGCCGGCGCGGGCGCGTCGGTGCGCAGCAAGGCATAGTGCCCCTTGCGGTTCTTGTTGATCTTGTAGGCCATCGTCTTGACGCCCCAGTATTCATTCTCGAGGACCTTGCCGCCGTTGTCGGCGAGGACGGTCGAGAAATGTTCAATGAGGCTTTCGGCTTGCGTGTTGGAAAGGTCCTGACGCGCAATGAACACATGCTCGTAAAGCGGCATGCAGACTCCAGTTCTTATTCCAGGCGCATTTCATAGGGAGGGGCGATGACCTTCCGCACCCCACCCACGAGAGACTGCGCGGTTCATGACAATTCGCGGAAGGATGAGGTCTTATACAGATGTGGCGCTTCGGTGCAAGGCCGCTCGGGGGGTCTTGACCCGGATTCAGGCCCGATGGCGGAGAATTGAGGAGATCAGGGTTAACAAGACCTTAACATTTCACGGACCTGAAGTTTGTACGCCGATTTCCCGCCGTCTTTGTTCTGCCACCATTGCTTCATCACAACCATTGGTGGACGCCAAGATAATCGCAGTTCCCAATTAGAATGAGTTTCGTGACGTTATCGCTCTGGACCAGCGGGTGGGAGCGGTGCGGCCGTTCGAAGTGGAAGAGAACTACCGGCGTTATATCATCCAGAGCACCGAGCGGATTCCCTTTTGGTTGACCCTGTCGCAGGCGGCCAGTTGGGTGATGGGCGTGCGGTTCGCGATTTATGCTCTTGGCATGTGGGCGCTGGCGGGCAATAGGCCGGCGACCGAAAGGATCGGCGTCAATATGGGCGCGGCGATCCTGCTGGCGGGGGTGTTTCTGCCGTTGCTGTCATCTTCAGGCCGGGGGGCGCTGGTCAAGGTGCAGATCGATACGGCGCGTGGCGAGGTGCGCGAAGTGCTGCGCAACCGTGCGGGGCGGATGACGATCCTCTGGGTTCATGGATTTGATTCGATTGGCGGCGGTTTTTGGAGAGCGGTGAGGCGCGGCACAACGGGCAGGTGCAGCTTGTCCTGCGGTTTCGGAATACGGCGCAGGTGCTGCGGGTCGCGTGCGAGCCGGAGGCCACATTTTGCAAGGTCTGCGGGACCGGCTGGGCCGCGATCTGATGGTTAGGGACAAACATTAGCCCCTGCTGACAGTCGCGCGGCGGGGTCTCATTTCCTCCTCGGCCTGAGAGGCTTCTGCTCCTGATGCTGGATGGAGGGGGCTTTCGGGCGGCCTTTTCCTTTTGCGCGGCGGATTCTTGTGATGGCCGGTGCGACAGGATAGAGCAGGGGGCACTTTGGGGAGGATCAAGATGCGGGCATTCGTGTTTCCGGGGCAGGGGGCGCAGGTTCTTGGCATGGGCAAGGCGCTGGCCGAAGCCTATCCGGCAGCGAGGGCTGTTTTTGGCGAAGTTGATGCGGCGCTGGGGCAGAACCTGTCGAGCGTCATCTGGGGCGACGACCTTGAGGCGTTGACGCTGACAAGCAATGCCCAGCCCGCACTGATGGCGACGTCGATTGCCGCGCTGCGGGCGCTGGAGGCCGAGGGCGTTTCGATGCGCGATACGGCTTTTGTCGCGGGGCATTCGCTGGGGGAATACACAGCTCTTTGTGCAGCTGGGGCGCTGACCGTCGCGGATACGGCACGGCTGCTGCGCATCCGGGGCGATGCGATGCAGGCAGCGGTGCCAGTTGGGGTCGGCGCGATGGCCGCGTTGCTGGGGCTGGATCTGGCCGTAGCGCGCGAGGTTGCGGCCGAGGCAGCACAGGGTGAAGTCTGTGACGCGGCGAATGACAATGATCCTATACAGGTGGTTGTGTCCGGCCACAAAGCGGCTGTCGAGCGGTCGCTGGAGATTGCCAAGGTGCGGGGGGCGAAGCGTACCCTGTTGCTGCCGGTGAGTGCGCCTTTCCATTCAAGCCTAATGGCACCGGCGGCTGCCGTGATGGCTGATGCGTTGGCAAGCGTGGACATGCAGGCGCCGGTTGTCCCGCTGGTGAGCAACGTGCGGGCCGAGGCGGTGAGCGATCCGGCGGTCATCAAGGCTTTGCTCGTGGAGCAGGTGACGGGTTCGGTGCGGTGGCGCGAATCCGTGCTGTGGATGGCGGGCGCGGGCGTGACCGAGTTCTGGGAGATAGGCTCGGGCAAGGCACTGTGTGGTATGATCCGGCGGATTGCAAAGGAGATCACGACGCTGAACGTGGAGACGCCGGATGGGGCTGTGGCGGCTGCCACTGCGGTTGGCCGCTGAGGGGGCGCTGCCCCCGCTCTGCCTGCGGCAGGGCCCCACGGGATATTTGGAACCAGATGAAGGACCGAAGGCATGTTTGATCTGACGGGAAAGACGGCGCTGATCACTGGCGCTTCGGGTGGGATCGGGGGCGCGATTGCCAGGGCGCTGCACGGTGCAGGCGCGACGGTGGCCCTGTCGGGGACGCGCGTCGAGCCCTTGCAGGCGCTGGCGGCAGAACTGGGCGACCGGGTGCATGTGCTGCCCTGCAACCTGTCGGATGCAGAGGCCGTGAACGCGCTGCCCAAGCAGGCCGCAGAGGCGATGGGGTCGGTCGATATCCTTGTGAACAACGCGGGGATCACAAAGGACAACCTCTTCATGCGCATGTCGGACGAGGACTGGGCCAGCGTGATCGAAGTGAACCTGACGTCGACTATGCGCCTGTGCAAAGGTGTGGTCCGGGGGATGATGAAGGCGCGCTGGGGGCGGATCATCAATATCTCTTCCATTGTCGGCACGACGGGCAATCCGGGGCAGGCAAATTATGCCGCGAGCAAGGCCGGGATGGTTGGGATGTCGAAATCCATCGCCTATGAGGTCGCTTCACGCGGGATCACCGTGAACTGTGTGGCGCCGGGGTTCGTCACGACGGCGATGACGGACAAGCTGAACGACGCGCAGAAGGCGGGCATCCTGACGCAGGTTCCGGCGGGCCGCATGGGCGAGCCGGAAGAGATCGCTGCGGCGGTGCTCTATCTCGCCTCGCCCGAGGCGGGATATGTCACTGGGGCCACGATCCACGTGAATGGCGGGATGGCGATGATCTAAGATGCCGGCCCCGGTCCGTCTTTCGGATTGGGAAACCGTTTGCCTTGGTCATAAACTCTGATATGAGCGCCTGCAGATTTGCCGCGGGTTGCTTTCGGGCAACGGACGGTTTGTCCTGTTGACAGGGCAGTTGAGCCGCCCTTTGGGGCATGCGAGATAAGTGGGCATATAGCCCGGAAAGACGTGAGGACAGGACATGAGCGACGTCGCAGACCGCGTGCGCAAGATCGTTGTGGAACACCTTGGGGTGGAAGATGACAAGGTGACCGAGAACGCCTCGTTCATTGATGACCTTGGTGCTGACAGCCTTGACACGGTCGAACTGGTGATGGCTTTCGAGGAAGAGTTCGGTATCGAGATCCCTGATGATGCCGCCGAAACGATCCAGACCTTTGGTGACGCAGTCAAGTTCATCTCGGAAGCGCAGTAAGCCGCTCCGACAGGTTTTCAGACGGAACGGCGCCTCTTGCGGGCGCCGTTTTCGTTTGCGGGGGGCGCGGGATGTGTTTTCCTGGCGCAGAAAGTGGGGGGGCGGGTATGTCGGCTTTGATCAGGATGTTTGGCGGGAGTGGCCGGGAGACCTTCATGGGGTTGCCGACCTGCCCTGACCTTGGAGAGGTCCGGGGCGGCGTCGTCCTGATGGGGGCGGACGGGTGTACGGGCTATCCTTCAGTCGGGGACTATTGTGCTGGCGGACCGGCGGCGATCCGGGCTGCGGGGGCGGTCTATGGGGCGAACCTGCATCACATGAACTTTGATCTGGGGCGGGTCATGTTCCCGGGTGTCCTCCCAGTGGATGCGGGTGATCTGCCCGTGCAGCCGGGCGATGGGCCGGGGAACCGGGCGCTGATCCGGGGGGCGGTGGCGCGGGTGCTGGATGCAGGGGCGGTGCCGGTGCTGATCGGGGGAGATGATTCTCTGCCGATCCCGATGCTGGAAGCCTTCGGCGGCAGGGGATGCGAGATATCCATTCTGCAGATAGACGCCCATATCGACTGGCGCGAGGAGGTCGAAGGCGAGCGCTGGGGGCTGTCGTCCACGATGCGGCGGGCGAGCGAGATGCCCCACGTCCGCCGGATCATTCAGGTCGGACAGCGCGGCATCGGATCGGCGCGGCCGCAGGATGTCGAAGATGCGCGGGCCTGGGGCGTGCAGTTCGTGCCGGGGCGCGTGGTGGCGCGGGATGGGGCAGCAGGGGTGATCGATCTGATCCCAGTTGGAGCAGATGTTGTCATCTGCTTTGACTGCGATGCGATGGACCCGTCGGAAATGCCTGCGGTCATTGCGCGGACAGCAGGCGGGTTGCGTTACGCGCAGGTGCTCGACCTGATCGAAGGGGTGGCGCGCAAGGCCCGGATCGCCGCTTTCGACATGGTTGAGTTCATGCCGGAGCAGGATATCGACGGGCAAGGCGGGATCGTGGCGGCGCAACTTCTCGCGGCTGTGTTGGGGATCATTTCTGGGCAGGCGGGCCTGCCTGCAGGCTGATCATGGGTCAATGCGAGATTGGCGGTCAGGGGCGTCACCGCCCCCGACCGATGATTTACAGGGCCCGGAAGCGAGGCTTTTGCCAGGTTTGGGCGGGTACGATCAGAATCTCGTGCAGCGCCCAGACCAGTGCATCTACGCGGTCAGGAGAGCCCGTCCCGAGATAGCCCTGAACGGTCATCTGCCCCATCTGATCTTCGAGTTCAGCGAGGCCCCGGGCATGGTGGACCCGGCCCTGCTCGTAGAGGGCAGCCACCGGCTCCGCCCGGATCGCCTTGCCCCGCGCGGCCCGCACGGCCCGGAAGGGGACCAGCGGGGCGACCTGACGCACAACGCTTTCGACGAGATCGCCGCCCTGGTTGACCTCGGCTACAAGCCGTTCCGCGCCGTGGCGTTCCAGTGCCCGGACGGCCGCGCTTGCCCATTCTGCGGGGGAGGCTGCCGTAACCGTGCAATCTTCGATCACATAGGCCCGCCAGTCCTGCGGCGGCCCCTGCATCATGGCGCCCGCGACGATGATCCCGCAGGCGTCCGAGCGTTTGTGCCCGGTGACGGGCGGGTCCACGGCCACGATAACGCGGTCCATGACCGGCAACCGGTCGAGGTGCGCCCGTTCGATCATCGCGGTCGTCCAAAGCGCGCCTTCAGGGTCGGCGAGGAGGACGCCGTCCAGTTCCTGCCGCCCGAGGCGGGTGCCGGCGTAGCGGCGCTGCACCTCGGCCAGGAAACTGTCGGCCAAATGCATACGATTGGCTTCGGTCGGGGCATGGGTCATCACCGTGCCTTCGCGGGCGATCAGGTCCTTGAGGACGCCGACGTTGCGCGGCGTAGTTGTCACGCAGGCTTGGGGCAGGGCGCCCAGCCGCAGCCCGAATTGCAGCATGTCCCAGGTATCCCCGGCGCGTTTCCATTTGGCCAGTTCGTCGGCCCAAGCGCAGTCGAATTGCGGGCCGCGCAGCGTTTCGGGTTCGTGTGCCGAGAAAAGCTGCGCCGTGGCACCGTTCGGCCAGACCAGCATGCGCCGCGAGGCGATCCAGTCCGGCCGGCGGTCGGGTGGCGAACAGGCGAGAATGCCGCTTTCGCCGAAGACCATCACCTCGCGCGCCTGATCGATCGTCTCTCCGATCAGTGCGACACGTCGGGCGCGGCCGGGATCGCGGGGCCGGGCCCCTTCGACCATCGACCGGACCCATTCGGCCCCGGCCCGCGTCTTGCCCGCGCCGCGCCCCCCCATGATGACCCATGTGCGCCAGTCGCCTTCGGGGGCGAGTTGATGGTCAAGCGCCCAGAAGTCGAACAGGTAGGGCAAACCCTGGATCACGTCGTCGGGAAGCCCTTCGAGAAAGTCAGTCTGATCGGCAACACTCACGGATGCGAGCAAGGCGGCACCCGATCTCATGCCGGACAGCGTCGAAGTCGATTTCTCCGCCCCGGTTGCATGCGCCATGACCGGTTGATCTATCATTCCATTCATCAAGCTTTTGCTCCGCTTTCATGACGCGCAACAGCGCGTGTTCCAGTTCGCCATTCCTGGCGGCCAGTTCATGCACCGCTGCGGTATCCCCTTCCCGCGCACGGACAAGAACGGTGGCCACCTCGCGGTGGACCGCAGTCAAGAGGGCGATGGTATCTTTGAGGTATTTATTCAGGTCTGCTTCGGTCGTGATCGCTGCGATGTTCACCTCGTCCATGCTGATCCTTTGCTGCTGAGTGCCGCCGGTCCCCCGTGTCCGGCTTTACGTGCCTGCGAAATGAAAAGACGACCGCGGGGAGTGATCCCCGGGTCGCCCCATAATTCTGCCATCATGCAGATTTCATACATCGGACAGTTCGTAAAGTCAAGTTTCGTGACTTCAACGTCGTCGTCTAACCGTTCGGTCTAGTTAAGAAACTCTTATTGATCCATGCTCTATTCGCCAGTTGTGCCATCTGTGCCTTCAGCCTCGGCCGCAGACGCTTCGGCCGCCAGTCGGGCTTCAATCTCGCGCCAGCGGGCCACGTTGCGGTTATGGTCATCAAGGTTGGTTGCAAAGGCATGGCCGCCGGTGCCGTCTGCAACAAAGAATATATAGTCGGTCTGATCCGGGTTCAGTGCCGCGATGATCGAGGCACGGCCCGGGTTGGAAATCGGCGTCGCGGGCAGGCCGTCGATCTGATAGGTGTTCCACGGCGTTTCGCGGGCAAGTTCGCTTTGCCGCAAGCCTCGGTCGAGTACACCCTGCCCCTGTGTCACCCCGTAGATGACGGTGGGGTCGGTCTGCAGGCGAATGCCTTGCAGCAGTCGGTTTTCGAATACGCTGGCCACCCGGCCCCGCTCTTCGGGAACCGAGGTTTCCTTTTCGATGATCGAGGCCATGATCAGCGCCTCTTCCGGAGTGTTCAGGGGCACGCCGTCAGCCCGTTCGGCCCAGGCCTCAGCCAGGATCGCGGCCTGGGCCGAAGTCATCCGCGCGAGCACTGCGGCAACGTCAGTTCCGGGCAATACGCCATAGCTGTCAGGAGCCAGTGTCCCTTCTGGCGGCATTTCAGTCACTTCGCCTTCGAGAATGTCGAGGGCGTTCAGGGCGGTGACAACTTGCCAGACGGTCGTGCCTTCGACCACCTGGACCGAAAACTGTGTGTCTGGACGTTCGCGGACTTCGCCGTATTCGGGCGGCGGCGTTTCGGTCAGCGGGTCGAATCGGGCGAGTTCCACGAAACGGCTTGTCATTGGGTCAAGTTCGCGGATTCGTGCGGTCGTGTCGCCAATGCCGACTGTGTAGACGATCTGCGTGCCGCAGGTGCTCGCCCCGCCGCGTGTGACGATATCGACGATGCCGTCCATCGGCGTCGCGGCCGTGATCAGGAAGCTTCCTGCCTTGAGGTCTGCCGCCTTGCCCGAGTAGTCCGCGCCGAGGCGGAATATAGTGCCCGAGGCAATGGCCCCCTGATCCTCAAGCCGGGCGCTGACCGCGCGCATGTTGGACCCGCCTTCGACCTTGAGGCAGATCGCCTGCGTCAGGGGACCGGGTGAGGAATAGGTGTTCACACCCCAAGTCACAACGCCCGCGCCCAGGAACAGAAGGACGATGAACAACGTGAGCGCGTTCGAGGCGATGTGACGCCACATCAGCGGGGCAGCCCGAAGACAAGCGAGGCATTCGTGCCGCCGAACCCGAAGGAGTTCGACAGGGCATGGCGTATGACGCGTTCGCGCTTCTTGTTGGGGGCAAGGTCAACGATTGTCTCGACGGCAAGATTGTCGAGGTTGATCGTCGGCGGGGCCACCTGATCGCGGAGCGCGAGGATCGAGAAGATGGCCTCGATCGCCCCTGCGGCCCCGAGCAAATGTCCGGTCGAGGATTTGGTCGAGGACATCGTCAGGTTTCTTGCCGCTTCGCCCATCATCCGTTCGACTGCGCCCAGTTCGATTGTATCGGCCATCGTCGAGGTGCCGTGGGCGTTGATGTAGTCGATATCGGCAGGCTTGAGGCCCGCGTCCTTCAACGCGGCGAGCATCGCCCGTTCACCGCCTTCGCCGTCTTCGGAGGGGGCGGTGATGTGATGGGCGTCGCCCGACATTCCATAGCCCAGCACCTCGGCATAGATCTTGGCCCCGCGTGCCTTGGCGTGATCCAACTCTTCGAGCACGACGATGCCCGCGCCTTCGCCCATGACAAAGCCGTCGCGGTCGGCGTCATAGGGGCGGCTGGCCTTTTCGGGCTCATGCGCCCGTTTGGTCGAGAGCGCTTTGCAGGCGTTGAAACCGGCGATGCCGATTTCGCAGATCGCGGCCTCGGCCCCGCCCGCGATCATCACGTCGGCTGCGCCATACTTGATCAGTCGGGTTGCGTCGCCGATGGCATGGGCCCCGGTCGAACAGGCCGTCACGACCGAATGGTTCGGCCCTTTGAAGCCGTAGCGAATGCTGACCTGACCCGAGATCAGGTTGATCAGCGCACCGGGGATAAAGAAGGGCGACACCCGCTTAGGGCCCTTCTCCTTGATCAGGAGGGCGGTTTGCGCGATCGAGTTCAGCCCACCGATGCCCGACCCGATCATCACACCGGTCCGTTCGCGCGATTCTTGGTCCTCGGGCATCCAGCCGGAATCCGTCACCGCCTGCTGTGCCGCTGCGATGCCGAAGAGAATGAAATCATCCACCTTCCGCTGGTCCTTGGGCTCCATATAGGTGTCGGGATTGAAGGTCCCGTCGGTCCCGTCGCCGCGCATTACCTCGCAGGCGTAATTGGTCACCACGTTTCTGGCGTCGAACTGGGTGATTGTGCCTGCGCCCGACCGCCCTTCAAGAAGCCGCTGCCAGCTGAGTTCCACGCCGTCCGCCAATGGTGTGACAAGACCCAGTCCGGTTACAACAACACGACGCATGATCCGCCCTCACCTCTGCCGATTGATCTTGACCCCTGATAGCCCAGCGTCCGGCAAAGGGGCAAGGGAGTGTCCGCTATGCGGATACTCCGTTGAAAAACTCAGCCCTTTGGCCGCGTTGTGTGTCTCCCGAGATTGAGCGCGCGTTGGCCCGCCCCTTTTGAGCAATCGCGGGATGGCTCGCAAATCGACCGGATCACCTTGCGTGCATGTTTCTTTGGGCAGCAGCGTGCTTTCAGTTCGCAGACATCGCAACAGGCCTTGCTGGCCCGGCAGCGGAGCATGCCATCCTCGTCTGGTTTCTTCTCCTTGGGTTTCGTGAAGCCCCGAAGGCTTTGCTTCAACTCATTGCCAGCCTGTCAAGTGGAAGTGTCCTGCTCGGCATCATGGACGAAGTCGGCACGTTCGAATGTTCCTTCCCGACGTGCCGACTTGTCGAACACCGGGATATGCGGCGCGATCCCGCGCAGGCAATCCACTCTGTCGAGCAACTCGCCGGTGCCATTGGCGGCGTCGGCGATCAGACATTCTGGTTGTAGGGCGAAGGTATCGCACAAACGGTCGATCATGGTGCGCACCGATCCAACCTTGGCCTGACGGATGGAACGTGTGGCTTCAACGCCAAGAATCACCCCATTGTCGGTGTCGATCAGGTAGTTGGTGGCATAAGCAAGACAGGCTGACCCACCCCGCGCTCCAGTCCATTGCGACTCCGGATCAGAGTGCGAGGTGATGAACTTCGGTTCGACCGGGCTGGCCGTGCCGAAGGCAGCATCATTGAGTGTCGCGAGGTATTCCCTGACCACCCGCGGCGCCTCTTGAGGATTGACCTTGTCCGGTTGCCAATCGGACTTCGGCGTCGAGTTCTGCCGGTTCGCATCTGCCCGAATGATGCTGGCGTCTGCCGCAAATCGCTGACTGCATGCCAAGCCCTCCGCGATGCAGCGCGCGACTACAGTCTCGAAGAGATGCCGCAACAGGTCACTGTCCCGGGACCGGCCGCGTCGGTACTTGGAAAACGTAGAATAGTCCGGCACCGGGTCGGCCAGATCGAGGCGGCAGAACCAGCGGCAGGCGAGGTTGAGAAGGACCTATTCGCAAAGCTGTGGTTCACAACGGAAGCCCATTATTCAGCCGACAATCAGCATCCAGATCATCAGTTCGGGTTCAACCGACGGTCGCCCAGTGGAACTGTAGAACGCTCCCAGGTGCTGCCGGATGCCTGCTAGATCGACAAGCCGGTCCACCGCCCGGAGCATGTGGTCGGATGGGGCATGTGACTCGATAGCGAACTCGTAGAACAGAGCGCTTTGCGCTTCCTGCCGAGCTGCCATCACAGCCGCTCACCTCCACTTGTCACATGGAAATCGAATCAGCGCTAAGGGCCTCAAGCAAGAACAGTTTTTCAATGGGATAGGTCGTTCACTGACCGTTCCTGTGCCGCTTGAGGGGGTTCACAGGTGAAAGTGGTGTCTGGGTGCGGGTGCTCTGGCTGTCGTTGGGAAAATGCAGTCGCGGAAATGGTGGGGCTGGCCGGCGGTGATCCGTCAGGCCGGTCCGGATGGCCCGTTGCGCGCGGCGTGGCCCCTGCGTGCGGTGGCGGCACGGATTCTTAGGGATGATCGCGGCATGGTGGCGCTGTTCGATCATAAGACGCCCGGCGGTATCAAGGAGTTGCGGATGTTTGACTTTCTGAAGCGGTCTGACCGGGAAACGGGCAAGGTGGTGCCCGAGGTCAAGGCTTCGGCGGCGGGGGCGGTGATCGCCTGGGCGGGCGGCGGGCGTGTAGCCTGGAGCCCCCGGGACGTGGTTTCCCTGACCAAGTCGGGCTATTGCGGCAATCCGGTGGGCTTTCGGGCGGTCAAGCTGATCGCCGAGGCGGCGGCGGCGCTGCCGCTGGTGCTGCAGGACCGGGACCGCCGCTATGACGTACATCCGGTGCTGGACCTGCTGGGCCGGCCCAATGCGGCGCAGGGGCGGGCGGAACTGCTGGAAGGGTTGTTTTCGCAAATCGTGCTGACCGGGAATGGCTATGTTGAGGCAGTGGGCGCGGATGGTTTGCCGGGAGAGTTGCATGTCCTGCGGTCAGATCGGATGTCGATCGTGCCAGGCGCGGATGGGTGGCCGGTGGCCTATGACTATGCCGTGGGCGGTCGCAAGCATCGCTATGCGGTGGGAGATGGTGTCTCGCCGGTCTGCCATATCCGCAGCTTCCATCCGCAGGATGATCATTACGGGTTTTCAGCGCTGCAAGCGGCAGCGAGTGCGATAGACGTCCACAACTCAGCCTCGCGCTGGTCCAAGGCATTGCTCGACAATGCGGCGCGGCCTTCGGGGGCGATCATCTATCGCGGGGCGGACGGGCAGTCCACGCTCGGGCAGGACCAGTTCGACCGGCTGGTGAGCGAGATGGAGAGCCAGCATCAGGGCACGCGAAACGCCGGGCGACCGATGCTGCTGGAAGGCGGGCTGGACTGGAAGCCGATGGGCTTTTCGCCGTCCGACATGGAGTTCCAGAAGACCAAGGAGGCGGCGGCGCGGGAGATTGCTCTGGCCTTTGGCGTGCCGCCAATGATCCTGGGGATTCCGGGGGACGCGACATATGCGAATTATCAAGAGGCCAACCGCGCGTTCTACCGGCTGACGGTGCTGCCGATTGCGACCCGTGTGGCGGCAGCGCTTGCCAATTGGCTGGAGGATTTCACCGGGGAGCGGCTGGACCTTCGGCCTGATCTGGATGCGATCCCTGCGCTGTCAGCAGAGCGGGATGCGCAATGGGCACGGGTGACCGGGGCCACGTTTCTGACGGAGGCGGAAAAGCGAGTCTTGCTAGGGTTGCCGGTGCAGGAGGTGGGCGATGCAGGCTGAACGCCGTTATGGTGAGCCATTTGCCTGCGGGCCGGGTCTCAAGCTCGAGGCGCATGAAAAGATGGCGGCCCTGCAGTTTGCGCAGCTTGCCGGGCAGATGCACCGGTTGGAGGCGATGATGGAGCGGCTGGAGAAGCGGCTTTGGCTGACGGTTTATGGAGTGGTGGCGGTGATGCTGACGCAGGCCGTGCAATCCATTCTTACCGTGCGACCCTGAAAGGACAGCGATGCAGTTGGAACATAAATTCAGCCGCCTGGGCGGGGATGTTACCGTCACCGATGGTACAGCGATTTCAGGGTATGCATCCCTTTTCGGGGCGGCAGACCAGGGTGGCGATGTGGTCGAGAAGGGGGCCTATGCGGCGTCGCTTGCCCGGCTGTCCGCTGCCGGGGGGCGGATCAAGATGCTGTGGCAGCATGATCCGGCCGAGCCCATCGGCGTCTGGGACGAAGTGCGCGAGGACGCGCGGGGCCTTTGGGTTAAGGGGCGCATCCTTACCGATGTGGCGCGGGGCCGCGAAGCTGCGGCGCTGATCGGGGCAGGGGCCATTGACGGTTTGTCGATCGGATACCGCACTGTCAGAGCGCGCAAGGATGACGGCGGGCGACGGAGCCTGCTGGAACTGGAGCTTTGGGAAGTGTCGCTTGTGACTTTTCCGATGCTTCCCGAGGCGCGGGTGGCGGCCAAGGGCGATGCGCCCGAAGAACGGCTGATGCGTGATCTGGCGCAGGCGTTCGAGGGCGCAAGGCGCATTCTGTCGGACGACCGCGCCCGGCACAAATGAAGCAAAGAGGGTGATGACATGAGCAAAGCCGAGACACGGGCTCGGGCCGGGGAAGATCTGTCTCCGGCTATGGAGCTGAAGAGCGCGATTGCAGGGTTCGTAAGCGAACTCAAGCAGCTTTCGACCGATATTCAGACCAAACTTCAACAACAGGACGAACGCATGACCAAGCTGGACCGCAAGACGATGTTTGCAGGCAACCGCCCTGCGCTGGCGCAGGCCGCCGATACCGAAGCCCCGCATCAGAAGGCGTTCGCCGCCTATCTGCGGGCGGGCGACGATGACGCGCTTCGCGGGATCGAGATCGATGGCAAAGCGATGAGCACGGCCGTAGCGGCCGATGGCGGGTTTCTTGTGGCCCCGCAGATGGCAGAGACGATTCGTAATGTGCTGCTGTCTGCTGCGTCGATCCGGTCGATTGCAAATGTGGTGAATGTTGAATCCTCGTCCTATGACGTTCTCATCGACCGGGCCGAGGCAGGGGCGGGTTGGGCCACGGAAGTGGCGTCGTCCACCGAGACCTCGACTCCGGTGATCGAGCGGATTTCGATCCCGCTGAACGAATTGTCGGCATTGCCAAAGGCGTCGCAGCGACTGCTGGATGACAGCGCATTCGACATCGAGACCTGGCTGGCTGGGCGGATTGCCGAGAAGTTCACGCGGGCCGAGGCGGCGTCGTTCGTTTCGGGCAATGGCTTGGACAAGCCGCGCGGGTTTCTGGACTATGCCAAGGTGGCCAATACCGCCTGGACCTGGGGCAACATCGGCTATGTGCCGGGGGGGAACGCGTCGTCCATCGTGAGCACCGATCCGCTCGTCGATCTGGTCTATGCGCTGGGTGCGGAATACCGGGCGGGCGCCTATTTCGTCATGAACTCCAAGACGACGGGGGCGGTCCGCAAGCTCAAGGATGCGGACGGTCGTTACCTGTGGTCGGACGGGTTCGGGGCGGGCGAGCCTGCGCGTCTGCTGGGTTATCCTGTGCTGGTGGCCGAGGATATGCCTGACATCGCGGCCAACAGTTTCCCCATCGCCTTTGGCAATTTCGGCAGCGGTTATACGATTGCCGAACGCCCGGACCTGCGCGTGCTGCGCGATCCGTTCTCGGCCAAGCCGCATGTGCTGTTCTACGCGACCAAGCGTGTCGGCGGGGCGGTAAGCGATTTTGCGGCGATCAAGGTGCTGCGCGTCGCAACAAGCTGAGGCCCGGTCTTGGGGGACGGCCCGGGCGGGCCGTTCCCAGCCGGTACGGGTCAGGGACATCGGAGTTGATGGATGATGCTTGTCGAAGTGACAACAGTGCCGCAGACCGCGCTTCCGGTTTTGCATTTCAAGGAACATCTGCGGCTGGGGACCGGGTTTGCGGACGACGGGCTGCAGGATGGCGTGCTGGAGGGGTTTCTGCGGGCCGCGCTGGCCGCGATCGAGGGGCGGACGGGCAAGGTCCTGATCGAGCGGGAGTTTTCCTGGACGATCCCGGCCTGGCGTGGGCTGGACCGGCAGGTGCTGCCGGTGGCACCGGTCAGTGCGATTGCCGGAGTGGTGCTGGTTGATGCCATGGGCAGCGAGGTTGTTGTCGACCCGGCGGGCTGGCGGTTGCAGCCGGATATGCAGCGGCCCTTGCTGGTGGCGATGGGGGCAGTGTTTCCGTCTGTGCCCAGCAATGGTCTGGCCAGGATCGGGTTTCTGGCGGGATTCGGGCCGGACTGGTCAGACCTGCCGCCCGATCTGGCACAGGCGGTCCTGATGCTGGCGGCACATTACTATGAATACCGGCAAGATACGGCGCTGGGAGCGGGCTGCATGCCGTTTGGTGTAACCGCGCTGATTGAGCGTTTCCGGATGGTGCGTCTTTCGGCGGGTGTTGCATGAGCGCGCCGCAGTTGAGCCGGAAGCTGGTGCTTGAGGCACCGTTGCGGACACCGGACGGGGCCGGGGGCTATGCGCAAGGCTGGACGGCGATGGGCACGGTCTGGGCCGAGGTTCTGGCTGGGACCGGACGCGAGGCGGCGGGTGTGGGCACGGCGGTAAGCCGGGTCGCTTATCGCATCACGCTCAGGGCGGCGCCGGTCGGGTCTGTGCAGAGGCCGATGCCGGACCAGCGGTTCCGCGAAGGTGCGCGGGTGTTTCGGGTGCTAAGCGTGGCCGAACGGGATGCAGGCGGCCGGTATCTGGTCTGCCAGACCGAAGAGGAGATCGCAGCATGAGCTATGGCGTGGCGGCGGCCTTGCAAGCTGCGGTCTATCAGCGGCTGACGGGTGATGTGGCCCTGACCGGGCTGGTGGGGACGGCGGTCTATGACGCGCTCCCGACCGGCGCCCTGCCATCGCTTTACGTGGCCTTGGGGCCCGAAGTTGTGCGGGATCGGTCGGACAAGACCGGATCAGGGGCCGAGCACGAGTTCACGGTCGCGGTGGTGACCGACACGGCGGGCTTTGCATCCGCCAAGGCGGTTGCGGGCGCAGTGTCGGATGCGCTGGTGGATGCGCCGCTGGTGCTGAGCCGGGGCGTGCTCGTCGCGCTGAATTTCTACCGGGCGCAGGCGGTTCGGGTCGGGTCGGGCGCTGTGCGCCAGATCGCCCTGACCTTCCGGGCGCGGGTCGAGGACAACTGACCGCTACTGAGCGGACAAGGCTGGGCTGCCCTGGAGGCGGTTTGGCATGCAATTCAAATCGGAGGCGATGCGATGACAGCCCAGAACGGCAAGGACCTGTTGGTCAAGATCGACATGAACGGCGCGGGGCTGTTCGAAACGGTTGCGGGGCTGCGGGCCACGCGGATCAGTTTTAACGCGGCAAGCGTGGATGTAACGAGCCTGGAAAGCACCGGAGGCTGGCGCGAGCTGTTGGCGGGTGCAGGGGTGAAGACTGCCACGATTTCGGGGTCGGGGATCTTCAAGGATCAGGACACGGATGAGCGGGCGCGGCAGATATTCTTCAACGGCGAGATGCCCAGCTTTCAGGTCATCATCCCGGATTTCGGAACCATCGAAGGGCCGTTCCAGATCACGTCGATCGAGTATGCGGGATCGCATGATGGCGAGGCGACCTATGAGTTGTCACTGGCCAGTGCCGGGGCAGTGACCTTTACTGCGCTGGTGCCCTGATGGCGAACCCCTGGGCGGGCGAGGTGGAACTGGTCGTCGATGGGCAAGTGCGGCTTTGCAAGCTGACCCTGGGCGCGCTGGCCGAGCTTGAGGCGCGGCTCGGGGCCGGGACGCTGGTGGAGTTGGTTGAACGGTTCGAAGGCGGGGCGTTCTCGAGCCGGGATGTGATGGCGCTTTGTGTGGCAGGGCTGCGCGGCGGTGGCTGGCGGGTGACGGCCGATGATCTCCTGTGCGCGGACATTGCCGGAGGGCCGGTGGGCGCGGCGAAGGCTGCGGCCGAAATGCTGGCGCGGGCCTTTGCGACGCCGGCGGCATGAGCAGGCGACTTGATTGGCTGGGGCTGATGCGGGCGGGGATGCTGGGGCTGCATCTGACACCAGACCGGTTCTGGGCGCTGACGCCCATCGAGTTGCTGATGATGCTGGGTATTGGCGGGACCACGCCGCCGATGGGGCGGTCGCGGCTGGAAGAATTGGCACGGGCTTTTCCGGACCGGGGGCCGCAGGTGGAGACGGATGATGCGAGAGATCGATCAGCTTGACGCGTTTTCGGATGGGGTCGAGGGTCTTGAGAAGAACCTTTCTGATGCTGCGGCATCGACCGCGACACTGTCGGGGGAATTGCGCGAAGTTCGCGTCGGGATCGGTGAGACGGTCCGCGATCTGGGCAATCTGCAGAACGGTTTTTCCAACGGGCTGCGCAAAGCGTTTGACGGGCTCGTGCTGGATGGAATGAAGCTGTCGGACGCGCTGAACATGGTGGCTACGTCGATGGTGGACACGGTCTACAACAACGCGATCAACCCGGTGACGGATCAGATTGGCGGGTTCTTGGCCAATGGGCTGAATGCCGTTGTATCGGGGCTCATGCCCTACAAGGACGGCGCACCATTCAGTCAGGGACGCGTGATGCCTTTTGCGCGGGGGGGTGTGGTCAGCGGGCCGACTAGTTTTCCCATGCGAGGCGGAACGGGGCTGATGGGCGAGGCGGGGCCGGAGGCGATCATGCCGTTGGCGCGTGGGGCTGACGGAAAGCTTGGCGTGCGGGGCGGGGGTGGCGGGACGGTGAACGTCATGATGAACATCCAGACGCCCGATGCGCGCGGGTTTGAACGCAGTCAGGCACAGATCGCCGCGCAGATGTCGCGGATTCTGAGCCGCGGGCAGCGCAACAGATAGGAGCAGGAAATGTCCTTTCATGAAGTGCGGTTTCCGGCGTCGTTGAGTTTCGGGTCGCTGGGCGGGCCGGAGCGGCGCACCGAGATCGTGACGCTCGCCAACGGGTTTGAAGAGCGCAATACGCCATGGTCCCATTCGCGGCGGCGCTATGATGCTGGACTGGGGCTGCGGTCCTTGGACGACGTGGAGACTCTGGTCGCTTTCTTTGAGGCGCGGCGAGGGCAGTTGTACGGGTTCCGCTGGAAGGATTGGAGCGACTTCAAGTCGTGCCTGCCATCGGGCGAGGTCACGGCCTTTGACCAGATCATCGGGATGGGCGATGGCGTGACGACGGTGTTTGCGCTGGCAAAACGCTATGCCTCGGGGTCGCATGCCTATCAGCGTCCCATTGCCAAGCCAGTCGCGGGAACGGTGCGCATTGGCATCGAGGGCGATCCGCAGCAAGAGGGGCTCGACTATGAGGTCGATACCACGACCGGCCTGATCACTTTTGGCGTGGCGCCGGAAGTCCGGGCGGATGTGACGGCGGGGTTTGAGTTTGAGGTGCCTGTGCGGTTTGACACGGATCGCATTCAGACCTCGGTCGCTTCATTCCGGGCCGGGGACGTGCCTGCAGTGCCGGTCGTCGAGGTGCGGGTATGAACGCGGCACTGGCTGCCCATTTGGCGACAGGGCTGACGACGGTGTGTCAGTGCTGGGCGATCTCGCGCAAGGATGGCGTGGTTTACGGGTTCACGGACCATGACCGGTCGCTGCAGTTCGGCGGAATCGACTTTCGTGCTGACTCGGGCCTGTCGGCGCGGGCGCTGGTGCAAGGCACGGGGCTTGCCGTTGACAACTCTGAGGCGATGGGGGTGCTTAGCGATGCTTCCCTTTCCGAGGCCGAGATCGATGCCGGGCGGTTTGACGGGGCCGAGGTCCGGGTCTGGCTGGTCAACTGGCAGCGCGTGAGCGACCGGCAGTTGCGGTTTCGCGGGACCATCGGGGAGATCCGACGGGGGGCGGGAGCGTTTCATGCCGAATTGCGCGGGTTGACCGAGGCACTGAACCAGCCACAGGGGCGGGTCTATCAGCGGATTTGCAGCGCGGTGTTGGGCGACAGCAGTTGCAAGTTCGACCTGACCGACGTGGCATTCTCGGCGGAGCTTGCCGCGAAGGATGTCGAAAGGGCGCAGGTATTTCGCTTTGGCACCCTGTCCAGCTATGCGCCGCGCTGGTTCGAACGGGGGCGGCTGCGGGTGCTTAGCGGCGTTGCGGCGGGGCTGTCGGGGGTCATCAAGCATGACCAGACCGATGCGGCGGGCCAGCGGGTCATCGAGTTGTGGGGGCCCATGCGGGTGGCGGTGGGGCCGGGGGATCAGGTGCGGCTGGAGGCGGGCTGTGACAAGCGGGCCGAGACCTGCCGGTTCAAGTTCAACAACATGCTGAACTTTCGCGGTTTTCCCTTTGTCCCTGGCGAGGATTGGCTAGTGAGCATCCCTATCTCGCAGGATGACAACACTGGCGGGCGGTTGTCTCTGTGACGGATCGGGTTGTCGTAGCCGCACGGGGCTGGATCGGGACGCCATACCGGCATCAGGCGGCGGCAAAGGGCGCTGGTTGCGATTGTCTTGGCCTCATCCGAGGGGTCTGGCGCGAGGTTTGCGGGGCGGAGCCTGTCGTTGTGCCGCCCTATACGCCGGATTGGGCGGAGCCGCAGGGCGAGGAGAGCCTGTGGCGGGCGGCGGAGCGGTATCTTGTCGAGAAGCCTCTAGAATCTTTGGCCGCCGGGGATGTCGTGTTGTTCCGGATGCGGGACGGGGCAGTGGCCAAGCATTTGGGCATCCTGACGGGGCCGGAAAGTTTCATCCATGCCTACAGCGGGCATGGCGTGGTGGAGAACGCGTTGACGCCGCCGTGGCACCGGCGGATCGTGGCCAGTTTCGGCTTTGACCTGGGGGGATGACTGATGGCGACCATCGTATTGGCTGCGGCGGGCATGGCCTTGGGCGGTTCCGTAGGCGGATCGTTCCTTGGGCTGTCGATGTCGGTCATGGGGCGGGCCGCTGGGGCGGCCATCGGGCGGTCGATTGACCAGCGTCTGTTGGGCGGCGGTGGGGATGCGGTCGAGACGGGGCGCGTGGACCGGTTTCGTCTGACGGGCGCGAGCGAAGGTGCATCAGTCATGCAGGTGCATGGGCGGATGCGGGTGGCGGGGCAGGTGATTTGGGCCACGCAGTTCCTTGAGTCGGTCTCGACGATCGGGGGCGGAAAGGGGTCACCTTCGCCGACGGTTACGACCTATTCCTATTCGGTGAGCCTTGCGATTGCGATGTGCGAGGGGGTGATCACACGGGTTGGGCGGGTTTGGGCGGACGGGATCGAGATTGCCCGCGATGATCTGAACATGCGCGTCTACGAGGGGGGCGAGGGGCAGGGGCCCGACCCCAAGATGGAGGCGGTCGAAGGGGTGGGTGCGGTGCCTGCCTATCGCGGGATGGCCTATGTCGTGCTGGAGGATCTGGCGCTGGGACAGTTCGGCAACCGGGTGCCGCAGTTCAGTTTCGAGGTATTCCGGCCTGCCGCTGAGAAGTCGCCGGACGAGGCCGAGGATCTTGCGCGGCTGATCCGGGGCGTCGCGCTGATCCCGGGGACCGGGGAATACGCGTTGGCGACAACGCCGGTCTATATGGCAGAGGGCTATGGCGCCGATGTGCCGGCCAACATCAACTCGGCCGCGGGAAAGACGGATTTTCTGACTTCGCTGGATGCACTGACCGAGGAATTGCCGAATGTAGGGTCGGTGTCGCTGGTCGTGTCCTGGTTCGGGAATGATCTGCGCTGCGGGTCCTGTGCGGTGCGGCCCAAGGTCGAACAATCTGCCGTCGAAGGGCCAGTGATGCCGTGGCAGGTGTCGGGGCTGAATCGAAGCACGGCGCAGGTGGTGCCCTATCTGGACGATAGTCCGGTATATGGGGGTACGCCCGCAGATGCCTCGGTCATTGAAGCGATCCGCGAGTTGAAAAGGCGTCGGAAGAAGGTTGTCTTCTATCCGTTTATTCTGATGGACCAGTTGGCGGGAAACACGCTGCCTGACCCCTGGACCGGGGGAACGGGTCAGCCGCCTTTGCCGTGGCGGGGGCGGATCACATTGTCGGTGGCACCGGGGAAAGCCGGGACGCCGGATCGGACTGGGGCGGCGGATGCGCAGGTGGCAGCATTTTTTGGCAACTGCCTGCCGTCGCAGTTCGTGCCGGGTTTGACGTCGGTCGGCTATTCTGGTCCGGCTGAATGGGGTTTCCGGCGGTTCATCCTTCATTACGCGCATCTGTGTGCGCTGGCGGGCGGGGTGGATTCGTTCTGCATCGGGTCAGAATTGCGGTCGTTGACCCAGATCCGGGGGGCGGGCGGATTTCCGGTCGTGGCGAGGCTGCGGACGCTGGCCGCTGAGGTGAAGGCGATCCTCGGGCCGTCATGCAAGATCGGCTATGCGGCGGATTGGTCCGAGTATCACGGCTATCAGCCGGAGGGGACGGGGGACAAACTGTTCCATCTGGACCCGCTCTGGGCCGATCCCGCGATCGATTTCATCGGGATCGACAACTACATGCCGCTGTCGGACTGGCGGGATGGGGTGGACCATGCAGATGCAACGGCAGGTGCGATCTACAACCTGGACTACCTGACCGGGAATGTCGCCGGGGGTGAGGGGTATGACTGGTACTATCATTCGGTTGAGGCGCAGGAGGCGCAGATCAGGACGCCGATCAGCGATTTCTGGGGTGAGCCGTGGGTCTGGCGCTACAAGGACATAAGGGGCTGGTGGCAAAACGAGCATCATGACCGTGTGAACGGGGAACGGATGGCTGTGGCGACCCCTTGGGTGCCGGAGAGCAAGCCTGTCTGGTTCACCGAGATCGGCTGTGCGGCCATCGACAAGGGCGCGAATGAGCCCAACAAGTTCCTTGACCCAAAGTCATCTGAGTCGTTTCTTCCAAGGTATTCCAATGGGTTGCGGGACGACTTCATGCAGATGCAGTATCTGCGTGCGGTGCACCGGCACTGGGCTGATCCGGTCGCAAATCCCCAGTCGCGCGAATACAGCGGGCGGATGGTGGACACGGCGCGGACGCATGTCTGGGCCTGGGATGCCCGGCCGTTTCCGCATTTTCCGTCGAACACGGCACTGTGGTCTGACGGGGGGAACTACACGCGTGGCCATTGGCTGAACGGGCGGAGCAATTCCCGGACCGTGGCGGGCGTGGTGTCCGAGATCTGCCGCAAGGCGGGCGTGACCAAAATCGAGACTGGACGGCTTTGGGGTGTTGTCCGTGGCTACCACCTAGACGGGACAATGACGGCCAGGGCAGCTTTGCAGCCGCTGATGACGGCCTTTGGCTTTGACGCGATGGAGCGGGACGGGGTGCTGGCCTTTGTCTCGCGGACGGGCCAGCCCTCGGGTGACTTTGCGGCGGAGTCCCTTGTCCTTGATCCCGAGGCAGATGCGACCTTGGTCACGACCCGTTCCCCCGAGGCTGCTGTTTCGGGGCGGGTACGGGTGAATTTTGTCGATGCGGATGCGGACTATGATCTGGCGGCATCTGAGGCTGTCTTTTCGGATGAGGTGGGGCAATCAGCCACGCAGACCGAATTGCCGCTGGCGTTGACGCGGGCTGAAGGCGAGCAGATTGCCGAACGCTGGCTTGCCGAGGCACGGGTTGCGCGGGATACGGCGCAGTTTGCCTTGCCGCCTTCGGCCTCGGGCTTTGGTCCGGGGGATGTGATTGCGGTGGGGACAGAGACGGCGCGAACGCTTTACCGGATCGACCGGATGGAGAGCCGCGAGTTTGCAGCAGTTGAAGGAGTGCGTGTAGAACCCGAGGTCTATCTGCCGCATGAGGTGGCGGATCAGACGGGGACTCCGTCACCCTTTGTTGCGCCCAGCCCTGTGGAGGCCGTGTTTCTGGACCTGCCATTGATGACAGGGGACGAGGTGCCGCATGCGCCGCATCTTGTCATGTCGGCGCGGGCATGGCCGGGATCGGCAGCGCTCTACTCCAGTTCCGGCGACAGTGGTTATGGTTTGGAGCAGATTGTTTCGAATCCAGGAACAATCGGTGAGTCACTGTCGGCGCTGTTCACGGCGTCGTCAGGACTCTGGGACCGGGGGCCGGCGCTGCGGGTGCGGCTGGTCCGGGGGGCGCTGTCCTCGGTATCGGTCGAACGGTTGCTCGCCGGAGCGAATCTGGCGGCCATAGGGGACGGGCTGACCGACCTATGGGAGTTGTTCCAGTTTGCGGATGCGGAACTGGTGGCGCCGAGGACTTATGACCTGCGGTTGCGGCTTCGGGGGCAGGCGGGGACGGATGGAGTGATGCCGCAGGACTGGCCTGCGGGATCCCGATTTGTGCTGATGGATTCAGTGCCGGTTCAGATCGCGCTTTCTTCGGCCGCGCGGGATATTGAGCGGAGCTATCGCTGGGGGCCGGCGCGGCGGCCGATTGGCGATCCGTCCTACCGGATGGGCAAGATCGCGTTCCGGGGGATAGGGCTGCGGCCCTATTCGGTCAGTCATTTGTCGGCGGTCGTTAAGGCGGATGGGGCATTTGAGACGATGTGGATCCGGCGCACGCGGATTGATGGTGACATCTGGGGAACGCAGGACGCGCCGTTGGGCGAGGCTGTGGAAAGTTACGTCGTGCGGGTCATCAAGGACGGGATGATCCGACGTGAGACGGTGGTGAGTGTGCCAACATGGACCTATGCGGTGGCCGCGCAGGTGGCAGATGGTGTTGCCGGGGCGTTTACAGTCGCTGTGGCCCAGATTTCGGATCGGTTTGGCCCGGGGCCGTTTGCGGATGTCCGTATCGGGGGAGGGTGAGCAACGAGATGCGACCGATCCTGCCACCGGATATCGATTTGCTGACGCGGGCCATGCTGCCTCTGCCGGCTGCGGCCCGGCCCGATGCGGTTCAGGTCATTCTGGATCGGGCCGAACTGGCGGACCGGTTTCGCAAGAGGTTGGGGCGGGTCCATCCGGAGCATGGGGACGGATCGATACTCTGGCTTGTGGCCGGATCTGAGCGCGTGTCGCATGTATTCTGCGATTCTGTTTATTGCGAGGCCCTTGAGGCTGTTGCCGGGGCGATCCGGGAGTGGCGGCAGCGCCGGGCGACTCTTTCAAGGGACCGATTCCGGACCCATCAGCAGGCGTGACGCCGGACATTACGGGTTTATTCTTCCCCCGAACACCCTATCTAGGGTATGAAAACGTCATATGGGAGGACTGACCGTGGCCATAGCCCGTCATAACATTGCGGAACTGGATCCCGTCTGGCATCGCATCCGCGAAGAGGCGGAGGCTGCGATTGCGGCCGAACCGTTGATGGGCGGGCTTATCCATTCGGGCGTTCTCCACCATCCGACCTTTGAGCGGGCGCTGGCTTATCGTATATCGCTCAAGCTTGCCTCGAACGAGATGTCCGAGCAGATACTGCGCGAAATTGCCGATGAGGCCTACCAGGACGAGACAGAACTGGCCGCCGCGGCCCGGGCCGACCTGATGGCCATCTACGACCGCGACCCGGCCTGCCACCGGTATTTGCAGCCCCTTCTGTATTTCAAGGGATTTCAGGCGGTGCAATCCTACCGGCTGGGTCATTGGCTGTGGCGCAAATGTCGGACCGATCTGGCCTATTTCGTGCAGATGCGAGTTTCCGAGGCGTTCGGGGTGGATATCCATCCGGCAGCGCGGATCGGCAAGGGGATCATGATCGACCATGCCCATTCCATCGTCATCGGTGAAACGGCGGTGGTCGGCGACAACGTGTCGATGCTGCATTCCGTCACGCTGGGCGGGACGGGCAAGGAAGATGGCGACCGGCATCCCAAGATCGGCAATGGGGTGCTGATCGGAGCCGGGGCCAAGGTGCTGGGGAACATCACGATCGGCTATTGCTCGCGCATTGCCGCAGGGTCGGTCGTGCTGATGGACGTGCCGCCCTGCAAGACGGTGGCGGGCGTTCCGGCGCGGATCGTGGGCGAGGCGGGCTGCGCGCAGCCAGCAATGAGCATGGATCACCAGCTGGTGCTGTTGGCGGATAACGACGGCTGAGATCGCCCGTCCAGAGCCGGGCGAGGGGATGGCCGTGGACGGTCTGACGGTCACGCCAGCCGGGGGCCAGCGGTTGCCGACCCCGGGCGGTAAGGGCCGCCCCCGCCGGGCGGTTCCTACATGGTCAGGCCAGCATGGCGAGCGGGTTTTCGAGGTTATCGACGATGGCCTGCAAAAGCTGCGCGCCTAGCGCCCCGTCAATGACCCTGTGATCGACCGAGAGTGTAACCGACATGATGGTGGCGACAGTGATCTGGCCGTCCTTGCCGACGACAGGCTTGGGCACGCCCGCGCCGACGGCGAGGATGCCGCCGTGGGGTGGGTTGATGACCGCGTCGAAGTTGTCGATGCCGAACATGCCGAGGTTCGAGATTGCGAAGGAGCCGCCCTGATATTCGTGGGGCGCAAGCTTGCGGTCGCGGGCACGGGTGGCGAGGTCCTTCATTTCGGCGGAGAGGGCCGAAAGCGATTTCTGGTCGGCATCCTTCAGGACCGGTGTGAAAAGGCCGCCTTCGATGGCCACGGCCACCGCCACGTCAGAGGGTTTCAGTTTCAGGATTCGGTCACCGGCCCAGACGGCGTTGGCGGCGGGCACCTGTTGCAGGGCCAGCGCGCAGGCCTTGATGATGAAATCGTTAACCGACAGCTTGACCTTGCGCGCCTCGAGCTGCGCGTTGAGTTCGGCGCGGAACTTCATCAGCGCGTCAAGCTTGATATCGCGACGAAGGTAGAAATGCGGGATGGTCTGTTTTGCCTCGGTCAGGCGGGCAGCGATGGTCTTGCGCATGCCGTCTAGCCTGACCACTTCGTACTTGCGGTCGGCGTACATCTTGAGGACGGTTTCGGTTGACGGGCCCGTCGGCATGCCGGTGGTCGCGGGCCTGGCTGTGGCCGGGGCAGCAGTGGGTGCCGCGATGACTGAGGCTGCCGTTACCGGTTTCGGCAGGGCGGTTTCCACGTCGGCCCTAACGATACGGCCATGCGGGCCGGAGCCAGCGATGGCGGTCAGGTCCAGTCCTTTGTCGGCCGCGATGCGGCGGGCGAGGGGGGAGACGAAGACGCGGGTGCCTTCGGATCTGGGGGCTGGGGCTGCGGCAACAGGGACGGCTGCAACCGAGGCAGGGGCTACGGCCACTGTTGCTTCGGCGGCGGGTTTGGGCGCAGGGGCGGCACTGGCACTTTCCCCGTCTATCAGAAGCACGGCAATCGCGGTGTTCACCTTGACGCCTTCGGTTCCGGCGGGGATCAGTATCTTGCCGATCACGCCTTCATCGACGGCTTCGAATTCCATCGTGGCCTTGTCGGTCTCGATCTCGGCCATGACATCGCCGGATTTGACGGTGTCGCCTTCCTTGACGAGCCATTTGGCGAGCGTGCCTTCCTCCATCGTTGGGGAAAGGGCGGGCATCAGGATTTCAATGGGCATTGCCGCTCTCCTTACCGGTAGGTGACTTGCTTGACGGCTGCGATAACCTCGGCCGTCGTCACAAGAGCCAACTTTTCAAGGTTGGCCGCATAGGGCATCGGCACGTCCTTGCCCGTGAGGGTGATGACCGGCGCGTCGAGATAGTCGAAGGCCTGCTGCATGATGACAGACGAGATGTAGCCGCCGACCGAACCCTGGGGCCAGCCTTCTTCGACGGTGACGCAGCGGTTCGTCTTTTTCACGCTTTCAAGGATCGTGGCCGTGTCCATCGGGCGCAGGGTGCGCAGGTTGATGACCTCGGCGTCAATGCCTTCGGTGGCGAGTTTTTCGGCCGCGTCAAGCGCATAAGTCATTCCGATGCCGAAGGAGACGATGGTGACATGCTTCCCAGACCGTTCGATTTTCGCCTTGCCGAAGGGGATGGTGAAATCGTCCACGGCAGGCACGTCGAAGGTGCGGCCATAGAGGATTTCGTTTTCAAGGAAGATGATGGGGTTCGGGTCGCGGATCGCAGTCTTCATCAGGCCCTTGGCGTCGGCGGCAGAGTAGGGCATGGCGACCTTGAGGCCGGGGATCTGCATGAACCAGGCGGCGTAATCCTGGCTGTGCTGCGCGCCAACGCGGGCTGCGGCGCCGTTCGGGCCACGGAACACCATCTGCGCGCCCATCTGGCCGCCCGACATGTAAAGCGTCTTGGCCGCCGAGTTGACGATTTGGTCCATCGCCTGCATAGCAAAATTGAAGGTCATGAATTCGACGATCGGCTTCAGTCCGCCAAAGGCTGCGCCGACCGCGATCCCGGCAAAGCCGTGTTCGGTGATCGGCGTGTCGATGATGCGCTTGGCGCCGAATTCGTCCAGCATCCCTTGGGAAATCTTGTAGGCGCCCTGATATTCACCAACTTCCTCGCCCATGAGGAAGACGGTTTCGTCGCGGCGCATTTCCTCGGACATGGCTTCGCGCAGCGCCTCGCGGACGGTCATCTGCTTCATCAGCGTGCCTGCAGGCCAGTCGGGAGATTGTTCGACCTTGGGTGCGATAGGGGCGGCGGCGACGGTGGCCGCGACGGGGGCGAGGGTCGCCACGGGGCCGGGAGTCGCCACGGGGGCAGGGGCCGCAACGGCTGCGGGTGCGCCTGCCTTTTCGCCTTCGGCCAAGAGAACCGCGATGGCGGTATTGACCTTGACGCCTTCGGTGCCGGCGGGGATCAGTATCTGGCTGATTGTGCCTTCATCGACGGCCTCGAACTCCATCGTGGCCTTGTCGGTTTCAATCTCGGCCAGGATATCGCCGGATTTGACGGTGTCGCCCTCCTTGACGAGCCACTTAGCCAGTGTGCCTTCTTCCATCGTTGGAGAGAGGGCGGGCATGAGGATTTCGGTTGCCATGTCTGTCTCTCCCTTACGCGTAGATATCGGTCCACAGCTCGGAAAGCTGGGGCTCGGGGCTGTCCTTGGCGAATTCTGCGGCTTCGCTGACGATGTCCTTGATCTCTTTGTCGATAAGCTTGAGATCGTCTTCGGTCGCGTGGTTCCCGGTCAAAAGCATCTGGCGGACCTGTTCGATCGGGTCGCGTTCATCCTTCATCTTCTGGACTTCCTCGCGCGTCCGGTATTTCGCCGGGTCAGACATCGAATGGCCGCGATAACGGTAGGTTTTGACCTCGAGGATATAGGGGCCGTTTCCGGCCCGGCAGTGGGCGACAGCGCGTTCCCCGGCGGCCTTGACCGCCAGAACGTCCATGCCGTCCACTTCCTCGCCCTCGATGCCGTAGGCGGCACCACGTTGCCACAGCGAGGCGGACTTCGTGGACCGCTTGACCGAAGTTCCCATGGCATACTGGTTGTTTTCGATCACAAAGACGACCGGGAGGAGCCAGAGTTCAGCCATGTTGTAGGTTTCATAGACCTGGCCCTGGTTGGCCGCCCCGTCACCGAAATAGGCAAAGGTCACGCGCCCGTTGCCAAGGTATTTGTCGGCAAAGGCAAGGCCTGCGCCCAGCGGCACCTGCGCGCCGACAATCCCGTGGCCGCCGTAGAAATGGCGTTCCTTCGAGAACATGTGCATCGAGCCGCCCTTGCCACGGGAATAGCCGCCTTCGCGGCCCGTAAGCTCGGCCATGACGCCTTTGGGATCCATCCCGCAGGCGAGCATATGGCCGTGGTCGCGGTAGGAGGTGATGCGCTTGTCGCCTTCTTGGGCAGCGGCTTCGAGGCCGACAACGACAGCTTCTTGCCCGATGTAAAGGTGACAGAACCCGCCGATGAGGCCCATTCCGTACAACTGGCCCGCCTTCTCTTCAAAGCGGCGGATCAGGAGCATCTCGCGGTAGTGACCTAGCAGTTCCTTGGCAGAGACGTTCGGTTTCTCGGCGGGTTTCTTGGTGGCCATTCGGGGACGCCCTCTCGCTGGGATAGATAGTTTAGCGTTAAACTATCAGTTACAACACGGGGCTGCCCTTGGCGAGAGGGTAAAGCCAATCGTCCCGCGCATGGCAGCGTTGCGCAAGAAGCGGGGGGCGGCCCGGATTGACAGGGATGCAAGGAGGCTATCCGGGGTGTTACCATCTCGATAAGGCGAGGCAAGGCCGATTCACGGACGGAAGCCGTCTGGTGCGCAAAAAGCAGAAGCTGCGTCCGCATCGGGTTTCGTGACCAACGGGAGGTGGCAGACGCCAGAAAGATGCACTTGCCGTCAGGGCAAGACGGCCTTTATCTGATTCCGCTATTCCAGATGGAACGATTATGAAGCTTTCATATTTCCTTCCTGTCCTCGCCATCTTTCATTTGGCCGCCTATGAGACGGAGACGCCCGACACGATTATCGTCGGGCCGGAGTACTTGGGCGGCGCACCCGGCACCTATAGCGTTCTGGGTGATGGAACGATGACGATGTCGTTTCGCGGTCAGAGACTTCGGTCTCCGACCAATCAGGGTGGTTGGGATGGGCAAGTCAATACGCGCTTGACGGCCGACTCCTGTTTGCGGCTTGGCGGCGCGGTTAGGCACGGCACAGCCGTACCACACATTGGTGACTTCACTTTTGAATGGTCCGGCGGCTATCGACCCGGTAAGGCACCGAACGCGGACTATGGGACCGTCTTTCTTGCAGAAACTGAAACCCGATGGGAATCGAAGGGTTTGCCGTCGCAGTTCTCGATCTTGATTGGCGAGGACGTCTCGCCGCAACAGATCGCCGATCAGAACTCCGACGCATTCCGCCAGTTGTCGGGCCGTTTTGCCATGACACTTTGTCAAATGGTGGACAATGTCGTCTCGGATGAGTGCAGTTTGCTGAACCTTTCCTTCGATTCACCCGCCGAGATTGCCCCGATCCTTCTCAACTGACCGCCGGAGTTGATTGGATTCCCGGGCTAGCCCGAGGGGATGAGGGCCTGCGCATTGCCGATCTTTGGCAGATTCGGATCGTCGAAGGCGACTGTGCCGTTCAGCCGGGCGCAGTTGCGTGGCCCCGCGGGGCAAAGCTGGGCGGAATAGCAGCCACGGACGCGGAAACCGCCATCAGGCAGTGGGGCGATTCTGCGCAGAGTCAGAGTGCCGCCCTGGGGGCCAAGCTTAATGACAAGGAGGCTTCGCTTTCTATATCTGCCCTGTCGTCCGTGTCGAAGCAGGCTTTCGTGATCGCGCCTGGGCGAGTGAAGTCGAAGGTTCGGTCTGGTCCCAACTCGCCGAGAACGAGAAACCATCTATCGCCGAGACCGACAAGCCGTTGTTGCCCCGGACTTGGTTGGATGAGTATGAGGTTGTGGTGATAGTTTCATCGCCGGTATAATGTTGTCCTTCGACAGAAAGGTTTGAAGAAGTTCCGTCGAAATCGACGGCGTTGCCGTTGACGGCAAGCGAGACGGCACCGTTCATTTCGGGCATCATGACGCAAGCTCGGTTTTCGCTCAGATTGTCGGCGCTTGAACAGCCAGCAAGAGCGGGACCCAGACGATTCATGATGGATTCCCACCGATCCCTATGAGGCTATGCGACAGCGGCACAAGCCTGCAAGGAGCGGGTTCAGCGGATGACGATTTCGTCCGTGCGGACCATGCCCAGCACGTCGCGGGCCTGCTGGTCGAGAAGGTCGAGGTCGAGATAGTCGTCCGAGAGGCGACGCGTCAAGTTTTCGAGTTCGGTCACCTGGGCCTGAAGAGTCGCGAGTTCGATCTTGAGATCCTTGCGTTCGGCATTCACCTCGGCCCGCCGGAAAACACCATAGTCGCCCTGAATTGCGGCGAAGGTGAAATACAGTCCCATCATGATCATGATCATCATGAACAAGATTGAACCCAGGGCCGGTCGGTTGCGTTGGAACATTGCTTGCCTTCGTTAGCCGCCTCTTGCCGGGCTGCCTTCAAGTAGTTTGACAGATCCGATTCGCTTTGTGAATCCCCTGTTTTCAGGCGTCAGGGCGCCGGGCTGACAAGATCGCCGGTGACAGCATCATCAGGCAGTTCGGGCTGGTCAAAAGCGAAGACACCTTCGATGGTGTAGCAATTCCCGGCGACGTCGGGCACCGGGCAGGTCTGTCCGTTGAACTGACCGCGAACGCGGAAGGACCCATCTGATTTGGTCTCGATCGCTGTCAGCCAGATCGTCCCGCCATCCGGACCAAGGTCATAATCGCTATCAGCGGCCAAGGTGTCGCCAACCAGAAGACTGGAGTTGATGCGGAGGAGCGTCAGCGGCACCCGCGCTGTCAGGTCAAAGCTTCCGTCGAAGACAGCGATGACTTCCACCTGATCGGCTGTGATGTCGATCCCTCTGGAAGAAGCGCCCGCCTCGTCAATTGCCCAGAGACTTCCGGTTGCCGACCTGACGCCGTCGGCGGAGCCGGCCACCTGCAGGGTTTCACCATCCTGGATCAGGACGAGCAATCCGTCGGCTGTCGCGGCATCAAGCATCCCGTCAGTGTTATCAGCACCCTGAGGCCCGCAGGACGCCAGAACGAACAGGGAAAGAAGTATGGGGGCGGAGAAGCGCATGAAAAAAAACCTATGAAAACGATTGGCCCGAGTGTTCACCCGGGCCATCTGTCTGTCAAAAAGGGTCACGGTGCAACCCGCGAGGTCGCCCGGCGGGCAGACGCGGGGCGGATCAGGCCTTGCCTTTGTAGATGTCGACCATCGTGGCCAGGAGTGCCATCGCCTCTTCCCGGGGGCGTTGGAAGCAGTTGCGGCCGATGATCGAGCCGTTGCCGCCGCCGTCGCGGATCGCGCGGGCGTCGTCGAGGACCGAGTCATCGCCCTTGGCTGCACCGCCCGAGAAGACGATCAGGCGGCGGCCATTCAGGACCGAGCGGACACATTCGCGGACGCGGTCGGCCTGGGTTGCGACGGGAATCTGGCCCTTCTCGAAGGCGGCCTTGGCCTCCTTCTGGCTCAGATGGTCGGTCGAGAGTTTGACCTTGATGATATGCCCGCCAAGAAGGGCCGCGATATGGGCAGCATAGGCCGTCACGTCGGCGGCGGTTTCGCCATCCTTGTCGAGGTCTTCTCCGCGCGGGTAGGACCAGATCACGGTCGCGATGCCCACCGAAGTCGCCTCGCGGCGCATTTCGGCGATGTCGCTGAACATGTCGAGAGACATGGACGAGCCCGGGTAGATCGTGAAGCCGATGGCCGAGCATCCGAGGCGGAGGGCGTCATCGACCGAAGCCGTGATTGCCTGGGTCTTGGGTGCGGCGGCGGGGAGGAGCGAATTGGCCGAGTTCACCTTGAGGATCGTCGGGATCTGGCCGGCAAAGGTGTCGGCCCCGGCTTCGAGGGGGCCGAGGGGGGCGGCGTAGGCGGAAAGGCCTGCATCGACGGCCATCTGGTAGTGGTAGTGCGGGTCATAGGCGGCGGGGTTGACCGCAAAACTGCGGGCGGGACCATGTTCGAAACCCTGATCGACCGGCAGGATGATCATCTTGCCGGTGCCGCCGAGTTTGCCTTCCATCAGCATCCGGGCGAGGTTGGTCTTTACGCCGGGGTTTTCCCCTTCGTAGTGGCTCAGGATCTTCTGGACGGTCTTGGTCGTTTTCATCGGTTTCAAACCCTTCGGGATAGACTCTGCGCTGGCATAGGCCGGGCGAACCGGCCATGCAATTGTGATGTTGCGGCTTAGCCCATCAGGGCGGTGACGCCGGGCAGTTCCTTGCCTTCCATCCATTCGAGGAAGGCGCCGCCTGCGGTTGAGACATAGGTGAAGTCGTCAGCCACACCAGCGGCATTCAGCGCCGCGACGGTATCGCCGCCGCCTGCGACCGAGATAAGGTGGCCGGCCTTGGTGAGCGTTGCAGCCTCGCGCGCGGCGGCCGTTGTGGCCATGTCGAAAGGGGCGATTTCAAAGGCACCAAGGGGGCCGTTCCAGACCAGTGTCTTCGACTCCCGCAGCACGGAGGCAATATGGTTCACCGTGGCGGGGCCTGCGTCGAGTATCACGCCGTCGGCGGGGCAGGCGTCAGGGGCGAGGATGATGTGGTCGGCCCCGGCCTTGAATTCACGGGCGACGACGATGTCGCGGGGGAGGATCACGTCGCAGCCTGCGGCCTTGGCCTTATCAAGGATGTCGAGCGCGGTGGCCGCAAGGTCATGTTCGCAGAGTGATTTGCCGACAGGGAGGCCCTGGGCAGCAAGAAAGGTGTTGGCCATGCCGCCGCCGATGATGAGGTGGTCGACCTTGGTCACGAGGTTGCCGAGCAGGTCGAGCTTGGTCGATACCTTGGCGCCGCCGACGATGGCGGTGACGGGGCGTGTGGGTTTGCCGAGGGCCTTTTCGAGGGCGGCCAGTTCCTCGGCCATGAGCCGTCCGGCGAAAGAGGGCAGCAGATGGGCCACGCCTTCGGTCGAGGCATGGGCGCGGTGGGCAGCGGAAAAGGCGTCGTTGCAGAACACGTCGCCAAGGCTTGCCAGAAACTGGGCCATCTGGGGATCGTTGGCTTCTTCCATCGGTGTGAAGCGGGTGTTTTCCAAGAGGATCACGGCATCCTGAGGCTGAGCGTCGATGATGGCGCGGGTCGGGCGTTCGACAAAGGTCACAGACCGGCCAAGGGCGGCTTCAAGCGTGGGCTGGACGATGCGGAGGCTGAAGGCCGGGTCGGACTTGCCCTTCGGGCGGCCGAAATGCGCGAGCAGGATGGGGGTGCCGCCTTTGGCAAGGATGTCCTTGATGGTGGGGATTATACGTTCGATGCGGGTCGCGTCCGTCACACGGCCATTTTCGACCGGCACGTTGATATCGACCCGGACCAGCACGCGTTTGCCTGCAAGATCCATGTCGTCGAGCGTTTTCCAGGTCATTGCGGTATTCCCTTTTGGCTGAATTGGGGCCTTCCTGACCGACGGGGGCGCTTGCGTCAACCGTCCCGCATTGGCATATGGCGGGCCAAGGCTTACGTCTGACCCCTGAGACAGTTCAAGGAGGCCCTTATGGCCGAGATCAAAGATCCCGAAAACACGATCATCATCACGCTGAAGGATGGCCCCGTCACCATCGCCCTGCTGCCGGACGTGGCACCGCTGCATTCTGCGCGGATGAAGCAACTGGCCCGCGCCGGGGCCTATGACAATGTCTGCTTTCACCGCGTGATCGACGGCTTCATGGCCCAGACGGGTGATGTGGAGCATGGCGACATGGAAGACGGGTTCAACATCCGTCGCGCCGGGACGGGCGGTTCGGACCTGCCGGATGTTCCTGCCGAATTCTCGGGCCTGCCGCATGACCGTGGCACGCTTGGTGCGGCACGGTCGTCGAACCCGAATTCGGCCAACAGCCAGTTCTTCATCAATTTCAGCGACAACCACTTTCTGAACCGGCAGTACACGGTCTATGGCCGGGTCATTTCCGGGATGGAACATGTGGACGCCATCGTGCGCGGCGAGCCGCCTGCGAGCCCGGATCGCATGATCACCGTGCGGGTGGCTGCCGATGTATAGGCTTGCTGCCGTATTGGCCCTGATTGGCGGGCCGGCCTTCGCCGTGGGTCTGGACATCACCGTTGCCGGCGAGGCGAACGGGGTCATCCATATCGAGCTGAACGAAGCAGGTGCGCCGAACCATGTCGCGCAGATCGTGGCGCTGGCCAATGCCGGGGCCTATGATGGCGTAGTGTTTCACCGCGTGATCGACGGCTTCATGGCCCAGACCGGGGACGTGCAATATGGCCGCGCCGATGGTGATCTGTCGATGGCGGGGATGGGCGGCTCGGAGATGCCCGATCTGGGCGCCGAGTTTTCGGACACGCCGTTCGCGCGCGGCACGGTCGGCATGGCCCGGGCGCAGGACCCCGATTCGGCCAACAGCCAGTTCTTCATCATGTTCGATGCCGGTGATTTCCTGAACGGCCAGTATACGGTCGTGGGTGAGGTGACCTCGGGCCTTGAAGTGCTGGATGCGATCAAGCGCGGTGAGGGCGACAACGGGTCGGTCATCGGGACGCCGGATGTGATGACCTCGGTCAAGGTGACCGAGTAGCGCTTTCGGGGGAGAGGGCTCTGACCCTCTCCGCGTGAGTATTTCTGCCAGAATGAAAGACAAGGGCCTTTGCCGGCCTTTGGCGCGGGGACCAAGTGGAGCGCAGGGATCGGATCGACCTGTTCGGGGCAGCGTCCCTGACGGGATTTGCGCTTCTCTTGGCGTTCAATCAGGTCATCATCAAGGTCACCAATGGCGGGTTGCAGCCGGTCTTCTTTGCCGGGCTACGGTCGGCCGGTGCGGCGATCTGTGTGTATCTGTGGCTGCGTTACCGGGGGATACCACTGCGGGGCAGCTGGGCAGTGGCGATTGCCGGGGTCATCACCGGGACCATATTTGCTTTTGAATTCCTGTTTCTTTTCATGGCGCTGGACTTGACAACCGTCAGCCGGACGAGCGTCATCTTCTATTCCATGCCTGTCTGGATGGCGCTGGCAAGTCATTTCATTCTGCCGGCGGACCGGCTGACGCCGAAGAAGGGGCTGGGGCTTGCACTGTGTGTCGGCGGCGTGGCTTTGGCAATGTCGGACCGGCATGGCGGGACGGCGAGTATTGCGGGCGATCTGGCCGCGCTCGGGGCGGCGATGGGCTGGGCCGCGACCGCGATGATGGCCAAGGCATCACCGCTGAAGCGGGCGCGGCCCGAGGTGCAGCTGTTCTGGCAGGTGCTGGTGTCGGCGCCGATCCTGCTGATGCTGTCGCCGCTTTTTGGCGATCTGGTGCGGGATCTGCAGTGGTTCCATATGGCGGGGCTGGTCTTTCAGATCATCGTGGTGGTAAGCGCAGGATTCATCTTCTGGCTTTGGCTTTTGTCGATCTATCCGGCGTCAGGGGTCGCGTCGTTTACCTTCCTTTCGCCGGTGTTCGGCGTTGGGCTGGGATGGGCGCTGTTGGGAGAGCCGGTTGGGCTGCCTTTGGTCGGTGCTTTGGTGCTGGTCGCGGCCGGGATTCTGTTAATCAACAGGAAATGATCGTTAAGATTCGCGGGAATCCGGGGGGCAACGATTTCTGTGTCGAGTAAGCCTATGATAATGCGTGTGAAATGACGGAAATCCGGGTTTCGGTATTGCGTCGGTAACACGTCGGTATCGCGTCGGTGAAATGTCGGTATTTCACCAACGGTGGGGCAACGAACCGTTCATTTTTTGGGGTCCGGATCACGGTCATGATGGCGTATCCCGGTTGCCCCTTGATGAAGGCTGCGGGCGGTGCCGGTCAGGTGCCGCAGAAAGTCCGGGTCACACGTTCCTCGTCCCGTGGTGGGCGTGCGTAGAGCGGATCGGTGGCCGTGTAGGGCTGCGTGATGGCAGCGAGCATGGCGTGGAACGGGGCGAAGTCGCCCGCCACGCCTGCGGAGATCGCGGCCTCGATCAGATGGGTGCGGGGGATCACGGCGGGGTTGCTGTAAGCCATGCGTTCCGCGTCCGGATTGCGGTTGTGCCAGAGTTCTTCCCATGCATCGAAGGCAGCACGGTCGGCGAAATGGTCGTAGGCGGAGGGTGTGCCTAGCGCGCGGAAGGTATTGGTGAAGTCGGACCCGTCCCGCGTCATCAGGGCGAGTAGGTCTTCGATCAGGGGGCGGTCATCCTCGGTCGGCGTGGAGAGGCCGAGTTTGGCGCCGAAGACCTTGAGCCAGGCGGCGGCGTAGAGGTCGGGGAAGCGGTTCACGATGGCCGAGAAGCTGTCGATGGCGGCGTCCCGGTCGGGCATCAGGGGGATCAGGGCGGTCGCGAACTGGGCGATGTTCCAAATCGCGATCTGCGGCTGGTTGCCATAGGCGTAGCGGCCGTACTGGTCGATGGCAGAGAACACCGTGTTCGGGTGGTAGATGTCCATGAAGGCGCAGGGGCCGTAGTCGATCGTTTCGCCCGAGACGGCACAGTTGTCGGTGTTCATCACGCCGTGGACAAAGCCCAGTCCCATCCATTGGGCGATGAGGCTGGCCTGCCGTTCCATCATGGCGGTGAGGAGGCCGGCGGGGTCTGTCGCGTTGGGATAGTGGCGCTGAATGACGTGTTCGGTCAGGGCCTGCAGGGCGGGGACGTCATTGCGGGCGGCGAAGAACTGAAAGGTGCCGACGCGGATGTGGCTGGCAGCGATGCGGGTGAGAACGGCGCCGGGGAGCCTTGTTTCGCGGTAAACGGTGTCGCCAGTGAGGGTGGCGGCAAGGGCGCGGGTGGTGGGGATGCCGATGGCATGCATCGCCTCGGATACGAGGTATTCGCGGAGCACGGGGCCGAGCCAGGCGCGGCCATCGCCCGCCCGGCTGTAGGGGGTAGGGCCGGAGCCTTTGAGCTGGATGTCGCGGCGCTGGCCAGTGGTGTCGATAACCTCGCCCAGCAGGATGGCGCGGCCGTCGCCCAGTTGCGGGTTCCAGTTGCCGAACTGGTGGCCGGCATAGACCTGCGCGATGGGGGTGGCCCCCTCGGGGATAAGGTTGCCGGCAAAGACCTGCGCGGCCTCGGGCATGTGAAGGGCGGCCGGGTCGATGCCGAGCGTGCGGGCGAGGGCATCGTTGGCGACGATGATCCGTGGCTGACTGACAGGCGTCGGCTCCTGCGGCGTGAAGAGGCGCGGGGGCAGGCGGGCGTAGCTGTTGTCGAAGGGGATGTGCAGGTTCATATGAGGGATGTAGCGGCGCGGAGGTGGTGCGCCAAGGGGGGATGGGGTGTATGGGTGCCTGTGCCCTCGCGCCCGCTGATCCCGCTCAGGGGAGTGTGGTTTGAAGGGGTGGCGGGGTGAACCCCACCCAACGGGTGTTCTGCGGATGGTGGGTTGCACCCACCCCTCAGATCAGAGGGGATCAGTCATCAGGGCTTTGGCCTGCGCCACGAAACCGGCGCGGGCGGCGAAATGGGCGAGCGCCATGTCGGTCGGGTCGAGGCGGAGGTGGAGGGCGCGGAGGCCGCCTTGCGCCAGCGCGATGGCGATGCCATGCAGACTTTCAGTGCCGATGCCGCGGCGGCGGACGGAGGGGCGGACGTAGATGTCAGTGAGCCAGCCTTCGAGCGCGGCCAGATCGACGGACCAGCCGAAGGAAAGGATGACATAGCCCAAGGGTGCGCGCTGAGGGCCAATGAGCCAGATCGCCCCATGGGGGCTTCCAGCGAGGAGGGGGGCTGTGGCGCGGTCGCGGTGGAGATCGTCCAGACGCAGCCCGCGTTCCTCGTGGCTGCGGGCAATGAGGGAGAGGAGTCGGTCGCGGTCCTCGGGCGCGGCGAGGTGGACGGCGGTTGTCACAGGCGCGACAGGCGGTCGGTCAGGAGCGCGTAGAAGCCGTCGGCGTGAATGTCCTTGAGGAACATGGCGTTGCGCGTCCGGTCGGTGACGCCCCACCAGTCGGCGACGGTCATGCCGAGGGTGAGGGGGGATTGGGTCTCGATCTCGACATTGATGAAGCGGCCGGAGAAGAGGTGGGGTTCGAGGAGCCAGGCGATGACGCAGGGGTCATGTAGAGGGCCGCCGTCGCTGCCGTATTTCTGCACGTCGAAGCGTTCGAAGAAATCGAGCCAGGCGACGACCACATCGCCAAGATGCGTGCGGAAGGCGCGGAAGGCGTCAATGCGGGTCTTTGTTGTCAAGACCTTGTGGGTCACGTCGAGGGGGACGACCGTGAGCTTGACGCCGGAACGGAAGACGATGTCGGCGGCTTCGGGGTCGACGTAGATGTTGAACTCGGCAGCGGGGGTGATGTTGCCCACCTCGAAATAGGCACCGCCCATCAGGACGATTTCCTGAATGCAGGGGATGATATCCGGGGCGCGTGCCATCGCGGTGGCGATATTGGTAAGTGGCCCGAGGGGGCAGAGGGTGACGGTGTCCGCCTCGTGGCTGCGGAGCATGTCGATGATGAAATCGACGCCGTGCTGCGGTTGGAGCGGCATAGTCGGTTCGGGCAGGTCTATGCCGTCAAGGCCTGTCGCTCCGTGGACATGTTCGGCGGTCAGCAGGGGGCGTGACATGGGCTTGTCGCTGCCGGCAAAGCATTTCACGTCACGGCGGTTGGCGACCTCGCAGATGACACGGATGTTGCGCTGGGTCTGCGGCAGGGTGGCGTTGCCTGCGACGGCCACGATGCCAAGCAGGTCAAGGTCATCGGGCGAGGCGAGGGCCAGAAGGATGGCAAGCGCGTCATCCTGGCCGGGGTCGGTGTCGATGATGATCTTGCGGGGGGGCATGGGTGCTCCGGTCTGGCTTTGGGTTGGCGGGTATCAAAGCCGGAACGGAGGACGGAGTCGAGGGTGTGCGCTCTGGATGGGTGATCGGGCGTGATCCGGGGTGGAGAGGTGCGCCTTCGGCCGGAGTATTTGCGACCAAGATGACAAAGGGGCCTTCTTTCGTCCTGATCTCGACCCGGATGAAATACCCCGGCGTGAGGCTTCGCAGGTGGGCCAAGGGGCAGCGCCCCTTTACAACCAGCCATGTCGGGCAAGTGGTCCGGCAGTGGCAATTTGAAACCTGCCTTACTTGTAGGCACCGCGCGAGAGGGCCGCGACGCCGGTACGGGCGACATCGATGAGGCCGAGAGGGCGCATGAGTTCGGCGAAGGCGTCGATCTTGTCTGAGGTGCCGGTGATTTCGAAAACAAAGCTTTCGAGCGTCGAGTCGACCACATTGGCGCGGAAGATGTCGGCCAGGCGCAGCGCTTCGACCCGGGCATCGCCCTTGCCGCCGACCTTGAAGAGGGCCAGTTCGCGTTCGACGGCGGAACCCGCGGCGGTGAGGTCATGGACCTCGTGGACAGGGACGATTCGGCCCAGTTGCGCCTCGATCTGGTCGATCACATGAGGGGTGCCCGAGGTCACGATTGTGATGCGCGAGCGGTGGCCTTCGTGGTCGATTTCGGCCACGGTGAGGCTTTCGATGTTGTAGCCGCGACCGGAGAAGAGGCCGATCACCCGGGCGAGGACGCCGGGTTCGTTTTCGACGACAACGGCCAGCGTGTGGCGTTCGATCTTGTCCGAATGCGTGTCGCGGAGGTTGTATGCGGAATGGCTCGTGGAGCCTTTCTTGATGTTCAGTGCGGACATTGTGTTCCTACCTTCTGTTGGTTGGTGCGGGCATGGGCCTTAGAAGCCGATCCATGAGGGACGGCCGACCCGGCGGATGATGCCATAGATGACGAGCGGGCCGATGATTCCGGCAAGGGTGCCGGCGATCATGTGCAGGCTGACATCGGTGGTGATGCGGGAGAGGACGGCACGGATGCCGGCAGCAAAGATCGTGTGGGCGAGGTAGATGCCCATCGAGGCGACACCAAGCCTGGCGAAAAGTCGCAGGATCGGGGTTTCGGGACCGGAGGACAGGATCCTGACCATCGCCAGAAAGGCCAGCGTGAGGATGATGCCAAGCCCCTGGCTGATCAGCAGGGATTGCGGCAGCCGAAAGCTGAGCGCCTGCAGACCCAGGAACACCGCCGCAGCCAGGGCGAAGGCCAACAGTCCCTGCGGGCGCAAGCCCCCGGGCCCAAGTGCAAGACCGGTCAGGAAGGCCCCGGCATTGGTTGCGGCGCCGAAGGTCCAGGCGTTCAGCCCCACGGGAGTGAAGCTGGACGCAAGAACGACGATCACCGCCAGCGCGAACCACACACTAGTGCCCAGCGGGTAGCCCACAGACCGGATCAGGGAAAGCACGACAAGGTGCTGAAGGAAGAGCGCCCAGAGAAACCAGAAGTGATCGCGCGGTGGCAGGGGCCAGAAGGCAAGGCTCTGCAGCCCGTTCATCTGGGTATTAGCCGCTTCCCCTGAGGCGAGCCGCGCGGCGGCGAAGAGGTAGGTCCAAAGAAGAAGCGGCCAGAGCAGGCGCGTGACCCGGCTGATCGCGGCCTCGGACCAGGGGCGCGTCAAGGCCCAGGACTCGAACGTCATGCCGGACAGCAGGAAGAAGAGCGGCATGTGGAAGTTGTAGATGATCGTGTCGATCAGCCGGAACAGGTTCGGGTCGCCGATCATTCCGGCAGAGTCGAGCCCACGCCAGGTATGGCCGACGACGACGAGGACGATGCCAAGGCCTTTGGCGACGTCAAGCCAGAGGTCGCGGGCTTTGGGTTTGGCCTCGGCATTGGGGGTCATTGGTGTCCTGGCCTTGCTTTCTTGCGTCTGGCTGGATCGTCCCCGGGCCTGAGGTCCGGGAACGGGTCGGCCTACACCAGCACTGCGCCCTGCGATCCGATCACGCCCTGGGTGTCCGCTTCGCCGAGGAGCATTTCGTTATGGGGCTTGCCCGAGGGGATCATCGGGAAGCAGTTTTCATGCTTTTCGACGAGGCAGTCGAACACCACCGGACCGGGATGGTTGATCATCTCCATGATCGCGTCGTCAAGGTCGGCGGGGTCCTTGCATATGATGCCCTTGATTCCAAAGGCCTCGGCCAGTTTCACGAAGTCGGGGAGCGCTTCGGACCAGCTTTGCGAATAGCGTTCGCCGTGCAGCAGCTCCTGCCACTGGCGGACCATACCAAGGCGTTCGTTGTTCAGGATGAACTGCTTCACCGGCAGGCGGTACTGCGCGACGGTGCCGAGTTCCTGCATGTTCATCAGCCACGACGCCTCGCCCGCGACGTTGATGACGAGCGCGTCGGGATGGGCCAGTTGCACGCCGACCGAGGCCGGGAAGCCGTAGCCCATTGTGCCGAGGCCGCCTGACGTCATCCAGCGGTTGGGGTCTTCGAAGTTGAGATACTGGGCCGCCCACATCTGGTGTTGACCGACTTCTGTGGTGATGTAGCGGTCGCGGCCTTTGGTCAATGCTTCGAGCCGCTGGACGGCGTGCTGGGGCTTGATCGTTTTCCCTGAGTTCTTGAACTTGAGGCAGTCGATCTTCTTCCATTCCGCGATTTCGTCCCACCAGCCGGACAGGCCTTTGCGGTCGGTGACGCGGCCACGGGATTTCCAGACGTCGAGCAGATCCTGCAGGACATGGGCCACGTCGCCCACGATGCCGACATCGACGCGGATGACCTTGTTGATCGACGAGGGGTCGATGTCGATATGCGCCTTGCGAGAACGGGGCGAGAAGGCGTCGATCCGACCGGTGATGCGGTCGTCAAATCGGGCGCCGATGTTGATCATCAGGTCGCAGTCATGCATCGACATATTGGCCTCGTAGAGACCATGCATGCCGAGCATGCCAAGCCAGTGCTTTCCGCTCGCCGGATAGGCGCCGAGGCCCATCAGCGTGGAGGTGATCGGAAAGCCCGTCGCATCGACGAGTTCGCGCAGCAGTTCGCTGGCGGCAGGGCCCGAGTTGATGACGCCGCCGCCGGTGTAGAAGATGGGCTTCTTCGCCGTTTCCATCATCTTGACCAGCACCATGATGGCGTCGGGGTCGCCTTTCTTGCGCGGCTGATAGCGCGAGACATGGTGCGCGCGGTCGGCATAGCGGCCGGTCGCGAATTGCACGTCCTTGGGGATGTCGATCACGACCGGGCCGGGGCGGCCCGATGTAGCGACATGGAACGCCTCGTGGATGGTCTGGGAGAGCTTGTCCGTCTCTTTCACCAGCCAGTTATGTTTCGTGCAGGGGCGGGTGATGCCGATGGTGTCGGCCTCCTGAAAGGCATCAGTGCCGATCATGAAGGTAGGGACCTGACCGGTGAGGACGATGATCGGGATCGAATCCATCAGCGCATCGGTCAGGCCGGTGACTGCATTCGTCGCACCGGGGCCCGAGGTGACGAGTGCCACGCCGGGTTTGCCGGTTGAGCGGGCGTAACCTTCGGCGGCGTGGACGGCGGCCTGTTCGTGGCGGACGAGGATGTGCCGGATGTCGTTCTGCAGGAAGATCTCGTCATAGATCGGAAGCACGGCACCGCCGGGATAGCCGAAGATCACTTCCACGCCCTGATCCTTCAGGGCCTGAACCACCATCTTCGCTCCGGTCATTTCGCGGGTCATCTGCCATTCTCCGTTGTCGTCTTTGCCTCTGCGTGGCGCATAAAAAAACCCCCGGTCTTCGGGGGCGCATGAGGGACCGTGGATGGTCTGCCGTTACCGGCCCATGCGCCAAACCTCTTCCGATACAAGAATAAGGGACATTCCCTTGGGCCTTTTGTTGCGTTGGCGGACTTATGCACGATGACGCGGGGGCGTCAACACCGGTTGCGGAGAAAATGTCGTGAGGGCGGGTGTTTTCGCAACTTTGTTTCAAGTCCCAGGGCGTGACAATCTGCTTCATGTGCAGCGACAGGGGGAGGCCGCCTCTTCTTTCATGCTGTGATCTGGGGCGGCTAGCCTGAAGGAACGCGAGACTCACGCAGCCGCCATTCAGCGGGAAAGACCATGAAAGACGAACATCGCAAGCCAATGTCCTTTGATGCCCGGGACGAAAAGGTGCGCCCGGCCCGCGAAACTGTCGATTTCGATCGTGTCATCGAAGCTTCACTGTAGCGCCGGAGGTTCCTCGGTGGTGTTGTGGCCTTTGGGTCCGGTGCTGCGGCCATGGGGTTTGGCACGCTGATGCAGACGACCTCGGCGCAGGCGCAGACTGCTGCCATCTCACGCTTCGGTTTCACGCCGATCGGGATTCAGACCGATTTCTCGGTCCATGTGCCAGAAGGCTATTCTTGGAAGCCTGTCGCCCGCTGGGGCAATCCGCTGTTCTCGGATGCGCCGGCATTCAACCCCGAAACCGGTGTCACCTCTGCCGGTCAGGAACGCGCCTTTGGCGAAAACACCGACGGCATGGAACTCTTCAACGTCGACGGCTATCAGGTCATCGCGTTGAACCATGAATAGGTCAACAACAAGATCAACCTGCCGGGCAACCCGGACGGCCTGCCGCTGAGCACCGATGACGTGCTGTTGCTGCAAAACGCACAGGGCGTGACCGTGATGGAAGTTGCCGATGGGGCCGATGGCTGGGGGATCGTCGTTGATTCGCACTTCAACCGTCGCATCACCAACAACTCGCCCATCAAGATCAAAGGTCCCGCCGCCGCTCACCCGCTGCTCCAGACGGCCGCCGACCCGACCGGCACGCAAGGGCTGGGCACCCTGAACAACTGCGGCGCTGGCCGGACTCCCTCGGGCACCTCTCTCACCTGCGAGGAAGACTTTAACGGCTACTTCGGTTCGACTACTCTTGGTGTGGCGATGCCCGAAGGCTTTGTTCGCTACCGTATCGAGGTTGAAAGCAACTACAACCATGAGAAGTTCGATCCCCGGTTCGACATTGCGATGAACCCGAACGAGCCCCACCGCTTTGGCTACTTCGTCGAGATCAACCCGGCCGACCCGACCTCGGTTCCGGTCAAGCATACTGCCAAGGGCCGTTTCGAGCATGAAGACGCCGTCTCGGTCCTGACCCGTGACGGGCATCTGGTGGTCTATCTGGGCGACGATGAACGGGGCGAGTTCCTGTACAAATGGGTGTCGTCAAACCCGGATGTCGTGGCCGGGGACACGACATCGCTCGTGAATGAAGGCACGCTTCTTGTTGCGCGCTTTGATGTGGACGGGACCGGGGAATGGCTGGCGCTGACGCCCGAGACGACGGGCATGGATGCCGCAATGATCGCCATTCACACCCGTATGGCGGGCTCTGCTGTCGGGGCCACAACGATGGACCGTCCCGAATGGGTCGCCTTCTCGTCCGACCGCCGGTCGGTCTTTGTGGGCCTGCAGCACCCCGGCGGATCGTTCCCCGATGGTACGGGCCTGCCCCGGTCGACCGTGATCGTCGTCCAGCGGGATGACAACGCGGTCATTTCCTGACGTCAGAGAAGAGCAAGGAGGGTGGCGCCCTGTGGGGCACCCCTTTACGATTCCGGGTCGGTCCTGAGTCAGGCGGGCGATGTAAGCTGCAGCAGATCCCAGCGGTTGCCGAAGGGATCGCGCCAGACCGCGACGGAGCCGTAGGATTCGTGGCGGGGCTCTTCGTCGAATGCGACTCCGGCAGCCTTCATCCTTGCGTGGTCGGCTGTGAAATTGTCGGTGTAGAGGAAGAAGCCGACGCGACCGGCTGTCTGGTTGCCGATGACCGCCTCTTGCTCCGGGCCCGAGGCCCGTGCCAGCAGGATGGTGGTCTGAGCGCCCGGAGGGGCGACCATGACCCAGCGTTTCCCGCCGCCAAGGTCAGCGTCGCTGCGGAGGTCGAAGCCGAGCTGGCCTACGTAGAAGGCGATGCCCGAGTCATAGTCGGGCACGACGATGGTGAAGGCGTGAAGATGCACGATCCGTCAGTCCCGCAAGGGGTCTGTGTCGGGAAGGGCGATGCGGGCCACCTGTTCGGAGATGGGATCGACCGAGAGCGGATGGGTTTCGGCCGAGTAGTTTTCGGGATCGCCGATATCCTGCCAGCGGCCAAGACGGTAGACCTCGAGCGCGCTGAAGCGGCTCTTGTAGCCCATCTTGGGGCTGCCGGGGACCCAGTAGCCGAGATAGAGATAGTTAAGCCCAAGTTCACGCGCGATGCGGATGTGGTCCAGGATGACATAGGTCCCGACCGAGTCGCGGTCATGGGCGGGGTCGAAAAAGGAATAGACCATCGAAAGGCCGTCATCGAGGATGTCGGTCAGGCAGACGGCGCGCAGGCCCCGGAGTTCGTTATGGGTTTCGTCCGGGTGGGTGTATTCGATCAGGCGCGAGCGGATCGGGGTTTCCTCGACCATGGCCGCGAATTCGAAGAGGTCCATGTCGGCCATGCCGCCTTCGGCGTGGCGGCTGTCGAGGTATTCGCGAAAGAGGGAGAACTGTTCCTCGGTGGCCCAGGGGCTGGTGGCGCGGCGGCGGAGCGCCTGATTGCGGCGGGCGACGCGGGCCTGGCTCTTCGTCGGGTGGAAATCGGCCACCCGGATGCGGGCCGAGAGGCAGGCGGAGCATTCGGCGCAGGAGGGGCGGTAGAGCACGTTCTGCGACCGCCGGAAGCCCTGTTTCGAGAGCGCGTCGTTCAGGCGCTCGGCCCCTTCGCCTTGCAGGGCGGTGAACAGCTTTCTTTCCAGCCGTCCCTCGAGATAAGGGCAAGGCTGAGGCGCTGTCACATAGAACTGGGGCGCGATGGGTAGGGTGTGGCGCATGTCTCTTGCGATTTGGGCCGGATTGGTGCGACGTTAGCAACACCTCGCCCTGACGCCAAGCCCCCCCTTTTTGGGGGGGGCGCGCGGCGCGGGGGATCAGCGCGCGGGGCGGTTGATGGCCGCCGTACTGAGGATCATGTCAGTCAGGCCCTGGCCGCGACCGCGCACCACCATGAGAAGGACCGAGATCAGTTGCAGGGGGGCGACGGCGACCGAGACGGTGTATCCCAGCGTGTGCAGGAGCGCGGTCGTGCCGGTCAGGCGGTAGCCGTCCTGTTCGCGGATCTCGATCGCCATGAGGCGCATTCCCAAGGTGGCCGAACCGCCTGCCAGCGTGATCCAGCGGTAGAAGAAGCCCACCACGAGCCAGAGGAGCGGGAAGAAGAAGACGGCGGTGAAGGCCGTGAAGGGCAGAACGATCATGCAGAGGGCGAAGATCAGCAGCGCATCGACGACCCAGGCCAGAAGCCGCTTCATCGAGACGCCAGCGTAGAAATCGCCCTCGCGTGCGGGGTCAGGCAGGCCGGGACGCGCAGAAGAGGTGGCAGCGTAGGTCATCGATGGGGAACCTCATGTGAAGGGGTTGGTGGTATGCTCGTCCGCGCGGCGCGCGACTTCGCTGGTCGTGGTTGTTGGAGGAGGGACAGCGGCCCCCGGTGGGGGGCCGCGACCGGGACCGGGATCAGGCGGCGGCGGTGTTGCCGGCGTCGGGCTCGGACGTGCGGGCCTTGCGGGCGCGGTCTTCCATGAACTGGTCGAACTCGGCCTTGTCCTTGGCGTCGCGGAGACGGATCAGGAACTCTTCAAAGCTGGCCTGTTCGTCCTGCAGGCGGCGCAGCGTTTCGGCCTTGTAGGCGTCGAAGGCCGAGTTGCCCGAGGGGCGCATCGCGCTGCGGGCGGCGTTGAAGGACTGGTGGTGGTCGCTGCGACTCATGCCACAATTGCGGGACTTCGAAAACATGCGTTTGCTCCAGATCATGTAGGCAAGGAAAACGAGGCCGATGGGCCAGAAGATGACGAAACCGACGATCATGGCGGCGATCCAGGCACCCTTGCCCTTGTCGTCGAGCCAGCCTTCGGCACGGCTGAACCAGGAGGCGCGGTCAAGACCGGGCCGCGGACCGGACGGCGGGTAAACTTCGGTCGAACTCATCAGGGATACTCCTTCGCCTGTCGGTGTTGATGTGAATGTCTTTCACATGACCCAATATCGGGAAGTAGGGGTGCCGCTTCAAGGGCTAATGTGAAAAACGTTTACATCAGGTCGGCGAAAAGATGCCGATCTTATTTAGTAAAATGATATCAGATACTTATTTCGTAAATGCCGCAAGGGTGGCGCCCGAGACGCGGAGCAGATCGGCGGGGGCGATCGGGAAGATATGACGCGGCGTCCCGGCGGCGGCATAGACGGTGTCGAATTCCTTTAGCCTTGGGTCGGCAAAGGCGCGGACGGGGTGCAACTGGCCCAAAGGCGCGACGCCGCCTATGGCAAAGCCCGTCTGGTCGCGGATGTCGTCGGCATCGGCCTTGCCGAGGGGTTCGCCTGCGAGGTCTGCAGCCTTGGCGAGGTCGACCTGATTGCCGCCAGCCGTCAGGAAGAGTATCACGCGACCCGAAACCTCCCCCTTCAGCATGATCGACTTGGCGATCTGGTCGAGCGCGCAGCCTGCGGCGGCAGCGGCCTGCGCGGCGGTGCGGGTTTCGGCACTCATTTCCATCGGCTGGGCATCAAGCCCGGCGGCGGCGAGGGCGGCGGTGACGCGTTTCAGGCTCTTGCTCATCCTCAGGTCCTACTTGTTTCGGGGCGCAGGATGGCAAGGGGCGGGGGAAATGGCCAGATCGGTTCTGCCTGAAGGTGGACCAATGGTGGAGTGGCGGAGGAGAACGGCTTGCGCTAGCGTCCGGGCAAAGCGCCGAAATGCATTCCGGTCACGATGCCGGACAGAGGGAGAGTTAGCCTTGCCTGGACTTTTTGAAGGGCGGAATGCCCTTGTCACCGGAGCCTCGAGCGGGATCGGGCGGGGTGTGGCGCTGGCCTTGGCCGCAGGCGGGGCACGGGTGGCGGTGAACTACCCCGACTATACGGCGCGGGCGGCGGCCGAGGCGGTGGTGGCCGAGATCACGAACCGGGGCGGGATGGCGATTGCCGTGCAGGCGGATGTGAGCAACGTGGCCGAGGTCGAGACGATGATCGGCACGACTGAGCGCGAGGTCGGACCCTTGGACATCCTGATCTCGAACGCAGGGATCGCCCGGGCCGGGGCCGCACATGAGATGGCGGTCGTGGACTGGGACCGGGTGATCGCGGTGCACTTGCGGGGTGCGTTCCTCGTGTCGCGCAAGGTGCTGCCGGGGATGTACACGCGCGGCTATGGGCGGGTGATCTTTACGGCATCGCAACTGGCTTACAAGGGTGCGGCCGGGTTTTCGGCCTATACGGCGGCTAAGGGCGGAATCATTTCGCTGACACGGACACTGGCGCTTGAGGCAGGAGCGTCGGGGGTGACGGTCAATTCCGTGGCGCCGGGGGCGACGAAGACGCCGATCCTTGCCGATGTGCCGGCGGATATTCTGGAGACGGTCCGGACGTCGATTCCGGTGGGGCGGCTGGCCGAAATTGACGATATCGTGCCGACCTACGTCTTCCTCGCCTCGGAATCGGCGCGGCATTTTCAGGGGCAGTGTCTAAGTCCGAATGGCGGGGATGTGTTCCTGTAAGGGGCCTGTGTTGACCCGGCGCGGGGCGCAGCGCATCGTGGGGACATGAGCTTCACTGCCCGCCTGATCCGCAGTCCGCGACCCTTTGATCCCGACAGGGCGCAGGATGTGCTGGTGCGGTTTCCTGATGCAGACGCGGCGCTTGCCAACCTGATCGGCGGGGCGGCAGGCTGTTCGCCCTATCTGGCCGGGCTGATGGTGCGCGAGGCGGACTGGCTTACAGCGGCGTTTGACGATCCCGAGGGGGCGCTGGCGGCGGTCTTTGCGGCCTTGCGGGAGGTGCCGCTGGAAACGCTTCCGCGTGTGTTGCGACAGGCCAAGGGGCGGGTGGCGGTGCTGGTTGCGCTGGCCGATCTGGGTGGGGTCTGGCCGCTGGAAGAAGTGACGTGTCGGTTGACGGAGTTTGCCGATCTGGCCTGTCATGTCGCGCTGATCCGGCTGGTCGAGGCCGAGATCGGGCGGGGGCGCGTGCCGGGTATGGGGGCCGGGGATGCAGCCTTGGCGGGCGGGATGGTGGCGCTGGCAATGGGCAAGATGGGGGCCCATGAGCTTAACTATTCGAGTGACGTCGACCTGATCATGTTATTTGACGAGACCCGGTTCGAGCGCGGGGAGGAGGCAGAGGCGCGGGCAGCGTTCGTGAAGGTGACGCGGCGGCTCACGGCGATCCTGTCGGATGTGACGGGCGAGGGATATGTCTTTCGCACCGATCTGCGGCTGCGGCCTGATGCGTCGGTAACGCCGGTCTGCCTGTCGATGGCGGCGGCGGAGGGTTACTATGAATCCGTGGGCCGGACGTGGGAGAGGGCGGCCTACATCAAGGCGCGGCCTGCGGCGGGCGATCTGGCGGCGGGGGCACGGTTTCTGGAAGCTTTGCGGCCGTTTGTCTGGCGCAGGCATCTGGATTTTGCGGCGATTCAGGATGCCCATGACATGCGGCTGCGCATCCGGGACCACAAGGGCTTGGGCGGGGTGCTGAACCTTTACGGCCACAACATGAAGCTGGGACGGGGGGGTATTCGGGAGATCGAGTTCTTTACCCAAACGCGGCAACTGATTGCCGGGGGGCGTGATGTGTCATTGCGGGTGCGGGGAACGGTCGAGGGGCTTTCGCGCCTCGCGGCGGCGGGTTGGATCCCGGAGGATGTGGCGGGCAAGCTGACCGATCATTATCGCGCGCATCGTGAGGTCGAGCATCGGGTGCAGATGATCGCGGACCAGCAGACGCATGACCTGCCTGCGACGGATGTTGGGTTCGCGCGCCTTGCGGCCTTCATGGGTGTCACCCAAGCGGCGCTGCGGCGGGATCTGATGCTGCGGCTGAAGGAGGTGCATGACCTGACTGAGGGGTTTTTTGCCCCGGGGCAGGCGGCTGCACCTGTGGATGATTTCGGAGCCGAGATGGCGGCGCGGTGGCGCACCTATCCCGCGCTGCGGTCGTCGCGTGCGGTGGAGATCTTCAAGCGGCTCTTGCCCGAGATCCTGCGGCGGCTTAGGGAGGCGGCCAAACCTGACGAGGCGCTGGCAGCGTTTGACGGTTTTCTGGCGGGGTTGCCTGCGGGCGTGCAGTTGTTTTCACTATTCGATTCGAACCCGCAGTTGACGCAACTGATCGTGGATATTGCGGCCACGGCGCCTGCGCTGGCGCGGTATCTGTCGCGCAATGCCGGCGTGTTCGATGCGGTGATCGCAGGTCGGTTCTTTGCGGACTGGCCGGGGGTCGAGGGGATGCAGGCCGCTTTGGCCGATTGCTTGCATGACGCGGAAAGCTATGAGGCGCGGCTCGACGGGATGCGGCGGTTCCGCAAGGAATGGCGGTTCCGGACAGGGGTGCATCACCTTCGCGGACTGATCGGTGCGGCCGAGGCGGGGCGGCAATATGCGGAACTGGCCGAGGCGCTGCTGCGCAGTCTGTGGCCCGAGGTGGTGGCGCAGTTTGCGGTCAAGCACGGGCCGCCGCCGGGGAACGGGGCGGTGGTGCTGGGGATGGGGTCACTGGGGGCGGGGCGGCTGAATGCGGCGTCGGATCTGGACCTGATCGTGATCTATGACCCGGCGGGGGCCGAGGCGTCCGTGGGGACGCGGCCTTTGGCGGCGCGGCCCTACTATGCGAAGCTGACACAGGCCTTTGTGACGGCGATCACGGCGCCCACGGCCGAGGGGCGGTTGTACGAGGTGGACATGCGGCTGCGGCCTTCGGGGCGGCAGGGGCCGGTGGCAACCTCTCTTGCCGCGTTCCAGGATTACCAGCGGGACGAGGCCTGGACCTGGGAGCATCTGGCTTTGACGCGGGCGAGGCCTGTGGCGGGGAACATGGCGCTGGGCGACAGGGTCGAGGCGTTTCGGCAGGCATTGCTGCGCGAGAAGGCCGGGGGGGCCACTGTCAGGACCGATGTGGCCGAAATGCGGGCGCGGATTGCGGCGGCGAAGCCCCCGGTCAGTGTCTGGGATGCCAAGATCGGGCCGGGGCGGTTGCAGGATGTGGAACTTGTGGCGCAGACGGGGGCGCTTCTGACGGGGTCGGCGGAGCGGGGTATCGCGGGGCAGATCGCGGCGGGCGGCGCGGCGGACGTTTTTTCGCCCGAAGATGCCGCAACGCTGACAGCGGCGGCGGCGCTTTTCTGGCAGTTGCAGGCTGCGCTGCGTCTTTTGACCGATGGGACGATCGAACCGGAGACTTTGGGCGAAGGTGGGCGCCGGTTCGTTTTGCGCGAGACAGGGTTCGAGACGATGGAGGCACTGGCCGGGGCTTTGGAGGCCGCGGCAGAGCGGGCGGATGCGGTCATCGGCCGGGTATTGGCGGGATAGAGGGGCGGGATGGACAGGACAATCGTGCCGGAAGACCCCAAGGGGCTGATCCGGGAAAGCTACAACATTGAAGGGATCAGCGCGCCGGAATGCCGGTCGATCCTGTTGGACTGGGCGCTGTCGGTGCCGCAGGATGCAAACCATCCGGGGCTGATCCGGGCGCTGCTGGACCGCTATGGCGCGGCGCATCCGAAGCATCCGATGACAGTGACACTGCAGGCAGGTCTGGTCGCCCCGGATGCGCCGAAGCGGCGCGGCGGACGGGCGGGAAGGGTTGGATGAAGGTGGCGATGTCGGGATACGCATTGGCAGTCCTGGCGCAGGCAGCGCTGGAGTGCCGGCATTACATTGAGCCAGTGGCCAGGGCCGTGATGATCTTGCAGGGCGCCACGCTTGAAGTGATCCCGCCGGAAGGTGGCGAACAGGGGATGTCCACTTAGACCGGAGAGATCGTCCGCAGTTTTCTGGGGCCCAAACCGGTTGGAACCATCATCCAGATCTCCATCCCCTGCGTGGCACCGATGGCCCCGGACAGCGCCGCAAGTATCGCGGCCGGACTGACACTTTGGAAAGACTTCGGTTCCATGCGCGATTGTCCCGCGGTGGAATTGCCTTTACCGCCGGAAGGCGGTCCTGCGGGTTATGGATCAGGGGCCTGCCTTCTTGACGCGCCAACGGATGCGCCGGCACGGCCAATGTCCTGCGAATAGTTTGGTATGACCGTTGCCGTCGCGTCCAACACGGGCGTAGTCTGACGGCAAGGCAGAATGACAGGAGTTTGCTTGATGATCCGGCACGTGGCGGCGGTGGGGCTGATGGTCTGGGCGGGGACGGCGCAGGCGATGCTGGCGCCCTGTTACTATGACAAGATGATCCGTGAAGCGGTGACGGTCGTGCAGGTCGAGAGGATCGAAGTGGGTGTGCCAGACGATCAGGGATACTGCGCGATGACTTCGCGGGTGGCGCGGTCGTTCCGAGGGGATCTGGCGCTGGGTGATATGCTGCGGGTGAGCGTGCCCTGTGAACCTGACGGGACTGTCGGCGGCACGATCTGGACAAGCGCCGAGTCCATCGGGAGTTTTCCGGTGGCCGAAGTGCATCTTGCCGCAGATGGCGCGATTGCGGCCTATGGGTTCGGCCTGATCCTGTTGCCGAACTTGACGGATGTCATTGCCTGGCGGCCGATCACGACAGAGATTTGTGAGTAGAGAGATTTGAGATGACGACATGGGGACGGATTCTGGCCCTCGTCACGGTGGTTCAGGTGGGAACGGCCGAGGCGTCGATTGTCCCCTGCTATGCGGATGCCGTTATCGCCCGGGCGGCGGCTGTGATCCAGATCGTGAATTTCACGGTCTCAGGCCCTGATGCAAACAACTCCTGCACGATTGCAGGCGAGGTTGCGCGGGTGTTCCGGGGCGGGCGGAGGTTCAATGTGGGCGACAAGGTGCAGACTTCGGTCACTTGCGCGGGCGATCCGCAGGTGCTCTGCGGTAGCATCTGGTATGACCCCGAGGACATTGCGGCGGCGGGGGCCATCGAGGTGCATGTGGAACGCGAAGGCGATGCACCCGTCGGGGCGGAAAGCGTGCTACTTTTGCCTGCGGTCACGGACAAGATTGTCTGGACCTCTGCCTGCGGAAACTGATGCGTCAGCCTTTGGCGGCGGCTTCGAGTGCGGGGCCGTCGAGTTTGATCATCGCCATCATGGCCTGCGTGACGCGCCGGGCCTGCGCTTCGTCCTTTGTGTCCATGAGGCGCATGAGGGTGCGCGGGATGATCTGCCAGGAGACGCCCCAGCGATCGGTCAGCCACCCGCAACGGTTGGGCGTGCCGCCGTCTAGGAGGGCGTCCCAGAGGCGGTCAACCTCGGGCTGGGTTTCCAGATGGACTTCGATCGAGGCGGCGGGGGTGAGTTTGTAATGGGGACCGCCGTTCAGGAGGGAGTATTTCTGGCCCAGCAGGCTGATCTGGACCATGAAGGCGCGCCCTTTGGGATCGCCGCGCTGGGGGAAGAAGTGTTCGATGTGGCTGTCGGGGAGGAGGGCCACATAGGCGCGGGCTGCGGCCTCGGCGTCCTGGTCGAACCAGAGGCATGTGCGGATGGCAGGAGCGGTGGACATGGGCATGGTCCTCGCGGAAGGCGTCGGGCGAGGGTAGGCGGGAAATCTGGGTGGGGCAAGTAGCGGCGCTCGTTCCGCGCGGGTGCGCCGCCTCGCTTTGACGGGATTCGCGGGGTGAACCCTGTCCTACCCACGGAGGGCGGCGGCCTCGGCGGCAAGGGTGGTGATGGCGGACCAGTCCTGTGCCTTGACGAGGTGGGCGGGGGCGACCCAGCTGCCGCCGACGCAAAGGACGTTGGGGAGCGCAAGGTAATCGGAGGCGTTCTTCAGGCTCACGCCGCCGGTGGGGCAGAACCGCATCTGGGGCAAGGGGGCGCCCCAGGCCTTGAGCATGGGGACTCCGCCGTTGGCCTCGGCCGGGAAGAACTTTGCGACGGTGTAGCCGCGGGAGAGGAGGCGCATCACCTCGGACGGGGTGGAGCAGCCGGCGAGCAAGGGGAGGTCGTTGGCCTCGCAGGCATCAAGGAGCGGGTCGGTTGCACCGGGCGAGACGCCGAAGGTGGCGCCTGCGGCCTTTGCGGCCTCGACATCCTGGGGGGTGAGGAGGGTGCCGGCCCCGACGACGCCGCCGGGGACGATTGACATGGCGCGGATCGCGTCGAGCGCGGCGGGGGTGCGAAGCGTGACCTCGAGTGCCAGCAGGCCGCCTGCGACGAGGGCGCGGGCGAGGCCTTCGGCGCGGCTTGCGTCGTCAATCACGAGGACAGGCACGACGGGGGCGAGCCCGCAGAGGCGGGAGGTCTCAGTGGAGGCTTGTTCGGGGGTCATCCAGTCATTCCTTCCGAGGGTGCGCCGGGCCGGGGTGGGAGCCTCCGTCGGGGATGATTGGAGCCGGAAGAAGAGGCTGGTTTGGTGCCCTGCTTTCTTTCGACTGAAATATCTCCGCCGGAGGCATTGAAAGTTCTTTCTTGTTCAGACGACCACGCCCGCGCCTTCGGCGGCAAGGCCCACATTGCGGCGGAAGATCTCGAAAAGTTCGCGGCCTATGCCGGAATTGTTGGTCGAAAGGTCCACTGGGGCGGCGGAGCGGCCTGCGAGGTTGGTCAGCACATCAAGCTGTCCAGTGGTGGCGTCAAGGCGGACCATGTCCCCGTCCTTCAGAAGCGCGATGTTGCCACCGTCGGCCGCTTCGGGGCAGACGTGGATGGCGGCAGGGACCTTTCCCGAGGCGCCGGACATGCGGCCGTCGGTGACGAGCGCCACCTTGAGGCCACGGTCCTGAAGGACCGAGAGTGTGGGCGTCAGGCTGTGCAGTTCGGGCATGCCGTTTGCCTTGGGGCCCTGATAGCGGACGACGACCACGGTGTCGGATGTGATCTCATTGGCCTTGAATGCGGCCTTGACCGCATCCTGGCTGTGGAAGATGCGGGCCGGAGCTTCGATGATATGGCGTTCGGGGGCGACGGCGGAGGTCTTGATGACCGCGCGGCCGAGGTTGCCGGTGAGTTGGGTGAGGCCGCCCGTGGCAAGGAAAGGGTCCGCGACGGGGCGGACGATCTTGTCGTTCAGGGTCGCGCGCGGGCCGGGTTCCCATGTGACGCGGCCTTCGGAGAGTTTGGGCTCGCGAGTGTAGAGGGAGAGGCCGTCGCCCGCGATGGTCTTGACGTCGTCATGCAGCAGGCCCGCGTCCAGGAGTTCCCCTATCATGTAGCTAAGCCCGCCTGCCGCGTGGAAATGGTTCACGTCGGCAAGTCCGTTCGGATAGACTTTGGCCATCAGTGGCGTGGCGTTCGAGATGTCCGCGAAATCCTGCAGGTCGAGGATCACGCCGGCGGCGCGGGCCATGGCGGGCAGGTGGATGACCAGGTTGGTTGATCCGCCGGTAGCCATCAGGCCCACGATGCCGTTCACGAAGGCGCGTTCATCGAGGATATCGCTCACGGGGCGGAAATCGTTGCCGAGCGCGGTGATTTCGAGGGCTCGTTCGGTGCCTGCGGTGGTCAACGCATCGCGCAGCGGTGTGTCGGGGTTTACGAAACTCGCACCCGGAAGGTGGAGGCCCATGAATTCCATCAGCATCTGGTTGGTATTGGCGGTGCCGTAGAAGGTGCAGGTGCCGGGGCCGTGGTAGCTTGCCATTTCGGCCTTCATCAGTTCGGTGCGGTCGGCATCACCTGTCGCAAAGCGGTTGCGGACGCGGGATTTTTCGTCGTTGGGCAGGCCCGAGGTCATTGGACCTGCGGGCAGAAAGACCGAGGGGATATGGCCAAATGTGGCGGCAGCGATGATGAGGCCCGGAACGATCTTGTCGCAGACGCCAAGGTAGAGGGCGGCGTCGAAGGTGTTGTGCGAAAGGGCAACACCGGCGGCGAGTGCGATCACGTCGCGGGAGAAGAGGGAGAGTTCCATCCCAGTCTGGCCTTGGGTCACGCCATCGCACATGGCGGGCACGCCGCCTGCGACTTGGGCAGTGCCTCCTGCGGCGCGGGCGGCGGCGCGGATCAGGTCCGGGTAGCGTTCATACGGCTGATGGGCCGATAGCATGTCGTTGAAGGCGGTGACGATCCCGATATTGGGCGCGCGGGCCGCGGCGAGGGCGTCCTTGTCCTGTCCCGTTGCGGCATAGGCATGGGCCTGATTGCCGCAGGACAGGTGGGCACGGCGCGGGCCGTCACCGGCGGCGTGGGCCATCCGGTCGAGATAGGTGGCGCGGGAACCGGTACTGCGGGCGCGGATGCGGTCGGTGACGGCGGCAATGGCGGGGTGGAGGGGCATTTGCGTCTCCTTCGGTCCTGCGGCAGTGAGTGGGGGCGCACGAATCTTGCGGCGGGGGTAGCACGCTTTGTTAGCGCTAACAACGGGGGTTCTATGCGGATGCCGGGGGACTTTGGCATCTTCCCGCGCTGCCGCCCAGGATATATGACGGCGGGCATGACATTGCCGTTTTTCCTTGCAGCGCCCTATCCCGCTGTCCGTCTGTCCCCCAAGGCCGAGGCGCGGGCGATCCGACATGGTTTCCCCTGGGTCTATGCCGGCGAGTTGGTGCTTGACCGGCGGACCAAGGGGATGGTGCCGGGGTCCTTCGCCGTGCTGGAGGATGCCGAAGGGCGGGCGATGGGGGTCGTGACGGTCAATTCCGTCTCCAGGATCGTGGCGCGGATGATGGATCAGGACGCGGCGGCCGTCATTGACCAGGGCTGGCTAGAGGCGCGGCTGTCCCTTGCGCTGGCGCATCGGGCGCGGCTTTATGCGGTGCCGTTCTACCGGCTGGTCCATGCCGAGGCGGACGGGCTGCCCGGCGTGGTGATCGACCGGTTCGGTGATGTGGCCGTGATCCAGCCGAATGCGGCCTGGTCGGAGGCGATGATCGGTGTGCTGACGGCGGCTTTGGTGGCCGTGACGGGAGTGGCGACGGTCATCAAGAACGGGTCGGGCCGGGCGCGGGGGCTTGAGGGGCTGATCGAGGAGATGGCGGTGGTGCATGGCCGTGCGCCTGCGGGGCCGGTGCCGGTGCCGATGAACGGGGCCACCTATATGGCCGATCTGATGGGGGGGCAGAAGACAGGTCTCTTCTTTGACCAGCGGCCGAACCATGCTTTTGCAGCCTCACTTGCGCGAGGGGCGCGGGTGCTGGACGTGTTTTCGCATGTAGGCGGGTTCGGGCTGGCCTGCCTTGCGGGCGGGGCGGTCTCGGCTTTGGCGGTGGACGGGTCGGCCCCCGCGCTGGCACTGGCGGGGAGGGGGGCGGCGGCGATGGGGGCTGCGGGTCGGTTTGCGGTGCGGCAGGGCGATGCGTTTGACGTGCTGACGGCGCTGGGCGCAGAGGGTGCACGGTTTGACGTGGTGATCTGCGATCCACCAGCCTTTGCGCCGTCAAAGGCCGCTTTGGACGCGGGTCTGCGGGCCTATGAGCGGGTGGCGCGGCTGGCGGCGCCTCTCGTGGCCGAGGGCGGGTATCTGGGGTTGTGTTCCTGTTCCCATGCGGCGGACCTGTCGAAGTTTCGTGCGGCCTCGGCCCGTGGCATCGGGCGGGCCGGGCGGCGGGGGCAGATCGTGCACACGGGCTTTGCGGGCCCGGATCATCCGCTGCTGCCGCATCTGGCAGAAAGCGGGTATCTCAAGTCGCTGTTTTTCCGGTTGTGATGGTCGCGGCGGGGGGCGGGGCGTCAAGCACGCGCAGCCTATGCTGGCGGGATGTGTGAGGGGGTCGGTTGCACCCACCAAACGGCTTTGGGAGGCGGGTGAGGTGACCGAGGCCATTGCCTTGGTCATGGCGGCGCGGGGGACGCGTTCCAGCCGGACACACCGCGTTCGGCGAGCCTCTGCCCCGGCAAGGGCTTCGCCCCAGCTAGGGCAGAGGCTGGCCTTTTGTGAGGCTTGTTGGACGGGGCCGGTAGAGACGGCAGCTAGTGAGCGGGGCGGTCCTTCCACTGGAAGCCCCGCTGATCCCGCTCAGTTTATTGGGGTGGACTATGCGTTTGGTTCAGGTCGGACACCGGCGTTTTGCTTCTTCGCTCCGATCGTCATCTTTCTACGGAATACGACATGGCACTGACCTCCTCTGAGCAAGCCCGGCCGGACGGCAAGGTCTTGCGCATCGTGCTGGACGCCTGCGTCCTTTATCCCACCGTAATGCGCGAAGTCCTGCTGGGTTGTGCGGCGCGGGGGTTGTTCGAGCCGAAATGGTCGGCACGCATCCTTGAGGAATGGGCGCGGGCGACGGTGAAGCTGGGGCCGGAGGCGGAGGTCTTTGCCCGGGGTGAGCTGGCGGTTGTAATGGACCGGTTCCCAGCGGCGATGGTGGGGGTCCAGCCGGGGCTGGAGCAGCGGCTGTGGTTGCCGGACCCCGATGACGTGCATGTGCTGGCGGCTGCGGTTGCGGGGTCGGCGGATGCAATCCTGACGATGAATGCGCAGGATTTTCCGCGTGGAGTGCTGGCGGAAGAGGGACTTCTTCGGGTGGACCCGGACAATTTCCTTGTCGGTTTGCACGAAAGCGATCCGGCGGCAGTCGAGGCGGTCGTGACTGCCGTTGCGGCAGAGGCCACGCGGTTATCGGGAGAGGACTGGACGCCGCGGCGCCTGATGAAAAAGGCGCGGCTCAACCAGTTTGCGAAGCGGCTGGGCTAGGTCCGGGGGACCCAGGTGGATTCGTTCGCCTCGATCGCGGCGATGCGTTCGTGGGTCTGGGGGTGGCTGAGAAGCCATGCGGGCGCGGTGCCGCCGCGTGCCCCTGTCAGCGCCTCGAGCTTGCGGAACAGCGATTTCTGCGGGGCCGTGCCGATGCCGGATTTCATCAGGAGCGCGGAGGCATAGGCGTCGGCCTCGTATTCGTCGTTGCGCGACATACGTGCGGCGACGAGCGTGGTAAGAAAGTTCGCGATCACCAGCCCGAGTCCGGGCAGGAAGCGGTTCAGCATCATGGCCATGGCGGTGCGGACGGCGTTCTGGCCAGAAAAGTCGATCATCCGGCGGCGGCTGTGGCCAAGGGCCACGTGGCCGAGTTCATGGGCGATGACCGAGGACATCTCCTCGGCCGTCACCTCTCCCGCAGTGTAGCGGTCAAAGAAACCACGGGTGATGAAGATGCGGCCATCAGGGCTGGCCAGACCGTTGACCGGGGCGACTTCGTAGATGTGGACCTTGATCTTGGGCAGGTCGAGCGCCTGCGCCATGCGGTCGGTCAGGCGTTTGAGGACCGGGTCTGCGAGTTCGGTGGAACGCGCGTCCAGTTCCTTCGCGGTCCGCCAGGCCGAGAAGTGATACATCACGAGAGCATAGGCGATGGCAAGAAGGATGGGCGAGAACTTGAGCATGGAGAAGATATGGGGTGCTTGGCGGCGTGGGGCAAGCGGGGAAGGGCGCAGGTTTCAGTGAATGCGCGTCTGAGGGAAACAAACCTGACCAAGACCATTGCCTTGGTCTCGTGCGGACCGTGACGCTTTCCGGCCGAATGCGAGCTTGGTGGAACGGGGCCGGGGGAGACGGTTGGTTGTGAGCGCGACGGCGCGTCCACTGGAAGTCCCGCTGATCCCGCACAATGGCGATCGATGGAATGGTGGGTTGTGCCCACCCGATTGTGCTGAATGGAAACGATCAGCGACCCAGCGTGCGCATCCCGGCGGAGAGGCCGGCCAGCGTCATGGGGATCATTCGGCCTTCGCCCACGATGTCCCGGATGAGCGTGACGGAGGGCGTGTAGGCCCAGTGCGCCTCGGACGTGGGATTGATCCAGAGGGTCTGGGGCCATTGCGTTCGCGCCCGGGTAAGCCATACAGACCCGGCTTCGGTATTCCAGTGTTCATTGGCGCCGCCGCGATGGGTTATCTCGTAAGGCGACATTGTGGCGTCGCCCACGAAGATGCATTTGTAGTCACTGCCATAAGTGCGCAACACGTCGAAAGTGGGCGTCGTTTCGGTCCACCGGCGGTGGTTGTCGGTCCAGACGCTTTCATAGAGACAGTTGTGAAAGTAGAATGTTTTCAGATGCTTGAATTCGGCGCGCGCGGCTGAGAAGAGTTCCTCGACCACTTTCACATGGGGGTCCATCGAACCGCCCACATCAAGGAAAAGCAGCACCTTGACCGCGTTGCGCCGTTCCGGACGGGTTTGCACGTCAAGATAGCCGTGATCGGCTGTGGCACGGATCGTGCTGTCGAGGTCAAGCTCATCGACCGCCCCGTCGCGGACCCAGCGGCGCAGGCGTTTCAGCGCCACTTTGATGTTGCGGGTGCCGAGTTCGACCGAGTCGTCGAAGTTGCGGAATTCACGGCGGTCCCAGACCTTGAGGGCTTTCTGATGCCGGGATTCGGACTGGCCCACGCGGACGCCTTCAGGGTTGTAGCCAAGGGCTCCGAAGGGCGACGTGCCGGCGGTACCGATCCATTTCGACCCGCCCTGATGGCGGCCCTTCTGTTCGGCAAGGCGCTGGCGGAGCGTGTCCATAAGCTTGTCAAAGCCGCCCAGGGCCGTGATTTCGGCGCGTTCGGCCTCGGTCAGGTGCTTTTCGGCCAGTCTTTCAAGCCAGTCGGAAGGCAGGTCCAGCGCTTCGCACACCTGTTCTGGGGTGAGACTGTCGAGGCCCGCAAAGGCCTGCGCAAAGGCACGGTCAAAGCGGTCGATGTGGCGTTCGTCCTTGACCATGGTCAGCCGGGCGAGGTGGTAGAAGCCTTCCGCGTCATAGGTAACGATTCCGGTCCCCATGCCTTCGAGGAAGGTAAGGTATTCGCGCAAGGATACCGGGACCCCGCCTTTCCTCAATGCTTCGAAGAAGGGCAGGAACATGGGTGCGGACCCTAGATCATGCTGCGTTGCAGGATGATGAGGATAAAGAGGCCGATCAGGCCGAAGATAAGCGCAAAGGCCGCGCCCCATTGCAGCATGTCGGGGAACGTACCGCCGTTCTGGCGGGCGCGGAATGCACCTAGAAGGGCACCAAGCACCATTCCGCCAAGGGGAAGGATCATGCGTTCAGCCTTCGTTGCGGGGCGTCAGGACCGAGACATCACGCACCCTGTCAAGCACGTTGATGTCAGTCCCAAAGCCGTAGCGTGCCCATCCCAGACTGTCCAGCCGGACTGACTCGGCGTCGGTCTTCTGGCCCTTGAGGTCGAGTGCCTCGGCCTTGAACATGAGGAGGGTGGAGAGGAGTGCGGCGTTCTGGGCAGCCTCGGCCACCGGGATGGAGGGGTTTACGAGGGTCAGCACGGTGTCCGCATCGCCGGCACTTAGTGCAAACGCAGCCATCTGGACGGCGACATGGGCAAGGTGGATCCGGGTTTCAGGGCGGGCACTGTAGACGCTGGCGGCTGTGTTGAAGGCGGATATGGCCCTTGCGGGGTCTTCGGAGACATAGAGGCGGCCGTAGACGTAGTTGGCAAAGCCCTTGCGGGGGCCGTCCCAGCCGAAGGCGGTCGTAAGGTGGAGCGCGACCAGCGCTGCTTCGCGTCGGCGAGAAGGGCTGGCAGTGCCCGAAACGGCGGTTTCGATGGCGTCGATCCAATCGCGTGAGGTATCGCTGACAGGGCGGCCACCGGGGCGCGCGCCATCTGGATTAAGCTGGCCCAGAAGGCCCGGCAGGCGGGCTGCGACCTGTTCACGGGTCATTCCGTTCTGCAGTTCCGGCGAATAATAGGCGCGCAGCATCAGCATGTCGAAGCCGGTCAGGACGGCGTGGAAATTGTCGTCGTTGAAGACGGAATCGGGCAGGCGGTAAAGGTCATTCAGCGGTCCGAGCGCCTGGGCCAGTTCTTCGTGCAGGCAGTCGCGGACCTCTTGCGGGGCGGCGTCCGCCGGGACGAAGATGATCGCCTCCTTGCGCTGGGTGAGTGTGGTCCAGTCCACCTCGGGCGTGCGGCGGCTGCGCTTGAATTCCTCCCACGAGCCGATCCGAGGCACGACAAAGCAGGCGGCGCGGGGGACTGCGGCCTGCATTTCGGATTGCGAGATGCCTTCGATGGTGATCGAGGCTTCGGGGGCGGAGGTGAGGAAGATGTCGATCCCGGCTTCGTTGTTCAGGCGCTGGAGAAGCGCGCGCAGGTCAGGGACGAGCGTGGGCGAGACAAGACCTGTGACGCGGACCGAGATCGGGCCTTCGAAACGGGTCATCGTGGGAACAGAACGGCCGCTTTCCATCAGGAAGACGAGGTCGAGAAAATCCTGCACCATTTCGCTGTTGGGGCGCGTCGGCGCTGGGGCGGGCGTAGTGGCAAAGATGCGCATAGGGGGGAGAGAGTAGCTGACCGTCGAGCGCGAGACGGTGTTTTCCCCCGGCCCCGGAGAGCAGGCAGCAAGCAGCGTGACGAGAAGAGCCGCCAGACGCTTCACGCGAGCCTCTGGTACTTCAGGAATGGGGTCAAGTGCCCGATCCGGTCGTAAAGCTGGCGGGCGGTCGTGTTGGACTCGTTGGTCATCCAGTAGACCTGTTTGACACCTGCTGCGTCGGCAGCGGCATAGACGGCTTCGATCAGCTTCCGGCCGATACCCTGACCGCGGATCGTTTCATCAGCGTAAAGGTCCTGCAAGTAGCAGACGTTTTCGATACGCCAGCCGTGACGGTGGAAAAGGTAGTGCGCGAGGCCAACGAGTTGGCCGTCCTGTTCGGCAACGAGGCAAGAATAATCCTCCGGGTCGTCGCCGAGGAGGCGGGCGAAATGTGTCTGGTAAACCTCTTCTGGAAGGCTGGTTTCGTAGAAGTTGAGATAGGCCGTCCAGAGACGGTGCCAGCCTGCCGCATCAGCAGGGGCAAGCGGGCGGATCACCACGGGGGGGCTGATCTGGGTCACCTGATGTCCTTTGTCGTGGGCTCCCCGGGCGTACCTTCTTTGGTGGGCGGACCCGGGCCTGATGCTCGTCTTCCAGTCTGGCGCAGGGCGGGCGGAGGCGCATCCCCTGCGATGAGGCGGCCCGGGTTTTTCGCGCAAGCGTGACCGGGAAGACTCAGGGCGCTGGTGGTGCGTGAATGACGGGGCGCAAGATGTTGATCGGGTTGATGGAGGGACGGGGAGGTGGGGTCGGGATCGTTGGGGAGGACTGGAGGCCATTCGGGCGGGGTGGCGGGGTGATTCGTCCGGTCAATGCGGGACTCGGCATGGGTCTTGGTATTGCCTGGCAGCCGGTTGTCAGGCGTGCTGACGCTTGGCGACGAGCCCATGGCCAAGGCCATGGCCTTGGTCACGCGCTGCGATCACCGCTTTCCGGCCGGTCGCCTTAGCGTTCGGCCATCCCTTGCCCCCGGAGGGCACAGGCTTTGCCCCCCCCGCCGGGGCAGGAGTCGGCCTTTTGCGAGGCGAGTAAAACGGTGGCCGTTGGGAGCGGCGGTACGTGAGCGGGGCGGTGCGTCCACTGGAAGCCCCGCCCCGCTCAGATCTGGAGTGGTTCGGGTAGCGCCGGTTTGGCCCGGCATTGCCCTTGTAGTTAGGCAGCCCTCATGGACTGACCTCCTGCGAATTCAGCGTTTCCCGCGCGCCAAGAAGGCCAGCCGTTCGAACAGGTGCACATCCTGTTCCGTCTTCAGCAGCGCACCGTGGAAACGGGGGAGGAGGGAAGACGAGTCGCGTTTGAGGTCCTCGGGCGTCAGGTCCTCGGCCAGCAACAGCTTGAGCCAGTCGAGCACCTCGGACGTCGAAGGCTTCTTCTTGAGCCCCGGCGTCTCGCGCAGGGTGTAGAACTGGGTCAGCGCGGTGGTCAGGAGCGCCTCTTTCAAGCCGGGGTGATGGACTTCGACGATGCGGCGCATCGTGTCCAAGTCGGGAAACTGGATGTAGTGAAAGAAACAGCGGCGCAGGAAGGCGTCGGGCAGTTCCTTTTCGTTGTTCGAGGTGATGATGACGACGGGGCGGTGCAGGGCGCGGATCGTCTCGCCGGTCTCATAAACATGGAACTCCATCCGGTCGAGTTCCTGCAGAAGGTCGTTGGGAAACTCGATATCGGCCTTGTCGATCTCGTCGATCAGCAGCACGACCTTTGAAGGCGCGGCAAAGGCCTGCCAGAGTTTGCCCTGCCGGATGTAGTTGCGCACGTCGTTCACGCGTTCGTCGCCCAGTTGGCTGTCGCGAAGCCGGCTGACGGCATCGTATTCGTAAAGGCCCTGCTGGGCGCGGGTGGTGGATTTGATGTGCCATTCGATGATCGGCAGGCCCAAGGCCTGCGCAACCTGCCGGGCCAGTTCGGTCTTGCCCGTGCCGGGTTCGCCTTTGACCAAGAGCGGGCGTTCAAGGCGTACGGCGGCATTCACCGCAAGTGTCAGGTCGGCGGTGGCGACATAGGATCCGGTGCCTGTGAAATGAGCCACTGGGGTGCGCCTCATGATGTCTCTTGTCAATATCCTAGCACGCTGCAGCGCAGCTTCAACGGTGCAAAAGGACTGCTGATCAGGGGGTGACACTCTGCTTTTGCCGGGTTAAAGACGCGCCAGCCAAGAGGGGTGTGCCGGATGCCTGGTAACCTGGAATTGCCAGCTTTCGGACTTGCAAGGGGAGCAGAGATGAAAGCCGAGGTCTTCCTTCCGGACGACTACCGTCCCGCTGAGGACGAGCCGTTCATGAATGAGCGGCAACTTGAATACTTCCGTCGCAAGCTTCTGAACTGGAAAGCCGATCTTCTGTCTGACAGCCGTGACACGGTCGCCGGCATGAAGGACCAGACGCGCAACATTCCCGATATCGCGGATCGTGCGTCTGAAGAGACGGACCGGTCGCTGGAACTGCGCACGCGAGACCGGCAGCGGAAGCTGGTGAGCAAGATCGACGCCGCGTTGCGGCGGATCGACGAAGGCGATTACGGTTATTGCGAGATCACCGGCGAGCCGATCAGCCTGAAGCGGCTGGATGCTCGTCCGATCGCAACGATGAGCCTTGAGGCGCAGGAGCGCCACGAGCGCCGCGAAAAGGTCCACCGCGACGACTGAGATGGGCGCGAACCGGGGCCGCGCGGTTGCCGTCGTGGGCGGCGGAATTGGCGGCCTGACGGCGGCCCTGGCCTTTGCCCGCACCGGGGCCAAGGTGACGGTTCTGGAACAGGCGCCCGCGCTGACCGAAGTGGGCGCGGGGCTGCAGATCACCCCGAACGGCGCCGTCGTGCTTGAGGCTTTGGGCCTTGGGGCGGTGATGGCAGAACGCGGCATACGGGCCACGGCGGTCGAGCCGATGGACGGGTTGTCGGGGGCCCGCGTGGCGCGGTTTGATCTGACTGGCCTCAAGGGACCGGCCTACAGGTTCTTTCACAGGGCAGACCTGATCGACATGCTGGCCGGGGCCTGTGCCACGGCGGGCGTTGTCTTGCGGACCGGGGCCCGGGTGGAGACTGTATCGGCCGAGGGGCGGATTGCGTTGCTGTCAGGCGAGGTGCTGGAACCTGTGCTGGCGGTGGGGTCTGACGGCATCCATTCAGTGCTGCGGCCTGCGCTGAACGGCGGGGACAAACCATTCTTTACCGGTCAGGTGGCCTGGCGGGCGGTGGTCGCTGGAGATCATGCACCTGTGGCGCGGATCTGGATGGCACCGGGGCGGCATGTGGTGACCTATCCGCTGTCGGGTGATCGGGTTAACATCGTGGCGGTCCGGGAACAGGAGGAATGGGCTGAGGAAGGCTGGCACGTGCCGGATACGCCCGAGGGGTTCCGGGCGGCCTTTGCCGACCTCTGTCCGGAGTTGCAGGCCCTTCTGGGCCGGGTGACCGAGGTGCGGCTGTGGGGCCTGTTCCGTCATCCGGTCGCCGGGGTCTGGCACGGGGTGGGTGCGGCTCTCCTCGGCGATGCGGCACATCCGACGCTGCCGTTTCTGGCGCAAGGGGCGAATCTGGCGATCGAGGATGCGTTCGTACTGGTGGCGGCCTGTGATGCGGATGCGTCGGTGGCCCGCGCGCTGGGGTTCTATCAGGGGCGGCGGCGGGCGCGGGTGGTGCGCGCAATTGAGGCCGCGAATGCCAATGCGGTGAATTATCACCTTTCGGGTGTGAAGAGGGCCGTGGCCCATGCCGGGCTGAGAACGCTGGGGGCGGTAGCGCCGGGGGCGTTTCTGGGGCGAATGGATTGGCTATATGGGGCGGATGTGACGCAGGGGTGAGGGGGTGCGAGGTCAAGGGGTCGCTGGTTGGTGCGACGCGCGACCTCGCTTTGTGGGGGGTGCACCACCCCACGAGGCGAGCGCCTTGCAGGGTGCTTGCCTTGCCTCGTCAGGCGGCGATATCCACCCAGACAGGGACGTGGTCCGAAGGTTTCTCTCGCCCGCGCATGTCCTTTTCGATCCAGCAATCGTTGAGCAGGTCCGCCGCCTGTGGTGACATCAGCAGGTGGTCGATGCGGATCCCGTCGTCGCGGTCCCAGGCACCGGCCTGATAATCCCAGAAAGAATAGTGGCCGGGGCCCGAGACGCGGGTGCGGAAGGCTTCGGTGAAGCCGAGATTTGCGATCCGCCGGAAGGCGGCGCGGCTTTCGGGGCGGAAGAGGGCGTCTTCCCGCCACACCTCGGGGCGTTTGGCGTCTTCGACCTGCGGGATGACGTTGTAGTCGCCGGCGATGATGATGGGTTCTTCGGTCGCCAGAAGGGCGGCAGCGCGGGCCTTAAGCCGTTCCATCCAAGCGAGTTTGTAGTCGAACTTGGGCCCCGGCGCGGGGTTACCGTTCGGGAGGTAGAGGTCGCAGACCCTGACAGGGCGCGTCCCTATCACCGTGGCCTCGATCCAGCGCGCCTGTTCGTCACTCTCATCCCCCGGCAGGCCGCGCGTCACATCCTCGAGAGGCAGGCGCGAAAGGATGGCGACACCGTTGAAACCCTTCTGCCCATGGGTTTCGACCCGGTAGCCACGGTCTTCGAACAGTGCGCGGGGAAAGCCTTCGTCCTGCGACTTGATTTCCTGTAGCAGCGCCACGTCGGGCTTGGAGGAGTCAAGCCAAGCCGTCACGGCCTCGGCCCTGGCCTTCACACCGTTGATGTTGAATGTAGCGATGCGCATGGCGGACCTCGTGACAGCGGACGGCGATAGCGTCCGCTGTTTCATGTCAAAGCGCCAGAGGTTTTGTCACATCGAGAACGACGTCCCGCAGCCGCAAGACGATGTGGCGTTCGGATTGTCGATCACGAATCGCGCGCCGATCAGTTCTTCGCTGAATGTGATGGTGGCCCCCGCCAGAAATGGCAGCGAGACGGGATCGACCAGCACCTTTTCACCCGCCCCTTCGAGCACCATGTCATCGGCGCGGGCATCGTCGAGAATGATCTCGTACTGGAAGCCCGAACAGCCGCCGCCTTCGACGGCGACGCGGAGCGCCTTGCCCTGCGCGGCGGCACCGATTTCGGCCAGACGTTCAAAGGCGCGGGTGGTGACTTTGGGGGGAAGCGTGAGCATGGGTTGGGCCTGTCCGTTCCGTTGCATCTGACATATAGGAAACCCAGGCAAAGTCGACAAGTTCAGTCACAAGGAAGGGGCGGGCATGACCGTACCTTACGCTTCTGATCCGCAGTCAAGCCGGGGGCGGCTTCATGCGGAGGAGGAAAGCACGTTCCGGTCGCCGTTTCAGCGGGACCGGGACAGGATCATCCATGCTTCGGCCTTCCGCAGGCTCAAGCACAAGACACAGGTCTTTATCGAACACGAGGGCGACTATTTCCGCACGCGGCTGACCCATTCGATAGAGGTGGCGCAGGTGGCGCGGACGGTGGCGACCGCGCTGGGGCTGAACAGCGAACTGACCGAAGCGGTGGCGCTGGCCCATGATTTGGGCCATCCGCCGTTCGGTCATACGGGCGAGGAGGCGCTGAACGTGCTGATGGCGCCCTATGGCGGGTTCGACCATAACGCACAGGCGATCCGGATCGTGACCTCGCTCGAGCGGCACTATGCCGAATGGGACGGGCTGAACCTGACCTGGGAAACGCTTGAAGGTCTGGCCAAACACAATGGGCCGGTGACGGGGGAGGTGCCTTATGCACTGGCCGCCTACAACGCGCGGCACGATCTGGAACTGAACACCCATGCGAGTGCCGAGGCACAGGTGGCGGCGCTGTCCGACGATATCGCCTATTCGCATCACGACCTGCATGACGGGCTGCGGGCGGAACTGTTCTCGACCGATGAACTGGCCGAACTGCCGATCCTGCGCGACTGCTTTGTCGAGGTGGATCGGAGGTATCCGGGGCTGAACTACTACCGCCGGAGGCATGAGGCGCTGCGGCGGTTCTTTGGCATTCTGGTCGAAGACGTGATCACGCTGGCCCGCCGGACGCTGGCCGACCTTGACCCCCAATCGGTTGACGATGTGCGCCACGCGGGGCGGATGGTGATCCGGTTTTCGGACGGGCTGTGGAAAGACCTGAAGGTCATCCGCAAGTTCCTGTTCGCGCGCATGTACCGCGCCCCGGCGGTTGTCGAGATGCGGGCCGAGGTGACGCGGGTGATCCATGACCTGTTCCCGCTTTACATGGCCCGGCCCGAGGAACTGCCCAAACAGTGGCGCAAGGATGTGGCCGAGGCGTCGGACGAGGTCGCGCTGGCGCGGATCGTGGCGGATTACATCGCGGGCATGACGGACCGGTTTGCGATCCAATCCCATACGCGGCTGTGCGGCGGATCGGTGCAGGCGCGGGGTGTGCTGGAGCGGGACCGGTAGGGGGCTGGATGAGGTGCTCTGAAAACGCACCCTACGCTGATTTGCAGGGGCTGCACCCGGACCGGCGGGCGCTGGTCGGTTCATGCTGTGCCCCAGCATGGATTTCGCTGCGACTGCATGGAGACCGGGCCACCATCCCCGGCGACCGGTTTCGTGCCGATGACTGCCTTTGTCCTGACCGTCACTTGCGTCAGCCCCCGCCCGCCCCAAGGCGGGGGCGTCGCGCCCACGCGGGAAGGGGCTGACTTCTGGCGTGTTGCGCGGCCCTCGCCTCCGGACGACATGCCGCGCGCAAGCAGGGGACACGCTGGCGCGTTCCCTTGTCCCGCTTGGCCACAATGGCGCGAGTCAGGCGCTACCGCGTCACCATCAGCCGTTCCAGCCCGTGGAAATGGAACACGTCGGCATAATGAGGCGGTTCCGCAAGGCGTAGATCGGGGCAGCGGTCGAACAGCACGCGGAGCGCAATCACGAGTTCGAGCCGTGCGAGCGGGGCGCCTACGCAGAAATGGATGCCCCCGCCAAAGCTGCTGTTCTGCAGGCCTTTGCGGCCGGGGTCGAAGGTTCCGGGCGCGGGATAGGCGGCGGGGTCGCGGTTGGCTGCTGCCAGAAGACACGCCACCTGATCGCCGCGCTTGAAATCGTGGCCGAAGAGGTGGACATCCTCGTAGACCCAGCGGGTGAACATGTGGAGCGGCGGGTCGTGGCGGATGACTTCCTCGACGAGTGTTTCAGTGATCGGGCGAGCACCCTGTTCCAGAAGGGTTTTCACGCCGTTGCCAAGGGTATGCACGGTGGCCTCGTGACCTGCGTTCAGGAGGAGGATGCAGGTCGTGACCAGTTCGTCGGTCGACAGGCTCGCCCCCTGTTCCTCGGCCCGGATGAGTTCCGAAATGAGGTCGTCGGCGGGCACTTTCCGCTTTTCGGCGATGTAGCCAATGATGAAGGCGGCAAAGGCGTTGGTTGCGGTGATCGCCTGATCCTCGATCGCCCGCGTCCGGCGGGCCTGATACATCGAGACCATGGCGTTCGACCATGAAAGAAGATCGTCCGCCCGATCCTCGGGCACGCCCAGCAGACGCGAAATGATGACAACCGGAACGATCCGGGCATAGGCATCGAGCAGGTCGAACGGCCCCGCTGGAAAACGGTCGATCAATTCGTTGCAGAGCGTCTCGATCTCGGGTGCCAGACCCGCGATGCGGCGGGAGGTGAAGGCGCGCAGGACGAGCGACCGCAGACGGGTGTGCCGGGGCGGTTCAAGCTCCAGCATGGAATGCGCCTCGACCGCGTAGAAGGGGGCGAGGTGCGGGGCGATGAGGGGGGCCTTTTCGGGTGGCGCCTCGCGGCCCAGACGGCGGTCCTTGAGCAGCACCATGACGGCGCGGTGCGATGTGGCGCAGATGATGCCGTAGTCGGTCCAGACGAACAGATCGCCGCCCGCACGGGCGCGGTCATAGAACGGGTAGGGGTTCTGGACAAAGGCGGGGTCGGTGGGCGACTGGGTCAGGTGTTCCATAGGCGAAAGGTTTGCTGTGGCCCTCGCCTGGATGCAAGCCGTCAGTCCTCCTGGGGCCCCGGGATGTATTCGAGCAGATCGCCGGGCTGGCAATCCAGCGCCTCGCAGAGCGCGTTCAGGGTGGAAAAGCGGATGGCGCGGGCCTTCTCGGTCTTGAGGACCGAGAGGTTCTGGAGCGAAATGCCCACGATGTCAGAGAGTTGCCCCAGCTTCATCTTGCGCCGCGCGAGCATCACGTCGAGGTTGACCCGGATTGTCATGGCATGCCCCGTCAGATGGTCAGTTCGGCGTCACGCGCCAGATCGACGGCCTGACCCAGCACCGTGGCGATCATCATCAGAAACAGGCCGAACCCCATGATGATGATATCGGGCATCCAGATCGGCGCATAGGTCTGACCCGGGATCAGCCCGGCCAGAGACCATGCGGTCAGATTGTCGAGGATAAGGCTCGCCACCGGCCAGACGAGCAGGAGAATACCCATCGCCCGCACGGGCCAGAGGATTTCGGTGGCAAAGACCTGCCCCTTGGCGGCGCGGTGGATGACCCAATGAGCCAGACCGAGGCCGATGCTCCAGACCATGAATTCGGCCCCGAAATTGACCCACAAGAGCGCCTGACCCAGCGGCGTGAGCACCGAGTAATCGGGGAGCCAGGGCAGGCAGATGTCAGGCGGGCTTTGCGCGGGATCGAGGCCGCCAAGTTCCGCCGTGCCCAGAAAGGCGAAGGGAAAGCCGATCCAGACCAGCCAAAACAGCCGGTCGATCAGGCGGAACGAAAGGGTCATGGCGTGGGCTCCATCGTCGAGGAACATCGTTTTTCATGCTTGATTTCATGATAAACATGAAATATTGAACGATCATCAGTCAAATGACGATGCGGGTCAAGCCCTTGCGTCGGCCCATGCCCGGTTTCCCGGGCCGGGCCCTGTCTTGGCCCGTCCGTTTTCCACCCAGCCCCCGCAGCCATGTGCTTGCGGCAACCAATGGAGTATTGCCATGTCCGAGACGACACCTGATCCGCTGCGCAAACCGGCCCCCCCTTTGCCCGGGGGGAAGACGCATGTCCTTGTGCCGGTTCTGGCGGCCTCGGCCGCGCTAGGGCTGGCGCTGATCCATCCGGCGATGGGAATTCAGCTTGACGGCTGGATGATCGGACAGTTTGTGGCCGAGGAAATCGTGGGCTATCTGATCTGGGCCTGCGGGTTTTTTGCGCTGTTCTGGGTGCTGCTCCATGGCCTTTTGCGCAAACGTCAGGTGTCGCGCCGCCGCTGGCCGCGCCTCACGCAGGTTGGCCGCGAGATCCTGTTCAGCCTGTCGAGCCAGTTCATCTTTATCGCCGTGGCGGTGTGGCTGGCCTTTTCGGACGGCTGGGGCCTTGGCAACATGTACACGGGGCTTGGCGACTACGGGTACTGGTGGCTGGGGGTGACGGTGTTCCTTGTCCTCGTGATCGATGACACATGGTTCTATTGGTCGCACCGGGCGATGCATCACCCTGTCCTGTTCGAACGGGTCCATCGCGTGCATCATGAAAGCGTCGATCCGACCCCGTTCACCGCCTTTTCGTTCCACCCGCTTGAAGCGATGGTGCATGGGGTGGGCAGCCTTTCGCTGTTGCTGTTCACGGTGTTCCTGCCCTGGCACCCGGCGGCGATTGCGCTGACGGGGACGTTGCAGATGCTGTTCAACGTCGTCGGTCATCTGGGATACGAGATCTATCCGCGCGGCTGGAACCGCTGGCCCGTGCTGCGCTGGAAGACGCCGACGCTGCACCACTACATGCATCATCAGCGGGTGGGCGGGAACTATGGGCTGTATTTCCGCTGGTGGGACCGGCTCTGCGGGACAGAATTCCGGGATTTCGAGACGCGCTATGACCGGCTGTTTTCGGGCGACAGGAGGCGGCCCGATCTGGCCGGAGAATAGGGGCGGGCGGGTTTCAGGACCCGCCCTTTCCTTCAGGCGGCAGACAGGGCCGCGATGATGGGGCCGAAATCGGCGGCCTTAAGGCTCGCCCCGCCGACAAGGGCGCCGTCCACATCGGGGACGCCAAAGATTTCCGCGGCGTTCGAGGGCTTGACCGAGCCGCCGTAAAGGATGCGGAAGGTCGCGCCATCCGCGCCAAAGCGGATGGCCAGGTCCGCGCGTATGAAGGCGTGCACTTCGGCGATCTGGGGCAGGGTGGGGACAAGGCCCGTGCCGATGGCCCAGACGGGTTCATAGGCGATGACGGTGTTGGCCCCGGTCGCCGTGTCGGGGAGGGAGCCTGCGAGTTGGGTTCCGACGACGGCGAGGGTTTGGCCTGCTTCACGCTGTTCAAGGGTCTCGCCGATGCAGACCAGAGCGATGAGGCCAGCAGAGTGGGCGGCCTGCGCCTTTGCGCGGACCTGAGCGTCGGTTTCGGCATGGTCGGTGCGGCGTTCGGAATGGCCAAGGATCACGTGGCTCGCCCCGGCGTCGGCCAATTCCGGGGCCGAAATGTCGCCGGTGTGGGCCCCCTTGGGGTTTGCGTGGCAATCCTGACCGCCCACAGCCAAGGTGTGGCCCTGCGTGGCGGTGACCATCTGCGCGATCAGCGTCGCGGGCGGGCAGATCAGCAAATCGACGGTTGGCGCGGGAAAGGCTGTAGTCAGCGCCTGAACCTCGGCCAGATCAGCCCGGGTTCCGTTCATCTTCCAGTTTCCAGCGACGAGTTTGCGGCGCATCTGTCATCTCCCTCTTCTTGGTTGGCAAGGAAGTAGCAGGCCACGCAGGGCGCGAAAAGGGTCAGGCCTTCGCTGTCAGCTTTTCATCGAACTTGATCGATTCGCCGCAACCGCAGGCGTCCACCACATTCGGGTTGCGGAATTCGAAGCCGGACTTGAGAAGCGATGTCTGATAGTCGATCTCCGTCCCGAACAGGAACATCTGCGCCATCGGCGCGATCATCACGCGGGCGCCGTCCTGTTCGACTATCTCGTCCAGCGGGTTGATCGTGGTGGCATAGTCCATCGTGTATTCCATGCCTGCACAGCCACCCTTCTTGACGCCGATGCGCAGCCCCTTATGGCCGTCCCGGGCCATGAGCTTTGCGATCTGCGCCGCCGCCGTGGTGGTGAGAGTAACAGCCTGCTTGCCGGGGATGCCGAACATCGCGGTCTCCTTTGTCGTGGAAGGTAGGCGCAGATTGGTCGCGGCTCAAGGGGGGATGCCGGAAGGTTTGCTTGTGTTGCAGGCGCGAACGGGGGCGCGGCCCCCCGGCTTCGCCTCCCCTCGGGATATCCTTGGCCAGAAGAAGGGCTGGATCAGGAATGGAGGCCGATCGGGTTGGTGCTGAGACCCGAAAACACCTTGGCCAGTTCGCGCAACCCCATATGCCCGGTCAGCACTTCGGCCAGAACCTGGCGGTCGTCGGTGGCGGCGGCGAGGGCGGCGCCTTCTTCGCGTGTGGCATTGGCGAGGCCGGGCCATTGGCCGAGCAGGCGGCCTCCGCGGGCCCGGGGCCAAGGACGCGCACCGCGCCCGCGCAGCCGTGGTCTGTGCCGCCCGAGGCGTTCGACCGCAGGTGGCGGCCGGATTCGCTTTGCACGACGACAGCCACATCCTGTTGCAGGGGGCCGAGGTCGCGCGAGAAGGCCATAAGTGCGCGGAAGAGGCCGGAAAGGAGCGGCTGAAAGGTACCGGCCTGATTGGCATGGGTGGCCGTTGCCTTCGTCGCCTGCGTCGCACTGGATGCGCAGGCGCAGCGTGGCGAGTTGAGGGTCGAAGGCGGGGTCGCGGGCGGGGCGGGAGAGCTGATCGTCAAGCCAGCCTTCGGAGCCGAGTGCGGCAAGGGCCGCGTGGCCAGCGTAGGTCGCGCCACAGGTCAGGCGGTTCAGGAGGAGGCCGGGATAGTCGCTGGACACGACATCGACCGCGAATGACAGGGAAGGGCGCAGGGCAGCGGCGGCCAGGGTTGCCATAAGGAATTCGCGCTGGTTGAACATGCCATACGTCTCTCACCCTTTACGGGAACAGACTATCTGCGGGATGAAACTAACACGGTTGAACCGTATGTCGTGATCGCAGTGCGTGATCGGCGGAGGTTTGCCGGGGCTACATGAAGCCCAATTCGAGGCGCGCCTCGTCGGACATCATGTCCATGCCCCATTGGGGTTCCCAGACGATGTTGACATCCACCTGCTTGATGCCCGGCAGGGGTTCGACGGCGGCGGCGACCCAGCCCGGCATCTCGCCCGCGACGGGGCAGCCGGGTGCGGTCAGGCTCATGTCGATCCTGACTGCGTTTTCCGCGTCGATGGCGATGGTATAGACAAGGCCAAGATCATAGATATTGACAGGAATTTCAGGATCATAGACCGAGCGGCAGGCCTGCACCACCGCTTCATAAAGCGGGTGATCGGTGGTCGAGGGCGCCACGACGGGGGTGCCTTCGATCTGGGTATCGGTGCTGGACATGGGACGCTCCGGTCAAAACCTGACTAATCATATAGGGTTTGCGCGGGCGGGCGTAAAGGGCGGGCCGCCGGTCAGATCGGAAGGGGCGCAGCGCGGAGCCGGGTCCGGCCTGCGTGGCGTTCGATTTCGGCATAGAGCGTGGCGGCAAGGTTCTTGCGCGCGGCCTTTTCAATGCCTTCAAAGCCGGGGGAAGAGTTGACCTCGAGCACCTTGGGCCCGTCATGGGCGCGGAGCAGGTCCACGCCCGCAAGACCAAGACCAAAGGCGCGGGCGGCGCGGACAGCGGCATCGCGTTCGGCGGGGGTGATGCGGACGGCTTCGGCGGTGCCGCCCTGAGCAAGGTTGGACCGGAAATCGTCACCGGCCGCCTTGCGGCGCATCGCGGCCACGACCCGGCCGCCGATGACGAAACAGCGGATATCCTCGCCCGCCGCCTCTTTCACGAAGTGCTGGACAAGGAAACTCGCCTTGAGGCCGCGAAAGGCTGAGATGACGGATTGGGCGGCTTTCTTGGTTTCGGCGAGGACAACGCCGCGTCCCTGACTGCTTTCCAGAAGCTTCACGATCAGGGGCGCGCCACCCACGAGGCGGATGAGGTTGTCGGTGTCCTTGGGGCTTGACGCGAAGGCGGTCGTGGGCATGCTGATGCGGTGACGGGCGAGGACCTGGTGGGCGTGAAGCTTGTCCCGGCTTGCTGTGATGCCGGCGCTGCCGTTGATGCAATAGATGCCCAAGGTTTCGAATTGCCGGATGACGGCGGTTCCGTAGTTGGTGATCGAGGCCCCGATCCGGGGGATCACTGCGCTATAGCGGGGCAGGCAGATACCATCGCAATAGACCTCGGGCGAGAGTGCGTTGATCGCCATGTAACAGCGGGTCGTGTCGATAACATCGACCCGGTGACCCCGGCTTTCGCCTTCGCTGACAAGGCGGCGGGTGGAGTAGGTGTCAGGTTCGCGGCTGAGGATCGCGATATGGAGCGCGCTCTGGCCGGCGGGTGGCCGCTGGCCGGTGGCATAGGCGGTAAAGTCGCGCGGCGGCTGCACGAAACGGGCGGCTGGTTCGACGATGACGCGGTCGGTCAGCGCCTGACGGCCAAGCAACATGCGGTTGGCCATGGCTGCGCGGTCCGACAATGTGACCTCGATCGGCCAGCGTGCACCGCCCACGTCGAGCAGGGTTTCGATCACGTAGCGCAACTCGCTTTCCCCATTGGACGAGGTCACCTCGCGTCGGTCGAGGATGGGAGAAGTGCAGGTGACGCCGATTTCGTCGTTGCCGGGGATCGGATGAACGGAAAATCGGACATTCGGGCGGGTGATGTCACCATATGTGGCAATGTCGAAGGCATGCAGTGCAGAAGTGCGGGCACCCGTGTCGACCTTGGCCCGCAGCGAGGGCAGACCCAGCTCTGGCAGGCCAAGCCATTCTTCCCAACCCAGACTGATGCGGGCGGATTCGGTCTGGGTTGGCATGGGTCTGATCCTTAGCCGAAAGGGAGGTTTGCCGGGGATTATGCACGGCAGAGACGGCAGGCGTGTAACGGCGGCGCGTCAGAATGGTAAAGTCAGGGCTGGGCGAACGATTTCAGGCAGGTGGCGGTGATGCGAGCGAGGGCTTTGTCATCGCGCTTGTGTTCAGCACTCCACGAAAGATTCCCCCTGCCTCTTCTTCACCATCGGCAGCAAGGTCAGCAACGCAGACCTTGCTGCATGTCCTACAAGTCTGAACGCGGTATCGATGTTGCGGAAATCACTACTTGCTTGCTCTCAGCAGGATAGTTCCGGAGAGAGTTACAAAGACTGACATCGCCGTGCGCCAGTTCAGCTTCTCTTTCAGGAACAGGACGCCGAACAGGACCGCGATCACCGTACTGATGTCCCACACGGCCTGGACAAGCGCAAGCGGTGCCTGCGTGCGGCCCAAAGAACGATCCAGGTCGCGTGCAGCAAAGCCGCACACAAGACCGCCAAGAACACCCCGACAGAGACAAATGCCACCTTTGTTCTAAAGTGCGTCGGATCTGTTTTCGACCGTTTCGCAGCAACTCATTTGTGACACCCGACATGAGGTCTTTGTAGGCGGGATTCAACATTCAGAAGACAGTGTCGAACTTTCTGCTCGTGGTTTCGAGCCTTCATCGGGGTCTTGGTGTCAGGTGTTGAACACGAGCAATTCCATGTGAGTGGACCGATGATATATCGGTTATGTGGTCACTGCATGTCCACAACCGAACGACTCATTGCTTCTGCGCAGAAGCTGATCCGGGACGGAGGGCCGGAGGCGTTGACCTCGCGCGCGGTCTGTACCTTGGCCGGGGTGACCGCGCCGACGTTGTATCATCATTTCGAAACGCTGGACGGTCTCCTGGATGCTGCGGTTGCAGAGGTGGAGGCCGGATTCCGCGCCGGTCAAGTGCACGAGGCAACGGACACTGATACCTTAGGGCTTTTTTTGCAGGGCTGGGACGAGCATGTGGGCTTTGCCGCACAGGCACCGCAGTTCTATGCGGCAGCCTTCGGCCGCATGGGCACGGGGGCTGCTTTGCCCGTGGCGCAGGCGGCGCGGCAGCGGCTGGCCCATCTGGTCGTGCTGCTGGGGAACGTCCGGGTGCTGGCCCTGCCCGAAGATGCGGCCTGCGATGCGGTTTGGGCTTTGGGCCACGGGGCGGCGCTGCTGCATGTCGAAATGTCGCGTTCCCCGGATGCACGCGTGGCCTGGAGTGTGGTGGCGCTGCGCGGCGCGGTGACTGGCACGATCCTTGCACCAACCTGGAGCCTTCAACCCGCTCTGGTCAGCAGGCCAGCCCTGGGCTATGAGCCCGTCGCCATGAGCACACCGTTTTCATTCAGCCTTCATGTGACTGACGGCAAGGCCCGGACCGGCGTCATTTCGACCCCCCGGGGCGAGATCCGGACGCCGGCCTTCATGCCCGTCGGGACCGCCGCAACCGTCAAGGCGATGTTGCCCGAAAGCGTGGCAGCGACTGGGGCCGATATCCTTCTCGGCAATACCTATCACCTGATGCTGCGCCCCACGGCGGAACGGATCGACCGGCTGGGCGGGCTGCACAAGTTCATGAACTGGGACAAACCGATCCTTACGGATTCGGGTGGGTTTCAGGTGATGAGCCTGGCCTCCTTGCGTAAGCTGACCGAGGAAGGCGTGCGCTTTTCTTCCCATGTCGATGGCAGCAAGCACATGCTTACGCCCGAGCGCAGCATGGAGATCCAGCGCCTGCTGGGATCCGACATTGTGATGTGTTTCGACGAATGTCCCGCGCTGCCAGCCGATGACGCGACCGTGGCCAAGTCGATGCGCATGTCGATGCGCTGGGCGCAGCGGTCGCGCGAAGCCTTTGGCGACAGGCCGGGCCATGCGCTGTTCGGGATCATGCAGGGCGGCGTCACGCAGGAACTGCGGGCCGAGTCGGCCGCGGCGCTGAAATCCATCGGGTTTGATGGCTATGCCGTTGGCGGCCTTGCGGTCGGCGAAGGGCAGGAGGCGATGTTCGGCGTGCTGGACTATGCGCCCGACATGCTGCCCGCCGACAAGCCGCGTTATCTGATGGGCGTGGGCAAGCCCGACGATATCGTGGGCTCAGTCGCGCGCGGGATCGACATGATGGACTGCGTTCTGCCGTCCCGGTCGGGGCGCACCGGCCAGGCCTGGACCCGGCGCGGGCATGTCAATATCAAGAACGCCCGGCATCAGGACGACCCCCGGCCCCTGGACGAAAACTGCACTTGTCCGGCCTGCCGAGGCTATTCACGCGCGTACCTGCACCATGTGTTCCGGGCGCAGGAGATGATCTCGGGGATGCTCCTGACCTGGCACAACCTGCATTATTTTCAGGAACTGATGGCCGGCATGCGGGCGGCGATTGCCGAAGGGCGGTTTGCCGATTTCGTCCATGACTTTGAGGGCATGAGAGCACAAGGGGATGTAGCGGCGCTTTAGTGGCTGCACCCTGACTCATCATTCACCTTTGATCCTGAACAGCAGCAGGAACGACTTGCGACGACGTTGACCGCTCTGATGGGTTGGGAATAGCCCACTACCCAACACCCTCTGGTCAATATCCTGAAGGTTTGGTCGGTTCAGGAGACGTCAATTACCGTTCACTCGCTCAACCTCCAATACTCCGCCCGAAAACCGCCACTATTCTGTCCGCCTGATCGGTCTATGGTTATTTCGGACAGGCAGTAACTTTGTGCACAAGAGAGACGAATGAACGTTTTCTTTCTGGGGAATTGCCAGGTCAACGCTATGCGTGGTCTGTGCCGCGACATGTTCCCCGAAATCAAGGCCAGCTTTCAGACAATTACCCCATATTGGGGCGAGTATGATGAAGTCGGCGTTCGGGCTGCACTTGAGACTGCGGACCTGATCATCAGTCAGGCGATCGAAAACCCCACGACCACGTTCAATGTTGCCGATGTCCGCGCCTCGAGCCGGGGCGAAGTTGTGTTCATCCCCTATGTCTATGTTGATGGCCTCGCATCGCTGGAAATTATTGCATCGAAAGGGAAATCAGTCGTCAAGGGAGCCGAGCTTCTTGCCAGAGGGCAGGAAGGGCGGCGCGATCTGCATGTGTTCAACGACTATTGCAGAGGTGCAATCGACATGCAGAACCTCGCCCGGATCGAGATGTCGTTGATGAAGATGGCCGAGAAGGAAGCGGCCAATTGCGACATCACCATTTCCGACTACATCCGGGAAACCTATCAGGATCAGTTGCAACTTTACGGGATCAACCATCCCGCCCAGCCCGTCCTTTTCGAGATGTTTCGCAGGCTTTGTGATCGCGTTGGCTGGGCCTATGATCCAGCGATTGCAAAGGATCCGGTCATCTGGGGCAAGCGCGCCTTGCCTTCATCGCAACGAGCCCTGACGCCCGTGGATGTGGAAAAGCTGGGATTGCGATACGGCCCTGATCCACATTGGTTCGGTCAGGCGCACAAGCTTGTGATGCTGGCGCTCAAGGCGGCCCTCAAGGGGACTGTTGCGCACATGGAAGATGCCGGAAAGGTGCAGAACTAGGGACTTGCAGCCCACTTCCACCGGGCGCATTCTGCCCCTACGAAGTCGGACCATTGAAACGACCCCTGCACTGCACCAAATGTAGTGCCTTGACCCAAGAGGAGAGGGCCACGGGTTGCCGCTGTCGGGACCCCGCTCTCTTGCCAAAAACAAGGAAACGAGCATGACCAAAAGTCTCAGCCCTACCTACCCGGTGCTGCCTCTGCGCGACATCGTGGTCTTTCCACACATGATCGTGCCGCTATTTGTAGGCCGTGAAAAGTCGGTTCGGGCGCTTGAGGATGTGATGGCCGAGGACAAGCAGATCCTGCTGTCCAGCCAGATCGACCCGGGTGTCGATGATCCCTCGACGGACGGAATCTACAAGGCTGGCGTTCTTGCCAATGTGCTGCAACTGCTTAAACTGCCTGATGGCACCGTGAAGGTGCTGGTCGAGGGCAAAGCCCGCGTGCGCATTGTCGAGTTCGTCAAGAACGACAAGTTCTTTGAAGCAAAAGCAGAACTGCTGGATGAAACGACCGGGGATGCGGACATCGTCCGTGCGCTGGTCCGTTCTGTCGCGGCCGAGTTCGAACGCTACAGCAAGATCAAGAAGAACATCCCCGAAGAGGCGCTTGCCGCCGTCACCGACACGACTGAACCGGCCAAGCTTGCCGATCTGGTCGCCGGGCACCTTGGGATCGAAGTGAAGCAGAAGCAGGATCTGCTTGAGACGCTGAGCGTGGCTGACCGGCTGGAGAAGGTCTATGGCCTGATGCAGGGCGAAATGTCGGTTCTGCAGGTCGAAAAGAAGATCAAGACCCGCGTCAAGTCCCAGATGGAGCGCACCCAACGCGAGTACTATCTGAATGAGCAGATGAAGGCCATTCAGCGCGAACTCGGCGATGGCGAGGAAGGCCAGAACGAAGTGGCCGAACTTGAAGCGCGGATCGAGGCGACCAGGCTGTCCAAGGAAGCCCGCGAAAAGGCCGATGCGGAACTCAAGAAGCTCAAGTCGATGAGCCCGATGAGCGCCGAGGCGACAGTCGTGCGGAACTACCTTGACTGGCTTCTGGGCGTGCCCTGGGGTGTCAAGTCCAAGACCAAGCGCGACCTTCCCCATGCCGAGGCCGTGCTGAACGCCGACCATTATGGTCTGGAAAAGGTCAAGGAACGCATCGTTGAATACCTGGCAGTGCAATCGCGCAGCGTGAAGCTGAAGGGGCCGATCATGTGCCTTGTCGGCCCCCCGGGCGTGGGCAAGACCAGCCTTGGCAAGTCGATCGCCAAGGCGACGGGGCGCGAGTTCATCCGCATTTCGCTGGGCGGCGTGCGCGACGAATCCGAGATCCGGGGCCATCGGCGGACCTATATCGGCTCCATGCCGGGAAAGATCATCCAGGCGCTGAAAAAGGCAAAGACGACAAATCCGCTCATCCTGCTCGATGAAATCGACAAGATGGGGCAGGATTTCCGGGGCGACCCGGCGTCGGCCATGCTTGAGGTGCTGGACCCGGAACAGAACTCGACCTTCGTGGATCACTACCTTGAAGTGGAATACGATCTGTCCAACGTGATGTTCATCACGACGGCCAACTCGTACAACATGCCGGGGCCACTTCTTGACCGGATGGAGATCATCTCTCTGGCCGGCTACACCGAAGACGAGAAGCGCGAGATCGCCAAACAGCACCTGCTGTCCAAGGTGATGAAGAACCACGGACTGAAGGCCAACGAGTTTGAGCTGGCCGATTCCGCGATAACCGAGATGATCCGCACTTATACGCGGGAAGCCGGTGTGCGGAACCTGGAACGCGAGATCGCCAAGGTCGCCCGCAAGGCCGTGACCAAGATCGCCAAGAAGACCGAGAAGAAGGTCGTCGTCACCGACGCCAACATCGAGGATTATCTGGGCGTGAAGCGGTTCCGCTTTGGTCTGGCCGAAACCGAGGATCAGATCGGTGTCGTGACCGGGCTGGCCTGGACGTCGGTCGGAGGAGAGCTTCTGTCGATCGAAGCGCTGCGCCTGCCGGGCAAGGGCCGGATGAAGACGACGGGTAAACTCGGCGACGTGATGAAGGAATCGATCGAGGCGGCGAGTTCCTATGTGCGGTCTGTGAGCCCGCAACTGGGGATCAAGCCGACCAAGTTCGACAAGGTCGACATTCACGTCCACGTCCCCGATGGTGCCACGCCCAAAGACGGCCCTTCGGCCGGTCTTGCCATGGTGACGTCCATCGTCTCGGTCCTGACGCAGATCCCGGTGCGGCGCGACATCGCCATGACGGGTGAGGTCAGCCTGCGTGGCAACGCCATGCCCATCGGCGGGCTGAAGGAAAAGCTGCTCGCGGCGCTGCGGGGCGGGATCACCACGGTGCTCATCCCGGAGGAAAACACCCGCGATCTGCCGGAGATCCCGGACAACGTGAAGGCGGGGCTGAATATAATCCCGGTCAAGCATGTGTCCGAGGTGCTCAAGCTCGCACTGGTGCGGCAACCCGAGCCCATCGAATGGGACGAGGAAGCCGAGGAAGCGGCGGCACTGGCAGCAGCCAAGCCCGCTGACGGCGCACCGGGCGCCACGGCGCACTGAATCGGACACGAAAAGAGGGGGCGCGGACACAGGTCTGCGCCCCTTTCCGTGCCGGGCATGTGACTGAGCCTCGACCACGACCAACCGAACAGACAGGATCGGATGATGCTCGCAGATGACGAGGACGACGCCAAACCCTCTCGCAAGAGGGCTGCGAAACGCGCCAAGCCGGCAAAGCCGGTGGTAAAGGCCCTGGTTTCCAAGACCAAGACGACCCGCAGTGGAGTCGTGTTGAAGAAAAAGGACTTCGTGGACCGCGTGGCCGAGAAATCCGGTGTCAAGAAGGCCGATGCGCGTTCTGTGGTTGATACTGCGCTGACGGTCCTGTCTGAAGCTCTCGCTGCCGGGGACGAGGTTGCTCTGCCGCCACTGGGCAGGGTGCGGAGGATGGTGACCAAGGACAACGGCAAGATCCGGGCCATGACGTTGCGGGTTCAGGCGATCAGCGACGGGGACACCGGGAACGAGCCCCTTGCGGACAGTCAGGACTAGGGCTAAACGACCGCGGAACGGGTGATTAGCTCAGTGGTAGAGCGCTTCCTTCACACGGAAGATGTCAGGAGTTCGAATCTCTTATCACCCACCACCTTATATAAGATTTTCAATGACATAGATTGAGGCGAAGTGGACCGTGGGTAGCAGTTTTGCCATGCTATACGTCCGAACAGCTGAGTGACCTGTCTGGACCTGTCACGTATTTGCGTCGCTCCCAGTGCTCGATTAGGCCACTTGGCGTTCGAAGCCCAAGGGGCCTCCCAATGCTGAGTGCCGACAGCGCGGGTTATGGAAGCCTTTGATGTAGTGGAAGATGGCTGTCTCAGCCTGTCGCCGGGTTTCCCAAGTGCGCCGCCAGATCAGCTCGGCCTTGATGGTCTTGAAGAAGGTTTAGACGGCTGCGTTATCGTAGCAGCTATCCAAAGTTCCTGCTCGGGGTATGTCACGTCATAGCGAATGGCACCATCGACAATAAGTGCGTCACGTCGTGGGTCATACATCTCGGTCTGGCCAACCCCGACTTCGGAAATTGACCAACATGAACCGGGATCGTCCTCGAGTATGAAATCAAGGTCATTCGAGGCGACGGAGTTCGGGTATGGCGGAAGTGCGGCCAATGCTGCGGGCGGGATGCCCAAGAAGAGCAACAAGAAGAGTGGTCTCCCCCGACATTCCCCGAGCGGCCTGCGGTCTTGGCGGAAGATCGCCTAAAGAGCCCATGGGAACAAGCGCTTCTGCTCTCCGGATGGGGCTGGCCTCGGGCCGTTGACAAGCAGCGGGGTCATTCTCAGCTTTCTGGCGCTTCTTCAGCGGAGCAAGAGTGAAGACTCTGTCGTCGGACCTCGCTCGCTGCAAGGGGCAAACGAAAAGTACGAGTTTCTGAACCTCGGCTCAGGGACATGGATAAGGCCGCGCGGGAATGGCGGGCAAATGGAGGCTAGAACAGGGCGCGGGAATTCGACTAGCCTGACGGAAAGCAACAGGGAGTCTGCGGTTGGCCTTCATGGAATACGAAGCGGGTGACGCAACCTGGCTGGCCGGTCTGGTAGCCGCAAGGGATGTGACGCCCGATGAACTGCTTGACGCGGCGCTGGAGCGTGTCGCGGCGGTGAACCCGGACCTGAACGCGGTCGTACTTGTACGGGAGGACGTTGCACGGCGGGCAATTCGCGACGGGCTGCCTGAGGGGCCGTTCCGGGGCGTACCGTTCCTGATCAAGGACCTGGGCGCGGAAGCGGTGGACTTTCCGAGCCATTGCGGTTCGCGGCTGTTCATGAACACGCGCTATCCGGTAGACAGCGCGATCTTCGCCCGGATCAAGGCGACGGGGGTCGTGACCTTCGGGCGCACAACGTCGCCCGAAGGCGGTATCGGGCCTGCGACCGAAGCTGCGGTCTATGGCGGTCCGACACGGAACCCATGGGACTTGGACCGGGTTCCTGGCGGGTCATCGGGCGGCGCGGGGGCGGCGGTCGCGGCCGGGATCGTGCCGATGGCGCACGGGTCCGACGGGGGCGGGTCGGTGCGCATCCCGGCGTCAAATTGCGGGCTGTTCGGGTTCAAGGCGACGCGGGCGCGGTTTCCGGACGGGCCCTTGGCAGGCGAGGGCTGGGCAGGCATGGCTATCGACGGGTTCGTGACGCGCAGCGTGCGGGACGCCGCGGCGATGATGGATGCCTGCGCGGGGCCCGATCCCGGCGCGCCCTATTGGGCACCGCCGTTGCGCGAGGGCTATCTCGCGTCACTTGAGCGGCCACCGGGGCGTTTGCGGATCGGACTGTGCGACACGGATTTTCTGGGGCATCCGATTCATCCGGCCTGCGCCGAGGCCGCACTGGATGCAGGTCGACTTCTGGAATCGCTGGGGCATGAGGTGTTCACCTATTGCCCCCAGGCGGACCATCTGGGGATGATCCGGGCCTGGGTTGAGATCGTGGCCTGCGGGGCGGCACTTTCGGTGCGCACCGCAGTGAAGACGCGGGAACGCCCGCTGAAGGAGGGGGAGATTGAGGCCGTGGCGCGAGGTGCCATTGCCTTTGCTGACCTGATTTCGGGCGCGGGCTATCTTGCGGCGGTAGGCAAGATCCATGCCTACGGCCGCGAAATGGCCAAGGTGTTCGACGACTGCGACATCCTCTTGTCACCGGTCATGGCGGAGCCGCCAGCGCGGATCGGCCGGTTCGCGCATGTCACAGAGGACTACCTGGGCTACCGGCTTGGTCCCGAGGGGGTGTTCCGCTATTCGCCCTACTGCACGGCGTTCAACGCGAGCGGGCAGCCTGCGGCCTCGATTCCGACTTTCTGGCATGAAGGGCTGCCGGTTGGGGTACAGCTTGCCGCGGCCTTTGGCGATGATGAGCGGCTGATTGCGCTTTGCGGAGAGATCGAGGCGGCGCGGCCCTGGTTCAACAGGCGGCCGCCTCATCGGCTGGAGGCGCTTGTCAAGGCGGGCTGGGCGGGACAGAATGATCGCGGGTGAGCCCGGGGGGAGGGGTGGCGTGACGCGAGAGACGACCGTCGAGGCGAAAGCGGTCGGGAAAACCTTCGGGCATGGCACCTCGGCGTTCCGTGCGCTGGACAACGTGTCGATCAGGATCGACCGGGGGGAGTTCTTCACGCTTCTGGGGCCGTCCGGCTGCGGGAAGACGACGCTCCTGCGTTGCATCGCAGGGTTCGAGAGTCCGAGCGTGGGGACGATCCTCCTGTCCGGGCGGGACATCACGGCGGAGCCACCGAACCGGCGACCCGTGAACACGGTGTTCCAGAGCTATGCCCTTTTCCCGCATCTGACGGTGACGCAGAACGTTGCCTTCGGGCTGGAGATGCTGGGTAGGCCCAAGGCCCAGGTTGCGGCGACGGTAGCGCGGATGCTCGCGCTCGTGAAACTCGAGGCCTTCGCGGGGCGCAAACCCGCGCAGCTTTCGGGCGGGCAGCAGCAGCGGGTGGCGCTCGCGCGCGCGCTGGCACCGGCGCCAGAAGTGCTGTTGCTGGACGAGCCGCTTTCAGCGCTCGATCTCAAGCTACGCAAGGAGATGCAGAGCGAACTCAAGCGGTTGCAGCATGAGACGGGGATCACCTTCGTCTTCGTCACGCATGACCAGGAAGAGGCTTTGACGATGAGCGACCGGGTGGGCGTGATGTCGGCGGGCAAGCTGTTGCAGGTGGGCACCCCACGGGAGATCTATAACAACCCCGTCAGCAGGTTCGTCGCAGATTTCATTGGCGAGACAAATTTCTTGCCCGGTGTGGCCCGTGGGGGTGTTGTCCGGCTGGCGAGCGGCGAGGCGGTGGCAGAGCGGGTGGCAAACGGGCCGGTGACGGTGGCAGTCCGGCCTGAACAGGTGCGGATCGCGGCGGCAGGGACGCGGGGCATTCCCGCGTTGGTCGCGCGCTGCGTGTATTTCGGCACGGATACGCATGTGCATATGACGCTGGAGGGCGGCGTCGAGGTTGTGGCGCGGGTGCAGTCGCCGCCATCCGGCGATGCAGGGTTCGCTCCGGGCGCGAAGGTCGTCGTGCTGTTTGCTCCCGACTCGGTCCAGGTCCTGGACGACTGAGATGAGCATCGCAACTGAGGCAGGACGGGAAAGGCAGACTGCACGCAACGGCTGGCTTCTGTCCGCGCCAGCGCTGTTTATCCTGACAGCGGGGGCCATCGGACCTCTGTTGATCGTGCTTGTCTATTCGTTCCTGACGCCGGCGGAGTACTCGGGCGTCGAGTGGGTTTTCTCTGGCGAGGCATGGTTCCGGGTCTTCTGGAAGACCGATATATTCGACGGGACGGTAAGCCTGAATGACACGCATCTGGCGATCTTCTGGCGTTCCGTCAAGCTGTCGGTCACGACGACCCTGATCACCTTTGCAGTCGGCCTGCCGACGGCGTGGTTCATCGCGACGCGGCCACCCGATCAGCGTTCGCTATGGCTTTTTCTGATCACGATCCCGTTCTGGACAAATCTCTTGATCCGGACTTTTGCAATACTTGAAGTGATCCGCAATGATGGCATCCTCAATTCAATGCTGTTGGGCATGGGGATCATCACTGAACCGATCCAGCTGGTGTTTACCGATACAGCGGTGCTGATCGGCATGACTTATGTCTATCTTCCGTTGATGGTTCTGCCGCTGTTCGCCGCAATCGACCGGTTCGACATGCGCCTTCTCGAGGCGGGGTATGATCTTTATGCGAGCCGCTGGGCGGTGCTGCGGCGGGTGATCCTTCCGATCATCCGGCCCGGGATCGTGGCGGGGTCGATCCTTGTCTTTGTGCCGTCGCTCGGGGCCTATGTCACGCCGCGGGTGCTGGGTGGCGGCAACAACATGATGATCGGCAATTTCATCGAGCTTCAGTTCGGGCAAGGGCGGAATTGGCCGCTGGGGTCGGCGTTGTCCATGCTCCTGCTGATCGTGGTGACCGTGGCGCTTCTCTTCTATGTGCGTGCGGCGAATACGGACCGGCGCGATGTCTGACCGGAGTTTTTCCGTCGCGCGGGTACCGGGCTTCGCGACGATCGCGGTGACGGCGTTTGTGCTGTTGTATCTGCCGATCCTGACGATGGTGGGCTATTCGTTCAACGCCTCGACTTCGGTGTCGGAATGGGGTGGTTTCAGCCTGCAATGGTACCGGCTGGCCTGGGAGAACGAGACGGTGAAGGCCGCGACGGCGCGGTCGCTGATCATCGCGTCCTTTGCCGCCGTGATCTCGACCGCCGTCGCCACCATGGCGGCGTTGGGGACGACGCGGCGGGGGAGTTTCCGGGGGCAGACGCCGATCTATGTGATGATCAACACACCGCTGATGGTGCCCGAGATCGTGACGGCGGTGGCGCTATTGATACTGTTCGGGGTTGTGCGTCAGGTGACAGGGTATCAGGGGCTTGGCTACCTCATCCTGGCACATTCGGCTTTCTGCATTCCGTTTGCCTATCTGCCAATCCGCGCACGGCTCGAAGGCATGGACCTGACTTTGGAGACCGCTGCGGCGGACCTTTACGCGACGCCCTGGGCCACGTTCCGTCGGATCACGCTGCCTATTCTGACACCTGGCATCATGGCTGGGGCGATGTTGGCCTTTGTCATTTCGCTTGATGATGTCATCATTACCGAATTCGTGAAATCGGCCGGACAGGACACTCTGCCGACCTACATGCTGGGTGCACTGCGGCGGCAACTGACGCCCGAGGTAAATGCGCTGTCCACCGCGCTGCTGGCGTTGACCGTGATGCTGCTGACAGCGTTCTTCCTGACCACTCGAAAGCGCAACTGAACAAAAAGGGAGATACAATATGCGCCTTACACTGACTTCGATCTTCACGCTGGCGGCCGGTATGGCCAGCGCGGAAGGCACACTGAACCTGTACAACTGGGGAAACTACACGTCGCCGGAATTGCTCGAGAAGTTCACCGCCGAGACCGGGATCACTGTGACGGTGACGGACTATGACAGCAACGACACTGCGCTGGCCAAAATTCAGGCGGGCGGGCACGGGTTCGATCTGGTGGTGCCTTCGGCGAATTATGTGCCGATCTACGTTGAACTGGGGCTGATCCAGCCGCTTGACCTGTCGCGGCTGCCGAATCATGGCAACATAGCGCCGGAATGGATGGATGTGGCCTGGGATCCTGGTCGGGCCCACACGATCCCGTGGCAGTGGGGGACAACCGGCCTTGGCGTGAACACGAGCGTTTATGGTGGGGACATCAACACGTCGGCGATCTGGCTCGAGCCGCCGGCGGAACTGGTTGGCAAGATCAACGTCACGCCGGAAATGAATGACGTGATGTCGATGGCGATCATGTATGTCGGCGGCGAGATGTGCACCGAGGACCTGGATATCCTACGGCAGGTACGCGATGTTCTGGTGGCCGCCAAGCCGTCGTGGCTGTCTATGGACTATGGCATGACCGAGAAGATGGCGGCAGGCGATGTGGCCGCGACCGTCTACTGGAACGGCGCCATGATGCGGTCGCGACTGGAAAACCCCGATGTGGCATTCGGCTATCCGGTCGAGGGCTATCCCATCTTCATGGATTCGGTCGCATTGCTGAGCGATGCGCAGAATGTCGATGAGGCCTATCTGTTCCTTGATTTCATCATGGTACCAGAGAATGCAGCGATGATTTCGTCATTTGCGCGGTATGCCAATGGCATTGCCGGGTCCGAGGCGTTCATGCCCGAAGACATGAAGTCTGCGCCCGAGGTGATCATTCCCGAGGAATTCCGCGCGGCGGGCGTGTTCCTGCCGACCTGTCCGGCATCAGCGGTGGAATTGTATACGGCGATCTGGACGGAATTGCAGGGCTGATTGCCGCGTCATGATGTTGCAATGGATTGAGGGCGGAGGAGACTCCGCCCTTTGTCATTGAGGGGCGTTCTACGGCTGGCTCTGACGCTGCTGTAAATCTGCAGTATCGCTGTTTTGCGCTTGGGCTGCGGCGGCGGTTCCTGACCGGGCCGGGCGATCAGGGACGACTTCCGGTGAGGGTTGTGACCGAGGCGTAAAGATCGGTGCGGCGGTCGCGAAAGAGGCCCCAGGACCGGCGCAGGTCGGCGATGGCGTCAAGGTCGACAGCGGCAGTCAGCACCTCCTGTGCGTCGCGGCTGGCGCGGGCAAGGTGCTGGCCGGTATGGTCGGCGATGAAGGAAGAGCCGTAGAACGTCACCTCGCGGTCGCCTTGGGTTTCGGCGCCGATGCGGTTGGAGGCGACCACGGGCAGGATGTTGGCCCCCGCATGTCCGCGCATGACGATGTCCCAATGGGGCGCGCTGTCGTAGCCGGGTGCGGGGGGTTCAGACCCGATGGCGGTGGGGTAGAGGAGAACCTCAGCCCCCATAAGCGCCATGGCGCGGGCGGCCTCGGGGAACCACTGGTCCCAGCAGATGCCGACCCCAATGCGGCCGAAGGCGGTATCCCAGACGCGGAAGCCGGTGTCGCCGGGGGAGAAATAGTATTTCTCCTCGTAGCCGGGTCCCTGGGGGATGTGGCTCTTGCGGTAGAGGCCGCGGGTCGTGCCGTCGGCGTCTATCATGGCGAGACTGTTGAAATGGGCGGGACCGGCGCGTTCGAAGAACGAAATGGGGAGGACCACGCCAAGTTCGTGGGCGAGCGCGGAGAAGCGGGCGATGAGGGGGTGGCTGTCGAATGGTTGGGCGAGGGCGAAGTGGCTCGGGTCTTCGGTGATGCAGAAATAAGGGGTGGCGAAGAGTTCCTGAATCAGGACGACCTGCGCCCCTTGCCGGGCCGCCTCACGCACCAGGCGTTCGGCAATGTCGGCATTTGCAGAGAGATCCCAGGTACAGGCGAATTGTGTGGCCGCCAGTGTGACCTCACGCATTGAGGAAGCCCTCGAGGACGTTGACGGTGTTCACGCCGACCTTTTCGATCGCGTAGCCACCTTCCATTACAAAGACGGTGGGCAGGCCCATGCGCCCAATGCGGCAGCCGCAATCCATGAAGTCGGGGCTGTCGAGCTTGAAAAAGCTGATCGGGTCGTCCTTGTAGGCGTCCACGCCGAGCGAGACGACGAGCGCTTCGGCACCGAAGGACTTGATGCGCGCGATGGCATCGTCGAGCGCTTCGGCCCAGGGGGCGTAGGGGGTGTTGGGCGGGAGGGGGTAGTTGAGGTTGGTGCCTTCGCCCGCGCCTTGCCCGCGTTCGTCGGCGTGGCCGACATAGTAGGGGTACATGTCATGGGGGTCGCCATGGATGGAGGCGAAGAGCACGTCTCCGCGGCGGTAGAAGATCTCCTGGGTGCCGTTGCCGTGGTGGAAGTCGATGTCGAGCACGGCGACCTTCTTCGCGCCGTTCTGGGTCAGCATGTCGGCGGCGACGGCGGCGTTGTTGAGAAAGCAGTAGCCGCCGTACTGGTCCTGTGTGGCATGGTGGCCGGGCGGGCGGCAGAGCGCAAAAGCGGCGCGGGCGCTGGACATGACGGCGCGGGTGGCGGCTTGGGCTGATGCCATGGATGACAGAGCCGCGAGCCATGTGCCACCGGTGATTGCGGTTTCTGACGCGTGGCAGTAGTAGCCCACCTTGCCGTCGATATTGCGCGGGACGATGTCGGTGCGCTGGTGGCGGGTCGGCATGCCGGCGGCGATGATCTCTCCGGCGCAGCCCGCGGACTTCCAGTCTTTCCAGGCAGTTTCGAGGAAGGTCAGGAAGCCGGGGTCGATGAGTTTGCGGACTGGCGCCATGTCCACCGGGCCGGGGGCGGTGACGGTGGGGAAGCTCTGTTCGCGCAGGCGGGCGAGCACGTATTCGACGCGGGAGGGGCGTTCGTAGGGGGTGACGAATTCACCGCCTGAGAGTTCGGCCTGGGGGAAATGGAGGCGGTGGTCTTCGGAGAAATAGGTTTGCATGGGGTCCTCGCGCGAGTCGTCTGGCCGAGACTACAAGGCGCGGAGGGAAGGGCAAGCGGAGAGGCGCGGGGGGTCAGAGGACGCGCAGTTGAGTACCGCTGATGATGACAAGGGATTTCATCGTAGTGACCCGGTTCACCTGATTGCTGAACGCTGGCCACATGCCCATCCCGATTGTCCCGTCTGGTTGCTCCTCACAATCGTCGCCATGGATCAGTTCACCCACGCTCATAACCTTTCATCAGGAAGTTCCCGAAATCGGCGAAGAGAATCCGACAGGCGTCTCTGCCCAGGATACCGACATCACGAGGCAAGGATATGAGATGATAGGCGAGACCGGGAATGCGGGCCCGGCCATTCGTACAGACATTCGTCGGCCAGAGCGCTGGATCGTCCCCAAGAGGTGTCTCCCGATCAAACGGCATGCCGCGCGTGATCAGCGTGGCCAAGTCGATCAGCGCCGGATCATCGACAAGGCCCAGGCAGTCGAACACATCCCCGTCCCGGCTTTCGAACAGAAGGACGACGTCCGTCCCAAGGCTCTCGCGCACTGCACCGGCCCGCTCCACGTAATAGGCCCATTCCGGCGGGCATTGCGCCATTTTCTCGGTTGCATGAGCTGCAAAACAAAAGAACCCGAGAGCCGCTACGGCCAACAGGACCCTGGAAATCCCCGTCCCAATGAACAAGAACCCTCTCTTCCCCCAATAATCGACCTATTCAGTCATCCACGTGCCATGCCCAGAGACTGGAGATGCCTTTTGCCGGGTTGCAAAACCCACGTCTCTCATCCGCATCACCACCCCGCCACTCGCCCCCTGCCTGCCCCGTCCCGTTGTCCGCCAAGACCGGTCATATCCCCCGCTGATCACCTGATCCCCGGTCAAGTCTCTGTAGGTCATGATATCTGGTCCCAGTTCTCTGTTTCAGTATCGAAAACCTTGCCATTGATGATGACAATGGATTGCGATGTGAAGACACTGTTCACTTTGTTGGAGAACGCTGCCCACACGCCCATGCCGCTTGTCCCGTCCGGTTGCTCCCAACACACGGCATCAGTCCCTCGCTCGGCGTAACACTCCTGCAGGAAGATCTCGAGTTCCCGCTGGGCTGCTCCCCTGAATCCTCCGCCGTCCGACTGAAGAAGCCAGGCAGAGGAAAGACTCCCGCTCAGCCCGTCCTTGAAGCGCTGCGGCGCCACGGCATTGACATAGGACACCGGGCAGGCAAGGTCGCCGTCCCGTATCTCGTACCGGATCTGGACAGCCCCCCTGTCATCGACGCCCACCTGCTCCATCTGCCAGAGCGTGTAGCCTTCCAGCCTGTCGAGCAGCCACCCGCCACCCGTGCTGTCGCAAGAGCGCGGATCGAGGAACGGGCCGGGAAAGCCCGGCATGTTCATGTCGATCTCGGGCGGCGGCGGGGCGCAGGCCGACAGGGCCGCGACAAAGGCCAGCGCGGCAAGGCCGGCTTTCAGGAGCTCGGGCCGGCTCGCGCGCGCGGGTGACGGGAGCCGGCCATGCATCGCCAACATTGCCTCGCTGACCATCTGATCCCCGGTCAAGTCTCTGTAGGTCATGATATCTGGTCCCAGTTCTCTGTTCTAGTATCGAAAACCTTGCCATTGATGATGACAATGGACTGCGATGTGGAGACACCGTTCACCTTGTTGTAGAACGCTTTCCACACGCCCATTCCGCTTGTTCCGTCCGGTTGCTCCCAACACACGGCATCATTCCCTCGCTCGGCGTAACACTCCTGCAGGAAGATCTCGAGTTCCCGCTGGGCTGCTCCCCTGAATCCTCCGCCGTCCGTCTGCAGAAGCCATGCGGAGGCAAGACTGCCGCTCAGTCCGTCTTTGAAGGACCAAGGCGCCTCGGCACTGACATAGGACACCGGGCAGGCAAGGTCCCCGTCCCGAATCTCGTACCGGATCTGGACATCCCCCATGTCATCGACGCCCACCTGCTCCATCTGCCAGAGCGTGTAGCCTTCCATCCTGTCGAGCAGCCACCCGCCGCCGGTGCTGTCGCAATAGCGCGGATCGAGGAACGGGCCGGGAAAGCCCGCCATGTTCATGTCGATCTCGGGCGGCGGCGGGGCGCAGGCGGCGAGCGACAAAGCGAAGAGAAGCGCGGCGGGCCAGGCTTTCCGGGGACGGGGCGCTTTCTCGGGCGCGGCGGGCGGGCACGTGCCATGAAGAAGAATGGGGACCGCCTCACTGACCATCTGATCCAGCATTACGTCTCTGTCGGTCATGATCTGCTCTCACCTGTTCGTTGTCGCATCGGAAACCCTGCCATTGATCATGGCAAAGGAACAGAGATTGCAGACCCGTTTCGCCTTTCCCTTTCGGGTGGCCCGATTCCCGTTCCGGTTGATACTGGTTCGCAGACTCTCAGACCGCAAGATGTCTGCCGCAAGATCAGACAGATCCGGCCGTCAGGGGGGGCGGCAGTCCCGGTCCCGCCGGAAAGACGCCGGGCATGGGGACAAAGCCCGGGATGCGCTTGACCCGGTCGCACCACCGCCGGATCGCAGGATAGTCCTGCAGAAAGATGCCGCCTTCTTCGGACAGGATGACATAGGGAAAGCAGGCGATATCGGCGATGGTGGGTTGCGGGGCAGGGCACAGCCAGATCCGGCCTTCCTGTTCGGCGAACCAAAGATGGGCATCGAGGATGCGAAACAGGCGATGGGCACCGGCGCGGGCGGCATCAACATCGAGGTCATGGAAGAATGAATCATGCAGCCTTGCGGCAGAGGCCGTGGCCGTGATGCTGTCCGCAAAGGCAAGCCACTGCCCGACCTCGCCCAGAAGCCGTGCGTCTGAAACGGGATACCAGGTCCGGGCCGGGTCATAGCGGGCGGCAAGGTAGGTCAGGATGGCCTGCGCATCCCGCAGGACAAAGCCGTCATCGTCGATCACCGGCAATTGGCCCAAAGGGTTGATGCGCAGGAAATCCGCGCCCTTGTGGGCGCGTCCCGGATGAAACTCGATCGGGACCGAGGTGTAGGCCAGACCCAGAAAGCCGCACAGCAGGCGGATCTTGTAGCAGTTGCCCGAGAGTTCGTAGTCGTAAAGTCGGATCATGGTACCCTCAGACATCCAGCACGAGGCAGGGCGAGACGGCCCGGGACACGCAGGTCAATATCGTGTGGTTGGCCCGCCGGTCCCCGGCATTGAGATATACGTCCTGATGCAGTGCCTCGCCTTCCAGCAGCGCGACTGCGCAGGTTCCGCAGGCCCCCTGGCCGCAAGACGACGGAACCTCGACCCCGTTGTCACGCAGGACGTCAAGGATTGACCGGCCGGGCGGGACTGTCAGCGTCAGCGCCGAACGGGCCAGCGAGATTTCAAAGGTCGAGGACAGGTCAAGAGGGGTGGTGTTCTTGAAGTATTCGAAATGTACGGCGGCGTCGGGCCAGCCCAGATCGGCCGCGATACGCCGCGCGGTTTCAAGCATCGGACCGGGACCGCAGATATAGACATGCCGGCCCGGGGCGTAGCCTGCGAGCAGGTCTTTCAGGTCAGTGGCCGTCTCGTCCGGTGTCCTGCCGAAATGGGTCCGGGAATGAGGCCTGAGGGCTGCGATACGGTCGGCAAAGGCCAGATGCGCCGGGCTTGCAGCAAAGGCATGCAGGGCAAAAGGCAGCCCCCGATGGTGCAGCGTCTGGGCCATGGCAAGAAGCGGGGTCAGGCCGATGCCTCCCGCAATGAACGTCGTCATCGACGCATCCTGCCGCAGCGGAAAGTTGTTGCGGGGGGCCGAGACGGCCAGAACGTCGCCTTCCCTGACCACGTCATGCAGGCATGCTGATCCGCCGCCCGACGGAGTTTCACGCTTCACGCCGATCACCCAATGTGCCGTTTCACCGGGAGCATTCACAAGCGAATACTGCCGCACCAGACCATTGGGCAGCGTCACGTCGATGTGGGCCCCCGGCTGGCTTGTCGGCAGAATGCCCCGCAACGGGCGGAGTTCGAAGGCCATCACGCCTTGGGCCACAGGCCATTTGCGAGAGACGGTCACGCGAAGTGCCGCAGCACCGCCAGATCTTGCTGTTGCCGGAAGGTCGGCCAATTCCGCCGGGACGGGCGGATAGACCGGCGCGGTCGCTTCAGGTCGCGGCAGAGCACGGGCAAGCGCTTCACACCGGTCACGCAACACCTGAAGGCCGGCATCATGCGCTTGGAGCAGGGGGACGGCCGGTGTCGTCACCCCCGAAAGCCAGCCCCGTATGATGGTCCGGCCCAAGTCAACGGGCTGGACGAAAAGCGTGAGCCGGGCAGTATGGCCCCCAGCTTCGCTCGTCAGGCTGACAGTGAAAGGGGCCACCCTGCTGGCGGTCACGGCGGCGGAACTGTTATCGCCTTCGGGGTGAAACCGGTAGGTCAGCAGGACCTCTGCCGCCAACTCCGAGGGCGCATTGACCGGGAGCGGGCGCAGCACAATGGCGTCATCCGACAGCGGTTCTGACAGCAGGGGCGGAGGCGCATCGGTCCGTCCATCGGGCCGCGTCCAGATCATGCCGTGGGCCTCGGCCACCGGGAATTTGTTGTTGCAGATCGTCCGCGCCGGGGCATCAGCAGGATGGGCGGGGATATAGGTGCATCCGGCCGTCCGGTTGGCATAACGCCATCCGTGATACTGGCATTTCAGCTCGGCCCCATCGTTGATCCCGATTGAAAGCCGGACACCGCGATGGAGGCAACGGTTTTCCCACAGGTTGACATAGCCGTCGTCGGCCCGCCACGCTGCATACTCCTGCCCGAAAAGTTGGGCATGAAAGACGTGACGCGGGGCAAGGTCCGAGGACGAGGCGATCGGGAACCAAAGGTCGAACGGGGCGTTGAGCATGGGGCGGACCCTGTAGTTTGGGCAGAAGAAGGAGGTGCGCTGGCTGGCCTTCGCTCGCGGGTTGCGCGTCCGCGCGAGCGTCCGGACTGTTATTCGGCGACAGCAGGGATAACCCCATAGGTCAGCCCTTTGGACGAAAGCCAGCGGCGATAGGCGATAGAAGATTTGTCAGCCCGGATCGGCGTTTCGGCGCGAGGGGCAAGGGGCAGGCGGCGGGGGAACTGGTTTTCAAGGATCGGTTTGTCCTGACCAAAAATCGTCTGCTGGAACAGGCGGATACCGGTATCGCTGCTGTCGTTGTCAAGAACGCTCATGAAGGTATGGGCGATGACCTGTTCAGGACCGACAGGCTGCACAAACAGTGCAATGGCGTCGCGCCTTTCAAGGTCATTGGGGCTCGATTTGTAGAGGATCGCACAGTTGATGTGGGGTACGCGGTAGATGTATTCGACTTCGGCCCCCGAGGTCGAGGACGCAGCGGCCTTGGGCTGATAGAAGCGGCATCGCGTCGCAAGGACCTCGTCCCGCGTGGAGGCGATTTCCACATCATATTCCTTGACCTCGGTATGAGGTTCCTCACCCAGGATCCCCGTGTGAACAAAGGGAAAATGGCCCATGTCAAGAAAGTTCTCGATCGCCCGTCCGGCCGAGACATGGACGCCGAATGTGCCCGTGGCAAGGTTCCTGCGGTCGGGTTCGGCGGTTTCGGGAAAAGGGAAAAGATCGTCAGGAGGCGTGCCAAGGCACGCCCACAGGAAACCATAGGCGAGCCTGGCAGGCAGCGGCGAAGGCTGTGAGCCGTCAAGCCGGGGCGCAGAGCCGGCGGAAGGCCAGACCAGCGGCGCGCCGTTTGCGTCAAGGGCGTGGCAAAGCGGCTCCTCCAGCAGGATGGTCCGGGTAACTCTGGTTGCTTCCATCTGGTCCGCCGGATGAAGCGGATGCCACTGGTTCAGGATCACAGGGTCTGTGCAACGGCGTTCGGTCATCGTATCGTCCTTCGCGAAGGGGCAAGAACAAGCAATGTCAAAGCGCGTCTGTTGCTGCATCGCCATGCGCATCAGAAGGGGGGCTGGTCAGGGAAGCGCAAGGAAAATCCGGTGGGTGACGGTCAGGACATTGCCTTGTTCAGGCTCGCAAGGTTGGAAAGCAGGGAAAACGCCTGCGGAGTGATCAGAACAACGCTTTGCGCCAGTTCTGCATTCCGCGACCTGATGATCAAACCTACGGGCAATGTGATCAGATCAACATGGACAACGGCTCGGGAAAGCTGAGGATAGGGAAACTGCGCCGCACCCGGAAATCCGGACGAGACGGCGGGCGTTCGTCACAAGATCAGGCACAAGAAACACCTAATGATGGCCGAGTCCCAACCCCTTCAACCCGTGGAGCAGCCCGCCGCTCGGCGGCAGCAGCGGTATCAGGCATGCCCCGAGCGCGTGGTAGATGTCGGGTTTGCCCACAAAGACCGATTCCAAAGGCCGACCGTTGCCGTCCACTTCGGCCCACCAGCCACCATGCGCCGGATCAATGAAATCGCGTTGCAGCGCACCCCAGATGCGCCTGTACCACGTCTCGAACACAGGATCGCCCAAAGTGGCTCCCAGACTATGCGCCGCCGCAGCCCCTTCAGTTGCAGGCCACCAGAACCGGTTGGTCATGGCAGGCTTGCTGTCCCACCCGAGCGTGTAGTGGAACCCGCCACGCGGGGCCGACCAGCCCTTCGTGACCGCTGTCAGGAAAAGCCCCCGCGCCGCCTCAGGCATCCAGTCATGGCGTTGACCGCCCAGATGCCAGAGCTGGATCAGCAGTCGGCTCCACTCCAACGCATGGCCCGGTGTCGTCCCCGCCGGGCGGAACATCGGATCACCTGCATAATCACGGTCCACAGTCCAGTCGCTCCGGTAATGTTCGGGCACGACCCAGCCCGCCTCACGGGCGTTCAGGTTGATGATCCGCTCTGCGATGCTTTCGGCCATGCGCAGGCATTCCGTCTCGCCCCAGGCCTCACTGGCCGCCATCAGCGCCTCGGTCGTATGCATGTTGGAATTCTGACCGCGATAATCCGAGAAGGTGGACCAATCCTGCCGGAACTCGTCCTGCATCGCCCCGGCGGACGCCTCCCAGAACTTGCTCCGGATCACCTCGAACACATCGTCATGCAGCGCCTTGGCGTCCGGATGGCCTACCTCTCCTGCCGATGCCGCTGCCAGCAATACGAAGGCATGCCCATAGGCGAGCTTGTCGCCCCGCACGACGCCAGTATCGTCGATCCCCCAGACATAGCCGCCATGGGTCTGATCCCGGTGCGCCTTGCGCAGATAGGTCATGCCGTGGTCCACGATGTCATCCGCCCCCGGATGGCCCAGAACCAGCCCCGCCGCAAAGCAGTGCACCATGCGGCAGGTCGCGAACAATTCGCGCGGCAAGCTGGGCAGGGGGCTTCCGTCGGCGGCCAGAGAATGGAACCCGCCCCCAAAGTTGACCGAAGCCGCGCCAAAGAAATCAAACAGCCGCGACGCTTCGTTGAGAAGCCAGCGGCGGTGATAGGGGCGCATGGCAAAGGGCGTGCCACCCGCGCTGAAGGCGGTCGAAGTATCGGTCATTGCGGACATCCTTCTGGGGGAGGTGCGGTCATGTCTCGCACCCCGCATTGTCCTGATCTGAATGCCCGTCCCGGCCCCGACCTGCAAGCCCGCTGATCCCCTGACAGAGCCGAGTCCTTCAGATCAGTCATCCGGAAAGCAAGCCGAAAACCAGTTCACAGATTTTCAAATCACAGAAAATGAAAATCTGCTTGCGGCGAATCGCAGATCACAGAAGGGTCAAGGGCGGACGTGCTGATACCGCCGTCGCAAAACGATACTGACCAATGACCGGGACACGCAAGGCACAGCAGAAGGGGAACGGATCAATGACTGATTTCAGCCAGATCGGCGCCGCTGTCATCGGAACCGGCTTCATCGGCACCGTCCACATCGGCGCGCTTCGCCGCCTTGGCGTACGCATCGAAGGCGTCCTGGGCAGTTCCGCCGTCCGTGGTGCCGACCGCGCCGCAGCCCTTGGCGTCGGCAATTCATATACCTCACTCGAAGACCTGCTGGCCGATCCCAAGGTCCAGGTCGTCCACGTCACCTCGCCCAATCAGGCCCATTTCCCGCAGGTCATGCAGATCCTCGCCGCCGGACGGCATGTCATCTGCGAAAAGCCGCTCGCCATGACCGCCGCCCAATCCGTCCAGATGGTCTCAGCCGCCAAGGCCCCCGGCAAGGTCGCGTCGGTCTGCTACAACACCCGCTTCTACCCCCTGAACCAGCAGGCCAGGGGCATGGTCGACGCAGGCGAACTGGGCGACATCCGCCTTGTCACCGGCACCTTCCTGCAGGACTGGCTTGCCAAGGACACCGACTGGAACTGGCGCCTCGAACCCGAGGAAGGCGGCCCACTCCGTTCGGTCAGCGATATCGGCACACATTGGGTGGACCTTACGAGTTTCATCACCGGGATGAAGCCCAAGACCGTGATGGCCGACCTCTCGACCTTCATCAAGACCCGCCAGAAACCGGCGGGCCCCGTCGAAACCTTCTCGAAAACCACTTCCGGTACGACGATCCCCACGCCCATCCGCACCGATGACGCCGCACTTATTCTGCTTCGTTACCCCAACGGTGCCAAAGGCGTCGTGACGACCAGTCAGGTCAGTCCCGGCCGCAAAGGTACGCTCGGCTGGGATATCGCCGGGTCCAAAGCCTCGGCCGCATGGGGCGCCGAAACGCCCGACAACATGTGGATCGGTCACCGCGACGGCCCCAACCAGATCCTGCTCCGTGACCCCGGCCTGATGAATGCCACCGGTACGGCCGCCGCCAGCCTTCCCGGCGGCCATGTCGAGGGCTTTGCCGACACGTTCCACGCCTACTTCCGGCAGGTCTATGGCGACGTCGCCAAAGGCGGGCGGCAGGCCACTTCGACCTGGGCCACCTTCGACGACGGCCATTACGAGATGCTGTTCTGCGACGCCGTGTTGAAAAGTGCCGCGACCGATGCTTGGGTAGAAGTCTAGGCCAAAGGGGGAACAGGATGAAACTCGGACTTCTCACCGCGCCGTTCGGCGATACCGACCTGATGGATGTCGCCGCATGGGCTGCCTCGGTCAACCTTGGCGCGATTGAAATCGCCTGCTGGCCCGCCGCCTCGGGCGAAAAACGCCGCTACGCAGGCACCTCCCACGTCAACGTTGACGGCCTGACCAACGCGCAGGCGTCCGAGATCATGGGCGCACTCGCCGCCAAGGGCGTCACCGTCTCCGGCCTCGGCTACTACCCCAACCCGCTCCACACCGATGCCGACCACCGTGATCAGGTCATCGGCCACCTGAATAAGGTCATCACCGCCGCAGCCTTGATGGGCGTCCCCGTCGTCAACACTTTCGTCGGCGGCGACCGCACCCTGTCGCTCGACGAAAACTGGACCCGCGCGCAAGAAATCTGGCCCGAGATCGTGGCCCACGCAGCCGACAACGGCGTCACGCTCGCCTTTGAAAACTGCCCGATGATCTTTTCCCGCGACGAATGGCCGGGCGGGCACAACATCGCCTACAACCCGAAAATCTGGCGCCGCATCTTCGAACACTGGGGCCCCGGCGTCGGCATGAACTTCGACCCCAGCCACCTTGTCTGGCAGATGATCGACGTGGGCCGTTTCATCGGTGAATTCGGCCCCCGCATGGTTCATGTCCATGCCAAGGACCTGATGATCGACCGCGACGGCCTGTATGAAAACGGCATCATCTCGGTCGGCATTGGCTGGCAGGTGCCCCGGATGCCTGGCTTGGGCGATCTGGACTGGGGCAGCGTGTTCTCCGGCCTTTACCGCGCAGGCTATGACGGCCCCGTCATCATCGAACACGAAGACCGCAATTTCGAAGGAACCGACGCCAACATAAAGCGCGGATTTCTTTTGGCCCGAGACGTGCTTGCCCCCTTTGTTAAATGAGGAAGCAGGATAAAGTGGAACGACCAACATTGTCATCTGGGAGGAGTTTACAATGAAATCTTGGTATCAGGGTGTCGCTGCGGCGGCCCTTCTATCTGGCCTCGGCACCGCTGCGGCGGCCGAGGGATACACCATCGGCATTTCGAACACCGTTCAGGGCAACGGCTGGCGCGAAGAAATGGTCTGCGCCATGAAGGCCGAGGCTCTGGCTTCCGGTCTAGTGGACAGCCTCAACATCGCCCACCGCAACACCGACGCGGCTGGTCAGCTTGAGGATATCCGCAACCTTATTCAGGCGGGCGTTGACGCCATCGTCGTGAACCCCGCCAACGCTGACGGGATCAACGCGGCGATCAAGGAAGCGACGGATGCCGGCATCGTCGTCGTGGCCGTTGACCAGGCTGTAACTGAGCCGTCAGCCTACATCCTCTCGAACAACCAGGAAGAATACGCCTATGTCGGCGCGAAATGGCTGTTCGAAACGATGGGCGGCACGGGTGCTGTCGTCTACATGCGCGGTGCCGCCGGTGCCGGTGCCGACAATGACCGTGACGTGGGCTTCAAGCGCGCCTTGGCCGAGTACCCCAATATCACTGTTGCGCAAGAAGTCTTCACCGGCTGGCAACAGGATCAGGGCAAGCAGCAGATCCTCGACATCCTCGCCTCGGGCATTCCAATTCAGGGAGTCTGGACCTCGGGCATCGACAACGTGATCGTTGACGCCTTCGTCGAATCTGAAGCGCCACTCGTCCCCATTGTAGGTGCCGACAACGCCGGTTTCGTGGGTCAGCTTGCCTCCGTCGAAGGTCTGGTTGGTGCCGCAGTGACGAACCCTGGTTCGGTTGGCGGGGCCGGTGTTGCACTTGCCCTGCAGATCCTGCAAGGCCAGATGCCTCAAGCCCAGACTGTCCTCGTGACGCCCGCGCTCTGGGCCAACAACTCGGACGAAGGCAAGGCGCTGATCGCCGCCGGACAGAACCCGAACCTTGACCCCGAATGGCCGGTCTCGGTCTCGATCCCCGGCTGGACCACCTACACGATGGACCAGATCATCGCCTGCAAGGGACCGGGCGAATAAGGCTCCCGGGCTGAACCAAAGCGGCCCCCAGTCCAAAGCCGGGGGCCGTTTGTCACGACAGGGCAGGCACGGACTTTATGGTGCACACACAGACGGATCTGCCGATCCTTGACGCGCAGGGCATCGCCAAGCGTTTCGGGGCGGTAACAGCCCTGAACGACGCGTCTCTGACCGTGGCCAAGGGGCAGGTGGTGGCGCTGATGGGCGCCAACGGCGCGGGCAAATCCACACTGGTCAAGATCCTGACCGGCGCGCTCCGCCCCGATGGCGGGCATCTCAAGATCAACGGCACTGACCGTAGCTTTTCCTCGCCGGGGGCCGCCCGCGAGGCGGGTCTCGTTCCCGTCTATCAGGAACCCTCGCTCATCCGCGATCTCGACGTGGCCCAGAACCTGCGCTTGGGCGATACGCCCGTCGAGCCCTTCCTGCACTGGGTCGCGGCCCTCGGCATCACAGACCTTGACCTGCACGAAATGGCCGGCGATCTGCCCCTCGCCACCCTCCGCATCCTCGACCTCGCCCGCGCGCTTGCCAGCAGCCCTGACGTGTTGCTCCTTGACGAAATGACCGCAGCATTGCCCTCCGACCTTGTGGAAAAGGTGCTCAACGTCGTCCGCGAACAGGCAGATGCAGGCCGTTCCGTGATCTATATTTCCCACCGTTTCACCGAAATCGCCCAGCTATGCGACCGCGCCACCGTCCTGCGCGACGGCGCCACAGTGGGCGACCTTCCCATCGAACCGGGTGTCGAAGAACGCGTCGTAGAACTCATGCTCGGCGCCAAACTCACCCCCGCCCGCATCGCCACCCACCGCGCCCACGCCACCGCCACCGGCCCCGCCCGGCTTGGCGTGCGCAACCTCGCCGCCGGGTCCAGGCTCACCGATGTCTCCTTTGAACTTCATGGGGGCGAGGTGCTGGGCGTCGTCGCACTGGAAGGGCAGGGGCAGGACGAACTCTTTGACGTGCTGGGTGGCTTTCGCAGGGCACGCGGCGGCACCGTCACCGTGGATGGCGCTCCCGTCACCTTCCGGCACCCCGCCGACGCCATCGCCGCAGGCCACAGCCTTGTCCCCGGCAACCGCGCCGACGCGCTACTCATGTCCCGTTCGGTCCGCGAAAACATCGCCATCCCCAGGCTCGCACGCATCTGCAACTGGGGCTCCATCTCCATGCGGTCCGAAGCGGAAACCGTCACCGCTGCGATCGAACGCCTCCAGATCGACACGCGCGCCCAGGGCGAAGTGCGCCGGCTCTCCGGCGGCAATCAGCAAAAAGTCACCATCGCCCGCTGGGTCGCCTCGGGCGTCGGCACGCTTCTCCTCTTTGATCCCTCCCGTGGCATCGACGTTCGGACCAAACGCCAGATCTACCAACTCGTCCGCGAAATGGCCGAACAGGGGGCCGCCATCCTCTTCTACACCTCCGAACTCGCCGAAATCCCGCAGGCCTGCGACCGCGTCGCCGTCATCTTCAACGGCAAACTGGTCGAGATCATGGATGCCGCCGACGCCGATGAACCCCGCCTCATGCGCGCCGCCTATGGACTGACATCCAAGGTGCCCGCATGATGCGCCTTGTCCAGCGCAACGGCTGGGTTGCGGGGCTTCTGGTCCTGCTCATCATTCTCCTGATCGCGACCAAGATCATCCAGCCCGATTTCGGCGCTTCGGGCGTCGAATCCCTCGGCCGCGCTTCGGTTCCCTTCGCCTTTGCAACCGCCGCCATGGCCATCGTCGTCATCGCAGGCGGCATCGATCTTTCCATCGCTGCCATGATGGCTGTCTGCAGCGTCACCGCCGCGCGCCTCATGGTCGGCGCGGGCGACGGCGAAACCGTCCTCATCGTCATCTTGGTCCTCGCCTTGGGTGCGCTCATGGGCGCGATCAACGGCGCAATGGTTGTCCTGACCCGCGTCCCCGATATCGTCGTCACCCTCGCCATGCTCTTCGTCTGGGAAGGCACGGCGCTCCTCATTCTCAACACCCCGAGTGGCGCCGCAACCCAATGGCTGCGCGACCTGATCCTCGGCAGCCTCTCCATCCCCGGCCTGCCCGAACGGGCCACCTTCATCCCGAAATCGCTCGTCTTCGTCGTGATCTGCCTGATCCCGTTCTGGTTCATCATGCACCGCACGAAACTCGGCCTTTCGATCTATGCCGTAGGCGGAGACCCGGTCGCAGCCTTCCGCTCCGGCGTCCCCATCGGCCGCACCCGCATCATCGCCTACAGTCTCGCGGGTGTCCTCGCTGGCCTCGGCGGCCTCTCTTTGACGATGAGCACCGGGATCGGTGAACCCATCCCCGGCCCTTACCTTCTGGCCAGCGTCTCTGCCGTCGTGCTGGGCGGCGTGGCGCTCTCGGGGGGCAAAGGCGGCATCATCGGCCCGATCGTCGCCGTCTTCATCCTCCGTCTCGTGCGGATGGACCTGACCCTCATGTCGGTTGACCCCAACGTGACGACCATCGTCGAAGGCACGATCATGGTCGTCGTAGTGATGCTGGGCGGCATGCTGGCCATGAAAGGACGAAGGCCATGACGACCACCGTCTCCACCGGCCAAAGGATCGGGCGCTTCCTGCGGGACAACCCGCTGATCCCGCTGATCCTTCTCCTCCTCGTCCTCGTCGCGATCCTTGAAATCCGCCAGCCCGGCATCGTCAACGAACGCTGGGTCGGCAACACGATTAAGTTCGCGATCCCGCTCGCCATGCTCGCCGCCTGCCAGACGCTCACCATGTACACCGGCGGGATCGACCTTTCGGCCAGCGTCGTGGCCACCATCGTGGCCTTTGTCATGGCAACTCAGGTCCCTGTGATCGGCGTGGTCCCCGGCATCTTGCTGGCCATGGTGCCCGCTGTGCTGATCGGCCTGCTGAATGGCTTCGGGGTCGGCATCTGTGGCGTCCACCCGCTCATTATGACACTTGGCACCGGGCTGATCGGCACCGGCTTCCTGCAGGTCTATCAGCGCACCGTCATCGCCTCGGGATCGGTCGTCCCCGAGTCCCTCCAATGGCTGGGCACCGGCCGCACCTTCGGAGCACCCAATGCGCTTGTCCTTTTCATCCCTTTCGCCATCGCGATCCTGTTCATCCAGAACCGCACCGGCTTTGGCCGCCTTCTCTATGCGCTTGGCTCGAACGAAAAGGCCGCCCGCCTGTCGGGCGTCCGCTCTTGGCAGGTCTATCTCGCCCTCTACACCCTCTCGGGCCTGATCGCTGGGGTCACTGGCCTGCTCTACGTGGGCCTTATCAAAGCCCCCTCGCTCTCCCTTGTAGAACCGCTCATGCTCCCCTCCGTCGCCGCTGCCGTGATCGGCGGTACCTCGATCTTCGGCGGGCGGGGCAGCTATTCCGGCACCATCATCGGCGCGCTGATCCTCACTGTCCTCGGCACCATGCTGACGCTCCTCCAGATGCCTGAAGGCGGCAGGCGCATCCTCTTCGGCGCGATCATCCTTGCCCTGACCGCCATCTATCTCCGCATCACCGACCAAGACTGACCGGGCTCCGGCTGACCGTCACCCCCATCCTGCCATTCGGCACCAGCCGTTTCCTGCGGGCCCTGGTCGGCCTCTTCCTGTCCGCGGCGCTGGCCACGGGCCTGGCCCTCGGCCCCGTCACCGTGGCGAAAAGCTCGGGCGAACCGTCCCGCAGACATCGCCTCGCGGCCCGTGCCGCCCCGCTGGGTTTCCTGATCCGAATTCTTGGCCTTGAGGACGGCTAAGGGCCGCCCTTCCGTTCCGCGTAGGATGGGCGAAACCCATCATCCCTCATGGTGGGCTATGACCTGGACGGTTTGTCGTTCCACTCGAAAACCTTCGATGTCCCAATTGCCCAGCACAATATGCCGGGCAACACGGCCCTCACCCTTCCTCCGGCACCATATCAATCGCCCCGCACGGGCATTCCGACACGCAGATCCCGCACCCCTTGCAGTAATCCAGATTGATCTCGAACCTGTTCCCCGGTCCCAGCTTGATCACCGCATTGTCCGGGCAGACCCCATAACAATTGTCGCACTCAAAGCAGTTCCCGCAACTCAGGCACCGCCGCGCCTCGAACAAGGCCGTGTCCTCGTTCAGCCCGCCCTGCACCTCGTCAAAGCTGCTTGTTCGTCGCGCCAAGTCGAGCACAGGCCGCATCGTCCCCGGAGCGTCGGAATAGTACCATGTGTTGAGCCGCCCGAACTCGGCCAGCGGCCGTTCGGGCTTCGCCGCCAGCACCTCGCCCTTCAGCCAGGCATCGATATGCCGCGCCGCCCGCTTCCCGTGGCCGATGGCCACAGTCACGTTTCGCTCGCCCGGCGCCATATCGCCCCCGGCAAACAGGCCCGGATGCCCTGTCATCATCGTCTCGGGGTCCACCTGGACGACCCCGTCCGCCGTCACCAGCCCCGAAATGCACTGCAAGAGCGACATGTCCACATCCTGCCCCAGCGCCAGAACCAGCGAATCCGCGTCCAGCGTCGCGAACTCGCCCGTGGGCTGCGCCTTCCCCTCCGCGTCCAGCACCATCTTCTCGATGGTCAACTGCCCTCCCTCCGCCGCCGCAATCGTGCTCAGCCATTTGACGGTGACGCCTTCCTCCAGCGCCTCCTCAAGCTCGAAGTCATGTGCAGGCATCTTCTCGCGATTCCGCCGATAGACGATGATCGACTCCGTTGCCCCCAGCCGCCGCGCCGTGCGGGCCACGTCGATCGCCGTATTGCCCCCGCCATAGACGACGACCCGCCGGCCCAGCATCGGCGGTTCCGCCCCCTCCATCGACCGCAAGACCGACACCGCATCCAGAATCCGCGCCGAGTCCTTAGCCGGGATCGTGGCACGCTTAGCGATATGCGCGCCGATGGCCAGAAACGCCGCATCCGCGCCCAGCGCCTTCATCGTCGCGGCAGTATCCGCGACTTTTTCGCCATAGCGGAACGACACACCCATCGCCGCGATCCGCGCCACTTCCGCGTCCAGCACATTCCGCGGCAACCGGTACTTGGGGATGCCCCAGCGCATCATGCCCCCGGGCTTGTCCCCGGCCTCGACCACGGTCACGCGATACCCCATCCGCCGCAGGTGATAGGCCGCCGACAGGCCCGACGGCCCCGCACCCACGACCAGCACATGCTTGCCATTCTCCGCCTCGGGCCCGGCTAAGGCCCAACCCTGCTTCAGCGCCTCATCCCCCAGAAACCGCTCGACCGAATTGATGCCGACAGCCGTATCCAGTTTCGCCCGGTTACAGGCCCCTTCGCAGGTATGGTAACAGACCCGCCCCATGATCGCCGGGAACGGGTTGTCCCGCGTCAGATGCCGCCACGCGGCCTCGTAATTCCCGCCTTCGGCTTGAAACAGCCAGCCTTGGATATCCTCACCCGCCGGACAGGTATGGTTGCAGGGCGGCAACCGGTCCACATAGACCGGGCGCTCGGTCCGCCACGCCCCGGTCTTGTTTGCCAGGGACGACCCAGGGTCGAGCGTGATGGCAAAGGGCTTCTTCATGGTCATGGCGCAACCTCCTCTGCGATCAGGCCGAACCGCTTGATGTTCTTGTCTGCAATGCCTTGAATCCGCGCGATGATGTCGGGCCGCCCATGTGCCCCGAACAGATGCGCGAACCGCTTCTGCAGCCGCAGGTATTCCTCAACCTTAGCCGGATGCCGGATCTTGGTGACCGAAGCAATCTCCCCATGCTCCGCCTCGAATACCGGAAACAACCCCGTCTCCCGCGCCAGACGGGCAAGCCTGATCGTGTCGCAACTCGCCGCACCCCAGCCAAGCGGGCAGGGGACAAAGATCTGGAGATACCGCGCCCCGCGCAGGGACATCGCCTTCTCGACCTTGGCCTCAAGGTCATGCAGATCGGCCACCGTCGCCGTGGCCACATAGGGAATCCCGTGGGCCACCGCGATCAGGGGCACATTCTTGCCCCGGCCGAATTCTTCGCCCGGGTTCGGCCCCAGGGGAACCGTTGTCGCAGTCCGCGCCCCCGGCGGCGTGGCCGATGACCGCTGCACGCCGGTGTTCATATACCCCTCATTGTCATAGCAGATGTAAAGCACGTCATCGTTGCGCTCGAACATGCCAGACAGGCAGCCGAACCCGATATCCGTCGTGCCGCCGTCGCCCCCTTGCGCAATGACCCTCACCTCGCTCTGCGCCTTGCCTGCCTTGATCGCCTTGACCTTCAATGCCGCCGCGATCCCTGATCCCACCGCCGCTGCATTGCCGAACAGCGAATGGAGCCAGGGCAACTGCCACGATGTTTCGGGGTAGGGCGTCGAAAACACCTCAAGACAACCTGTCGCATTCGCCGCAATCAACTGCCCCTGCGTCGCCCGCATTGCCGCATCCACGGCAAAGCGCGCCCCCAAGGCCTCACCACAGCCCTGACAGGCCCGATGACCCGATGTCAGCGCATTGCTCCGCGCGACCGATGCCTGAACCGTCCGCTGCCCTTCGTCAAGCAGCCGGTTCCCGACCGTGAATGTGCCCGTCTGATAGAACTTGACCTCTTGCGTCATGCTGCCCCCCTCGGGCTTACCATCGCGGCCACCGTGCCCACGTCACGCAACAGATTCTCCGCCACCGGTCCGCTCCGCCGCGTGGCGGCTTCGCGGGCGATCTGACGGTTCACGATCTCATGGTCGAGGTCGAGAAATGTCAGCGGACCCAGCTTGTCGGCCACCGCCTCCTTCAGCATCCGGGTCAGCGAGACCTGCATGATCGCCCGCCCGCCCAGACCGGCCACAACGGTGTAGCCCTGCACCTGAATGCCCGACAGCGCCATGCGCACATCCCCTGACACGACCCCGCCGATCCCGACCGAAAACGCCTTTTCCAGCACGACGACCCGCTTGGCCCCCGCCAGCGCCACCCGGACAGCGGCAAGAGGGAAGGGCCGGTAGGACCGGATCGACAACAGCCCGACGGAAACGCCATCGGCACGCAAAGCATCCACCGTTTCTTCCAGCGTCCCGACGACCGACCCGAGTGCCACGACAATCGTCTCAGCATCCTCGGTCCGATACCCCCGCACCAGTCCACCTGCTTGACGACCAAAGGTCTCTGCAAACTCGGCCGCAATCTCGGGGATACGCTCCAGTGCCATCAACTGCTTGGCATGGGCAAGGTAGCGCACCTCCATGAACGCCTCCGGCCCCACCATCGCCCCGATTGAAACCGGTTCTGCCAGGTCCAGCACCTGACGCGGCTCATAGGGCGGCAAGAAAGTGTCCACCTCTCCTTGCGTCGGCATATCCACCTGCTCATAGGCATGCGTCAAAATGAACCCGTCCATGCAGACCATTACCGGCATCGACATTTCCTCGGCCAGCCGGAAGGCCTGAATATGCAGGTCGAGCGCCTCCTGATTGCTCTCTGCGAACAACTGGATCCAACCGCAGTCGCGTTGGCTCATCGAATCGCTGTGGTCATTCCAGATGTTGATGGGCGCACCAATCGCCCGGTTCGCAACCGTCATCACGATCGGCAGGCCCAGCCCCGCCGCGTTGTAAACCGCCTCGACCATGAACAAGAGGCCCTGACTCGCCGTCGCCGTATAGGTCCGCGCCCCGGCCGCCGAACTGCCGATCGCCACGCTCATCGCAGCGAACTCGCTCTCCACGTTCAGGAACTCGCAGGGGGCCAGCGTGCCCCCTTTGACCAAGGCGCCGAGCCCCTCGACGATATGGGTCTGGGGCGAGATCGGATAGGCACAGATCACCTCGGGACGGCACAACGCGACCGCCCGCGCCACGGCCAGTGATCCTTCCATCTGGTCAATCATGTGGACACCTCCAAAGAATGGGAAAGCGTGGCATAGGCTTCGGTCGCCGCCGCGATGTTGCGCTTGGCCACGTCCCCTTTGAACTTGTCGCCAATCGCATGGACTACGGCCTCCAGCGTGATGATCCCAGTCAGCGCGGCAAATCCGCCCAGCAGGACTGCATTCGGCAGGGGCCGCCCGATATGCCTCATCGCAATGTCGGATGCGGCCAAGGTCACCAGCCGGCCCGGCCCCAGCCGGGCCGCAATCTCGTCCAGCCCCATCTCGGCCCAGGTCTGGCGGCTGTTGATCAGGACAAAGCCATCATTCTTCAGCCCCTGAAACACATTGACCTGATGCAGCAGATGCGCATCCTGAACGATCAACGCATCGGGCGCTGAAATCGGCTCGCGCAGCCGGATCGGCTTGTCATCGATCCGGCAGAATGACACGACCGGCGCGCCCGTCCGCTCTGACCCGAAACTGGGGAATGCCTGCGCAAACTTGCCCTGCTCGAACGCTGCGATCGACACCATCTCTGCGGCAGTGACGACCCCCTGACCGCCGCGTCCGTGGATTCTGATCTGGATCATGCGACCCCCCCCCGATCTCGTGGAGACAGCAAAGCGCCATCTGCGCGCCGGTTCACATGACATGGATCAACGGCGGGGCAGATTCTTTGCCCCTTCAGCTTGTCCCGTCAGGCGGCAAAGGTCCGGTGGGTCGATGCGCGGAAATGCGCCTCAAGCGCCGCAATGGCCCACGAAAGATCTCGGTTCTCCAGACAGGTCAGCACAGCCATATGTTCGTTGATCGTGTCGATCAGCTGCGCGCGATAGACTGAACGCCGATGCGCCCGCCGCGCCATGCCCAGATTATCCTGCAAGCGCGCATGCGTCTCAAGGATTGCCCGGTTGTCGAGCGATTCCACGATATCCCGGTGCATCTTCGTATCCATAGACTTCAGTCGTCCATGCAATTCGTCGAACTGGGACAGATCCTCCAGCGCGGCCCGGCATTCCTCATGCCGCAGCCGCATCGTCCACAGCCAGCCATCCGTGACCCTGTCCCCAAAGGCCCGCAGGGCATGGGTCTTGATCATGATGCGGAACTGGAAATTCTCGCGGATGAAGGCCACCTCGGGGAACACGATCCGGATCACCGTCCGTGGCTTGACCTCGACCAGCCCATATTCCTCGAGCAGCACCAGCGTCTCGCGCAGCGGCGACATCGACAGGCCCAAGAGATCGCAGAGCTCGTTCTGCGTCAGCATCATCCCCGGCTGCAGCCGCCCCTGCAGCAATGCCTCGCGGAACCGGCGATAGCCGTCGTGGCTTTCCCGGTCTTCGGTCATGCCCGTCATGGTCTCTCCTTTGACCCGCGGCTTGCTAGAACAGCACGACACCCCTTGAGAATCCCACAACTGACCATCCGTGACAACCTGTTGCAAAGATCAACAACGTCCTTAGAATTTCTTGACCGTGACATGATGATTTCAAGACCCTACCAGACATATCAACCCTACCGATTGGAGTGCTGAATGAAGATCGCTGGTTTCACCTGCTGGCTGGTCGAGGTTGATCCGGGCCCGAAATTCATCTGGCGCAATGGCCTGCAGGGCTCGCACGGTGACGTCCGCCACGGCACGAAACCGCAAAGCGCGATCCTGCGGATGGAAACCGACGAAGGCCTGTTCGGCGCGCTCGAAATGGGCCGCGGAGCCGCCGTGATGGATCTCGTCGCCCGCCGCTACCATTCGTTCATCGGGGAAAACCCGCTTCTGACCGAACGAATGTGGCACCTGATGTGGGAAATCGACCGGATCGAGGAAATCCACATGCGGGCACTCGGGATGCTCGACGTGCTTTGCTGGGATGTGAAATCACAAAAGGCCGGGATGCCGATCTATCAGATGCTCGGCGGCAATGACACCGTCGTGCCCGCCTATGCCTCAACTGTTACCTGGCCCGCGCTGGGTGAATACGAACGCTACATCAAGATGTGCCGCGACATCGGCTTCACCGCCTTCAAACTCCATGCTTGGGGCGATGTGAAACGTGATATCGAACTCTCCCGCGCGCTGCGCAAATGGGTCGGCCCTGACGCCGACCTGATGTTCGACGGTTCGGCCGGCTGGGACCATGTCGATGCGCTCGAAGTGGGCCTTGCCCTGCAGGACGAAGGCTTCCTTTGGTACGAAGAACCGATGCGCGAATTCTACCTCGGGCATTACGTCAAACTTTGCGAAAAGCTGACCATGCCCGTCCTCGCCGCCGAAACCTCGGACGGAGTCCACTGGAACATGGCCACCTGGATCGAATCCCGCGCGCTCGACATGACCCGCGTCTCGACCTTCTACAAAGGCGGCTTCACCGGCGCGATGAAGATAGCACACATATCCGACAGTTTCGGCATGCGCGCGCAGGTACACGGCATGGGCCTTGAAAACGCGCAGCTTTGCGCGGCGATCCGCAACAACGACTACTACGAGCAGCTTGTGATGAACGAAGATCAGATCAGGGGCCTCAAGGATCTTGGCCCCCTCGCCATCATTGACGGCAACCTGCACGTCAGTTCCGAACCGGGCCTTGGCCACCACTACGACTGGGCCGAACTCGACCGGACCGCCAAGGCCAAGATCACCGTGACCGAAAGGTTCAGCTAGGCGAGAGCATCACGGCGGCCATGGGCCAAAGCCCGCCGGTGAATGGGAGAAAGCACCACTCGGGCAGCGTCGAACTGCGCAACGGAACCAAAACCTATGGTGCCGTCGAGGTCATCTCAAGCCTCCACCTCATCATCGGCAACAGTGAATTCGTGTGTTTTGTCGGCCCTTCCGGCTTGGGCAATTCCACACGCCTGCGGATGATTGCGGGGCTCGAAACCATAACCGGCGGCGATGTCCTGATCGAAGGGCAGGTCGCGACCCTTGTCGAGCCTTTGGAATGCGGCATCGCAATGGTGCTCGGGTCCTGTGCGCTCTCCACGCACATGAACGTCTGCGACAAAACCGCCTTCAATCTGCGTCTGTAGGTGATGTCAGCGCACCAGACCTGTTTGTCCTGTCGATCCGCAACCCGCCCAGCAGATAGGGGTAACTCTTGTGCCCCTTCGCGGACTTGCTGGTATTGGGTTTCTGGTAGATCGGCATCAATCGCATAAGGCGCATCAGCCGCCGGATGTGCTTTTCGTTCACGGCATGGCCCTCGTTCTGCAGGTGCCACGTCATTTGCCGGACACCATAGAAGGGCGTTTTCAG
>JAPLPE010000004.1 GCA_026400355.1 Rhodobacterales bacterium | reverse complement strand
GCTCAACAATCAAAGGCACACAGCGCAATACCAATAGCCGCGGGATGGAGCAGCCCGGTAGCTCGTCAGGCTCATAACCTGAAGGTCGTAGGTTCAAATCCTACTCCCGCAACCAAAAAACCAAAACATATCAATAGCTTAGATGTTGAGTGTTTTGCTTGTGTATAGCAGTGCGCGTTTTACCTCAACGCCACCTCAACGTTTGACGAGTCCCCCCTAAAAGCGGGGACTTTTTGCTTTCAGCGGACACGCCGGCTCCGTAGACCGTCCGTCCGCCGAGACCGGCGGACAACTCGCCGTTGCGCGCGACTCCGGTTCCCGCCATCATCCACCCGTAGTTCTCTAGACGGTGAATTGACGATGAAGGATTTTGGGCCTGGTTTCCCTGAATGGACTGAACTCGGCCAAGATGGCGGTCTCGATCCGCTCGGAATGCAGCGACCCATCGAAGCGATCTACCAGTCACTCCTGCCTGGTATCAGCACGATCACGCTTCGCTTCAGGTACTACTCATTTTTCGTGTGGATGCTTGAGGTTTATGCATCTGATGATCGGCTTAGAAGTACTGACCCCGCTAAGTTCCGGTTATTCCACCGTCGTTGCGAAATCCTGTTCGCTCTTATTGCAGCACGCGGTTCGACCGAGTCAGAAGATGAGCGTCGTTCGCCGGAATTAGGTGTTGCCGGAATCGAATGGGCGCAGAAGCAGCTTGCCGTCGCTTCAAATGACCCACGCGCACTTATTGATTTCTCCGTGGGGGCTGATCCAGAAACAGACCCGGCTCAGCGATATCTGCGCAATAAAGGTGGTGCATTCGGGGGCATCTATGCCACGCAGATGTTCGAGATGGGCCTGATTACGCTCGGCGATGAACGGAACCCGATCTCTGTCTGCACGAACCGGGCGCTTCCTCTGGCGGAAGCCTTCGCCGCAGAAATCGGTGAACTAGGAGCAGTGTTCATGCGCTGCGTAAGTGCCGGAACGGTCTCGCTAGCCGACCTCGAGCGGATGGTGCCGATGAGGCCCTCTGGGATCGTCACAGACAGCGCCGAACATCGGTTGCTCGTCCTGGTCCTGTTGGGCCGCCTGCCGCAAGCAACTGCCTCAGACAAACTCCGACGAGCCACTGCACTTATGCTTCTGGAATTCATTGGCAAGACAAAGGAGATCCCGCGCGCCGAAACCGTGAAATGGGAATGGTTCGGTGCTGGCGATCGGGCGGTCGCGCTCGCTCCTGCCACCGAGGATGTTCGCGTCATGTGGGCGCTTTATCAAGCATGTGACCTCATGCGTCTTGCCTATGAGAGCATCCTCGATCTTGCCTTGGACACTCTACAAGAAGCGGAATTGCGGCGGATGCCGCTCGGTCAGGTGGTCGCGGATCTGGTCGACCCTGTCAACGTACCCGATGCCATGACTTGGCAGGGCTTCTCGACGGGTCTGCTCGAGGGTTTGGAACCGGCCTTGGCTGCGAGGCTAGCCGACGAGCGCATGGTCAAGGCGCGGGTTTCGGGCGACCGATCAACGCGAATGCAATCTGTCGTGGCGCTTGTTGCGGCGCTCACTGAACGGGCGGCGGACTTTGGCGAGTTACTGGACAGCGCGCTGAATGCGCCGGATCACTTCCAGTCGCTAAGGACGGAAGTCAGGTTTCTGCAGGTCAGGGGGCAGGAGAATGCCCGAACTGTTCTTGAAGCCTTGGTTCGTGAACGTGTTCTGAAACGCCATCTCTGGGTGGCGTCGCGCAAGTTCCGCAACCAGAAAGCCTATACCTTTCTCATTGAGCCCGAGGAGGGATTGCTGCGGTACAGGGATCGATTCCGGGTGTCGCCAAGCAGCCCGCGCCTCGATCAAGCCATGCGGTTTCTTCGGGACGTCAAGCTGATTGACGATGCAGGCCTGACCGAATTCGGCCGCGCGGAGCTAATGTCGAATGAAATACTTTGATGTCTTCGCCGAGGGCGGTTTTCACTCGGCCTTCCTGACGACCTACGCCTTCGGGGCGCAAGCGTTCGAAGACGTTCCCTTCTCGCGGCTGCGGGGATCAGGCTGCCGGAACATCGTGATCCTAGCTGACAGACAGATGGTCAACCAGACCTTTGCGGAACTGGGCCCACCGAAGTTCGCCGGAAGCAGCTATCACCTCGTCAAGGCCGATGCACCAGGTGCTTTCCACCCCAAGATCACGTTGCTCATCGGGGCGAAGAAGGGCCGATTGCTGATCGGCTCGGCAAATTTGACTGCGCTCGGCCTCGGTGGGAACAAGGAACTGGTAGTAAGCCTATCCTACGGCGAAGACATTGTGGGCAACGCTCGCCATTTTGCGTTGGCACTGAACTACATTCGCAGCAAGGTTCCCCCGGATGACCTCTGGTTTGCGACGGCCACACAGAGGGCGCTCCGTTCGTCGCCATGGCTGCGCGACGCCATGGAGAGCCCGTTGTCAGCGGAGGAAGCCGAGCCTGACGTTGCGCTGCTGCATGATCGGCGCGACGCGACTATCCTCGACCAGATCGCTGCCTGCGTCGGCGATGATCGGATAGAGCGGTTGATTGTCGTGTCGCCCTATTGGGACATGAAACTCGAAGGGCTGGCGCGCTTGAGGGCCATCATGGGTGAACCGCCGACAGATTTGCTGATCGACGCCGCTTCGACCTACTTCCCGAAATCCGAATTGCCCCGGTTCTCGGGCGTCGAGATTTTCAAGGTCGAGGTGTCCGACAGCAAACGGTTTGTCCACGCCAAGCTCGTCATCGCACAAGGCCAGGCATGGGATCACGTGATTTCGGGCAGCATGAACTGCACTTTGCCTGCCTTGCTCGGCCCGGCGATTGTGCGCGGCAATGCCGAGGCCGGGATCTACAAGCGCGTTCCGCGCGGAACTGCCGTCGTAGCACTTGGGCTGGAGACCTATCGCGATGCGCCGTTGCAACCGTCTGATCTCCACGACCTGGCATCTGCCATGGCGAAAAGTCCAGCGGGCGAGACGCACACCGATGGCGGGACGATGACCTTGCAGTCGGGACGGTTAGTTTGGAAGCCACCGACCGGTTTTGTGCCGGGCTCGGCCGCTGCCATCACCCTGCAGGATAGGCAAGAGGCTCGGTTCGGCAATCGGATTGAGCTCGTGCCAGGAGGAGACACTGCCTGGCGCTTGGACCTCGAAGCAGGGCGCCCCAGGTCCGGTATCGTCCATTTTGCCAATGGCTCCGAATCGGCGCCGGTCCAGGTCATTGACCTCGATGTCCTTGCCCACAGCACGCTACCACCGGCCCAAGGTCGAAAGAAGTCGCTGACGGATATCCTCGCTGAGGCGATGAACGAAGATCTGATCCTGATCGAAACCCTGAACCAGCTAGAGGCCCTGGAGCTTGAAGAGACCGGTGTGACTGCCGATCCAACACCAAAGGCATCGTCCGCTCCTGCGGCTGCATCAACAGAGCAGCCCCATCTCGTGCTGCCCTATGAAGAATTTGTTCGCGCACGCAACAAGGCGATGGCGCAGGGCAGCCCGTTTTCGGGTGGGTTTTTCGGTCGGTACGACAGCCCGGCCAACACCTTGAGCGCGGCCCTGAACCGGATCATCGGCCTTGTCGGGGTGGACCTCGACGCAGAAGAAGATCGAGAATTGAAGGCAATTTCGGCCATGGACTTCCGTATGACCGAACCAGTGGCACCAAATGATGCAGCGCCATCTACTCCGCCTGATGGGCCTCTGAAGCCAATGAAGGCCACGAAACAGGCGGTGGCCACAGCCAAAAGGATGAAAGAGGCTGTCGACGTGTTTGAGGCCAGATGCCGATCGCTGAATGGCAAGCCGATCAGTACCGCTGAACTCGTGCGACTGCGTGCCCTTCTCCAGATCGTGCTTTCCCATGCCCAGCCGATCCGAGGGGCTGCACTACCAACACAGATCCTACCAATTCACACCAAGGACAGTTACGACTGGCCGCGACTGATCGGACGGTTACTCAAGCAGCATTTTGGTACGGCTCGGGCGTTGCAGACACTGCATGTGGCCCAGGATGAGAGCGAACAAAAGAGAATACTCGAATACCTCGCCATGGCCGACTGGGCGGCCAAAGCAGCGGTAACCGCAACAGCGTCTCATCCGAAGACTGTCGAGCTGCGCAGACCTCTGGAAAATCTGGCGAAAGCCCTCGCTGCACAGGTCGCTTCGATCTTAGGGGCCGTCGACGAGGACAGAGATTACTTCGATGAAATCACGAATAAACTTGATGAGCGATTTGCTGGCTGCCTTGAGTTGAAGCCCAACATGCGTCCGGCATCTGCGTGACGCTTGTGTCCTTCGAGACGGTGTTCATTGAAGAGAGGCTATTTGCAGGATTGCCCCGTTGGCCATCCCTTCGCGAAAATCCTTCGGACGCTCTTCAACGGCCTCCGAGCATCACCGCGTGTCGCTTCGTCAACTAATCAAGGTTGCAGTTGGACAAGGTCGCAAGACAAGCTGACAGTGCGCGAGGACGAGGCCCAGTTACTTGATTCGACTGCAACAGCGCCCTTTGCTTGGCCTTCTTGCTGATCCTCTCGGCAGGTCTGCGCGCGTCTTGGAGCTGGTCGGGGATCACATCCGGATCACACGGCGGGGCGAGGTTGCCACCATATCTTTGCAAACGCTCACGGATGCGCCTGTCCTCCGGAAAGGGATGCTCGGGACTGCACTGACGATAAGCTCGCAGGAATATCGGGATGTGACGCTAAAGGCGGCAGGCCACCTCGCAGCCTCGGGCTTCGCGGAAGAGGTCAAGGATGCTTGGACGCGCTTCAATCTCGCGGCCCTCGAAAAGGAAGCGGCGCGACTGGAGAGAGTTCTTGCCGGGGTACAGGCGCTTGCCGCCCCGCCCCGCTACCCCGCTGCCTGTCAGATCACGCCGCTGCTGGATGAGGCCCGTTCTCTGGAGTCTAGCCTACTCTCGAAGCTGAATGCTGAAGCCATTGGGGCCAATGCCGTCGCACGCATCGCGCCCGTCCGGAAATTCGCAGCCGACCCGAGAACGGCGAGGGCCAACGGCATCACTAACTTCATCAAATCAGAACTAGACCGCTGGAAGGATTTCTTTGATATCAACGAGAACAAGCCGCTGACGCAAGAACAGCGCCTTTCAGTCGTTGTCGACGAGGATGCGACGTTGGTGCTTGCCGGTGCAGGGTCGGGCAAGACCAGCGTCATCACCGCCAAGGCGGCATACTTGGTAAAGGCAGGCATCCGCCAGCCAGAGGAAATCCTGCTTCTGGCCTTCGCGAAAAATGCGGCCGAGGAGATGTCGGAACGGGTCGAGGCCCGATCCGGCGTGCCCATTGTCGCGCGAACCTTCCACGCGATTGCCTATGACATCATCGGGATTGTCGAAGGGTCAAAGCCCGCCCTGGCCGACCATGCCACCGACGACATGGCCTTCACCAACCTGATCAAGCAGATCCTGAAGGACCTGGTCTACCGCCTTTCAGAGGTGTCGAAAGCGATCATCCAGTTCTTCGCGCATTTCCTAGTCGAGCCGAAGACGGAGTGGGACTTCAAGACCAAGCACGACTTCTACACCCACATGGAGAGCCAGGACCTGCGGACGCTGCAGGGTGAGAAGGTCAAGAGTTACGAAGAGCTGCAGATCGCCAACTGGCTCTACGAAAATGGCGTCGAATACGAATACGAGCCCCTCTACGAGCACAAGGTTTCCGAGATCGGGAGGCGCGATTACCAGCCCGATTTCCGGCTGACCGAAAGCGGCATCTACATTGAGCATTTCGGGGTGCGGCGCGAGAAGGCCCGGGAAGGCAGCGAAAGACTGGTCACTGCGCCTTTCGTGGATCGCGACGAATACCTGGCGGGCATGGACTGGAAGCGGAAGGTCCACGCCGAGCATCAGACCACCCTGATCGAGACCTACAGCTATGAACGGCAGGAGGGGCGCCTGCTGACTGGCCTCGCCGAGAAGCTGGCACCGCATGTCACCCTGAACCCCCGGCCGGTGGACACGATCTATGACCGGATCGTCGAACTGAAGCAGGTCGATGACTTTTCCAAGCTGCTTGGAACCTTCCTGCGCAAGTTCAAGAGCGGCGGCTACAGCCTGCAGGACTGCGAGGCCAAGTCCGACCGGATGAAGCTGGGCAAACGCGCCCGCGCGTTCCTTGACGTCTTCGCGCCAGTCTTCGAAGAATACCAGAAGCGCCTTGAGGGCAGGATCGACTTCGAGGACATGATCCTGCGCGCCGCGCGCTATGCCGAGACCGGCCGCTATGTCAGCCCGTTCCGCCACATCCTGGTCGACGAGTTCCAGGACATCTCGCAAAGCCGGGCCCGGCTCGTGAAGGCGTTGAAGGCCCAGCATCCGGACGTGCGCGTCTTTGCCGTGGGTGACGACTGGCAATCGATCTTCCGCTTCGCGGGGTCCGACATCCATCTGATGCGTCATTTCGGGCGGGAGTTCGGCGGCAGCTTCGACGGCGAGACTGGCGTGCACAGAACCGTCGACCTCGGCCGCACCTTCCGTTCGGTGGACCAGATTGCCTTTGCCGCGCGGACATTCGTTCTGCGGAACCCCGCCCAGATCGACAAGAAGATCGTCCCGGCCGGGACCGCGACCGAACCGGCGATGAAGGTCATCACGGTGTCCAAAGGCGAGGATGACGGGAAACTCAACGAGGTGCTTGCCGCCCTGTCTGCCGCCGCGGCGCTCGGGGCAAAGCCCGTGACGGTACTGCTCCTCGGCCGCTACCGTTTCAACGAACCGGACATGCCGGGTCTGCGGCGCCGTTTCTCGCGGCTGAAGATCGACTTCAAGACCATCCATGCCTCGAAGGGGCTGGAAGCTGACCACGTCGTCTTGCTGAGCGCCGACAGCGGGCGCATGGGGTTCCCGTCAGAGATCGTCGACGACCCCCTCTTGTCTCTGGTCTCGCCGGAAGAGGAGGCGTTCCAGAACGCAGAGGAGCGGCGCGTCATGTATGTGGCGATGACGCGGGCCCGCCATACCCTGACGATCCTTGCCTCGAACGCCCGTCCTTCGTCCTTCGTGACCGAGCTTCTCAAAGACCCCGCCTACGGGATCTCAACAGCCCCCGGAGCTGAACCTGAGGCTCACGTCTGCGGCGAATGCGGCGGGAGATTGCTGGGCGTGACCGGGCAGGATGGCCGCATCTGGTACCGGTGCGAGCATGTCCAGCACTGTGGAAACCTTTTGCCCGCCTGCCCATCCTGCGGCACGGCGCTTCCACGCCAAGCTGAAGGGACCCGCGAGGTTCGATGCAAGTGCGGTGCCAGTTACCCGGCCTGCCCGGACTGCGAAGACGGCTGGCTAGTCGAACGCAGCGGCAGCTTCGGCAAGTTCCTCGGCTGCGTCCGCTATCCAACCTGCACTGGGAAGGCGAAGATATCGAACGGCGATCAGCCCGCCATCCCCAAGCCACGGCGCCGGAAAAGGGTCTGACGTCAGGAGATGATTGTACCGGTTTTCACCGGCACGAGGCCGACGGGTCACGCAGCACGGCGCAGTCTCCGAGCATCCGGGCGATGACGGCGCCTTCTGGCGACGCCTGATTGGCGGCGTCCTGCCGCATCGAAAATCTGGCAGTGGATGGCATCGTCGCTCTGTTATTACGTTATATCATATAGTTAAGTTGCAAAATGACTGGAGTGCAATCGCAAGAATTTCACTAGGCGAAACGTAAATTTCATCTTGTGATACATTGTGCTCGTCTAGTAGTCTCACCCTGAGATCATCGAGGAGGAGACTTCCATTGGATACTCAGCAGTCCCACATGCGCCGGTCGCACGGCTTCACCAAATCGGCGGCACTCCTCGATCGTTCGCGGCAGAGCCTCGCGGGGGGCGTGAGCAGCCAGTTCCGCGCGATGACGGCGCCGCATCCTATGTTCTACAGTCATGCAAAAGGGTCGCGGATATGGGATGTCGATGGCAACGAATTGCTGGACTTCACGCTATCGCAGGGGCCTTGCATCCTTGGCCATTCGCATCCCGAGCTTCTTGATCGGGTGACCGCGGCACTGCAGCGGGGACAGCTTTTCGCCGGGCAGCACATGGAAGAAATGGAGCTTTCGGAGGCGCTCTGCCGGATCTTGCCGTGCGCCGAGCTTGTCCGGCTCTCGCTTAGTGGGTCAGAGGCGTCGCATGCGCTCTTGCGGCTGGCTCGCCATGTGACCGGGCGGCCCAAATACCTGAAGTTTGTCGGTCATTATCATGGCTGGTTCGACAACGTCTCGTTCAGTGTCAGCCCTCCGCGCGCCCAGACGAACGAACCACCTCGCCCCGTTCCTTGGGGTGGCGGCATCCCCGCCGCGCTCGCCGAGGAGGTCATGGTCTTGCCGTGGAACGACCTTGCCGCAGTTGAAGCGACGCTGGCATCCAATGCCCACGAGATCGCAGCGATCATCACTGAACCCGTCATGTGCAACCAAGGCTGCATCGAACCCGCGCCTGGCTTCCTGGAAGGGTTGCGCAGTCTCTGCGACCGGTACGGCATCATCCTTATCTTTGACGAGATCATCACGGGGTTCCGACTGGGCCTTGGGGGCGCGCAGGGGCACTATGGCGTCACGCCTGACCTTGCGCTTTTTGGCAAAGCGATGGGGGCTGGTTTTCCGATCAGTGCTCTGACCGGCAAGCGTGCGTTCATGGAAGCCTTCTCTCGTGCAGAGGTCTATCACGCGGGCACCTTGAACGGAAACAATGTCAGTGTCGCGGCCTCGCTGGCTGTCATTGACATCCTCGGACGGGACGACGCGGCCGGGTACCGTCACATCTGGCGGCTGTCCACCCGCTTGCGCGATGGGCTCGCAGCGCTGTCCGACATTAGGCCCGACCTGCGGGTCCAAGGGCCTGGCCCTATGTTCCACGTCGGCTTTTCGCCGCGCGTAAGGGCCACGACCTATGACCACGTGCTAGACTACGACAAGGACAGCTACCGCCGCTTCTGCCTTGGCATGCTGTCGCGTGGTGTGCGTTTGATCGAGCGCGGATTGTGGTATGTCTCGCTCGCGCACGAGGACGCGGACATCGATTACGCGCTCGCTGCGGCACAGGAAACTTTGCAGGAAATGCCTCAGTGACAGAAACGATCGCTGCCGTCGAAAAGGCCTTCAGGATACTTGAGGTTATGAGCGCGGCCGGCGCGCCCATGACGCTCATGGACATCACCGACAGCACCGGTCTGCCAAAGCCCACAGTCTTTCGGATGCTTCGCACGCTGGTTGACCTCGGCATCGTCGATCAGGACCAATTGCGCAAGCGTTATGACCTCACGCTCAAGATGTACAATCTCGGCCGCGGCAACGGCTATGACGACATCCGCGAGGAGGCCCTGCCGATCATGCAGGCCCTGCACGACCGGTTCAACGAGACTGTCAACCTTGGGATCCTTCAAGGCGGGCAGGTGCTCTACATCCACTACCTTGAGACGACGAAGAGCGTTCGCTGGCAGGTGCGGCCGGGTGTGCGCGATCCCTATTACTGTACTGCGCTTGGCCGTGCCATCGCAGCCTATCTCCCCGAACGTCAGCGCAAGCGACTACTTGACACGGTGCCCATCACACCGCGGACCTCGGCAACACCAAAGGATCCGCTCGCTGTCGCAAGGATCCTTGACGAGACCGCCGCGCGGGGATGGGCGATCGACGATCAAGAGAATGACAACGAGGTGGTCTGCTTCGGCATACCGCTGATGGATGGGGTCCAGGTCATGGCTGGGATCAGCATTACAGTGGTCAAGGGCCGCATGACCCCCGCGCTGCGATCTGAGATGATCGAGGCGCTATCTGCCTATGGCCCCGGCCCGCGGTCTCTGGATGTCGGCAGAGGATAGGGCGATGGTGCGTGTCCTCGTTGCTGGTCTCTTTCACGAAACACATGGCTTCGTTCCCCAGACGACGACTCTCGCCGATTTCGATATCCAGAGGGGGCCAGCGCTCCTCGCCCAGCGCGGCAGCGGGTCGATGATAGACGGGCTGCTTGAGGTGTGCGCCCGTGAGGGATGGGACGTCATCCCGGCCTGTGCCTACGCGGCCACTCCATCAGGACCTGTAGAAGATGCGGTAGTCGAATCGTTCTGGTCCGACCTCTCAGCCACGGCGGAGCGGGAATGGGCCGATGCGGTGCTTCTCGCGCTGCACGGCGCGATGGTCTCAGTCAGCCATGACGATGTCGAGGGGCTGATCCTCTCCCGGCTGCGCGCGCTGCCGCAGATGGCGGACCTGCCGCTCTCGGCGGTGTTCGACCTGCATGCCAACCTCTCACCTGCGATGTGCCGGCACGCTGACGCGCTGGTCTGCTACCGCGAGAACCCCCATATCGACGCGCGTGCCCGCGCCGTCCATGCGGCCGAGCTTCTTGCCCGGATGTTGCGCGAGGGACGACCCCAAATCGTGCATCGCCCTGTCCCGCTTCTCTGGCCGCCCACAGGCACCGGGACGGCCGACCTTCCGATGTCCGCGCTCGAAACGCTCGCTCGCGGAATCGAGGCGGAATACCCTGACATCTGGGCGATGAACGTGGTGGCGGGCTTCTCATTCGGAGACACCCCGCATACCGGCGTGGCCTTTGCCGCCGTCACATGCGGCGACACCGCCGAGGCGGAAGGACAGCTTGACCGGATGGCACGGCTCGCCTGGGATCTGCGCCAACACGGGCTGCCCGCGGAACATGACCCGGCCGCCGTCCTTGCCACGCTGGCGGCGGAACCCGGACATCCCGGCCCCGTCTGCCTTGTCGAGCCGAGCGACAATATCGGCGGCGGTGCGCCCGGCAATGGAACGGGCCTTCTGCGCGCCCTGCTGGCCGCCAGAACGGCCAATGCCGGGATCATCATCAACGACCCCGATGCCGTCGCCGCCCTCGCGCCTCTCTCTCCGGGCGCTGTCGCGCAGTTGCCGATCGGCGGCAAGGATAACCCCTTCGATCTCGGCCCGGTGACGCTCGATGTGACCCTCATTTCGACCAGCGACGGGCGCTTCACGCTCGAGGACCTCAACAGCCACATGGTCGCCGCGCGCGGCAAGCATATCGAGATGGGCCCCTGCGCCGTTGTCCGGCATGGCGGGCTGACGATCCTGCTCACCTCGCTCAAGACTGCGCCCTTCGACCTTGGCCAATGGCGCAGCCAGGGGATCGAACCGCGCAATTTTGCCGTGATCGGTGTCAAGGCCGCCGTTGCGCATCGCCGCGCATATGACCCCATCGCTGCACGAAGCTTCACAGTCGCCACGCCCGGCCCTTGCAGCGGCAGACTTGCCGATTTCGCCTATGGCCGCCTGACCCGTCCTGTCTTTCCGCTTGATCCTGTGGAGAACCTTTCATGATCATCCACCACACAGACCCCACGATGCCCCATTCGCAGTTGCCCTTCTCGCCGGCGGTGCAGGTGGGCAACCTGCTGTTCGTCTCAGGGCAGGCCTCGGTCGACCACGAGGGCAACATCGTCGACGACGATTTCGAGGGTGAGATGACCCGCGCCATCGGCAATCTCGAGAAGATCCTCGTGCATTGCGGAAGCAGCCTGCGCCACGTCGTCAAGACGCAGAACTACCTTGCCGATCCGCAATGGCGGACCCTCTACAACCAACTCTATCCGCGTTTCTTCAGCCCCCCGTTTCCGGCCCGCACGACCGTCACCAAAGGGCTGTCGGGGAGCCTGAAATACGAGATCGACTGCATCGCTGTCATACCCTGAACTGCTCCATGATTTCGACAGGCGAAATAAGAGTATCGTCTGGTAAAACCATCTTGATTCCATAAGACCTGATCGTAAAGTCTAGCTACCTCAATGGGGAGAAACAGAGCCATGAATTTACTGGAAGCTGATCGTCGGAAAGTCTTGCTTGGCCTTGGCGTGACGGCATTCGCCGGCGCATGGCCAGGAAGCGCACGTATGGCATTCGCACAGAATGCAGATCCTGTCAGGCTTCTCCTGGGATCGCACATGGAGTATCTTCAGGCGCTGGCGCCGGCCTATGCCGCAGCCTTCGGCGCGACGCCCGAGATCGAGCTGGTCACCACACCCGACCTGCCTGTGAAGCTGAACTCGACGCTGGTCGCCCGCCGCAGCCCCGGCGATGCGGTCTTTGTCACAGCCGCGCTGATCGCAGGTTTGGCCGAGAAGGGCTGGCTCACTGACCTCAGCGATCTGGTCAACGACAAGCTCTTGCCCAACGGGCTCATCGCAAACAGCCTCACCGCCGCGCGGTTTCAGGGCAAAATGTATGGCGTGCCCGTCACGATCGGCGCGCCGATCATGCACTGGAACAAGAACCTGCTCACGGCCGCGGGCCTTGATCCCGAGGCGCCCGCCGCATGGCATGGCGTGCCCAGCAGCTTCGACACCATGCTCGAATACGCGCTGGCGGTGAACGATCCCGACAACAACGTGTATGGCATCACCGACAACTGGGGCGGCGTAGGCAGCGCCTTCACTTTCGGCTGGTTACTGCAGGCGGCGGGGGGCAGCTTCCTCGACGCCGACCTCAACCCCGTGATGAACAGCGAGGCGGGGGTCGAAGCATTGACCCGCATGGTCGAGCTTCTGCACGTCCACAAAGTGATCGACCCCGCCGCTGTGACCTATACTTGGGTCTTCGATGCCTCGCCCGCCTACCTAGCTGGACAGCGCGGCTTCTTCTTCACCTGGCCCTTCATCGCTGGCATTGCCAACGGCAGCCCTGACTCCGCGCTGCAAGGCATGTCGGGCTTTGCGCCCAATCCAGCGTTGCAAACATCCGCCTCTGTCGACGGGTCTGAGTTCCTCGCGATCCCGGCCTTCGCCGACAATCCCGAAGGCGGGCGGCAGTTCATCGAGCTTGCCACCTCGCTCGAGAACCAGATTCTGCAGGGCTCTACCTCGCCTTGGGCGCCTTCGGTCGACGCGGCCTTTGCCGATCCTGCCGTGATGGCCAACCTTCCCTTCGGCGAGGTGATCCGCCAATCCTATCAATACCCCGTCGACGGTGGCTATTCGACCGACCGTGAACGCTGGTTGGAAATCCTATGCGGGCAGATTTCGCGTGCGCTGGCGCAGGAAGTGACGCCCAAGGAGGCTCTAGACGAGGCTGTCACCCAAATCATTGCAAGTCGTGCGTGACAGCGTCGCGGATGCAGGTCCCGTCGCGCAAGATCGGTCTCCCGGCACGCTGAGGCGCCGGGAGACCGCCTTTTCCTCTGCCCTAGTCGCGCCCGCACTAATCATAGTCGCGGGAATCTATCTCTACCCGGCGGTCTTCACGCTCATTTTGGCCTTCGCCGAATTCGACATGGCCGCTCTCGAGATCGGCCGCTGGGTCGGGTTCAAGAACTTCACCGACCTTTTCGCCAACCCCGGTTTCGTCGACGCGATCTGGCGCACAATCTACTTCGGCCTTCTCATCGCAATAGGTTCGACGCTCGCGGGGTTCCTGATCGCACTCCTTCTGAATCAGGAATTCTATGGCCGCACGCTTCTACGGGTCGTGGTGGTGCTTCCGTGGGCCGTGCCACCTGTGGTTGCAGGTGTGCTCTGGGGGCAGATGTTTCATGCTGACGTGGGTTTCGTGAACGCGCTGCTCTTCCGCCTTGGACTGATCGACAGCTACCGGATCTGGTTCGGCGATGGTCGCACCGCGCTCCACATCATCGCCTTGGCCGAAATCTGGAAGGCCATCCCATTCATGGTCCTTTTCATCCTTGCAGGGTTGCAGGGCCTGCCTCCCCAACTGCACGAGGCCGCCGCTGTCGATGGGGCGACGCCCTTGCAACGCTTCAGATACATCGTGTTTCCGCTGATGCTGCCCGTCCTGATCCCGCTCATGCTCATCCAGTTCGTCTGGGCGATGAAGGCCTTCGACACGATCTTCGTCCTTACCCGCGGCGGGCCTGCGGGGCAGACGACGACTCTCAACTACTTCGTCTATCTCGAAGCCTTCCAGAATTTCGACCTTGGTCGCGCCTCGGCGGCGGCCTACTCCCTCCTGGTTGTGACGCTGGCCGTGGTGCTCGTCGTCACGGTGCTTCGACGTCTTGCCACCCGCCGGCGGGTGCCGGCATGACGGGGCGTCGCGGCAGACAAATCGCGTGGTCCGTCTTCCTCCACCTCTCGGCGCTGGTGGTCTTCCTGCTCATGGCCTTCCCGCTCTACGGCCTTCTGCTCACCAGCCTTCAGCCGGAAAGCGTCATCCGCTCACGCGAACTCTCCTTCATCCCCGAGTCGCTCTATTTCGAGCACTTCCATGCAGTTCTGGCGGAAGGGCACATTGTCCCACTCCGAGAGGGGCTGTTCAACAGCGCGCTCGTCTCGACGCTGACCGCTGTGCTGTGTCTTGTCGTCGCGCTGCCCGCCGCCTATGCGCTCTCGCGCCTGCGCGTGCCCGGAGCGAAAGGCATCCTCGCTGCACTCGTCTCGGTCTATTTCCTGCCGACGACGATCTTCCTGATCCCGATGTTCGTGGTCCTTGTCCGCTGGGGCATCGACGACACGGTCTTCAGCCTCGTCATCGCCTATTCCGGTTTCGTGCTGCCCTTCGTCATCTGGATCCTCAAGACCTTCATCGACCGCCTCCCGCGCGAAGTCGAGGAGGCTGCGCGTATCGACGGATGCAGCCATTGGCAGGTGCTCATCCGGATCGTGCTGCCGATGGCGCGGCCCGGTGTGCTCGCGGCCTTCATCTTCGCCTTCATCCTGTCATGGGTCGAATTCCTGACACCGCTCATCTTCACGTCCAATCTCAAGATGACGACCGTAGCGCTTGGCATGTTCCGCAGCACCATCGACATCCAAGTCGGCCAGCAGGCCGCTGCGGCGGTGCTGACGCTCTTGCCCGTGGCGCTGCTGATGCTCGTCTTTCAACGGCTGATCACGCAGGTCCTCATGGCCGGTGCGGATCGATAACTTAACAAAGGGAGGATTGTCAGGAATGCGTATCGCCGTCATCGGCACCGGGCTCATCGGCGCCCTGCATGCCCGCTTTCTTGCGCGACATCCGGCCTGCACTCTTGTCGCCGTGTGCGACACCGACATCGAAAAGGCGCAACAGGTTGCTGGCGAACTCGGTTGCCGCGCATATGGTGATTTCGAAACCCTTCTGGCCGCCGAGCAGCTGGACGCCGTCACCATCGCGACACCCGAAAGCCACCGTTTCGAACCTGCTGTCGCGGCCGCCCACCGTGGTCTCAAGATACTGTTGGAAAAGCCGCTGGGCCGCACGCTCGCCGATGTCGACCGCCTGGTCGCCGCTATGCGGGCCGAAGGCGCGGACCCCGCAGTCAACTTCATCCTGCACGCCGATCCCCGTTTCGCCCGGATGAAGGAGATCGCCGCCATGGGTGGCATAGGACGACCGGTCAGCACCTTTGCCCGCCGCCGCGGCACGCGCTTAGGTATCGAGAAATACGCGCAGTGGACGGACCTGCTCTCCTCCACCCTCATCCATGACATCGAGATGGCACTGACTGTCAACGCCGCTCCGCCCGAACGGGTCTATGCCGAGGCGGTTGTGCGCGCCTGCGCGCCCTATGGCTCGCATGACGCGGTGGTGGCCACCTTGCGCTTTGCGGACGGGGCGGTGGCGCTGTTCGAGACGTCATGGGTCCTTCCCCCTGGCCAGCCCGAACCGCTCGACCCCGCCTTCCACCTCATCGGCGATGGCGGATCGGTGGTGATAGAAGGCTCCTCGATGGGGATCAGGGTCCTCTCCGAACAGGGTTACACACAGCCCGACATGGCCCATTGGCCGATCATCGACGGCAGCATCGGCGGCGCGCTTGCCCGGTCGCTAGACGCTTTCGTCGACCGTGCGCGGGCGGGGCTGCCACCCCTGGTCGGTCTCGATCAGGCCCGCAGCGCCGAGGCGGTGGTCGACGCGATGAAGCGCTCCATTGCCACGCAGGCCCCAGCCACGGTTCGGGCCGGAGGGTCCATGTGATGGCCACGGTCCGCCTTGCAGAACTGAGCTGGCCCGAGGTCCGCGACCTTGTCGCGCGCGACCCCGTCGCCGTCATCCCCGTGGGCGCATTCGAACAGCACGGGCCGCACCTTCCACTGATGGTCGACGCCCATCTGTGCGAGACCGTGGCCCTCGCCGCCGCGCGTGAGGCGGCCGACCGCGGTGCCGCCATCGTCGTGACCCCAGTGGTCTGGACCGGCTATTCCCCCCATCACCGCGATTTTCCCGGCACCATCACGCTCGATGACAAGGTGTTCTCCGCACTCGTCGGTCAGGTTGCGCAAAGCCTCTGGCACAGCGGCTTCCGCCGCATCCTCGTGCTCAACGGCCATGGCGGCAACGCACATCTCCTGCGCAACCTGACCCAGGCGCTGCATTACGACCACGGCTTGCGTGTCCATGCGGCAAGCTACTGGGACTTTGCCCTGCCGGCTCTCGCCGAATGGCGGCAATCGCCCATCGGCGGCATCAACCACGCCTGCGAGATGGAGACCGCCCTGATGGCCGCGACCCGGCCCGATCTCGTGCGGATGGATCTGGCCGCCGATCACTATCTCGACCGGCCGCGCTGGTTCGGCTCCGACCTGCTGGCCGGGGGCGCGGTGACGACTGCGGCCTCCTTCGCCTCGCTCAGCCCCTCGGGCGTGATCGGCGCGCCAACGCTCGCCACACCCGAACGGGGGGCCGAGCTTCTCGCCGCGATGACTGTGGCGGTAGCCGATTTCCTTGTCGACCTTGCCGGCTGGCCCCAGCCGGCAGAAACCCCTGCCACGACGGAGAGCGACAGATGACCAATGCCCTTGGCCTTTATGCGTATCCTTGGGATGTGATCGACGAAGGCGCGGACGCCGTTCTAGATGCCGTCGAGCGAGCTGGGCTGAACGCGCTCTATATCACGACATGGTATCATTCGGGGATGTTCTTCCTGCCGCACAACCCGGTGCGGCGGACCTACTTTCCGCAGCCCGGCGCGCTCTATTTCCGCCCCGGCAGTTGGCATGGCGCACATGCACTTCCCCCGCCAGTCAGCGAGCTGACATCCGACTGGGACGCATTCTGGACGGACCTGTCCCGCCGCGCTCACGCACGCGGGATCGCGCTTTGCGCCTGGATGCCCGTCCTGCACAATTCAGGCATTGGCTCGGCGCATCCCGACGTTGCGGTCCACAACCCTTGGGGCGATGTTATCACTCACACCCTCTGCCCCGCACATGACGCGGTGCGCGATCTGGTCCTGCGGGTCGTGACGGATGTCGCGGCAATGGGCGTCTTCGACCGCATCCTCCTGGAGTCCATCGAATACCTCGGCCTGCGCCACGGCCACCATCACGAAGTGATCGGCGTACCGCTCGACCCAGACACCGATTTCCTCGCCTCACTGTGTTTTTGCGACGCCTGCATGGCTCGCGCGGCCGAGGCAGGCATCGACGGCCCCAGTGTGCGCGATTGGGTCCGCCGGACAGTCGATTCCGCGTTGACCGGCGCGGCCCGCGCCCCGCTCGACTGGGCCGGCATTGCGGCGGGGGCGGATGGGTCGATGGGGGATTGGCTCGCTCTGCGCAAGAAGATGGTCTCCTCCCTCGTCGCCGAAACGGCCGCCGCCATCCGCGCGACCGACCCCGCGATCACGATCGCGGCGCTGGATTTCGGCCCGCTCTATGCCATGGGGCCCGATGGCCGCGCCTGGCAGAACGGCAACGACCTCGACCGCATCATTCCGGCCATCGACGAACTGCACCCCACTTTCTACTTCATCGACGAGGCCGTCCTTGCCGCCCGCGTGGCGGATTACGCCCTTCTCATCGGCCGTGACATCCGCCTTGTCCCCGCCATCCGCGCGATCCTGCCCCAGACGGCAGGCCCCGACGGCCTTGCCCGCCAGCTTGCCGCCGTGGCCGCACTGGCCTCGGGCTTCACCTTCTACAACTACAGCTTCATGGCGCTGCCTACGCTGGACTGGATCCGCGACGGCCTTGCCCGCCATGCCCCCGAAAGGACCGCCCCATGACCGCCAAACCCACAGTCGAGGTCATCATCCATCCGGTTTGTCTGCGGTTCCGGCTCGACCATGACGAGGTCGTCTATCTCTTTGCCGCCAATCCCGATCAGCAGCTTGACCGGATGGAGAAGATGCTTGGCATCGGACCGGGTGAGACACCGATCTTCCGCACCAACCTCGGCTTCCTTCCGGTCGCTTCGACGATCCTGATCCGGGGCGAGAAGACACTTCTCGTCGACCCCGGAAACCACCATATTGGCAGCTACGCGATCCTCTGGCACGCGCTGCGCGAACGCGGCCTAACCTATGACGACATAGACGCCGTCGTACTCACCCATGGCCACAGTGACCATGCCGCGGCGCTCCTGCAACTGCAGGGCAAGCCGTGGATCGTGGGGCAAGGTGAACTGGACGAGATGGCCGCAATCGAGGGCGCGCCCATCATTGCCGCGAAACGGCAGATGATGGGCCCCCTGAAGGAGATTTCCGCCCCGACCGAGATCATGGCGGGCGTGACCGCCATCCCCACGCCGGGGCACACGCGCGGTCATATCTCACTCATCGTGGACAGTGATCAGGGCCGAGTCCTGATCGCGGGGGACCAGACGATGACGCAAAGCGAGTATAGGAACCGCCAGTTCTCGCACTGGTACGGCCCCGATACGCTGGCCCAGCTCAACCGCTCGCTCGATCTCGTCCAAGGCTACCGGCCCGATCTGGTCATCCCGGGCCACGACCGCCCGTTCCAGCCCTGAGGATCGCCCATGTCCAGCGTCGAACTCGATAATGTCACCAAGCGGTTTGGCACAGTCGATGTCATCCGTGGCGTCAACCTGACCGTCGCCAAGGGCGAATTCGTCGCGCTCGTTGGCCCGTCCGGCTGCGGAAAGTCGACGCTCCTGCGCATGATTGCCGGTCTGGAAGACATCAGCGGCGGCACAATCAGGATCGGTGGCCGGGTGGTCAACGAACTTACGCCGAAGGAACGCAACATTGCCATGGTGTTCCAGAACTACGCCCTTTATCCGCACATGACTGTCCGCGAGAACATGGGCTTTTCGCTTATGCTGCGAAAACAGTCCGAATCTGAAATCGCGCGAAGCGTCGATACCGCAGCCGGCATACTTGGGCTTCGGCAACTACTCGACAGGGTGCCCGGTCAGCTTTCCGGCGGGCAAAGACAACGGGTCGCAATGGGCCGGGCAATCGTGCGGAACAGCGAAGTGTTCCTTTTCGACGAACCACTTTCAAACCTTGATGCCCAGCTTCGCGTTCAGATGCGAACAGAGATCAAGTCACTCCACCGCACACTCGACAACACCATGATCTACGTCACACACGACCAGATCGAGGCAATGACCATGGCCGACAGGATCGTGGTTCTACGCCAAGGCTTGGTCGAACAGGTTGGATCACCACTCGAGCTTTATGACAGGCCCGCGAACGTCTTTGTTGCGGGTTTCATCGGTTCGCCTGCCATCAATCTTCTTGAAGGTGAGATTGGGGTTGCCGAAGGCCAGTCCTTGCTTACCCTGAGTGATGGAGTTCAGATACCTCTTTCTGGAACGGTGCCTCAGCTCGCCAAAGATGAGAAGGTCGTGTGCGGTATTCGGCCCGAGCATGTCCAATTTGGAGCTCAAGGAATCGATGCCGTCATCGATCTGATCGAACCGACAGGGAGTGACACTCAGGTTCATTTGAAGGTTGGCGCTACCCGGATCGTTGCGCTATCTCGAGCGAGACTGGTCCAGAAAGAAGGTGAACTCGTCAAGATTTGCTTCAACTCGGAAGATACCCATTTCTTTTCCGCCGAAACAGGGAGACGGATCGACGGATCGCGTGGCGGCCAATGACGTTCACCGGCACGGTCGGTGAGCGCTGTGCTCTACCGTCGGGCAAGGTCTGGGATCTGTGCTCATCCTCTCTTGCATGGTATCCACGAACCCCCTCTCAGCCCTGACTGAGCTCTCATACTGGCGAGCGCCCTGCGGGACGGTCCTTACCGAAGAAGGCCATCGGGTGACTTGAGGGATATCGAAATCTCCCTAACAAACAGCAAGCCGGAGGAAGTTCGGATCTCCTTTTCGCGCAGGCCTACAGCTGCACGCCACGCGTAAGGGCACCATCGATAACGAGGTTGGTCCCAGTCGTGAAGCTTGATGCAGGCGAAGCAAGGAACACGACACCGCGCGCGATCTCCTCGGGCTTGGCCATACGGCCCGTCGGGTTCAGTGCCATCGCCTGGCCGAACAGTTCGGAGTTGTTCGACTCGATCCACTGCCAAATGCCGCCGTCGAAATAGGTATTGCCTGGTGAGACGGTATTGGCGCGGATCCCCTTGCCGGCGAGCTTGAAGGCCAGTCCCTGCGCATAATGCACAAGAGCGGCCTTGAAAGCGCCATAGGCCGGTCCGGTGAAGTCCACCTCACGCCCCGAGACCGACGAGATCAGCGTGATCGAGGCGGCGGAGGATTTCTCCAACCAAGGCATCGCCGCGTTTACCAGCCGCACCGAATGCATCATGTCGGTGTCGAAGCCTGCCTTCCAGGCGGCCTCGTCGTCGGCCACGGCCAGCGCCGAAACATTGCCGACAACAATATCAATCCCGCCCAGCGCCGCGGCGGAAGCCTCGACCCAGGCTTTAAGGGCGTCGGCATCGGCAACATTGACCGCCTGACCAAAAGCCGTTCCGCCCTTTGCCTTCAGCGCCTCGACCGCTGCAGCCACTCCGTCCGCGTCGCGCGCGCAGATCGACACTGCGGCACCTTCATTCGCAAATACCTCTGCGCAACTCCGCCCGATGCCCTTGCTGCCGCCCGTCACCAGAACGCGCAAGCCCTTCAATCCCAGATCCATCCCGTTCCCCTTTCAGCCAAGCCAGCTCTTCTTCATCGACGCCCCCAGCGAATACTTGGGGTCCACCATATTGCCCACACGCATCTTTCCGGCCTGCGTCACCAGGAAATAGGCCTCCGTCTCGTCGAAGCCATAGTCGGTGACCATCCAGCGGATCAGGTCGCGATAGGCCATGCGTGCCGCATCCTCCATCGGACGGGCGCTGCCCACAGCCATGATGAAATCCTCGGTCTCGAGCCGCACGCCGGGGATCGACCACCCCTTGATCAGGTCGATCTGCACGGTCACTGTGGCTGGTATCTCGACCGCGACGCCGCACAACTCGCCATCGCCCTGCCGCCCGTGGCAATCGCCGATAAAGAAATGCGCGTCCTTGCGCTGGACCGGGAAGTACATGACCGCTCCCGGCGCGACATCGGGAAGGTCCATGTTGCCTCCCCAGTAGTCGGGCTGCAGCGACGAAACCGCCTCGATCTCCGGACTAACGCCCATCGTGCCTACGAAGGGCTCGTAGGGCAGGGTGATACGGTCAGAGAACTTCACCCCTGCCGGTGTCACGTCCATCTTCATCACCTTTTCGGCGATCGGCGCGTTGAGATGGGTCAGCCCAGACGCCACCAGCCCCCCGAAATCCGGGATCAGGGCGGACGTACCCGCCGGTTGCGGTCCGCGTGGCCAGATGCTGTGGAGGTGAACCGCCAGTACATCTCCCTTTTCAGCCCCCTCGACCGCGATCGGCCCGTTCTGCGGATTCACAAAGGGCATGTTCAGCACTTTCGACGGCAGGTCGTCCTCGGTCTTCACCGCACCGCCAAAGGCATCGAGCGTCTCAACCTCGACCACATCGCCCGGGGCGATCCGCAGCACTGGGCTGGAATAGGGCCCATAAACATAGTGAAATGTCCCCTGAATCTCTTCTGTCAGGCGATGGTGCATGCCGGGTTTGCCCCCGGCCACGCCACGACGGGACATGTGGGACTGTGAAAGCCAGCTCATCCGATTCCCTCGCATTGTTTGCTTGCCCGCAACCTAATCGAACGGGTGCATTGGACAAGTCCTCGACCGCGAACGGCCGCGGTTTCCGACATCCCATTGTTCGGAGCCTCAGCTGGTGAGGCTCATGGCCAGTTCCTTTCAGGAAGGGGATTGAGGGCTGAGGATCGGGGGTGGCGGGTGCGGCGCAGGGTCTCAAGCGGCGAGCGCCGCCTCGAGCTCTGCGAGAGCGCGCGACGCCGTATCCTGAGCGGCGCGAACCCTGGCTGCTGCCGCGATTGCGAGTTCAAGGTCGACCATCTTCGGCAATTCCGCCGGAATCGGCGCGCTTGCAATCCGCCGCAGGACCTCCTCTCCTGATATCGACCGCAAAGAACCTGCGAGCTTTCCGTTGCCATCGGTGCGCCAGATCGGGATGGCATCACCATTGGCGGCGTAGTCCCCGGTGCGGAACAGGCTCATTTCTGCGGTGCGGCGCTTGCGGATTTCCGGCGGTCGGAGCCAGCCCATGAAGTGCTGCGCCGCGTCCGGCTCACCCGCGTTGATAGCAGCGGTAAGCTTGGCGCGGTGGATGCCACCCGTGTTGAAGTCGAACGACACGAGCGCATCGAACTGATGCTGGGCGAGCGGCACGTGGATCGCTTCATTCACCCGCGCCACATAGCCCTTCACGTCCACGGCGAACTGTTCGATCGCGGCTATTACTGCCTTGTCGATGTCCTGCGGCATAGCGCGGTGCATTTTGGCTGGGTCGGGCCCGCCGGCCGCGACAGTATGTCCGATACCCCAGGTCCAGACGCCGACGCTGTCGAGGTAGGGCGCGGGCACAATGCCCTCGTGTTCCGCGATCTCAAGAAGACCTCGGGTCGAAATTGTCATGTCTGTCATGGGTGGTTCTCCAAATGAAAAAGCCGCCTCCGGGGCGGGCGGGTTTCAAGATTGCAAGTGAAGGGAATGCGGATTGGCCCGGGTGCCGGACCATCCTGTGCTGTCAGACTCCTATGACCAGGAAAAGCACGACCCCGAAGGTCAGGGCGACGACCCAGACCCGTCTCTCCCGGCGCAATAGGCGCTTCAGATCACGGCGCTGCAGGAAACGAGGGAAATCACGGTTGCCCATCACCGCCTCCTTTGCCGCCAGCCTCCTTCTGGTCATTCCCCTTACCGGCCTCCGCACGCCGGGCGCGAAAAACATCGATGAGAAGCCCCGAGATCGACATTCCGCCGATGCCGACAACGAAAGCACTGAAGCCTGCGGTGTCCCCGCCGGGGGCGAGCTTGCCGATCACCGGCTCGAGGATGGGCGCGACGAGCGGCCCAAGATAGATCGCGCAGATCGCGCCCACGAGGAGCGACAGGATCCCGTCGCGCCAGTGTTCGCGGAGCGTGACCCAGCGCACGATGCCACCGAGTGCGCCGGCAAGGGCCGCCTTGCCCGGCTCGGTACCGAGCCATGTGAATAGATCAGGGCGTTCACCCATCTCAGTCTCCTCGTTGTGTCGATGAAGGGCGTCACGCCATTCGGAGCCAGATCGCGGTGGCAACGCTGGCATTGATCTCAGATGCATCGAACCCCCAGGTTGTGGGTGCTGCGGTGGCGTAGGCGATGGTCCGCTGCAGGGTCTTTCGCGCAGTGGTGGCGGGGGCCCCGCCGTTGATGTCGGCGGTGCCCGAGGTGGACCAGACCGAGACCGTGGCGGTGGAGGAATGCCGCAGGCCGAACCAGTAGGTCCGTCCGGCCCGCAGGGTCAGCGCGGCCGCGATGCTGCGAACGCCGAGGGTGCCGAGATCGAGATCGCCGGTTTCCAGGATCAGCTGATCAGGTCGACCGTTCGCATCCGCTGAATAGACGGCGATCTTGCCCAAGGCACCTGCCACTTCGGTGGTGACGTTGATCGCCATCTGATCGACGGTGAGGTCCGCTCCCGGCGCGAAGGGAAAGAGCCTGATCCGCCCGGCGGCCCCGGTCTGGGTCCCGGTCACGGCACCCATGCTCGAGGTCATCACATGCTCGCCGGTCGCGGGCACCAGGAAGGGCACCTGGCGGTTACCCAGCGCAATGGTCTGTCCCGCAATCCGGGCGCGCAGCTGCGATGCGGTGGAGTTATACCAGAGCCAGCCGTCGGCGGGCGAGGCTGGGTCGGAGGCCAGCCCCGCCAGCGCCAGTCCTGCCGGGAATTGCACCCGCCCGCTTGTCCGGTCCGCGATCATCGCATCGCGGAAGGTGGTGCCATCCGCACTGACCCTGAGACGCCAGTCGTCGCTCCCCAGCAGCCCGGCCAAAGCCCGCCCCGACGTGCCAGTCCGGAATGCCATGGCCGCATTGTCACCAGCGGCGGCCTTGGCGATGGCGAGTTCATGGCTGTTGCCCGCATGGCTGAAGAGGCTTGCCGGGGCGGCCACGCTCAGCCGGTTCGTGGCATCCGCCGTCGCCCCGCCGATACCGGCCCGCAGGACCGAAAGGTTGGCCTGGTTCGCGGTCACCTGTGTCACCGTATCGGCGAAGGTGACGGTCGGCGTGTTCACCACCGTTGTGCCGCCCGCCCCAGGAGCGGCCGAGCCGATGTTGATGACGGTTGTTGATCCCGACGCGCCCCCGGTGCCGAAGTTCAGCGTCTTCGTCAGACCCGAGGTGGTGGCCCCGGTGCCGATCCCGTAGGTGGCGGCCCCGGTTGCGGTGCCGATCGTCGCCGTGTCCCCTGAGACTGTGACAGCGCCTGAGGCGGTGAGCGAACCGGAAAACGTCTTGTTGCCGGTGAAGGTCTGGGTGCCTGCGAGGATTGCCAACTCGCTCGACGTGTTGGGCAGCGTGAAGGTCCGCGTGGTCCCCGTGCTGATCCCCGACAGCGCGAAGGATGCCTTCTTCGTCGGATCGGCAGCGTTGACGAGGCTGAACACGGCATCCGAGACGTCCTGCAGCGCGCCGACAGGATCCCATGCAGTACCGGTCCAGACACGGAACAGCCCTTCAGCCGCGACCCAGACCAGCCAGCCGGGCCGGGGCACGAGGCGGAGCCAGGCCCCGTCGATCCAGAACGCGATGTTCAGATCCCAGCCGGCCCAGAGACCCGTGGCCCCTGCCGCCACGAGGTACCGGTTTCCGTCTGGGGGGCTGGCCGGGGGCGCGGTGCGGGTCAGGTCCAGAACCGAGAGCTGGACCATCCCATCAAGGAGGCGGAGCGCCTCATTATGGGTGACGTGCTTCTGGGCCTGAGCGGCCAGCAGATAGGGCAACCCGAGATGGGTTGTTGTGTCAGACATGAGAGTGTCCTGGGGTTCGAGTTCAGAATTGCAGCGTGATGATCGCGGGCGTCCCGCGGCCGAGGCGGTTCGAGATCTGGAAGATGTGGATCGCGAGCGTGGCACCGGGTCCGAGGGGTGCGCCCCAATCAACGGTCTGGTCGGCTGCGCTGTAGATGACCGAGGTTGTCGTTGCCGTCAGGGTTCGCTTGACCGTTGCCCCGTCACGGATCTGGACGTCGTAGCGCTCGAGTTCTTCGGCCAGCGGCACCTCGACCTGTTCCCAGGCATCGGCGACCAGCGCGCGGGAGCGCCGGACCCAGCGAAGTGTCAGATCACCGGGGACCCGGGCAGACCGCCATGGCTGTTCGACGTGGACGGGCGCGAAGGGCACGAGCCCCTTGCCCTCGGGCGTGAAGCTGCGCGCGGCATAGCTCGGATCACTGACCGCGCGGGCGGCGGGACCGATGCGCCAGTTCCAGGGGATTCCGAGATCGGCCTCGGCGATGGGCAGCTGGATCACGCCCGTGTCCATCACCACCACCCGTGCCCCTGCCGGGGCCGGAGCGCCCATGGCATGTTCCGTCCCGCGCTGCCCGCGCACCAGCCGGGTCAGGCGATAGCGGCGCGAGGATATCAGTTCCGCCACCCCCGCCTGAACGATCTCCCAGGTCCCCAGTGCCGTTTCCACGGCCAGGGCATTGGCCCCGCCAAAGAGGCTGAGGTCGGTGACGCTTTCCAGCGTGCCCGAGGCCAGATCCACAATCAGCGCATTGCTCAGATCGAAGCGCGACGTCGGGCCTGCAGGCAAATCCGACACCAGCGTGCCGATCCGGGCCCGACGACCGAAGATGGTCATCAGCGCAAACCCATCCGTAGACGGGCTGCGAAACACCGCCATCTCGCCCGGCCAGGGAACGGCATAGGACGCGACAAGAGGGCGATGGGCGGGTTGGTCCTCGGCAAGTTGCGGCAGATCGAGAAGAATGACCTCTGGCGCGCCGAACACCACCGGCTTCGTCAGCGTGGTCGCTCGCGGCTGGACAGGCGGCAATTCCCCGGCCGACTGATCCTGTCGAACCGCCTCGATCCCCCGCGCATCGGCATCGGCGATGGTCACCAGACGGAAATCCACCTCCCGCCCGTCATGCAAGAGGCTGATCACGTCGGTCGGGTCCAGCGCCAGCCGGGAAGGTGGCAGGCGGAAGCTGGCACTTTCGCGGCCGGTCCACGCTTCCATCAGCGCGCGCCGACAGCGGCGTTCGGCCTCCTCGGGCGGCACCGCGACGGGGAAGGTCTCGGAGGCGATGCGCGTGGTGTCGACGGTGATGCGGCGCGCCTCGACGAGGGCGGCATCATAATCCTCGTCGGCGCGGGCGACCTGCCACTTCAGCGCCTGCGGCAATTCGGTCTCCTGCGCACGGACGAGTTCCAGCACTTCGCCATCGCCTGACGTGCCTGCGGTAATCGGGGCCACGAGGTCGTCATGGGCCAGTGTCACAGCCGCCGCCCGCCCGCGCATGACGAAGCGGATACGGCCCTCGGTCTCGATGGCATCGAACCCGAAATGCCGCGCCAGCATGCTGATCGAGGTCCGTGGGCTTTCCAGTGCCGAGATCACATAGCCTTCCACTGCTCCCCATAGTCCCGAGACATCGATCTGGTCCTCCGGCAGCCCAGCGCGTTGGCACAGGTGGCGCACAAGGGCTGCGAGCGACACGGCCCCGAGCCGCCCGGTCAGCCAATGCCCTGTCCTCCAGTCTTGGCTGTCGGCCCAGAGATCGGTCAGTTCGGGAAAGAAAGGATAGGGCCGCGTGTCCCAGGTCCAGGCGGCCGAGTCCGCCATACGGACCATGCGGCCGTCATAAAGTGCAGAGTTCGGATTGTTGGCCGACTTCCCCCACCACGAATAGACGGCCTGGAGCGCGGCGCGCTGGATGGCGTCATCGCGTCCGCCGCGAGAGAACCAAGGGACGGCGCTTTCCGATGACAGTGCATCGACGCGCGCATCCGGCTGGTTCGTTCCCCGGTCGATGGCGGGACAGCCAAGTTGCGTGAAACGGATCGGCTTCGAGCCCGGGACCCAGGCTGTCGGCGCGCCGCTTTCCGCACCGCCCGGTCGGTTGATATGCACATTTGACCACCAGGCCTGCAGATCCTTGGGCCGAAACACCCACGGCTTGCCATGGGCCGGATCCGTGATCGGTGTCCTGATCTGCGCGTTGCGGTTGGCGGTGCTGGCATAGCGCCAGTCGAAGCCCTCGCCGCCTGCGATGTTGGCCTGCAGGTAGGTCCGGTCGTGGATCGCCGGTGCAAGGGCCGCATCGAGATGGTCAAACCCGTCCCGCCAGTCCGACAGCGGGAAATACGCGTCGATCCCGATGAAATCCACCGCAGCATCCGCCCAGAGCGGGTCGAGATGGAAGAAGACGTCGCCGGAACCGTCGCCTGGCTGATGCCCGAAGTACTCCGTCCAGTCTGCCGCGTAGCTGATCTGCGTCGCCGCCCCGTGGATCGTCCGGACATCTGTCGCGAGGTTGCGCAAGGCCGTGACAGCCGGATAGGTGCTTGCCCCGGAGCGGATCGTGGTCAGCCCGCGCAGCCCGCTGCCCAGCAGAAAGGCGTTCACGCCACCAGCCGCGTCGCAGAGATGGGCATAGTGTAGCACCATGCGGCGCAGGCCCCAATCTGACGAGGAGCCAGTCCACGTGACTGTCTCCCCAGACACAGAAAAACTGCCGGGTGTCGCCCCACCGAAGAAAGCCGTAACCTGAGCAGCGGCCGCACCCGTCTTGTCGACCGTCCCTGCGAAACCTGCCGCCGGGGAGCAAGTGATGCGCGCCCAGGAGGGATAGACGGGCTGGCCGGTCGTGGCGGCATTGGCACTGTAGGGGTTCGGCAGTCCGTTGCCGGGCGGGATATCCATCAGCACGAGCGGCAGGAAGGTGACGCGCAACCCGCGTGCTTTCAACTCCCGGATCGCCTCAACCACTGCGAAATCCGCCGGTGTCCCCCCGAAAACCGGCCGATCCTCACTGTCACTGCTGATCAGATGCGCGCCACTTCGGCTCACCCCGTTCACACTCCAGCTTGCCGGGGTGGTCGTCTTCGATGCAACCTCGACACCCGGCTTCACCTTGCAGGCGCCCGCGCGCAGATCGTTGCCGAACCACGGCACCACTAGCGTGACGCTCTCGATGGCAGGCGCCATCGCCTGGAGCTGGTCGAGGGCCATGACGATGTCGGGCGTGTCGGGCAGAGCGGTCAGGTTCTCCGGCACCGTCTCGCCGCTACTGCCAGAGCGGATCGCTTGCGTGGCAAGGCCGAACTCGCCGCCGGGGAGGAGGGCGACGGCCTTAACCAGCCCCTCTGTGGTGTCGGGATCGGCCAGCGGGCGGAACACCTCAAAAGAAAGCTGAGGCAGGCGGTTGCCATAGGGCGACAGCGTCAGATCCTCGAAGACGACATAGGCCGTTCCGCGATAGGCTGGTGTGCTTGCGGCCCCCATCGTCGCGGCGATGAATGGATCGGGGGTTTGGGACTCGTCGCCGGGATACCAGCGCCAGGTCACACCGGTCATGTCCATCGGCTTGCTATCGGCCCAGATGCGGCCGATGCCAGTGATCGGGCCTTCGCAGAGCGCCACCGCGAAGGACGCAAAATACTGGTATTCCGTCGTGCTGACCGAACTACCGCCGCCGCTCTTACCGCCGCCTTGCGAGGTGGTCTTCGTCTCCTCGCGGAAATCGGTGGCCCAGATGATGTTGCCGCCCACGCGCATCCGGCCGTAAAGCCGCGGGATCACCGCCCCTTCGCTGGCAGAGGTGATCCTCAGCGTATCAAGCCGCGCGCCCTCGATCCGCTGCGCCGGTGCCAGCGAAGACACGATCCAGCTGTCGACGACCGATCCCACGGCCGAGCCGATGAAACCGCCGATCGTGGCGGCACCGACGCCGAGGATCGCGCCACCGATGTTGCCGCCAATGGCAGCACCGGCAGCGCCGAGGACGAGTGTGGCCATGGGTGGAGCTCCAGTTAAGAAAATGCGTTGGTTGTGGGGCGAAGAACGAGAGTCGCTGAATGGCGCGCGGAAATTCTCGATAAGACCGAGGCAAATCAGACCGTCGCGGCGATCAAGAGAATGTTGTCAGTCCATCGGCACCTGGTTTCGGACCATCGGTCGATGGCGGGCTGCACCGCTCGAAAAAAACCTCGCCAGCCACGGCACTCATGCGCGGAAAGCGTCATTCGGTTGGATGCAGGATTTTTAGGTCGGCCGGGCCAAGATTCTCCCGCCAAAGGTTGGATCATGAGTATGGAAATAACTGCATTTTACTGGCAGGCCGATCTTCACGACCACTGCCGTGGGCGAGCTGAACGGGTGGATCTACAACCAGCGCGGCACCGCCGAACTGCGAATTGAGGAAGGAAGATATGCCTTCCGCTGGACGCAGCTGTCGTGCAAGCGGTTCCGCGACATCGAGGTCCGGCTGCAACTGCACGCGCTGGCCTAAAATCTCGCGACCTTCCTGCGCTGCATCAAGTTGCCCGAGGCGATGGCCGACTGGTCACTTACCGACTTCCAGCTGAAACTCATCAGAATCGGCGCTCTCGTTGTCCGCCATGCCCGTGCCAGGACCTTCCAGCTGGCCGAGGTCGCAGTAACCTGCCCGATGGTCCGTACTAACTTTGCTGCAGTCATCCGTCGCTGCCGCCCGGCAACCCGGTAGTCGAGGGTGAAAGACCGGTTGCCGGAAGGGTAGATCGTGATCGAAAACCCGCGCACTTCGGTGTCGAAGATCTGGTAGTCCCGCCCCAGGTTCTCTGCATCCCGAACGGTTTTCTCATTCAGTTTCAGCCTGTTGACCATGCCTCCTTCCCCTTCCGCCTGTTCGACATGAGGCGTGGATTCGCGCCCGAATCAAGCAAAGCATGGCAACAGGACCGGAATGCAGGCGGAGACCGGAATTGGGGAGGGGAGGGGCGTTCCGGGTTGGCGGGAAAGGTGTAGTTAGGGCGTGGGCAATCTAGCCCAAAGTGATTGCAAAGAAAGAAACGACAGATCTCAACCTTACAAGACCGGTTTCACAACTATTTCGCACTTCCAGCCATTCCTCTCAAAGCTCGAGTTGACGTTTGACTCAAGTTTTCTATTCTTTGCTAATTTACAAGTTTAATGCTCAATATGCAGTAATCCGGATGAAGTGAATCTTCAGAGAGTGCACAAGGGAATTCACTCGAAGTAATATAGGTTATCTGCACTAGCAAGCTGCGGCCGCTGAATGTCCCGGAAGTTGGCTCAAACTCCAACAGATTGAGCTTGTCGCCAACTCTGTAGTCGCGGTCCTTGATCTTGCGCATTTCGTGCGTCTTGAACCCCCTGCGAGTTGCTTCGAAGAGGTGTGGCCAAGACTTCACACTATGCGTAACGGGTGCGCGGCCTATCTCGGCTGCGTCGTGCACTTCTTCCATGTCGGTTACTTCTACATTGCTCATGACTCTACTTAGCCCTCTGATTCAAAAAGGAAATCGGTGTAGTCGACGTTCAAATCGAAGCTCGAAGCGACAGCGGGAGGTAGCATATCTACCGTCTCGAGGCCAGCGGGTAGAACAGAACTCCCACTACCAATTTCTGGCGGTTCTGAACGCTTGAACCTCGAATTTCCGAGGTCGGCGATCCCACGGTTCAAGGCAGAAACAAGCTCATTTGAAAATGAAGAAATAATGGAAATCAGTACTTCAAGTTTGTCGTCATCTAAGAAGAAACTTGAGTCGGTGCTATCGATGTAGACTACACCCCATACATTCGACGACCCCGTATGCATTCCATCTTTAGCGCCCTCGAGAATAGGAATAGCCAAAAGGAAATGGACGCCGGGCAGCATGGACCTGGACGCATCGTTAAGATTGGTTGCCTTCATTGCGGCAGCAATTTCCTGCTCGTGTGCGCTTCGTTTAGTCCGGATGATCCTTTTTCTGACGTACGCAAGTCCGATCGTTCCATTATTGGATGGGAAGGTTCTGCCTGCATTCTTCCGTCCGGACTCATGGGTATTGAGGCCACAATACTCTGAACATTGTTGAAGCAATTCTTCACTTCCAAAAGATAAAGCTCGATGCAACGTAACTCTGAGCCTCTCTTCCCTTTGGTGCAAAGTGGTAAGGTATCCGCTAATGCAAGAGCATAAGCCAAGGGCAGTGAGCGTCGTTGCTCCGGGTAAGTACTCTTGTCGCCAGCCTCGCGCTATCAGATCTGCTGGAGGAGTGCTTAGCTTACCGCTTTGTACAATGTTGGACTGCGTCCCTGGGTAACCAAAGTACCCACCTGGCCAGTTCGGAAAGGCAATCTGTCGATGATTTCCTTTCGCCGCTTGCTCTGAAAACGATTCGACTCCTTTGAGAAGATCCTGTGCAAGGAAGCGTTCAAACGCCAAGAGCCGATTGACGCCGCGCCGACGAATAAAGTGGTCTTCGTCAATGTTGTGTTTTTGCAAGATCACTGAATCATCCTCCACCTCAGGCGTGAAGCCGCCACATTTATACAGAAAGTAAAGCAACACCCGGTTCTGAAACGAAATCTTAGTTACAGATGAGTTGAAAAGATCAGAAAACCTTCTCTGCTTTACTTGCAGGATGACTTCAGTATCTCGCCGCAATCTTGATGCCATATCCTTTATGACACTCAAAAACTCTCCTGGCTCTGAGTTCTCAACCTCACTGAGTAGGTCAAATATGTTCCGAGAAGGGTCCTCAATCGAAGCAGAATGCGCTGACCGTATTTCTGCAACGATCTTTCCGTGCGGACGAAAAATCTCACCAATAATTCGATCCTGTCGGAAATTTGAAAGGCGCAGCCTGAGGACATCAATGATGGCTCCATCGCCTTGACCAGACACTATAAATCTCTGCTTACTCGCAAGCAGGTTTGGTTGAGAAAGGTTGTCATTGCGCCAATAAGACAAGACATTTCCTTGCTCTAAGCCAAACCCGACAGCGACTATTACCATATTAAATTCTTTGCGACCGCCGTGTGATCCAGGCGTTTTTCGAGACCCATCTTCGGGCAGTCTCTCGTCACCCACCCATTCAACTGCGAATTTCCCGTCGGTAGGCTTGGAAACGTGTAAGTGCTTAGTATTGCAAAACAACGAGAGCGAGGACCAATCTGGATTAACTTCAACAAGCGCTGCTTTCCATTCCTTCATCAACTGAACGACAACATCAGATGCGCGTGCTGCAGTCCAATTCATTATGGGAAGCATTGCAGAGTTTGAATAGCTTCCTACGGCTGGCCACTCATATATATTTGGGTGAAGCCATCGCGTTTCATTTCCATTTTGAATAGGGAGAAGCGTGTCTCGCTGTTCAAATATCGTAATATCGGCAATCACGTGCTTCTTAACTAGCGCTGCTGCGGCAGTCAGGCCAGATACACCGCCTCCAATAATTGCGATTTGAAGCCTTTCCTTCTTTTCAGATCCTTGGATTTCTCTTGCGTCAACACGTTGAAATTCGATCAGGTCCCAGACAAGATTTAGTGCTCGTGTTTGCTGGCTGAGTACGGTCACGCCAGCTTCAAAGCTGCCTATGATGTAAAGCCCAGGTGCGTCAGCAACCTCAAAACAATCCAAATTTGATTTTGGTTCGGACCTTCTCATTCCTCGTGTAACTCCTCCAAAGCACTAGGCCTAACGGGAAACAAATCAATTGCAAATGCAGTTGTGTCAACTTATTGCGTGATGTGCACTTACCCCTTCGTCACGCGCTGTCGCAATTGGATGAGCGCTTCCCATTCAAGAATAGGTATTCTTAGGTTGGTCCAAGAGCAAGGACGAAGCCTGCTATCGGAGATAGTTCAGTTGAATCCTATGCGTGTTGTTTCGTGCCTATGATCGGGGCGAGTTGCGCGCATTGCTCGCGGCAGGTGGAGTAGGTTTATAGAAGTGCGATTGAGGTTTGGCTGCCCTGAGGAGTTCACCTCAACGCCACCTCAACCCACATATGCAGTTTTGCCACGTTCCAGTCCGCTGCAATCCCCCGAAATCCGTTCATCGCCACCGAACGACGACCATCAGGTTGCCTGATTTCAAAGGCTTACCTGCTAAGCTACTGAATTGAAAAGACTAGTCAAAATCCACGTTGATAGGCTCATAACCTGAAGGTCGTAGGTTCAAATCCTACTCCCGCAACCAAATATTCTAAATAAAACAAACAATTGGCATGAGGTATATAAATACCGCAGGCCATTTTGCGTTTTACATCAACGCCACATCAACACCGCACCAGAAAAACTGCATTCGACCGCATTCGCGTGCATTCGCCGACATTGGGCGGCAATCGCGGGCATTACGATCTGGTGTTCTGGTCATGGCGCGCTGCAATCCACTGGCTCAGGAGCTTTGCGTCAGGTGCGCTGAAGCCCGTCGACATCGCATCTGACACTCGCTCCATCATCGAGCGATCATCCCGGCTGTCCCGCCCCGTTCCGCCGCCAAACCCAAGGCTGCAAAGGCGTCCAATAACGCCATCCCCGCGCCGCCTCCGGCCAACTCCGCCCGGCCCCCGCGCCTATACTTCCCGCCATCGATTCGGTGGCGCGTGCTGGGAGGGACGGCAAATGGACTGGTTGATGGGCCGGGTGGGTGCACTCTCTGACGTGTCGCTTCTCCTCAGCGGCTTGATCCTGACCGGGACATTCGCCCTGATCGTTGCATGGCTGGCCCGCTGGCTCCTCTTTTCCGGCCGGGCCGAGGATGCGGCCAGCCAGTCCAAACTGGCCGAACTGGTCCACGGCAGCCTGTTGGCCTTTACCGTCTTCACCCTCGCCCTCGTCCTTTCGGACGTGCGCACCAACCTTGGCAAGACGCTCGACTCCACCCTGCGGGAAGCCTCCTTCATCTCGCGCCTCGACGCAGAACTTGCCGTGTCCACGGGAACGGACGCCGCACAGGCCCGCACCGATCTCCGCGCTTATGTGACAGCTGTCACGGATTACGACTGGCCCGCGCTGGAACAACGCGTACCCTCCCTCTCGCGCGAAGCGGACGCGGCGCTCAAATCTTTGCGCGCCTCGGTCCGCGCTGCGGCACAGGCCAACCCGGATTCCGCCAGCGCGATCCGGGGGTTCCTCTCGCAGATGGAGGATTACCGTCTCGGCCGGCTGGAAAGTGCGACGAAATCCGTCACCGCTGTCTTCTGGTGGACGATCTTTGCCTTCCTGATGGGGGCCATGGTGATGAACGGCCGCCACCCGCCCGGAAAGGCCAGCAACGCGCTGATCTTCATCCACATGGGCGGGATCGGTCTGGTGCTGGCACTGATCCTTGCGATGGACCAGCCCTTCCGTGGGGAAAGCAGCGTCTCGCCCGAACCCCTGACCCGGCTTCTCGCCGCCCAAGGCAGCGCCGCACCCCTCAGCGGAACCGAGTAACCGACGCGATACACTGGTGCAGGGTGCGCATCCTGCGCACCTTTGCTCCGCGCTCCCGGCCCGGTCCCTTCACCGCGCCGTAATCTCTCGCCCCCAACCTCCGGTCAACAACGCAGCACGGATGCCCAATTACCGAGAAAAATACCGACGCAATACCGACGTAATACCGACACCCCATTTTTAGGTGAAAACCGTTCTAAAACAAACTCTTGCAAGCCTCGAAAAGCTACAGGACCGAAAAATCCCGCCCCGTTAACCATTTCCCGCCCCATCTTGCCCCTTGCCCGAATCTGCGCGGCGACAGGCCATGGCAAGAAACCGCCTCATCACCCGGCCCCGATCAAAGCCCTCATCCCCACCGGTCACAATCGATATGCCGCCCGCTTCCTCACCCCCCTGCGCATCCGGCGCCCTCGCGATGCCGGGGTCCTGATCTGCCTCACCGAGCGTCAGGCGCGTCACCTGATTTCCTGTCAAACTATTGTTGTAAATATAAAATCTCTGCTGAAGCCCGCCCCTGGCCTTGCTGCCACGCAGCAGGAAGCCGCCGAAGCCTGCGCGCCCGTGCGCCGTTTCGACCGGGCCGTACAGCATGCCGAACGGGTGTTCGCACTGACGGCAAGGGCGGCTGGAATGTCGTGGACAGGCGAGAAGGCTTGGCCTGCCGCGCGCGAGCCTTGGGCCAAGTTACGGGGGTGAGGATGGACAAGGTTCTGAGCGAGAAGAAGGCGCGGGCGGTGATCCGTGATGCGCTGACTGGGGCTGGGTGTTCGAAAAGGAACGCGGTCTATTTCACCAAGGCGATCCTGGATACCGAGATGTCGGGCCTGAGCGGGCATGGCTTCTATTGGCTCCAGTTCTATTGCGAGCATTTGCGGAGCGGGAAGGTGGACGGAAAGGTCCGCCCGAAGGTTGAAAGGATCAGCAAGGTAGCGTTTCGGGTGGATGCCCGTGGCGGGTTTGCGCATCCGGCTATTGAAAAGGGGTTCATGCGTCTGGTCCCGGCGGCACTGAAACATGGCGTGGCGGCGATGGCGGTACATTGCAGCTATAACGCGGCAACCTTGGGGTTTCATACCGAAACGCTGGCGCGGGCGGGTTTGGTGGCCTTCGGGTTTACGAACTCCGTGCCGGCGATTGCACCGGTCGGGGGCAAGGTGCCGCTGATCGGCACGAATCCCATGTCCTTTGCTGTGCCGGGCGAGGATGGCGAGGCGGCCTTTGTCATCGACCAGTCATCGAGTGCGGTCGCCTGGACGGCGGTAAAGCGCGCGGCGGAGGAGGCGCGGACGATTCCGCTCGGCTGGGCTTTGGACGTGGAGGGGAGGCCTACGACGGATGCGGCAGCTGGACTGGCCGGGTCGATGGCGCCATTAGGCGGCTACAAGGGGTTTTCACAGGGGCTTATCGTGGAGGTTCTGTGTGCGGCGGTGGCCGGGGCGAACCGGGGGCCCGAGATGGGGTCGTTTGTGGAGAATGACAGCAAGCCTATCGGGAACGGGCAGTTCTTTATCGCCATCGAGCCCACGGTCTTTTCGGGCGGGCTTTTCGAAGGGCAAATCCGGGCGCTGACGGCGAGCATCGTGGCGCAGGAGGGAGCGCGGCTGCCCAATGCGCGTCGGATCGCCAACCGGGCTGTGGCCCGAAAAGAGGGCGTCAGGATCGACGCAAGCCTTCTGGCGCGGTTGCGGGAATTTGCCGGGTGAGCGAGGCGGTCTGGGACGAGGTAGAGTGTCTGGCCTTTGCGGTGCGTGCCCTGCCGGGGCTTCGGGCAACGGGTGCGCGGGCCATGGCGGGTGGGTTCTGGAATGATGTACTGCGGCTGGACACCGATCAGGGGCCCCTCGTCGTCAAGCATTACCGCGCAGTGATGCCGGGGACGCTGTTTCCGAACCTGCCGGCGGATGAGGCCAAGGCGCTTCAGCGGCTGGCAGGACTGTCCGTCGCTCCCGAACCAGTGGGTTTCTGGGGCGAAGAGCGAGTGCTGGTTTACCGCTACGTTGCGGGCACGCCCTGGGACGGGGATGTGGCGGCGGTGGCGCGACTGATCCGGCGCAAGCGGGTTGCAGATGTCGCGGGTTTCCGCAGTGTGCCGATGACGGCAGAGGGTGTTCTGGCCGAAGGGGCGGCGCTGTTCGCGGTCTGCCGGGTGGATGACCGGGTGGCCGATCTGTTGGCCCTGCGGCCAGTGGCGCGGGATGCAGGGACTGTTCTGCCTGTACTGGTGCATACCGATATAGGGGCCATGAACCTGATCGGTGCCGGCGATGATCTGCGGCTGATCGACTGGCAATGCCCCGCCGCGGGAGACGAGGCCGAGGATGTGGCGAGTTTTCTGTCGCCCGCATTCCAGCTACTGAACATGCGTGCGCCCATGACCGTGGCGGAGCGGGCTGCTTTCTTTGCGGCGCTGGATGATCCCGTCATCGAGGCAAGGTTGCGGGTGATGGAGCCGGTCTATGCTTGGCGCATGGCGGCCTATTGCTGCCGCCGGATCGAGACGGCACCGGAGGCAGAAGTGCGCGAATGCTATGCGCAGGCTGCTGATTCAGAGCGCGAAAGGTTGCGGGAGTGGTGGGGATGAAGATTGATCTGTCGATCCATTCTTTCAGCCTCAGGCACCATTTCCGACATGTGCCGGGTTTCGGGGCGATCGGCTATGCCGAGCTTTGCCGGGATATGGGGTTCACGGGGATCAACCTTTCGCTGAACGACGCGCAGTTTCGTCATCTGGGCGGAACCGAGGATTGGCGCATCCGGAAGTTCCGGGACTGGATCGACCGGACGGGAATGAGCCTTGAGGTCGATACCTCGGGCACTGCGCCGGAACATATGGCGCGGATGATCGGCGCGGCGGCTGATCTGGGTGCGGCGTCCCTGCGAACCTATACGCGCCACGGGGGCACACTGGAGGAAATGATGGCGGCGACCACGGCCGATCTGGCGGCGGTGATTGATCTGGCCGAGGCACGGGGCGTGACCGTCGTGTTGGAAAACCATGAGGACTTCACTGGGCCGGAACTGGCAGCGATTGTGCGGGCAGTGGACCATCCGCGTATCAAGATCCTGTACGACTATGGTAATTCGCAGATGGTGCTGGAGGACCCGCAGGCCGCTCTGGAGGCGGTTCTCCCGCATGTCGCCTCGGTTCATGTCAAGGATCATTTGATGGTCCGGGCCGAAGATGCCGGGCGGCTCACGGTCGCGGGCGTGCCGATGGGCGAGGGGTTCTTGCCGATCCGGGCGATCACGGCGCGTCTGCTGGAGGCGGGGCTGCGGCGGTTCTGTTTCGAGAACGTCTGGGCCTATTCCGCGCCGATCCGGACGGGGCGGGAGCCTTTGGACGGTGTGGTGCTGGGGGAGGGGGCGTTCCGGTATCTTGACCCTCCGTTTGATCCGGTGCGGGTGGTGCTGGATCAGGGCGCCTTGTCGGGCGCGGAACTGGTGCGGCTGGAGCGGGCGGCGCTGGACCGGGGCCTTGCGTGGTTCCGGGGGGAACTGGCGGCGCTCGGGGTCGAGTAGGGAGGTCGTGATCGTCGCGCAAGCGGTCCGATAGACCATGACGACGCCCACCGCGCTGCGCGCTCCTCTCGGGATAGCTGCTTAATCAAGCTTCCCTCTGGTCGGCGATCCGGTTGATCGCGGCCCCCATCGCGTCCTGCTCGAAGGTCGCAGTGCCATCAGCATGAGCGACTTTTGCCAGAGCTTCGGTCAGGGCGTCAAAACGGGGCTTGGTACCCCATTCGTCGTAGATGTTGGCCAAGTAGGCGTCGAGATCGGCGCGATCTGGCGCGAGAATGATGATCATCTCGCGAAGGAAGGGCCAGACGCCACGTTTGTCGCCGACAGGAACCCATCCTTCCTGAACCACAAACCGGTTCTCTCGCCGCGTGTAACTCATGATCGCGTCAATAGCTTTGGGGGAGAGAGCACCGCTGGCTCTGGCCATCAGTGTCAGGATCAAGAGCGGGGCAAGCATCGCTTTCCGCATCCTGAGAGCAATGTCGCGGTCGTTCTCTTTTTCGAGAAGATCAATTTCCTTGATCGGGGTGTTGGCTAGAATGTAACCGAGCCTAATCTCGACAGGCGCTCCGTTCGGCCCAAATACCAAACCAAAGCGATCAAGCCGGAAAGTGCGCATGTTCCTTTTCGTCTGATCAATGCCCGTCAGAATCGTGCCGGGCGATCCGAAAAGAAATTGGACGCGCCTTCGATAGGTGGGGGAGCCGTCGACGGCATACTCAAACTCAATGAGTGGTACGCTGTTCGGGATTCCTACAATGTCAGGCCTGCTTGTCGCGGGCGGATTGGTCAGGCGCGCATTGCTGACAACGTCGGCAATGCCGGGTCAAACGTGGGCAGGTTGTTGCGCTCTCTGATTTTTGCGTGCTCATCGTCCGTAAAGCGGAGCTTTGGTGAGTCAGGTTGCGCGCTGCCCTGCGGTTCGTCGTGGTCAGTTCGGGCGGGTCGATGGCGGGCAGCAGGATTTCCACCTGGGCTGCGTTCGCCGGTTCCTGCGCCCCGATTTCCGGGACGGGGTCGGACTGGCGCAGGGTTCGCGTGAAAAAGCGGGCCAGAAATCTCAATGGTTATGTCCCTCGTTTTTGACGGCCAACCTGATTCTTCCGCTGACTGTAGGCTAAAAGGACGCCGCAGCATGAACGCGCCTTCTGACCGTCACGCCGATGAAGTGTCTGAGGCCAAAACAAGCCCGGAGACGGGAGAGGTGAGGAAGAGGGTGGCACTTGTTGATCTCCACACCGGGCCTGCGATGAGAAAGGTGGCAGATGCCGTGGACCTGGGCCATTGATGGCTGATTTGAACCTATTGGGTTGCATGTTCCCACGGCCTTCGCTTTAGTTGCATGCGACAAGAGCAGGTTCACCTGCCGGGAACAGGGAGAATCGGATTGGGTCAGACGACGGCGGATGCCGCGTACGTAGCATTTGAACGCGTGCAGAAAAGCTATGACGGCGTGTCTCTCGTCGTTAAAGACCTGAATCTGAGCATGCCGAAAGGCGAATTCCTGACCATGCTGGGCCCGTCCGGTTCGGGCAAGACGACCTGTCTGATGATGCTTGCCGGGTTCGAGACGGCAACTCATGGTGAAATCAAGCTGGCCGGCAAGAACATCAATAACATCCCGCCGCACAAGCGTGGGATCGGGATGGTGTTTCAGAATTACGCCCTGTTTCCGCACATGACGGTTGCCGAGAACCTGTCGTTCCCACTCGAAGTTCGGAAGATCGGTAAGTCCGAGCGCGAGGACAAGGTCAGACATGCGCTCGACATGGTGCAGATGGGAGCCTTTGGCGGGCGGCGGCCGTCGCAGCTTTCGGGCGGCCAGCAGCAGCGCGTGGCGCTGGCGCGGGCGCTGGTGTTCCAGCCTGAGCTTGTGCTTATGGACGAGCCTTTGGGCGCGCTCGACAAGCAGTTGCGCGAGAAGATGCAGTTCGAGATTACCCATCTGGCACATGATCTGGGGATCACCACAGTCTATGTGACGCACGACCAGACTGAGGCGCTGACTATGTCTGACCGGGTGGCTGTGTTCAACGACGGGCGCATCCAGCAGTTGGCACCGCCTGATCAGTTGTATGAGGCGCCAGAGAACAGTTTTGTGGCACAGTTCATTGGTGAGAACAATCGGCTGATGGGCACGGTCAAGGAGATCGGGGGCGGCATCTGTGTCGTGCGGCTTGACTCGGGTGACGAGATCGACGCGAAGCCTGTGAACGTGAGCAAGGTGGGTGAGCGGACGCAGGTGTCGATCCGGCCCGAGCGGGTCGAAATCAACAAGACCCGCCTGCGCGACGGGGCGCATACTCTGAAAGCCGAGGTGCTTGAGTTCATCTTTATGGGCGACATCTTCCGGACCCGCTTGCGGGTGGCGGGTTCGGACGATTTTGTCATCAAGACACGGAACGCGCCGGATCAGGTGCGGCTCCAGCCCGGGACGCAGATCGAGATCGGCTGGCTGCCCGGGGATTGCAGGGCGCTGGATGCGCCGTGAGGCTTTGACTTTGGAACAAAAGTATAACCAAGAGGGAGACGACAAGTGAAACTGAAACATCTGATGGGCGCGACGGTTCTGGCCGTGGGTCCGCTTTGTGGGAGCATGGCCTTTGCGCAGGACATTGCTGAATGCGAAAACTGCTCGGATTCGATGGTGCTGATGTCGTGGGGCGGTGCCTATCAGGCGTCCCAGACCGCCGCTTATGCCGAGCCCTATGCCGCGCTGACCGGCGTCAATATCACTTGGGACGAAGGTTCGAACGAAGCCGTGGCCAAACTGCGTGCCGCCTCCGAGGCCGGCAACATGACCTATGACCTGATCGACGTGGAAGGTCCCGACAGCCAGCGCGCCTGCGACGAAGGTCTGGCCGTCGAGATCGACTTCGACGAGCAGCTTGCCGCCGGTGCCGATGGTTCGACCCCCACGGCCGACTTTGGCCCTTCGATCATCAACGACTGCTTTGTGCCGCAGATCGTGTTCTCGACGACCTTCGGCTATCGCACGGACATCGCCGAATGGAATGGCGCGGTCCCCGATGACCTGTGCGACGTGTTCGACCTGACAACATTCCCCGGCATGCGGTCGCTGGAAAGCCGTCCAAAGAAGAACCTCGAATGGGCGCTTCTGTGTGACGGTGTGGCTCAGGCTGACCTGTATGACGTCCTGTCGTCTGAAGGCGGCGTGGATCGAGCGCTGGCCAAACTCGACACTATCAAGAACGATGTGATCTGGTGGTCTGCCGGTGCCGAAACTCCGCAGCTTCTCGCCGATGGCGAAGTCGTCATGGGTTCGACCTACAACGGTCGTCTGTTTGCCGCTGCCGCCGAGCAGGGCCAGCCGATCGCGACCCTGTGGGACTGGCAGGTATTTGACTTTGACGGCTGGATTGTACCCGAAGGACTGGACGAAGCCCGCATGAACCGCGTGATGCACTTCCTGAACTTTGCCACCGATACCCAGCGGTTGGCCGATCAGGCGAAGTATATCTCTTACGGCCCGGCCCGCGCGTCGTCGCAGCCGCTGGTTTCGACCCATGCCACGCTCGGGATCGAAATGGCGCCCTTCATGCCGACTAACCCGGCCAACCAAAAGAACTTCCTTGTGAACAACATCGAATGGTGGGCTGACAACCAAGACGAAGTCGAGGCGAAGTTCCAGGCCTGGCTGTCGCAATAAGCGCAGACCTTGACCGGGCGGGTCATTGCGCCCTGCCCGGTTTCTCTTTCACGGAGTGGTGATGGCAGGTGCGCGCAACATCCAGGCCGAGACGGGGCCGATGCTGGCAGCCGATGGCCGTCCGCTGAAGGACAGTCTCAACCGGGCGCTGCGGCGGCAGAAACTGCGGGCGTTGTTGCTGATTTCGCCGCTCCTTCTTTTCATCATGTTGACCTTTGTGGCGCCGATCGCGGACATGCTGTTCCGGTCAGTCGAGAACCAGATCGTGCAGGAGACGATCCCGCGGACTGTGAAGGCGCTGGAGGGCTGGGACCCCTCAACGGGGGCACCGCATGACGAGGCGACATTTGCTGCGCTCTATACCGATCTGGTGATTGCCGAGGAATACAAGGCCCATACCCGGCTTGGGACCCGGCTGAACTATGAGTTCGGCGGGGCGTCGTCGCTGTTCCGGGGGACGGGGCGCGAGGTCGGCAAATGGCCGACTGAGGTTTATACCGAGCAGTTTGTAGCATCCGATCCGGCCTATAGGGACGGCGCGGCCTGGGCGCTATGGATGGCGGACCCTTCCGTGCGGGCGGTTTTGCCGCTGACGGCGGATGCCTATGATGCCTGGGCGCTGATGACGGTGGTCGAGAAAGACGATGTGCCGGCCGAGGAACAGCCCCTCGATTTCGTCTATACGGCGCTTTACCGAGATCTGGCCGCAGGGGCGCTGCCGCAACTGATGCCGGCGGTGGATGTGGACAATTGGGATTCGGTGGCGATCCGCGACCTGTTCCTGGAAGAGGATGCGGCCTGGGGCGAATTGCCCGTCTGGCAGGCGATGAAATCTTACGGCGGGAATTATACCGCAGGCTATTTCCTGAATGCTGTGGACATGCAGATCGGGGCCAACGGGCCCGAGATGCGGGCTGAGGACGAGCGGGTCTATGTGACTCTGTTTATCCGCACGATGATCCTGTCGATTACGATCACGGCGACCTGCATCCTGCTGGGCTATCCGGTGGCCTGGCTGATGGCGAACCTGCCGGCACGGTCGGCGAACCTTCTGATGATTCTTGTACTGCTGCCGTTCTGGACATCGCTCCTGGTGCGAACGAGTGCGTGGAAGGTGCTGTTGCAGCAGCAGGGGGTGATCAACGATACGCTGGTCTGGCTGGGGCTTGTCGATGATGCGAACCGGCTGGTCCTGATCAACAACGAGGCGGGCACGATCATCGCGATGACGCATATCCTGCTGCCGTTCATGATCCTGCCGCTTTATTCCGTGATGAAGACAATCCCGCCGTCCTATCTTCGGGCGGCCAAGTCGCTGGGTGCCACGAACTGGACAGCGTTCTGGCGGGTCTATTTCCCGCAGTCGGTGCCGGGGATCGGGGCGGGGTCGATCCTCGTCTTCATTCTGGCCATCGGGTATTACATTACGCCGGAACTGGTGGGGGGGAACAAGGGTGTTTTCATCTCGAACCGGATCGCCTATCACATCGGGACATCGTTGAACTGGGGGCTGGCGGCGGCCTTAGGGACGATCCTCTTGGTGATCGTGCTGGTGCTTTACTGGGTCTACGACCGGGTGGTCGGCATCGACAATGTGAAGCTTGGGGGGTGAGTATGGGATTTGCAGGGCGATGGCGGGTTGAACCTCGCCCTACGCTGACGGGAAGGGGTGGGTTGAGATGAACCTTCCGGTTTATGCGACTGCGGGTCAGCGGGTCTGGTATTATGGGTTCCGGGTGATCTGCGGGCTGATCTATTTCTTTCTGCTCGCACCGATCATCGTCATCATTCCGCTGAGTTTCAACGCGCAGGATTTCTTTACCTTCACGCCGGAAATGCTCCGGCTTGATCCGGCGGGCTATTCGACCAAGCACTACGTCGATTTCTTTACCAACCCTGACTGGCAAGGGCCGCTGTGGAATTCACTGGCCATCGCCCCTGTGGCGACGCTGATTGCAGTGACGCTTGGCACGCTTGCGGCGGTAGGGCTGAGCCAGAGCCATGTGCCGTTTCGGCGGGCCATCATGGCGATCCTGATTTCGCCGATGATCGTGCCGCTCATCATCTCGGCCGCAGGGATGTATTTCTTCTACAGTCGGATCGGGCTTCAGGGGACCTATTGGGGCGTCGTACTGGCCCATGCTGCGTTGGGCATTCCCTTTGTCATCATCACGGTGACGGCAACTTTGGTGAGCTTCGACCGGTCATTAGTGCGGGCGGCGGCAATGATGGGGGCGGGGCCACTTTGGACCTTTTTCAAGGTGCAGATGCCGCTGATAATGCCGGGCGTGGTGGCAGGAGGGCTGTTTGCATTTGTCACGTCGTTTGACGAGGTGGTGGTCGTCCTGTTCCTGGGGGCAGCGGGGCAAAAGACCTTACCCTGGCAGATGTTCACGGGGCTGCGCGAACAGATCAGCCCGACGATCCTTGCCGCTGCGACGGTGCTGATTGTGGTTTCGGTCGTGCTGCTGGCCACGCTGGAAATCCTGCGGCGGCGGTCGGAACGGTTGCGGGGCATGTCGCCGGGCTGAGGCGGCGGAGGGGGCGCTGCCCCCGCTGCTGCGCAGTCCCCCGAGATATTTGGCCGACAAGGAAAACCGGGCCGTTCAGGGCAAGACGGTGAGCCAGAAGGCTGCCATGAACATGCAGGCGATGGTGCCGATCAGGACGGCCGAGGCCGCGACTGGCTTGGCGCGGTCGTACATGTTCGCGAAAAGGTAGGCGTTGACGCCGGGCGCCGTGGCGGCAGTGATGACGGCAGAGCGGAACTGTGCCGTTGAGAGACCGGCGAGGCTGCCAAAAAGCCAGACCAGCGCCGGGTGCAAGACGAGCGAGACGGAAACGATGAAAAGGATGATCCGCATGTCGCCGCCAGGGCGGTAGCGGTAGAGGACTCCGCCCAGGCCGAAGAGGGCGGCGGGCAGGCCTGCGCGGGCCATGAGGTCGAGCGCGTCGTCCAGAACTTCGGGCAGGGGGAGGGTGGCTAGATTGACGACGATGCCTAGGCTTATGCCAATGATGAGCGCGTTCGTGAACATCGCCTTGAGGACTTTGGCCGGGATCGCCGCAAGGCTGGCGCCTCGGGCGCGGGCAACTTCCATCGCAGTGATGCCCACGGCGTAGCAGAAGGGCGCGTGCAGGGCGATGATCGCGAAGTTGGCTGTTAGTGCCTCGTGCCCGTAGGCGCGTTCGGTGATGGGTAGGCCGAGGAGGAGCGAGTTGGAGAAGAGGCCGCAGAAGCCGACGGCCACGGATTCCTCCCATGTCCGAGCGAAGAGATAGCGGGCGCCGAAAAGGCCCACGGCGAAGCCCGTGAGTGCGCCTGCGTAGAAGCTGCCGAGAAGCGCGGGGTCGAAGTTTTCGCCGAGGTCGAGCGTGGCGATTGCGCGGAAGAGTAGGCAGGGGATGGCAAAGCCCTGCGCGAATTTCATCAGCCCGTCGACATGGTCATCCGAGATCAAGCCGCGCCAGCGAACCACATAGCCGAAGGCCAGCACAATGAAGACCGGCAGGATGACGGAGATGAGGATGCTCATACGGGCCAGGTCAAGCCGGGAAGGTCAGGTTCATGCCGTCATAGGCCGGGGTGACATGAGCGGGGATTTCACCTTCGAGCGTCGCATAGTCGAGGTCGATGTGCATGTTGGTCAGGACCGCCGTCTGGGCCTTGACACGGTCGATCCAGGCCAGTGTCTTTTCCAGATGGGAATGGGTCGGGTGGGGTGTGTAGCGGAGCGCGTCAACGATCCAGCAGTCGAGGTTTTCAAGCAGGGGCCAGACTTCGTCCGGGATGTCGGAGACATCGGGAAGGTAGGCAGTGTTGCCGATGCGGAAGCCCAAAGCATTGGTCGGGCCGTGGCGGACAGTGAAAGGGGTGAAGGTGATGTCGCCGCCCGGGCCGGTGATGTTGACCGGTCCTTCGATCGTCGAAAGGGTGCAGATGGGCGAATAGACTGAGCCGTGTGGCTGGGTGAATGCGTATGCGAAACGGGACAGGAGGCTGTCGGCGGTGTCAGGATCGGCCCAGACGGGCAGGCGGTGGCGCATGTTGTGAACGATCATCCGCAGGTCGTCGATACCGTGGACATGGTCGGCATGGGCATGGGTGTAGAGGACCGCGTCAAGTGTGCCGATGCCGGCGTCAAGAAGCTGCGCACGCATGTCGGGCGTCGTGTCGATCAGGACGCGGGTGGCTTCGCCTGCATCTTCGCGGGTGACGAGGATCGAACAGCGGCGGCGGGAGTTGCGAGGGTTCGTGGAGTCGCAGGCGCCCCAATGGCCGCCAAGGCGCGGCACGCCACCCGAGGAGCCGCAGCCCAGGATCGTGATGGAAAGCGTGGCCATCAGCCGGCTGCCTTCATCGCGGCTGCCTTGGAGAACAGGCGGTCGAAGTTGGCGCTGGTGATGGTGGCAAATTCGGCAAGGTCGAGACCATAAACAGCTGCCCCGGCCTGTGCCGTGTGGGCGGTATAGGATGGTTCGTTGCGGCGGCCCCGGTGCGGCGGCGGGGCGAGATAGGGGCTGTCGGTTTCAAGAAGGATGCGGTCGAGGGGCGCCGCGGCAAAGATCGCCCGCAGGTCTGTGGACTTGGGGAAGGCCGCGATGCCCGACATGGAGAGGTAGAAGCCGAGGTCGAGCGCGGCACGTCCGAGTTTGGTCGAGGAAGAGAAGCAGTGCATCACGCAGGGGTAGGCGCCGTTGCGGTATTCCTCGGTCAGGATGCGAGCCATGTCGTCATCTGCGGCGCGGGCGTGGATGATGAGCGGCAGGCCAGTTTCGCGGGCGGCTGCGATATGAATGCGGAGCGAGGTCTGCTGGATCGGAGCGGTTTCTGCCGTGTAGTGGTAGTCAAGGCCGGTTTCGCCAATGCCCACCATTTTCGGGTGGCGTGCGATGGCGATGAGGTCGTCCACGGTGGCCAGCGGTTCTTCTGCGGCGCTCATCGGGTGGGTGCCGACGGCGTAGAACACGGAGGGGTAGGTTTCGGCAATGGCACGGACGCGGGGTTCGTGGCGGAGGCGCGTGCAGATAGTGACCATGCGCGTCACGCCTGCGGCCAGCGCCCGGTCGATCACCAGCGGGAGTTCATTGTCGAAATCTGGGAAGTCGAGGTGACAGTGGCTGTCAACGAGCAGGGGGAGGGTTGTCATCCAGGACCGCCTCAGGCTGCGGCTGTCGTTTGGCGCGCCGTCTCTTCGATACGAAATAGCATATCAAGGATCAGGCTGGCAGGGTCAAGGTTCACTGCTTTGCCATGACGGGCGCGGGCGCTGAGATCCTGCTGAAGTGCCGCCCAATTCCTTGCGCCGTGATCGTGGGGAGACAGGCGGGCGAGAAGCCGGGCCTCACCTGGGACGGCCTGAACCGAGGGTTCACCGTTCACGCCGGCATGGGCGGCGCGGGACAGGAAGATGTCCAGAAGGTCGAGGACATGGGCAAATCGGGCTTCGGCCCCTTTACCCGTGCAGGAGTCGGCCAGACGCAATGCGGCGGTGCGGTCAAACCGGGGGAGGGAGGAGAACAGGGTGACAAGGTCGCCATAGATGGCAATGCCGTCCTGATGCAGAAGACGGATCGCATTGCCCACCGAACCGCCCGCTAGCACGGCCATGCCTTTGGACGCAGGAACAGTCAGATCCATCGGGGCCAGTGCATCGCACAGGTCGTCGTCGGCGAGGGTCGCGCAACGCAGGACGCGGCAGCGGGAACGGATCGTGGGCAGAAGGCCCGAGGGCCGGTGCGAGACCAGGAGGAGCGTGGTGCGCGGCGGGGGTTCCTCAAGTACCTTGAGGATGGCGTTGGCGGCAGAGGCGTTCATTTCGTCCGCGGGGTCGACGATTACCACGCGGCGGCCACCGTCGGCAGCGGAAAGGTTGAAGAAGTTGCGCAGGCGGCGCACCTCGTCCACCGTGATCTGGGTGCGCAGCTTGCCCTTGTCGTCGGCAGAGCGGCGGATGACAATCAGGCGGGGATGCGTTCCGGCACGGACAAGCCGAGCGTCGGGATGATCGGGGGAGATGTCAAGTGACCCTGGCGGGGGTGGCGAGCCGAAGAGGCCGCCGCCATCTTCGGGCTGTTCTGCGAGAAGGAAGGTGGCGATGCGGTAGGCAAGGGTCGCCTTGCCCACGCCATTCGGCCCTGAGATGAGCCAGCCGGAATGGAGGCGGCCCGAGGCATAGGCCGTCAGGAAATCGGCCTTGGCTGGGGCCTGTCCGCAAAGAAGCAGGGTTTCGCGGGGATGGGGTGCGCCTTCGATGCGGTCGGGTTCTTGAAGGTCATCGCCGCTCATGGGACGCGGGCCGAAATATCGGCCGCGATGAGTGCGGGGTCGCGGTTGCCGTCAATCAGGATGCAGCGCGAGGGGTAGGTCTCCACCAGTTGCAGGAAGCCTTTGCGGAGCGTCTGCTGGAAGGCGATGCCGAAATCCTCGAACCTGTCTTCGCCGGATCTTCGGGCGAGGCCCCGGGACAGGGCGATGGCTGGGTCCATGTCGATTACAAAGGTGAGGTCGGGTTCAGTGCCGATCATCATGGCATGGAGGCGGTCAACCTGATCGCGCAGATCGCCCCTTGTGGTGCCCTGATAGACCCGAGTGGAATCTGCGAAACGGTCGGAAATCACGACTTGACCGGCAGTGAGCGCAGGGCGGATCGTGCGTTCCAAATGATCGCGCCGGGCGGCGGTGAAAAGAAGGATCTCGGTCTCCGCCGACCAGCGGCCGGGGTCGCCGGTCAGGACGAGCGCGCGGATGGCCTCGGCCCCTGGGCTGCCGCCCGGTTCACGGGTGAGGGTGAAGGTGCGGCCCCGGGCGCGAAGGTTATCGGCCAGAAGCCGGGCCTGCGTGGATTTGCCAGAGCCGTCGATGCCCTCGAAACTGATGAAAAGGCCAGCCGCCATCAGCAGATCAGGCGTCGCCGGGGGCGGCTTCGGCTTCTACCGAGGGGCCGAATTTCTCGATCAGGACCTTCACGGCAGTCTGTAGTTTAACCATGAAGCCGCCTTCGGCCACGTCGGATTCAGCCACGAGCGGCACGCGCATTTCGGGCAGGCCATCGCGCGTGATGACGAGTTCGGCCAACTGTTCGCCCTTGGTGACCGGGGCCTGCACGGGGCCCTGATAAACAACACTGGCTTCCATGCTGCCGGTCACGATTGAGGGGAGGAGGACCTGCAGGTCTTCGGCGAGGGTAAGGCCCACCCTTGGGCTTTCGCCCATCCAAACCGGCGCTTCGGCCAGACGGGTGCCGGCATCGCCCATGTCACGGAGCGCATATTGGCGGAAGGCCCAGTTGATGATGCGTTCGGACTCATCGCGACGCGCTTCATCCGACGCCAGGCCGGTGATCACAAAAATGATCCGGCGTTCGCCCTGCTTGACCGATCCGACAAGGCCGTAGCCTGCTTCTTGGGTATGGCCGGTCTTTAAGCCGTCAGCTCCCACATTCATTGTTAGGATCGGGTTTCGGTTGCGGGTGTTGGAGGGCACGCGACCGTCGAACAGGAATTCGGTTTCGCCGAAAAGCGGATAGAAGGTCGGAAAATCGGTGATGATATGGTCGGCCAGAATTCCGAGGTCATGTACAGACATGAGATGGCCGACGGCAGGCCAGCCGCTTGCGTTGACGAAATGTGAGTTATTCATTCCCAGTTGACGGGCTCGTTCATTCATCATCGTGGCAAAGCCTGTCTCAGTTCCGTCGGGCGATAGGGCTTCGGCCAGAACGACAGCGGCGTCGTTACCAGACAGGATGATGACTCCGTGCAACAGATCGTCCACACTAACGCGGTCGTTCGTGTTAAGGAACATCGATGAACCGTCAAAGCTCATCGCGTGTTCCGAGACGGGCAGGGTCTGGTCGATCTGGAGACGGCCATCGGCCACAGCCTCGAACGCCAGGTAGATAGTCATGAGCTTGGACATTGAGGCAGGCGGCAGGGGCGTGTCGGCGTTCTTTGCAAGGAGAACAGAGCCCGTTGTTTCATCATAAACCCACGCAGCCGTTGCGGCGGTGTCAAAACCCTGCGCCGCAACCGGGCTGGGAAGATTCAGGGCTGTCAAAACGGCAAACATGAGAGCAGAGATCGGACGGATCATGTGTGCAACCAGCTCCTTCAATAAAGGTCAAGGGCGAAATCGGGCGCTCTGACGTTCAATTGTCAACGTAGTAGGCGTCGGCAAACCCTTGTGCCTTCACCTTTTCGAGAAGGGCAGAAAGTTCAGCAGTAGTCTGGGCCGGGCCGACAAGGACGCGCCAGAAGTTGCGACCCTGACTTACCTGAGCCACAACAAGGCTTGCCATGCCTGCGGACTTCATTTGATCTGCCAGTGCATTGGCATTCGCCTCGACGCTGAAGATCCCCAATTGAATGTACGGGCGCGACAGATCGGCCGCTGGTGCAGGTGACGCGGCAGGCGCAGCTGCAGCAACGGGTGCTGCAGCTGCGTCGTCTCCGGCTACTGCAGGAGCCAGAGTCTGGGTGGCGATCTCGGTTCCCGGAACGCCCTCAGCCTCGGCGGCGTCGATGGCTGCAGCGGCTGCGTCGGTGATCGGATCGATCGGCGTGGCGGCGACTTCGGGCGCCTCATCGAAGGTGCTGGTGGCCGTTGTGGCTGGTTCGGCAGCGGGTGGCGGTTCGTTCCGCCGCAGTGCGGTCACGTTGAGTGTAGCAGGAGCGCCGGGCAGCATTTGAAGTGCCTCGGCGGCGTCAGAGGAGACCTGGAGCAATGGTCCGGGATTGTCGCGTTCGCGCCGGAAGAGGGCCCCGATGACAAAGGTTCCGTTTTCTTGGTTGCGGATGATGACGCGTTCAGGATCTGTCACGTCAGGATGGGCGACCCACACGCCGCCAAGCGAAGGACGACCGTCCCATAGGCCGGATTCGGTCACCTGGAAGACTTCGGGCGCTTCAACGTCGCTTTCGACAAGCTCGACCGATTGCGTGCTTCCTGCCGCGTCACTCCCGGCGGCGGCGAATGGGTTGGCCCCCTCTTCACACGCCGCAAGCCCCAAGCCAGCGACGACTGCGAGAGCCGGTCCCAGTCGAAAGCCGCGAACCTGTGGAATGCCTGCCATCCTATGCCCCTCTGCTTGCGCCCCGCCGTGGACGCGTGACCGTTGATCGGCCATTTCTGCTTCTTCCCCAAGGCCCGCGTCACACCCTTCCCGAAGGGCGCGACGCCTGCACTAAGCCTTCCCGAAGCACATGCGCCGATGGAAGACCCGGTAACACTAGCGCCCGGCAGCAGGTTTTGAAAGACGTGCCTGCTTAGAATGCGCGGATTTCCCCAAAGCGTGAAGCGGCAAATCCACTCGAAATGATCAACTGATGCCCAGCCATGAGAAGAGACTGTTTTGAGCTTGCTTGGGACGATGCTAGCCGAATCCACCCGGGTCGCCCTTTGATGCTCTAGCTGTGAGCTTTCAGCAGGTTGTCCATTGGAGGCGGATCAAGCAGGCTGGAGTTACCACACATCCTGCCGTCAGGAGCGCCCCGAATGAACATCCACAAGAATGCCCGTTTGACGCCGCTGCGTCGAGAGGAGACGGCGGTGGCCGTTCTCTCGGGAGGGCTGTCGAAGGCGCAGGCGGCGCGGCAGTTTGACGTCTGCGCCAGGATCGTTGCACGCGGGACGGACCGGTTCCGCGCCGAGGGACGCGCGGGGATGCTGGACCGCTCGTCGCGGCCGGATGTGATCCCGACCCAGACCGCAGAGGCGCTGGCGGAGCGCATCATCACGCACCGCCGCCAGCGCCT
>JAPLPE010000024.1 GCA_026400355.1 Rhodobacterales bacterium | reverse complement strand
TCCCGCGTGCAACGATCTTGGCGCAGACGCCAAACTGCCGCGCCGCCTGCGCCTTCGACAGCCCTCCCGAGAGAACGGCCACCGCCGTCTCCTCTCGACGCAGCGGCGTCAAACGGGCATTCTTGTGGATGTTCATTCGGGGCGCTCCTGACGACAGGATATGTGGTAACTCCAGCCTTCTTGATCCGCCTCCAATGGACAACCTGCTGAAATCTCACAGCTAGACGAAACGAAAGTTTCTTTCGCCCCGAGTCGAGGTCCTTCTGCTGCGACACCTTAAGCCCGCCGCCGAGATCTGCATTCACCATTCCCGGCATCAAAGCCCTGTCGCCTATATCGACCTTGTCAAAGCGATGGACAGGATTCTGGCCGATCACTACCCTGAAGGTGATGACCCCGATCTGCTGATCTCATGCAAAGGGCTATCTGGGCACCTGCCCTTGCGACCTCAAGGGGTGTCGGCGGCTGGGCGAAAGAGGCGCGGTTGCCAAACCGTCCCCGATCGGGGATAGGAAGCGCCATGGCCAACCCTGACGGCACCTCACGTTTCCGCGCGATCGGTCGCAAGTCGATATCGGCTTCGATCAAGCCGCGTGAACTCATTTCCGACAACCCCGACCTTGCCGGGGTCTGGAAGGCGCAGGTGATCACGCTGTTCCCGCAGGCCTTTCCGGGCGTTCTGGGCGAGAGCTTGACCGGTAAGGCATTGGCCGAGGGGCTCTGGCAACTCAAGCCGATTGACCTGCGGCCCTATGGTGAGGGGCGGCACAAGAACCTGGACGACACCCCTGCGGGCGGCGGTGCAGGCATGGTCATCCGGTCCGATGTTCTGGGCCGCGCGATCCGGGACGCGCAGGATGCCGCCAAGGGGCGCACTCCTCTCATCTACCTCTCGCCGCGCGGCAAACGGCTTGATCAGGCCATTGCCCGGGACCTTGCCCGCGCCGATGGTGTGATCCTGATTTGCGGGCGATTTGAAGGGGTTGACGAGCGGGTCATTGAACATTTCGGCATCACCGAAGTCAGCCTTGGCGACTTTGTCCTGACCGGGGGAGAGATTGCGGCGCAGGCCTTGATTGATGCGGTGGTGCGGCTTATACCGCGCGTGCTCGGGAATGCTGATTCGACCGAGGATGAGTCGTTTACAAATGGCCTCCTTGAACATCCCCAGTACACGAAGCCGGCCGTCTGGGAAGGGCGCGCGATACCTGAGGTTCTTCTGTCAGGGCATCACGCGAAAATCGCCCTCTGGCGGAAGGCCATGGCCGAAAGGCTGACCAAGGAACGACGACCTGATCTCTGGCGGGCATACTGTGCGAAAGCTGGCTTGGACCCGGATGAAGACCAAGAGCTCTGAGGCTGTCACACACCTCTGCGGACCGAACCGCAGGCAGAAAAAGGAGTGGTCCTGATGGACCTGATCGCACAACTCGAGGCGGAACAGATCGCCGCGCTGGGGAAAACCATCCCCGATTTCAAGGCGGGTGACACCATCCGCGTCGGCTACAAGGTCACCGAAGGCACGCGCACCCGCGTCCAGAACTATGAAGGCGTCTGCATCGGGCGCAAGCATGGGTCGGGCATCGCCGGGTCGTTCACGGTGCGCAAGATTTCCTTCGGCGAAGGCGTCGAGCGGGTCTTCCCCTTGTATTCCACCAACATTTCCGAAATCACCGTTGTCCGCCGGGGCAAGGTGCGGCGCGCCAAGCTGTACTATCTGCGCGACCGTCGCGGCAAATCGGCCCGGATTTCCGAAGTCACCAACTACAAAGCCAAAGAGTAAGGAGCGGCGCGATGAAAGATGGGATCCACCCCGCGTACCATGTCATCGACGTGAAGCTTGTCGATGGCACCGTGGTGCAGATGAAATCCACCTGGGGCAAGGAAGGCGACCAGATGGCGCTTGACATCGACCCGTCGGTCCACCCCGCCTGGACGGGCGGCGGCACCCGCCTGATGGACACGGGCGGCCGCGTGACCAAGTTCAAGAACAAGTACGCAGGCCTCGGCTTCTGAAGCCTTTTTCCAGCGTCGGAAAGACCGGAAACGCCGTCCCTGTGGGGCGGCGTTTTGGGTTTGGGCGGGTGGGGCGAGCGTGCGGTGGTGTTAACCTTTGAATGGTTAATCCGCTGGTTCTGGAGGATTTCGGGCTTGCGGTATCACGTCGGTATTACGTCGGTATTGCGTCGGTATTTTTTTCGGTGCGCCGGGCGGGTGGGGGTGGGTTAACGGGGCGTGCGGTGGGGGGATAATCCCTAAATTGCCAATAACTGAGTGAGACAACATGGCCCCACGCGTCAATCCATCCGATTAATGCAGTTATTTGCCGCAAAGATCAAAGCACTTCTACTGTTCGAAAGAAATGTCTGCGTAAACATATCCTGAAAAGGCGGTCTCAAAGAAATTTGCAAATTGAGTTCATTGGCCCGTGTAAGAAATGGGAGCACATCTTCCGTGTTGATTGCCAAAACTACGCGCGAATATACAGCGTCATATTGCAAGACCGAAAAAGAAGCGCTATCGTATCTTATTGGATTAGAATCAAGAGAGACATTGACAATTTCCTGCTGAATTGCCTGTGCAGATCCACCAACGTCGAGAGATAGAAACAACTTGCCGGGTTTCAATTCGTCACAGTATAACCCCAATTCGAGTTCTCTCAGATGATCGGCTGCCGGCCTCAAGAAAGCCCGATATCCATCTTTGAAGAAGTCGACTCTCCAAGCACTTTGCGCAGGTGGAAAACGTCCAGTGAGTAAGTCAACAACACAAGGTTCGAATTTTGTGAACCCACTCTCAAGTTCGAACGCATACCTAGTAAGGCCCCAGCAGTCGGCATCAGTTCTTGAAAACCAAGCTACCTCGCTCGGAGGAACATAAGTAACAAAAGCAGCAATGCTTCCATATGAAACGCCATGTTCAAGTGCATTTCTTGACAGAACATCATTGCATTCCTGATTAGGCAGACCATTCACTGAACACGAATGTTGGCCCAAGTAGCCACCTTCCTCAACAGTCCTCAATGCCCCTGCGATGAAGACGATCGATGCACACGCTGAAGCGCATTTTGCATCGGAGGGTACAACGGTGTGCGTTGGAAAGTTATCCAAAATTTCAGAAATCAAAAGTGCCTCAATTACGTCACCGCCGCCGCTGTATAGCAACAATACAGGCAAACCATGTGGCATCAGCGGAGTTTCAGGAAGCAATAATCCTATTCGCGCCGCATCACCCTGAACAATTTCTCCGTCAGCCCGCAGAACCATTTGACCATGCCAAGAAACAAATGTGAATTCAAGTGCATGAGACGCGTTGGTCATTAGGACAAGAATCAAAGCCAGTAGAACTTTCATTCGAGCGTCCTCTTCGAATTGGGGAAACACACCTACGAGCCGTTATAGTTTCCAAGCTAGAACACCGATGCGATACCGGTCAACGAGCCTCGTTTCCTGTCGAGTAAATGATCTCGTTTCTTGCGCCCCACAATGACCAACGCCATCGCGTTGGTCACGCGCGGTGGGTGACGCTTTCCGGCCGGACGCCTTAGCGTTCGGCCAGCCCCTGCCCCCCCAAGGGCAGGGGCTTCGCCCCCGCCGGGGCAGGGACCGGCCTTTTGCGAGGCGGGTGGAACGGGGGCCGGGGGAGGCGGTGGGGCGTGAGCGGGGCGGTGGCTCCACTGGAGCCCCCGCTGGTCCCGCTCAAGGGGATGATCAATGGGCGAATGGCGGAGGGGAAGTCCGGCCTACGGGGGTGGTGGGTTTCACCCACCGTACGCCATCGGGTTGGTCACGCGCAGAGGGCGACGCTTTCCGGCCGGACGCGACCTGCGTTCGGCCAGCCCCTGCCCCCTCCAAGGGCAGGGGCTTTGCCCCCGCCGGGGCAGGGACCGGCCTTTTGCGAGGTTGGGGGAACGGGGGCCGGGGGAAGCGGAAGGGCGTGAGCGGGGCGGTGCTTCCACTGGAAGCCCCGCTTGTCCCGCTCAGGGGGGCGGGGGGCTTGGTGGGTTGCACCCACCCTACGGCCGGGGGCGTGGGGTGAGGGGTTTCACCCCCACCCTACGGGGTGGGTGAAGGCTTTGTGCGGGTCAGGCGGCGGTGCGGGTGCGGCCTTTGCCGGGGCCGCCGGGGCGGCGGTTTTGCTGGGGGCGACCCGAGGGCTTGCCAGAAGCATTGGCAGCGCCACCGCCAAAGCGGCGGGGGCCGCCGGAGTTGCCGCGGGGTTTGGACGGGATTTCGCCTTCCCAGGGGGCGCCGGAGGCGACGGGGATGGTGGCCTTCATGGCCTTCTGGATGTCCTTGAGTTCGCCCATCTCGTCGGGTGCGCAGAAGGCGACGGCATTGCCTGTCGCGCCCGCGCGCGCGGTGCGGCCGATGCGGTGGACGTAGTTCTCGGGCACGTTGGGCAGGTCGTAGTTGTAGACGTGCCGGATGCCCGGAATGTCGAGCCCGCGGGCGGCGACATCGGTGGCGACGAGGACGCGGACGCGGCCAGAGCGGAGGTCAGAGATGGCGCGGTCGCGCTGGCCCTGGCTTTTGTTGCCGTGGATGGCGGCGGCGGCGAAACCGGCGGCTTCGAGTTGTTTGTAGAGTTTCTCGGACCCGTGCTTGGTGCGGCCGAAGACGAGAGCGAGTTCGTCGCGGTGCTTGTCGAGGAGTTCGATCAGGAGGTCGGTCTTGGCGCGCTGGGCGACGAAATGGACGGACTGGACGATCTTGGCCACGGCCTGTCCGGGGGGGTTGACCTGCACCTTGACCGGGTTGGTGAGGAAGGCCTGGGCCAGTTCCTCCATCTGCTTGGGCATGGTGGCGGAGAAGAGCATCGTCTGACGTTCCTTGGGGAGGAGGGCGGCGATGCGGCGGAGCGCGTGGATGAAGCCGAGGTCGAGCATCTGGTCGGCTTCGTCGAGGACGAGGAAGCGGGTTTCGGCCAGCGACACGGCACGGCGGTCGATCAGGTCGATCAGGCGGCCGGGGGTGGCGACGAGGAGGGAGACACCACGCTCCATCTTGTTGATCTGGCCGACGATTCCGGCACCGCCGGTCACGAGCACGGTCTTCAGGTGCGTGCCGGCGGTATAAGCGATGAGGTTGTCAGCGATCTGCTTGGCCAGTTCCCGGGTCGGGGCAAGGACAAGGGCGCGGGCGGTGCGCGGGTTGGGTTTGACGCCGTTCTTGATGAGCGCGTCAATCATGGGCAGGCCAAAGGCCGCCGTCTTGCCCGAGCCGGTCTGGGCGAGGCCCATCACGTCACGGCCGTTCATGGCGTGCGGGATGGCCTGCGTCTGGATCGGGGTCGGGTCGGTGATGCCTTGCTCTTTCAGCGCGGCGATGAGGCGGGGCGCGAGGCCCAGCATGTCGAAATCCATGTGGAACAGTCCTGTCTGTTTCGGCCAAAGGGCCGTGAATGAGATTCCGGGGCGCGGAATGCGCCCGGACGGCAAAAGGGTTTGCGCCCCGTGAACCAGATCGGGGCCGGATGCCCTTGATCTGTCATGGCGCGGCCCCTTGCGTGAAGGTGGGAACCAGAGGTGAGGCGATGCCCTGCGCCATGATCACGAGGATCAGCGCGCTGCTCACGCGGCAGCCTGCATCGGTCAGGGGTCAGATGGAGCTTTAGGCGGGATAAGTCAAGGTGGTTGACTCATATTCGCCACGGGCGCGAACCGGTGTTGCGGGGGCGTTGCTTCCTCTTCACAAGGCCGCTGCGTAGGGTAATACCACATCGGCGGATGCTGGCCGCAAGAACTAGAATAACCGGGGTGGCGGATTGGCGCATATCATCGTTGTCGGAAACGAGAAGGGCGGCGCGGGGAAATCCACGGTCGCGATGCATGTGGCCACGGCGCTGGCGCGGTTGGGGCACAAGACCGGGATGCTGGACCTGGACCTGCGGCAGAAGTCGTTGGCGCGGTATATCGAGAACCGGGGCAAGTATCTGCACGAGGCGGGGCTGTCGCTGCCGTCACCGTCCTATATCGAACTGCCCGAGATTGATCAGGCGACGCTGACGCCGGGCGAAAACGTCTTTGACCACCGGCTTTCGGCGGCGGTGGCGGGGCTAGAGCCGGATTGCGATTTCATTGTGATCGACTGTCCGGGGTCGCATACGCGGCTGTCGCAGGTGGCGCATTCGCTGGCCGATACGCTGATCACGCCGCTGAACGACAGTTTCATCGACTTTGACCTGCTGGCCAAGGTGGATACGGATGGCGAGACGATACTGGGCCCGTCGGTATATTCCGAGATGGTGTGGAATGCGCGGCAGTTGCGGGCGCAGGCTGGACTGATGCCGATTGACTGGGTTGTGTTGCGCAACCGTCTGGGCGCGCAGAACATGGTAAACAAGCAGAAGATGGAGGCCGCGATTACCAAGCTTTCGCGGCGGATCGGTTTCCGCGTGGCGCCGGGTTTCAACGAGCGCGTAATCTTCCGCGAACTGTTCCCGAGGGGGTTGACTCTTCTCGACCTGCGGGATGTGGGCGTTCAGACGCTCAACATTTCCAACGTGGCCGCGCGGCAGGAGTTGCGCGATCTGATAAAGTCGTTGAACCTGCCGGGCGTGACGGTGGATTTCTAGGCGACTGCGGCCCGGCGGGACGGTTTCAGCCGGGACATGAGGACGGCAAGGATCAGGACGATGCCAAGGGCCACGGCGGCCATTTTGCCGAGCGCAATCATGGACGTCTGGTCGCCCTGCAGGGCTGACTCGAGTTGTGCGCGAGCCTGAGCGATCATCGCGGCGAAGTCGATGTTGGCGGCGCTTCCGGAGTTGCCGAGAATAACGGCGGCTGAAAGGGTCACAAAGGCCAGTGCGACAACGGCCAGAACGGCGCGATAGGCGAGTCTGCCCGAGGTCTGGGTTTGGCGGGGTTCGTACTTTTCCTTCAGGCGGCGCTGCCAATCGGCTATCGGGACAGCCTGTGCCTGTTGCATGGTGGGGGGCTCGGGTTCCACATCTTCGGCTTCCGGCAGCCGTGGTGCAGGTGCCCCGCCCCGCAGCGTGAAGAGGAGGAGGCCCATCAGGCCGATGGCGCCGCCGAGGCGCGAGAAGACGCCAAAGACGGTGGGATTTCCGGAATCGCCCAAAAGGATCAGGGGGATCATGTTGTCTTCAAACGGGCGAAGGATGGCGGGGACCGGCAAGGCGGAGACGCCTTCCTGGCCCAATGTCACAAAGACTTCGGCCCGGGCCTGTCCAAGCCGGTTGTGTTCGATCTGGCCCCAGACGCCAAGGCCAATAACAACGGCCGACAGGAAGAGGAGCACAAAAGAGGCGCGGTGCAGCAAGCGGGCAATCGAAGACATTTGCGTGGGCCTTCCAAAGGAGGTCATCATCACTGTTACACGGATTTGCGGCACCTTTTGGGCAGGATTCGCGCAAGAGTGGTGCGAATGGCGGCGGCGGTCGGGCGATGGGTGACGTGGGGGTCATGACTTGCGGTCAGCCGCTTGTGAACCCGCCTGCCCTTTGTTGGGGGCGCCGGATGCTCACCTGCCCCGGAAAGGGCAGTTGTGGCCAGGTCTGGTCATACCGCCTGAAACTGGCGGGAAGGTTGAAACGCTTGCTTCAAGAAACGGGCGCGAAGGTTTCAGAACACGGGCCTGCGCCGTGACAAAAAGGCCGTTCGGCCTTCGGCAAAGTCCGGCCCGGTGAACAGAGCAGCAAAGGTCCGGTCGAGGGCGAGAGTGTCTGTTGTCTCGCCCGGCAAGGGGGAAAGGCTGTTCACGATGGCCTTGGTGGCGCGGAGCGAGGCGGGCGAGAGTTCGGTCAATTCCGAAGCATAGAGTGTCACCGTGTCCAAAAGCAGGTCGTCGGCACAGAGCCGGTCGATGAGGCCGATGGAGAGCGCCTCGTCTGCCGGGAGCCTGCGGGCGGAGAAGAGGATGTCCTTGGCCCGGGCGGCGCCCACCTTTTCCAACAGTTGGGCGGTATCGGCAAGGCTGTAGGCGATGCCGAGTTTGGCAGGTGTGATCGCAAACAGCGCCCCTGCCCCGGCAAAGCGGAGGTCGCAGGACAGGGCAAGCCCGCAGCCGCCACCGACGCAGGGGCCGTGGATCATGGCGATGACGGGCTGAGGGAGATGGCGGACGGCGGCCTGTCCGGCCCGGACGGTTGCGTTGTAAGCTGCGGCAGAGGCCTCAGTCGCGTAGACCTGTTCGAATTCTGAAATGTCGGCGCCCGCGCTGAACGCCCCCCCTGCCCCTGTGACGATGACGGCGCGGATACCGTCGTCCTTCGCGATGCGGTCGGCGATCGTGGGCAGGGCCGTCCACATGGATCGCGACAGGGCGTTGCGGGTGCCGGGGGAGTCGATGGTGAGGGTCGCCACGCGGTCAGCGCGCAGGGTCAGGCGGCCATCGGCCCAGGTTTCGGTGAGGGACTCGGGCATTCTGTCCTCAAATACAGTCAAAGAGCGCCGCAACATAGCGGCGACAGCGGTCGGACGATCCCATCGCCGGATCCATATGGCCTGTCACATAGCCAAAGGACAAGCCGGTCGCGGGATCGGCAAAGCCTTGCGCGCCGCCGGCGCCCCAGTGGCCGATGGCGTGGCGGTTGGGGCCGAAGTCGAGCGCGGGCGGGGTGGAAAGCTCTATCCCCTGACCGTAGCGGATCGGGATGCCGAGGATCGGGTCATGGGCGGTTTCGGCCTGCTGTTCGCGCAAGGCATGCTGGCGGGCGGGGGAGAGCAGGGCGTCGGGCCAGATAAACTGACCGTAGAGGGTCGCGATGGCACGGGCGGTTGCGTGGCCGCTTCCCGAGCCGATGACGGCCTGCCGCCAGCGGGGGGTGTTGAAGTCTTCGCCCTGGGCGAAGAATGCCATGGAGCGGGCGAAGAGCGTGTCGGGGACTTCGTCGAGGGCGCGGAAGAGGGCAGCGGGGTCGTCCTGAGTGAGGGTGGCGGTACGGGCGATTTCGGGCGCGGCGAGGCCGAGATGGAAGTCGGCGTTGAGCGGGGCGGTGGCGAGGGTGCGGAGGAGCGCGGGGAGGGGCTGGCCGGTGGCGCGGCGGAGGGTTTCGCCAAGGAGGTGGCCGTAGGTCATGTTGAGATAGACCGGATCGCCCGGGGGCACGACCGTAGCCGAGGCGGCGAGGTGGGCGGTCATCCGGTCCCAGTCGTAGAGGTCGCCGGCTGTGACGGATTGGCTGACGGCGGGAAGGCGGGCGCGGTGAGTGAGGATGTCGAGAAGGGTGGTGTCGACTTTCCCATTGGCGGCGAAGGCGGGCCAGATGGTGGCGATCCTGGTGTCAAGGGAGAGGTTGCCCCGGTCGATGAGGATATGGGCGAGGAGGGAGAGGACGCCTTTCGTCACCGAGAAGCAGCAGGCGAGGGTGTCGTCCTGCCAGGGTTGGCCGGGGCGGGCGTCGCCGCCGTGGAGCGCGAGGAGGGTCTGGCCGTTGCGCATGACCGCCAGCGCGCCGCGTTCTTCGCCGCTTGCCACTGCGGCGGCGAAGGTATCAGCGAGGGGACGGAAGGCAGGATCGGGGGTCATCCGCCGTGCCGGGGCAGCGGCGGGCGGCCGAGGATCATGTCGGCAGCTTTCTCTCCGATCATCATGGTGGGGGCGGAGGTGTTGCCGCCAATGACGGTGGGCATGACCGAGGCATCGGCCAGGCGCAGGCCCCTGACCCCGCGCACGCGGAGTTCGGGGTCTACGACCGACCCCGGATCGCTGCCCATACGAGCAGTGCCGACGGGGTGAAAGATCGTGTTGGCCCCCTGCCGGACCCAGGCGTCAATGGCGGCGTCGGAGACGAGGTCGGCGGGTTTGGGGCTGATTTCGGTTTTCTTGTAGCGAAGGAGTGCCGGGTTTTCGCCGATGCGCCGGGCGAGGCGGACACCGTCGCGCATGCAGCGCTTGTCGGTTTCTGTGGAGAGGTAGTTCGGGTCAATCCTGGGCGGGGTGGCGGGATCGGATGAGGTGAGAGTGACTGCGCCGCGGCTGTCGGGGCGGAGTTGGTAGAAGTTGATGATATAGCCGTGCCGGCCCTGCCCTTTTTGCGTCGTGTCGAGGCTGAGGCCGGGGACGAAGGTGATGTGGATGTCGGGGATGTCGAGGTCTGGACGGGTCTTGAGGAAACCCCCGGATTCGAGCGGGACCGCCGTTGCGGGGCCTTTGCCGAAGAGAAAGGCGCGGGCGACGGCGGTGACGGCGCGGTCGGGGCGCATCAGGCCGTAGAGCGTGACGGGGTCGGTGCATTCATAGGTGAGATAGACACCGAGGTGGTCTTGCAGGTTGGCGCCCACGCCGGGCATGTCGATCAGCGGCGTGATGCCTGCGTTGGCGAGCAGGGCGGCGGGGCCGATGCCGGAAAGCTGCAGGAGGTGGGGAGTGTTGATCGCGCCGCCGGAGAGGATGATTTCACGGCGGGCGTGGACGAACTGGCGCTGGCCCCAGCGGGCGAGTTCGAGGCCGGTGGCGCGGCCTTCGGTGATGATGATGCGCGAGACGGGGGTTTCGGACCAGATGGTTAGGTTGGGGCGGTTGAGGGCCGGGGTGAGGAAGGCGGTGGCGCTCGATTCTCGGCGGCCATGACGGATGTTGAAGTCATAGAGACCGAGACCCTCCTGCTCGACCCCGTTGAAATCGGCGTTGGGGTGCGCCCCTTCGCCGATGCCTGCGGCAAGGAAGGCGTCGTAGAGAGGGTTCTGGCCTTTGGCCTTTTCCACGCGGAGAGGGCCGCCCTGACCGTGGAACGGGTCGTCGGGGCGTTCGGGGTTATCCTCGGACCGGCGGAAATAGGGGAGGACGTCGGCATAGGACCAGCCGGTGCAGCCTCCTTGAGCCCATTGGTCGTAGTCGGCGGCGTTGCCGCGCATATACATCATGCCGTTGATCGTTGAGGACCCGCCCAGCACCTTGCCGCGGGGCCATTTGATCGCCCGCCCGTCAAGCCCGGGCTGGGGCGTGGTCACATAGTTCCAATTGGACGCCTTGTGCCAGTAGGCGACACCTGCCAGCAGCGGGATGGTGAAGACCGGGTTGCGGTTGCTGCCCCCGGCCTCGACCAGCAGGACGGAATGGCGGCCGTCTTCTGACAGGCGGTTGGCCAAGACGCAGCCGGCTGAGCCTGCGCCCACGATGATGAAGTCGAACATGTCCATCGGTCATCTCCTGTGGCAGGCGTCCGCAGTTCTGCCCGTCGCCATAGTTCTTGAACCAATGGCCACCCCCAAGGTATTTGCACGACAAAGAAACATGTGTTTGGGGCGCTTTGGAAGGGTCAATAGGGAAATTCGGCCCCGTTCATGGCGAGGGCCTGGCCGCTCATGTATTCGGCGTCGTCGGTGGCGAGCCACGAGACGGTGGCGGCCACGTCGTCGGGCGTGCCGAAACGGCCCCAGGGGACAGAGGCGCGGAAGGCGGCGATGACCTCTTCCGGCTCCTTGCCCCAGCGTTTGGCAAAACCGTCGGCGATGCCGCCCCAGAAGGGGGTTTCGATATGGCCGGGGACATAGGTGTTGGCGCGGATCCCGTGGGGGGCGAGTTCGATGGCGAGCGTCTGGGTGAAGTTGATGATCGCGGCCTTTGAGGCGCAGTAATGCGCGAGGTTCGGCACGCCCCGGCGGCCCGCGCCGGAGGCCGCGTTGACGATGACGCCGCCCCGCCCCTGCGCGATCATGGCGCGGGCGGCGGCGCGGGAGCCGAGAAAGACAGAGTCGATGTTGATGTCCATGACGCGTTTCCATTCGGCGAAGGACATCTCGGTCACCGGCGTGACGGCGATGACGCCTGCGTTGCAGACCATCACGTCAAGCCCGCCGTGGCGAGCGACGGTTTCTGCGACAGCCTGATCCATGTCGGGTTCGTGGGCAGCATTGCCGGTGATCGAGAGAACGCCATCGCGAGGGGTGGGGTTGAGGTCGAAGCCCGCGACGCGGGCGCCTTCGGCGAGGAAGCGGTCCACGATGCCAAGGCCGATGCCCGAGGCAGACCCGGTGACGAGGATGGACTTGCCGGCGTGGCGTTTGGGATCGGGTGTCATGGGTTGGCCTTTGGCGTGGGTCGGTAGAGTGGCGGGCGGGCCGCCGGGATGGCGACCATCGCGGGGTCGAAGGGGGGAAGCGCATGACCCTGCGGCTGGGGCGGGGCAGCGGAATGGCCGGTGAGGCGGCCAATGACGCGGATCACTGCGGGATCGGTGTAGTAAAGGCTGTAGGCGGCGACGATGAGGGCACCGAAGGCCTCGGGGTGGGCAGATTCGAGCGCGGTGAGGGTGGCGAACCTTGTGTCGGGGTCGGCGTCGCGGAAGTTGGGGGGGAGCAGGTCGAGGATCGCGGCAAGCTGCGGGCCGAAGCGGTCGTGGGCAGCGAGCGCGGTGGCGATGCGACCGCCTGCAGGGAAGTCGGCGTCGCCGGGGATGAGCGTGTCGAGGAGGGCAAAGGCGCTCATGCGGCGACACCGATCCTGGCGCGGTCGCGGATCAGGGCGGCGGCGGCACGGAGCGCCAGGGCCTGGATCGTCGAGGTGGGGTTGAGGGCGGCGGCGGTGGTGAAGACCGATCCGTCGAGGATCACGAGGTTCGGGCAGGCATGGGCGCGGGAATTGGCGTCGACGACGGAGGTTGCCGGGGCGGCACCCATGCAAGCGGTGCCCATAAGGTGGAAACCTGCATTGACGACGAGGTCCTGCGGGGTGATGTCAACGGCTCCGGCCTCGGTGAAGGCGCGGGTGGCGCTGGCGATGCCGTGGCGGATCATGGCCCATGTATTGTCGTCCAGCGTGTAGGTCATCTTGGGCGCGGGGATGCCGTGGCGGTCCTTGAGCGCGTCGGAGAGGGTCACGCGGTTCTCGGGGCGGGGGAGGTCTTCGGTGGTTATGGTGAGGCTTGCCGTGTGGCCGAAGACCTGCCGGAAGCGGGCGTGGTGGCCGGGGCCCCAGGGGACGCGGGGGAGGTAGCCGCCGACCGCAGTGCCTACAGGGCCGTCGGAGCGGATCAGTTGCATCTGGTAGCCGCGGGTGAAGCCGCGGGAGGGGTCGGTTTCATAGAACTGCTGGGAGAGGATCGAGACGGCGAAGGGGCCGCGCCAGCCTTCCATCGGTTCGGCAAAGGTGCCGGTGACCATGCCGGTGGGGTGGTGCATGAGGCGGCGGCCGACGAGATCGGTGTCGTTGGCGAGCCCGTTGGGGAAGCGCCTGGACCGCGAAAGCAGCATCAGGCGGGGGGTGCCGAGGCCGTTGGCGGCGAGTGCCACGACATGAGCGCGACGGCGTTGCGCTACGCCGTCCGCATCGTAGTAGGCTACGCCGGTGGCGCGGCCTTGGGAATCGGTTTCAACCTCGAAGGCGCGGGCGTTGGTAATGAGTGTGACGCCGGCCTTGAGCGCCTGCGGCCAGTAGGTGACGTCGGTGGCCGAGCGGGCGCCTTGGGGGCAACCCAGATCGCAGGGGCCGCAGTTGTTACAAGCGCCGCGGTTGGCGCCATAGGGGCGCGTGTTGATGGCAACGTCGGTGGGCCACCAGTGCCAGCCCAGGCGGTCGAATGCCTGGGCCATGCGGAGAGCCGCGCGGCCGGGCGGGACGGGGGGCATCTGGCGGGCTTCACGCGGAGGATTGCCGGGGTCGCCTGACAGGCCCGAGACGCCCATCATGCGGTCGTTTTCGGCGTAGTAGGGGGCGAGGTCTTCGTAGGTGAGAGGCCAGTCGTCGGCGACGCCGTCGAGGGTTTTCACTTTGAAGTCCGAGGGGCGGAAGCGGGGGAAGTGGGCGCCCCAAAGGATCGTGGAGCCGCCGACAGCGTTGTAGAGGAAGGGTTTGATTGCGGCATCGCGGTCATCGACGGGATAGTCGGCGGGGCCGTGGCGGACGTTCGGGTTGGGGTGGTGGGTGGTCTGGCGGGCGACCTCCCAATCGGGGCGGAGCGATGGGGTGTCGGAGGGGTTGACCCAAGTGCCCTGTTCGAGGCAGGCGACCTTGAAGCCCGCTGTGGCCAGTTTCCATGCGGCGGCGGCACCGGATGCGCCTGCGCCGACGATCAGGACGTCATCCATTCCGGTGTCCTTGTTGCGGGCGGTGAGGGGGGCGCTGCCCCCCGGCTGCGCCTCCCCCCGAGGCATTTGGGCAACAAAGAAACATTGGGGCAGTTCGCGGTGGCATGTCAGATGTCTCCGTTCACGACGCGCATGCAGCGGACCTGGCGACCGTCGGGGAGTTGGGTGAGGGTCTGGGCGGTGGCGCGGCAGGCCTCAAGCGCGTGCGGGCAGCGGGAGGCGAGGTAGCAGCCTTTGGGCACGTCGATAGGGGAGGGGATTTCGCCCTGGAGGGCGGCGGGGACGGGGTGGTCGACGCGGCGATTGATGGGATCGGGGAAGAGGTGGGCGGAGAGGAGAGCGGCGGAATAGGGGTGGCGCGGGGTGGAGAATACCTGTTCGACGGTCCCTTCTTCGACGATCTGGCCGAGGTACATGACGGCGACGCGCTGACAGAGGTAGCGGACGGTCGTAAGGTCGTGGGAGATGAAGAGGAAGGAGATCCCGAGGTCCTTTTGCAGTTTCGCCAGCAGGGCGATGAGGCCATTGCGGGCGCGGGGGGCGAGGACGGAGGTAGGTTCGTCCAGCACCACGAATTCGGGATCGAGGATCAGGGCGCGGGCGATGTTGACGCGCTGGAGCGTGGAGGCGCCGAGGCCGCGGGGTTTGCGGTCGAGAAGCGCGGGGTCGAGGTCGACCAGTTTCAGGGCGGCTGTGGCCTTGGCGCGGACGGTGGCCCTGTCCGGCGTGCCGTGGACGCGGAGCGGTTCGGCGAGGAGGTCTTCGATCGTCCAGCGGGGATTGAGGCTGTCGTAGGGGTCTTGAAAGACGATCTGCATACGCGAGCGGATCTTGCGCATGTCCGCGGGGAGAAGCGCCGTGATGTCGGTGCCGTCGAAGGTGATCTGGCCCGAGGTCGCGTCGACAAGGCGAAGGAGGCAGCGGCCCACGGTCGTCTTGCCAGAGCCGGATTCGCCGACAAGGCCTACAGCTTCGGCCCGGCCGATGGAAAGGGAGACCTTGTCAACGGCCTGCACGACCTTTTTCGAGTTGCGGAGCGGGAAGTGTTTGGTGAGCGCGTCGGTTTTCAGGAAATTGCGGTCGCCGGTGATCTGAGCCGGGTATTCCCCGCCGCGTTCGCGGAAGAGGCGCAGCACGTCCTGCGAATAGGGGTGCCGGGGGGATTCGAAGAACTGCCGCACGGGGGCGTCTTCGACGATGCGGCCGTCGTGGAGGACGAGGACGCGGTCGCAGTAATTGGCGATCACGCCGAGTTCCTGCGTGACAAGAAGAATGGCCGAGCCTGTAGCCTGCACGGTCTGCCACATCTCGTCGAGGAACTGCGCCTGAATGGTCACGTCGAGGCCGGAGGTGGGTTCGTCCGCGATCAGGAGTTTCGGCCTGGAGGACAGTGCCATCGCGATCAGCGCACGTTGGGCCATGCCGCCGGAGAGCTCGTGTGCAAATGCTTCGACCCGGCGATCGGGGTCGTTGATTCCGACCATGCGGAGCATGTCGACGGCCTGCTTGCGGGCCTCCGCCTCGGTCGACTGGTTATGGGCCTTGTAGGCGTTGCCGATCTGGGTGCCCACGCGCAGAAGCGGGTTCAGGGCGGCACGGGGGTTCTGGACGATGATGCCGATGTCGCGGCCCCGGATGGCACGCATATCGTCTTCGGGGAGTTTCAGGAGATCGCGGCCTTCGAAGATGACCTCGCCCCCTGTGATGGCACCAGGGGCGCGGGCCAGGCCAAGGAGCGCGAGTGCGGCGGTCGATTTGCCCGCGCCTGCATCACCGACGAGGCCCACGACCTCGCGCGGGTTGATGGTGAAACTGGCGCCGTCCACAGGGCGGGAAACGGCAGTTTCGCTGCGGTAGGTGACCTGCAGGTTGCGGACCGTAAGAAGGGTCATTGCCCCTCCTCGTACCGGCGTTCGAGGGCGTTGCCGAGCACGGCAAAGCCGAAGACGGTGAGGGAGATGGCGATGCCGGGGAACACGGACGGCCACCATTCACCAAGGATGATCTGGTTCGCGCCGGTCGAGATCATGAGGCCCCATTCGGGAGTGGGCGGCCTGACGCCCGCCCCGACAAAGGACAGGCCCGCAGTGAGCAGGATGGCAAAGCCGATGGTGACCGAGGACTGGATCAGCGCCGGGGTCATGGAGTTCGGCAGGACATGGCGGAGCGCGATTGTCAGTTCGGGCTGGCCCAGCGCGCGTGCGGCTTCGACAAAGCCGCGGGATTTCTGGCTCAGAACTTCGGCCCGGGTCAGGCGGATGTATATGGGGACATAGACGAACGCGAGCGCGATCACGATGTTGGTGGTGGACCGGCCCGCGAGCGCGACAAGGACCATGGCTGAGATGAAGACCGGGAAGGACTGCATCACGTCCGAGACGCGCATCATGAATTCTGTGCCCCAGTTGCGGTAATAGCCCGCGATGAGGCCGAGGAGGACGCCGAGGAGGAGCGAGAGAGCATTGGCGGCCAGCGCGATGGCGAGGTCGGTGCGCGGGGCGGCGATGACGCGGGAAAAGATGTCATAGCCGCTCGCGTCCGTGCCCATCCAGTGTGGCGGGTATTCGAGCGTGCCGTTGATCCAGCCGAGCAGCGTGCCCGGAATCGCGAACAGGCCGGGCGGGGGATAGGCGACGCGGGGCGTCGTCAGAGTCGGGTCATAGGGGCCGATATAGGGGCCGATGACCGCAAGGATGCAGACGACCGTGACGATGGTCACGCCAAAGATGAACAGACCATCGCGTTTGCGGACGGCCAGCGGGGGAAGATCGGAAGGGCCGGACGGGTCGGTCAATGGGCGATCCTCGGGTCGATGGCGGCGTGCACAAGGTCAAGGAGGAGATAGACCAGAAGCGAGATGGCGGTGATGATCAGGACCACGCCCTGAATGGCCGGATAGTCGAAGGCCAGCACCGAGCGGATCGAATACTGGCCGATCCCGCCCAGCGAGAAGACACTTTCTACCAGCACAGCGCCCGAGAGCATGAATCCGTAGAGGATGCCGATCAACGTCATTGACGGGGCCATCGCGGCGCGGAGTGCATAGCGGGCAACACGTTTTTTGGGGAGGCCGATGCAGTTAGCGTAGAGGACGAAATCGGACTGAAGCGCGCGGAGCATGTTCTGGCGGACCATCTTGATGATAGGGCCGGACAGGATGAACGCGAGCGTCAGGACGGGGAGCATCAGGTGATGCAGCGCCTCGAGGAACTTTGGCAGGCTGCCAGCGATCAGTGTGTCGATGAGCATGAAGCCCGTCACGAAATCGGGCGGGTTGGTCATGGGGGAGAGGCGGCCCAAGGGGGGCGGGGCGACGCCAAGCTGGTAGTAGAAGACATAAACGAAGAGGAGGCCCCACCAGAATTCGGGCTGCGATCCGGCAAACAGGGAATAGAGAAAGACACCCTTGTCCGTTCGCCCCCCCGGATTCAGCGCACCCAACATGCCGACAGGCACGGCGACGAGAAGCGCCACGATGAAGGCCAGCGTGATGAGTTCGATGGTGACGGGGAGGTAGGCGCCGATCTCGCTTAGCACCGGTTCGTTGGTGACCCAGGAGATACCGAGGGAACCCTGCAGAAGCCCCGGTTGAACCGACGGTTGCAGCCCGAGATACTGAGCCAGCTGCGTCATGACTGGCTGATCGAGGCCGAGTTGCGCGGCGGCCTGAGCATAAGCTTCCTCGCTCGCGTTCATGCCGACGAGGCGGGAGACGGGATCGGCCGGAAGCAGGCGGATCAGGAAGAAGACCGCGATGATCAGGCCAAAGAGTTGTACCACACCGATGAGCAGTCGCTTTGCGATATAGCGCCAGAGCATCGCGGTATCAGTCCTTTGGCAAGGGTCGGGGAAAGCAAAGGGCCCGGGACTCTGAAATCAGAAGCCCGGGCCCTTGTCGGTTCTTATTCGGCGACTTGCAGATCGACGTAGCGGATCGATCCGTCCGGATACCACTTCAGGCCCGAGATGTTGGACTTGAAGGCCCACTGCGACGCGACTTCCACGATGGGCAGCCAGGTCACGTCATCGGCCAACATCTGCTGCATGGTGGCCAGCGTGGCCGTCCGCGTTTCCGGGTTCGGGTCGACCCGGGCGCCGGCCCATGCGGCGTCGAATTCCGGGTTGCGGTAGTTGACCATGTTGTTCAGGCCGCCGTTTTCAGGCGACACGAAGAACAGTTGCGAGGCATAGCCCGCATCCACACCGATGGGTTTTTCCTGGTCGTTGATCGCAAACGGCAGGTCGCGCTTGACCAGCTGGCGGTCGCCGTACTGGGTCTGCGGGAGAGGATCGAGCGTCGCGGGGATGCCGATTTCACGCAGGGACGACTGGATGATGTTCACGATCGGGCCGAGGGTCGATTCCTTTTCGCTGACGTAGGACAGCGCAAAGGCGCCGGGGAAGGCGTCGAGACCTGCACCTTCAGGATAACCGGCTTCGGCAAGGAGCGCCTTGGCCATTTCTGGGTCATAGGTGTAGTTCGCGGTGGCGGCAAAACCCGGGTAGGACGAGGGCACGAAGCCCATCCACTGGGTCGCCTGACCGAAGTAGCCATTGGCGATGATCTGATCGAACGGGATCGCATGAGCGATGGCCTGACGCAGCTTGACGTTGTCAAACGGCGGCACGTCAAAGTTCATGTGCAGGAAGGTGTTCTGATTGCCCGCAACGGTGGCGACGGTCAGACCATCCTGCCCGCGCAGGCTGTCGAATTCGCGGGGAGTCAGACCCGTGACGAGATCGGCCTGACCGGACTGTAGAACGACCAGACGGTTGGACGACTGCGGCACGCGGCGCACGCTCACGTTCTGAACGTCAGGCGCGCCCCGGTAGTAATCGGGGTTGGCCGTGTAGCTTATCTCCTCGTCCTTGGTCCAGCTGGACAGGCAGTAGGCGCCAAAGCCGGGGGCGTTCACGTTGTTGGTGTAGTCATGCGACCAGGGGTCAGCCTCGGTTGCGTTGGCTTCCATGGTTTCCTTGTCGAACATGAGAAGACCGAAGATGGTCAGCACGGGCAGGAACAAAGCGTTCGGCTCGGACTGGCGGATTTCGACGGTGTAGTCGTCTATCTTGACCACACCATCGCCAAGTTCCTTGGCGGCGGGATCGTCGCCGAAGACTTCGACACCAAAGCCCTTGATCGAGCCGACGTTTGAGAGGAACCAGCCGATGGGGGCCGCGCCCGACACGGATTTGGCCCGCTGGAACGTGTAGATCACGTCATCGGCGTTGAAGGTGGCGCCATCGCAGCCCTTAACACCTTCACGCAGCTTGAAGGTCCATGTCAGGGTTGCCTCGTCAAAGGTCCAGCTTTCGGCCAGCCGGCCTTCGAAGCTGTTGAAATCGGGAACCACGACGCCCGATTCGTTCGTGGCCCCGTCAGCATAGCCCACAAGCCCTTCGAGCAGGGTGACCATGCCCTGTTGGCTGGTCGGGATCGCTGCCGCCGGACCGTCGTAGTTGAGACCGGCCGGCACGTCTTCGGCCAATATCAGAATATCCTGGGCCCATACGGACCCGGCAGACAGCGCCAGAGCGGATGTTACCGCCACGGACGCCAGTGAACGCAGTTTCGTCATTCCGCCACCTCCTGTCGTTTGCAGACTTGTTCTTGGATTTGTCCGGACAAATCACGCATCACGGCCAAGGGTCTGTCAAGCTTATTTCGCGGCCTCCTGCCAAAAAGCGCCCCCTGTGCCCACAGAAAAAGAGGTTGACAGCCGCGCCGAATGATCCAGATTTGTCCGGACAAATTGCCGGAGCCTTGGAACGCCCTGTCCTTGGGCTGTTCGTGAACGGCGGCCTGTGCGGGAGGGTCTTTCATGCGGATCATCGTACTGTTCAACCTGCGCCCCGGCGTCGGACCGGCTGTCTATGAGGACTGGGCGCGCTCCCGCGACATTCCTACCGTGCGGGGCCTTGCGTCCATTTCAGGGTTTGATGTGGCTGCGGCGACCGGGTTGCTCATGTCGGAGGCAAAGCCGCCCTATCAGTATGTCGAGGTGATCGACGTGGCTGACATGGACCAGTTCGGCAAGGATGTCGCCACCGCCACGATGCAGGCGATCGCGGCCGAGTTCCAGACCTACGCCGACAATCCGACCTTCATCATGACCCGCGACGTGGGGGCGTAATGGGGCGCTTGACTGGTAAAGTGGCGCTGGTCACGGGCGCGGGGCGGCCGAGGGGGCTGGGTCAGGCGATTGCGATGCGGCTGGCCGTTGAAGGGGCGTCGGTGATGATCCATGACCGGGGGGCGATTGCGGGCGATCTGGCCCCGGCGCATGGCGTGGGCGTGGCCAGCGATCTGGAACAAACCGCCGCTGCGATACGGGCCTCCTCTGGCGCGCGGGTGGAGACGGTCACGGGCGATCTGCTGGACGAAGGTGCGATTGTCGGGATCGTCGCGGCGACCGAGGCGGCCTTTCGTGGGCTTGATATCCTCGTGAACAACGCCGGAATCGGGTATCTCTTCGGGGCTCTGGTCGAGACGGACCCGGTGCAACTGGATGCCGTCTTGGGTGTCAACCTGCGCGCACCGATGCTGCTGACGAAACATGCGGCACAGGTGATGATCCGCGCGGGCAAGGGTGGCCGGGTGGTCAATATCGCGAGCCAGGCCGGAAAATCCGGCTTTGCATTTGCAACGGCCTATACGGCATCGAAACACGGGCTGATCGGCTTTACCCGCGCCGCCGCGATGGAGCTCGCCCCGGACGGGATAACGGTCAACGCCGTCTGCCCCAACCATGTGACGACGGGTCTGGGCGCATGGCAGAACGACTTCATGTCCAAGGCGCGGGGCGAAACGCTCGACCAGTATCTTGACGGCATGACGAAGCGCATCCCTCTCGGCCGCACCGGCCTGCCCGGAGATACAGCTGCCGCCGTGGCCTTCCTCTGTTCCGATGACGCATCCTATGTCACCGCCGAGGCGATGAACGTCTCTGGCGGGGAGGAATACCATTGACTTTTGCTTGGCCAAACCGCGCGCGTCTTGCCATGTCCTTCGTCATCAATGTCGAAGAAGGCTCGGAAATGTCTGTCGCGCGCGGCGACAAGGGGCCGGAGCCTGTGGATGAGCTTGGCGTTTCTCTCAAGATCCCCATCCGTAACTATGCCAATGAATCGAACTACGAATACGGGCTGCGCGCCGGGGCACCGCGTGTCTTTGGTGCCTTCGCCAAGGTTGGCATCCGGGCAACCGTCACCGCCGCCGCCCAGTCGCTTGAGATCGCGCCACATGTCGCGCAGATGATTGTCGACGGCGGGCACGAGACCTGCTCGCATGGCTGGCGCTGGGTCCACCAGTTTTCCTACAACGAGGAGCGCGAGACCGAATTCATCGCCCGCGCTGTCCAGTCAATCCAGACCACCACCGGCACCCGGCCCTACGGCTGGCTCTCGCGCTATCTCCATACCGACCGCACCCGCAGGCTTCTGGCCGAGGCGGGGTTTCTTTACCACATGGACGACTTCTCGGATGACGTGCCGCGCTGGACCTCGGTCGAGACAACGCATGGGCCCAAGGCAATGGTCATTGTGCCCTATGCGCTTGACACCAATGACATGAAGTTCTGGCTCGACCCAGGCTTTACCCCGCCGCAATGGCTCGACTATGCGGTGGACACCTTTGACCGGCTATATGCCGAAGGGGCCGACCGCCCGGTGATGATGTCTCTCGGCCTGCATCTGCGCATCATGGGCCGCCCGGGCCGGATCGGCGCGCTGGAAAAACTAATCACCTATGTTCAGGCGCAGCCTGACGTCTGGTGCGCCTCGCGCCTTGAAATCGCGCAGGCCTTTGCCTCTGCCGTCCCCGCCCCGGAAGGGACCGCGCCATGATTCTTCTTTCCTGCCTTCATGTTTCTTTGTTGTCCAGATACCTCGGGGAAAGGCGCAACCGGGGGGCAGCGCCCCCCTACCCGGTCGAACTCAGCACACCGGAATGCCGTCCATGAACCCCGTCGACCGCATCGCCACCCATATCGTCCAGACCCGTTTCACGGACCTGCCCGCCTCCGCGGTGGCGAATGTGAAGACGTTCCTCCTCGACACATTGGGCGTGGGCATTGCCGGGTCGTCCGGTGCGCAGGTGACGGACCTGATCACGCTCGCGAAAAGCTGGGGCGATGCGCCCGAGGCGACGGTCTGGCTGACCGGGGAACGCATGTCGGCGCAATCGGCGGCGATCGTGAATGCCTATCAGATCCACTGTCTGGAGTTCGACTGCGTCCACGAAGGCGCGGTGCTGCATCCGATGGCAACGATCCTGTCGGCTGTTCTGGCCTGGGCCGAGCGGGAGACGGGAAAGGGGCGGGCAGTCAGTGGCCGTGATCTGATCACCGCGCTGGCAGTGGGGGTGGATGTGTCCACGATGCTCGGTATCGTGACCGATGCGCCGATCCGGTTCTTCCGTCCCGCCACGGCCGGTGGTTTTGGCGCAGTCGCCGTCATTGCGCATCTGGCAGGCTTTGACGAACGGCAGACCAAGGATGCGCTCGGCGCGCAGTATTCGCAGATCAGCGGGACTTTGCAGCCGCATGTCGAAGGCTCGCCCATGCTGGGGATGCAGGTAGGGTTCAATGCGCGGGCGGCGATCGTGTCGACCGACCTTGCCCGCGCCGGGTTCCGCGGGCCGCATGATATCCTGACGGGGCAGTACGGTTATTTCCGGCTGTTCGAGATGGACAACCATGACATCGACAGCATTCTGCCGACGCTGGGGCGGGACTGGCAGATCAATGCGATGTCGCACAAACCCTATCCTTCGGGGCGGCTCACGCACGGGGTTGTGGACGGGCTGAACCGGCTGATGCAGGAACATGGCTTTGCGCCCGACGAGATCACCGCGATCCGGGCCGAGGTGCCGCCGCTTGTGCATCGTCTTGTCGGGCGGCCCGACATTCCGGCGCCCGAGGCGAATTATGCCAAGCTTTGCCTGCGGTTCGTCGCGGGGACATTCCTGGCCAATGGCACTGTGGACGTCCCGCATTTCCGGGGCGCAGCGCTGACTGATCCGCGCACGCATCGCTATGCGGGACTGGTGGATGTGGTGCTGGATGCGAACCCGGATCAGAACGCGCTTGACCCGCAGACGATCAGCGTGAAGCTGGCCTCGGGGGGTGTGCACACGGTGCATCTGCCCCATGTCTTTGGCCACCCCGCCGTGCCATTGACCGCAGCGCAGAACGAGGAGAAGTTCCGTCGCTGCGCCAGCTATGGCCGCATCGCCCTGCCCGCGCCCCGTGCCGCTGTGCTGATCAACACCATCGCTCGGATCGAGGCGATGGAAGATATCGCGGGGCTGGCGCGCCTGACCCTTGGAAACGCGGCATGATCCGCCCCCGCCGCACTCTTCTTTTTGCGCCTGCCAACCGCCCGGCCCTTCAGGAGAAGGCGCTGGCGACCGGGGCCGATATCGTCTGCATCGACCTTGAGGATGCGATCCCCTCGTCCGAGAAGGAATCGGCCCGAGCGCTGGCCGTGCCGTTCCTGACCAATGCGCCGGGGGCCGAACGGGTTTTGCGGATCAACTCGATCCGTTCGGCAGACGGCCTGCGCGACATGCTGGCGGTGATCGCCGCGCGGCCTGCAGGCGGCACGATCATGCTGCCCAAGGTCGCCACGGCGGACGAGGTGCGCCTCGTGGATGACCTCCTGACAGAGGCCGCGCTTCCCCTTTCGCTCTCTGTCCTGATCGAATCTGCTGAAGGGCTGGAAAACGCCCGCGCCATCATGGCCGCGAGCCCGCGCATTACCTTTGCCCTGTTCGGCGCCGTCGATTTCAGTTCCGAAATGGGCGTGCCCGTGGCCCACGAGCCGCTGCTTTATCCCCGGTCACGCTTAGTCCATGCAGCAAAGCTTGCCGGGATCGACATTCTGGATGTGCCTTGCCTTGCTTTCCGGGATGACGCCGTGGTCAAGGCCGAAGCCGAGACTGCGCTGACGCTGGGCTTTACGGGCAAGGCGGCCCTGCACCCGGCCAACGTTGCCACGATCAAGGCCGCCTACACCCCAACGCCCGAGCAGATTGCCCGGGCCGAAAAGATCGTCGCCCTTTACGAGGCGAGCCCCAACGGGCTGGCTGAGCTTGACGGCAAGCTGATCGAAAAACCTGTCATCCGCGCTATGCAGCGCATCCTTGCCTTCCGCGTCTGAAACCCTTTCAAGCCAAAGAGAATCGAGAATGGTCCAAACCTCAGTCCAAGTCGGCCCGAACCGCTATCGCGAAAGCTTTGGCCGCTATTATGAGGATTTCACGGTGGGCGACATCTATGAGCACCGCCCGGGCCGGACGATTACCGAGACCGACAATACGTGGTTCACGCTGCTGACGATGAACACCCATCCGCTTCATTTCGATGCGGAATACGCCAAGAATTCAGAATTCGGCCGCTGCATCGTGGCCAGCCCCCTGACCGTCGCCATCCTTGTGGGGATGAGCGTGAGCGATGTCAGCCAGAAGGCCATCGCGAACATGGGCTGGACCGATATCCGCATGACGGCGCCCGTCTTTGCGGGCGATACGCTGACCTCGGAATCCGAAGTGCTGGGCAAGCGGGAAAGCAAATCGCGCCCAACGGCGGGCCTTGTCACCGTCAAGACGCGGGGATTCAACCAGTCGGGCGTGCTTGTCTGTGATTTCGAACGCACGATCCTGATCGCCAAGCGGGGCCATGCCCCCGATGACCCGAAGTGAGGAGGCCACGATGAACAGCGGCGCGACCCAAGGCCTGTCCGAAGAAGACACACTGATCCTTGATACCATCAACAAATGGTTGGACCGCGATGTGCGGCCGCATGTGCTGCGGCTGGAACATGCGGACGAATATCCGTTCGAGATGGTCGAACAGATGAAGGAACTGGGCCTGTTCGGGGCCACGATCCCGGTAGAATACGGCGGGCTGGGCCTGTCGGCCACGACCTATGCGCGGATCGTGGAAACGATCGCTTCGGTCTGGATGTCGCTGACGGGGATTTTCAATTCCCATTTGATCATGGCAGCTTGCGTGGCCCGGAACGGGACCGAGGCGCAGAAGGCGTTCTATCTGCCCAAGTTCGCGAGTGGCGAGATACGGGGTGGTCTCGCCCTGACCGAGCCGGATGCGGGGACCGACCTGCAATCGATTCGCACCCGGGCCGTCAAGGATGGCAATGGCTATACAATCAACGGCACCAAAACGTGGATTTCCAACGGCATCCACGGCACCTGCTTTGCCCTGTTGGTCAAGACCGACCCTGACGCCGAACCGCGCCACAAGGGAATGAGCATGTTCATCGCCCGCAAGGGCGACGGGTTCCGTGTGTCGCGCAAGCTTGAAAAGCTGGGCTACAAGGGGATCGAGAGCGCCGAACTGGTGTTCGAGGATTACAAGATTGCGGCGGATGACCTTCTTGGCGGTGAGGAAGGCCACGGGATGCAGGCCGCCTTGGGCGGGCTGGAGCTTGGCCGGATCAACATCGCGGCGCGGGGTTGCGGGCTGGCCTCGGCAGCGCTGATGGACAGCGTGAAGTATGCCCAGATCCGCAAGACCTTTGGAAAGCCCATCGCGCAGCATCAGGCTATCCAGCTCAAACTGGGCGAGATGGCGACGCGGCTGCAGGCAGCGCGGCTTCTGACCTATGACGCGGCACGCGCCTATGACAGCGGCCAGCGCTGCGACATGGAGGCCGGGATGGCGAAGTATTTTGCATCCGAGGCGGCGGTCGAGAACAGCCTTGAGGCGATGCGGATTCATGGCGGCTATGGCTATTCCAAGGAATACCATATCGAGCGCTACTACCGCGACGCGCCGCTGATGTGCATCGGCGAGGGCACGAACGAGATCCAGCGCATGATCATCGCCAAGCAACTGATCGAGCGGAACCCGGCGTGATCGCAGACCCGCCGCTTTCGGGGATACGGATCGTCAGCGTCGAACAATACGGCGCGGGGCCCTGGGCCAGCATGTATCTGGCCGACATGGGGGCCGAGGTCATCAAGATCGAGGCGCCGCAGGGGGGCGATTCGTCGCGCGCATCGGGGCCGCATCATCTTGGGGCCAATGACAGCCAGTTCTTCCAGACCTTCAATCTGGGGAAGAAGTCGGTGGCACTGGACCTGCGGACCGACGAGGGGCGGGCGGTGTTCCGCAGGCTGGCCGTGACGGCGGACGCCGTGATGAACAATATGCGGGGCGATCAGCCGGGGAAGATCGGGCTGGATTACGCAGCTTTGGGCGGGCTGAAGCCGTCGCTCGTCTGTGTCCATCTGTCGGGCTATGGCCGGTCAGGGGAACGGGCGGCCTGGCCCGCCTATGATTACCTCATGCAGGCCGAGGCGGGGTTTCTGCACCTGACCGGGGAGCCGGACGGGCCGCCGACGCGGATGGGCCTGTCGATTGTCGATTACCTGACCGGGATCACCACGGCCTTTGCGCTGACCGCCGCTCTTTTTGGCGCGGCGCGGACGGGCAAGGGGCGCGATGTGGATGTGACGCTTTATGATGTGGCGGTGCATCAGCTGAGCTATCCCGCGACGTGGTATTTGAACGAGGGCGACGAGACGCTGCGGCGGCCAAGGTCGGGGCATCCGGCGGTGGTGCCGACCGAGGTGTTCCCGACGGCGGACGGGCATGTGTTCATCATGTGCGTGCTACCGAAGTTCTGGGAGGCTTTGTGTGCCGCGGTGGGGATGCCGGAATTGGTGACCGATGCCCGGTTTGCGACGCCGCTCGACCGTTTCCGGAACCGGAATGTGCTGGCGGGGATGTTGGATGGTGCGCTGAAAGAGCACCCTACGCAGCATTGGATGGCGCGGCTGGCGGGAAAGGTGCCTGTGGCGCCAGTGCTGACGGTTGCACAGGCATTGGACAATCCCTATCTGGCGGCAACGGGGGGCATACAGAGCCTTGACCATCCGGCGCGGACGGGCTTCCGGGCTTTGTCTTCGCCTATCCGGGTGGATGGGGAGCGGGCGACGGCGCGGCCTGCGCCTGCGCTGGGCGCGGATACGGATGCGGTGCTGGCCGGGGCGGGATTGGAGGCGGCTGAGATTGCGGGCCTGCGGGCAAGGGGGATCATCGGATGAAGCTTGACGGGTTGCGGGTGATCGACCTGTCACTGTTTCTGCCGGGACCATGGCTTACGCAGATGATGGCCGATCATGGGGCCGAGGTCATCAAGGTGGAGCCCCCGACGGGGGAGCCGGTGCGGAATGTGGGATACCGGCAGGGTGGTGTCAGTACCTGGTTCCGCAACACGCACCGGGGGAAGAAAAGCATCGTCCTGAACATGAAGGACCCTGCGGATCACGCGGTGTTTCTTGAGCTGGTGAAGACGGCGGATGTGGTCGTCGAGGCGTTCCGGCCCGGCGTGGCCGACCGTCTGGGCATCGGGCCTGCGGCCTGCCGGGCGATCAATCCTCGGCTCGTCTATGCGCAGATCTCGGCCTTTGGTCAGACCGGACCGGAATCGGGGCGGCCGGCGCATGACCTGTCGATCGAGGCGATGGCGGGGGTCGTTTCGCTGAACCTTGGGAATGACGGGAAACCGACGAACCCACACCTGCCGGTGTCGGATGCACTCGGGTCGATCACGGCGTTGTCGGCGATCCTGATGGCGCTTTACCGCCGGGAAAAGACCGGTCTGGGCGACGCGATCGACATGTCGATGCAGGACGCGACGATGGCATGGCTGCCGAATGTGGTGGGTCCGGTCTTTGCCGAGGACCGCGCGCCCCGGGTGAAGGAAGAGCGGAGCTTTGGCGGCTATGCGTTCTTTTCCATCTACGAGACGGCGGACGGGAAGTTCATCACGCTGGGCGGGGTGGAGCACAAGTTTGTACGCAACCTGCTGACAGCGCTGGACCTTGGCGGACTGATCCCGGCCGCAGAGGGACCGCCGGGCAAGGGGCAGTTGCCCGTCAAGGAGGCGCTGGCGGCGGTGTTCCGGACGCGGACGCGAACGGACTGGGACGCGTGGTTTGCCGACAAGGACGTGTGCTTTGCCCCGGTGCTGGACCTGCACGAGGCGTGGCATCAGCCGCAGGTGGCGGCGCGGGGGATGCTTCTGCGGGATGACGAGGGGAACCTGCATATCGGGAACCCGATTCGGTTTGCCGACGAGCCGGGCCAGCCGGACCTGCGGGTGCCGGGGTTGGATGAGCACGGGACTGAGATCAGGGCGGAGTTGACTTGATGGCGGGGTGAACCCTGCCCTACGCTGATGTGATCCGTGTCCGCTGGGTAGGGCAGGGTTTACCCCCCCATCACGCCCACGCCCCCTTTGGCCCTTCACGGCGGAGGCGCATCGAATAGGAAAACCGGTCGGCCGGGTGGTAGTTGACAGAGGCGAGGAGGAGCCGCCCTTCGGCGTCGAGATACCGGCGCACGACGCGGACGGCCAAGGATTTGATCTTCTGATTCATCGCTTGCGCCGCTTGCAAGGGGATCAGCATGACGCGAATGTCCTGATCGACAAGAGCGACCTCGACACCAAAGCGATCCTCGACATGGCGGTAGATCGCGCCGGAGAGGCCTGGCAGATCGGGGGCGATGGCAGCAAAGTCGCGGTTGATGAAGACGTAGCTGAAGCAGATCGCTACGTCGCCCGACTGTTCCAGCCGCAGACCTTCGGCCTTGATCCAGGCGTCGGAGGCGGCGGGGCCGAGATCTTCGACGTGGTCCGGTCCGGGGATTTCCATCGCGACGGTACGGATGCGGAAGCGGGTGTCAGCGGCATATTGGAAGAGCTCGTTCAGCGACCGCATGGCGTGGACATAGGTCTGATGCGGGCGGGTTGCGACGACGAGACTGCCCGAGCCCTGACGGCGCTGGATAAGACCGGCCTCGGTCACCAGCCGCAAGGATTCGCGGACTGTGTGGCGGCTGATGCCGAATTCTGCGCAGAGTTCGCTTTCCGTGGGAAGCTGGGTTCCCAGCGGATAGAGCCCGTCCTGGATCCGCTCTGATAGGACGTCGCCAATGATCTGGTAGCGGGGGCGGTCGTCCGTGTCCGGGGCTGCGGTCATGCTGGTCCCCTCCCAAGAGCGTCGCGGAATTGGGGGGCGGCGATTTCGGTCAGGCGTTCGGCGCGTTCGGCCAGGGACGCTTCGCGCAGGTGGGCCACACCATATTCGGTGACGACGATATCCGCATCGCCCCGTGCGATGGAAACCGGCGTTCCTGCGGCAAGCTGGCTGAGGATTCGGCTTTTCGTGCCGCCGGATGCGGTGGCAGGCAGGACTACGATGGACCGCCCCCCGGCCGAAGCGCGGGCACCCCGGACGAAGTCGACAAGCCCGCCCTGTCCGCTGATCTGGCGGCCTGACACAACCTCTCCGTTCATCTGGCCGGTGAGGTCGATTTCCAGCACCGAGTTGACGGCGACGAGAGAGGGGATCGCGGCCAGCACTGCATGGGCATGGGTCACGCCCACCGGGGCGAGGCGCAGGCCCGGCAGCCGGGCGACGCAGGCGTAGAAGGCCGCATCGCCCAGCGCCGTGCCCGAGGTGATGCCGCGCGGAAAGAGGGGCGCGGCGTCTACGATGTCCGGCGTCACCATCCCGCCGTGATAGGCCAGATCGTGCAGGCCTGCCGCCGCGAGACGCGACAGGATCACGCCCGGCAGTTTTCCCAGCCCCATTTGCAGCGTATCGCCGGGGCGCAGGAGGCTGATCACATGGTCGGCGATGGCGATGCTTTCGGCATCTGCGGCGCCGGTGCCGAGTTCGGGCAGGGGCGCGTCGTACTCTGTCAGCGCGGCGAAGCGGTCGCGGGGGATGCGGAGGCCACGGGGGAGGTCGGGCATGTTGGGGTTGACGATGCCCACGACTTTGGCCCCGGCTGCCAGTACCGCCGGAATGAAATCGCAGGTCAGTCCGTAGCCGAATGTCCCGTCCATGGCGGGGGGCGGGATGGTCATGTAAACCAGATCGACCATGCCGGGACGTCCGAGCCTCTCCCAGAAGGCGGAATAGTGAAGCGGCAGGTGTTTGACCCGTCCGTCGCCGCGGAGGCCCTTCGTGGCAAAGATCGCCTCGACCATGGTGTCATGGCCTACGGCGGCATAGTCGCGTTCGTTGACGCCCGGAATGAAGGCCCCGGTCAGGGTCTTGCCCTGCCAGAGGTAGGGTTCGGCAGCGACGGCATGGACCACGGCGACCGGATCGGCGGTCGCGCCGCCCAGCAGGATTCGTCCCGCTGTCTGCCCGATCAGCGCGGCCTGTCGTGGGGTGATGAATTCCTGTGCCATAGCCCCGTGCCCGCCCGTTTGCCCTTGCGAGCCTTCCTCAAACCGATAAATATGTCCGGACAAATTTTCAAGTCTTTCCGCCGAAAGGGACCATCCCATGCCCCCGACCGGAGACCGGACAGCCTCGCTGACCGAAGGGCTGATGGTCCTCATGGGCCGTCCCGTGACGGAGGCGGAACGGGCGCGCGCGGCGTTGCATGTGCTGGATTGGCTGGGTTGTGCCTTGGCCGGGACCCGGTCGGAGATCGGGCAAAAGATCGCTGCGATGGCCGGGCTGCACCCTTTTGCGCTGGCCGGGACGGGGTCGGACGAGGCGGTGGCGGCGCTGGGGGCGCTTGGCAGCCTTCTTGAGATGGACGATGTGCACAGGGCGGCGCTGCTGCACCCCGGCCCGGTGATCCTGCCGGTGATCCTTGGTCTTGGCGGGGCCGATCCGCTGGGAGCGCTGATCCGGGCGTACGAGGCGATGATCCGCCTTGGGGCGCATGTAGGACCGGGGCATTATGCGTTCTTCCATAACACCTCGACCTGCGGCGGGATGGGGTCGGCGGTCGCGGCGGCCTCTCTCATGCGGCTTGACGGGGCGACGACGGTTTCGGCAATCGGGCATACGATGTCGCTATCGGGCGGACTCTGGCAGTGCCGGAACGAGCCAGTGGCGACCAAGCATCTGCATGTGGTCGAGGCTGCGCGGCGCGGCGTCATTGCGGCACGCTATGCCGGGGCAGGGCTGGCCGGGCCACGATTCATTCTCGACGGGCCGCAAGGGTTCTTTGCCGCCGTGGCACGCGATGGCGACCCGGCCGGGGTTGTGGCCAGTCCCGATGCGCCATGGAAGTTGCACGAGGTCAGCTTCAAGCCTTGGCCCGCCTGTCGCCATGCGCATCCAGCGATCGATGCGGCCCTTGCGCTGCGCGAGGGCCTTGGCGGCCGAGTGCCGGAGGCGATCCTTGTGGCGACCTATGGCGATGCCATCGTGTTTTGCGACCGACGCCATCCGCGAACGGCCGGCGAGGCACGCTTTTCTCTTCAGCACGCTGTGGCTGTGGCACTGACTGATGGTCCCCCGCCGCTGGCCGCGTTCGAGCCCGATAACCTGCCCGCCTATGCCCCGCTGCGCGCCCGAGTCACCGTTGCCACCGACCCCGCCATCTCAGCCGCCTACCCTGCCCATTTCGGCGCGACCGTCTCGGTCACAACAGGGGGAGACACCCTGACCGCCCATGTCGCCGACGCCTGGGGAGATACCGAGAATCCGATGGACGAGGCGGCGGTGATCGCCAAGTTCGACCGCCTTGCCGCATGGGGCGGCGTCCCGCCCGCACTGTCCTGCGCCCTGCGGACGGCCGCGCTTGCCCTGCCAGCCGCCCCGGATACGACTGCACTGACCGAGATCATGCGCACCATTGCCCGCCAGCCCGGAGTCCCCGAATGAGCCTTCCCACCTATTTCGACTCGATGGACTATCCCGCAATGATTGCCGAATACGGACGGCCCGAGGATTTCCTGACACGCTATGGCCGCGTGTCGCGCGACGAGATGCGCGCAGTGCAGAACCGGCGGTTGCTAAAGGTCTTGGAGTTTGCGTGGAAGGTGCCGTTCTATCAGCGCCTCTGGGGTGCTGCGGGGATCACGCCTGCGGATGTTACCTCGCTCGACGACATCACCAAGCTGCCAACCTATTCCAAGGGCGATCTCATGGCCTCGGTCGAGGCGCATCCGCCACTGGGAGATTTCCACGGCCTGGACACTTATCCCCCCGGCAGACGCCCGCCGCTGATCTTTCAGACGACCTCGGGCACGACGGGCCGGCCGCAGCCGCTCCTCTTTGGTCCGAAAAGCCGGGAGATCCAGAACCTGTTGCTGGCTCGGTTCTATACGCTGATGGGGATCACGCGGGAGGATGTGATCCATTCGGTCTATGGTCACGGGATGGTCAACGGCGGCCACTATGTGCGCGAGGCGGTGATACATTGGACCGGGGCGCAGTTCCTGTCGGCGGGGACAGGGGTCGAGACGCGGTCGGCCAATCAGGTCGGGCTGATGCGCGATTTCAACGCGACCGTGCTGGTCGGGTTTGGCGACTACATCAAGTATCTGAGCGACATCGCCCGCACGAACGGCATTGAACCGGGCCGTGACGTGAAGATCCGCGTGATCGCGGGCCATATCGGCGCGGAAAGCCATCAAGCCATGTCGGACGCATGGGGCGGGCCTGAGGTGTTCGACTGGTATGGCGTGGGCGATACCGGGGCCATCGCGGGCGAAGGGCCGGATCATGCAGGGCTTTACGTGCAGGAGGATGCCCAGTTCATCGAGATCCTCGATATCGAGACGGGTCAGCCCGTCGCTGACGGGCTCAGCGGCGACATGGTCTGCACCTGTCTTTACAAGGACGACATATTCCCGATCATCCGGTTCAACACGCACGATGTGTCGGCCTACCGCACCGATGCCTCGCCCCTTGGCCTGACGTTGAGGCGTATCGCCGGCTTTCAAGGCCGGTCCGACAACATGGTCAAACTGCGCGGGATCAACATCTATCCCACCGGAATAGGCGCGATCCTGACCGAGAACTTTGCCGAACTGCTGTCGGAATATTTCTGCGAGGTCACGCGTGTTGATGGGCGCGAGGAGATGACGGTGCGGATCGAGACGCGGGGTGCCACGGAGGCTGACTGTGGGCCCTACGAGGCGTTGCTCCGTGTGCGTCTGGGGGTCGAGATAGGCGTAGCGCTGGCCGCGCCGGGGGCGCTCGCGCCGCTCACGCAGATCGAGGTGCGTCAGAAGCCGATCCGGCTGATCGATAAACGCAAGTCGGGCACATGACGACTGCACAGGACATGGGCCGCGCGCTGGCCGCAGGGCAGGTGACATCCCTCGCCCTGACCCGGACAGCCTTGGACCGCGCCCATGACCTGCAAAGCCTCAACGCCTTCATCACCCTGCTGCCCGAGACGGCACTTGACGCTGCCCGGGCCTCCGACGCCCGCCACGCCGGGGGGCATAGTCTGGGACCGCTCGACGGCATCCCGCTGGCCGTCAAGGACAATATCGCCGTCGCGAATGTCCCTACGACCGGCGGCACCCGCGCCTTCGCTAAACGGATCGCCGCAGCCGACGCGACCGTCATCACCCGCCTTTGCGCCGCAGGGGGCGTCATCATCGGCACGCTCAACATGCACGAAGGCGCGCTGGGGGCGACGACCGACAACCCCTTCTGGGGCCGCTGCGACAACCCCGCCGCCCCCGGCCATACCCCGGGCGGGTCCAGCGGAGGCTCTGCCGCCGCCATTGCGGCTGGGATCGTGCCGGTCACACTCGGGTCTGACACGATGGGCTCGGTCCGTATCCCGGCCGCCTATTGCGGCCTCTGGGGACTCAAGCCGACGCGCGGATTGATCCCTGTCACGGGCCTGTCGCACCTGTCCTGGACGCTCGACTCGATCGGGCCCCTTGCCACCAACGGTGCTGATATTGCGCTCCTGACGGCAATCCTTGCCGGACAGGACGAGAGCGACCCTGACAGCCTCCCCCTTCCGCCCGGATGGACTGCAACGTCACCCCGCCCCGACCTGGCAAGGATCAACCTTGGCCTGCCCGACGACACGCTCCTGTCGGGCTGCACCCCGCCTGTCCGTGCCGCCTTTGACGCGCTCGTCGCGCGCGCGCGCCGGGCCGGGGTCAACTTCCGCCCCTTTCCCGCATGGGACACCGGCAAACTCCGCCGCGACGGGCTGCTCCTATCCGAGGCGGAATGCGGTCATCTCATCGGCGCGGCGCTCGATACCACACCAAAGGGCTTCTCCGACACCTTCCGTAGCGCCATCGCTTATGGCCTCTCCGCCCCCGGATCGCGGATTGCCGCCGCCTACCGCACCCTGAACCTCGCCGCTCATGACGCCCGGCGGGCGATGGAGGGCCTCGACGCTCTCCTCCTGCCCACCGCCCCGCAGCAGCCGTTCCCGCACGGCACCCCGGCCCCTGCCAATCAGGCCGATTTCACCGCGCTCGCGAATATCGCGGGCTTGCCCGCCGTGGCCTTTCCCCTGCCGGACGATGGCCTTCCTCTCTCGGCCCAACTGATCGGCCCGGCCTTCAGCGAAGGCCGCCTGATCGCTTTGGCCCAATCCCTGACCGAGGCCCCATGACCGACCCTCTCGCCCTCCTTACCACCGCCGCCTGGGCCGCGACCAAGGCCGCTACGCCCGAACAGGCGATCAACGCCCCCATTCGTATCCTGTGGGAGGTCGTGGGGGACCGCGAAGCCCATCTGCGCCAGGGCGCGCTTGACGAGGGGCAAAGCCAGTTCTTTGTCGGCGGTGCGTTCTTCGTCACCCCAGACCGCAAGCATCAGATGCTGATCGGCAGTATCGGCTTCCCGTCCGAACAGCGCCGCCTCCTCATCCCCATCGACGGCGGCCATCCCGGCCGGGTCATCGCGAGGGGCGAACCCCTGCTGCTGGAAGATACGCGCAAGCACCCCGCCTTCCAGCAATACCTCAAGACCGCCCGCATGAGTTCCGCCATCTACGCACCCCTGATCTGGGACGGCGCCCCGCGCGGCCTCATCATCCTCGCCGCACAGGCAGGCGACACGATGCGAGACAGCGACCTCGCCCTCTTGAAGGCCCTCGCCCCCACCGTGACCGCCAACTGGCTACGCCTGAACGGCCCGGCATGGTTCGAGGCGGAATACGCCATGGTCGCCAAAATCTGATTTCAACAAGTTTCTTTGCTGTCAGAATACCTCGGGGTCCGGGGCAGCGCACCGGGGCCAACCCCATGAAACCCCACAGTCCATAATTCCCCGAAACCCGCCGCCATTCAGATTGCCACTCCCGCCCCCGCCCACTATCCCTTTGGCTGACGACCGGATCAGGAGGAGGACTGGATGGCTGTGACACGCTGGGGGATCATAGGGCCGGGGGCCATTGCGCATAACTTTGCGGATGGTCTGGCACAGGCAACGGCAGGCAAACTCGTCGCCATCGCCAGCCGCGATGCGGCCCGCCGCAAAGAATTCGGCGATGCCTATCGCGTCGCCGATGCCGCGCGCTTTACCGATTATGCCACCATGGCCGCCAGCGACCAGATCGACGCCATCTATATCTCGACCCCACATCCCTGGCATGCCGAACTGTCGATCATGGCGCTGCGTGCGGGCAAGGCTGTCCTCTGCGAAAAACCCGCCGGGCTGAATGCGGCCGAGGTCATTGCCGTGACTGAAGTGGCTGCACAGGAAGGCCGCTTCTTCATGGAAGCCTTCATGTACCGCTGCCATCCGCAGATCGTCCGCGTGCTCGAGATCCTGAAATCGGGCGAGATCGGGGATCTGGCGCATATCCAGTCCCGGTTCGGCTTCAACGCCCCCTTCCGAAGCAACTCCCGCCTCTATGATCTGGGTCTCGCCGGGGGCGGTATCCTTGACGTGGGCGGCTATCCCGCCTCACTCACCCGCCTGTTCGCTGGTGCCGCCGTGGGACAGCCCTTTGCCGATCCGGTGGATTTCAAGGGCATCGGCCTCCTGGAAGAAACCGGGGTCGACAAGGTCGCCCATGCCGTCCTGAAGTTCGCCAGTGGCGTGACGGCCGAGATCGCGACCTCTGTGCAGCGCAATATGGACAACCGCGCTATCCTGACCGGCATCAAGGGCGAGATCGTGATCGACGATCCCTGGGTCCCCGGCCGGAACAAGGGCCCCTCGACCACGAAGATCCACATAACAGTGGGTAAGGAGACGCGGACCGAGGTTCTGGGTGACGAAAGGATGCTCTTCGCCTTTGAGGCTGAACTGGTCAGCAAGGCGATCGCCGACGGGTTGCTGCAGGCGCCCTACCCTGCGCCGAACCATGCCGACAGCATCGGCAATGCCCATCTTCAGGACAAATGGCGCGCCGATGTGGGCTACAAGACCGCGTCGGAAATCCCGGCCACCAACAGCATCCTGTCCGGTGTCGTGCCCCCTGGTCTGCCGCCGATGGCCAAGGTCAAGCTTGACGGCGTGGCCCTGCCCATGTCGCAACTCGTCATTGGCTGCGACAACCGGAACACCGTGGCCGAAGGTGCCGTGGTCTGGGATGCCTGGATGGAGGTCGGGGGCAATGGCTTTGACACCAGCTTTGTCTATGGTGGCGGCAACCATGAGAAGGTGCTGGGCGAATGGATTGCCGCGCGCGGCGTGGCCAAGGACATTGTCGTCATCGGCAAGGGGGCCCATACCCCATATTGCACCCCGCGCGCCATTGGCACGCAGTTGGACATCACGCTGGAACGGCTGGGTCTGGCTTCGGTTCCCATCTACATCATGCACCGCGATAACCCTGCCGTCCCCGTGGGCGAATTCGTGGACGCGCTTAACGCGCTGCACAAAGCGGGCAAGATAGGTATATTCGGCGGCTCCAACTGGACCTTGGCCCGTCTGGCCGAGGCCAATGCCTATGCGGCCAAACATGGATTGCAGCCGATGCGGCTACTCAACAACAACCTGTCGCTTGCCGTTATGGAGAAAGCTGTCTGGGCAGGGTGCATCACATCGAACAATGCCGAAACGCTGGATTATCTGCGCCGCACCAATACCGTCCATGTCTCGTGGTCGTCGCAGGCCCGCGGCTATTTCCTGCCCGAGGCTTTGCGCAACCGCCTGCCCGCCGATACCGCGCCCGAAACCTGCTTTGGCAGCCCTGCCAATGCCGAACGCCGGCGGCGCGCGGAGACACTGGCAGCCGAGCGCGGCGTGTCGGCACATAACGTGGCCACCGCCTGGGTGCTCGACCAGTCCTTCCCCTCGCTGGCCCTGATCGGCCCGCGCAGCCCCGGAGAGATCGTCTCGACCCTCCCCGGCCTGATGGTGAAGCTTACCCCGGCCGAGGTTGCCTGGCTTAACCTGGAGAGCGAGACGCGCTGAGGGATGACCTAGCGTGGCGGGGTGAACCCCGCCCTACGCAGATGACCGGGCCGGCTTTATCGTAGGACAGGGTTCACGCCGCCTTGACTTGGCCACCATCGAAAGGTGCATGCTCGTAGGTACCCTTCGATGGCGTCCACGCCCCGAACAAACCTTCCTAACCTGCCCATTTTTCCGGCATACTGCCGTTTTCCGCATCATTCGGCTTGTTGCCTGCTGGTCTCTTTCTCCCTTCGGCCGCCAAGCCATTTGAATCTCTGCCCACGCTGTCCCCCTCAATAGCCCGTTAGACTTTCTCCCACGGGAATCGGGCTGCAGCACAAGGGACAGACCCATGGCAAATATTGCGGCAGAGCCGTTCGACCTGCCCTTTGACACGGCCACAACGGCGCTTCTGATCATCGACATGCAACGGGATTTCATCCTGCCCGGTGGCTTTGGCGAGGCGTTGGGCAATGATACCTCGCTCCCTTTTGCGGTTCATCCCATGGCCCTGACCGCTGCCCGCGCCGCCGGGACGCTCGTCATCCATACCCGGAAAGGCCACCGACCCGACCTGACCGATTGCCCGCCCGCGAAACTGAGCCGGGGCGGCAAGGTGTTAATCGGGACGGACGGGCCGATGGGTCGGATCCTTGTGCGGGGCGAGAAGGGTCATGACATCATCGAGGAGTTTTATCCGATCCCCGGAGAGCCCGTGATCGACAAACCCGGGAAGGGGTCGTTCCACGCGACCGATCTGCACCAGATCCTGATGGACCGGGGTATCCGCTCGCCGATGGTCTGCGGGGTGACGCTGGAGGTTTGCGTGCATACGGCGGTGCGCGAGGCAAATGGCTTGGGGTACGAATGTGTTGTCCTGTCTGACTGCGTCGCCTCGTATGTCCCGGAGTTTCAGCGGGTGGGACTTGAGATCATCAAGGCCCTGGGCGGGATATTCGGCTGGGTCTCGGACGCGGACCGCTTTGTCGCGGTGATGGGCTGATCTGATGGAGGCAATTCTGGCGCACCAGATGGGGGCCGCGCTTGGCCTTGGGACCCCGGCGACGGGGGTGGTGCACAGCATGTTTGACCAAGCGGTGAACCTGATGGTCGGGCCGAACATCTGGACGCTGGTGCACGACGCAGCCCGTCTTTCGCCCTTTGGTCTTTACGTCTTCACCTTGCGTTCGGTCATGCAGGGAGATGCTGTCTTTGTGCGCGCGGGGTTCCTGAGCATTGGCGCATTGGTGATCGACGCCAGGTCTGCCGCTATCTGGACGCCCGCGCCTTGGGTTGCGGGGCAAGGGTTTGACGCGGCGCGTGAATGGGCTGCGCAGCGGGCGAAGGGCATGGCCTGGCCCGGAACGGCGGCGCTTGTCCATGACGTTGGCACCGCACTGGACCGTGGCGCGGGGCTGGAGGAGGTGGTGCGCCGGACCATAGGACAGGGGCCGGGGCTGACGCCTTCGGGTGATGATGCGCTGGTCGGCATTCTGGCGGCGCTGACATTGTCGCCATTCGTGCAGGGGGGCCGGGTCAGACGGCTTGCCGCGGCGATTGCGCCGCATCTCGAAGAGACAACCGATATCAGCCGTCACCTTCTGTTGCAGGCCATGCAGGGCCATTTTGGCCGGCCTTTGCACGATCTGGGCCGGGCGTTGCACGCGCCGGGGCGGGATCTGGAGGCGATCGTTGACCGGGCGCTGTCGGTTGGAGCGACTTCGGGTGCGGATGCCTGTCTGGGTCTGACGGCCACGCTGGCCCGCGTGAATTCAACGCAACAGGTCGCCGGATGACGCTGCAGTCGCGGACCTATCCGAACCTGTACAAGGACTCGGTCACTCTGATGACCGTTTCAGCGCAGATCATGGCGATCCCGGGGATTGCGGCGGCCTCGGTCGCCATGGCTTCGGCCAGCAATGTGGAGAACCTCGGGCTTGCAGGGTTGGGCTGCTTTGCAGTCCGACCGAATGACCTGATCGTCGCGCTTGACGGGACCGAGGCAGCCTGCGCCGAGGCGCTGATCCGCGCGGATTCTCTGCTCAAGGCCAGCGCCAGCGCGGCACCCGATGCCAGTGCGCCTGAGCCGTTGCGTTCTCTGTCGATGGCCGTGGCGTGCGCGCCTGCGGCGAACCTCGCCCTTATTTCGGTCCCCGGGGACTATGCCGCCGCCGAGGCGATGAAGGCGCTGCGGCTTGGCATGGATGTGATGATCTTCAGCGACAACGTGCCTGTTGCGGCGGAACGGGCGCTCAAGGAATTTGCGGAGATGAAGGGGCTGATGGTCATGGGGCCGGACTGCGGGACTGCGATTGTGAACGGTGTGTCGCTGGGCTTTGCCAATGTCGTACGGCGCGGGGCTGTTGGCGTCGTGGGTGCGTCGGGGACGGGCATGCAGGAGTTGACGGTACGTATCCATCAGCATGGCGCGGGGATTTCGCAGGCGCTGGGGACCGGGGGGCATGACCTTTCGGAAGCGATCGGCGGGATTTCGATGCTGCAGGGGCTGGATGCACTGGCGGATGATCCGGCGACCGAGGTGATCGTACTGGTGTCCAAGCCGCCATCTGCCGCTGTGGCAGACCGCGTGTTGGGTCGGGCCAGAGGGTGCGCCAAGCCGGTGGTTGTCATCTTCCTTGGGGCCGATCCGGCTGCGGTAACTGGCGGCAATCTGTACGGCGCGGCGACGCTGGCCGCGGCTGCGGACCGGGCGGTTGCTCTGCTGAACGGGACCGACGTCGCGGTCCCTGCGGTCAGGGATATGGCTGTCATGACCCGAACGCTGAACCCCACCCAGCGGCATGTGCGGGGTGTGTTCTGTGGCGGCACCTTCTGTTTCGAGGCGCAACTGGTACTTGCCGCCGCCGGGCACAGGGGCCAGTCGAATGCGCCGGTCGAGGGGAACGCCCTGCCAAACGACATCGCGCAAAGTACCGGGAACAGCTTTCTCGACATGGGCGATGATGCCTTTACCCAAGGCCGCCCGCATCCGATGATCGACCCCTCGCTCCGCAATGCGCGCATCCGTACAGAGGCTGCCGATCCGGGGGCGGCTGTTGTGCTGTTCGATGTGGTGCTGGGGTATGGCGCTTCGGCTGATCCCGTGTCGGGGCTTCTTTCGGCCATTGCAGAGGCCAAGGGCAGGGGCAGCAATGCCATCTTTATCGGCCATGTCTGCGGCACGGATGCAGACCCGCAGGACCGGGTGGCCATTGTTCAGGCGCTGGAACACGCGGGCGTTCTGGTCGCGGGGTCGAATGCCGAGGCTGCGGCCTGGTCGGCCGCGATCCTGACGGCGCAGATGGGGGACGGGGCATGAAGGCGCTATTCTCCCAGCCGCTGCATGTCGTGAATGCGGGGCTTCGGGGCTTTGCGGACAACATCACCTCTGCCGGTGGCACCGTCACCAATCTGGACTGGCAACCGCCTGCCGGGGCGGATGCGGCGCTTGGGTGGCAACTGGCGAACCTGCTTCGCGATCCCCGGATCGAGGAGGCGAACCGGACGGCCTATGCCCGGTATCTTGCGGCGCAGCCGAGACTGTTTGACGTGATCCTGGCCCGGGACGCGATGCCGGGGCTGGGGGGCGGGCAAAGGCGCATCCTGCATTCCGGGCCTCCGATTGCATGGGCGGACATGTGCGGACCGCAGCAGGGGGCCATTGCGGGGGCCATCGTTTACGAAGGATGGGCTGATACTATCGAGGCCGCCGAAGCGCTTGCCGCCAGCGATGCCGTCGCGTTTGACCCCTGCCACCATCACAGTGCGGTTGGCCCGATGGCGGGGATCATCAGCCCGTCGATGCCCGTCTGGGTCGTCGAGGATGGCGAGACCGGAAAGTACGCCTTTTCCAACCTGAACGAAGGGCTGGGCAAAGTGCTGCGGTTCGGGGCCAATTCGCCCGAAGTGATCGACCGGCTGCGCTGGCTGAGTGGTGAGTTCTTTGCCGTGATGCAGGCCGCCGTCCGGGGGCTTGAGGACCGCAACCTCAAGCCGTTGATGGCCCAGGCGCTGCACATGGGGGATGAGGTGCATAACCGCAATGCGGCGGCCTCCTGTCTCATGTTCAAGCGGCTGGTCTTGTCGCTGGGGCGGCTGGAGCTTGACCGGGCGATGGTGAACCGGGCGCTGGCCTTTGTTGCTGCGAATGATCACTTCTTTCTCAACATCTCCATGGCGGCGAGCAAGGTGATGATGGATGCGGCGCATGGTGAGCCGCACAGCAGCCTTGTCACGGTCATGGCGCGCAATGGCGTCAACTTTGGTATAAGGCTGAGCGGGACCGGGGAAATGTGGTTTCAGGCGCCGGCGAACCCGGTCAACGGCCTGTATTTCCCCGGCTATTCCATTGCGGATGCCGCCGCCGACCTTGGCGATTCCGCGATCACGGAGACAGCGGGGCTGGGCGGGTTTGCGATGGCGGCCTCACCCGCCATCGTGCAGTTCGTGGGCGGCACGCCGGCGGATGCGGTGGCCAACAGCCGACGGATGCTGAACATCACGCTGGGCGCCAATCCGGCCTTTACGCTGCCCGCGCTGAACTTTGGCGGGACGCCTGCGGGGATCGACGCGCGGGCGGTGCTGGATACCGGCATCCTGCCGGTCATCAACACCGGGATCGCGCATCGCAAGGCCGGCGTGGGCCAGATCGGGGCGGGGATCACGACTGCGCCGCTGGAGTGCTTTGCCGGGGCGGTGGCGGCATTGGCCGGAACGCTGGAGGCAGCGCCATGACCCAGACTGCCGTCATAGCTTATGGAGGTAATGCGCTGGTCCGCGAAGCGGGGAAGGATTCCATTCCGGATCAGTATGAGACGGTCTGCACCATCGCCCCCGGCCTTGTCGATCTGATCGAAAGGGGATGGCGGCTGGTCGTGTCGCACGGGAACGGACCGCAGGTAGGGTTCATCCTGCGCCGGTCGGAAATCGCCGTGGGCGAAGTGAACCCGGTCCCGGTGGACTATGCGGTCGCCGATACGCAAGGCGCGATCGGGTCCATGTTCGTCAAGGCGATCGCGAACGAGTTGAAGCGGCGGGGGCTGGACAGGCCTGTTGTGGCGGTTGTGACGCAGACAGTGGTGGACGCTGCAGATCCGGCGTTTCGGAACCCGTCGAAGCCCATCGGGGCCTTCCTTGACGCGGCAACGGCCGAGGCCCGCAAGGCCGCTTTGGGCTGGACGATCATGGAGGATGCCGGGCGCGGTTGGCGGCGGTCCATCGCCTCGCCCCGGCCGCAGCGGATTGTCGAAAGCGGGCTGATCGGGCAACTGCTGGAATTGGGCGCGGTCGTTGTCGCAGGCGGCGGCGGGGGCGTTGCGGTGACCGAAGATGCAAAGGGCCTCGTCAAAGGGGTCGAGGCCGTGGTGGACAAGGACCTCGCCTCGGCCCTTCTCGCGGCAGAGATCGGGGCGGATATGTTGATCCTGCCCACGGGCGTTTCGCGGGTGGCGGTCAACTTTGGTACGCCGGGGCAGAAATGGCTTGACCGGCTGTCCGTGACCGAGGCGCGGCGCTATATCGCCGGAGGAGAGTTCGGCAAGGGAAGCATGGAACCCAAGGTCGCCGCCGTGGCCGATTTCGTCGCGGCCCGGCCGAGTTCTGTGGGGGCAATTGGTGCCCCCGACGAATTGGCAGAGATCATCGAAGGCAAGGCAGGAACACATATCATGGCAGACACGACGGACGGCGTCCTTCTCGCGATCAATGGCACGCTGATGCGGGGCCTGAAACTGAACCCCAACATGCATGCCGCGGGGGCGACATTTGTGCGCGAGGACTTGACGCAGCCCGTCTATCGCATCTGGTCGGTCAATGATGACCACCCGGCGATGGTGCGTCAGACCGATGGGTCCGGCATTTCGGTGCCGGTCGAGGTCTGGTTGGTTCCTGCCGGTGGCCTGGCTGGTATCCTGATCAAGGAGCCGCCGGGACTGTCCATCGGCAAGGCGGTGCTGGCGGGCGGGGAGACCGTGCTGGCCGTGCTGGGCGAACCGGCTCTGGTCGAGAGGCAGCGGGAGATCACATCTTACGGCGGGTGGCGCGCCTATATCGCGGCGGAAAACGTCAAGTCCTGACGGTGCAGCCGACCCGGTCAAGCGGCTTGCCAAACGATCCGCCCTTGTGGGCAATGCCGCAGGGCGGGCATGGTTCCGCATACCCATGAGCGACCGGGCAGGCCGACAGAATGACCAGCATGATCCTGACCTTGAATGCGGGGTCATCCTCTCTCAAGTTCGCCATGTTCGGCGGGGGGGACGACCAGCCTGTGGCAAACGGTCAGGTGGACCGGATCGGTAGCGATGCGACGATCCGTTTGCGGGGCGCTGATGGCCTTCCCCTCTCTGTCACGGCGAACAACATTTCGACCCATGCGGCGGCGCTCCGGGTGGTGCTGGAGGCGCTGAACGGAGCCTTTCCCCGCCTTCAGATTGGCGCAGTCGGGCACCGTGTCGTGCACGGGGGCCCGGATTTTGCCGGTGATATCCTGATCGACGCGACCGTCCTGCAGAAGATCGCCGCACTGTCACCTTTTGCGCCACTGCACCAGCCGCACAACATCGCAGGGATCATAGCAGCCGGTGAAGCCTTTCCCGGCACGCCGCAGGTCGCCTGTTTCGACACAGCGTTCCACCGCCAGCACCCCTGGGTCCACGACACATTTGGCCTTCCGCGCGCCTATTACGACAAGGGCGTGCGCCGCTACGGATTTCATGGGCTGAGCTACGACTACATCGCCGGCGAACTGGCGCGGATCGCGCCGCGCATCCATGCGGGCAGGGTTGTCGTCGCGCATCTTGGGAACGGGGCGTCGATCTGCGCGATGGAGGGCGGGCGGTCTATCACCTCGACCATGGGGTTCTCGGCGCTGGACGGTCTGGCGATGGGGACAAGGCCTGGTCAGCTTGATCCGGGCGTGATGCTTTATCTGATGGAGCAGGAAGGGCTGGGGACGGCAGAGATCTCGGACTTGCTTTACAAGCAGTCCGGTCTGCTGGGGCTTTCTGGCGAGTCCAATGACATGCGGGTCCTTGAGGCTTCGACACGGCCAGAGGCGGCAGAGGCCATCGACTACTTCGTGACGCGGATCGTGCGCGAAACGGGCGCATTGGCAGCGAGCCTTGGGGGGATCGACGCCCTGGTCTTTTGCGGTGGGATTGGAGAGAATGCAGCAGGCATCCGCGACCGGGTCTGCGCGCGGATGGGGTGGATGGGGATCAGGCTGGACCGGGCGGCCAATGCGACCCATGCGACGGTGATATCGGCTGCTGACGCGCCGACGACGGTGATGGTCATACCGACAAACGAGGAACTTGTCATCGCCCGGGCCACACGTCGCCTGTGCCGGATGGCCTGACCCGGCGAAGCCGCGCCCGACGGGAGTGTGGCGGAATAGGGCCAGGTTAGGTTTGACCGGGACGGACAACACCAAGAGGGTGAAGGAAGCGAGGCCCGGGCTCAGGTCGTCCGACAGGGCAAACACGATTGCCACGATCACCCCGATGGCCAGCCAGACCACCACGGCGCGCTTTGCGTCGTAATCCTGCCGCGCCGGGCGAGGGCCGGAGGTGCCGGAACGGCCATAAATGGGGGTGATGAGATCATGAACCGGCCCTACCAGCGCAGACCCGCACGATCCGGGGGACGGGCCGAAGCGCCGTTGCGGTTCATGCCAAAGTCGGCAAGATCGTAGTCCGGCAAGCGCGACAGGTGCCCGCGTTCGCGGTAGGTCCGGTCACCGGTCAGGATCTTGTGAAGCAGCGCCTTGAGGAAACCGCCCACGGGGCGTTTTGTCGGGGTGGAAAGGGCGCAGGGAATGGGCACCGTCTGAATCATGAGCAACTGTCGTCTCTCGTGGGGCCGATCCGTCGGGGCCAGGCTTTTTGACGCTCTTCAGAACAATGTTCGTTGCCGCACGGTCCCTAGGCGACAGGATGTGGCGCGTCGTTTGTTGCAATCCGTGCCGAATGCAAAGCGGAATCTTCGGCGTTGCCACCAGGCGTTTCGATTGGCTTGCTGTGGCTTACGCTTCGGGCAGTTTCCACGCGGCTCCGGTCGCTGCCGAGGTAGCGAACAGGGCATAGGCCCGCAGCGACGCTTACCCTGCGGGCGCGGGGCTTTGCGGGTTTCCAGCCGACGGCATCCTGCGCGGCGCTGCGGACGGCCAGTTCGGCCTCGGGGACGACCAGTGTGATCGACCGTTCGGGAATGCTGATTTCGATCCCTTCGCCTTCGTTGACGAGATCAATGGCGCCGCCAGACGCCGCTTCGGGCGAGACATGGCCGATCGACAGACCCGAGGTGCCGCCCGAGAAGCGGCCATCGGTGATCAGGGCGCAGGTTTTACCCAGACCCTTGGATTTCAGGTGAGAGGTCGGGTAGAGCATTTCCTGCATCCCCGGCCCGCCCTTTGGCCTTCGTAGCGGATGACCAGAACGTCGCCTTCCCTGATCTTGTTGGACAGGATCGCCTCGACCGCCGCATTCTGGGATTCGAACACGCGCGCGGGGCCAGAAAAGACAAAGATGCTTTCGTCCACGCCTGCCGTCTTCACGATGCAGCCATCGGGCGCGATGTTGCCCTTGAGGACAGCAAGCCCGCCTTCCCTGGTGAAGGCATGTTTCACCGGACGGATCACGCCTTTCTGGCGGTCAAGGTCGAGTTCCTTCCAGCGGTTCTGGGTGGAGAAGGCGACTGACGATGGCGTTGATCGGCTTGCCGAAATCGCCGTCCTTCATCCCTGTCGCACGCCACAATCTGCGCGCACCTGCCATGTTGCGGCCGTGGGTGGTGGTGCGGGAACGATAGGCGGGCATGGGTTCTCCTCCGGAAACGCTGATCTGCTGCGGTTTGCATTGCGCGGACGGGGGGTCAAGATGGGCGTTTGCGTGCGGGGTCATGCCGGACGTGAGGAAGGCTTGGGAGAAGACGGTCGTGGGAACTGTCTTTCATGAAGGAGGCCCATCCGTTTGGATTGTATCGGGCTTGTCGCAGTGTCGGGGGCGCGGTCTGGCCGCCAGACCATCGGGACGCGTCTTTCTGATGCCGCCGAACCCGCCCCATCAACCCCAGGGGCCTAACCTGACGTCCGACCGGCACCAAAGAACCATCTTTTGGCAAACTCGTTGGCCAGCACGTAGCCCGCGAGAATGGCGATGACCGTCGCCATTTCTGTTGCTGAAAGGGGGACAAAGCCAAAGATCCGGCTGACGGGTCCGAGGAAGGGAACGGCGAACGTGGCCAGTCCAACCGCGACTGTGGACCACAACAGAAGCCGGCCCGGCATGCTGCGGGTTACCGGACGCCTTGTGCGCAGGATCAGCACAACGAAAAGCTCCGTCAGGAGAGAAATGATGAACCATGCGGTCTGGAACGGCGCTTCACCCGCATGAAAGACCTTGTAGAGCGCTGCGAAGGTGACGAGGTCAAAGACCGAGCTCAGAAGCCCGAACACTAGCATGAACCGCCGGATGTCGGCGATGTTCCAACGTTGCGGCGTGGTCACACGCTCGGGATCGACGTTGTCACTTGAAATGGCAATCGAGGGGAGATCCGACAGAAAGTTGTTCAAAAGGATCTGCTTGGCCAACAGGGGCAGGAACGGCAGGAATGGTGCGACCAGGGCCATGCTGACCATGTTGCCGAAATTGGCGCTTGTTGTGATATTGATGTATTTCAAAGTGTTGACGAATGTCTTGCGGCCATCTTCGACGCCGTTCCGCAGAACGCCCAGATCATGATTCATCAGGATGATGTCAGCACTTTCCCGCGCGACATCGACGGCCCTGTCCACCGAGATTCCAACGTCTGCGGCGTGCAGGGCCGGTGCGTCGTTGATGCCATCGCCAAGATAGCCCACGGCATGCCCCATCCGCTGCAGCGCGCGGACGATCCGTTCCTTCTGCTGTGGGTCGATTTCTGCAAACAGGGTCGTCTTCGGGGCAAGGTGCCATAGCGCATCGTCGCCCAGCCGGTTAAGATCGTCACCTGTCAAGATCGAGGTCGGGTCCATGCCCACGCTCTGGGCGACATGGGCGGTCACATAGCGGTTGTCACCGCTGATGATCTTGACCGCAATGCCCAGCCGGGAGAGGTCCGCCAGCGTCTGACGGGCGTCGACCTTGGGCGGGTCAGCAAACAGCAGAAAACCACGGAAGGTCAGACCTTTTTCGTCTTCACGGTCATATTCGGGCCTCGCGAGCAACCGCGCCGAGGCCACGGCCAGAACACGTAATCCGAGACGCCCTTTCGCTTCGAAGACATTGGTCAGGGCTGCCCTTCCGGCTTTGTCGAGCGGCACCTCAACGCCGTCCCGGACCAAGGCGGTGCAGGTTTCGAGGACATTGGAAAACGCCCCTTTTGTCAGGATCAGGTGCTGTCCGGGCGAATCGGCAGGCGCTGTGACGATGGTCAGCCTCCGGCGGACGAAATCATAGGGAATTTCGTCAATCTTGACATGGCCCGCGGTTACCAGCCCCGCCTTCTGACCTGCGGCGACAAGTGCGGTGTCCAGCGGATTGGTGATCCCGTTCTGAAAAGCGCCGTTCAGGAACCCAAGTTCCAGGACCTCTGCCGCCGCACGGTCTTCGGCGTCGACAGCCCCGTCGAGCGTCATGACACCTTGTGTCAGTGTGCCGGTCTTGTCGGTACACAGGACATCCATGCTGCCCAGATTCTCGATGGCATCAAGACGCCGTACGATGACGCCACGCTTGCTCATGGCGCGGGCGCCGGCCGACAGCGTGACCGAGATGATTGCAGGCAGGAGTTCGGGCGAAATCCCAACGGCAAGAGCCACGGCGAAAAGCAGTGAGTCCGTGACGGGCCGCCCGAGCGTCAGGTTGACCACGAGCACGAAGACGACAATCACGATCATTACACGGACCAGAAGCACGCCAAACTGATGCACCCCGCGCCCGAATTCGGTTTCGGGCGGGCGGGCGTGCAATCGGGCGGCAATGGCGCCGAACGCGGTTTGCCGCCCGGTCTGTGCGACGAGAACGCGGGCCGTCCCGCTTTGGACAGAGGCACCCAGGAAGACCGCATTGGTCCGGGCTGCCAGTGATGAATCCGCAGGGACGATTCCCGGTCGCTTTTCGACCGGAAAGGTTTCGCCGGTCATCGCGGCTTGACTGACGAGGAAATCCGCCGCTGTCATGATCAGACCGTCCGCCGGGATCAGGTTGCCTGCAGACAGGATCACGACATCGCCGGGGACGATCTGACTGATCTGTACCTCCTCTTCGACGCCGCCGCGCAGAACCCGACACGTCAGTGCGATCTTCTGGCGCAACGCCGCCACGGCGGTCGAGGCGCGATACTCCTGCGAGAAACTCAGCAAGGCGCTGCCGAGCACGATCACCAGAACGATGGCCGCATCGATCCACTGCTGGAGGGACAGCGAAACCACGGCGGCGAAAACAAGGATCAGGACAAGCGGGCTTTCGAACTGCCGCAACAGAATGCGGAAAGGGCCGGTCTGGTTCCGGTCCTCGACCGTGTTGGGGCCCAGTGTGACAAGACGATCGGCGGCCTCCCTCGCTGTCAGACCCTCCGGTCCGGATTTCAACTGATCCGCCAGGGCAGGGAGATCGAGACTCCAGAAAGCAGTTGCGGTCTCTTCCGGAGTCCTGGCAAGATCCAATGCTTCGCTCCTGTCTCGACCGTTCCGGATTCGGCCCGGTCTCTGATCTTTTGCGCTAGCACGACTGTTGCCGGAAATCTGCTTCATCCTGTGACTTTCCGGATTTGTTGCAGATCATCGCGCAAGAGCATTCGTCCTTTTGCATGACACCGCGTGACGCTGGCGGGGAATCCTGAGGACCGGGTCTTTCCCCTGGCCCGCAAATGGGCGATGTAGGGGGCACTGGTCTGCCGGGACGGCGACCGGTTTCACGCAGAGGTACATATGGACCTGTTGGACAGGATCGCCCGGATCGTCGGGCCAGCCAATCTGATGTGCGGGGCGGACATGGACCGCTGGACGCGGGACTGGACGGGGAATTACCCTTCGGCCCCCCTGGCTGTCGTCCGGCCGGGATCGACGGCCGAGGTGGCGCGGGTCATGGCGCTGGCGCATGAGACGGGGACGCCCGTCGTGCCGATGGGGGGGATTACGGGCCTTGTCGGCGGCGGACAGGCCAACGGGGAACTGATCCTGTCGGTCGACCGGATGAACCGCATCCGCGTCATCCGCCCTGGCGGCCGCGTGGCGATTGTCGAAGCGGGCGTCGTGCTGTCCACGTTGCATGCGGCGGCGGCGGAGCATGACCTGATCTTTCCGCTGACCTTTGGCGCACGCGGATCGGCCATGATCGGCGGTGTCCTGTCGACCAATGCGGGCGGGTCGAATGTTCTGCGCTATGGCAATACGCGCGACCTTTGCATGGGGATCGAGGTCGTTCTGGCAGATGGCCGGGTCATGGATCTCATGTCGGAACTGCACAAGGACAACGCGGGCCTGAACCTGCGCCACCTGATCATCGGGGCCGAAGGCACGCTGGGCATCATCACCGCTGCTGTCCTGAAGCTGAAACCGAAGCCCCGCGCCTATGCGACGGCGATGGTAGCACTGCCCACGCTTGCTGATGCCCTGACGCTCCTGAACCGGGTGCAGGACGCGACAGGCGGATCGGTAGAGGCGTTCGAATTCATGCCCCGCAGCTATATCGAAGGCCACCTGCACCATATCGCAGGGGCGCGGTCGCCGTTCGACCAGATCTACGACGTGAACATCATGATCGAGGTTGGCGTCACGGCCCCACGCGACGCAACACCAAACCCAGACGGCACGATCCCGGTTGTCGAACTGTTGGAAGAGACGCTGGCGGCGATGATGGAGGAGGGCCTTCTGCTTGACGCCGTCCTCGCCCGGTCAGACGCCCAGCGGGCCGAGATGTGGACGCGGCGCGAGGCGTCGGCGCAGTTCACTTTCCTGAAGCGGCCCTTTGTGGATACCGACATCTGCGTGCCGCTGGACAAGGTCACCACTTTCTTTGACCGGGTCACCGCTGAACTGGCGGTGATGGACCCCGGCTTTATCGACATGTCGGTGGCGCATCTGGGCGACGGAAACATCCATTACAACGTCTATCCCACGCGCGATGACCCGACCCTTCTCGATGCGATCCGGGAGAAGGTCGAGGATGTGGTGATGGAACTGCGCGGCAGTTTTTCCGCAGAACACGGGATCGGCCAGTCGAAACTCCCGTCGATGGCCCGCCGCAAGGACCCGGTCGCGTTGGACGTCATGCGGACGATCAAGGCGGCGCTGGACCCCAAAGGCATCCTCAATCCGGGCAAGGTCTTTCCCAAGCGGGACTGATCGCGATTCTTCAGAGTTTTACTGCAGGAAATCAGCACAAAGTCAGATGGCACCGGCTGGCCGGCAGGCTACACTGGGTTCAAGAAAGAAAACAGGCAATGCAACGCCATATCGGCATCATCCGGTCCAACCCGACGCTGCGCATGATATTCTTCATGACGCTGTTGTTTGGGACGTGGGTTGCTTCGGTCGGGCCTTATCAGTCACTGGTGGCGATCCAGGTATTCGGTCTGTCGAACACGGCCTATGCGGTCGTCCTGATGGTGGGGCTTTTCGTGTCGATCGGGGCGTCGATCGGGATCGGCATCGTCACTGACCAGAGGCCGAGCCGCCGCCGCATGGCGCAACTGGCCGCAGTGTCGCTGGTGATGGGCGGGCTTCTGGTGTTCTTCATCGATTCGCCCGTTTCCTTTGTCATTGCGACCGTGCTGCTCATCCCGGTCGGTGGCACGATGTTTGGCCAGATCTTTGCCGTCACCCGCCTGATCAGTGCGCCTTTGCCGCAAAAGGACCGGGACGGGGTGTTCTCCATCCTGCGGGCGATGATGGGCCTGCCGTGGATAGCGGTGTTGCCGATCTGGGGGATCATCCTGCAGGCCGGGGTGCCGCTGATCGCGATCTATCCGGTGATCGCCCTGATCGGTGTGGCAATGCTGGCGCTGATAGCCTGGGGCTGGCCGCCTGACAGTCAGACGACCTGGGTCGAGCAGCACTCGGGTCTGGGCTTTCGTACGTCGCTTGGCGAGATGATGGCAAAGCCTGTAATGACCCGCGTGATGCTCATCGGCGCAATCCATGCAGGCGGTGCCATCGCGGGTGTGATCCTCGGACTCTGTTTTGCTCAGGCTGGGCGCGGGGCTGATGATCTGGGCCTATTCTTTGGCATCTTTGTCGGGTTCGAGGTGCTGGGGATGCTTCTTATCGGCCCTCTGGTCGCCTCGGTCGGACGTCTCAAGCTGATTGCCGCCGGGACGTTGACCTATGCGGCTTTTCTTGTCCTGTTGCCGGTTCTGGTGGGAACAGCGTGGCTTTGGAGCCTGACGCTGCTGGTCGGGTTCGGCGGAGCGATGATCTATCTGCCGGCGCTTGCCTATCTGCAGGACCTGCTGGGCAGCCGTCCGGGTGCAGGGGCGTCGCTGGTGGCATTGCAGCGCCTGTCCTCGGACGGGCTTTGCGCCGTGATCTTTGCGTTTGGCGCATGGGCGAGCGGTTATGGGCTTGTGGCGATCCTTGGGGCGATCACGACGGTGGCTGCCGTCAGCACGGTGATTTGGCTGGACCGGACACGACCGATCCTGGCGGCGCCGGTGAAGGCCTAGGGTTTGATGTACTGGTGTAGGGTGCGCATTTTTCGCACCTTGCGTCGGATCTGGTGGGAGGTGCGCTTGGGCGCCCCCTACGCCGATCATCCGCCGAAGAATGCAGGCCCCGCCCTTTGCAGCAGTCCACGCGCCATGACGCGGCCGAGTTCGGGGCCGTCGGACACCGCAGCGGTGGCGTCGTCGACCAGCACTTCGGAGCCGTCCGTCCGCAGGATCTCGCCCCGCAGGCGGAGGGTGCTGCCGTCGAGTTCGGCGAGACCGCCGATAGGGGTCTGGCAGGAGCCGTCGAGGGCCGCAAGGAACGCGCGCTCTGCCGCGAGGCGGAGACCGGTCGGCCCGTGATGGATCACTTCGAGCATCGCAGCGACGCGGCTGTCATCCGCGCGCCGTTCGATCCCGATGGCGCCCTGGGCCACCGCGGGGAGCATGTCGTCAGTCGGGATGGGGACGCGTGGAACGTCGGTCATGTCCAGGCGGTTCAGCCCGGCCATCGCGAGGAATGTCGCGTGCGCGACCCCTTCAGAAAGCTTGCGGAGGCGGGTCTGGACGTTGCCCCGGAACTCTACGATCTGCAGGTCGGGCCGCCGGTGCAGGAGTTGGGACCGCCGCCGCAGGCTGGATGTGCCGACGACCGAGCCCGTGGCCAGATCGGCCAGACCGCCCGGCGAAAGCGAGACGAAGGCATCGCGCACATCTTCTCGTGGCAGGTAGGTATCAAGGAGCAGACCGGCGGGCTGATCAACCGGCATGTCCTTCATCGAATGGACAGCGATGTCGATGGACCCATCCAAGAGCGCCTCCTCGATTTCGCGGGTGAAGAGGCCTTTGCCACCGATTTCCTTGAGCGGACGATCCTGCACGGCATCGCCCGTCACCTTGATGACGACGATGGCAAAGGCCTCTTCGGGCAGGTCGAAGGCGCGGGCCAGACGACCCCGCGTTTCATGCGCCTGCGCGAGCGCGAGGGGCGATCCACGGGTGCCGATTTTCAGCGGATTGGCGGGGGAGGGGAGATTCAATGTCATGCGCGTAGTGTTAGATGTGTCAATCAAACCTGACAACTGCCTTGACAACAGGTCGCGCAGTTGGGACGCAAGGGACATCGAAAAAGGACAAGACATGGCGCCCACCAAGACCATCCTTCGTGCCCTCGCGGGCGAAACCCTGCCCACCCCGCCGATCTGGATGATGCGGCAGGCGGGGCGTTACCTGCCTGAATACCGCGCCACGCGGGCGCAGGCGGGCGATTTCCTCTCGCTCTGCTACAACTCGGATCTGGCGGCCGAGGTCACGTTGCAGCCGATCCGGCGTTATGGTTTTGACGCGGCGATCCTCTTTGCCGACATCCTGCTTCTGCCACAGGCCTTGGGCCTCGATCTTTGGTTCGAGACCGGCGAGGGGCCGCAGATGTCGACCGTCACCACGATGGACGGTCTGGCGAAACTCAAGCACGCCGACGCGATCCATGAAAAACTGGCGCCGGTCTATGAGACCGTCCGCATCCTGTCCCGTGAACTTCCGGCCGAGACGACGCTGATCGGGTTCGCGGGGGCGCCTTGGACGGTGGCGAGTTACATGATCGCGGGTCATGGCACGTCGGATCAGGGGCCGGCACACAGGCTCAAGGCCGAGAACCGGGCGGTGTTTGACGGGATCATCGACCGTCTGGTCGACGCAACGGTCGAATACCTGTCGATGCAGGTGCTGGCCGGGGCCGAGGTTGTCAAGATTTTCGACAGTTGGGCCGGCACGTTGCAAGGCGATGACTTTGCGACCTACGCTCTTGAACCCGCCCGCAAGATCACGGCGTCGCTGAAGGCGCGCCATCCCGGCCTGCCCGTCATCGCGTTCCCACGCGGCGCGGCCGAACGGTTTGCGGGCGTCCATGCGGCGACCGGGGCGGATTGCGTGGCGCTTGACGATGGCGTCGATGCGGCCTGGGCAGCAGAGCATGTGCAGAAGGACGGCTGCGTGCAGGGGAACCTTGCCAGTTCGCATATGGTCACGGGCGGGCAGCCCCTGATCAACGAGGCGCGCCGGGTGGTGGAGGCGTTTTCCAAGGGTCCGCATATCTTCAATCTGGGTCACGGGATCACCCCCGGCGCAGACCCTGCCAATGTGCAGCTGATGATCGACACGGTCCGGGGCGGCTGACGGCCTTTGCCTTCTGTCCCGCGATTTGCGATACAGCACGCGTGACAGACGGGAAGGCATGAAGGGGCCAGCATGACAAGCCAGACGATCGCCGGGATTGACCGCGAGAGGCTTGATGCCGTCATGCTGCGCGAACAGCGCCGCTATGTGGCGGCCCATCCCAAGGCACGGGCAGCGCTGAACGTGAGCGCGGGGCACTGGCTTGACCGGGTGCCGATGCACTGGATGAAGGACTGGCCGCTGCCGTTTCCGCTTGTCGTCGACAAGGCCGAAGCCGCGACCCTGACCGATGTCGAAGGGACACGGTACGACGATTTCTGTCTTGGCGACACGGGATCGATGTTCGGCCATTCCCCGGCTCCGGTGGCCAAGGCGATCCGGCGTCAGTCGGAACGTGGCCTGACGTACATGCTGCCTTCCAAGGAAGCTCTCAAGGCGGGCGAGCTCTTGACGGAGACCTTTGGTGCTTTCAGGTGGCAGATCGCCACGACTGCGACCGACGCAAATCGCTATGGGATCCGAGTGGCCCGCGCCATTACGGGGCGGCCCAAGATCCTTGTGTTCAATGGCTGCTATCACGGCACGGTGGACGACGCCTTTGTCACGCTCAAAGACGGCAAGACAGCCCATCGCCCCGGCCTTGTCGGGCAGTTGCACGACCTGCGCAAAGGCGCGGTGGTGGTCGAGTTCAACGATCTGACCGCCGTGGACAAGGCGCTTGCGAAGGGCGATGTGGCCGCGATCCTGACCGAGCCCGTGATGACCAATTCCTGTATGGTCCTGCCCGAGGACGGTTTCCTGGCCGGGCTTGAGGCGCTGGCCCGCCATCACGATAGCCTGCTCATAATCGATGAGACCCATACACAGTCCAGCGGGTATGGCGGCTATACCCGCGTGCACGGACTGAACCCTGACATGTTCGTCGTCGGCAAATGCGTGGCGGGCGGCATTCCCACCGCCGTTTGGGGCATGCGGCAGGCGGTCGCCGAACGCTATGACGCCCATAACGCTACCCGCGAACCGGGATTCTCCGGCATGGGTACCACGCTTTCGGGCAATCCGATGCAGTTTGCCTGCCTTGTGGCGACCCTGTCCGAAGTCTCGACCCCAGAGGCCTTTGTGCGCATGAACGCGGGGGCGGCCCGCCTTGCCGAAGGGCTGGCCGCTGTGATCGACCGTCACCGCGTGCCCTGGCATGTCGTCCGTGTGGGTGCCAGGGTTGAATTCATCTGCGCCCCCGGCCCGCTGAAGAACGGGACCGAAGCCGCTGCCGCGCACAAGCCTGAGGTCGAGGCGGCGATGAACCTTGCCCTGCTGAACCGGGGCTGCCTGATCGCGCCTTTCCACAATATGATGATCGTCAGCCCCGTGACGCGAAAACGGCAGATCGACCGCCTGATCGCGGCATTTGACGATGTGCTGACAACGCTCCTGACCTAGTGACCCAGATGACCCAAAGCCCCTCCGGCTCCCTCGTGTCCGAGGCAGAGGCCTTTCTTGCCGCTCATCCCGAAATTGAGGCGTTTGATATCGTCCTGCATGATGCAAACGGCATCGGCAGGGGCAAGATCATCCGGCGGCATGAGCTGATCCCCTTCTATACGTCGGGCCGGCACCTTCCCATTTCGATCCTTGGTCTCGATATTCTGGGTGAGGATGTGCATGAGACCGGCCTCATCTGGGATCAGGGCGATGGCGACCTGCGCGCGTGGCCCATCCCCGGCAGCCTGATCACGCTCCACGGCACCGCACCGCCAAGGGGCGAGGTGCTGATGTCCATGTTTGATCTGGATGGCAGGCCGATGACATCGGACCCGCGCCATGCCCTGCAACGACAGGTCGATGCGCTGGCGACCGAAGGGCTTTACCCCACCGGCGCGTTCGAGCTGGAGTTTTTCCTTCTGGCCAACGAGCGCGACGGCAACGGCCGCATCCAGCCCGCCCGCGATGTGCTCGACGGGCGCGCCAGCACCAAGACCGAGGTCTATTCAGTCGATCACTTGCACGGGATGCTACCTCTGTTTTCCGACATCTACGCCGGGGCGGAAAAGGCAGGTATCAAGGCCGAGACGATGATTTCGGAGTATGCCCCCGGCCAGTACGAACTGACCCTGCATTATCGCACCAACGTCATGCAGGCCGCCGATGACCTCATGCGGCTCAAACGGATCGTTCGGGCACAGGCGCGGGCGCATGGGGTCACCGCCTGCTTCATGGCCAAGCCGATCGAGGATTATGCGGGATCGGGGATGCATTTCCATACCTCGCTCTGTGACAGCACGGAGCGGAACCTGTTTGTCGAGGATGTCGAGGGCCAGTGGAACCCGATGATCCTGCATGCGCTGGGCGGTCTGCGGGCGACGATGGGGGAATCCATGCTGGTCTTTGCACCGCATGCCAATTCCTGGCGGCGGTTCGCCACGCAAAGCTATGCCCCCGTGTCGCCGACATGGGGTGTGAACAACCGGTCCGTCGCGCTGCGTATTCCCGCCGGGGCCAAGACGGGGCGGCGCATCGAACACCGGCCTGCCGGGGTGGACGCCAACCCATATCTGGTCGCTGCGACGATCCTTGCCGGCATCCGCCACGGCCTTCTCCATCGGATTAACCCTGGACCGGCAACCACCGGCAACGGCTATGAAGACGGTCAGGACGCACCGCCGATCCCCTTGGATTGGCGCACGGCCATCGTCGCAGCGCGGGAGTCGGGTTTCCTCAAGGCCGCGCTGGGAGAGGACATGCACCGCACATTCACCGCCATAAAGGCTGCGGAGTACGCCCGGATCGCACGCACGGTGACCGAGGTGGAGTTCGACCTGTATCTGCACCGGGTCTGACAACAGCGTAGGTCGGGGAAGGTCGTGCCTGAAAGTCAGGAGAAAAGGCTCATTTCAATTGCCTATTTGGGGACTTGACCGATTGGGGTAAGTTCATGTATTTTCGTATCGTTTAACTTATCGATTTTTCTTCAATACCCCGATTGAAAATTACCATTCCTGAGGAGTGAATTTGATGCCTACGCCCCGCCGTACCGGACCTGATTTCACGATTTCCACCCAGAATGCGAACACACAGGATCTGTCGTCTGTCACCGTCCTTAATGACGGCCGGACCGTGGTGACCTGGTACGATCTTGGATCGAACAGCGGGGATATCAAGTTCACGATCCTGAACGCTGACGGTTCTGTTGCCGTCGCTGAAACCCGTGTCAACACGAGTACCGGGGGGCTCCAGACTGAACCGCAGATCACGGCCCTGCAGGGTGGCGGGTATGTCATGGTATGGGAGGATTTCGGCACAGATGGCGGCGGCGGCAACATCGCCTACCGTGTCTACGGGGCGAACGGGCAACCCACGACGGGCGTGCTATTGGCCAGTCCGACAACGGCGGGCGTGCAGCAGGAGCCGGCCGTCGTGGCGTTGGACGGGGGCGGTTTTGCGATTGGCTGGTATGATTCGAATGCCGAAGTGACGGATCTTGTTGCACCGACCAGCGGTGCGGCGATGATGCGCGAGTTTTCGGCGAACGGCACGCCGCTGGGCGATCCGGTGCGGCTGAGTGGCGAATGGGGCGGCGAATACGGACCCGAGTTTGCCGATGCATTAGATTTCAAAGGCGTCCCTGTGTCATCGACCGTGGGTTTCGTGGCCGTCTGGGATGATTCTCTGGGCCCCGACCAGAACACTAACGGCGAGGACGGGTTATATGGGCGGTCGGTGCCCAAGACCTTTCCCACGACGGACTATGTGGATGGCGGCGTTCGGATCGATACCAACGGGGCGTTCCGGGAATCTAGCAACAACCCCGATATCGCCACGTCGGGCATTACGATCGCGACGGTCTGGGACGATTCGCTGTCGGGGTCCGTGGGACGCGATATCTATATCGATTTCAACACGACGGGAACGGTCCAGCGGGTCAATACGGTGACCGCCGATTCCCAAACAGACGCCAAGGTTGCGGCCCTTGCCGAGGGCGGGTTCGTTGTAGTTTGGGAAAGCTTTTCCGGGGCTTCCAGCTTTGACGTGAAGGCGCGGCTTTATGACGAGAACGGGGTCGCGATCAGCAGCGAGTTTCTGGTCAACAGTTCCGGCGGCGCCGGATACACAGGGGCACAATATGCGCCCGACGTGACTGGCCTGATCGATGGACGGTTCATGGTCACCTGGAGCGATACGGAAACCAGCGGTATTGATGCTGCGATTTTTGACCCACGGACGACTGCTGTCGACTGGCAGGGCACATCGACGGGCGAACAGTTTGTCGGAACGCTTTTCAACGACATCATCGACGGTGCGGGCGGCAATGACAGCCTGAACGGCGACGACGGAAACGACATGCTGACCGGCGGGGTTGGCAAGGACACGATCAATGGTGGGGCCGGCACGGATACTGTCAGCTTTGACGATCGCACTGCGGGCGTCACGCTGACTCTCAAGGAGGCGACAGTCGTCACGGCAACCATCGGCGGGGCGTCTGAGGATCGCATCAGCAACGTGGAAAAGATCATCGGCAGCGACTTTACAGATCGTCTGACCGGAGATTCCCTTGCCAACGATCTGAACGGTGGCCTTGGCAATGACACGCTGAACGGCGGTTCGGGCAAGGACACCCTGCGTGGCGCGGGCGGCGCCGACACGTTTGTCTTTTCATCGCCGGCAAGCGCAAGCCATGCGGACCGGATTACCGATTTCAATGGCGCGCAGGATTTCATCGGGCTGGAAAATACAGTCTTTGGCGCGCTTGGTTCCAGCATCAGTTCGTCTGAATTCCGGCTGGGGACCAATGCTGTCGATAGCAACGACTTCTTGGTCTATGACCGGGCGTCAGGAAAGCTGTACTACGATTCGGATGGTGACGGCAGTCGTTCAAAGGTTCTGATTGCGACGCTTGATGCCAATACGGCATTAGGGTCGGGGGATTTCATTCTGGTTTGACGTCGAAGGGCCGGCCTGAAGGATACGGATTTCTGCATGGGTTTGCAGAGTCCGCAGCTTCAATTGTTATAGACTCGCGGCATACAGATGGGGTTTTCAGCCGACGGACAATCAATCGATGTCACCATTCATTGCTTTCTTGACGTGCTTAGGGACTGGCAGGACCCGAGACGCAGGTTCTCGACGTTTCCGGAGGCATGACACATTGCTTCGTGCGCTGGCTGTAAACCGGACAAATGAGCGATCTCGCGAAGCCGGGACCGCTGGTCCGATTGTCGCTGAACTGTGACTTGTGACGGGTATCGCTGGGGCCATCTCATTCAACAAAGGAGACTCCGAATGCGCGAACGCAGAATCACCCAACCCGATATCCGCAATGTCATCGCTGCGCGCGTCTCGCGGCGTGGTTTCCTTCTTGGTTCAGGCACGACCCTTGGCGCCATTGCGGCGCAGGGTTTTGTCGGCTCGCTTTTTGCCGGGCAGGCCGTTGCGCAGACCGCACAGTCCTCTCTGATGTTCAGCGAACTCAAGCGGGTCTATGACGATACGCACCACGTTGCCGATGGCTACAACGCCAATGTGGTCGTCGGCTGGGGCGATCCGATGAAGGCCGGGCAGGAGGTCGTGGACGTTGCCACGCTAGACGCCGCCGCGCAGGCGGAACGGTTTGGCTACAACTGCGACTACATCGCCTACATGCCGCTGCCCAAGGGATCGCAGTCTTCGGACAACGGCCTGCTGTGCGTGAACAACGAATATGTCTCGTTCAACGTCATGTTCCCCGACCTGCCCGACGACGGCGAAGGTGGCGCGAAGATGACGGCGGAACAGGTCGCGTTGTGCAACATGGCGATCGGACATTCGATCGTCGAAGTGAAGCGCACTGATGGTGTCTGGGCCGTGGTGCAGGACAGCACCTACAACCGCCGCTTTACACTTGAGACGCCGTTCGCCATTTCCGGCCCTCTGGCCGGGCATGACTGGATGAAGACCTCGTACGATCCCGAGGGGAAGATGGTGCGCGGCACCAACTATAACTGCGGCGGCGGCGTAACCCCCTGGGGTACGGTGCTGACCTGCGAAGAAGGCGCGTCCGACACCTTTGGCGGGGATATCGCCACAACACCGTTCCCGGATGTGCTGGAGCGCTATGGCTATGACGGGTCGGACTACTATGGACGCGCCCGGTTCGACAGCCGTTTCGATGTGAGCGTGGAACCGAACGAGCCCAACCGGTTTGATTGGGTTGTGGAAATCGACCCGTACGATCCCGCCGCGATGCCAATCAAGCGTACGGCGTTGGGCCGGATGGCGCATGAAGCGTCGACTGTCATGCAGAACAAGGATGGCCGGGTCGTCGTATACATGGGGGACGACGACTATTTCGAATATGTCTACCGCTTTGTGACCGAGGCAGCCTATGACCCTGCCAACCCTGCTTCGGCCAAGGATATCCTTGACGCCGGCACCCTTTCAGTCGCTGTGTTCAACGAGGACGGCAGACTCACTTGGTTGCCGCTGACTCAGGGCACCGGGCCGCTGACTGCCGAAAACGGATTTGCGACACAGGCCGATGTTCTGCTCAAGACGCGCATCGCGGCTGACCTGTTGGGTGCGACACCGATGGACCGACCCGAGGATATCGAGACCAATCCAGTCACGGGCCGAGTTTATGCCGTCATGACGAAGAACAAGAAGCGCGAGGCGGGCAAACTGAACCCCGTCAACACCCGCCCCGAGAATTTCTGGGGTCATATCGTGGAGATGATCCCGCCGGGTGGCGCGGGTGCTGAAGCTGACCATACCGCCGACACCTACACCTGGGATCTGCTGATGATGGCCGGCAATCCTGCAGATGCCGCCACGGGCGCTACGTTCCATCCCGATACGACCGAAAACGGCTGGTTCGTGACGCCTGACAACATCACCTTTGACCCCAAGGGCCGCATCTTTGTGGCCACTGACGGTGCCAATGACTTTGACATCGCCGATGGCGTCTATGGGATGGATACGGAAGGCCCTGCGCGGGGCCTGCCGAAGCTGTTGTTCGCAACCCCCGAAGGCGCAGAAGCGACCGGCCCCTTCTTTACCCCTGATGGTACAACGCTGTTCGTTTCGGTCCAGCATCCGGCCGAGAACGCGGATACGGTGGCGACCGTAGGCACCCGCTGGCCTGACTTCCGTGGCGACAATCTGCCCCGCCCCGCAGTCGTGGCGATCACCCGCATCGATGGCGGAGAAGTGGCAAGCTAGGGGACAAGAGAGTATTGCGAAAGGGCGGGCCATTGTCCGCCCTTTTCGTTTCCTGAACTGCGACTCCGTGTACCGGCACCTATAGCCGTCAGACCGATCCGCAGACCGCGACCCTTGCGGGTCGCGGGTACGTGATGGCGTTTGCGACCTGCCATGGGGATCGCCAAGGCAACTTCAGTTAGCGGGTCTATGGTGCAGACAGGGTTCAGGTGACGCCTGTTCGCGACGCAGGTTCAATCCAGCAGTGGCGGCAATCAGATCCGTCGGTGACAGGCCTTTAAGGTGGCGGGCTCGTCATCGGATCGACGGAACAGAACCCGACAGAGGCAAACGTGGTCGCGCCGTCGGCAAACGCCGTCATGGCACGGGAGTTCAAATCAGATGGCACGGCTGTGGGCAAGGCTGTTCGGATTTCGGGTGACTGGGGTGCGGAGAGTGCGCCTTTCTTTGCGTCGGATATCTCAAGGGATTCGCTCTCGAGCGGATTAGTTGCCGTCTGGGATGACGGTTCAGGGCCAGATCAGTCGAACCAGAATGCGGCAGGACTCTGTTCCGGGGCTTTGAAGGGCGACATGCCCACATCTGGCATCGCCCGACTGGGCATCTCTACTACGATGCCGATGGCAACGGGTCGAAGGCCAGGTTGCGCTTCGCGGTCCCGTGCGACAATACCGCGCTCGACTGCAGCGACCTCATCCTGATCTGACCTTAACTGAAACGACAAACCCCCGGGCCTTCGCCACGGGGGTCATCGTTTTCGCGTCGAGACGTGAAAAGATGCTTAGAGCATCCCTTCGCGCTGCAGTTTCTTGCGGGCGAGCTTGCGCTGACGGCGGATGGCCTCGGCCTTCTCGCGCGCTTTCTTTTCAGACGGCTTCTCGAAATGCTGCTTGAGCTTCATTTCACGAAACACACCTTCGCGCTGCAGTTTCTTTTTCAGAGCCCGGAGGGCCTGATCGACGTTGTTGTCGCGAACACTGACCTGCATGTGGTTTTCACCACCTCTCTAAGTTGGATTTGCGGTTATCGCAGGATGTGGCCCCCATAGCAAAGGCGGCGTAACATGTCTAGAGTAGCCACAGATGAGGAGACCACCATGCCCCACAGCAACGTTGACCCGGCAAAGCATCTGCTGCTTGAAGAAATGCTGCAACGTGTGCCGTTTGACGGCTGGTCGCAGAAGGCGCTGGACGAATCGGCCAGGGCGATCGGCATGTCACCGGAAACCGTGCGGACCCTGTGCCCCCGCGGGGCCGTGGACCTCGCTGTGGCCGATCACCAGATCGGTGATGACAAGATGACAGCTGCCTTGCGCAAGGCCGACCTGACGTCGATGAAGTACAGGGAACGAGTGGCCTTTGCCCTGCGTGCCCGGCTGGACGCGGTGCATGACAAAGAGGCGGTGCGCGCGGCATCGGCCCTGTTTGCTCTCCCGCACCATGCCGCTGAGGGGGCACGGCTGATCTGGGGCACGGCAGATGCGATCTGGACAGCGCTAGAGGACAAGTCGGACGATCTGAACTGGTACACCAAGCGCGCGATCCTGTCGGGTGTCTGGGGCTCGACGGTCCTTTATTGGCTGGGTCAAGAAGATGACACAGCCACTGCCGCCTTTATCGATAGGCGGATCGAGGATGTGATGCGGTTCGAGTCCTTCAAGCGAAAGGTCAACGACGCTGTCCTGCTCAAGCCATTCACGACCCCGCTGAACAAACTGGTCGGCATGGTCAAGGCACCGTCCCGGACTGCCCGGATGGAGATGCCCGGATCATGGAACCTGTACAAGTAGTGCCTGCCCCATGAGTGACGCTCAGCTTCCCGCGATGATGCGGGTCGTCGAAATCTCCCACCCCGGCGGGCCCGAGGTGCTGTTGCCCGCGACCCGGCCCGTGCCCGTGCCGGGCCACGGGGAGGTGCTTTTGCGGCTGGCCTATGCCGGGGTGAACCGCCCGGACGCCCTGCAGCGCGCCGGAGCCTATGCGCCGCCCCCTACGGCGAGCGATCTGCCTGGACTGGAAGGCGCCGGGACTGTCGCTGCAATCGGGCCAGGTGTGACGGGCCTGGCCGTGGGTGATTCCGTCTGCGCCTTGCTGCCCGGCGGCGGCTATGCTGAATATGCGGTGACGCCCGCCGCCCATTGCCTCCCGGTTCCGGCAGGGATGGACCTGAATCAGGCGGCCTGCCTGCCCGAGACGTATTTCACCGTCTGGTCCAACGTCTTCATGCGGGGGAGGCTGCAGGGGGGTGAGCGTTTCCTTGTCCACGGTGGATCGTCCGGCATTGGCACGACGGCTATCCAGCTGGCCCGGGCCTTTGGCGCCCGTGTGTTCACCACCGCCGGGGATGACGTCAAATGCGCCGCCTGTCTTGCGCTAGGTGCCGAGAATGCGATCAACTACCGGACCGAAGATTTCGTAACCGTGGTGAAGGCAGCTGGCGGGGCTGACCTGATCCTCGACATGGTAGGCGGCCCCTATATTGCCCGCAACCTGTCCGCGCTGGCTGATGACGGCCGCCTTGTGCAGATCGCGTTCCTGCAGGGGCCGAAGGTGGAACTGAACCTGTCCACTCTTATGATGCGCCGCCTGACCTTTACCGGGTCGACACTCCGCCCGCAGTCCGATCTGGCGAAGGCCCGCATCGCGGAGGAGGTGCGCGCGCACGTCTGGCCGCTTTTGACCGCTGGGATTGTGGCACCGGTGATGGATCAGGAATTCGCTTTGGAGGACGCAGCCCTTGCCCATGCCCGGATGGAATCGAGCGCCCATATCGGCAAGATCGTGCTGCGCATGTCGTAACCTTTTGCGCCGTTCTCGAGCCATGCTAAACTTGGCCTGACAAACCCGGACAGGAAAGGGTCCACCATGGCCAAGGACACGACCAAGACGCCCAACCCCAGCCCGACCGTCACGATACAGGGCACCTCCAAGGCCTCTGCCCCCAAGGGCACAAGAAAGAAGTAACGCCCCCTTCTGACGCTAATGCGACAAAACGTGGCGTCTGTGGACGCTGCCGCGTCGATTTTGCACTGTCACAGGCCGCCCCGGCACGGTAACACGCACCCGATATCCATTCCGTGGGAGATGTGCCGATGAAGGTTCTGGTGCCGGTCAAGCGCGTAATCGACTATAACGTGAAAGTCCGCGTGAAGGCGGATGGCTCGGGTGTCGATCTTGCCAACGCGAAGATGTCGATGAACCCCTTCGACGAAATCGCTGTCGAAGAGGCGATCCGCCTGAAAGAGGCCGGAAAGGCCACCGAGGTCATCGCCGTGTCGATCGGTGTCCGTCAGGCGCAGGAAACCCTCCGCACCGCTCTCGCCATGGGGGCCGACCGCGCCATCCTCGTCATTGCGTCCGAAGACGTGCATCAGGATGTCGAACCGCTGGCCGTGGCCAAGATCCTCAAGGGTATCGTGGATGCAGAACAGCCGGGTCTTGTCCTGTGTGGCAAGCAGGCCATCGATAATGACATGAACGCCACCGGCCAGATGCTGGCGGCGCTGCTGGGCTGGTCGCAGGCGACTTTTGCCTCGGAACTCGCCGTGGACGGCGACCATGCCACAGTGACGCGCGAAGTGGACGGCGGCCTGCAGTCGATCAAGGTCAAGATGCCCGCCATCGTGACCGTGGACCTGCGCATGAACGAGCCGCGCTATGCGTCGCTGCCCAACATCATGAAGGCCAAGAAAAAGCAGATCGATGAAAAGACCCCGGGCGATTACGGCGTGGACGTGACTCCGCGCCTGAGCGTGGTCAAGACGACCGAGCCCGCCACCCGCAAGGCCGGGATCAAGGTCAAGACAGTCGATGAACTGGTGGTGAAACTCAAGGAAGTGGGGGCGATCTGATGGCTGTTCTTCTTCTCGCAGACGTGGTCGGCGGTCATCTCGCCACTGATTCCGTGGCCAAGGCACTGACCGCTGTGGCCCCGCTCGGCCCGGTGACGGTGCTTGTTGCGGGCACGGGCGGCGAAGGCGCCGCTGCCACCGCTGCCACGCTGGCGGGTGTGACCAAGGTCCTTTTCGCCGGTGACCATTCCTATTGCCATGCCATGGCCGAGTCTGTCGCCGGTCTCGTCGTCTCGCTTGCGGGCGGCTATTCCCATATCACCGCCGCCGCCACTTCGGACGCCAAGAACATCCTGCCCCGCGTTGCGGCGCTTCTGGATGTGATGATCGTGTCAGATGTGACCGCCGTGATCGACGCCGACTCGTTCGAACGCCCGATCTATGCAGGCAATGCAATCCAGACGGTCAAATCCTTGGACAAGATCAAGGTGCTGACCATCCGCACCGCCGGTTTCGATGCCGCTGCCGCCGATAACGCTGCACCGGTGGAAAGCATTGCTTCCACCCCCAACCCCGGCCTGTCGGAATGGGTCGAGGACAAGGTCGCGGCCTCTGACCGGCCCGAACTGACCTCGGCCGGGATCGTCGTTTCGGGCGGGCGTGGCGTTGGCTCCAAGGAGGATTTTGCGATCATCGAAGGGCTGGCCGACAAGCTTGGCGCGGCGGTCGGTGCCTCGCGCGCGGCGGTAGACTCGGGCTATGCCCCGAACGACTGGCAGGTCGGCCAGACTGGCAAGGTCGTAGCTCCCGATCTTTATGTCGCAGTCGGCATCTCGGGTGCGATCCAGCACCTTGCCGGGATGAAGGACTCCAAGATCATCGTTGCGATCAACAAGGACGAAGAAGCCCCGATCTTCCAGGTCGCCGATTTCGGCCTTGTGGGCGATCTCTTTGCCGTCGTGCCGGAACTGACCAGCAAGCTTTGATCCGGACCCCGGTCTGGCGTAAAGGCCCGCCCTAAACGGAGGGCCTTTTGCTTTGTCACACCAGCGCTGCCCGCAGCGCGCCAGTCAGCGCCGCGGCTGCCTCCTGATGCGCGGCCACGCCAAGCATTTCGGCCGCGGCCCCTGCGTCAAGTGGGCCGTGCACCAGCCCCACCCCCCGCCGCGCCAGCGCACGCGGCGATGGCTGCGCCATCACGACACCCCGCACCAGCGGCCGCAGGCTGTCGATCATCCGGCGCGTGACAAACAGCGGTTCGGCACGGAAAGGGTCCGGCCGGTCTTCCCAAGGCGCATCCGACGGCAAATGATCCGCGAACCACAACAGCATCGCGCGCGGCCCGATCGCTCTCAGAAAGGTGCGCATCCGCGCCAGCCAGGCGGTCTGCAACTCCTCCCGTACGATGGAGAAACGGTCGGGCGAAATGGAATGCAGTCGGCTCAGCATGTGCCGGGTAAAGCAGAAATCCGAGAAATCAATCTCAGGGAACACGGCGCCCAGGACCGTGGACGCCCGCAGAAACCTGTCATTCCGTCGGGGATGCACGGTATAGAATCGGTTCGAGATATTGTGCGCCCCCATCACCTGCACCACCGTCATCGCCGCATCGTGGCAGGCCGCCATCACCGCCGGTTCATTGATGAAAGCATCAACCGAGGCATTCATGCAGCCAAAGTTGACGCAAGGACGGCCCAGTTCCGCCTCGACAAGGGTCGGAAACGGATCGGCAATGAACTTGCCATAGGTCTCGGTCCCGCCGACAAAGGCCACATAGGACCCATCAAGTACCTTTCGCGGCCCGCGAAAGAACAGCCGTGAGTTCCCGTAGCGGCACGGTGCATAGCTTAGCCCAGCTTCGCCAAGCGTGTCATGTTTCATGGTTCCCACCACTCTGATCTCACCCGAAGACCAGATTCGTCCGAAACCCCTACCAAACCGCTAAGCTTCCAACTTGAAGAAGACTTTGCGAAATGTGCCGCCTTGAGACACCCGCCCGGTTTGCCTATGCTGCACGGCAGCACATAAAGGATGGAACACATGGGCGTGGAAAAGGTCGGCGTTGTCGGGGCAGGACAGATGGGCAACGGGATCGCCCATGTCTTTGCGCTCGCAGGCTACGAGGTGCTGATGACCGACATAAACCATGACGCACTCGCCCGCGCCCGCGCCGTCATCGATAAGAACCTTGACCGTCAGGTCAACCGCGGCACCATCACGGGCGAGGCCAAGGCGGATGCGCTGGCGCGCATTTCCTCGACCCCGAAACTCACCGATCTGGGCACCACCGACCTCATTATCGAGGCCGCGACCGAGAAAGAGGCCGTCAAGCAGGCGATCTTCGAGGAACTCATCCCACACCTTGCCCCCCATACGATCCTGACGTCGAACACCTCCTCGATTTCGATCACCCGTCTTGCTGCCCGCACCGACCGGCCGGAAAAGTTCATGGGCTTCCACTTCATGAACCCAGTCCCGGTGATGCAGTTGGTGGAACTCATCCGCGGCATCGCGACCGACAAGGAAACCTTCGACACTTGCCTTGCCGTCGTGAACCGCCTGGGCAAGACCGCGTCATCGTCTGAAGATTTCCCTGCCTTCATCGTCAACCGCATCCTGATGCCAATGATCAACGAAGCGATCTATACGCTCTACGAAGGCGTGGGCTCGGTCCATTCGATCGACACGTCCCTCAAGCTCGGTGCCAACCATCCGATGGGCCCGCTCGAACTGGCCGATTTCATCGGGCTGGACACCTGCCTTGCCATCATGAACGTCCTGCACGACGGTCTGGCCGACACCAAGTATCGCCCCTGCCCGCTGCTGACCAAATATGTCGAAGCCGGCTGGCTGGGCCGCAAGACGCAGCGCGGCTTCTATGACTATCGTGGCGAAACCCCAGTTCCCACGCGCTGAATCTGCTGGTTTCTTTGTCGGCCAAATACCTCGGGGGGCGATTCAGCGCGGGGGACAGCGCCCCCTCCTAGGTCAATGTCAGCGTATACGCCCGGAGCCATGCCATGAAAGCTCGCGGCTCAGCCACATGGGGAGCCATGTCAGCAGGGGTCAGCGCCTTGCCCACCACCGGCCCCTGCGGCTTGTCCAGCGAATGCACGATCTCGTGCAGCAAGAGCCCCTGCCGGAGCGTCGGTGAAATCCGGTTTGCCATCTGATACCAGCGTGAGTTGGCGCCAAAGAACCGGACCGGCACCACCGACGCGCCCGATGTCCGGATCATTTTGGCGGTGAAGACGTTCCACTCCGCCTCGGCTGCCGGGCCGAACATAGTCGCTGCCGAGGCGACAACTCCTGACGGGAAAAGTGCGACCAGCCCCCCGGCCTTGAGATGCTCCATCGCGCGGGTCCGCATGGCCAGCATCTTGCGCTGGGCGTCGGCCTCATGCGGAAAGGGCACCGGGATCATGTAGCTCGACGCGCTTTCGTCTATCCCTGTCAGGATCGACCGCGTCAGGATTCGGTAATCGTTCCGCACCCGCCCGATCAGGTCCGCAAGGATCATCCCGTCCACGAGCCCGTGTGGATGGTTCGCTACCAGCACCACCGGCCCCGTCGCGGGTATGCGGGCGATCTGTTCTGCCGGGGTCGTCAGGTCCACCTGCATCACATCCAGACAGGCCCGCCAGAAGGCCTGCCCTGCCGGCGGGCCGCGCCGTTCGAATTCGCGGATGCGGCGCATGATGGTGACCTTGCCGGTCATCCATTCAACCGACTTGATCACCCCTCGTTTCACCGGGCTGTCGAACGTGTTGGAGTAGGTCAGACTGCGGCGGTCATAGACCCTGGGCGCATCCCCGGGGCGCACCGGCGCAGCCCTGCCGGGCAGATCGCGTGTCGTCGTCTCGGTCAAAGCAGCCTCGCCCCCACCTGCGCCGAGCCTCGCAGCCCGCTGCCTCAGTCGCCCTCGCCGAACTTGTCAGCGACCAGAGCAGCAATTGCCTGGCTCAGCTCCTCGGCCTGACGCCCGGTCGTCTCGACCTGGATAATGGTTCCCTTGGACGCGGCCAACATCAAAAGCCCCATGATGCTGTCGCCCGAGGCTTCGAGTCCGTCCTTGGACACGGTCGCCCGTGCATCAAACCGTTCAACAACCTCGACAAGCTTGGCCGATGCGCGGGCATGCAGACCCTTGACGTTAACGACCTGAAGCCGGGTCTTCACCGCCATCACGAGGCCCAGTTGATCCCCAGATCATCACCCACGATCTGGCTGTCGATGTATTTGCGCCCGGCGTTCTTGGCCGCCGTCACCGCCACGTCGAGTGGTTTGTTCCGCGACTTGGCGAGCTTGATGAGCAGAGGCAGATTTGCCCCGTAGAGGATGCGCCGGTTCGCCGGGCTGCAGGCCCGCAGGCTCAGGTTCGACGGCGATCCGCCGAACATGTCGGTCACAAGGACCACGCCCTGTCCGACGTCCACGGAATCCGCCGCCGCACAGATCTCGGCCTGTTTGCCCGAACGGTCATCGTCGGGATTGATGGCAATTGCCACCACCCCGTTCTGCCGTCCCACCACATGTTCCACAGCCGCGAGATATTCCCGCGCCAGCCCGCCATGTGCCACGATCACGATGCCGATCAAGCGTCTCGTCCCTGTCTGGCCAAATCCGTCGCCCTAGTCTCTGCTTCGGCCCGCCGCTCAAGTTCTCGGTGCCGTTTAGATACTTGCCACCCCTCCTCTGCAAGGGCCTTGGCAAGCCTCTCTGTCATCGCGACGGAACGGTGTTGCCCTCCGGTACATCCAAAACCGATGGAAAGGTGCGATTTGCCCTCGGCCCGGAAGGCGGGCAACAGGAAACCTACCAGATCATGGACTTTGTCAAAGAAGGGCTGAAACTGGGGGTCTGCCGCGATGAAGGTTTCGACGGTTGCATCACGCCCGTCCTTTTGGCGGAGTGACGCGTCCCAGTGCGGGTTGCGCAGGAACCGGCAGTCGAACACCATGTCGAGCCCCCGGGGCAGACCGCGCTTGTAGCTGAACGACTGTATCGTGATGCCCAGCATCCGGCCTTCACCGGGGGCAAACCAGGCCTCCACCTCTGCCCGCAGATCATGTGGGCTCATGCCCGTCGAATCGATCAGAATATCTGCCCGTGCACGGATCGGGATCAGCAGTTCCCGTTCGCGCTGGATACCCGTCAGCGGGCTGTCCGCCGGGGCCAGAGGGTGGCGGCGCCGGGTTTCGGAGTAGCGGCGGACAAGCTCATCCTCGCTGCAATCCAGATAGAGCACCTGTTCCGCGATATCGGGCCGCGCGACCAGCCGGTCGATCGCCTCTATCAGCGCATCGGTTCCGAAATCCCGGTTCCGCACGTCGATGCCCAGCGCCAGCGGGCGCGACAGGGGCGGGCCGTCGATAAGTCGGGGGAGAAGCGACAGGGGGATGTTCTCGATCACCTCCCAGCCCAGATCCTCGAGCGCGTTGATCGCCGTGGACCGCCCGGCACCCGAAGGCCCGGTGACTAGCACGATCCTTTCCTCCGCATCGGAACGATGCGGAGGCTGGATCAGGCGCAGGTCGGACGTGGTCATGGCAACCTCTCTCCCGCCTTCAGGTATTGCAGTATTGCTGCAGCGAAATACCTACTTTCGACCTTGTGAAGAAGGGGGATGTCACAATCGAGCCAGCGCCTGTGGCGCAGGGGCGGCATCCGTTCGGTTTCGGTCACGTCCATGTCGACGGCAAGGACGATCCGCGCCTCGGGCACCGACCGTGCCCGCAGCAGTCCCACGCCCCGCGCCTCGATCAGCCCACCGATGGCCGCAGGGCAACGTGCGAGCAGCATTGCACCGTCGCGCACCACTTCGGTCCGGTCGTCCGCCACCAGATCACAGCCCCAGGCCAAGAGGGTCAGCCCCAGCGCCGATTTACCGGTTCCGGATGCTCCCGTAATGAGTACCGCCCGGCCAGCAAGCGAGACAGTTGTGGAATGCAGGTTGAGCGCGTCCATCAGCCGCGCTCAACCTTGTCAGACCGGCAGACCCACGACGAACCGCGCGCCCAGCGGGTCCGACGTCGCGTCAGCCTCGGTCGGGCGGATGTTTTCGGCCCAGATCACTCCGCCATGCGCCTCGACGATCTGTTTGGAAATCGCAAGGCCAAGGCCCGAGTTGTTCCCGAACTGCCCGGCGGGCCGTTCGGAATAGAAACGCTGGAAGATCTTCGTCAGCGCGTTCTCGGGAATGCCCGGGCCGGTATCCTCGACCACCACAAGTACCCGGTTTTCCCGCTTGCGCGCCCAGATGCGTATCGCGTCGCCATCTTCGCAGAAGGAAATTGCATTGGTGATCAGGTTCACGAAAACCTGCGCCAACCGGCCTTCGAGCCCGTGAATGATGATCGGCTGCGCAGGCAGGTCTGCGATATAGTCGATGCCTTTGCCATGGGCTTCCTTGGCCAGGAATTCGTTCAGGTTGGTCAGCATCTTGAGCAAGTCGAACGGGCTTTCGGCCTCTTTCACCAACTCGCTGTCAAGGCGCGACGCATTGGCAATATCGCTGACCAGTCGGTCAAGGCGGCGAACATCATGTTCGATCACGTCGAGCATCCGTTCCCGCTGATCTTCGCGCTTTGCGATCCGCATGGTGCCCACGGCAGAGCGGAGAGAGGCGAGTGGGTTCTTGATCTCGTGCGCGACATCGGCGGCAAACTGTTCGTTGCCCTCGATGCGTTCGTAAAGCGCGGCCACCATGCCGCGTAGCGCTGCCGACAGCCGTCCGATTTCGTCAGGCCGCGCCGTGAGGTCAGGGATGCGGATTCGTCCGGGGGACATCTTGCGCGCGTTCTTGTCGCGGCCCAGTTCGGCAGCCGCCGCAAGATCGGCAATCGGGTTCGCGATGGTTGATGCGAGCACAAGGCTGAGGCCGATGGAGACCAGAATCCCCACGACGAACATCTGAAGGACCCTCTCCCGCTCTTGCCGGACCAGCGCGTTGATCTCGCCCGCCGCACTCGTCACGGCCAGAACGCCCACGGCCTGCCCGTTGTGCATGACCGGCGTCGCCACGGCAAAGACCTTGCCGCCGAGCATATCTTCGCCTGTGTCGATGACTGTGCCTTCAGCGTTTGCACGGGCGACCAGCAGCGCTGCAGTGTCGGCGGCCTGTGCCGGCTCCATCTCTGCTGCGCCGCCCGAGGTCAGGGCAGCCAGCCTGTCCCAGATCGCGTTCAGGAAATCCGTGATGATCGTGCCATTCGCATCGCGATTCAGTCCGGCAGGAAGCTCAGTTTCCTGTGCCTTGGCTGATCCAACCATATTGCCGGATGGATCGAACAGGAACACTTCGATCCCGCCGCGCAGGTCAAGGCCGTCCATAGTGGCGGCAACGTCGATTCCGTCTCCGGTGACAAGGTTAACCGGCACGCTGGCGGGCATCTGCGCTTCGAACACGTCGGCGATCAGTTCCGCCTCGCTGACCAATCCGCTTGCCCGCTGAAAGGCGAGATTGTCCTGCGACGGGGTAAGGTAAAGCATCCCGGCCACAAGGATGATGAGCGCGATCAGGTTGAAGGTGATGATCTTGCGGGCCAGCGGCGACCGGTTGAGGTTGATCAGCCCGCGCTTGCGCCGGCTGTCTACCAGATCCGTTTCGGCCAGCCCGTCGGGCGAGACCCAGTCATCTCCGATTAGAACGTCGCCGCCGGCCCGTTTGACGTGGCCGGTCTTGGCGTAGTCCAGCCTGACGAATTCCTTCGCCGCCCGCCGGACCGAGTTGAGGTCACGCACGTCGATCTTGGGTGCGGCGGTCATTGCTTACTCTTCGTTGTAGCGATAGCCGATCCCGTAAAGCGTCTCGATCGCCGAGAAATCGTCGTCAGCCTGACGCATCTTCTTTCGCAACCGCTTGATATGGCTGTCAATCGTGCGATCGTCGACATAGACCTGATCGTCATAGGCCACGTCCATCAGCTGATCGCGCGATTTGACGAAGCCGGGCCGCTGGGCCAGCGCCTGCAGCAGAAGGAACTCGGTCACGGTCAGGGATACGTCGCGGCCCTTCCACTTTACGGCATGGCGCAGTGGGTCCATCGACAGGTTGCCCCGTGTCATGACCTTGTTTTCCTCGGTCGGCTCAATCACCTCGCCCGAGATCGCGTCCTGCCGACGCAGCAGCGCCCGGATGCGTTCGACCAGAAGACGCTGCGAGAAGGGCTTCTTCACATAGTCGTCGGCACCCATCCGCAGACCAAGAACTTCGTCGATCTCATCATCCTTTGAGGTGAGGAAGATAACGGGCATCGACGTTTTCTGGCGCAGCCGCTGGAGCAACTCCATCCCGTCCATGCGCGGCATCTTGATGTCAAGAACGGCCATGTCCGGCATGCGTTTGTTGAACGCATCCAAAGCAGACTGGCCATCGTTGTAGGTATCAACCTCGAATCCTTCGGCTTCGAGAGTCATCGAGACGGACACCAGAATATTTCTGTCATCGTCCACAAGGGCGATTTTCGACATGGGTCTTCCCCTTACTGCTCGTGGTTTCTTATTGTCTGCTTTTTCACCATCTATTCCCTTTTTTGCTTCATTGAATCAATCGCAAACTGCGAATCACCTCCGGTCTCGTGTCCATCTCGGCAGAAATGTCATAAGGAATGGCTAAAAGGCATCACATTAGGTCACTTCGAACCCATCGGTCATTTTAGCGCAACTTGGTTGCGCTAACAGCCAAGTGGTTGCGCTAACACGAAAATTTGACCCTGTTCATGCCAGATTCGCCTGCGTTAAGTGATCCTCAGCAGCCCCAGATCGAGGCCAAACGAGGTGAGAAGCAATGGATCACGGACGCGTCAATCCGGCCATCACACTGGCCAGCCAAGGCATCAAGGGCGTAGCCCATGTGTACTACAACCTCCTCGAACCCGATCTGATGAACCACGCCCTGACCGGCGGAGAGGGCGAGTTGGGCCTTGGCGGCACGCTTCTGGTCAACACGGGCAAGTTCACGGGACGCTCTCCCAAGGACAAGCACGTGGTCCGCACGCCCTCGGTCGAGGCGCATGTCTGGTGGGACAACAACGCGCCGATGACGCCCGAAGGCTTTGGCAGCCTCAAGACCGACATGTTTGCCCATCTCAAGGGCCGCACGGCCCATGTGCAGAACCTGTTCGCCGGAGCCGACCCCGCGCACCGGCTTGATGTGCGGGTCGTGACGGAACTGGCCTGGCACGGGTTGTTCATGCGCCATCTGCTGCGCCGCCCGACCGGGCCGAGCTTGATGACTTCCGGCCCGATTTCACCATCGTCAACTGCCCGAGCTTTACCGCTGATCCTGCACGGCACGGCTGCCGGACAGAAACGGTCATCGCCATCAACTTTGACGAAAAGCTGGTGCTGATCGGCGGCACCGCCTATGCGGGCGAGAACAAGAAGGCGGTGTTCACGCTGCTGAACTACCTTCTGCCGGAAAGGGGCGTCATGCCGATGCACTGTTCGGCAAACCACGCGCCGGGCAATCCGGTGGATACCGCGATCTTCTTTGGCCTGTCGGGTACCGGCAAGACTACCCTGTCTTCGGACCCGTCCCGCATCCTGATCGGGGATGACGAACATGGCTGGTCGGACCGAGGCATCTTCAACTTCGAGGGTGGCTGCTATGCCAAGACCATCAACCTGAGTGCTTCGGCCGAACCCGAGATCTTCGCGACGACGAGCCGGTTCGGCACCGTGATCGAGAACATGGTCCACCAACCCGAGACCAAGGAACTCGACTTTGCCGACTCGCAGCATACGGCCAATGCACGCTGCGCCTATCCGCTGGATGCGATTTCGAACGCGTCGGTAACTGGGCTTGCCGGGCATCCCAAGAACATCATCATGCTGACCTGCGATGCCTTTGGCGTCCTGCCCCCCATCGCCCGACTGACACCTGCGCAGGCCATGTACCATTTCCTGTCAGGCTTTACCTCCAAGGTCGCCGGCACCGAACGCGGCGTGACCGAGCCCGAGCCGACCTTCTCCACCTGCTTTGGCGGGCCGTTCATGCCGCGTCGGTCCGAAGTTTATGGCCGCCTGTTGCAGGACAAGATCGCCCGCCACGGTGCGACTTGCTGGCTCGTCAATACGGGCTGGACCGGGGGCGGGTATGGCACGGGCAAGCGGATGCCAATTGCGAGCACACGCGCACTGTTGTCGACGGCGCTGGACGGAACGCTGGTTGAAGGTGCGTTCCGCAAGGATGGATTTTTCGGCTTTGATGTGCCGCTGGCCGTCGCCGGTGTGGATACCGGCCTGCTTGACCCGCGCAGCACCTGGGCCGATCCGCTGGCCTATGACCGGGCGGCGCAGAAACTGGTGGGGATGTTTGCCGACAACTTCGGCAAGTACGCCCCGTTCATCGACGATGATGTGAAAGCCGCCGCCATCAGCCAGGAAGACGACAGGCAATCAGTGCGTAGGGTGCGCATGTCTCGCCCACCCTGACCCTACCGTACGGGTTCGAACAGTGCGTCGTCCAGCGTGCAATCCCGAATCACGTCGGCCCCGCAGCGCCGGAATTCCAGATCGCGGGTGAGGCAGATCCGGGCCTCTTGTATCATGCCGGACTTGCAGGTCACCGTGATCCCGTCTGGGCGCAGACCCGGGTTCTCTTTCACGAACGCCTCTTCGACCACAGAGGCAGGAAGCTCGACCTCGTCGGGCAGGCGCATAAACACATCTGGCCGCACGACTCGGTCGTAGGCGAGCCGTGCCAGTGCAAAAAAGCCCGACGGCGACAGGCCAGAACAGACCCCGTGCTTGTTCCACTGATGCCACGCGAGGCCCGACGTGCCCATGATATCTGCGATCCCTTCGGTCTGCTGACGCGTGGGCGTGGCAAATCCTGTGCGACAATCCTGTGGATAACCGTTGTCATACTGCGGCCAAAGGCCGTGCAGGACCCAGCCGAAGCCCGCGCCGTCATCGCATTGTGGCGAAGCCCGGTCGTCGCCTTCCAGCGCGCACCAGTTCGGCGACCATGATAGCGACAGGACGTAATAGTCGAATACGCCCGCCACATCTTCTGCCCTCGCGATGGCCGGAAACATCAGGAACAGGGCCAGCAGCGCACGGATCATGGGGTCTTTCCTTTCAGGGTTCTCCCGCTTATATACCGCCCTAGTTCCCCGAAAACGAGAACGAGGGCCGTCAAGCGGTCCGCCCCTGACGGGGGCCGGGGGAAGGATTGCTTCTAGAGGTGCCCTCATGGCTGACAAACCGATCATGGCCCGCGCCACCGCCGTCTGGCTGGTGGACAACACGACGCTAAGCTTCAAGCAGATTGGCGATTTCGTCGGCATGCATGAACTTGAAGTGCAGGGCATCGCCGACGGCGACGTCGCTGCCGGGGTGAAGGGTTTCGACCCCATCGCCAACAACCAGCTGACCCCTGACGAAATCGCCAAGGGCGAGGCTGATCCGCATCACGCTCTCAAGCTCAAGTTCAACGCCGCCGCCGTGGGCGAGGAAAAGCGTCGCGGCCCGCGCTATACCCCGCTGTCCAAGCGGCAGGATCGCCCGGCTTCGATCCTGTGGCTGGTCAAGTTCCACCCGGAATTGTCCGACGGCCAGATCGCCAAGTTGGTCGGAACGACCAAGCCCACCATTCAGGCCATCCGTGAACGCACCCACTGGAACATCAGTTCGATCGAGCCGATCGATCCCGTGGCCCTTGGCCTTTGCCGCCAGTCGGAACTCGACTCGGCCGTGCAGAAGGCCAACGCCAAGAAGGCACGTGAAGGGGGCGTGATTACTGACGATGAACGCCGCAAGCTCGTCTCGACAGAGCAGAGCCTTGGCATGGCGCCGGAACCGCGCATCCCTTCGGGCATGTCGGGGCTTGAAGTGTTCGACATGGCTGAAACCGACGATCCGCGCGGCCTGGTCGAGGAACGGGAAGCGGACGAAGACCATCGCGATATCCGTGACGCGGACAGCTTCTTTAACCTGCCCGGCGGGCATGATGATGACGAGGACGAACAGCCGCGTCGCCGCTGATCCCATCCGCTGCATGATAAAGGTCTGGCCCCCACAGGGGACCGGGCCTTTTCATTTGGCAGGGGCGAAAGGGCGGCCTGAGGGCCGCCATTTCGGGCTTATTCGCCCGACAGCGTGATACGGCCGGCCTCGAACAGCGCCCGGCAGTCGGTCGCGTCGGCCATGACGTCCACGTCCTGCAGGACTTTGGCCATGCCGTCGCCGGTAAAGCGGGGGTCGTCGCATTCGCCGTCATTCGTCCACATGCCGGTGTCTGCACCGAAATCGACATTGCCCGCCGGTGTCTTGGTGGCGTCATTGCCCAGAGGTGCGCCCATGTTGCCATTGAAGGTGATCTGACCGGCGTCATAGAGATTCTTGCAGTCCGTCGCATCGGCGCGGATATCGTCATCGACCAGAAAGTCGGCCATGCCCTGACCCGAGAACCGGGGATCATCGCATTCGCCGTCGAGGATCCATTCGCCAGTGTCCGCGCCGAAATCGACGTTGCCTGCCATTTGGGTGTCATCGGCCGGTGGAACCATCGGGGTTCCCCCGATGACCGAGATCATGCCAGCGCCCAGAAGCGTCCTGCAGTCGGTCGCATCATGCCCGATATCTTCGGCCACAGGTGCGGGCGACATGCCTTCACCTTGGAAACGCGGATCGTCGCATTCGCCGTCATTGGCCCAGACCGCAGTATCGTCGCCAAAGTCGATGGCGTCTGCAGCATTCGTTTCGTTGCCGTTTTCGGGCGTGGCAAAGGGTGCGTCCCCGGCAAGGGCGACGGTGCCCGCGTCATGGGCCGCCTTGCAGTCAGACGCGTCGTGACCGGCATCAGCGGCCACAGGTGCTGCCGACATGCCTTCGCCGACGAAGCGGGGGTCGTCGCATTCGCCGTCATTGGCCCAGACCGCCGTGTCATCACCAAAGTCCACGGTGCCCGCGGTATCGGCATCGCTGCCGTTCACAGGTGCCGCGACCGGTACTTCACCGGAAAGGGCGATCGTCCCGGCCTCATAGGCCGCGCGGCAGTCAGAGGCGTCGGCCAGCATGTCAGACTCGACCGGAGCCGCCGACATGCCCTCGCCTTCGAAACGGGGGTCATCGCATTCGCCATCATAGGTCCAGGGGCTTGAATCCGTGCCGAAATCGATGTCGCCTGCGGTCGTGGGCCCGGAATTGGCGGGTTCCTGTCCCGGGGCGTCGGCCGGGATCAGCATGATGCGGCCCTGCTGAAACGCCTTCCGGCAATCCGAAGCGTCGGCCAGCGTGTTGACGGCATCCAGAACGCTGGCCATGCCCGGGCCTTCGAACCGGGGGTCGTCGCATTCGCCGTCACGGATCCACTGGCCGCTGTCATCACCAAAGTCGACATCCTGCGCAAACGCCGGGACCGACATGAAAGTAATACACGCCACAACTGCGGCACTCATCATCGCGAAACGGTAGGACATCTGAAAGCTCCTGGGTCAAAAAGTCATGGCCACAGTGGCAAGACCCCCCGCTTTTTGCAACGTTTATCCTTGCCGCAACTCGCGCGGCGGCCCGGGGACCAGTCTACTGCATCATGGTGATCAAGTGACCTACCTCTACCGACATCTCTTCGAAATGAAGCCGGACACTGTCGTTCCTGGCCGAGGTCACCGCCGCATCAATCCGCGTCTTGAGATCGGGCAGCATGTCGCGCAGCCACGCGGGGTAAAGCGTATCATCCCCCGTCTCGGTCAACACGGCCGCCGATGCCGCCGGGATACCCATCGCCATCGCGGCGCGCCGCGCCGCAGGCTCGGCTGTTGCGGCCCCGGCCCAGCCAGTGATCAGCGCCTGGTGCGTGTTGATCCAGGCGCGTTGCAGTGAACGCGTGGTATAGTCAACGTTACCGTAGTCACCCAATACCGCCGCAGCCAGATCCGTGCCCAGATCGTCCCAGATCGCCGCAGCCACATCCGTGCCCAGATCGACTGCCGAATAGGCACCCTGGTAGATCACCGATTGCCGCTCCAGGAGACCGATCTTGTCCGGTGAAAGAAGCGCGCCGACAAGGTCGGCCTGCGCGTTGTCGATCCGCCGGTAACCGCCAAAGACCGCCACCCTTTCGACTACCTCGGGGTTCTGAAACGCTACGAACGACTGCGCCCCTTCGCCCAGCACATAGTTCACCGCCGCCCGTTGCTCTTCGGCGGGAACAAGCAGTAGCCGCGCCCCGGTCCCGTCGCCAAACTGCGGCATCGTGCCCGCGATCATCCGCGCGACCGAATTCACGAAGTTCAGCTGGATGCTCAGGATCATGTCATAGGCGGCGGCATAGAGTTCGTCGTTGTCGCCAACTGCCGCGCCCAGATGATCAAGCGACCGCAGCGTATTGGCTACGCCCAGCCGTGTTGCCTCGATCCGTTCGGCACCGGTATTCTCGGTCTGGCTGCGGGGGTCGAAGAAGTGCTTCACCGTCCCGTCCAGCCCCTCGACCGATCCGAAGTTCAGGGCACGGTCCCGATCAAAGGTCGCCGCAAACGCGTCCAGATCAGCCTGGCTCGCGAAATTGCCATAGCCCCATTTGATGGCGGCATAGTCATAGGGCCCCAGCACGCTAAAGAATTGCGTTACCCCGTCGCCGGGCTGGGCCACCTGATTGAACCGCCCGTAGGCCATGACCGACGAATTCGGCCCGTGGACATTTGCAAATGCCGGATCGCGCATCTGGTCTACCGACCACGCGGTCGACGCGATCTGGTTGTGCCGGAGACCCAGAGTGTGTCCGATCTCATGCGCTACGATATAGGCCAGCAATTCGCCTTGCTTTTCGGTCGACAGGGGGAGCGTCGATGCCTCGGGGTCAACGGTGCCAAAGACGGCGTAGTAGTAGAGCGAGAACCACTCCAGCACCTTGGGCCAGATCAGGATATGCGCGGAGAGCGTTTCACCTGATCTGGGGTCCACCACATGCGGACCCATCGCGTTGGCGAAATCAAGCGGCACCCAGCGGACCACGTTGCGCGTGACATCCTCGACGAGCCAGTCAGGGTCTTCCTTGACGCTTGGTGCGTCCTTTGCCACGATGGCGTTGGAAATCCCCGCCGCCTCAAAGGCCGCGTTCCACGACAGGATGCCTTCCCTGATGTACGGACGCCACCGGTCCGGTACACCTGGCCCGATCCAGTAGGTGATCGGCTCGATCGGATCACTGACCGCCGCCGTGGGATCGGCCTTCACCAGACGGAAGCGAGAAATCACGCTCTGACTGGCCACCGTATTCCCTTCGCCGGTTTCGAACTGGCGGTAGTCGGTCGTGAAGAAACCCACGCGCGGATCATGGTAGCGTGGTGCCATCTGCTCTTTGGGGAGGAACAGGATCGAATGACCCACGACCAGAGACACTGGACTGGCCCCCGCCGCCGGATCGCTTGGGTTGGCAGCAACAAAGGTGAGATTTGCGCGGATGTTGACGCTGTCTTCGCCCACCCGCACGCGGGCGATGCTGGACCTTGAAGGATCAACGCCCGCCGGTACCTGCCCCGTCAAAGCCACGAACTTGCCCAGCCCCAGCCCGCCGATATCAGAACGGAACGTGTCGGTCACATCGATCAGTACGCTGCCGTCAGGCCCTTCGCCCAGGACCGGGAACGCGGCCAGCACGCGTCCCGTCTCAAGCAGGTTGATTGCGACCTGAATCGGGTCAACCTTGGGGTCCGACTGTTCGAACGGCCCCGCGCCGCCGTCGCCTGCGGGAACGTCGCCCATCGGGTCTGTCCCCGGCACCGGGTCCTCTGGCGTGGTTTCGCCCGGCCCGGCAAGGCTCGATGCCTTGGTCGTCAGATCGCGGATCAGGATGCTGTCGCCATCGCGTTCAAGGCGCGCAAGGATGCTGGCCGCCTCCAACTCGTGCGCGACGACACCCGCAGGAACGCCAACCACTTCGACATACCACAGAAACTCCTGCCCGACCGCCGCCGCCGGGATCTCGAACACGACCCGGCCCTTGGCCTGCCATGCCGATATTCGCCCGGTCCCGATCAGTTCGGCACCATCCAGCGCCGTGGCATAGGCAGCGGTGTCAGGCGTCGAGTCCTGCGCCAGAAGCGGCTGCGACCAGAGTACAAGGCAGATCGCCGTGCCCGACAGGAATGTGCGAAGAACAGGCGTGACGGACAGGGACATGCGTTTCTCTTCAGACATGGGCTTCCAGACCACAAGCTGCGATGGCCCGATGGGGACGGGTCAACTCCGGCCCGTCTCGGTTATGCTATCTGTTCATCGGAATGGAGCAAGCCACTATGCAACTCAGGAAGAAAAGTTCTTGCTTCTAGCGAACTCGGCAGGGGCCCCATCCGGAGAGACCGTACTTAACTTTCAAGCTGAGCCACATTCTCCAGATTCGCCCGCTGCGAACTGCAACACGGCGGTTCCCTTAAGGTCGATCGACGTCCGCTGGTTGGCAGATTGCCGGACTTTACCGTTTGAGCGGCCTTGTCTGTCAGCGCCGCCGCAACACAGCCAATCCCAGAGCGATCAGGAATCCCAAGTATATCAAGTTCTTGCCTGCAGTCCCGAGGCCCGATGCCGACCAGATGACAAAAAAGTCCACCAAAGCAATTCCGGCTGCAGCGGCCAGCAGCAGACCCAGTTCGCGCCGCCGGTCTATCCAAATCAAGGACATGCCCAGAAGCGCCAGCCCGATGTTGCGGGCTCCAACCGCCTGCATCAGCACCAGATCAGCCGGATCGCGAACCATCACGCCAAGGCTGCTTGCGCCACCGGCCGGGTCCAGAACACCGCGCAGGCCAAGCGCCAGAAAGCCGACAGCGGCAAGGCTGACAAGAATGGTCAGCGCGGACCGATGGGGCATTTAGCGGGTGGTTACGGAAGGGGCGAGGGCTGTCACGGCAGTCTCCAAAATTGACTGTCTGCAAGTCTCTGAATAACATGACTGACCGGGTGCCATGGTCTGCATGGATGCAGACTTGTTTTTCATGTGTGAAGATCTGCGATGTGGGAGCCCTTGAACCTTTTTGCCCGGGTGGCGGCAGCAGGTTCATTCTTGGCAGCGGCAGAGCGTGAAAAGCGGTCCGCCGCCACACTTGCCCGTGGCATCGGCGCACTGGAGCGGGATCTTGGATACCCGCTGTTTCTCAGGGGCCGGTCGGGCGTGACCCTGACCGAAAAAGGTATTGCGCTGTTGGCTCTGGTGGCACCGCTCACTGGCGAAATGGACCTCCTCGAAACCGCGGCGCGCGGGTTGGCTTCGGCTGCAGCCATCCAACCCGTCCGCATTACCGGAACTGAACCGGTGATCGCCGAAATCATTGCGCCCGCGGTGTCGGGTTTGCTGCGCGATCTGCCCGATCTGAAGATCGACCTGCATATCACAAACGCGCTGGTCAACCTCACGCGCTACGACGCTGAAATTGCGCTACGCTTGGTCGAGCCTGCGGGCAATAGTTTGCTGACCCGTCGACTCGCACTGTTCAGCCTGGCGCTGTACCGGCATGAAAGCCTGCCGGCCGATCAGGCGGGAGTCATCGGCTATGATCTGTCTTTGGGCGTGACACCTGAAGTTCGATGGGTACGCGATGCCGGATTTGAAGACCGGGTTCGCCTGCGAAGTTCCAGCACCCGCACGTTGCTGAATGCGGTGAAGGCCGGGGCGGGAATGGCCGTGCTGCCCGACATCATTGCAGAAAGCGTGCCCGGTCTTGTCAGGGTCGAGGGGCTGCCGCGCGTACAGCCAAAGCCGCTTTACATGATCGTGCACCGCGACGTGGCGCGACGCCCCGAGGTGCGGGCGTTAATGCGATGGCTTGTCAGGCTGTTCCGGAATGCATGACGGCCCTTGATGCCAATCGCCTCGATGTCCGAGGTCAACGGCGTCTGCGCCCAGCCGGGTATGGCGATGGAAACCCGACCAGGGCAGTTCCGGCAAGAAGAAGAGTTCTTCGATTCAAACCGATGGTACCTGCTCCACGATATTGGAAGTCCGAGACTTCCTGATCTACTCATATGCGACAGCCAACGTGAATCTTCATCGGTTCCCGACCACATGACCAAAACAACAAGACGGTCCGGCACGCCGCAGGTCTTCTTCATCCCGACCTGAACTGAAACTTTGGAAACACCAAGAGCACCCCGGAACTTGCCGACAACTCACAGCTTTGTCATTGAAAGGCTGACAGCTTTCTTGAGCGGCACCACAATTTCGGTCAGCAGGTCTTCGGGGGCGGTATTGTGCATCGCGTTCAGATAGCGCTCATAGGGCACGCGGTCAGCGACCTCTTCGCCTGTGTCGGGAAGCCACTGACCATAGAGTTCACGCCAATCAGCAGGAATGCCCGAATACGGGCCCTTGTAGGTCAGCACTGCCACTCGCCCGGCCGGAAACACGATTCTGTCAAAGCATTCGGGCAGAGGCGTCCCCGGCACGACCTCGCAACCTGCATGGCTGCGCAATTCAGCCTCGGGCACGACAGAAGGATCGTCGTAATAGCACCCGACGCCTGCCCCCATCCTGTCGGCAAGCCCGTGCTGCATGACCAGTTCCCACTGTCGGCCAAAGGCCGCGCCGATTTCGTTATAGGCGCCGTGGTGCGGCAACGCCGCCACTTCGAACGCGGGTTCGTCACGGATCAAGAATTCACTCATGGTTCGTTCTCCTCTGCTGTAGGGCCGATAGGGGGCCGGGATCATCGGGGGCCGGCCCCGCACTGGCGTAGCTCAGCCGCCGTCCTGCCAAAGGCCGCACAAAGGTTGCGGTTGAACTCCTGCACATTGGCAAAGCCTCAGCGTCGTGCGACCTGCGGCAAGGGGGGTCCGCCGTTGTCATCACCAGCACCGCCGGCCGGTTCAACCGCGCGCGCTGCACAGCATCGGCCAAGGTCTCTCCGGTCATGGCGGAATACACCCGGTGCCAGTGAAACCGCGACATCGCAGCCACGAGGGACAGCGCATCCAGCGACACATGACCCGACAGGTTTTCAGGGAATTGAACTCGCACCCTTTCGATCCTGTCCTGATACCGTTCCATCGGACCGCAAGCCGTGTTCCTTCATCGACCAGATAGCATGGCCCGAAAGGACGAATCTAGCCGAGTTGCATTGATCCCGTCGCGGGGTCATATAGGGAGGGCGAAATCAGGCAGGATGCGCCCATGAATTACCTCGAGTTCGAGAAACCGCTCGCCGAGATCGAAGGCAAGGCCGAGGAGTTGCGCGCCATGGGCCGCGCCAATCCGGGCATGGATGTAGAGAAGGAAGCCGCCGGACTCGACAAGAAGGCGTCGGACATGATCGTGTCCCTCTATGGCAGCTTGACCGCCTGGCAGAAATGTCAGGTCGCCCGCCATCCTGAACGTCCGCATTGCAAGGAGTATATCGAGACGCTTTTCAGCGAATACACGCCGCTGGCTGGTGACCGGAGCTTCGCAGACGATCACTCAGTGATGGGCGGTCTTGCCAGGTTCGACGGGCAGGCAGTCATGGTCATCGGCCATGAAAAGGGACATGACACCAAATCGCGCATCGAACGGAACTTTGGGATGGCCCGCCCGGAGGGTTACCGCAAGGCGATCCGCCTGATGGATCTGGCAGACCGGTTCGGGATCCCGGTCATCACGCTGATCGACACGCCGGGTGCCTATCCCGGCAAGGGGGCCGAGGAACGCGGCCAGTCCGAAGCCATCGCGCGCACGACCGAGAAATGCCTGTCGATCAAGGTGCCGCTGGTCAGCGTCATCATCGGTGAAGGCGGATCGGGCGGGGCCGTGGCCTTTGCGACCGCGAACCGCGTGGCGATGCTGGAACACTCCATCTACTCCGTGATCTCGCCGGAAGGCTGTGCGTCGATCCTGTGGAAGGACGCCGAAAAGATGCGCGAAGCGGCCGAGGCACTGCGCCTGACAGCGCAAAACCTGTACGACCTTGGCGTCATCGACAAGATCATCAACGAACCTGTTGGCGGTGCCCACCGCGACCGTGCCGCCACGACGGAGGCCGTCCGCAACGCGATCAACGCCATGCTGGGCGAAATGGCAGGCAAGAAGGGCAGTGATCTGCGCGATGCCCGGCGGAAGAAGTTCCTTGGTATGGGATCGAAGGGGCTGGCCGCCTGATTTCGGCCAGCATTCCAGAACTGGTGAGGGTTCGAGCATAGGACCACCTTCTGGGAATGGTTCCGGTTTGGTCCAGAGCGCGTGAAACAAGAACGCCTGATCATTTGCCCTTTCGCACCATTTGACTGCGCCTGCCGATGGACTTGCGGGACCTCGGCGCAACTTGCTCCAGATCAAGGCCACGCCGCTGCGGACACTCCATTCTAGGTCCAACCGAAACGGAGGAACATGCCATGCTGGACATCGCCATCGACAAGGTCGGTGAGATCATCATCCTCGCCCGAGAACTCGACACGACAGAGGCCGAGTTTGACGCGTTCATCGAAGGCCTCAACGAAGACGAACAGGCCAACCTTGTCGCGTTGATGTGGGTCGGTCGCGGGACATTTGAACCCGAGGAGTTTGACGACGCCGTCCGGACGGCCCGTGAAGAGGCGTCAACGCCGACTGTCGAGTATCTGAAGGGCTCGCCGCATCTGGCCGACCATCTTGGGAATGGTCTGGACGCAATGGGTATTTCGGCGCTTGAGGCCGAGGATGAGGTCTACTGAGCGTCCCTGAACGATCCCGGGCAAGTCGAGCAGCGTGGTCCTGCTGTGCCGCAGAACAAAGTCCCGCCCCGCAAAGAGCGGCCGGACCGGCGGAAGGAATAGTCAGGACGATAAATGGGGCTGGATGCCAAAGCGGCATGCACAAATCCGGATCAGAAACTGGCAAGGCTTTGCCGTATATGGCCTAACATCAGGCCGCTATTGAATAGCGGCCTCTGCCATGCACTGTCGGGCAAGATCGGCGTGCATCAAACACAATAGCCAACCAGAACCGCACGTCCACAGGCCTGCCGCCCAAAGGAGACGACCATGTTCCGACCCCTTATCGCCCATGCCTTGCTGCGTGCCTTGCTGGCCACGACGGCCCTTGTCCCCGGTGCCGCATGGTCCGAGGACGTGGCCCTGATCCTTGGAACTGGCGCTTATCAGTCGATTGAGCCGCTGCGTGGTGCGGCTGCCGTTGCGGATGCCGCTGGCGGACTTGCAGATCTTGGGTTCGAGGTCATCGCCGTGCCCAACGGCTCCACACAGGAAACATCGGCCGCTCTCCGGCAGTTCACGGCTTCATTGCCACATGCAGAACGAATCGTAGTGGCCCTGTCCGGGCGTTTTGCGACAGACGGATTGCGGACATGGTTCCTTTCTGCAGATTCGACCACGCCGGGCATCCTGTCGCTTGGGGCGGGTGCGGTCCCGGTTGAAAGCCTGCTGACCATCCTGTCGCGGGCGCAGGGACGGGCTCTTCTTCTTCTGGGGACGGACCCGGATGCAGATACCGTGTTTGATCCCTGGCTTCGTGAAGGCATTGGCGCGCTGGAGGTGCCGCAGGGTGTGACTGTTCTGACTGGTCCTCCGGGCAAGGTGGCGGCCTTCATGAAGGATGAGCTTGTCGTCCCGCAGGGCGATCTGGGTGCCTTGGTCACGCGGAATGGCGACCTTCAGGTGCAGGGCTTCCTGCCGCCGACATTCCGCTTCATGCCTGACAGCCCAGATTCAGAGTTGCCGGTGGCGCCGACCGAGGTGCCGGTCGTCAATCCTGCGATCGAACGCGCCTTGTGGGAAGGCACGGTTGCCTTGGATACCGTCGAAGCCTATCGCACTTATATCGCGAGGTTTCCGACGGGCGTGCATGTTGCCGAAGCGCAGGCCGCCATCAGGACCATTCAGACCGAACCCAACCGGCAGGACCGGCTGGCCGAGGAGTCACTGAACCTGTCACGGGATCAGCGTCGCGAGATCCAGCAGAACCTGACGCTTCTTGAGTTCAACACACGGGGGATCGACGGGATCTTTGGCTCTGCAACGCGCAGTGCGATCACGAACTGGCAGCAGCAGAATGGATATTCGCAGACGTCTTACCTGACCGCAGAACAGATCAGCCGGCTGGATGCGCAGGCTGCCCGCCGGTCTGCCCAGATCGAGGCGGAGGCCGCCCGGCAACAACAGATTGCGGCCGCTGCGGACCGCGCCTTCTGGGATGAAACGGGGGCCCATGGCGATGAGGCGGGTCTGCGGGCCTATATCAACCGTTACCCGGACGGGCTTTTTGCCCAGACGGCGAAGCGGCAGCTTGAAACGATCGAAGCCAACAAACGGCAGCAGGCGCAGGCTGCCGACCGCGCGGCCTGGGATGCGGCGCGACAGACCGATACGATCCGCGCCTATCGGATTTACCTTCGCGACTTTCCGCAGGGTGCCTTTGCAGGCGATGCGCAGGCAAGGATCGACAGGCTTGCTGCGCAGGATGACAATGCAGCCAACCTTCAGGGCGCTGCGGCGACTGAGGCTGCCCTTGGCATCGGTCAGGTGAACCTGAGCCGGATCGAACGTCGGCTGGACCAGTTGGGCCTTGAACCCGGGACAGTCGACGGCGTTCTTGACGACAATAGCCGCAGGGCCTTGCGGAATTACCAGCAAGATCGAGGCCTGACCGTGTCGGGTTACCTTGACGAGCAGACGGTCGTTCTTCTTTTTGCCGAGGCCATGTCCGGGCAATGACGGAAAGTGGCCAGAACGGATGGTGCATCGCGGCCCTCTGCGATGCGGGTTCTGCGATTCCGGCGCTTGCCGAAATCATGCAGGCAGAGTGGCCAGACTACTACGGCCCTGATGGGCCGGGCGATGCCAGGGCTGATCTTGGTGATCGCAGTCGACGGGCCGGGCTTCCTTTCGGCCTTGTCATGCTGTCGGACAGGGGCATCCCTGTCGCGACGGCGACCCTGGCCGAAACGTCGCATGGCGCTGAAGGAGGCGAAGGTCCCTGGATTGTCGGTCTTGTCACCGCAAATGAATGGCGGCGCAGGGGGATTGCCGCGGCTCTTGTGGCGGCCGTCGAAACCAGCGCCCGCACGGCGAGATTTTCCCGTCTCTACTGCACAACCGCCACGGCGAGAGGGCTGCTCTTGCGTCTGGGCTGGGTGGCGCTGCGGGATCTTGCTGACGGTTATACGATCTTTGCTTGTGATCTGAACTGAGCCAACGAAAAGGGCCCCTCCTTGCGAAGGGGCCCCATGTTTATTGTGTGAGTGGCGTTTACTGTGCGGGCACATAGCGTTCGAACAGCAGGCGCGTCAGGACCGAGGTATCCTCGCTCAACTGGCGGACACCGACGAGGTAGGTGCCAGGCATGACCCGTGCGGTCAGCATCGAGTCGAGCGAGTCGCCGTTGTCATCATTGAATGCAACCTGACGGCCGAAATCATCGAACAGAACGAGCGTCGGGTCGCCCATTTCGTTTGTCACGGCTTCGACCAGAAGCAGGCCGCCTTCGTTCACGTCAAGCGAGAACCAGGTGGTCGCGCTCGTCGTGGTGATGTCCTTGCGGAGACGGTTGCCAAGCGGGCCAAGCGCCTCGACAGGATAGCTGCCATCGAGCGGCGGGGACGCTTCACCGCGTTCGTACATGCCCATCAAGCCGGCGACGGCATCATAGGCCTTGACCGTTACGGTGATCGGCATCGACGTGTCGGTCAGCGCGCTGACCGAGAGGCAGTAGTTACCTTCATAGAGCGGCTGGGTGATGTCGATCTGCGAGTTGAGACCGTTGAAGTCGTCGTTGTCGTAGAGGTAGTTCCCATATTCGTCATAAAGAGCGATCGTCGGGTCGGCCGCTTCGTTGTCGGCGGTGATTGTCAGCGTGGCCGGTGCATCAAGGCTGAAGCCCCAAAACGGCACGTCGGTAGCCGACGCCGTGACGGTTGCCCCGCCCATGGCAAGCAGGTTGTTGATCGGGCCGTCGCTCAGGAAGTTGGTGACCGTGGTAAAGTCGCAGGTTCCACCAGCCATCGGATCAATGAATTCGTCACCGCCATCGACCACTTCTGTGATGCCTTCGGTCAGGGGTTCGTGGCTGAGTTGGCCCACACGAACAAAGCCGGTCATCGGCGCGCCGTCATAGGATTTCATCGAGACGCAGTAGGTGCCCGGCTGCAGATTGATCTCGCCCCGTGCCGCGCCGTTGCCGCCCGAATCGTCGTCCGACAGAACGACCGTTCCGGCCGCATCGCGCAGTTCGAGGACCGGATCGCCCGCGCCACGGCCCTGCGCTTCGACTCGGACATCCATGGCTGCAGAGACCGTGAAGAGCGCGACGTATTCGTTGTTCTGCAGGACCAGGGCCATCTGTTCCATCGCCGCGGTCGCGGTTGAAACGTCAGACGTGGCCTCGGCCCCGCCAATCCACTGACCGTTGTCGCCGATCCCGCCGCACAGGCCCGTCTGGGCCGCGGCTGGCAGGGCGGAGCCAAGGCCCACCACCGCTGCCAGACTCAATTTCTTGCCTAATCTCGTCATCTGAAATGTCCCTCTTCCCAAGAAAATCCTCGTGCGAGGATGCTAGTCGCAATCCGGCCCGCATGGCTAGTGACAAGTTCGACAGGTGTGGAAAACCAGACCCTTTCAGGCACCGGGCCAAACGAAAAGGCCGCCCCCCTGCGGGTGCGGCCTAACATTCCTGCGGTCCTCTGCGGCCGGCTATCAGCCCTGACGGGCCTTGTAACGCGGCTGGGTCTTGTTAATCACATAGACCCGGCCCTTGCGGCGCACGATCCGGCAATCCCGGTGGCGCAGCTTGAGCGAGCGGAGTGAGTTAGCAACCTTCATGGCCTTCTCCCCTAATCGCGGCGCCGTCTTCGTTGCGCCTTCTGTTTCGTTCCGGCCCCGGTGAGGGGACCACTCGATCTCATGGTGGGCGGTACAGGGATCGAACCTGTGACCCCTACGATGTCAACGTAGTGCTCTACCGCTGAGCTAACCGCCCGGTCTGAAATGGTTCGCGTTCCGGTTGCGCCCCCCCTCAAAACAGAGGGACGCGGGTCTGGGCCGCGCCACGGTGTGCGGTCTATATAAAGAGTCGCCGGGGGGATCAAGGGCTTTTGGCAATTCCGAATCTTGCGCTATGCTGCGTCATCAGATCGGAGCATCAATGCAAAGACCGCCCTTTGTCCTGACCCGGCCCGGCATGCGAAACACCTCGGTGATCTTCGCATCGCCCCACAGCGGACGTGATTATCATGCAGGATTCCTGCAGCGGGCGGCACTGGATACGCAGGCGATCCGGTCGTCCGAAGATGCCTTTGTCGACCGGTTGTTCGACATGGCCCCGGTGCATGGGGCGCCTTTTCTTTCAGCGGGTGCGCCGCGTGCCTTTGTCGACCTGAATCGCGCGTCAGATGAGCTTGACCCGGCCCTGATCGAAGGGGTGCGGCGTGTCGCGCACAGCCCCCGCATTGCGTCGGGTCTTGGGGTGATCCCGCGCGTCGTGGCCAATGGCCGCCCGATCTATCGCGGCAAGATCAGTTATGACGAGGCACAGGCACGGATCGCCGGGTTCTGGCGGCCCTATCACGACATGCTTCAGACCCTGATCGAGGAAAGCCATTCGCTTTTCGACGAGGCGATCCTGATCGACTGCCATTCGATGCCTCATGAAGCGCTGGAAAACGTGGGCCCTGCCGGGGGGCCGCGCCCGGATGTGGTGATCGGTGATCGCTTTGGAGCGGCAGCGTCTGCCACCGTCGTCGAACGGATCGAATCGGCCTTCAGTGCGACGGGCCTGCGGGTGGTGCGCAACATGCCTTTCGCCGGGGCCTATATCACCCAGCATTATGGGCGGCCGTCGCGCCGTCAGCATGCGGTGCAGATCGAGATTGACCGTGCGCTTTACATGAATGAACGCACGATTCAGCCTGCGGCGGGTTTTCATGCGTTCCGCAAGCTGATCGAATCGGTTGTGGCAGAGATCAGCGCCATCGGCAGGCCAGACGAAATCCGGGTCGCAGCAGAATAGCCATGACCCGGGTCCGGGTCCGGCCTGACTATTCAGCCGTCAGGGCCGCGATGATGGCCATGGCGCTGTCGCTGTCCCAGTGTGCATCGCCCTGAAGCCGTGCAATCTCTTGCCCGGCGGGGTCAAGGATTACAGTGATGGGCAGGCCCATCACGCCCATGTCGCGGGCCAGAGACTGCGTGGGGTCACGGTAGAGCGGCAGGTTGATTACCCCGATTTCCTGAAAGAACTGGTCCATCGCGACGGGGTCGTTGCGGCCCGTGGCGATGGTGATGACCTGGAACCTGTCGCTGCCCATCGCGGTTTGCAGGGCGGACAGTGTCGGCATCTCAACCCGGCAGGGCGCGCACCATGTGGCCCAGAAGTTGACCACCACGTACTGGCCCTGAAACGCAGCCAGCGAAACCTCTCCCCCGGCGCCGTCATCGAACGGGGTCAGCGCTGCCGTGACGGGCTCGGTGTGGAAGGTCAACTTGCGCATGTCGCCGTCGCGCAGCGCCTCGAGCGCCGCCATATCGGCAGTGGCGGCGTTTGCAACAAATGCGAGGGCCGTATAAAGAGCCGCAAGCCTGACGTATCCCATGTGCCCCCCAAGGATTGCTTCAACATGACCAAGACCTCGAATGCCATGTGGGGCGGGCGGTTTGCCGCCGGACCGGACGCGATCATGGAGGCAATCAACGCCTCGATCTCGTTCGACAAGCGGCTTGCCCGACAGGACATCGCAGGGTCGCGGGCCCATGCGGCGATGCTGGCCGCCACAGGCATCCTGACGAATAATGACGCCGAGGCGATCAGGGAAGGGCTTCTCACCGTTTTGTCAGAGATCGAGGCGGGAACCTTTGCTTTTTCGACGGCGCTTGAGGACATTCACATGAATATCGAGGCGCGGCTGAAAGAGGTGATCGGGGAACCGGCCGGGCGGCTGCACACGGCGCGGAGCCGGAACGATCAGGTGGCCGTCGATTTCCGGCTGTGGGTGCGGGATCAGTGTGATGCGGCGGATCAGGCGCTGGCCGCACTGATGCGGGCGCTGGTGACGCAGGCCGAGGCGGGGGCTGACTGGGTCATGCCGGGGTTCACCCATCTACAGGTTGCCCAGCCGGTGACCTGGGGCCATCACATGCTGGCCTATGTCGAGATGCTTGCGCGGGATCGGTCGCGCTTTGCCGACGCCAGAGACCGGATGAACGAGTCGCCCCTTGGCGCGGCGGCACTGGCCGGGACTTCCTTCCCTATAGACCGCCAGATGACGGCCGAGGCGCTGGGCTTTGACCGGCCGATGGCCAATTCGCTGGACGCGGTCAGCGATCGGGATTTCGCGCTGGAATTCCTTGCGGCGTCGAGCATCTGTGCAATGCATCTGTCGCGCCTGTCGGAAGAGTTGGTGATCTGGTCAACGGCGCAGTTCCGTTTCTTGCGGCTGTCTGACCGGTGGTCGACCGGATCGTCCATCATGCCGCAGAAGCGGAACCCGGATGCGGCGGAACTGATCCGCGCCAAGATCGGGCGCATCTTTGGTGCAAATGTCGCGTTGATGACCGTCATGAAGGGCCTTCCGCTGACCTATTCAAAGGACATGCAGGAGGACAAGGAGCAGGTCTTTGACGCGGCGGACAACCTGATGCTCGCGCTGGCCGCGATGACCGGGATGGTGGGCGACATGACCGCCAACCGCGAGGTGATGAAGGCCGCAGCCGGTGCGGGGTTTTCCACGGCAACTGATCTGGCCGATTGGTGCGTGAGAACGCTTGGCCTGCCGTTCCGCGAGGCGCATCATGTGACAGGCGTGCTGGTGGCAATGGCCGAAAAGCAGGGGATCGACCTGCCCGATCTGACACTGGCGCAGATGCAATCGGTCCATCCCGGGATCACGGCAGATGTCTTTGCTTTTCTGGGGGTGGAAAACTCGGTGGCGAGCCGTAAGTCTTATGGCGGGACGGCCCCGGTGATGGTGCGGGCGCAGGTTGCCCGCTGGATGGAGGAACTGAAATGAAAGCGATACTGGTGGCGTTATGCCTTGCGGTTCTGGCGTCCTGCGGTGCGGACGGCGGCCCGATGACCCCCTCGGCGGCCTTGGGCATGTCGGTCGGAACGGGCGGCGTGTCGACGGGCGCGGCATTTGGCATGTCCAACAACAACGTCAGCCTGGCGGTCACGCGCTGATGTCGCCACTGCGGATGGTCTATCTGGCGCTTGCCATCTGGGGTGCGGTGCATCCGATGTACTGGTTCGTGACCTACATGCGCGAAACGGGAACCGGGCTGTCGGGGCTGATTGACGCCTGGTACGTCAATGCCTCTACGACGGGGTTGACCTGGGACCTGACAATTGCGGCGATCACACTGACGGTCTGGATCGTGGCCGAGATCGCGGTGCGCCGGAACTGGGTGGGACTGGTGGCGATCCCGGCGACATTCTGCATCGGGGTGTCATGCGGTCTGCCGCTTTACCTGTTCCTGCGGTCGCGCCCGGTCGTCTAGGGACCAGATGGCCCACCTTGTGGGGCAGCAGCGGCCACCGTGTGCAGGACCAAAGCCTCTGCCCGGGTCTTTCGTACCCGAACACCATGTGCAACGCATAGCCCAGCGGTTAGATGCCGGGGTTGTTTTTGTCCTCGGGGGCAAAGCCTGCCGCGTGACCCAGGATCAAGATTTGGCCGCGCGCCCCGGTTGCCACGACAAGGCCGCTGTCCCTGGTGATTGACCAGAGAAGGCCATAGTCAGAATCCGGGCCTTCGTTCGGAACCGGCGTGAACATCTGCGCGATCCAGTCAGGCGGCACGATCTGTGCCCGGCCCCAGACACTGCCGGCCAACAGAACCTGCCCAAGCCGCACCGGATTGCGGTTGGACAGATAGATGCGCCAGATCGGAAAAGCCGTAACGAGGGTGGCTTCAAAGGTCAAATGGGCGGCTTGGGTAGCGTGATACCCGGCGGGAACTGCAATCCTGTCTTGAAGGGCCTGCGTAATGGAATGCCCGGCTTCCTGTGCGAAAATGGAACCTACGGTGTTGAAATCCCGGTCTTTGCAAGAGAAATCCTTTCCCGGCGCAAAGGCGCTTCGTGCAGGGCACATCGCGGCATTGAATCGGTTTCCGCCCGCGATGGCAGATACACACCGGACCGGGACATCAAGAGATCACGGATCGTGGCGGACTTTTCTGTTTGGGTCAGCGGCTTTGCGGTTTCGTCAATCCCGAGGTCGGCCAAGGTCTCGTCAAGCCCGAAAAGCCCCTTTTCAGCGGCGAAACAGAACGGTACGGCCAAGACGCTCTTGCGGACCGAGGCGAGGTTTGAGACGGCCCGGTTGTCACCCAAGGCCACCAGCACGTCGTCTACTGTGACCAGCATCAGACCGTCAATCGCAGATCCCTGCACAAGCGGCCCCAAGGCGTCGGTCAGTGCAGCGTCTGTTTCGACAGGTGCGGTCCCAGGGGAACTGGCAAGAGAAATCAGGGTAAGGTTAGCCCAGGACGCGCCAAGGACAACGGCAAGTGTCGCGCTGATGGTTAGGGCAGCAAGAAGGCGTATCGCAATGCTTTCGTGATGGTCAGGTCCAGCGGCCTTGTACACCAGATCAAAGAGTTACTGACATTGAACCCCGGCCCACTTCTGATAAGTGGTGACCGCGAGCCCGTGCCAGGGCGCGCGACGGATGTCCGGGGGCTTTTGATGGACCATTTTCTCTATCGTGATGGCCGCCTCTTTGCTGAGGATGTCCCGGTTGCAGAGATTGCGGCCTCGGTCGGCACGCCCGTCTATGTCTATTCCGCTGCAACCCTGCTGCGGCACTACGGTCTGTTTGACGACGCGCTGGCGGGCATGCCGCATACCGTCTGCTTTGCGATGAAGTCGCTGAGCAATGTCGCGGTGCTCAAGCTTCTGGGGGATGCGGGCGCGGGGATGGATGTGGTGTCGGGCGGGGAATATCGCCGGGCGCGGGCGGCGGGTGTGCCGGGTGACAGAATCGTGTTTTCCGGCGTAGGCAAAACGCGGGAGGAGATGCGGCTCGCGCTTGAAGGCGGGATCAAGCAGTTCAACGTCGAGAGCGAGCCCGAGATGATCGCGCTCGATGAGGTCGCGCGGGCGATGGGCAAGGTGGCCCCGATCACCGTGCGGGTGAACCCTGACGTGGACGCCAAGACCCATGCCAAGATCGCAACTGGCAAATCCGAGAACAAGTTCGGCATCCCCATTTCCCGGGCGCGGGATGTCTACCGGTTGGCGGCGGGGCTGAGGGGTCTCAAGGTCATGGGGATCGACGTTCATATCGGGTCGCAACTGACCGATCTTGCGCCGTTCGAGGCGGCCTATCGCAAGGTGGCCGATCTGACGCTGGCCCTGCGTGCGGACGGGCACGAGATCACGCGGCTTGATCTGGGGGGCGGTCTGGGGATTCCCTACGTCCGGTCGAACGAGGCACCGCCCCTGCCCAGCGAATATGGCGAGATGATCCGGCGCACGGTGGGGCATCTGGGCTGCGAGATCGAGATCGAGCCGGGGCGGCTGATTTCCGGCAATTCGGGCATCATGCTGTCCCGCGTGATCTATGTGAAATCGGGCGAGGGGCGGGATTTCCTGATCCTTGACGGCGCGATGAACGACCTGATCCGGCCCGCAATGTATGACGCCCATCACGACATCATCCCGGTCATCGAACCGCATGCGGGTGCCCCTGTGCAGCCCTTTGATATTGTGGGGCCAGTGTGTGAGACGGGAGATACCTTTGCAAGGGCGCGCAACATGCCGCTGCTGGCCGAAGGCGATCTTGTGGCGTTCCGGTCTGCGGGGGCCTATGGCGCTGTGATGGCGAGCGAATACAACTCGCGCCCGCTGATCCCCGAGGTTCTGGTGAAAGGGGATCAATTCGCGGTTATCCGCGCACGTCCGACCTTTGACGAGATGATTTCCCGAGATACGATGCCAGAGTGGCTTTGACGTGGTATCGTCGGGTCGAGAGAGAGGGAGTGACCCGCTGACCGATCAACCGCGCCCTTACGACGATCCGATGCGCCATCTGGCACGACCCGTCGCGCTGACGCGTGCCGGTATGCTGGCCGAGCGTGCGGTGCGGGCGTTCTGGCCGTTCTGGTCGGTTGTGTTCGTGGCCCTCACCCCGCTCATGATGGGCTGGCTGGACGCGATCCCGCTGGAACTTTTCTGGGGCTCAACCGTTTTTGCGGTTCTGGGGCTGCTGGCAAGCCTTGTCTGGGGTGTGACCCGGTTCCGCTGGCCCAGCCGGGACGAGGCGGTGGCGCGGGTCGATGCGGCGATGCCGGGGCGGCCGATTGCAGCGCTGGCAGACAGCCAGGCCATCGGGGCGGATGACCCCGCGTCCAACGCCGTTTGGGCCGCGCATCTGCGGCGCATGGCCGAGCGGACGAAATCGGCCAAGGCGGTCGAGCCTGATCTGCGGGTATCATCCCGCGATCCCTATGGCCTTCGGTATATGGCGCTGATCCTGTTTGTGACGGCGCTTCTGTTCGGGTCGCTGTGGCGCGTGGGGTCGGTGACCGAAGTTGCCACGACGGGTGAACAGGTTCTGGCGACCGGGCCGGTCTGGGAAGGCTGGATCGAGCCGCCGGCCTATACCGGGCGGCCGTCGCTTTACCTTGCCGATATTCCGCAGGGGCCATTGGCTGTGCCGCAGGGCAGCACGGTGACATTGCGCCTGTATGGCGATGTGGGCAGCCTGACGGTTGCCGAAACCGTTTCCGGCCGGACGGGAGACATTCCGTCTGCGTCGGAGGCGCAGCAGGCGTTCGAGGTAGTGCAGGACGGCAAGCTGGCCATTCATGGCGAAGGCGGGGCCGAATGGATCATCACGCTGATCCCCGATCTGCCGCCCAAGGTTGAACTGAGCGGGCCGGTCGATGCCGATGCGATGGGCGAGATGAGCCAGCCGTTCAAGGCGTCGGACGACTTTGGTGTCATGTCGGGGACGGCGACCATTGCGCTTGATCTGCCGTCGGTGACGCGGAGCTTTGGCCTTGTGAACGAACCTGATCTGCGTGCGCCGATCGTGATCGACTTGCCGATGCCCTTTACAGGAGACCGGAAGGAGTTCGAGGAAAAGCTGATCGAGAACTTCTCGGAGCATCCGTTTGCGAACATGCCGGTGACGATTTCCCTTACCGCGACGGATGCGAGCGGTCAGGTCACGACGACTTCACCGGAACAGATGGTCCTGCCCGGACGACGGTTCTTTGAGCCGATGGCGCGGGCCGTGGTGGAACAGCGGCGTTATCTGCTGTGGTCCAGGGCCAATGCGCCCGAGGTTGTCCAGCTTCTCAGGGCGGTGTCCTACAAGCCCGAGGATATCTTTGCCAACGAACAGACCTATCTGCGGCTTTCCTTTATCATCCGCGATCTTGAAAATGCGTCTGACAACGGCACGCTGACCGTCGAAAAGCAGGACGAGATTACAAAGGCGATGTGGGATCTGGCGGTGCAGCTTGAGGACGGGACGCTGGCCGACGCGCGGGAACGGTTGCGACGCGCGCAGGAGCGGCTGGCCGAGGCGATGCGGAACGGCGCGTCGAACGAGGAAATCGCGGAGCTGATGCAGGAGCTGCGAGAGGCGACGAACGACTACCTCAACATGCTGGCCCAGAATGCCGAACCGGGCGAGGATCAGACGGATCAGCCCAACTCGGCGCAGGATCAGAGCCGTCAGGTCACGCAGGACGAGATTCAGGCCCTGATGGACCGCATTCAGGAACTGATGGAAGAAGGCCGGATGGCCGAAGCGGCCGAGCTTATGGCGCAACTGGACCAGCTGATGCAGAACCTGCAGGTCACGCAGGGCGAGAACGGAAATGGCAACGGGCCGCGCACGCCCGGGCAGCAGTCGATGCAGGATCTGCAGGATACGCTGCGCGATCAGCAGGACCTTTCGGACGATGCCTTCCGCGATCTGCAGAACCAGTTCAACCAGCCACAGGATGGGCAGCAGCCTGGCCAGCAGGATGGCCAGCAGCAGGACGGGCAGCAGCAGGGCCAGCAGGGGCAACAACCTGGTCAGCAAGAGGGCGACGGTCTGGGCCAGGGTGGCGATCCGCAGAATGGCGAGCAGGGCGGCAACGGCATGGGGAATGAACGCCAGCCCGAAGGCGGCGACGGCGGACAAAACCCGCAATCACTGGCCGACCGGCAGCAGGCGCTGCGTGGTGAGCTGGAACGGCAGCGAGGCAATCTGCCCGGTCTGACCGGCGACCAGGCCGAAGCCGCGCGGCGCGCTCTTGAACAAGCCGAAGGCGCGATGGATCAGGCCGAAGAGGCGCTCCGCGACGGGCGCATGGCCGAGGCGATTGACCAACAGTCCGAAGCGATGGACGCGCTGCGCGAAGGACTTCGCAATCTTGGCGAGGCGCTGGCGCAGAACGACGCGGAACCTGGTCAGGGCGAACAGGCCGATGGCAGCAATGCGCAGGCCCGGACAGAGCCCACCCGCCGTGATCCGCTGGGGCGCGAAACGGGGAACAATTCGGGCCGTTATGGCACGGACGAAAACATGCTGCAGGGCGCGGATATCTATCGCCGGGCCGAAGAGCTTCTGGACGATATCCGCAAGCGGGCGGCCGAACAGGATCGGCCGACGCTGGAGCTTGACTACCTCAAGCGGCTGCTGGAGCAATTCTAGGCGTCAGCCACCCGAGGCCGGGGCCGTGGTGGCGGGTGCATCCGCTTCATCGGGAGCGATCACATCCAGCACCTGCTGCAATCCGAGATCGAGCCAGAGACGGGCGTCGTCCACGGCATTGGCATAGGGCGTCAGAATTGGCGCGGCTTCGGGCACGATGACGATGATGCGCGGCGTAAAGACATAAACCGTCGCCAGCGCCGCCGCGAGCAGCAGGACAAGGCTGAACCCAAAGCGGAACCCGCGGCGGTTGGTGGCCTCGGCGCGGGCCGTCTCTTCTGCGACGGGGCCGCGTTCGTTGGCAGACCGCAGGGTCGAGTTGATTTCCTCGATATCTGGAAGAAGGTCGCGGCGCGACGGGGCCGTGCCGATCGTCGGCGCGGGCGGCAGGGGCGTGGGGGCGATGGAGGTTATGGTCATCGCGTCCGCCTCGGCCCGCATCTTTTCGATGCGGCGGCGCAGGTCATCGGTGTCGTCCCTTTCGGCGGGATATTCAAGGCCGAGTTCGGGCTGGGTTTCGATGCCGGTGGCGGCCTCGGCCTTGCGAGCGGCTTCCTCGCGGGCGGCCTCTTCGCGCAGGATCTCGGCGACCTCGGGCGGGACGTTGCGCATGGGTGCCCGGGGTGTCACGGTTGGCGGCGCAGCGGGTTCCTTGGGCGCGTCGGCAAAGGTGGCGGGCGGCTCGGGTGCGGGTTCAGGCGCGGGCGGCACCTCGGGTGCGGCGGCAGCGCGTTCGGCCAGCGGTTTGGGCATGGGCGTGCGCACTACAGGACTTTCACGGCGCGTGAACGTGCGCGGTGCCATGGGCGGTGGCGGGGCGGGCTGCGGCGCGGGTTCGGGAGGAAGCGCGAATTCGTCCTCTTCGGACGCACCGGGGCTTTCGAACCAAGTATGGGAACAGTTTGAACACTGGACGTCCCGCCCGAGGGGGGGGATCACGTCATCGGCAACCTCGTATTGCGCCCCGCAATTCGGGCAAATCAGCCGCATACTCTTTGTCCTTACGCCCGTGACAGGGCAGTTGTCCTGCCCTTCTTGACCGCAATCTAGCAATCAAGCGGGCATTCGCCAAGGATTTGCGCAACCCCTTGTCCGCTGCGATTGAAACCCGTGACTTATTTGGGCACAACAGCCGAGCGCACGGGAGACGGACTTTGATCGAACTTCGCAATGTCACCTATAGTTACGGCGGAGGAGAGCTGTTTTCCGAGGTCTCGCTTCAGCTTGCCCCGGGATCCTTCCACTTCCTGACCGGGCCGTCGGGGGCGGGCAAGACGACGCTCTTGAAGCTTTGCTATGGGGAACTTGTGGCGACGGGGGGCGAAGTTTCGATCTTTGGATCGGATACGCGCAAGATGAACCGGGACGACGTGGCGATGGCACGGCGGCGCATCGGCGTGGTGCATCAGGACTGCCAGTTCCTGGACCATCTGCCCCTGTCCGAGAATGTGGTCCTGCCTCTGACGGTGGCGGGGCGGCAGGCCGAGGCGGATGCCAACCTCAAGGACCTGCTGGCCTGGGTCGGGCTGGCGGGACAGGCGGAAAGCCTGCCACCCCAGCTTTCAGGCGGGGAACGGCAGCGGGCGGCGCTGGCGCGGGCGGTGATCATGTCGCCGGATGTGGTGATCGCGGACGAACCGACCGGGAACATCGACTGGGAAATGTCACAGCGGTTGCTGACGCTGCTTGTCGAGTTGAACAAGATGGGCAAGGCCGTGCTGGTGGCGACCCATGACCTGAACCTGATCCGGGCCGCAAAGGCGCAGGTTTCGGCGCGGATCCTGCGGCTGGCGGGGCGCAAGCTGCAGGCGGCGGGGGCCGAACTGTGAAGGTGCGTCTGGGGTTCCTTTTGTCGCTGCTGGCGGGTGATCCGCAGGCGGACCGGGCCGTGCCCCCGACCGGGTTCACGGCGCGGCTGACGGTGTTCACGTCTGGCGCGATGGCGTTGCTGGCGGTGTTCGCGCTGGCGTTTTCGCTTGCGACTGAACGGATGGCCGACCGCTGGGCGGCAGAACTGGCGCGGACGTCAACATTGCGGATTTCTGCGCCGCAGGATCAGGTGGGGGCGCAGACGGCGGCGGCGGTGCGGCTCTTGGAAACGACGCCGGGGATTGCGAGCGCAAGGGCACTGACGCCCGAGGAGCAGCAGGCGCTGCTGGAGCCATGGTTCGGTCCGGACCTGCCGATTGCCAGCCTGCCGATCCCGCAGCTGATCGAGATCATCGAGGAAGGCGACGGCTTTGACGAGACCGGCCTGCGGGCGCGATTGTTGGCCGAAGTGCCGGGGGCGGTGCTTGACGACCATACGCGCTGGCGCGAACCTTTGGTCGCGGCGGCAGAGCGGTTGCGGCTCTTGGGTCTTGCGGCCATCGTGCTGATCGGGTTGTCCACTGCGGCGATGATCACGATGGCCGCGCAGGCGGCACTGGCCGCGAATGCGCAGGTGATCCGGGTGCTGCGGCTGGTGGGTGCGCGGGACATATACATCGCGCGAGCCTTTGTGCGGCGGTTCACGCTGCGGGCGCTGACCGGGGCGGCGGTGGGAACGGCGGTGGGGATGGCGGCGATCTGGTTCCTGCCCAGCGCAGATGACGCGGGCAGTTTCCTGACGGGGCTGGGCTTTCAGGGGCTGCACTGGCTTTGGCCGCTGGCCATTCCGCCTTTGGCGGCTGTGGTGGCCTTTATGGCGACACGGGGAGCGGCGCTGCGCAGTCTGAAGGAACAGTCATGATGTTCGCCGTGCAATGGCTGCGGTCGCTGATCTTTGTGGGCCAGATGTATGTGATGATGTTGCCCATTGCGATCATCTATGCGCCATGGGCGATCATCAGCCGCGAGGGGGCCATTGCGGCCTGTCACGCCTATTGCCGCTGGGTGCGGTGGACGGCGCGCTGGATGGTTGGCCTGCGGACCGAGGTGCGGGGGACGCCGCCCAAGGATGAGGTGCTGATCGCCGCCAAGCATCAGTCTTTTCTGGATATCATCATTATCTATGCCTCGGTTCCCCGGGGCAAGTTCATCATGAAGAAGGAACTGATGTGGGCGCCGCTGCTGGGCCAGTATGCGTTGCGGATCGGCTGCATTCCGGTGGACCGGGGCAAGCGGGGGCTCGCGATCAAGAAGATGGTGGCCGATGTTGCGGCGGGCCGGGCGTTGGCCGGACAGCTGATCATCTTTCCGCAGGGCACACGGATCGCCCCGGGGGTGAAGGCACCCTACAAGATCGGCAGCGCGGTCTTGTATCAGGAGCTTGGGCAGGATTGTGTGCCCGTCGCATGCAATGTGGGCGTCTTCTGGGGCAGGCGGGGCATCTACCGGCAGCCGGGGCTGGCAGTTGTCGAGTTTCTGCCACGCATTCCCACGGGGCTGCCTTCGGCCGAGTATAATGTGCAGTTGGAAAGTGCGATCGAGACGGCATCGGACCGGCTGATGGCCGAGGCGGGGTTCGTCGCCGCCTGAGACAGGGGAGAGAGCGATGGCGACGGACAAGGACTTTGCCGATCATGTGGCCGGGCTGGTTTCGGGCATCTCGCTGCGGCGGATGTTCGGGGAATACGGTGTCTTTGTGGGTGAGAAGATGGTGGGTGTCCTCTGTGACAACCAGATGTTCCTGAAGCCCACGCCGGGGGCGCTTGCGGCCCTTGGCGATGTGGAACTGGTCTCGCCTTTTCCCAGGGCAAAACCCTATGCGCTGATCGACGACATGCTTGAGGACGGGACGGCGTTAAGCCTGATCGTGGCAGGGATTGCCGGTGAATTGGCGGAACCGAAACCCAAGAAACCGCGGAAGGCCAAGGCATGAGCGGGTTCGACATACGCGATGTGGCGGCGCTCGAGGCGCTTTATGGTGTGCCGGGCGAGGCTTCGGTCATCAAGGTCACGGACCGGCTGACGCCGGAGTACCGGCGCTGGATCATGGCGTCGCGGTTCTGCGTGCTGAGCACGGTGGGGCCCGAGGGGACGGACGGAAGCCCGCGCGGAAATGACGGGCCGGTGGTGCGGGAACTGGATGACCGGACGCTGCTGATGCCGGACTGGCGCGGCAACAACCGGATGGACAGCCTGCGCAATATCGTGCGCGACGGGCGGGTGAGCCTGATGTTCATGGTGCCGGGGTCAGCCAATGTGATGCGGGTGAACGGGCGGGCGACGGTGACGAATGACCCCGAGATGCTGTCGTCATTCGAGCGGGACGGGGCGCGGCCGCGGTCGGTGATCGTCGTGTCGATTGCCGAGGTCTATTCGCAATGCGCGCGGGCCTTGCTGCGGTCACGGCTGTGGACGGCGGGGGATGAGAGTGCGGGGTTGCCTACTGTGGGTGATATGCTGACCGGGATCAAGGCGGGCTTTGACGGGCGGGGTTATGACGCGGATTGGCCGGGGCGGGCGGCAAAGACAATGTGGTGATTGGGGGGCGTCGCTTATCCGCGTGGGCCGCACGCCCTCGGTTTGGGAGCGGGATGTGGGGGGTGGTTTGTTTATGCAACAGCAAGCGATTGATGTATATGTGTTTATTGCGTCGGCATCTTGTCGGTAACACGTCGGTATTGCGTCGGTATTGCGTCGGTATTTCTTGGGCGGTGGTTTAGGGGTCTGTTTACCGTTCTGGTCGGGCCGGATCATGGGTCCGACACAGTAAGGAACGGGTTAACGGACCGCGCGGAGCCGATGCGGACGGGACCCTTCGGTCTTGAGGCGCTGAAAGGGCACTGAAGGCAAGCGTCAGCGCTTGCCCCAGTCCTCGGCCTGCATTTCCTTGAGACGGCTTGCCGTGCGCGCAAATTCGAAACTGCCTTCGCCTTCGACATAGAGCATGTCCGGCCGGGCGGCGGCAGAGCAGATGAGACGCACTTTCGCCTCGTAAACCGCGTCGATCAGGGTCACGAAACGACGGGCCTGATTGAAATTTTCGGACGAGAGCTGGGGGATGTCATCCATGATAAGGACGCGGGCGGACTGGGCCAAGGCGAGGTAGTCGGCAGGGCCGAGGGGGCGGCCGCAGAGGTCGTAGAAGCTCGCCCGAGCGACGCCGTTGTGGAAGGCGGGGATTTCCACATCGCGGCCGTGGACGCGCAGGACGAGGGGATGGGCCTGTCCGTGGCTGAGGGCTGTCCAGATGCGGTCAACCTCGGCCCGGGAGGCGGGGCTGATGGGCGTGAAATAGGTCTGGGCGCCGGTCAGGCGGCCTTCGCGGTGGTCGGTGGGACTTGAGAGTTCGACGACTTCGAGATGATCCTTGATGATCTGGATGAAAGGCAGGAACAGGGTGCGGTTCAGACCGTCCTTGTAAAGATCATCGGGCGGGCGGTTTGAGGTGGTGACGACAGTCACACCGGCGGCGAAGAGGCGTTCGAACAAGCGGCCCACGATCATCGCGTCGGCGATGTCGGTGATCTGCATTTCGTCAAAGGCGAGGAAGCGGACCTGATCGGCAATGATATCGGCCACGGGGGCAATGGCATCGTCCACACCACGGGCGCGGGCCTTGTTCATTTCGGCATGGGTCCATTGCATGAAGGCATGGAAGTGACGCCGCCATTTCGGGACTTCGATCGTTTCGGTCAGCAGATCCATCAGCATGGATTTGCCACGCCCGACGCCACCCCAGAGGTAAAGGCCGCGCACCGGTTCGGCCTTGCGGAAGAAGCCGCGACGGACGGGGTGGGCGACCTCGGTCCGCACCCGTTCGAGCATGGGCAGGACGTCCGCCTGCGCCGGATCGGGGTGGAGCGTGCCGCTGGCGATCCGGGCGGCGTAGAGATCGGGGATCGTGGTCATGGAAAAGGCATAACCTGCCGTTTCCGGTTGGGAAAGCCGACCTTGGTAAGGGGGATCACGATGAGTGATGACGTGGCGCACATATGACGGATTGACAGTTTGTCGCAGCGTGGGACAGATCCGCCCATGTCCATGCGCCCTGCCGCCCTTGTCACCCCGGTCCTGATTTCGGGCTGTGTCATCCTGATGATCGGCTTTGCGATCAGGGGTGCCTTTGGTGTGTTCCAGATTCCGATTGCCGAAGAGTTCGGCTGGCCCCGGGCCGAGTTCAGCCTTGCGATCGCGATCCAGAATCTGGCCTGGGGGATCGGGCAGCCGTTCTTTGGCGCGATTGCCGAGAAGATCGGCGACCGGAAGGCCATTGTGGCGGGGGTCCTGCTTTATGCGTCGGGGCTTATCCTGTCGGCCTTTGCGACAACGCCGGGGGCGATGCAAGCGCTTGAAGTGCTGGTGGGTTTCGGCATCGCCGGAGCGGGGTTCGGCGTGGTGCTGGCCGTTGTGGGACGCGCTTCGAGTGCGGAGAACCGGTCAATGTCGCTCGCCATTGCGACGGCGGCGGGGTCGGCGGGACAGGTGTTCGGACCGCCTTTGGCCGAATATCTGCTGAGGTTCATGGCGTGGCAGTCGGTGTTCATTGTCTTTGCGGTCACGATGCTGTGCACGCTTCTGGCCTTGCCCTTCATCAAGAGCCCGGCCGCGGCGTCAAGAGGGGATTTGCAGGCGTCGATGGGGACCGTCCTGAAGGGGGCGTTCCGCGATCCATCCTATACGTTCATTTTCCTTGGCTTTTTTTCCTGCGGCTATCAGCTTGGGTTCCTTACCGCGCATTTCCCGGCTTTCGTGACCGAGATGTGCGGGCCAATCCTGCCCGGGTCGGTGCTGCACGGGATGGGGATCACGACGACGAGCGCGCTGGGCGCGATTGCGATTTCAGTGATCGGGTTGGCCAATATCGTGGGCACGCTGACCGCTGGTTGGGCGGGCAAGCATTTCCCCAAGAAGTACCTTTTGTCCGGGATCTATACCGGGCGGACGCTGATCTGTGTGTGGTTCATCCTGTTGCCGATGACTCCGTTTACCGTGCTGGTGTTTTCGGCTGTGATGGGGAGCCTGTGGCTTGCTACCGTGCCGCTGACATCGGGCCTTGTCGCGCATCTTTATGGCGTGCGGTACATGGGGACGCTATATGGGATCGTGTTCCTGAGCCATCAGATCGGGGCGTTTCTGGGCGTGTGGCTTGGCGGGCGGCTTTATGATGCCTATGGGAGCTATACCCTTGTCTGGTGGATCGGGATCGGGATCGGGGCGTTTTCGGCGCTGATCCATCTGCCGATCCGGGAGTCGCGCGGGCCTGTCGCGCTCGCGGCCTGATTGCGTCAGGAGGTGTCGGTTCTGGTGCAGGGGCTGTAGCGTCGGGGGCGTATCCCGCGAGCGAGAAGGAGTGCGCCCATGTCCCGTTTTCTTGACGATATCTCGGCCCGGCTGACAGAGATCCGTGGCGAAGGCCTGTGGAAGACCGAGCGCGAGATCCGCGGGCCGCAGGGGGTGCGGGTGGATGTCGGGGGCCGTGAGGTCATCAACCTGTGCGCCAACAATTATCTGGGGCTGGCGGATCATCCCGCGCTGATCACGGCGGCGAAGGCGGCGATGGATGCGCATGGCTACGGCATGGCGTCGGTGCGGTTCATCTGCGGGACGCAGGATCTGCACCGCGAGCTTGAGCGGCGGCTGGCGGCGTTTCTGGAGCAGGATGATTCCATCCTGTTTGCGGCCTGTTTCGATGCCAACGGGGCATTGTTCGAGCCGCTTCTGGGCGAGGAGGATGCCGTCATCTCGGATTCGCTGAACCATGCGTCGATTATTGACGGGATAAGGTTGTGCAAGGCGAAGCGGTTCCGGTTTGCGAATTCGGATATGGACGATCTGGAGACTCAGTTGAAGGCCGCGCGGGCCGGGGGCGCGCGGCATGTGATGATTGCCACGGATGGCGTGTTTTCGATGGATGGGTATCTGGCGAACTTACGTGAAATCCGGACGCTGGCGGACCGGTACGACGCGCTGGTCATGGTCGATGATTGCCATGCGACGGGGTTCATGGGGCCCAAGGGCAAGGGGACGCCAGCCCATGCCGGGGTGCGGGCCGATGTGATGACGGGGACGCTGGGAAAGGCTTTGGGCGGGGCCATTGGTGGCTATATCGCGGGGCCGCAGGCGGTTGTGGACCTGTTGCGGCAAAGGGCGCGGCCCTATCTGTTTTCCAACGCCCTGCCCCCGGCCGTTGTGGCGGCGGGGATTGAGGCGTTGCGGCTGGTGGAAGAGGGCGATCATCTGCGGGCGCAGTTGTTTGCAAATGCGGCGGATTGGCGGGCGGGGCTGACCGAGGCGGGGTTTGATCTGTTGCCGGGGGAGCATCCAATCATTCCGGTGATGCTCTATGATGCGCCCAAGGCGCAGGCGATGGCGGCGCGGCTGTTCGAACTGGGGGTCTATGTGAGCGGGTTCTTCTTCCCGGTCGTCCCCAAGGGGCGGGCGCGGATCAGGACGCAGATGAATGCGGCGCTGACGAAGGGTGATCTGGATCAGGCATTGGCGGCCTTTGCCGAGGCCGGGCGGGATACGGGGGTTCTGGCATGACGAACGGGATGAAGGCGCTGGAGAAGTCGAAGGCCGAGGTGGGGCTGTGGATGGTGAACGCGGCCGTGCCAGCGATCGGGCCGGATGACGTGCTGATCCGGGTGAAGAAGACGGGGATCTGCGGGACGGATATTCATATCTGGCAATGGGACGAATGGGCGGCGCGGACGATTCCGGTACCGATGATCACCGGGCACGAGTTTGCCGGAGAAATAGTAGAATTAGGAAAAAACGTCACCGACCTGAAGATCGGGCAGCGGGTTTCGGGTGAAGGGCATCTGATCGGCAAGACATCGCGCCAGTCGCGGGCCGGAAAGTTCCATCTGGACCCGGCGACGCGGGGGATCGGGGTGAACGAACAGGGGGCCTTTGCCGAGTTCCTGCGCCTGCCCGCGTTCAACGTGGTGCTCCTGCCCGATGCGATTGATGACGAGATCGGGGCGATCCTTGATCCCTTGGGGAATGCGGTTCACACGGCGCTGTCCTTCGATCTGGTGGGTGAGGATGTGCTGATCACCGGGGCCGGGCCGACTGGCATCATGGCGGCGGCTGTCGTTCGGCATGTGGGGGCGCGGCATGTGGTCATTACGGATGTGAATCCGGACAGGCTCGCCCTTGCCGCCGAGGTGGCGGATGTGGTGCCGGTGAATGTGGCCACGCAGGACCTGAAAGAGGTCATGGCGGGGCTGAAGATGAAGGAAGGCTTTGACGTGGGCCTTGAAATGTCGGGCAATCAGCGGGCGATGGACCAGATGGTTGAAAGCCTTGTGATGGGCGGGCGGATTGCTCTCTTGGGTATTCCGCCGGGGAAAAGCCCGGTGGATTGGTCCCGGATCGTGTTCAAGGCGATCACCATCAAGGGCGTCTATGGCCGCGAGATTTTCGAGACCTGGTACAAGATGATCGCCATGCTGGAAAACGGGCTGGACGTGCGGCGGGTGATCACGCACCGGTTCAAGGTGGATGAGTTCCGCGACGGGTTCGGCGCGATGCTGTCAGGGAAAAGCGGGAAGGTTGTGCTGGACTGGACGTAAAGTCGCCGCCGCCACCCCAAAGGATGGCGGCAGAGCGTGTGGGCATCATTTCAGGTCGATGACGACCCTTCCGAGTTCACCCGTGAAGACGGCTGGCGTGTCATAGGACAGGTCCACTGGTGTTCCGGTATCCTCACCGACATCGAAGGTTTCTTCGGTCGAAAACCGGAAGGGAACGGTCCGCTCGACACGCCCTTCGGCCACGACCGTGTCGTTCGCCGTGATGGTGACGTCACCACCCTTGCCCATGCCATCCCCGTCATAGGTGAAGGCCATGACAAGCTTGTGCTCACCGGCGGGCAGCGGTTCCTCGGCGGCGATGCGCCACCTTTCGCCGTTGGTGAAGCTGTAACTGAATACCGGCTTGCCTGCCTCGAAGTATAGCGCCCATCCGGCCAGAATGCCCCCCTCCGTGGCAATCACGCCTGTATCGCCCTCGGTCAGGGTAACGTCGGCGGTCAGGCTCCAGCTTCGGTTCTTGATGGGTGGGGCGGCACCTTCGGGAATGCGGGTCAGACCGGCGGTGTAGGTGAAAGATGTGCGATCCCCCACCAGACTTGGCCGAATGCCTTCACCGAACCTCTCGGCTGCCGAGGTCTGGATCGGCAGCACATTGTTTCTCGCCGCCTCGGCGTAGAAGCGGATCTGCATTTCACGCAGCTTTTCAGGCATTTCGGCGGCCAGATTTCGCGCCTGCGAGAAGTCCTCGTCGATGTTGTAGAGTTCCCATTCCGTGGTCATCACATCCACATCCGTCCCCACGCCGCTCCACGGCAGACGGAACGGTCTGGTCCCGGCGAACCAGCCGTCGTGGTAGATGCCGGAGTTTCCGAAAATCTCGAAGTACTGTGTTATGCGACGGCTTTCAGCGTCGGCATCGTCGAAGCTGTAGACCATGCTGATCCCCTGGATCGGGGTCTGGTCCACGCCGTTTACAGAAACCGGCTGAGGTATGTTCGCAGCCTCCAGTATGGTCGGCACGATGTCGATGACGTGGGTGAACTGAGAGCGGATTTCACCGCGCGCCTCGATCCCATCGGGCCATGAGATGATGAGACCGTTGCGCGTGCCGCCGAAATGGCTGGCCACCTGTTTGGTCCATTGGAACGGCGTGTTCGTGGCCCAAGCCCAAGGCACACCATAAAGGTTCGATGACTTCCAGCTGCCCATGTCCGCCATGTTGGCTTCCAGATAGTCGAGGGTCTCGGTGCTTTGCGAGACGATGTTCATATCGTTGAATACACCCTGCAACGTGCCTTCGCCGCTGCCGCCGTTGTCACCGATCACGAAGATGACCAGCGTGTTATCGGTTTCGCCCAAGGCGTCGATGGCTGCCATGACGCGACCGAAGTTGTAGTCCACCTGAGAAAGCTGACCCGCCGCAACTTCCATCATGTGGGCCATCACCCTTTTTTGCCGGTCGTCCATCGAATCCCAACTGGGAATCTCTTCCGGGCGCGGCGTGAGTTCGGTGTCGGGAGGGATGATTCCCATCTCAAGCTGGCGCGCGAAGATTTCCTCGCGCATCTTGTCCCAGCCCATGTCGAAACGACCCTCGTATTTGGCAATCCACTCGGGTCTTGCATGCTGTGGGGCATGGATGGCGCCCGGCGCGATATAGGCGAAGAAGGGTTTGTCGGGTGCAACGGTCTGCTGCATCGTGATCCAGTGGATGGCCTGATCCGCGAGATCGTAGTCCAGATTATAGTCGGGATTGCCGACGTAGGGTTCGATCGGCGTTGTGCCATCGAACAGCGCGGGTCGCCAGTTATTCGCCACCCCGCCGATGAACCCGTAAAACTTCTCGAACCCCAGACCTGTCGGCCAAAGGTCGAATGGGCCTGCCTGCGTGGATTGCCAGTCGGGCACGTTGTGGTTCTTGCCGAACCATGCGGTGTTGTAGCCGTTCAGGGTCAGCATGGCGCCGATGCTGGCCATATCCTTGCCGAGCAGACTATTGTAGCCGTCAAAGCCGGTGGCCATTTCCATCACGACGCCGGTATGCGCTGCGTGATGGTTGCGTCCGGTGATCAACGCTGCGCGCGTCGGGCTGCAGACGGCCGTGGTGTGAAAGCGGTTGTAGCGCAAACCCTCGGCTGCAAGAGCCTCGAGATTTGGCGTATCGATGATGCCGCCGAACGCGCTGGACGCGCCAAAGCCCACGTCGTCGAGAAGAACCAGAAGCACGTTTGGCGCGCCTTCCGGCGCTGTCACAGGGCGCGGAAAGGCGGGGGTGGAGTCATCGGAGCGCAGGCCCACTGTGCCGGTGAAGGGGCCGGTGGCAATGGGAAGGACCGAACGGTCAAAATCGGGGGCCGTCGTTTCCTGCGCCCTGACAGACAGGGTCGAAAGACTTGCCGCCAGGGACAAGGCAAGGGTGGGGATCAGGCGCATGGGCGGGTCCTACTCATCAGATCGTTGCCAATTCGGTCAGGCAAGAGAGGCGGATTGATCCGGCGACTCATGCCTTCAGCCTGCGACGGGCAGCCATATGGATCAACAATAATCAGTGATTTGTGATGAGTGGCGTCATGCCCGGTTGGGGCAAAGCCCCCTCTGGCAAAAAAGTGCGTCTGGCTGGCCGTTCCTTAACCAGCCACCGCCTTTTCCAGCGCCTCTTCCATATCCAGCCCGGCATAGTCCTGCGCGCGGAAGAAGCGGCCGCTGACGCCATCGTCAAGGAGGGCGGGGACGAGGGCGCCGGGGAGGACGGAAGCCGGGTCTCCGGGGGCGTTGGCGCCGCCGAGGTCGGTGCGGAGCCAGCCGGGGTCGAGGAGGTTCATGGTGACTCCGGAGCCGCGCAGGGCGGGGGCGAAGTCGCGGACGTATTTGTCGACGGCGGCCTTGGAGATGGCGTAGGCGGTGAGTTCGGGCTGATCCATGATGCCCGAGGTCAGATTGACGATGCGGCCCCAGCGGCGGGCGACCATCGGCGGGGCGAGGCGGGCGCAGATGCGGACAAGGGCGATGACGTTGACCTGAAACGAGAGGCCAAGGTCGGCGGCGGGGGTATCCCAGGGGTCGCTGCGCTTGGGGGTCATCAGGGCGGCGTTGTTGTAGAGGATGTCGATGGGGCCTGCGGATTGGACCTGATCGAGCATCGCCTCGACCTGGGCGGGGTCGGAGAGCTCGGCGGCGACGGGGATGACCTTGGTGCCTTGCGCTGTGAGTTTGGCGGTCAGCGCGGCGGTGTGGGCGGTTTCGCGGCTGTGGAGCACGAGGTTGCAGCCCTGCGCGGCGAGGCCCGCGGCGATGTGGTGGCCCACGCCACGGCTGGCCCCGGTGACGAAGGCCCATTTGCCCGAAAGGTTTGCCATCTGCATGATCCTTTTGCCCGTGGTGAGGTTTGGCCTTTGTTTGGCGTCTGGGCGGCGTCCCTGCAAGGGCAGATTTGCGGGACTCCGGGATTTGCGTAGATTTGCGCAAATTGCTGTTGACGGTTCATCGACTGCCTGATTGACGGGTGAATGCTGCAGATCGGGCGCATTTGACGGGGTTCTGATCCGTGACCTCTGGACCTTGGGGGCGGGTTGCGGCATCGGAGGCGGGCAGGCCAATCCCAAGGCGAAAAGTCCATGTCGGATACCCCCGGTTTCATGTCCCGCCTCTTTGTTTCGGGGGCGCTGTCATTTGTGTTGATTGGCGTTCTGGGCGCGATCTATGGCGTGGCCCTGCCTGCGTTCACGCGGGCCTATGGCCTTGATACCGGATCGGCGAGCCTGATTTTGTCCACCCATGCGGGGGGCGGGGTGCTGGCCGTTCTGGCGGTGACGCTGGGGGTGCGGGGCCTTGGGTCGCGGGTATCGATGCTGTTCATGGCGGCGGGGACGGGGCTGATCGCGCTGATGATCAACTGGCCGCTGACGCTCTTGGGCAGTCTGATTGCCGGGGCGGGGTTCGGGTTGATTGCGACCCATGTGAACCGGGATTTTCTGGCCGGGTTCGGGCGCAAGGGGCCGGGCATGGTGGGGCTGGTCAACGGGATATCGGGGGTCGGGCTGATCGCCGGGCCGCTGATGTATGTCTGGGCCGGGGGCAGCATCACGATCGTCTATGCCGGGATCGCGGTTTTCGCGCTGTCGCTGATCGTGCTGTACAAGGGCGAGCAGGCGGCGGCGAGCAAGGGCGGGCTGCCGTCGATCCTGCATTGGCGGATGGGGATTCTGGGGCTGAACTTCATCGCTGTCTGTCTGGAGATGGCGTTGAGCGGGCTGGGTGCGTCGGCGCTGATCTCACTTGGCTGGTCAGAGAACATGGCGGCGGGGCTGGCGTCGGGGTTCTTTACGGCGTTCCTGATCGGGAGGCTGGCGTTGTACTGGCTGACGCGGATGATCCCGGCGGACCGGATGTTCCTGATCGGGGTGGCGGGAACGGCGGCTTCGGCGGGGCTGGCGGCAGCGGGGTTCGAGGCGGTGGGTTATGTGCTGGCTGGCGGGTTTGTCGGGCTGGCGTTCCCGTCGTTCTTTGTCTGGGGGACGCAGCTTTTGGGCGAAGATCCCCGCATGTCGGCGGCGATGCTGTTGTCGGGCCTGTCGGGCGCGGCAGTGGGGCCGTTCGTTTTTGCGGCGCTTCTGTCGCGGATCGGGTTGCCGCAACTGTTCGTCGCGGTGGCCGTGGCGGCAGCGGTGCTGTCCGTGGTGATCCTTTTGGTGACGGGCCTGACACGGCGGGCCATCGGGGACGCGGCGCGGGCCTGATCTGCGATATTTCGGCCCGGCTCTGTTCCCTTGGGGGCCGGACGGGTTAGGTGCAGGGCATGCTTATGACCGTTCGCAATCTGACCAAGACCTATCCGGGGCCTGACGGGCCTGTGCCTGTGCTGCGCGGGGTCGATCTGGACCTTGGCGCGGGCGAGACTCTGGCCCTGACGGGCGAGTCGGGAAGCGGGAAGAGCACGCTGTTGCATCTGATCGGTGGGCTCGATTCGCCTGACAGCGGGTCTGTCATGCTGGACGGGGTGGAGATGACTGGGCTGGACGACCGGGGTCGGGCTGCGGTGCGTCGCGGGACGGTGGGGGTGGTATTCCAGCAGTTCAACCTGATCCCGAGTCTGATGGTCGGGGCGAATATCGCGTTTCAGGCGCGGCTGGCGGGGCGACATGATCCGGAATGGGACCGTGTGCTCGCAGCCCGGATGGGGCTGGAGCCGCATCTGGGCAAGTATCCCGAGCAACTGTCAGGCGGGCAGCAGCAGCGGGTGGCGATTGCGCGGACGCTTTCGGCGCGGCCCAAGGTCGTGCTGGCGGATGAGCCGACGGGGAACCTGGACGAGGTGACGGCAGACGGGGTTCTGGCGCTGATGCTGGACCTGGCGGCCGAGACGGGGGCGGGGCTGCTGATCGTCACGCATTCGGAGCGGATCGCCGCGCGGATGGGGGCAAGGCTGCATCTGGCGCGGGGGTTGGTGGCGTGAGGAACGTCCCGTGAAGAGGGCGGCTCTGGTTGCGCTGATGTCGCATTGGCGGCGCAACCCGTTGCAACTCTTCACCTTGCTGGCCGGACTTGCCTTGGCCACGGCGCTGTGGTCGGGCGTGCAGGCGATCAATGCCGAGGCGCGGGCGAGCTATGACGCGGCGGCGGCAACGCTGGGCGAGGGGCAGTTCGACCAGCTTCTGAGCCGGGACGGGGCGGATATTCCGGAGGCCGTCTATGTCGCCCTGCGGCGCGGCGGGTGGCTGGTAAGCCCGGTTGTGGAGGGGCGGCTGGAGGGAGTGCGGCTGGTAGGTCTTGATCCCCTGACGGCGCCGGGGGGGCTCGGGCCGGTGGCGATCACGGACGGGGCGGATGTGAATGCCTTTCTGACGGGGGACGGGCAGATCTTTGCCGGGGCGGATGTGGCAGAGGCTTTGGCCGGGGTCGGTGTACCTGTGGTGGTGGCCGATGGGTTGGCCCCGGGGACGGCGATCACCGATGTGGGCGTGGCGCAAAGGCTGTTGGGGCTGGACGGCGTCATCAGCCGGATGATTGCGGCGCAGGCGCAGCCCCTGGGGCAGCGGCCGCTGGAAGAGGTCGCGCCGGGGCTGATGCTGCGGGCGGCAGAGCAGGAGAATGACGTCGGACGGCTGACGGACAGTTTTCACCTGAACCTGACGGCCTTTGGGTTTCTGGCCTTTGCGGTGGGGATTTTCATCGTGCATGGGGCGATCGGGCTGGCGTTCGAACAGCGGCGGCCGGTGGTGCGGACGCTCCGGGCGCTGGGGGTGCCGCTGAGTGTGGTGATCGGGCTGATGGCGGTGGAGCTGGCGGTGCTGGCGCTGGTCGCGGGGGTGATCGGCGTGGCGCTGGGCTATGTCATCGCGGGGGCGTTGTTGCCGGATGTGGCGGCGACGCTGCGAGGCCTTTACGGGGCCGATGTGGCGGGGACGCTGACATTGCGGGCGTCGTGGTGGCTGTCGGGACTGGGGATCGCGATGGGCGGCACGGCACTGGCGGCGACGGGGGCGTTGTGGGGGCTGGCGCGGATGCCGCTTTTGGCGCAATCGAGAGGGGCGACTTTGGGCGCGCGGTGGCGGGCACTGGTGCTGGGCGGGTTGTCGGCAATCTTGTTGGGCGGGGCCGGGGTGCTGCTGGTCTGGGGGAGCGGGCTGGCGGCGGCGTTCGTTCTGCTGGGGTGCCTGCTGATCGGGGCGGCGTTGGGGTTACCGCTGGTGCTGGACCTTGCGCTGGCTTTGGGCGCGCGGGGGGCACGGGGTGTGCTGGGCGAATGGTTCTGGGCGGATACGCGGGCGCAACTGCCGGGGTTGTCGCTGGCGCTTGCCGCTTTGCTGTTGGCGATGGCGGCGAATGTGGGCGTGTCAACGATGGTTTCGTCGTTCCGGCTGACGTTCACGGGGTTTCTGGATCAGCGGTTGGCGTCAGAGCTGTATGTCATGACCGAGGACGCGGCGCAGGCGCGGGCTTTGGAGGCGTTTGTGGAACCCCGTGTCGATGCGGTGCTGCCGCTGATGATGGTCGAGGGGGTGCTGGCCGGTGTGCCGGGGAGTGTCTTTGCGGCGCGGGACCATGCGACCTATCGCGACAACTGGCGGTTTCTTGAGGCGGTGCCGGAGGTCTGGGACGTGCTGCACCGGGGCGCGGGTGTGTTGATCAACGAGCAACTGTCGCGGCGGGCACGGCTGGCGTTGGGTGATGGGCTGGAGATTGCGCCGGGGACGGTGTTGCCTGTGATCGGGATCTATGGCGACTATGGGAACACGGCGGCGCAGGTGATCGTGACCGAACCGCTGTTCCGGTCTCTCTGGCCCGAGGTTTATCCACTGCGGTTCGGGTTAAGGATCGCGCCGGACAAGGTGCCGGGGCTGACGACGGCGCTGATCGAAGAGTTTGCCCTGCCCGAGGGGCAGATCATAAATCAGGGGTCGATCAAGGCGTTTTCGATGGAGGTGTTTGAGCGGACGTTCACAGTGACGACCGCGCTGAACGTCCTGACTTTGGCCGTTGCCGGTTTTGCAATGCTGATGAGCCTGTTGACACTGGCCGGGCTGCGGGTGCCGCAACTTGCGCCGGTCTGGGCATTGGGGCTGACTCGGCGGGGGCTGGGCTGGATCGAGGTGGGGCGGGCCGTGCTGCTGGCGGCGCTGGTGGCGGTGGTGGCGCTGCCGCTGGGGCTGGCGCTGGCCTGGGTGTTGCTCGCCGTGGTGAATGTGGAGGCATTCGGCTGGCGGTTACCGATGTATCTGTTCCCGGTGGATTATGCGCGGCTGGGGCTGCTCGCGCTGGCGGCGGCGGTACTTGCGGCGCTGTGGCCGGCGGTACAGCTGGCGCGGACGCCGCCGGCTGCGCTGCTCAAGGTGTTTTCCAATGAACGCTAGGGTCCTGGTTCTGGTTCTGTGGCCGGGGGTCGCGGCGGCGCAGGGGTTTGCGGGGCTGGGTGGTGACGCTGACGGCTTCACCCTGCCCGAACGCGGGCATGTGTTTGATTTTCCGTCGGATCATGGGCCGCATCCGGATTTCCGGATCGAATGGTGGTATCTGACGGCGAACCTGACCGGGCCGGACGGGACGCCCTATGGGCTGCAGTGGACCCTGTTCCGGTCAGCTTTGGCGCCCGAGACAGGCGAGGGTTGGACCGCGCCGCAGGTCTGGATGGGACATGCGGCGGTGACGACCCCGGATCAGCATTATGCGACGGAACGGCTGGCGCGGGGCGGAATCGGGCAGGCGGGGGTGAAGGCTGCACCATTCGAGGCGTGGATTGATGACTGGGGTATGGCGGGGAGCGATATGGAGGCGTTGACGCTGACCGCCTCCGGACCGGAGTTCCGGTACGACATGCGGCTGACAGCAGAGGGGCCGTTGGTGCTGCAGGGGGAAGACGGATACTCGGTCAAGTCGGCAGGGGGGCAGGCATCCTACTATTACTCCCAACCCAACTATTCTATTGAAGGGACTCTCGTGCTGCCCGAGGGAGAGGTGGCGGTGACGGGGTCAGCATGGCTTGATCGGGAGTGGTCGTCGCAGCCTTTGGCTGATGACCAGACGGGGTGGGACTGGTTTTCGCTGTCGTTTGACAGTGGCGACAAGCTGATGGGGTTCCGGTTGCGACAGGTGGACGAGACCTACTATACCTCGGCCACATGGATGGGGGCGGATGGGGTGGTGATCCCGTTTGAGGATGGGGCGTTCGGGGCCGAGCCGCTGGCGGAGGCCACGGCCGCGGGGCGGGAGGTGCCGGTGCGGTGGCGGGTGACCTTGCCTGACAAGGGCCTGGATGTGACCGTAACGGCGATCAATCCGAACGCCTGGATGGACGTGAGCATTCCCTATTGGGAGGGGCCGGTGACCGTCGAGGGCAGTCATGCCGGGCGCGGCTATCTGGAGATGACGGGCTATGAGTGAGTGGTTCGAGACGCTGCCGGGTCTTTGGACGGGCCTGTGGGACTGTCTGGCGGAGGGTGTGGCACGGCGCGATGCGCCGGCGCGGCATGTGGTGCTGGCCACGGTGGGGCTGGATGGCGGACCCGAGGCGCGAACGGTGGTGCTGCGCGGGGCGGATGCAGATGCGGGGGTGATCGAGGTTCACACCGACCTGCATTCGGCCAAGGTCGCGGAATTGCGGCGGGACGGACGGGCGGCGGTCGTTGTCTGGGACGGAGAACGGCGGTTGCAGGTGCGGTTGTCCGTTGCCGTGACAGAGCTGCAAGGGGATGCGGCAGCCGCGATCTGGGAGCAGGTCCCGGACCCGTCGCGGCAAAGCTATGGCGTTGTGCCCGCGCCGGGGACGCCGATCGCGGGCGCGCTGGACTATGAGAAGTGCGCTGACAGGGCGACCTTTGCCGTGCTGCGCTGTGAGTTGCGCCGGGTAGATTTGGTGCATCTGGGAGAGGTCCACCGGCGCGCGGGGTTTGCGCGCGCCGGTGGTTGGGCTGGTCGCTGGCTGGTCCCCTAGTCGGTTGTGGGCTTGCCGCCCATCGCAATGATCGCGTCGATCGCAAGCCGGACATCGGGGCCTTTGGCAGCGCAGGTCGCGGGATCGTCGAGCAGGTCGAAGGCGGGCTTATAGAAGGCCGCGTCGTAGGCGTCGGCGTCAAGACCGAGTTGGGCGGCTATCAGGTCGGCCGTGCCGGTCAGGAGGCCCCATTCGCCCATCGACACCTCGAACCCCGGACAGTTGGAGGAGACCACGTTGGCGGTGACAAGGCGGTCGAGCATGGCGACGGCCTTGGGTTGAGTCATGGCGGGAAGGGTCGGAAGGCTGACGGGGACGGCGCCATCGGCGTGGACCGGGAGGGGGAGAAGGAAAAGGGCGGCGAGGGAAAGGATGCGCATATGATGGCCTTTGGGATTGCAAGGGTTTGGAATGGGGGAAGTATGGCGCGAAGGGAAGCGCGTGGGAATGGGGAATGCGGGGGCGGCTGGGGAGTGGCGGGGTGAGCGCCACCCTACTTCAGAGGATGGGGCCGCGGATGTGGCGGGTTTCACCCACCGTAGGCCGGTCGGACATGACCCCTCCCCTGATCTGTCCGGCTTGACCCCTCGCGGTTCCTTGGCTAGGCCGCGCAGCAGACAAATCCCCTTGGAGTATGCGCCCGTGGCCAATCCTTCCCTTCTTATCCTTGCCGGTGACGGTATCGGCCCCGAAGTCATGGCCGAGGTCAAACGGATCATCGGCTGGTATGGCGACAAGCGTGGCATCCATTTCGACGTGACCGAGGATCTGGTGGGCGGTTGCGCATATGACACGCATGGTGTGCCGCTGACCGACGCGACGATGGCCAAGGCGCAGGCGGTGGATGCGGTCCTGCTGGGTGCGGTCGGCGGGCCGAAGTATGACAATCTGGATTTCAGCCTGAAGCCCGAGCGTGGCCTGCTGCGGCTGCGCAAGGAGATGGACCTTTATTCCAACCTGCGCCCGGCCCAATGCTTTGACGCGCTGGCGGATTTCTCTTCGCTCAAGAAAGAGATCGTGGCGGGGCTGGATATCATGATCATCCGGGAACTGACTTCGGGCGTGTATTTCGGCGAGCCGAGGGGGATCTTTACCGAAGGCAACGAACGGGTCGGGATCAACACCCAGCGTTATACCGAGAGCGAGATTGCCCGGGTGGCGCGGTCGGCGTTTGAACTGGCGCGGAAGCGGGGCAACAAGGTCTGTTCGATGGAGAAGGCCAACGTCATGGAATCGGGCGTGTTGTGGCGTCAGGTCGTGACCGAGGTTCATGCCAAGGAATACCCGGACGTCGCGCTGAGCCACATGTATGCCGACGCGGGTGCGATGCAGCTGACGCGCTGGCCCAAGCAGTTCGACGTGATCGTCACGGACAACCTGTTCGGCGATATCCTGTCGGATCTGGCGGCGATGCTGACCGGGTCGCTAGGGATGCTGCCGTCAGCATCGCTGGGCGCGCCGATGGCGAACGGGCGGCCCAAGGCGCTGTATGAACCGGTGCATGGTTCGGCCCCCGATATTGCCGGGACGGGCAAAGCGAACCCGATCGCCTGCATCCTGAGCTTTGCAATGGCGCTGCGATATTCGTTCGACATGGGCGACGAGGCGACGCGGGTTGAAACCGCAGTGGCCAAGGTGCTGGCGGACGGTGTCCGGACGGCGGACTTGATGGGCCCCGAAGGCGGCACTCCGGTTTCGACGAGCCAGATGGGCGATGCCGTTCTGGCGGCGCTGGACGCGAGCCTCTAGAGGTCAAACAGGCAGAATTGACGGGCCGGGAGTACCCCGGCCCGTTTTCGTCGGAGGTCATGCTGATGCTGAACCCGAACCTGCGCGGTGCCCTGCTGGGGCTGGGGGCGTTCGGGCTTTATGCGCTTTATGACATGACTATCAAGCTACTCGGCGGGGATTACAGTCCGGCGCAGATCCTGTTCTTTGCGATGCTGTTTGCGGTCCCTGCCCTGCTGATCCAGATCCTGATGTCCCGGGACGGCGGCGGGCTGCGGCCCGTGATGCCGGGCTGGACGCTGGCCCGGTCGGCAGTTGCTTTGTTCAACGGTGTTCTGGGGGCCTACGGGTTTGCTGTGCTGCCGCTGGCCGAATGCTATGCCATCTTCTTCACGATGCCGCTGATGATCGCGCTGCTCGCGGTGCCGTTGTTGCGCGAACCGCTGGACCTGCCCCGGGTTCTGGCCGTCCTGGCGGGCTTTGTGGGGGTGCTGGTGGTGCTGCGTCCCGGCCAGTCGACGCTTTTGCCCGCCCATGCGGCCGTGTTCGGCGCGGCCGCGCTGGGGGCGATGAGCTATATCATCGTGCGCAAGACCAGCGGAATCGAGAAGCCGGGGGTTGTGCTGATCTATCCGATGATCACGCAACTTGTCGCCACGGGGATTGCGCTGCCGTTCTTCTGGGTGCCGGTGACGGGGCCATTCCTTGGATTTACGGCGCTGATGGGGGTGGAGCTGTTCGTGGGCGGATTCCTTGTCGTCTGGGCCTACCGCCATGCCCCGGCGATCGTGGTCGCGCCGATGCAGTATTCGCAGATCATCTGGGCCGCCGTTCTGGGCGCGCTGTTCTTTGACGAGGTGATGGACGGGCAGACGATTGTGGGGATCGGGATCATCGTTGGGGCGGGTTTGGTGCTTTTGCGGCAGTCCGGCGTCCGGTCAGATATCACCTAGCCCAGCAACAAGGTTGCTGCGCGTCACAGCGCGTTGCAGGTGTCTGATCTTGAAGGCCCTGCGGGGCAGTTCGCGCTAGCGCCGGACAGGGGGCAGAACCGCCGGGGCAAGTTCGGGCGGCACCCATCTCTCCTTGCCGCCCAGCCACGGATCAGGGAGTGAAGGTTGCGATCAGCTTGACCTGTTGCGCCACTTTTCTGGCGAGTGCGTTGCGTTCTTCCTTGGCCTTGTCGTCGTCTTCCGTCATCCCCGGAGTTCCCAGATCGAACCCTTGGAATTTGACGAATCCGGTCCAGAATTCAGCCTTGCAGGCCGCCAGTTGCCTGACAGATTTCGACACGCTGCGGCCGTTCTGTTTGATGTCAGCGTCCCGTGATTTGAGGTTGCCATCGCCCGCATTGAATCTGGCATAGCAGACCTGGAACTTCCTGAGCGATCCATTCAGCAACTTGGCGGCAAGCATGTTCAGCTTTTCCACGCGTTCTTCGGCAGTCTTGACGCTTGCATCAAGGTCGATACCGTTACAGAGCGGTTGTTGCCGGCATTACTGCGTGGTTGTCGCAGACGATGCCCAGTGTTCAATACCACGGCAACCCGTGCCCTTGCTGACACGGTCCCTTGATGCGATGACAAAGAAAAATACAGATATGCGTCAAAGGTGAAATTATGGGCCCGAACCTCAAAGGTGCGCTTCTCGCGCTTCTGGCCTTCGGGATCTATGCTACACATGACGCTGTCGTGAAATTCATGGGGGCGGACTATTCGCCCTTTCAGCTGATCTTCTTCTCCGTCCTGTTCGGTTTTCCGCTGGCGATGCTGATGATCATCCGCGACCCCAATCCGGGGACGCTGCTGCCGGTACATCCCTGGTGGGTCGCGATACGGACGCTGGCGGCGGTGATCACAGGGATATCGGCCTTTTATGCGTTCACGGTCCTGCCGCTGGCGCAGGTCTATGCGATCGTGTTTTCCACGCCTTTGATCATAACGATCCTTGCAATTCCCATCCTGGGCGAGAAGGTGCGCATCCGCCGTTGGATTGCCGTGGTCGTGGGTCTGGTGGGCGTGATGGTCGTCATCCAGCCGGGGACGACACATCTGTCGCTGGGCCATCTGGCGGCGCTGGTTGCGGCCATCGGCGGTTCGGTTGCATCAATCATCGTGCGCAAGATCGGGCAGGATGAACGGTCTGTCGTCCTGCTGCTTTATCCCATGCTGGCGAACTTTACCCTTGGTGCAGTCATCCTGCCCTTTGTCTACAAACCCATGCCGATCGAGCATCTGGGGTTTCTGGCGCTGATGTCGTTTCTGGGCTGGCTGGGCGGGATCGTGATCATCCGGGCCTACAAGACAGCCGAGGCTGTGCTGGTTGCACCCATGCAGTATTCGCAGATCCTGTGGGCCACAGCCTATGGCCTGATCTTCTTCAATGAAACACTGGACCGCCCGACGATCATCGGGGCCTCGATCATCATCGCCTCGGGCCTTTATATCGTTCTGCGCGAGAGCAGGATCGGCACCTCGGCCAACCGGCCTGTGCTGAATACCAAGATGCGGCCGGACACCGGAACCTCGCCCCGGCCAAACCTGCTGGTACGGCTGGCGCAGATCCGGGCCGATAGCCCATAACGGCCCTTGCAAATCAGGTGGCTTGGCGCTACCCCGCGCGCACGGTCGGAGTGTAGCGCAGTCTGGTAGCGCACCTGCTTCGGGAGCAGGGGGTCGGAGGTTCGAATCCTCTCACTCCGACCAATTTTTCTGCAAAAATTGAAGCATTTAGCGACACCCCTTGGGGCGCCGCCCAGCGCTTTGACCTATGCGATAAGCAGGTGATAAGCCGCATAGACACTTTAGGAGAATCACTCCTAGGCTGCCCGGCCCAGTCAATCTGCAGCGTTCTTAGCGCAGCAACCGCAACAGTCACTAGAGCGCGTCGCGTTCATTCGGGTTTGTATCCTGCGGCGATGAAGTAGTTGAGGCATTCGTCCTCGGTGAAGAGGTTGCAGACGGCGCCTACGGCTTTCCAGAGCTCCTCGTAGGTGCGGGCGGCGGCTTTGCGGAGCAGGGCCTTG
>JAPLPE010000028.1 GCA_026400355.1 Rhodobacterales bacterium | reverse complement strand
CCCTTGCCACCGCCGCCGTCATTGCCCTTGCAACCGCCACCGCCAGCTTGGCCTCGACCGGCTGGAGCACCGGCGATGTCAACATGCGCCAGGGTCCCGGCACCAGCTACTACACCGTCGGCGCGATCCCGCGCTGCGCCTTCCTCACCGTCTATGCCGAGGACCGGGGCTGGTATCAGGTCGACTGGGGCGGTGTCGTGGGCTGGGTCTCGGGCATTTACCTCACACGTAGCGACAGCCACTGCCAATACCAGCGGACTGCCTTCGTATAGTCGTACAGGATCGCAGCAGTTGCGCCGGGGTCGGTTCCGCAAGGGTCCGGCCCTTTCGGCTGTCCGGGGCAGCGGCATGGGGTGAGGTGGGCTATAGCGGCGGGGCCTCTTAAAGGCGCGCTTTGCCCGCAGGGGGCCCGGGCTGCGATTGCCGCTCTGGCTTTTTTGCTTGTCCCGTGTTCGAATACGCCAAAGGCGGTCACGCCGATCAAAAGGATCCAGGCAGTGTCAGGCGGAGTGCAGAGCAGAGCGTCGTTCTGGCGGTCATTCCGGATGTTCGAAGATCTCGACATCCCGACACTTGACCAGATCGCGGCCAAGGCGGTTCGACGCGACTGGACTGCCGGGAGCACGATTTTCCGGCGCGGTGAACCCGGCGACTATCTGATTGCGCTGGCCGAAGGTCGGGTGCGGCTGTCGCTTGGTACGGCGCAGGGGCGCGAACTGGTCCTCCGCCATGCCGAACCGGGCGACTTGCTGGGGGAAATGGCGCTTTTCGATGCTGAACCCCGCTCTGCAGATGCGGTAGCGGCCGGGCGGACCGCGGGTTTTATGCTGCACCGAATGGCATTTCAGCAGATCGCGGGCCAGAACCCGCAGCTTATGGTCGCGGTAAGTGCCTATCTTTGTCGCCGTCTGCGGGAGACCACCGATCAGCTTGAAAGCATCGCGCTTTACAATCTCGAGGCGCGGCTGGCGCGGTTTCTTTTGTTCACGCTGCGCCAGATCCACGGAGACGAGATGCCCGATGCGCCCAGCCTCCGGCTCAATATCAGCCAGTCCGACCTCGCTTCCGTTCTTGGCGCGACGCGGCCCAAGGTCAATCAGGTGCTTCAGGCCCTGCGCGACTGTGGCGCAGTTACGCGAGACGGCAGCGTGATGACCTGTGATGTCGCGGCGCTGCGCGATCTTGCTGAACCGCTGGCGGATTAGCACGCGGATGGGGCGTTGGCGCATACGGTTGGCTGCCGCGGTCAGTCTTGTGCTCATTGGCTTGGTCTGGCTGATCCAGTCACCGCCCGCCGCTTTGCGGCAGGCGCAGGAACGCGGCTTTGACATCTTGATTCAGTGGGTTGCGCTGCGCAAGCAAGACGGGCCTGACCTGACCTTTCCCGCAGCGCCGCAGGTATTCGTGATTGATCTGGGCGCGAGGGACGAAACCGGCCAGGACTGGGATCGGTCCGATACCGCGCGGCTGGTCGACACGCTGGCGCGGGCCGGGCCTGCCGTGGTGGCCTTTGACATGGTGTTTTCCGGCAATTGCAACGACAGCGCGGGCAACGTGGCCCTTGCCGTCGCCCTTGCAAGGACACCTTCGGTACTGGGGTTCCTGCTGTCCGAATTCGCTCTGCCCGCACCCACTCCGCACCCGCCGCTCGCCTTGGCCGGAACAGCGGCAGAGCACCTCTGGCAGGTGCCCGGGGCAGAGGTGGCCTGCGCCGATCTTGGCGCTGCGGCACAGGGCACAGGCTCGGTCGCACTGTTCAGCGACCGCGACGGACAGGTCCGCCGGATTGCCGCAGCCACGCTGATCGGCGGCGCGGCTTATCCCGCGCTGGCGATCGAGGCTGTGCGGATCGCGCTGGATGACCGAAGTCCGATCCTTGGTGCCGGTCTGGACGGGTCACGGGAGGCATGGCTGCGGCTTGGCGGAAGGCAGATCTGGCTCGATCCTGATGCAGACATCCGGATCGTGCCCAGTGGCCCGGAGGTGTGGCCGTCACGCACATTGCAGGCGAATGACGTCCTTGACCCGAAAGCGGCTCTTGCCGCCTTAACTGGTGCTGTCGTGCTTATCGGCAGCAGCCTGCCAGAGAGGGGTGGCCTGCGCACGACAGCGGCCAGCGCCGTGCATCCTTCAGTGCAAATTCAGGCTGATCTGGCCAGCGCCCTGCTTGGCGGCGCGGTCCCCTACCGGCAGGCAGACGCCCCGCGTTGGGAGGCTTTGGCCGCCGTGACGGGTGGCTTGCTCGCTCTCGGTCTGATCCTGAGCCTGCCGACCCTGCCCGCCATTGCAGGCACAGCCTGTGTCGCCGTGCTTTGGGGTGGGGTGGTGACCGTGCTCTACCGGGGTAGCGGCCTTTTGCTCGACCCGTTCGGGCCACTGCTTGTTTTGGGGATCATCGCCTTTCTGACGCTGGTCGGGCAAGCCGCGCTAACGGGACGGGCCGAACGGCTGCTGCGCCGCAAGATGGGCCAGTTGTTGCCCTCTTCCGTGGTGGCCCGTCTCATCGAAAATCCGGCCCTGTTCCGGCTGACAGGCGAGCAGCGGGTTGTGACCGCGCTATTTACCGACATTGAAAGCTTCAGCGTGACAACCCGCCAGCTTGGCCCGCGCGATCTGGTTCGCGTGCTTGACGCCTATTTCACCCTGACGTGCGATATCGTGCTGCGCCACGGCGGGATGGTTGACAAGATGGTAGGCGATTCCGTGCATGCCTATTTCAACGCACCGCTTGACCAGCCGGGCCATGTCGATGCCGCCATCGCCTGTGCTGGCGAAATCATCGCCGCGACCGAAGCCTTCCGTTACAGCCCAGCACTGGCCAATGTGCAGCTGGGCCGGACCCGGATCGGGATCGAAACCGGCCCCGTTGTGCTGGGCGATGTCGGCTCGGGGGCCAAGATCGACTACACGGCGCATGGCGATGCCGTAAACCTTGCCGCGCGGCTGCAAGAGGCCAACAAGCTGCTGGGGACGGCCATCTGCATCGGCCCGGCGGCAGCGGCGGCAAGTGCGATGACGCTGCGCCCGGTCGGAGATCATGAAATCCGCAGTTTTGGCACCCTCAGCCTATTCACAACGGCGTGACGGTCAGGATGGCAGCCCGACGCTGGCAAATGCTGCCGCGATGCGTGCCTCGCCCCAGTTAACGATGTCACCGGGTGCTGCACCCGGGCCGGCAATCTCTACCCCCTCGCCCGAAGACAGACTGAGCAAGACGTCCGTCGTCCTGACCTGCACCGCTCCGCGCGCAACAAACACGGAAAACACCCCCTGGCTTGGCCCCAGGAAAAACCGGGTGCCGCGCACGCCGATCCGGGCAAAGGCGCTGTGCAGGGTCAGGTCGATCGGCGGCAGGTCGTCCGGCCGGTCAAAGACCATCGCGCCGCCGATGGTGATCTCTCCGCCGATCGCCGCCACGAAACTGTCGATCCCGAACGCGGTTTCCGGTCCGAGATTGATCTGCGTCGCCTCGTTCAGAAACAGTTCCGCATAGCTTTGCACCCCGGTCTGCACCAGATCGCGTTCCCGAAGCGCATCGTCGGGACCCAGCGGCATCCGGGTCGCTGCCCGCTCGAGCACCACATCGCCCTGCGTCTCAACCGCCCAGCCAATCTCGCCTGCGGCCAACACCGGACTGGTCACACATGTGGCCGCGAACGCAGCAGAGCCGATCAGGAAGTGACGACGGACAAGAGAGGGCATCGGGGTCTCCGGCAGGATCTGGGACAAACGGCACTCTGCCGATGATTGCCCGACATCGGGCAAGGTGGCAAATACATTTCAGACCGCATAGCCCCGTACGGCTGTTCCCCAGGGAACAGCGCGTCGCGGCGAAGCATGGGATGAGGGGTCATCACAAGGAGACATATCATGCGCTACACCTCCCTGACACAGAAGCTCGACACGATCTGGAGCGACGGCCTCTATGGCGATGCGAAATCGGAGTATTTCGAACTGACCTGGGGCAATGACCGCGCTTATGGTGGCAGCGTCAACGATGTGTTCTGGGATGTCGACGGCAGCACCGTTGCGGGCAACCATATCTGGCTGTCCGGCGATGACAGAAACGAAGGCGGCTACGGCGACGATCTGGTCTTCGCGGGTCTTGGTGCCGACACCATCGACGGCGGTGCCGGGACTGACACGCTGGACAACCGCTATTCCAGCGCGAGCGTCATCCTGGACATCAACGCCGGGCGCGGCAACGGCACGTCCGCCTCGGCCACGACCGGCGACCGTTTCACCGGGATCGAACGGTTCAACGGCAGCAACCACGACGACACCTTCGTTCTGTCCTTTGGCGAGCCCGCCGAAGATGTGATGATCGATGGTGGCGCCGGCGCGATAGCTTCTTTGGCGGAGCATCGGGGGTCGAGCTTTTCGGCGGGGCGGGCAACGACATCTTCCGCAACACGGCCTATGGCACGGATGCCCTTGGCGGGGCGGGCGATGATCTGTTCGTGATCCCCGACTTTGGGTCCCACGTCTATGGCGGCGACGGATTTGACACGCTGACCTTGGCACTTGCCACATCGCCCGTGCGGCTCGAGCTTTCTGATCATGACGGCATGGAACGGATCGTGTGCACCGGCTTTGGCGACCTGATCGAGGCCGGAACTGCAACAGGCGAACGCATGACGATCGAAGGCGGGGCCGGGGTCGACACGCTGACGGGCGGCACTGGCCAGGAATGGCTTTATGGCGGCGCAGAGCGCGACATGATGACCGGCTGGCTTGGCGACGACTACCTGTTTGGTGGCGACTGCAACGACGACATGCGCGGTGGTCCGGGCAACGACTGGATGCGCGGCGGTGCCGACCATGACGTGATCGTCGGCGAAACCGACCGCAACACGATCTGGGGCGACGACGGCACCCAGCTGATCGCCGCCGAACGCACTGGGCGGCGGTGCTGCGCGGTGGAGTTGGATCCGGTGTATTGCGACGTCGCGGTACGGCGGTGGGAACTGGCGACAGGGCGGAAGGCGATACTGGCGTGCGACTAAGGGGGGGTAGTGAACCACCCAGATGGGTCGCTTCGAGACCGAGACGCTGCCCTTGCTCGAGAACCGGGCAGCGCTGGCCAGTCTGAACGGCCGTTGGATCGACAGGTTTCGTGACCGCAAGGGGCTGAAGAGCATCACACTGGACAAGGACAGCTCGGTCAGCCCGACCCATGGCGAGCGAGAGGGCAAGGCTAGGAACGGGCACTTTGACTGCAAATGCTATCATCCGCTTCTCGTGTTCAACCAGTTCGGGATGATGGAACGCTGTTCGCTGTGCCCCGGCAATGTCCACAGCGCAGATGACTGGCAGAGCGTCCTGAAGCCGATAATGGCGCGCTATGCAGGGCGCATCCTTGACTCGATCCGTCGATTGTGAGCGCCGCCGTCATGTGCATCACCGCCAACCATGCCGGAACTGAACAAAACCGGCTCGATAGGTCCGCCTCAAGTGCCGAAAGACGTCCCCAAAGGGCCGAGTCCAACACCGCCGCTTCGTTGGCGCCGGCCAAAGCCGCGCAACGGCGCGATAGAAGCCGCCATCCGGGACGAAAAACGATTGAACTTGAGGCAGCGTCAGACAATAAGGCCCTCAAACAACAGACCAATTGGGGAATGTCGGTATATAGGGCCGCAATACACTGCGCCCGCAGCCGACAAAGGGGAGAGAGTTTTGCTTTACGTCGACCTGCCGAACCGTGCCGAGATCCTGCAGCTTGCCGCAACCCGCGCCGCGCCCGCCGTGACGATCTATCTTGCGACCACACCCCTGACCGAGGCCGCGCAGGCCGACCGGATCGCCCTGAAGAACCTGGCGAAAGAGGCGATTGCCCAGCTCAAGGCCGTGGATACAGACAAGCGCAGCATCTGGCCCATCGAAGAGGCCATCGCCGAGATTGAATCGGATGACGAATTCTGGGCGCATCAGGCCAATAGCCTTGCCATCCTTGTCACCCCCGACAGCCTGCGCACCTTCCGCCTGCCATCGCGGCTGGAAAGCAGCGTCCATGTGTCGGACCGCTTTCACCTCAAGCCGCTTCTGCGCGCCGTCACGTTTCGGCATAACGCCTATGTGCTGGCCATCGGCAAGGGCGCGGTGCGCTTGATCGAAGTGTTGTCCGACCTGCCCCCGCGTCCCGTTTCGGTGCCAGGCCTGCCGAAGGATATGGCCGACGCCATCGGTCGGCGTAGCCATACCGAACGCCGGCAGCAAGGCGGCAGCGGCGAGGCAACCAGTGAGAACGCCCTGATGACGCGCTATGCCCGCACGGTGGACGAGGCCCTGCGCCCGGTCCTTTCGGGGCACGAACGCCCGCTGATCGTTGCGGCGGCGGAACCGATGGCATCGATTTACCGGTCGGTCAGCAGCTATGCCCATACCGCACAGGAAACGCTAGGCGGATCGGCCGACCATACGGCCGATCATGTGCTTGGCAGCGAAGCGCGTGCCGTTCTTGACCAGCTTCACGCGACACAGATCACCGATCTTGCCGCACTTTACACGACGCGCGAAGCGCAGGGCCGTGCGACGACGGACATCGCGCAGGCCGCCCGCGCCGCGACCTTCGGTGCCATCGACAAGCTGATCGTCGACATCAACACCACGGTGCCCGGCACGGTCGACGACGAAACCGGCGCCGTCACCTTTGCCGAAAGCGATGACGCCATCTCCTATGGCGTCGTGGACGAAATCATCAGTTGCGCTCTGCGGTCGGCGGCACATATCGTCGCCGCCCGCAAGGATGACGTGCCCGGCAAAGGAGCGCTGGCGGCGATCCTGCGCTACTCGCTTTGATTTTTGTCACGTGAAATGGTTAGCAGTCTTCGGGCAGGGGTGACCCACTCGTCAGAAGATTGCCGGACGTTTGCCTGTCAAATCAAATAGAAACCAATCTGATTTTTGGTCCGCTCTGAAAAAAGAGGGGCCGAGACTGTTCTATTGCAACATGAGGATCGACGTTGATGGGGTCGCGTTGGACCAAGTGATTGCAGTGTTCGTGAGCTTTTTGCTCTCTTTACATTTCGAAACCAAACCGATAGCGGCAAGTCATACTCATCCAACGGGAAACAAAAGGACTCTCGGAACATGATCATGAACTTCGCTTCGAATCTCTGGGACTTCATGATTGGCGCCTTCATCATCTTCCTGTTCATCATGTGGATCTGGCTGCTGATCTCGGTGTTTTCCGATCTTTTCCGGCGCAAGGATATGTCGGGGTTGGCCAAGGTCATCTGGATCATCCTGCTCCTTGTGCTACCCTACCTCGGCGTCTTTGCTTACCTTCTGTCACAGGGCAGTGGAATGAACGAACGCGATGCTGCAGCGATGCAGGCGACACGGGAACACCTCCGCAATACCATCGGGTTCAGCGTCGCGGATGAAATCGCAAAGCTTGAGGCGCTGAAGGCCGAAGGCAAGATCAGCGCAGACGAATTTGCCAAACTGCGGGCAGGATTGGTCTGATCAGCCCGTCAGGAAGGCAGGAAGTGTGCATCAGCGCACCTCACCTTGCCAGAAGGGTCCAACTGATCTTCGACCATCCCGTCGCTGCACGAAGCTACGGGATGGCGAACCGGTACGATTAAAGCGGTCGGTCAGGATGCCTCAGACATGCAACGCCTATGCCCGGGAAAGACATGAAGACAGCTGCGCCAAAGATGCGATTGATGTTAGCCGGGGCAACGACCATGCTTGTTTTGGCGGCCCTGGCAAGTCAGTCGAAACCTGGCTATTCCCAGACGCTTGGCTTATCTATCGAATGCACCGGTTCGCTCCCGAACGGGTGGTCCTTCACAGCCGAAGCTCTAGATGAAAGATTCCTGCATATCATCTGGTCCGGACCACAGGAACAGACTCGAGTCTCGGTCATGACCGCCTACTCCACGAACGCCGATGGATCCTCGGTTTTTCGGGGAACACTGTTTGATGCGATCGAGGTCACACTGGTCGACACGTCGGGCGGCAATCCGTCGACTGGCACCGAAGTCGAAATCTATGCAGAAGAATGGGGCTGGTTTTCCGGCGCGTGCGTTGAACAGGCCAGCGGACCGGCAGAAAAATTCTTGTCGTCAGAGGTGATCCGCCAGAACCTTGTCGGCACGCGCGACACCTCCGCAACGAACTGGCTGCGCCGCAACAACTTTGTCCGGGTGCAGGTCATTACCCACTCATCCACCGGAAAGACCGAACGTTGGCAGCAGGACCCTGCCTATCCCGTCGACATCCAGTTCCTCGATGGGAGGGTCTTCGACGTGGTGTCGGCAGTGCCGTGAGACTGACGAAGGCCACCCTTGCTTCTCCTCGTCGCCATTATCCCGCAGCGAGGCGATAGCAGAGTGCCCTGCCCTCGACCTTCGCGGCAGTAATAGGCAGGCCCAGCTTCTTCTTCAGAGCGCCCGAGATCGAACCCCTCACGGTATGTGATTGCCACGCAGTCGCCGCGACTAACTCGGCGATGGTGGCACCCTCGGGCCGCTGCAGCATGGTGATCACACATGCCTTGAACAATTCGGGGACGAAAATGGCCGCGTCGTGTCCAATTTTGGCCCCCAGCGGCAGCTGCCGGGGTGACCCAAGCGTTGAGTTCAAGATTTGATTACGCTATCATGACAAACTCAGCCAATCCAAAGATGGTGGGCGACCAAGGTTGCCAGCCCGGCGAGCATTCCCAATACAGCGAAGGTCACACTCATTCCCAACGTTGCGCCGAGCCAGCCGGCGAGCGGGTAGGCCACCAACAGGCAGCCATTGGCGATGGCCATCTGGGCGGCAAACAGCGTCTGCAGGTCGGCTGGCGCTGCGATACGGCGGATCAGGTAGGTGACCGGCGTCAGCGCCCAGACGACACCTAAACCGAGCAGCGCCCAGAGCAACAAAAGCCCCGTCATGGTGTCTTGGAAGACACCGAGCATCAGGCCAAGCGTTAGGATCACCGCTCCGGTCATCATCAATCGACGTTCGTCCGTCAGCGAAAGCGCAAGCGGCAACAGCATGGCACCCACTATGGAACCCAGCCCGAAGGCGAAAAAGGCAAAGGCGAATGCATCGAGATCCAGATGGAACAGCCCCTGCACGATGACGGCCGTGTTCACCATGACCATCGCAGTTGCCAGCGCCACGGCCACATCCAGCGCAATCACCGCGCGAAACTCGGCCACCTGGACAAAGAGGCGGGGTCCGCGTGTCAGTTTTTGCCAGATGCCGCCTTCGCGTGCTCCGATCTGTCGAGGCAGGCGCGCGGCTTTGACCAGCAGCGCAGACACTACAAATGCCCCGGCCGCCAGAATGAAGATCCCAGACACCCCGAGCGCCAGCATCAACCCCGCGGCAATCAGCGGGCTGACCGGCCCCTCAAGCTCGGACGCAATACGAGAACGCGCGAGCGAATGGGTATAGTCCTCTTCGCTGCCCAACAGGTATGGGACCAGCGCGAGATAGACAAAGCCAAAGGTCGCCGATGCAACCGCGAAAAAGAACACGAGAACATAGATCTGCCAAGCGGCAGTGACAAAGAGAAGCAGGATCAAACTGCCCGCCCGGATCAGGTCAAGCGCGATCAGGAACTGTTTGCGCGGCAGCCGGTCTGTCAGAACTGTCAACACCGGCGCCGCAATGACATAGGCCAGCATCTTGATCGACAGTGCAGTGCCTATGACCGCGCCGGACTCGGCCCCCGCAAGATCAAAGGCCAGCACGGCCAGTACTACGGTCGTGATGCCCGTCGCCAACAGTGCCAGAATGTGGCCCGCAAACAGGCGATAGTAGCTACGTTTGTCGCACACGTCGTTCCAGCCGAGCGCCGCCTCGTTGTCAGCCATCGATCATGGCGGCCTTGGCATCACGCCCGCCATGTACGGCCACATACAGCGCCGGCAGGAACACCAGTGTCAGCAAGGTCGCAATCAGCAGGCCCCCCATTATCGCGAACGCCATGGGCCCCCAGAACAGCGTGGGCGCGATCGGCAAAAGGCCAAGCACGGTCGACGCGGCAGTGAGCAGCATCGGCCGGAACCGGCTTGTTGCGGCCGCCACCGCTGCGTCATGTGGCGACATTCCCGTAGCACGGTCCTCGGTGATCTGCGTTATCAGAATGACCGCATTCTTGGCTATCATTCCGATCAGCGCAAGGATGCCGAGGATTGCCACAAACCCGAGGGGCTGACTGAAAAGCAAAAGCGCACCCACGACGCCGATCAGGCCGAGCGGCAGAAGCAGGAGAACCATGGCGGTATCCCGAAAGCTTCGCAGCTGGATCATCAGCAAAGTGATCATCAGGAACACCATGACCGGCACCACGGCAAACACCGATGCCTGGCTTTCGGCGCTGGTTTCGACCGTGCCGCCAACCTCGACCCGATATCCCGGCGGCAGCGTTTCATTGAATGCCGCGATGTCATCCGCCAGCGCCGCAACGGCGGCTTCGGGCGACGAGCCCGGTGCGACATCGGCCAGAACCGTCAGTGTTGGCACACGGTCGCGCCGCCACAAGAATGGCTGTTCCTGATCGAAGGAAAAGTTCGCGAACTGGCTCAGTGCAACAGTCCGCCCCCCCGGCACCGGAACCTGAAGAGTAGCGATCGTTTCGAGCGAAACCCTGTCCTGATCGTCGGCACGGGCGATGATCGGGATCAGGAATATATCGTCCCGCAACTGCGAAACAGTCGTCCCTGACACCGCCGTGCTGAGGATAGCGGAAACCTGAGCAGTGGTCAGGCCAAGTCGGCGCGCCCGGTCCTGATCGACCTCGACACGAAGCTGGCGGGCTGGCTCGATCCAGTCAAAATGCACCTGACGTGCTGCAGGGAAAGAGGCCACAACACCGGCCAGATCAAGCGCGCGGTCACGCAGAAACTCGATATCCGGCCCGCTCAGTCGATACTGCACCGGCCAGCCAACGGGAGGGCCAAGTTCCAGCGGGCTGACGCGGTTGACTGCCTCGGGGAAGTTTTCGGTCAAGAAGTCTTCGAGAGACGCCTGCAGGCGTTCGCGTGCCTCAATATTCTTGGCCATGACGACGATCTGCGAATGGTGGTCGCTGGGCGGCCGGATCGACAGGGGCAAGTAGAACCGGATGACATTGCGGCCGATGTAGGACGTAAAGAACTCAGCCTCGCCGGTCTCTGTGATAAAGGTCTCGATCCGCTTTATCGCGGTTTCGCTGGCAAAGATCGAACTCGAACGTGGAAGCTGGAAATCGACGATCAACTCGTTCCGGTCGGAGGCCGGAAAGAACTGCCGGTCTACACGCGGCAGGCCGATGACAGCGGCGGCGAAGAGTGCCGCCGTAACCAGAAAGGTCAACCACTTTGCACGGATCGCAAAAGTCAGAAAACTGCGATAGACACGAAGGATAGGACCCGGCGGAGCCTCTGCCGTCCCGGGCGCCGGCGGTTTGAGCAGGATCGAACCAAAGATCGGTGTAAACAGCACGGCCACCAGCCACGAAGCGATCAGCGCTATGGCGACGACCAGGAACAGCGAAATGGTATATTCGCCCGCTTGGCTGGCGGCAAAACCGATTGGCACGAAACCGGCGATTGTGATCAGCGTTCCGGTCAGCATGGGTGCCGCCAGCGACGAATAGGCAAAAGTGGCCGCTTTGTCGATCGTATCACCCTTGGACAGCCTTCGCAGCATCGCATCGACTGTAGTCATCGCGTCGTCGGTCAGAAGCGCGAGCGCGATGATAAGCGCCCCAAGGGACACCCGGTGCAGGTCGATGTCGAGCATTTGCATAACCTGGAACACAACAGCCAGCGTCACAGGAATAGCGATGGCGACAACGGCACCCGGCCGCACCCCGAGCGCCAGAAAGCTGACGACAAGAATAATCAAAACGGCCTGCATCAGCGAGGTCGTAAAGTCACCGATTGCAAGGTCCACGACCGCAGGCTGGTCCGAAATCTGGATCGGCTCGATGCCTATGGGCAGGTTCACGACGATCCCTTTCATCGCCGCGGTCACGTCCTGGCCAAGTTCAAGGATATCCCCACCCTCGGCCATGGAAATTGCCAACGCGATGGCCCGTTGCCCGTTGATATGCAGCAGCGGCTGTGGCGGATCGGCAAAGGTGCGTCGCACAGTCGCGATGTCTCCCAGCCGGATCATCCGGCCATTGGCCATCAGCGACACATCCAGAAGGTCCGCTTCAGTCTCGAACGAACCCGAAACACGGATCGCAAGATTTTCAAGGCCAGTGTTGATCACGCCTGATGGGCGCACGACGTTCTGCGCCGCGATCGCATTGAAAATCTGTCCATAATCCAATCCCATCGCGGCAACACGGTCTGCCTGAAACTCCAGCAAAACCTGTTCTTCCTGCGTCCCGATCCATTCGATTTTTGAAATGCCCCCGACCTGACGCAGCAGTTCAGACCGGACCACATCAACATTGTCACGCAATTCACGGTCACTGAAACCGTCCGCCGTGAAGCCATAGATGATTCCGAACACATCGCCGAAATTGTCGGTAAAGAATGGGCCCAAGACGCCAGGTGGCAGGGTATGCCGAATGTCGCCCACGCCGTTGCGGACTTCCTGCCATACATCCTGCACCCGTTCCGGCGGGAACTGGCCATCAAGATCAACATAGATTGTCACGATCCCGGGCCGGGTGATCGACCGCACAGCATCCAGGCCAGTCGTCTCTTCGAGCCGCCGTTCCAGGCGGTCGGTCAACTGCGTCTGGGTTTCTTCCATCGTGGCCCCGGGCCAGACGGCAGTTACGAGCATCGTTTTGATTGTAAAGGTGGGGTCTTCGTCACGACCGAGGTTGACGAAGGCAAACACACCCGCAACCACGCTTACGATCATCATGTAGATCGTCAACTGGCGCGACCGGATCGCCCATTCAGAAAGGTTCGGTCCGATCATGAGTCGGCTCCGGGCACACGCACAGCCTGACCGGGACGCAGCGCCTGCACACCAGCGGTCACCACCATGTCGCCGGGTTCCAGCCCCGCCGCGACCACAACCGAAACCGGCAGGAATCGGTCAACCTCGATCGTGCGCAGCGATACGGTCATCGTTTCCTGATCCACGATCCAGACTGCGGGTGATCCGTCGGTGCTGGTCAGTGCCGTTGCAGGGATCTCGATTGCGCTGGTTTCGCCAAACAACGCGCGGCCGGTCACAACGGACCCAAGCCGCAATTCGGCCGGCGGGTCGATCAGACCCACGCGAACGCGGAACGTGCCGGTCGCGGCATCGGCACGGGGTGCCACCTCGCGGATTCGTCCCTGGGCCACGACCGTCGGCGATTGCGACAGGGCGACGGTGATCTCGGGGTCGGCGGGGCTTGCTTCGATCAGTCCGGCCGGCACGTCGAACACGGCGTCGCGACCGCCGTCCCGTGCGATCTGGACGATCATCCTGCCGGCCTGCACGACCTCACCCGGCTCACTTCCGATCGCAGTCACCAATCCGGGGGCATCGGCGTAAAGCGACGTGTCGTTCAGACGTCTGGCTGCAATGTCATACTGCGCCGAAGCCGAATCGACCTGCGCGTTGGCCGTGTCGAGAATCGCTTCGGCACGCTCGTACCCAGCCCGGGCGAGCAGTCCGCGGTCATAAAGTTGCCGCTGCCGATCATAGTTCGACCGCGCCTCGGCGAGTTGCGCTTCGGCGGCGGCCAGCCCCGCTGCGGCGGCGCGCAGGCCGTTTTCCTCGTCGGTCGGGTCAAGGCGCGCCAGGAGCTGTCCGGCCGTCACGGCATCCCCGACATTGACCAGCCGTTCGGCCATGCGCCCGCCGATGCGAAACCCAAGGTCTACCTGGACCTGGCTTTCGACAGTACCTGCCAGCGAAACCGTTTCGCCCTCGACACGCGTTTCGACAGTGACCACCCTGACCGGTCTTGCCTCGGCCACCTCGTCGGCCACATCCTCTTCCTCGCAAGCAGCCAAAGCTGCCAGCAAACATGTGGCGAATGCCAGACGCGTTACACCGGCACGGGTGAAAGACAATATCGACATCGGGAAGTCCCCATTTTCGTGCTGCACGTCACACGCGATTTCTGCGGCAACGGCGCGACCTGGCCCGCGTTGCCGGGCCCAAAGCCAGATTGAGACCCAAGACGGGGCACCGGCAATAGCGCGCGCCTGACACAGCGCGCGCTATGGAGTTTGAGGTCAAGCTGGCCCCAGCGGAATGCCCAGAACGTACCACACGACAAGTAACAGCGTCCAAAGCACCAACAAGGTGACGGTATACGGGATCATCAGGGCCACGATTGTGCCGATACCTGCGTCCTTTTGATACTTTTGCGCAAAACCGACCATGACCGCGAGATATACATTCAACGGCGTGATGACGTTCATCGGGCTGTCACCGACCCGATAGGCCGCCAAAACAAGGTTCGGATCGCCACCCAACCGCATGAACAGCGGGACAAAGACGGGTGCAAGAATGGCCCATTTTGCCAATGCCCCAGTCAGGATGATGTCGATGACCGCGACCACGACGACGAAGAGAATGATGTAGGCACTGCCCCCCAAGGCCGTGGTTTGCAGGAAATCAGCAAGATTGACTGCAAGCACCGTGGCAAGGTTGGTGTAGTTGAAGAAGGCGATGAAGTTTGCAATCACGAACAGCAGGAACAGCATGCCCGCAAGGTTGCTCCACGTCTTGACAATCAGGCCGATGGCGGCGGTCACGTTGGCGATGGTGCCGGCGCCTTTGCCGTAGGCGTAGCCCACGACCAGAAACAGCAAACTGATCAGGATGATCAGGCCGCTCATGAACGGCGAACCTGCCATGATCCCGCCGGTTTCCTGATTGCGCAGGATTCCAAAGGCGGGGCCCCAGGTAATCGGCGGTGCGGTCAGCAGGCCGATGACCACGACAAAGCCCAAGGCCGCGCGCCCGGCGTATTTGAGGCCTAACTGTTCGTTGTCCGACAATCCGACCGCGGACTCGACCGGCACGCCGCCGGTATAGGGTCCAAGGCGCGGTTCGACAAAACGTTCAGTCAGGACAGTACAGACAATCCCCATCAGGATCGAAGACACGATCATGAAGAACAGGTTTCCGACCACCGAGATCTGCGCCGCCGGGTTGACCGCACGGATCGCATCGTTGGTCACCTCGACGAGCAGGGCGTCGGTCGGGGTTATGAATACGTTGACAAGAAACACTGCCGCGACGCCGGAAAAACCGGCCGCGAGCCCGGCTAGGGGATGACGACCCAGACTGTGGAACGCCGCCGCCGCAAGCGGCACCAGCACCAGATAACCGGCATCGGCGGCGATCGACGACAGCACACCCACCATCACGATCATGAAGGTAAAGATCGACCGGGGCGCAATCGCCACCAGTTTGCGCACCAGTGTCGCGATCAGACCCGATTCCTCGGCCAGACCCACACCTATCATTGCAACAAGGATAACGCCGACCCCGGTAAACCCAAGAAAGTTCGCAACCGGCGATGTCAGCATGAAGCGGATGCCATCGGGCGACAGAAGGCTCCGCACTGACGTCGTTTGCTGAACGATGTCACCAATGCTCTCGTCAAAACCATCGTAGGTCACCGTCGTGCCCAGCAGGCCGAAGATCACCGACAACACGATCACGATGCCGATCAGGAGGAAGAAGATGATGGCCGGATGTGGCACCATGTTGCCCACCCGCTCTACGGTGGCCAAGAATCCCGACGGGGCCTCTTTTTCGGCGATGAGTTCCTTTGCTGGCTTCTTAGGCGCCGTTTGTTTCTTGCTCGAATTGGCCAAAGGTTTCTCCCCACTCACCCGCAATCACGACTTTGATCGAGGGAACGGTTGCACCACGAACAAGACAACAACAAGACTGTTTGGCGTCAGGAGTTGAACATAGGCCATCACAGAACATAGATGCCATAGTCAGGCATCCTGAACCCGCATCATGTCCAATGGTGTCGTACCAAGCCAAGTACCTGATAGCGATCACAAACTTTGGCATTCCTTCAGTGATCGCAACCAGACTGCCGATCAATCCTGGGACGTCATGCAAGCGGATGCCTTAAACGGATTGCGTCGCAGGCAGAATCCCGTTGCCGATCACCTACCTCTTTGTCAAAGCTGGACCGGAAACTGTTCAAGAGGCTGCGCGTGACCGATATCTGGATCGTCTTTGCCATCATCGCCGCCATCGTTGTCCTGTTTGCATGGGACAGGCTTCCGGTCATCGCAGTCTGCCTGGGGGCGGCTCTCGCGCTTTGGGCGACCGGCATTCTGACGCTGCAACAAAGCCTTGCCGGTTTTGGCGACCCTGCGGTCATCTTCATTGCAGCGTTGTTCGTCGTATCGGCCGGGCTGGAGGTGGCAGGCGTCACCGCATGGGCCGGGCAACTGTTGATCCGGCAAGCGGGTGAGAGCCGGACGCGGCTGATCGTGCTGATGATGGCATTCGTCGGGGTTCTGGCTGCTCTTATCAGCGTGAACGGAGCCGTTGCCGCCCTGATTCCCGTTGTTGTCGTCATGTCGATCCGGCTGGGCCGGGCACCGTCGCAACTGCTCATGCCGCTGGTGTTTGGCGCACATGCCGGGTCGCAATTGCTGTTGACAGGAAGCCCGGTCAACGTGCTGGTCGTCGAGGCGTCCGAGAATGCCGGTGGCGCCGGCTTTAACTATTTTGAATTCGCAATTGTGGGTTTCCCCATTGTCATCGGATGCATCGCAATCGTCGTGCTGTTCGGAGAGCGGCTGCTGCCGACTCGGACCAGCAAAACCCTTCCCCCTGATCTCAGCAAGCACGCCCTCACCCTCGTCGAGCAATACCGTCTCTCCAGTGATGTGCATCAGTTCCGGGTTCGCGCGGGGTCGTCGCTGATCGGCCGGGCGCGAGACACCATGGGGCAGACCGATCGCGGCGCGCTGACCTTTGTCACGATCGAAGATGGCAAAGGCAACCCGATCCGCACTGGCGAGGTCAAAGAGGGCGATGTTCTGGTCATCCGTGGTCCGGCAGAACAGGCGGCAGATCTGGCTGGCGAACTGTGCCTGTCGTTTCGCGACGACCTGCCCGAAGGCGGCATCTCTGATCAATTGTTCAACCGCAATTCCGGCCTTGCCGAGGTATTGATCCCGCCACGCTCGCCGCTGATCGGGCAGCGCTTTTTCCCCGGCATGGTGACCGAAAGCGGCGATCTGATTGTGCTTGCCCTGCAGCGCGCGGGTCACGACCTTGAACCCGGCGCACCTCTCGTTGCTGGCGACACGATGTTGCTCCAAGGCACGTGGAGCGCGCTCGACCAGCGGCTTGACCACGCCGAAGTTCTGGTCGTGAATTCCCCTGATCTGGTGCGACGTCAGGCCGTGCCCATGGGGTCGGGCGCAAAGACAGTTCTCGCGTCACTCGGAATAATGGTGTTTCTCCTGGCCACAGGCCTTGTGCCGCCGGCGGTCGCTGGTCTGATTGCTGCAGGCATCATTCTGATTTCAGGGGTGCTCAGCACCGAACAGGTGTACCGATCGGTTGGCTGGACGACGGTCATTCTGGTTGCCGCACTGACCCCGCTATCGACTGCGATGCAGGTGACGGGCGCTGCGCAGCTTCTTGCTGACGGGCTGGTTGCGACTGTTGGCGATTCTGGGCCCCGGGTCCTGATGGCCGGATTGTTCATCCTGGCGGCGATCATGGGACAGGTCATTTCCAATACTGCCACATCTCTGATCATCATTCCGATCGCAGTTGTAGCGGCTAATCAAATGGGTATCTCCGTGCAGCCCGTCCTTATGTGCGTCTGCATTGCCTGTGCGGGTGCATTCCTGACCCCGGTCGCCACCCCGACCAATCTGATGGTGATGGAACCCGGTGCTTACAAGTTCGGTGATTATTGGAAGCTGGGACTTCCCATGCTGATCTGGTTCTTCATCATTGCCGTATTCCTTGTGCCTATCATCTGGCCATTCGCGCCGGCAGTTGCGGGCTGAAAAATACCGGCCTTTGGCCCGCTTTCGTACATCAATATCCGTGTTTCGCTTTCAGGAAAGGTTTAGCAATGTCTGATCTCGACAAAGTCCTCGCCCATATCGATGCCGATCTGGATCATGCGCTTGATCGTCTTTTCCAGACCATACGGCTCAAGTCGATCTCGACGGATCCCGCCTATGCCGCCGAAACGCGCGCCTGTGCGGAATGGCACGCCGCAGACCTGCAATCGATCGGTTTTGACGCCAGCGTCCGCGACACGCCCGGCCACCCTGTCGTGCTGGCCAAGCATCATCAGACGGCCGGAACCAGAATACTGTTTTATGGCCATTACGATGTGCAACCCGCCGACCCGCTGGAGTTATGGGACGGTGATGCGTTCGAGCCTGTCATGATAACCCACGACGATGGCACAAAGGAAATCCGTGCGCGCGGCGCTGCAGATGACAAAGGCCAGCTGATGACTTTCGTCGAGGCGTGCCGTGCCTGGAAAGCGATTACAGGCTCGTTGCCGGTGCCTGTGACCATCCTGCTCGAGGGCGAAGAGGAATCGGGCGGCGCAAATCTGCCGGGCTTTCTCGAGTCGGCAAAAGCCGAACTTCAGGCCGATGTCGCGATGATCTGCGACACCAATATGTGGGACAAAGAAACGCCCGCCATCACCACCAGTCTGCGGGGGTTGTGCGCCGAGGAAATCTTTGTCCACGCTTCGGACCGTGACCTGCATTCGGGTTTCTATGGCTCTGCGGCCGCCAACCCCAACCATATCCTTGCCCGCGTCATTGCCGACCTGCGCGATGCCGAAGGCCGTATCACCGTGCCGGGCTTTTATGATGGCGTGCCGGAACCGTCACAGGCGCTGCTCGACGGTTGGGGCAAGCTGGGCTTCTCTGAGGCCGCCTTTCTGGGCGAGGTTGGCCTTTCGGTGCCCGCCGGCGAAAGAGGCCGCTCTGTGCTCGAACAAACATGGTCACGCCCGACCTGTGAAGTGAATGGCATGACCGGCGGCTATACCGGCGACGGCTTCAAGACCGTGATCCCCGCCGTCGCCTCGGCCAAGATCAGCTTCCGGCTGGTGTTCGATCAGGACCCGCACAAGATCCGTGCGGCATTCCGCGCTTTTGTACGGGAACGCATCCCCGCGGATTGTCGTGTGGAATTCACCGAATTCGGTTCCGGACGGGCCGTGACGTTCGAGGTGACTGCCCCAGCTTTCCAGAACACGCAAAAGGCGCTTTCTGACGAATGGGGCAAGGAAGCGGCCTTTGTCGGAGGCGGCGGGTCGATCCCCGTCACAACGATGATCAAGGAAAAACTAGGCATGGATGTCGTGATGGCAGGCTTTGGTCTTTCTGATGATCGCATCCACAGCCCGAATGAGAAGTATAGCCTGACCAGCTTTCACAAAGGTATCCGCTCTTGGGCGCGGGTCCTCGCCGCGATCTGAGGCGGGGGCGTGCCACAGGCCAACCTTGCCGAATTTGGTGACCTTGGCCCGGCAGAAGCAACTCTGCTGGAGGGGACAAGCAACGGGGCCTTCGACCGGATCGGTGCAGGTGAATTGCCTGCACCCGGCGACGAATCGCGACGGGTGCGCGCTGATCTGATCCGCTTTCTGCTTTTGCGGGGCGAAGGCGCGCCATTTCTCCACCAAAAAGGCATACGCTTGGGCGGGGCCTGGATCGTGGGCGTGCTCGATCTTGAAGGTTGCAGGGTTCCGTATGACATCGGCTTGCGCGATTGCTGGTTCGATGCAACTCCGGTGTTGTTGTCAGCGGTCGTTGACACACTCTCCTTTGACGGCTCGCACCTTCCTGGCTTTGCCGCGGACAGGGTCGAGGTGCGCGGCGATCTGCTGTTCCGTTCAACCGTCATCAATGGCCCGATCAGCCTGCGTGGAGCGCGAGTCGGTGGCGATCTGGTGTTTGACGATGCAGCAATCGAGCATTCGGGCAAACGGGCGATTGGCGCTGAACGCATATCGGTGCGCGGCAGCGTCATGCTGCGGGAAGCAAAAGTGCATGGCAGCGTGGCGGTTCCCGGTGCGCGGATCGGCGGGGATCTTGACCTGCGCGGATCGACCCTGTTCCAACCGGACGGAGACGCACTGGAGGCGGATTCAATCTCTGTCGAAGGTGACATCATTTTGCGTCAGGCGAAAGCTACCGGCGCGAGCAGCCTTGTTACAGCGCGCATCGGCGGTGATGTCGACCTCTCGTCAGCCACCCTGTCCAATCCTGGCGCCATGGCCTTCAACCTGAACCGCGCCTCGGCAAGCGGCGCGCTTTTCCTGCGCGAAGGCGCAAAGATCGACGGCACGCTCAGCCTGAATGGGGCGGCCCTTGGAGCAATGGTGGATGATCCGACCTGCTGGCCCGCCAAGGGCGAGTTGCGGCTGAACCGCTGTCGTTATGGGGCGCTGCTGGGCACTGGAGTCAACGCCGAGACGCGGCTGAAATGGCTGGCCCTTCAGACACCAGAACGATGGGGAGAAGACTTTTGGCCCCAGCCATATGAGCAGCTTGCTGGAGTTCTGGGCGAAATGGGTCACGACGAAGAAAAGGGCCGGGTTCTTGTAGCCAAGGATCGCCTGCAGCGGCGGGCGCGGCGGGCGCGGTCCAATTCCCTTTCAGCCCGGATCGGCCTGCGCGCGCTCCATGGGCTGTTGTGGTTGACGACAGGTTATGGGCGGATGCCGCTGTTGGCGATTGTCTGGATGGTTCTGTTCTGGGCGATCGGCGCAGTTTTCTACACGGTGCTCGACCGTGAAAACGCCATCCGCCCGAACTCGCCCGTCGTCCTGAGGTCACCCGAATGGGTCCTTTGTGGAGTAACAGCCGACCAGACCGTCTTCTTGCCTTCGGTCGGGCAGGAACGCCAAGGGCGGGCAGCCCCGGGGCAAAGCCAGTTGGAATGCTTTCGGGAACAGCCCGAGGCGTCGGCCTATCCCAAGTTCAATGCAGCAATGCTATCGGCCGATGCTGTCATCCTTGGCCTTGGCACCGGGCAGAAAGACTATTGGTCGCCAGATACGCGCGTCCCGCTTGGCTATGCCGGAAAGTGGTACATGTATTTTCAATCCCTGGCAGGATTGGCACTTGGCTTGCTGGCCGTGGCCGGGTTTTCGGGCATCGTGAAGTCCAATTGATCTGATCTCAATCGAGAAGACCGAACTGCGTCCAGGATCCACGTCGATGCGGATCGCCGTTCATTTCTCGATGTTAGACGCAGTCAACTCTGCAAGAGCCAGACATACATGTGCCGCCGCAGCCATGTCCTGAACGCTGACCCATTCGAGCGGCCCATGAATCATCGCCATTCCAGTGAAGATATTCGGCGTCGGCACGCCTCTTTCGGTCAGTCTCGACCCGTCAGTACCACCCCGGATCGGGATCGAAAAATGCTCCACCCCAGCCTTCTGGCAGGCCTGACGCGCCAACTCGATCGGCGTCATGTCGTTTTCGAGCCAATAGCGCATGTTGCGATACTGAGCCTTGATCGTGCATTCAATCCTCGCGCGGGGTTCAGTCCTCTGAACGGTCTCACAAACCTGTCGCAGAAGCGCGCCCCGTGCCTCCAGTCCGTCGATCTCGAAATCTCTCAGGATGAACTTCAACTCCGCCTCGCTACCAGTGCCATTCATCTCGTAAATATGGATGAAGCCTTGCCGGCCATCGGTGGTCTCTGGCGTCTGCGTGCTTTGGGGCAGCGTGTTGATCATTTTGGCACCCAGATGAAGCGCGTTGACAAGTTTGTCCTTGGCCTGACCGGGATGGATCGAGACCCCAGTGATCGTTACGACTGCGGCATCGGCGGAAAACGTCTCGTAAACGATCTCGCCGCGCTCTGCCCCATCGAGCGTAAAGGCAAAGTCGGCCTTCAGGTCACCCGGCAGGCGAGGATTGACACCGCGACCGATTTCTTCGTCGGGAGTGAAGCAGATACGGATCGGGCCATGCAGAATGGATGGATTGGCAAGCAGATGGCGCGCCGCGGTCATGATGATGGCGATACCTGCTTTGTCATCTGCGCCCAAGAGAGTTGTACCGCTTGCCGTGATGATATCGTCGCCGATCTTCTGGCCCAGGTAGGGTGACTGCTCAGGCGAAAGAATGAGGTCAGGCGCATCGATAAAGGTAATCATCCCTCCGTCATAGGCACGATGGACGACTGGTTTAACACCACTTGCAGCGAAACCGGGCGCGGTGTCCACATGCGCCAGCCAGCCCATGACGGGCAGTTCTGCGGACGCCGTGGCCGGGATAGTCGCCAGGACGACGCCGTAGTCTGTTATCTGGATATCGGCTGCTCCGATGTCACGCAGTTCTTGCGCCAGCAACCGAAGCAGATCGAATTGCCGTTCGGTACTGGGAGAGGTCGCTGAACTGTCATCGCTTTGGGTATCGATGCTCGCGTAACGGATGAGACGTTCTTCCAGCTCGGGGTCAAAATGGGGCATTTCTCACATCCTTGGAAGTTGTATCGATGAAGGCTCAGCCACAGCTCGCAATTCTCCGAACGTGGTTATGCGCGTTGGTCAAAGAATTGCCGGGTTCTTGCGGAGTTTAGAGGGTTGCGAGTTCAATTGCGAGCCGGCATCCCTGTGCAAACTCAGGCAGGTCCACATATTCCTTGATGGTATGGATCTCATACTGCCCCGCGCCGATCGTGACTGTCGGAACGCCGTGCTTGTCGAGCCAGTTCGCATCAAGCCCGCCGTTCGAGAACACGAAACTTGGTTTCAGTCCGATCGCCTCGACAGCCCTTACCGCATGGCGGACGACATCCGACCCCTGATCAAGATTGAACGGTGGGTATGATGTTATACTCGTGAAGTCCACCAAGGCCATCTCGCCCTCGGTGTCCCTCACCTGTTCCCGGGCCACTCCAAAGGCGGCGCGCAGACCCGCCGTTATGCTCGCAGTGAAGGACTCTTCTGGACTGCGCGCCTCACCCTTGAGCCAAGCGTAGTCTGTGACGACGTTCGTAGCATCGCCTGCGCCAGCACCGTTCCGGCCGCCGAAGATGCCGACGTTGCTCGTCCCGTGGCCGTCGGGCTTCTCGATCTTACCGAACCAGCCGGCGCTCTTTGCCTCTGCGAGTCCGATCGCCCCGACCAAAGTTGCAGAGATGCCCTTTTCCGGGGCCACTCCGGCATGGGAAGCTTTGCCCGTGATTGCGACCTCCCAGTTCTCCTGTCCAACTGCCCCAATGATGAGTTCCGATGCAAGTCTGCCGTCAACGTTGAAACACATGACCGCTCCAGACAGGTCAGCAGGGTCAAGCTCGCGCGCGCCATGAAGTCCACTTTCCTCCCGCACCGTGAAGAGAAGCGTCATCGGAGGGTGTTCGAGGTTGTTCTTTAAAAGCGTCTCGACCAGCGTAACAAGCATGGCGCATCCCGTTCTATTGTCGCCTCCCAAAGCGGTTGTCCCATCGGACACGATACGATCACCTTCGCGTCGGGGTTTGGCACCTGCGCAGAGCGGGACCGTATCGAGATGGGTGGAGAACAACAGGCGTGGTCCCGGCCGCGTACCGGGGAGATCGACGATGAGGTTTCCTGTCTCGGTCGGAAGAGGAATACGCTCCGTGACGGAGTCGAAACGGATGGAGGCCTCGGGCACGCCGATCGCCAGGAGATCGTCGCGGATCGCCGCTCCGATCAGTTTCTCGTGGCCGGTCACGCCTTCGATCCACAAATATCGCATCAGGTAGGCCTCGGCCGATGTGACGTCTAGGCAGGTGCTGGCGTTGCTCATGTCGGGCTCCATTTGGCCAAGTGTGCGGTAAAGTCAGGACTCTCTCTCGGGTCAAGTCGGCTGGTCGATGTCTTGCTGGTAGCGTATAAAGGGGAACCAACGACACCCAAAGGACGAGGGCGCCTGTCCAACCAAGTCGGCGGAGTGCGGTGACACCTCAATCATCATCGCACATTCTTCGGCGGTCAGAAGAACCAGCGCGTGCCAATCAGCAAACCACTGGCATCCTGATAGCTGCTGCCCAACTCGTCGCTATAGGTGAACTGGCGCCAGCCTGCATAAACGTTCAGTGACAGCGCATCGATGTCCTGCACGGCATAGAGTCCCCAATTCACGGTTCTTGCCCCCGTGGAAAGGAAATCGGCGCCGTCGTAATAGTCAATCGAGACCGAAGTGGTACCCACTGCCCAAGCATCGGTCTGCCAGCCTGCGCGCGCCCAGTAGTAAGAAGGTCCGTTTACCTGGTTCCCCGCCGAGAAGGCAAGATTCAGTCCCGTGGGTTCGTGCACCAGGCTTACCGAACCGGCCAGCCTTTCCGTCAAGTTGCCATTGGGATTATCGATCCACTGATAGCCAAGCGCACTGCGTACCGCGACCTCGCCCAGATTGCCTGTCCATCGGACTGCCACGTCATAGTAGTCGTTCTCGTCTGCCTCGACGAGCACGTTCTGCCCATAAGACGCTGACACCATCACGCCTTCGAACACCGGCGTGTCGTACCTCAGGCGAAACCGGCGTGCGGCATCAAGTGCGCTGTTGACCTGGCCGATTGTAACGTCCGTCAACTCTCCGGTATCGTCGCGAAACCGAAAAGAACCGAAGCCGTCGCTGGAATCCGTCGCGCCGCCGATGAAGGTGAAGCTGTCGTCAAGACCGGCCGTGCCGTTTGAGGCCGTGGCTCCCTGGCCAAGAGAGATGGTGCCATATTCTGTATCGAGCGCACCCTCGAACCAACGAAGCAGGGTCTGCTCCCAATCCTTCCATTCTGGCGTCTCATTTTGGGACACTAGCGCGCCGTTGCGCATGGTCAGCCCGGTTTCGAAGCGGAAACGGAGGGTGTTGCTCCCAATCGGCTGGGTCAACGTGAAACCCAGGCGCGAGTTCCAGTTGCCGTTGTCGACGATGTTGCTTGTCGTCTGTCCACCATCGTCGAAGCTTTGGTTCGCAAGGTTGAACTGGCCGTAAAAGGTTGTGACGCTGCCGTTTGCGTTGGGAAAGGTCAGCAATGGATCAAAAACTTCAGACTCGATCGGAAGCTCCTCGGTCAGAGCGTCATAGTCGAAGTCTCCATAGGTCAAATCCTGTGCGGTTGCTGCAGTTGCCCCAAGGACAGGCAGGCATGCCAGCAAACTTCTCACAAACACTTGTCTCATGTTCTTCCCCTTCTAGCCCCGCAACCACCGCGATGCCGACAGTATCAAGCGCCTAATCCATCGCCTGGCTTGTCGATACATCTAATCCGTTCCCGCCATGCCTATTAACGTAACATCCGCCATAGGGATAGACGCCTTAGCCTACGACATCATAGCCGCTGGCCCACGTTATCAGGCAAATCTTGAGGCAATGGCCAGAGAGACCGGTGATCGGTTCGGCATCGACATCCCCCCAAGTGGGATGACGCACTCGACCTGCTGTTCGGTAAGCTGGATTTCCAAGTCATACTGGTGGTGATGCTGGGGTGGATGACACGGACCGGACTCGTGACAATCTTGATCCTTGTCTATGTGGGCTTCATCCTTGCGGAATGGCGCACGTTCCAGCCAAAGCTGCGCCTGGCGTTTCCCGACCGTATCCGGGCCGAGCGCTTTAGTGCGGTGGTTGCCGCCATAGACGGGCAGATCGGCCACTATCTCGGGCTCAAGACCTTCATAAACGTAGTTTTGGGCGTTCTGTCCTGCACGGTCTTGTGGAGGTTCGACGTCGATTTTGCGCTGTTCTGGGCCATCCTGACCGGACTGACCAATTATGTCCCCTATGTCGGGGGGATCGTTGACGTGGCGTTTCCGGTCGCTCTTTCGCTTGCCCAGTTCGAATCGGAAGCAGATACGCTGATACTGACCGCGTTCCTCACATCTGCACAGATTGCCGTCGGCAACTTCCTCGACCCCTGGCTGATGGGGCGGCAGTTGAACCTGTCCCGCCTGGTGATCCTTGTGTCGCTATCGTTTTGGACCATGATCTGGGGTATTCCCGGCGCGATCCTCGCGATTCCCATGACGTCGATGATTACGATCGTCTTTGCAAGTTTCGCCTCGACACGTTTTTTTGCCATCCTCTTTTCAGAAACCGGCGACCCCTTGAGCCCTCAACTGAACGAGGACAAGTCCACTCCCGCAGCCTTCGACAGTGAATGCGATTGAAGTTGGAACAGACGTGAGAACCCAGAATTTATCCTCCCGAAGCTAGGCGGACAAGATTCACAGGCCCGCAGGGTCCGGGAAGTCCTGGAGGCGCGATTTGATACGGCTCCGGCTTCGCGCTTACAGCTATTCGTGAGTGCATAACGCAAACGGCCCCCGCTTTTCAGGGGGGCTCGTCAAACGTTGAGGTGGCGTTGAGGCAAAACGCGAAGTGTTATACACAAGCAAAAGGAACGTCTGATTAAGGGCTTCGGCTTCGCCAAGATTGCCGCCTGAGCGTTGCGGGGTCGCCTCCTTCGGGGAGAGATAACCGATTTCGCGGTTTTGAAGCCACTTTTGCGGCGGCGCGGCCGGTTT
>JAPLPE010000038.1:517-9553 GCA_026400355.1 Rhodobacterales bacterium | reverse complement strand
GCAGCCTGAACCGACCCTTGATGGTCAGGCAGAACTGGATCGCCGTATCCGAGAACACCGCGGGGCGACCCGGGCCGCTGTCAGGCGGCGCGAGCCAGGTCATGTCCCTGTCCAGCCAGATCGCCAGCGACCCGCGCTTCTTCAGTGAGGCGCTGTAGCTGGACCAGTTCGTCGTGCGGTAGCGGGCGGGTATCGGCTTGCACATGCAGCCCGTCTAACCGCATGGATTCACATTGTGAATCCTCTCCGGTCAGAGTTGTGCAACAACGCCCCTTCTCACCTAACTGAACTTTTTCAGGAAGCAGACACTTTGCCCCGGACTGCGCTCATTCCAGCCCGAGCGCCTTTTTCACATCTGCAAACGAGATGTATTTGAAGTTCGTTTGCAGATCCTCGTTCTGGTCGTCCATCATCACCAGCATCCCTTCGGGATAGTCGGGCCCAAGGGGAGTGGACACTACATCCAGACCATCGGTTTCCGACACGCCATCAATGTTCAGCCCAGCGCTGATTTCGACAAGGCCTGCACAAGGCAAGACCTCTTCGCCGTTCAGCGGGATGATGGCGGCGCGGTGAATGCCTTGGGCGGAAGCGACCAGATACCGGGCGTCGGCACCGTCATAGATCGCAAGCCCCTCGATATCGTCCACCGGAAAGCAATCCGACGGGATTGCGGCAATCAGGGTTGCGGCATCACCGTTTTCAGGCAGCAGAGGAAAGCGCCAGATGCCCGTATCTTCCTCGCCCACATAGATATGGCCTGCTTCATCATCGGCCACGATGCCTTCGGGCTGGCTCGCCACGCTGAACATCCGGACAAATTCCAGCCTGAGCTGGCCGTTGTCATCCAGCACCTCGTATTGCACGATATGGCCCGATTTGAAGTTCGTCAGCGCCCAGACACGCCCCGTCGCAGGATCACGCGCCATGGCATGACCATAGATATTGCGCACCCGCTCGGTGGTTTCAGGCTTGGCCGGAAAGGCATGTGGCGTTGCCCGGTCGATCGTTCCGTCAGCCTCGATGACATAGAAGACAATGTCTTCGTTGTCGCGCTCGGTTGCCGAAGCCAGCCAAACGGTGCGCCCGGCCAGAGTGAATTCGCGCAGATCGACGTTGTTGACGGACCCATCGTTGAAATAGGCCACTTCCGCGCCGCTGAGGTCAAAAACATGAAGTCCGTTATACTTGTCTGTTCCCAGTACTAGGCTGGCCGCCGGGTCTGCCGGATTGACCCAGATGGCCGGGTCATCTGCATCGCCGATGATGGAGTTGGTCTCGGTCACAGCGTTGACCTGGACCTCTTGCACCTGGGCGTGAAGCGCAGGTGCAAGCCCGATCATGGCCGAGAAGACTAGCCCACAGGCCAAGAGATCAGTCTTCAACTTCAAACTCCGTCGCGGGCAGCGTGAAAGAGATGACATAGGCATTCTCGCCACTGGTGGCGGTGATGAAGGCACCGACCATGCCGTCGCCATTGGGTTCTGCCGCCTGATAGGCGGTATCCATCTGCACGGTGGCCGTGCCGGTCCATTCGACGCTTTCGGCATCGACCGTCACGCCATTTGCTTCCCACTTGTATTCGAATTCGGTGAAGATCTTGTCGCCCTCAGGGTACTCCTCGGACGATTGCAGCGCAAAGGTTGCGGGAAGTGCCGCCAGCTTGTTGAAATCAGCGTGGGTCAGCTTGCCTTCAATGGCTTTGGCGATGCCCTCATTCACAAACTCGATCGCGAAATCCATTTCGCGATAGGGGTTATAGTCGGTGTCGTTCAGGAGATACTCGCGCTTGAGCGTGATCGTGCCGATATCGGCCGCCGCGAGGTCGAGCACCTGAACATCGAAAACCCTGCCATCAACCTTGCCCATGATGACCAGATGCGGCGTGTCGCCCAGCCATTCGGTCGGGGCAGCGGTCAGGGTGTTGCCTGCGGTGACCGTGTCCACCATTGGGTCAGCCAGAGCAAGAGTGGGCAGACTCAGGCAGGAAGCAAGCACTGCCGAGAAGAGCGGGGCCGAGAAGCGCATGAAGTCATCCTTTCAGGTGAGATTTGTTGCGGATGGCCACAGCGCTAGAATCAGCGTGTAACGATTTTGCGTCACGGTTCAGGACCGCTCGGCCCGAAAGCGTCGAAGGTCCTTTGCTTTCATGATCTTAGGTGCATAAAATTTTTTTCCTTTCTAGTTATACACTGATTTAATTGAGTATTTTTGATGCACATATGTGCAAGTTTCACAAATCCGTCACGGAATCACCCTACCCAACCGGTATGGCAACGGCGCGAGGTTCATGCTGGTAATGCTCGAAAGTCCGGTGTTGGCCGTGGTGCAGGCGTGATCGTGTTGCGCCGGATCAGCACGTATCGCCTGCGCCTGTTGCAAGACCCTGTCCTTGCACTTGGGCTTGTACTGCTGGCGCTATTTGTGTGGCTGATCGCCTTGCCGATCGTGATGATCCTGCAAGACGCCTTTACGTCGCAGCCGGGTGACGGGGCAAAAACTCGCGCGGCAGATGGCGCGATGACGTCCTATTACATTACCCGCGCGCTGGCATCGCGTATGTCCGGCATCATCTTCTTTGCGCCGCTGTGGAACACGCTTGTGGTGGCTGTTTCGGCTGCGGGCATGGCCCTGATGATCGGGGCCGGGCTTGCCTGGATGCTGGTACGCAGCGATCTGCCGATGCGGGGCTGGTTTTCTGTGGCGCTGCTTATCCCCTACATGCTGCCTGTCTGGACGTTTGCGCTGGCCTGGGTGACCTTGTTCAAGAACACCACCCAAGGCGGTCAACCGGGCTGGATGCAGGCACTCGGTGCGGAAACGCCCGATTGGCTGGCCTATGGCATGGTGCCCACCATCATCATCCTCACGCTGCATTACATTCCTTTTGCGATCCTGATCATCGGTGGCGCGCTGCGGCGGGTTGATGGCCAGTTGGAAGAAGCGGCGCAGATGCTGGGCGCGCGGCGCTGGGCTATCCTGTGGCGCGTCACTGTTCCCGTGATGCGCCCTGCAGTTCTGTCCGCAGGTCTGCTGATGTTCGCCGATGCAATCGGAGAGTTCTCGGTGCCTTACATCCTTGGCCTGCCGGTGCAGTTTGAAACGCTGTCGGTGTCGCTGTTTCGCGCGATCAGCACGCAGCAGAACGGAATGGCGGCGGTTTACGCGACTGTCGTGCTGCTGATCGGGGTGATCACACTGGGCATCGATACATGGATGCTGCGCGAGGTGCATCGTTTTGCCACCATCGGGGGCAAGGGAACGACCAGCCGCACAAGCCCGCTGCGTGGGGCCCGCTGGCTGCTTTTCGGAGCGGTGGCGCTGTTGTTTGTTGTCAGCGTGATCCTTCCGCTTGCCACACTGATCCTGTCGACGCTCATGGAGATCCCGGGCCGGTTCAGCCCCGACAACTTTACGCTGGATTATTGGATTGGTCGGAGTCTGCCCACGGTGGCCATGACGAGCGGTATTCTGCTTGCGCCCGAGTTCTGGCATGCGGCGTGGAATTCGTTGCGAATTGCCGGCATGGCGGCGCTGGCGGCGGGGTGCCTGGGTCTGCTGGTGGGCTATGTTGTGGCACGCAGTCCGTGGCGCTGGCTGGCGGTCAGCCTGCGCGGGGTCACATTCCTTCCCTATCTCGTACCGGGCATCGCCTTTGCAGCGGCGATCCTGATGCTTTTCGCCGTCCCCCGCGGGCCCGTTCCTGCGTTGTATGGGACGCCGTGGATCCTGCTACTGGCACTTGTGGCCGACCAGATGCCCTTTAGCAGTCGCGTCGGCATTTCGGCGATGGCGCAGCTTGGTTCTGATATCGAAGATGCGGCGCGTATGATGGGCGCGGGCATGCTGCACCGCATGCGCGCCATTATCCTGCCCATCCTGAACGGCGCGCTGGCAACGGCGGTTCTGTTGTCCTTCATCTCGGGCATCAAGGGGGTGAGCCTGTTTATCCTGCTGGCCGTACCTTCGACCGATGTTCTGACCACTTTTTCGCTGCGTCTCGTCGATTACGGATATGCGCAGGCGGCCAATGCCGTCGTGCTGGTCATTTCCATGCTAGCGCTTCTAGGCAGCTTTGCGATTCATCGCCTTGCGGGGCCGGTATTCGCCCAAGGTTGGGGGCGCTAGATGCCCGAAATCGTGATCGATAAATTGAGCAAGTCTTTCGCGAACGCTCATGCCGTCCGTGATGTGTCACTGACCGTCAAGGCCGGTTCTTTCACCTGTATCCTGGGCCCTTCGGGCTGTGGAAAGACCACATTGCTGCGGATGATTGCGGGGCTGGAAGAGGCAAGTGCCGGGCAAATCCGCATCGGTGGGCGGCTGGTAGATGATCCTGTGCAGGGAACCTTCGTGCCGCCCGAGCAACGCGGCGTAGGGCTGGTGTTTCAGTCCTATGCGCTGTGGCCGCATATGACAGTGGTGCAGAATGTCGAATTCGGATTGCGTTTGCAGCGCCTTGACGCTTCGGCCCGGCGCGCGCGGACCAGGGCAATGCTGGACACGCTTCGTATCACCGAATTGGCGGATCGTTATCCGGCGCACTTATCGGGCGGACAACAGCAGCGCGTGGCCCTCGCGCGTACGCTGGCGCTGGCTCCGCAGGTTCTCTTGCTCGACGAACCCCTTTCGAACCTTGATGCCAGCCTGCGCCTTGCGATGCGGGCTGAACTGGCCCGTCTGCACCGCGAGTTCGGGACAACTATCGTCTTTGTCACTCATGACCAATGGGAAGCTATGACCCTCGCCACCGACATCGCTGTCCTAGCCGAGGGCGAAGTTCAGCAGACCGGCAGCGCCAGCACGATCTATGACAGGCCGACGACCCGGTTTGTTGCCGAGTTCATCGGCAGCCCACCCATCAACATCCTGCCCGCGGGCAGTCCCGCGGCGATGTCGCTGATCCCCCAAGGCGTGCCCGAACGCGACCAGATCACAGTCGGGTTGCGTCCTGAAGCGGTCCGCATTTCGGACCGCTCTGCCCCGGGTTCCCTGTCGGCCACGGTGACGGCAGTCCTTCCCACCGGCGGATCGTGGATTGTGGAAACTGCGGTTCAGGCCGACGGCATCGGCGTGGTGTGCACTACGCTTTCCCGCCCGATTTTTGTCCCGATGCAGCCGGTCTTCCTGGAGCCTCAGAACGACGGGATGCATCTGTTTGGGCCTAATGGTCGCCGCCTTTCTGATTTCCCCTCGAACCTCATGGAGACGTCATGACTCGCCCCGCTACGTTGTTCCTTCTGACGACTGCACTGGCCAGCCCGGTTTCAGCCGAAACCTTTGATGAAGCCGCACTTCTGGCTGCCGCCTTGACCGAGCCCCCACTGATGGTGATCGACTCGACCGGAAAGGTACGTGAACAGGTCGCAGGCTTTACCGCAAAATACGGGCTGGAAGCCAATGGCACCAAGTCTGAAGCTCCCGGAACCATCCGCATGGTGATGAGCGAGGCGCAGGCGGGCAATGTGCAGGCCGATGTTCTGGTGATCTCGGACACGCCCGCCGCCATGGCCCAGCTGATTCAGCCCGGCATAGCGATCAGCTATCTGCCGTCCGATATGGTGGATGCCATCCCCGAGGCGGCGCGCGATCCTTTGGTCGTCTCTTACTCGCCCATTGTCTGGAGCTTCAACACCGCCCTGCACGAAAGTTGCCCTGTGAATAACATCTGGGCGCTGACCGACCCGGAATGGGCAGGCCGCGTCGCCTTGCCGGATCCCTTGGGAAAACCTGCCTATACCGATTGGTTCAACCAGTTTGCCGCCCATCATGACGCGGCCTTTGCCGAGGCTTACGAAGCGCATTACGGCAAGCCGCTTGCGACCGATCTCGCCAGTGCAGCCGAGGCCTGGGTGACTGCGCTTGCGGCAAATCAGCCGCTCCTGGTGGAATCCGACAGCGATACGGCCGAGGCCGTCGGCGCACCCGATGCCACAGAAACCTTTATCGGCATCCTGTCCACGGCAAAATTCCGCGATAATGACGACGGGATGAAGCTGGGCATCTGCGCCGGGATGGAACCATTTGTCGGTCTCATGACCCCGAAATTCGCGCTGATCACCACCGGGTCGGACAGCCCGAACGCGGCGCGGCTTTTCGTGCATTATCTCTTGACCGAAGAGGGATGGGCCCCCCAGGCGATTGATGGAAAAATGGCCACCAATATCACGCATGCGCCCGTTGAGGATGAACCTTCGGGCGTGGCCGCGCTGATGGACAAGATATGGGTCTATGACACGACCACGTCGTCCGAGGATTGGAACACCCGTCAGGACTGGCAGGATGTCTGGTCGCTTGCACGCGTAGGGCAATGAAATCATCATGGTGTCGCTCTTGGTCAGGTCCTTGACTGCGCCGCTCTTGGAATTTTGATGTATATGGCTCTCGACCTTACCTCGCGCGCAGAATTCCTGCGCCACCTTGCCCCAGAGGCGGGAGATCTTGCCTCAGCGGGCTTTGCTGCGCGCATCGCCGGGACCTTTACCCTCAAAGGGCCGCAGGATTTCTTGACCGAAACCGATGTTGCGGTGGAAAACTTCATCCGGGCCGAAATTTGCGCGGCCTTTCCCCAAGACGCCATTCTGGGAGAAGAGGGAGGCGGCGATCCGGCCCCCCATCTATGGGTCATCGACCCCGTGGATGGCACAGCAAATTTCGTGCGCGGCGTGCCGCATTTTTGCGTCTGCATCAGCTTTTGCGAGAATGGTGTGCCTCTGCTAGGGGCCATTTTTCACCCAGTTACGGGCGAGTTCTGGTTCGCGCAGAGCGGACGGGGCGCGCAGAAGAATGGCGCGCCGCTATCCGTGACGGCGACCACCGACCCGAACGTGGCCTGTCTTGAAATGGGCTGGTCGCGCAGGCATTCGATTTCAGGCTATCTGGCGGCGCAGGGCCATATTCTGACGGCCGGGGCCAATATCAGGCGTGGCGGGTCCGGAGCTTTGGCGCTTGCCTGGGTGGCCGAGGGGCGCTCTGACGGGTATATCGAGGCTTCGATGGACTGCTGGGATTGCCTTGCAGGCATGTTGATCGTGAAGGAGGCAGGCGGATCCGTGCTGCCTTTTGGCCCCGTTGCGGGCGAAGGTCTGGGCAGCCTTGGCACCCTGACAGGATCGCATCCCGTGCGCGCCTGCACCCCGGCTCTTGCTGCCCTGCTGGATGCCGGCTTGTCTTTGGTGGCGGATCCGGACCGATGAACGCCCTAAAGCGCCCGACCCTGCGCGCCCAGTTCGATGCCGCCGATGCCAACCGCGATCCAATGCATCTGATTGCCCGCGACTTTGACGGCGTTGATCTCTATGTGGGCAACCGCCAAGCCGCATCGCACCCGGTGCTTTTGACCCAACATGGCATCAACGCCGTTCTGAACTGCGCGCTGAATCTGGACGTGAATCTGGTAGATGCGCCTGCACCCGACAGCCGGCACCAAAGCTTTGGGCGCGCCCATATCCGCTATTACAAGCTTGGGCTGATCGACGGGCCGGGCAACCCGGCGGAAATGCTGTTGGCGGGCTATCTGCAACTTCGCGGATTGATGCGTCAGCAAATGCCGGCGAAGGCCACTTATCCTTGGCCGAGTGGCGGGCATGTTTTGGTGAACTGTCGTGGCGGGCGCAGCCGTTCGGTCATTCTGGTCAGTCTGTTCCTGCATTTGGAACGCAAAGATGCCTACCCTACCCTTGCGGGTGCCATTGATTATGTCCGGCAGATGCGCCAACTTGACCCCTTCGAATGGCCAAGCGCCCCCAAACCCGTCCTGATTGAAGCCGCTGTGTGGGCCGCCCGCGCCGCCCATCATCTCCGCGCTTTGGAGGAAACGATGCTCAATGCAGACAGATCATGAAAGCAAGACCCTATCTTGGCAACATCCAGGCCGCCTCTGCAGCAGATGTGGCGCGGCTTGCAGGGGTGTCGCGTTCGACCGTGTCGCGGACCTTTACAGATGGGGCGTCGGTTTCGGCCGATGCCCGCGAAAAGGTACTGCGGGCTTCGGAAGAATTGCACTATCACGTCAACTTTCTGGCACGCGGATTGTCCAAGCAGGAAAGCAGGCCGGTGTGCATTCTGGTCTCGAACCTGCACAAACCCTATCACGCGCAATTGCTGGATCATCTGACGACCGCGCTGCAGTTGGCACAACGCATCAGCATCATCATCAATGTGGGAGATGATCCCGCAGCGGCCTCGGCGGCGCTGGAACAGACCCTGAACTATCGTGCGGCGGCAACGATCGTCCTGTCAGGGGCCCCGCCCGCCCTCATGGTGCGGCGCTGTGTCGAGCTTGGTCAGCGCGTGATCCTCGTGAACCGTGCCGACGATCTGCCTGACGTGCAACACATCTCAGTTGATTATGAGACGGCAATGCGGAACGCCGTGCAGATGTTTCTTCGGGCCGGATGTCGCACCATCGCCCTTGTCTCACGCGCAGTTCGAACACCCAGCCTGCTGGCAAGGGAGGACCAGTTCACCCGGTTTCTGCGCGCAGAAGGAATTGAACCACAGATCTGGCGGGGGCAATCAACCACCTATCAGACCGGGCAACAGGCGATGCGCGCGTTGCTGGCAGGTCTTGCCCCGCCCGATGGGGTGTTTTGTATCAATGACCTGATGGCCTGCGGCTGTATCGATACAGCCCGCCGCGAATTCGGCCTTCGCTTGCCGGAAGACCTGTGTATTCTTGGTTTTGACGATATCGCACAGGCGGCGTGGGCGGGCTATGATCTGACGACGTTTGCCCAGCCATATGCCGAAATTGCTCAGACTGCGGTGAACAGCCTGACCCCCCAATCAGAAACCATGTCCGCACGCGACATCGTGTTGACAGCCCGGCCGATCTGGCGCGGCACGATGCGGGCTGGCACTGCCCGAAAGACCTGACCTAAGGGCAAGGCTCCACTAGCTGAGGAACCTCGACAGGTTGTCCTGGGTCTGAGCAGGTCGGCTGATTGGCGGTCCTGAGTTTAGACTGCCGTGCGGGCGATGCCAATTGTACATGTGGGTCCATTCCGGGAGGTGGGACTTGCGCTGGTCCGAGGT
>JAPLPE010000038.1:0-499 GCA_026400355.1 Rhodobacterales bacterium | reverse complement strand
TGGCCTTGTAGCATGACCCGTTGTCGGTCATCACGCGGGTCACGGTGATGCCGAGGCTCTGGTCGTAGGCGACCGCGGCGCGCAGGCAGGCGATGGCGCTGACGGCCTTTTCATCGGGGCAGATGCCGGTCACGGCCACGGTCACGGCCACGCGCGAGGCGTCGTCGATGGCGATGTGCACATCCTCTCAGCCCACGCCCGGCTGTTGCTCTGCCCCGTCCGGTCGCCGGTGATGCGGTGGCCAACCCGTTCAAAATGCCCGAGCTTTTTGATGTCGAGGTGGATCGATCCGCCAGGTTCCCTGTCGTCATAGCGCACAGTCGGCCCGGGCGCGGGGCCAGGTCACGCAGCCGCGACGGGCCCGCGCGCCGCAGAACCCGGCTGACGGTGGCGGGCGAGACCCCGGTCAACTCGGCGACGTGACGCCCGCAGAGGCGCTGGCGGCGGTGCGTGATGATGCGCTCCGCCAGCGCCTCTGCGGTCTGGGTCGGGATCACAT
>JAPLPE010000006.1 GCA_026400355.1 Rhodobacterales bacterium | reverse complement strand
CGCTCGCCCTTCAGCGCCCCCAACGCCACACGCGCCTTGAACGCCGCGTCATGGTTCCTGCGTTTCGGCATCTCTGTTCTCCTCGTTCCTGGAGACCAGCAAACGTCAGATCGCAGCTTCCGTCACTGTCCGATTTTCGGGGGGTAGCTCACTTGCCCCTGCGACGTCGCGTTGCGCACTTCGATCTTGTCCTTCCCATGCCCCTTCAGGGTTGCCGGGCGGCCTTTTCGGCAAGCCCTGATTGCCCTTCGCGCCGCGCCAGTTCGGCCTCTATATCGGACAGTGTAACATCACACGCTGCGCACATCACCAGAAGATGGTACAGCACATCCGCCGCCTCGGAGGTCAGCCTAGCGCTGTCGCCCTTGACCGCTTCGATGATGGCTTCGGTCGCCTCCTCGCCGAACTTGGCTGCGCAGACCTCGGGCCCGCGCGAGAGGAGCTTCGCGGTCCAGCTTGTCTCGGGGTCGGCACCCTTGCGGGCGGCGATGGTGGCGGCAAGGGTGTGGATCGTCATGACAACCTCATGGGGATACCCGCCGCCGCCATATGTGCCTTGGCCTGGCCGATGGTGAAGGTCCCGAAATGAAAGATCGAGGCGGCAAGCACGGCCGAGGCATGCCCCACGGTCACGCCTTCGACCAGATGATCGAGCGTGCCGACCCCGCCCGAGGCGATGACGGGTACCGGCACGGCATCGGCGATGGTCCGCGTCAGGGGGATGTTGAACCCCGCCTTCGTGCCGTCTCGGTCCATCGAGGTGAGCAGGATCTCGCCCGCGCCCCTGGCCACGACCGTCCGGGCGAATTCCACGGCGTCAATCCCGGTCGCCCGGCGGCCACCGTGGGTAAAGATCTCCCACCGGCCGGGGGCCACGGTCCTGGCGTCGATGGCCACGACGATGCATTGCGAGCCAAACCGCGTCGCAGCCTCGGCCACTACATCGGGATCGGCCACGGCGGCGGAGTTGAAGCTGACCTTGTCCGCCCCCGCCAGCAGCAGCGCCCGCACATCGTGATGCGTCCGCACCCCCCCGCCGACGGTCAGCGGCATGAAGCAGTTTTCGGCCGTGCGGGTGACAAGGTCATACATCGTGCCCCGGTTTTCATGCGTGGCATTGATGTCGAGAAAGCAAAGCTCATCCGCCCCTGCCGCGTCATAAGCCCGCGCCGCAACCACCGGATCGCCCGCGTCCACCAGATCGACGAAGTTCACGCCCTTCACGACGCGGCCATGGGCCACATCAAGGCAGGGGATGATGCGGGTCTTGAGCATGTTAAACACGCCGGTTTCTAATATATCGCATGAGGGCTTTGAAGTTCTCAGGCAAAAGAAATCCCACCAAGAACCCGATTAGTCCGAAGACTCCTACTCCAGCCATCCCAACGAAGATCCCACCAACAATTCCAGAACCGCTCCCTGCCCACAAACCCAGTAGGCTGCCCAATAATGCCGTGCCAATCATAGCTTTCATTTTGTTCTTTCAAGCTTGGATAGAGCCATTGCCAGGTCAATCGCCCCATCATACAGCGCCCGGCCCGAGATCGCCCCCGCGATGACCCCCGTATCACGCAGCGCAATCAGGTCGGCCAGCGAGGCCACCCCGCCCGAGGCGATCACAGGGATCGTTACCGCGCGCGCCAGGGCCTCGGTCGCGGCGATGTTCGGGCCCTTCATCGCCCCGTCGCGCAGGATGTCGGTGTAGATGATCGCCGTCACGCCCGCGTCCTCGAACGACCGGGCAAGGTCGGTCACCATGACATCCGTCTCCTCGGCCCAGCCTCGCGTCGCCACCCGCCCGCCGCGCGCGTCGATCCCCACGGCCACTTGCCCCGGAAAGGCCCGTGCCGCCTCGCGCACCAGCACAGGGTTTTCGACCGCGACCGTGCCAAGGATCACCCGGGCCAGCCCCCGGCCCAGCCAGCCCTCGATTGTTGCCATGTCACGGATACCACCGCCCAGCTGCGCGGGAACGTGACAGGCGGCAAGAATCGCCTCGACCACCGCACCATTCACCGGCTGGCCCGCAAAGGCCCCGTTCAGGTCCACCAGATGCAGCCACTGGCAGCCGGCCTCGACAAAAGCCCGCGCCTGCGCGGCAGGATCGGCGTTGAACACCGTCGCCTGATCCATCTCGCCATGGACAAGCCGCACGGCCTGCCCGTCCTTGAGGTCGATTGCGGGGTAAAGGATCATCCGGGCCTCCGTCTTGGGTGCCGCCGTTATGCACGGGACCGCGCCAAAGGCAACGGAGGGTCCGACCTGACGTCAGACTTGATCGGCATGGGTGGTCTGCGCAATGTCATGGGCGAATGAACTGGGAGGAGACGAAACATGAAGAAACTGATGCTCGCTACGGTCGCTCTGGTCGCGATGGCCGGGGCGGCGCTGGCCGATCCGCTCGAAGGCATGTGGAAGACGGTCGCTGACGACAATGGCAATTCCGGCCTCATTCAGGTCGTGTCCTGTGGTGCCGCGCTCTGCGGGACGCTGGTCAAGGCTTACGGGCCGGACGGCGCGGAAATCGAGTCGGCCAATATTGGCCGTCAGCTGATCTGGGACACAGTGGCCACCGGTGACGGCGTCTACCAAGGCCGCGTCTATTCACCCGACCGGGATGCAGAGTATGCGTCCAAGCTGGTTCTTGCCGGGGACAGCCTTTCGGTCTCGGGATGCCGTTTCGGTTTCTGCCGTGAAGGCGGGGTCTGGCAGCGCGTCCGGTAGCGCGCGCTCGGCCCCCGAGGGCTAAGCTCAAGTCATTACAAATGAAAAATATTCCTTGGTTTGTCCTGCTTGCTTCAAAAACAGGAAAGCCGTCATTTCGGCCCCGAACCACGGCGAGGGGTATCAGACATCATGGTCAAGACTGCCTGACTTCCGCCTCTGCCCGTCCTTGTCGGCTGCGCCGGCAGATGCGTATAGGTCCACCTCCGGTTATATGGAGGAGCACTGCGCGCAGATACCGGCGGATGCCACCGCCGTCGCCGAGCGGGACTCGGATCTCATCCGCGCCAGCAGTGCCACGGCCACGCAGGATCAGGTGACCTTCTGGACCGGGTTCATCCTGTTCGGGCCCGCCGTCTGAATGATGACCGAAAGTGACTGGGAAAGGGCCCGGATCAAGGGGTTGCGGATGCAGGTCGACGCGCCGGAGCAGGCGAGTGTTGCCAAGGATTGCGGGATCACCTTCCGCGACACCACGCTGTCGCCCACCCATCTCTCCGTCCCCGGCTAAGGCCGCCAGTGCAAGAAATTGCCGATCAGGCGCAGACCGGCCGACTGGCTCTTCTCGGGGTGGAACTGGGTGCCCACGATGTTGTCCCGCGCTACGATGGCGGTGACGTCGCCGCAATAGTCGGCATAGGCCCGCCGATCAGCCGGGTTGGCCATGCGCATCGCCCATGAATGGACGAAATAGGCGTGATCCCCGGTCGCGATCCCGTCCAGCACCGGATGCGCCCGTTCGATCACCAGATCGTTCCAGCCCATATGCGGCACCTTGAACGACGGGTCTGCGGGCGTGATCCGGAGGATTTCACCGGGAATCCAGCCGAACCCCGGTGTTTTCCCATACTCATGGCCCGTTGTGGCCAGCATCTGCATTCCCACGCAGATGCCCAGAAACGGTTGTCCCCGGATCTTGACCGCCTCGATGATCGCCTCGGCCAGCCCCGGCACGGCATAAAGTGCGGCGCGACAGGCCGGAAAGGCTCCGTCGCCCGGCAGGACGATCCGGTCGGCGCGTGCCACGACATCGGGGTCTGAAGTGACGACGACCGTGCCGCCATCGGTCTCAGTTGCCATCCGCTCGAACGCCTTCTGCGCGGAATGCAGGTTTCCGCTGTCGTAATCGACAAGCGCCGTCAGGCTCACAGCGCGCCCTTGGTCGACGGGATCGCGTCGGCCTTGCGCGGATCGGTTTCGCCGGCGTCACGCAGGGCGCGGGCGACGGCCTTGAACCCGGCCTCGGCGATGTGGTGGCTGTTCAGCCCGTGCAACTGGTCCACATGCAGCGTGATGCCGCCATGCGTGGCCAGCGCCTGAAAGAATTCGCGCACCAGTTCGGTATCGAAAGTCCCGATCCTGGCCGTGGGAAAGGTGACGTTCCACACCAGATAGGGCCGCCCCGACAGGTCGAGCGCGGCGCGCACCTGCGCATCATCCATCGGCAGGTGGCAGGAACCATAGCGCCGGATGCCCCGCTTGTCGCCCAGAGCCAGCGTCAGAGCCTGACCGATGGCGATTCCCACATCCTCGACCGTGTGGTGATCGTCGATATGCAGATCGCCCGCAGCTCGCACCGTCAAGTCGATCAGCGAATGCCGCGCCAGCTGGTCCAGCATGTGGTCAAGGAACCCTACGCCTGTGCGGATGTCGTAAACCCCTGTTCCGTCAACGTTCAGCGTGACGGTGATGTCGGTTTCGGCAGTCTTGCGCGCGATGGTTGCAGTCCGCATGGGCCTGTCCCCTGTTCTGTTTCGGGCCTGCTATAGGGCAGGGCAGAGCATCGGCCAAGTCCTGATTGGCCGTTCCTGTTTCGTTTCGGCTTAGGCAAGCCTTAACCCCGATCTGCAATCATGCGTCCCGACGGTTCCAGAATGGAAGGACGGACAGATGCAGGTGATGGTACTTGAACAGGATCAGGGATTTCAGGCGCAGCTGGCGACGGCGCTGATGGCAAAGGGGTTTCACGTCATCTGCGTAGAAAGCGCGGGGGCCGCAGAAAACTTCATCCGGATGAGTGGCGTAGATGTGCTGGTGCTGGGCGAACGGATCGGCGGCAAGCTTAGCCATCCGGTGGCGCTTTTGGCCGAATGCCGCAATCCGGCGGTCAGCGCCATTCTTCTGACCGAACGGAAGGGAGAGGATCTGGACGAGGTGTTTGATCTGCTGCCTGCCGTCTATGCAATCCTCGGTCGTGGTATCGCGCCGGGTGTTGTGGCGCAGATCGTTGTTTCGGCCACGAACGGTCTGGCCTCGGAAACCGTGCAGAGGCGACTTGGCAGCCACTGGCCGCTGCCCGAATCAATTGATGAGTCAATCGATGACCCGGACGCCGCCGGTACCGAACAGTCCGAAGAGTTCGTAGCCGCACCGACCCAAGACACCGCACCCGCGCCCGCCCCGCTGCCGGAAACTGCATCTAGTCCTGCTCCGGTCACGGTGCCCAATGCGCTGGCCGCTTTGGCCGAACGTCTTCGGGCCTCTCCGGCCAGGTCTTCCGAATGGTGGACTGCAGCCCCCGAAGGCACTTTGTCCGAACGGCGGATCCGGGCGCTCCCCTCGCTCGAGGATCTGACCCCAGCGGCGGGGGCCGGCGGGCCGAGTGACCGTCGGCTGCACTTGCAATAGTGGCGGGACGGCGTTTTCGGATTGCAAGGGCAGGGCTGACCGTGCCAGCATTTGGCCAAAGGAAACGAGGTCCCGATGACCACTTGCGTCTTTGTCCAGATCCGCTGCCGCCCCGGCACGACGTATCGCGTTGCCGAGGCAATCGCCCTCAAGGAGATCCATTCGGAACTCTATTCGACAAGCGGCGACTATGATTTGCTGATGAAGCTTTACATTCCCGAAGGGGCAGATGTCGGCAAGTTCATCAATGACGAGTTGCTGGCTATCGACGGGATCGAACGGTCACTGACGACATTGACCTTCAAGGCGTTTTGAACAGACTCAGTTGATTTGCACGCAGAACTGACCCGGGTTTTCCGTTGAGAAATGACCCACCTCCAGGGCGTGTCGCCTTCAATTGTGGCCATATCCTGCGGCAATGAAGTTGTTTCGGCACTCCTGCGGGTGGAATAGGTCGCAGACGGTACCGACTTGTCTGCACAGGGCCTGGTTGGTTCTGGCAGCGGCTTTTCGGATCAGGGTCTTGAGCTTTGAGAACGCCATTTCGATCGGGTTCAGGTCCGGCGAGTATGGCGGCAAGAAGATCAGGTCGTTGCCTTGGGCCCGCAGCAGGTCGACAGCCCTGGCCGACTTGTGGGATGACAGATTGTCGGTCACGACGATCTGTCCGGGCCGTAGCGCCGGGGCGAGTTGGCCCTGGATGTAAGTATCGAAGCTGTCGCGGTTCATCGCGCCGTCCAGCACCCATGGCGCGATCAGCCCCTTCTGAGCCAACCCGGCGACAAAGGTCTGGGT
>JAPLPE010000031.1 GCA_026400355.1 Rhodobacterales bacterium | reverse complement strand
GCTCCGAGCGGATCGAGAACAATACCCGGATCAGGCTGGCCCGGATCAACCGTACCGACGCAATCGAGGGGCGACCGAAATCGACATACACCGCTTCGAACTCGGCAAAAAGGCTGGCCAGAGCATCATTCACCACCCGTCGGATCTTGCGAAACGGATACTGGACGGGGATCCGATCCTCAGGCTCGACATCGCTGAACAGCGCCACGCTCTTCTCATCCGCCCCGCGCAACATTACCCTCGCCGCTGTCCTGCCAAAGGTGAATCATGCTCCCCAAACCGCGTCGGGGGCCGAATATTCCAGAAGCCTGTTGGGGCCACTTGTCCGGCGATCCTGTCTGATGCGTGCAGACCGCACGGTTCCGTCAGCGATACTGTAACGTCCCCACAATTCCTCAATATCAGCCGTTTCCGGCTGGAAACTCCCGGCCTCCTCGGGAACAAGGGCAACATGTCAGACAATTTCCGCGCCAGCCTTCTGATGGTCATCACGATGGCCGGTTTCTCAGTCGAGGATCTGCTCATCAAGATCCTTGCAACAACTGTCCCTGTGGGCCAGATCCTGTTCATGCTGGGCATCGGCGGGGCGCTGTTCTTTGCGCTGATCTCTCTCGTGTTGCGGAAGTCGCTCTGGTCCGATGCGCTCTGGTCCGGCCCCTTCGCGCTCCGCAGCGCAGGCGAGATGATCTCGACCATGCTGGGCGTCACCGCGCTGACGCTGATTCCCCTGTCGCTCGCCTCCTCGATCCTGCAAGCGGCCCCCCTGCTCGTCACCATCGGGGCATCGCTATTCCTTGGCGAAAAGGTCGGCTGGCGCCGCTGGAGTGCGATTGCCGTGGGGCTCGCAGGTGTGCTCCTTGTCTTGCGTCCGGGCAGCGAAGGGTTCAACCCGGCCGTCTGGCTGGCCGTACTGGCAGTCATCGCGCTGGCCGCCCGCGATCTGGCCACGCGCGCCACCTCGACAAGGCTGACCACATTGCAACTCACCTTCTGGGGCTATGCCCTTTCCATCATTGCCGGCGCCGTAGTCTACATTGTCATGGGACAGCCCGCAGTCACAATGACGGGCAAAGACTGGATGATCTTCCTCTTTGCCCAAGCGCTGGGTATCACCTTCTACTACACGCTCACCCTTGCCCTTCGGATTGGTGAAGCATCCCTGGTCGTGCCATTCCGCTATTCCCGCCTGATCTTTGCGCTGGCTCTCGGTGTTCTTGTTCTGGACGAAACCATCGACGGCTGGATGGTCCTTGGCCTCATCCTCCTTACCGCCTCAGGCCTATACACACTGCTCCGCGAATCGCGGCTCAGCCGGCAGGCGCGGCGTGCTTCCCTTGCGGCAGCGGGGCCTGTATAGGGACCTCAACCCAACACCTACGCGGAAGGCAAAGCCACATGAGCACCATCATCGACATCCACGCCCGCGAAATCCTCGACAGCCGGGGCAACCCCACGGTCGAAGTGGACGTGATCCTCGAAGACGGCACGATGGGCCGCGCCGCCGTCCCCTCGGGCGCATCGACCGGGGCCTATGAGGCCGTCGAAAAGCGTGACGGTGACAAGTCCCGCTACAAGGGCAAGGGCGTGCTTAAGGCAGTCGCGGCCGTGAATGGCGAAATTGCCGAAGCTGTCATGGGCATGGATGCGACCGAACAGGTCGATATCGACAGCCTGATGATCGAACTCGACGGGACGCCCAACAAGGGCCGCCTTGGCGCCAACGCCATCCTTGGCGTCTCGCTCGCGGTGGCCAAGGCTGCGGCAGATTACACCGGCCAGCCGCTCTATCGGTATGTTGGCGGCACCTCGGCCCGCATGCTGCCTGTTCCGATGATGAATATCATCAACGGCGGAGAACATGCCGACAACCCCATCGACATTCAGGAATTCATGATTATGCCGGTCTCGGCGACCAGCATCCGCGAAGCTGTGCGCATGGGGTCCGAAGTGTTCCACACGCTCAAGAAGGAACTCCATGACGCAGGTCTGGCGACCGGGATCGGCGACGAAGGCGGGTTTGCGCCCAACCTTTCCTCGGCCCGCGCCGCGCTTGACTTCATCCTGAAGGCCATCGACAGGGCGGGCTACAAGCCGGGCAAGGATATCTACCTCGCGCTCGATTGTGCCGCGACTGAATACTACAAGGGTGGCAAGTACGAGATGAAGGGCGAAGGCCTCTCGCTGTCCTCGGCCGAAAACGTGGCCTTCCTTGAAGGGCTCGTGCGCGACTACCCCATCATCTCGATCGAAGACGGCATGTCAGAAGATGACTGGGCTGGCTGGAAGGCCCTGACCGACGCGCTGGGCGACAAGATCCAGCTTGTGGGCGATGACCTCTTCGTCACCAATCCCACCCGTCTGGCCGCAGGGATCAAGTCTGGCACCGCCAACTCTCTTCTCGTCAAGGTGAACCAGATCGGCTCACTCACCGAGACACTCAAGGCGGTCGAGATGGCACACCGCGCCCGCTATACCTGCGTCATGTCCCACCGCTCGGGCGAAACCGAGGATGCGACCATCGCCGACCTGGCCGTTGCTACCAACTGCGGCCAGATCAAGACAGGCTCGCTTTCCCGCTCCGACCGGCTGGCGAAATACAACCAACTGATCCGGATCGAGGAAATGCTGGGCGCCTCGGCCGAATTCGCGGGCCGTTCCATCCTCAAGTGACATGTGGCCCGGGCGGGATGTGATCCCGGCCGGGCACCCGACTCGCCCCTTGTGGCAGACAGGTGATGCCATGATCCAGAACCGCCAGCACCCCATCACACTTCACACACCGGCTGAGTTCCGGTGGTATCTCCTCCGGTTCATTGTGTTTGCCGTAGGACTTCTGACGCTGTTTCTGGGGATCGGCTTGATCGGCTACCATCAGATCGTGGGGCTGGGCTGGGTCGACAGCCTTCTGAACGCCAGCATGATCCTCGCTGGAATGGGGCCGGTCAGCCAGATGCCCACCGACGGGGCGAAGCTTTTTGCCAGCGCCTATGCGATCCTTGGCGGTGCAGTCTATCCCGCGCTGACTGCCATCGTGCTCTATCCAATCGTTCACCGGCTGATGAAAGTGCTTCACCTGCAGGCCCTTGCCGCCGCCGCCGACCCTCCGGGAGATGACGATTGACCGCCGAAGCCGACGCACTCATCGCCCGCCTGAACCTGGCGCCTCATCCCGAAGGCGGTTGGTATCGCCAGACCTGGGTCGCAGACAACGGCCCGCGCGCCTCGGGGACATGCATCTATTTCCTGTTGAAGGCGGCCGAGACGAGCCATTGGCACCGCGTCGATGCCACTGAAATCTGGCACTGGTATGCGGGCGCACCGCTGATCCTGTCGCTGGCGGAAACCGAAACCGGCCCGGCCCGCGATCTGGTGCTGGGCCCCGACATTGCGGCAGGGGCCGAACCTCAGCTTATCGTCCGTCCTCACCACTGGCAGGCTTCCCGCTCCGCCGGGGACTGGACGCTGGTCGGCTGCACCGTGAGCCCCGGGTTCCAGTTTTCAGGCTTCGAACTCGCCCCGCCCGGCTTTGATATTCCGCACAGCGCATGACGCCTGACAAGGAAATAGACGCACGGGGGCTTCTCTGCCCGCTGCCTGTCCTCAAGGCGCGCAAGGCGCTTCTGGCGCTCGCGCCGGGCGCGGTCCTGTCCCTGCTGGCCGATGACGCTCTTGCGATTATTGACATCCCGCATTTCTGTTCGCAAACCGGCCACGAGCTTCTTGGCATGACAGAAGGTAAAGGCTTCCGGACCTACCTGATCCGCCGGGCTTCGTAGAAGAGAGCCGGTCAGTTCGCACTGGCCGGCCCTCCTCTTCTCGCGTCCCCGGATCAACCCTTGCCTAGGTTCCACCAGCCCTTGCGGCGCGCCCTTTCAGGTTCTAGTTCCTTCGCAGCCGCAGGCACTTCGACAACCGGCGCCACTAGGGCCGGGGCAACAACCTTCTCAACAAGCGGCGCGGGTTCAGGTGCGGCTTCTGCCATGACCTCGACTGCAGTTTCCGTCACGTCAGCGACGACATCGGGTGCTTCTTCGGCCACCGGAGAAGCCTTGGGTTTGCGGCTCCGCGACGGCTTAGCGGCCTTCGGCTCCTCGGCCACCGTAGCCTCGGGGGTTGCTTCGTCGGCCTTCTTCGACCGACTCCGGCTGCGCGACTTGGGCCTTCCCGGTTCCTCTACTGCTTCGGCCGCTGACTCGTTCACCGGCACTTCGGCTTCTGCCGTCACAACAGGCTCGTCCGCCCCAACTTCGGCCGCTATCGGGGCCAGGGCGTCGCCACGACGGCTTCGCACACGGGTCCGCTTGCCGCGCGTTGCTTCCTTGGCGGCGGGGGCCACCATAGTCGCAGGCTCGTCACCCTCGGCCTCATCATCATCGTCGCCCGACGCGTCGTCGCTGTCCTTATCGTCACTCGACAGCGCGGCATCCAGCGACGATCCATCGCCATTACCGCCACGCCGGCGACGCCTACGCCGGCGCTTCTTGCGCGGCTTGTCGTCACTTTCAGCAGCCGGTTCGTGGTCGGCCGCAGCGGTTGCCTCTGCTTGGGCTTCCTCATCGGCCTCGTCCTCGATGACCTCGTCCTCGAGAACCTCATCCTCCATCATCGTCGAATTACCCGAGATGACGGGGGTAAGCAATTCGGGCAGCGCCCGCGTTGCCGTCTTGAACTTCTCTATGGCGAAATCAGGCGAGATCAACGAGAGATCGCCTTCGACCCGCACCGCCATCGAATAGCGCTCTTCAATCACCGCGATATGTTCGCGCTTGTGGTTCATGAGGAAGTTCATGATGCCCACCGGCACCTTGACCAGCGCTTCCTTGGTCCGCCCGCGCACGCCTTCTTCCTCTAGCTGCCGAAGGATCGCGAGCGAAACGTTGTCGTCCGACCGCAACAGGCCAGTGCCGTGGCAGTGCGGGCAAGGCTGGGTCGTGGCTTCAAGCATGCCCGGACGCAAGCGCTGGCGGCTCATCTCCATCAAGCCGAAACCGGAGATCCGGCCCACTTGAATGCGCGCCCGATCCGTCTTGAGCTTGTCCTTGAACCGCTTTTCGACAGCGATGTTGTTCTTGCGCTCGTCCATGTCGATGAAGTCGATGACGATCAGGCCCGCAAGGTCACGCAGGCGCAGCTGCCGCGCCACCTCGTCCGCCGCCTCAAGGTTGGTCTTGAGGGCGGTCTGTTCGATCGACCCTTCCTTGGTCGCCCTGCCGGAGTTCACGTCGATTGCCACCAGTGCCTCGGTCACGCCAATCACGATGTAACCACCCGAGGGCAGTTGCACCGTCGGATTGAACATCGAAGCCAGGTAGCCTTCGACCTGATGCCGCGCAAAAAGAGGCAGGGATTCGTCATACCGGATCACGCTTTTCGCGTGGGACGGCATGATCATCTTCATAAAGTCGCGCGCCGTCCGGTATCCGGCTTCGCCTTCGACCAGAACTTCGTCGATGTCCTTGGAATAAAGATCCCGGATCGACCGCTTGATCAGGTCGCCTTCCTCATAGATCTTGGCCGGTGCAATCGACTTGAGCGTCAGTTCGCGGATCTGTTCCCACAGGCGCTGGAGGTATTCGTAGTCGCGCTTGATCTCGGACTTGGTGCGCTGCGATCCGGCGGTCCGGATGATCAGCCCTGCGCCATCGGGCACATCGATTTCAGCCGCGATTTCCTTGAGCTTCTTGCGGTCCACCGCATTTGTGATCTTGCGGGAAATGCCGCCGCCCCGCGCCGTGTTGGGCATCAGGACGCAGTAGCGCCCGGCTAGCGACAGATAGGTGGTCAGCGCTGCACCCTTGTTGCCGCGTTCTTCCTTTACCACCTGGACCAGCATGATCTGCCGGACCTTGATGACTTCCTGAATCTTGTAGCGCTTGGCACGCGGCTTGCGCGCTGGGCGCATGTCCTCGCTGTCGTCTTCGGTCGCTACGGTTTCAATCGTGTCATCCTTTTCAATGACATCCAGATTGCCGCGGTCCTCGCCTGAATCGGACAATTCTTCGTCACCCGACACCGGCGTTTCGACTGGCGTATCGGCGACCGTCACCATCGGCGACAAGCCCTCAGGCGAGCCGTCCACGTCAGACGCACCCTCGCCCAGATCGATCGTCTCCATCCCGGCGATTTCGGGGACGGTAAAGTGGTCATGGGCATGATCGTGGTCGTGATCATGTGCTTGGTCATGACCGTTATCGCCTACAGCCTGCGTCGCCACGACATCGCCGTTGCTGCCAGCAGCACGGGTCCGGCCGCGCGGACGACGGCGGCCATTCTTGAGCCCGCCACCATTGCCGCCACGGGCCCGGTCTTCGTCTTCTGCCTCATCCTCGTCGCGCTGGCTTTCGGCCAGTTCGCGTTCCTCCGCCAGCAGCGCTTCGCGATCCGCGATGGGGATCTGGTAGTAATCCGGGTGAATTTCCGAAAAGGCCAGGAAACCGTGCCGGTTTCCGCCATAATCCACAAAGGCCGCCTGCAACGAGGGTTCGACCCGCGTCACCTTGGCCAGATAAATGTTCCCAGCTAGCTGGCGGCGACTTGCACTTTCAAAGTCGAATTCCTCAACCTTGTTTCCGTCGACCACAACCACGCGGGTTTCTTCCGCATGGGTGGCGTCAATGAGCATTTTCTTTGGCATATCATCCATATGCACGGCAGATCAGGTGGCCCCCCGGGAGGGGCTGAACTACGTCTGGCGTGTCTGATTGAGGCGATCCGCACGCGGGCAAGCGCCGGGCCCCTCGGGGCCCCTGCAGACTCGTCCTCAAAATGCGCGCGTTGCATCGCGGTTCTTCTCCGACACCGCATTTCTGCGGTACCCATTCAAGACCCGCGCCACAAGGTTCACGCGGAACCGTAGGTCACGGGGCCATGTCACAGACCCCGAAGGGCCAACCCAGTCCGCACAAAGCCACGAGTCGTTTGCTCGTAAGTGCCTGATACGAAAATTCATTTCGGTCATCGTCGCCAAGAAGCAGAAAGGACCTTTATGCCATTCATAAGGGACGTTGCCGTGCCTTTACAATGTCAATCTTTCGCAAATGCGCAGGGAAATGCCCTGGCAGTCTGCCTGAACGGCCAGCAATTCGCTGGGATCAGCGCAATCAATGGTTGCGAAAAGATGCGCAAATGCGCCGGAACTATAGGTAATCTGACCGCTGCAACCCGTACTTGGCCATCTTTTCGTTCAGCGTCCGGCGCGGCAGGCACAATTCGTCCATGACCGCGACAATTGATCCCTTGTGCCGCCGCATTGTGTTGTCAATCAGCATCTTCTCGAACGCTTCGACGAATTCCTTGAGCGGCTTGCCCTCAGTAGTCATAGTCGGCTTATTGTCGTCTGTGTCGGTCATGAGGAGCGAGGCAATCGTCCCCGTACCACGACGGCTTTGCAGCACAGCGCGTTCGGCCACGTTGATCAGTTGCCGCACATTGCCGGGCCAAGGGGCCTGTAACAGTTGCGCCGCCTCCTGCGCCGAAACCTCGGGCGCGTCGCAGCCATATTCCTCGGCAAACTGTTCGGACAGGCGGGTGAAGAGCGTGAGGATATCCTCACCCCGCTGTCGCAGCGGCGGAACTGTGATTCGCAGAGCGGCTAGGCGATAGAACAGATCCGGCCGCAGCACGCTTTCGCAAGTCTTGTCCTGTTCCTGCAGATTGCAGATCGCTACGATGCGCGTCTCGGCCGGGCTTCCCTGTTCGTTGATCGCCGTCAAAAGGCGCGACTGCATGACCATCGATAGCGCCTCTATATCCTCAAGAACCAGCGTTCCACCGCGCGCATCCTCCATCGCGGGAATAGGTTCATCCTCCTGCACGGGGCCAAAGAGGCGACGGATCAGCGTATCTTCGTCAAAGGCCGAGCAGGACAGAAGGACGAACTTCTTCGACCCGCGTGCGCCCACCGCATGCAGCGCATGCGCGACCAGCGTCTTTCCCGTCCCTGTCTCGCCTTCGATCAGGACGTGGCCATCTGCCTGCCCCAGATCAAGGATATCCTCCTTGAGCCGCACCATCGGCCCTGAAGACCCGATCAGCTTGTTCATCAGCGCCGATCCGTCTGACAACTCGCGCCGCAGCGCCCGGTTGTCGAGCGTCAGGCGGCGGGCCTGCGTGGCTTTCTTGGCCAGTTCGGTCATCCGGTCCGGGTTGAAGGGCTTTTCCAGAAAATCAAATGCCCCGATGCGCATCGCCTCGACCGCCATGGGCACATCGCCGTGGCCGGTGATCATGATAACCGGCAAAGTCGAATCAAGTGACTTGAGCTTGCGCAGCAACTGCATGCCATCCATGCCGGGCATCTTGATGTCGCTGACCACGATGCCGGGATAATCGGGGTTAACCCCCTTCAGCGCATCCTCGGCACTCGCAAACGTCTCGGTATCGAACCCCGACAAGGCCAGCCATTGGCTGATTGACTGGCGCATGTCCTTTTCGTCATCGACGATCGCGATCTTCATGGCCTTGCTCATGCACTCAACCTCATTCCGCTGCTTTGATTTCTTTGTTCAGGACTGGCAGGCGAATTTCGAAAACCGCGCCACCCGATGCCGCATTCCGTGCCGTCAGCCGACCACCCAGGTCGTTCACGATCCCCGATGAGATGGCCAGACCCAGCCCGATCCCTTCACCCGGAGTCTTTGTCGTGTAGAAAGGTTCGAACAGTGCATCCAGATCGTCGATCCCCGGCCCGTTGTCCCGCACTGTCAGGTGAACGGTCTCACCTGCGGCAAGGATGATGTCAATGGCGGGTTCTCTTACGTTCTTTGTGGCGTCCAGTGCATTCCGCAGCAGATTGATGATCACCTGTTCCAGCCGCAGACGGTCGCCCTGGATCATTACAGGTTCGTCTGGTATCGTCCTGATAATGATCACTTTTCGCGTCTTGAGCTGCGGCTCCATTATGGCAAGGGCAGACGATACTGCAGCCCGTGTATCGACCGGTTCGAACGCCTCGGCCCCCTTGCGGGCATAAGATTTCAACTGCCTTGTGATCGCCCCCATCCGGTCGATCAGGTCGTCGATCCGCTGGAAAGACGACAGAGCCTCGTCCGGCCGCTTGCGTTGCAAGAGAAGCCTCGCCCCCGCAAGATAGGTCTTCATCGCCGCCAATGGCTGGTTCAACTCATGGCTGACCGCCGCCGACATTTCACCCAGAACGGCCAGTTTTGACGATTGTGCCAAGGTCTGCTCGGCCACTTCCAGCGTCTTTTCTACCTTCTCGCGTTCCGCGATTTCCCGCTGAAGCCGGGCGTTCAACTGCCGCAACTCTGCCGACTCGCGCTGGAACAGCACCAGCCGGTTCGCCGTCTTGCGCGAAGCGACCCAGAACCCAAGCGCGAGCAGGATCGCAAAGCCCATGATCTCAAGCGCGAGAACCCCGTTCACCCGCTCGCGGACCGAAGCATAGGTGGTGAAGCTCACCATCTTCCAGCCCTGGAAGGGCACCCGCATCTCGCGCCGCATCACAGCCTCGCCGCTCAAATAGGCGTCAGGCGGCAGCGCACCCCAGTCCTGTGTCATCCGCAGCGCCCGCGCGATCGATGACGGCGGGTTCTGTGCAGCCAGCGCCTCATCCTCGTCAAGCCCCCGCCATTTCACCTGGGTCGCCAGAATGATCTTGCCACTGCTGTCGGTGACAAAGACCGCGTCCTGCGTTCCGGCCCAGTTCCGTTCCAGCTTGCCCAGATCTACCTCGACCGAAATGACGCCCAGAAGCGCCCCGTTGCCGTCGATCTTGCGTGAATAGTAGAACGCATAGCCGCCCGGGTCCTTGTCCAGCGTCGTGAACACCGTCCCGTTCGACCGCTGGGCATCCACGAAATAGGGCTCGGACCGGTGCGTTTCCCCCAACCGATTGCGGTCGGTTGCAGCCACAACCCGCCCGTCCCGGTCATAGAGCATGATCGACGCCGCGCCAGTCTCTTCGACCAGAGAGATCAGCCGCTGCGTCGAGCGCGAATAGTCCTGCAAATTGAGCGCGTTGATCAGTTCGGGATCGCGTGCCAGAAACTGCGGCACGATCGAGTTCCTCTGCAACTCGCTCATCAGGTTTCCGCCGTCGAGCGTGAGCCGCACATCCGTCCGGCTCCGCGTCGATTCCGTGTACCGTTCCGTCAGAAACTGGTTGGTGAAGTAGATGACCGACAGCGCCGCAAGGCAGAAAAGGCCGATACCAAGCCGCAAGAGCCAGGCGCGTTGTGGTGTTTCACTTTCGATTTCTTCAGGATTTGCCATTGCCCCAGACTATGGCCATCCCCCCCCGGCGACAACCCGTCCCCCCGGTCAGTCCTGCGTGATCCCTCTCAGGCGGCGGCAAACTGCCGGATCATCCCGGCGAAAAGCCGCTTCCCGTCTGTCCCGCCATGCCCGGTATCCACAGCCCGTTCGGGGTGCGGCATCATGCCAAGGACGCGCCGGTTGGCCGACAGGACGCCTGCGATATCGCCCACGGACCCGTTCTGATTGTCCATGTAGGCAAAAGCGATCCGGTCTTCGGCCCGCAGCGCGGCCAGCGTTTCCGCATCAACAAAGTAATTGCCGTCGTGATGTGCGATAGGAATGCTGATCTCGGCCCCGGCGGCATAGCCTTGGGTAAAGGCCGAACGCGCCGTTGCCACTTTGAGCGTCACCGTCTTGCACAGGAACCGCAGCCCCGCGTTGCGCATCAGCGCCCCGGGCAAAAGCTGCGTCTCGGTCAGCACCTGAAACCCGTTGCAAACGCCAAGCGCATAGCCGCCGCGCTCCACATGCGCCACAACCGCCTTGCAGACCGGCGACTGCGCCGCAATCGCCCCGCAGCGCAGGTAATCGCCAAAGGAAAACCCACCCGGAATCGCAACCAGATCCACACCTGTCGGCAGCGCCGCTTCCTTGTGCCAAACCATCGTCACGTCCGCACCCGAAGCCCACAGGCCCACGGCCATGTCGCGGTCGCAGTTTGATCCGGGGAAAACGATGACGGCAGCTTTCATGGTTTTACCTTCAGTTCAGGAAATCGGTCACAACGGCCACGCCCGGCGCCGTTGGCCCGTTGAAGGCAGCCAGTTCCCGGCTCACTTCGGACAGGCGGATCTGCCGTGCGATCAACGGCGACATGTCGACCCTTGACCCCTGGATCAGCGACAACAGGCTCGGATACCGCCAGCTTGGCATCCCCCGAGTGCCAAAAAGCGCAAGGTTGCCCATATAGACCGCGTTCATGTCGATCTCCATCCGCGCGGTATGGCCGACGGGCATCCCAACCTGAACATGACGCCCCAGCGGACGCAGACATTCGATTGACGCATTCGTCGTTGCCGCAATCCCAAGCGCCTCGACGCTTACATGTGCACCACCTCCGGTGATCGCCCTGATAGTTGCGGCGGTGGAGCCCTCCCTTGCGTCCACCGCCGCTTCGGCCCCAAGGCTCAGCGCATGCGCGAGCTTCTCGGGCACGATGTCCACTACCACGACCCTTGCGCCTAATGCGCGTCCCAGGATCAGCGCGGACAAACCGACGCCGCCCGTGCCATGCACGGCCAGCCATTCACCTGCCTGCAACGCGGCCCTACCCGTGAGGGCATGCCACGCGGTCGTCACGCGGCACCCCAGCCCTGCCGCCAACAAGGGCGTCAGGGTCTCGGGAAGCACTGCCAGATTGTGATCAAGTGGTACGGAGACATATTCAGCAAAAGCGCCCGGCTCCGTAAAGCCCGGAAGTCGCTGATTTGGACAGGTATTGCTGTTTCCCGACTGGCACGACGGGCAAGACCCGCAGGCCAGAATGAACGGTGCGACAAGCCTGTGGCCCACCTTGTACTTGGCGAGCGGTCCAGCCTCCACGACCTCGCCGCAATACTCATGCCCGCCGATCTGACCCGGTTTCACCCGGGGATGTTCGCCCGTCCAGCCATGCCAATCCGACCGGCACACGCCGCATGCCAGAACCTTAAGGATGACCCCGTCCTTGGGGCATTTCGGAAAAGCCACATCCTCGATGGATAGATCGCGATTGTATTCTCGCAGGACAGCGGCGCGCATGCTCAGGCGATCTCGATGTTGTAGCTTTCGATGACCCTGTTGGCGAGCAGTTTCTCGCACATGGCGGTCACGTCTTTTTCGGCCTTTGCACGGTCATCACCGTCCAGATCCAGTTCGATCACCTTGCCCTGGCGCACGCCCCTGACTCCGTCAAAACCAAGCGTACCCAGAACTCGTTTCACAGCCTCTCCCTGAGGGTCAAGCACACCAGATTTGAGCATCACTTGCACCCGAGCTTTCATTGGCCGTCCTTTGTCAGATGGTTGTTTCCGTCTGCGGTTTCACGCCGCTCAATTGATAAGTGTGGGCTTGGGCCGGTGTGTCACGTTCGACGGCAGCACGCCCAGACGGCGCGCCACTTCGGTATAGGCGTCGGTCAACGAACCCAGATCCCGGCGGAACACATCCTTGTCGAGCTTGCGTCCAGTTTCGATGTCCCAAAGGCGGCAGCTGTCCGGGCTGATCTCGTCAGCAATAACCAAGCGATGGAAATCACCCTCCCAGATCCGGCCGACTTCGATCTTGAAGTCCACAAGCTTGATCCCTACGCCGTGCATCACGCCAGACATGAAGTCATTCACCCGCAGCGCAAGGGCCACAATGTCGTCCAGATCCTGCTGCGATGCCCAGCCAAATGCGATGATATATTCCTCTGGCACCAGCGGATCGCCCAGCTTGTCGTCCTTGTAGCTGAACTCCACAATCGGACGCGGCAGTTGCACGCCTTCATCCAGCCCCAGCCGCTTGGCCATTGACCCTGCGGCAAAGTTGCGCACGACAACCTCAAGCGGGATGATCTCGACCTGACGGATCAACTGTTCGCGCATGTTCAGGCGGCGGATGAAGTGCGTCGGCACGCCGATTGAACCCAGACCGGTCATGAAGAATTCTGACAGGCGATTGTTAAGCACGCCTTTGCCTTCAAAGATTTCTTTCTTGGCCCCGTTGCCCGCCGTCGCATCGTCCTTGAAATACTGAACCAGCGTTCCCGGCTCCGGCCCTTCATAAAGAATCTTGGCCTTGCCTTCGTAAATCTTCTTCCGACGTGCCATCTCGGCTCCTGGTCTGGTGGCGCAAACAGACTTCTGTGGCCGTGCGCGCGACCTGCTTGATCGCGTCATAAGCCAAGCCCCCCTTGCGGGCAAGCCACCCGAGAGGCATATCAGGAGGGTAAACATCGCTCAGAGAGAGAGCCCTGATCATGCCGACCTTCGACGAACGCGAATCCGCCTTTGAGGCCAAATTCACCCACGACGCCGAGATGCAGTTCAAGGCCGAGGCCCGCCGCAACAAGCTTTTGGGCCTCTGGGCCGCAGGTCTGATGGGAAAATCAGGCGACGACGCGCTGCAGTATGCCCGCGAGGTCATTAAGTCCGACTTTGAAGAAGCCGGCGACGACGATGTCTACCGCAAGATCGCAGGCGACCTCGGTTCGCTCGCGACCGAGGCCACGATCCGCGAGAAGATGGTCTCGCTCATGGCCGAGGCGAAATCCCAACTGATGAACGAGTTCTGATCGGTCCAACTTCCGGACCCATTATTGATTGTCGGCTCCGGTCCAGACTGGAGCTGTTTTCATGTCCATCATGAAAACTAGTCATTTGAAACGCGGGCCCTTCCATGCAATGCCCAACCACTCCCTCGACCCTCACCCGCAACCCCTGATCCGGGAGGGTTCTTTACATGCAGGTCTGATCCCATGACGAATGCCCTTTCCCGCCTCCTTGAAACCCGCGACTGGATCATGGCAGATGGTGCCACCGGGACGAACTTGTTTAACATGGGCCTCATGTCGGGTGACGCGCCCGAGACGTGGAACGATGAGCATCCTGACCGTATTCGGTCCCTTTACAAGTCCGCTGTCGATGCTGGCAGCGATCTGTTCTTGACCAACACCTTTGGCGGCAATGCCTCGCGACTGAAACTGCACGGCGCCGACAATCGCGTCCACGAGATCAACCGCATCGCCGCCGAAATAGGCCGCGACGTGGCAGACAAGGCGGGCCGCACTGTCGTGGTCGCAGGCTCGGTCGGCCCGACCGGCGAGATCATGTCGCCTATGGGCAGCCTGACGCATGAACGCGCGGTCGAGATGTTTCATGAACAGGCCGACGGCCTGAAGGCCGGCGGCGCCGACGTGCTTTGGGTCGAAACGATTTCCGCAGCCGAGGAATTCCGCGCCGCAGCCGAGGCGTTCCGTCTGGCCGATATGCCCTGGTGCGGCACCATGAGCTTTGACACCGCAGGCCGCACTATGATGGGTCTGACTTCGGCCGAAATGGTCAAGATTGTGGGCAAGATCCCTAACCAGCCGATCGCCTTTGGCGCCAACTGCGGCGTGGGTGCGTCTGACCTTCTGCGCACCGTGTTGGGCTTTGCCTCGGCCGGGCCCGAGGCGCCGATCATCGCAAAGGGCAATGCGGGCATCCCCAAGTACCACGATGGCCACATCCACTATGACGGCACGCCGGAACTGATGGCCGAGTACGCGGTCCTTGCCCGCGATGCCGGGGCCACGATCATCGGCGGTTGTTGCGGGACAATGCAGGTCCATCTCGAAAAGATGCGCGAGGCACTTGAAACCCGTCCCCGTGGTGACCGCCCGACGCTCGATTCGATCGCCACGCTGATTGGGGGCTTCTCCTCGGCCTCTGACGGCACCGACGGCAACGGCCCCGCTGCCCGCGATCGGTCCGGCCGCCGGGCGCGGCGCGAGTAGCGCGGGGTTCACCCCGTCTACCCATTCCCAAGCGAGGTCGCGCGTCGCAAGGACGAACGACCCGTCAGAACAACTCCAACTGATCACCCGCCCTCACCGGCACGCGGAACAGATCACACCGCAAAGCCGGCATCTCGCGCGCAACCCCCAGCCGGGTCAGCGCCAGATCAAACCGCGCACGGAACAGCCGGGCCCATTCGCCCTGTCTCGTCCTGCGCTTGCTGAATTTCGGATCATAATCCCGCCCGCCGTTCAATTCGCGCACACACCCCATGATTCGTTTGGCCCGGTCTGGGAACGCCTCCTCCAGCCACTCCCGGAACAGGCCGGATAGCTCGCGCGCGAGGCGCAGCACGATGAAACTCGCCGCAACGGCTCCCGCCGCCTTGCCAGCGCCAAGAATCGCGTCCATCTCGTGATCGGTCAGCGCCGGCACAATTGGCGAAACCATGACCCGCACCGGAATGCCCGCACCACTCAGCCGATGGATCGTCTCCAACCGCCTTGCCGGTGACGGCACGCGCGGCTCCATCGCACGTGACACGGCAGGATGAAGCGTGGTCACCGAAATCCCCACCCGCACCAACCCCTTCGCGGCCATCGGCGCCAGTATGTCGATATCCCGTTCAACCAGTGTACCTTTGGTCACAATCCCCACCGGATGATCAAAGGCCGACAGCACCTCAAGCACCCCGCGCATGATCCGTCGATCCTTCTCGGCCGGTTGATAAGCGCCGGCATTCGTCCCTATGGGGATGACCTTGGGCACATAGGATTTCGCCCGCAGTTCCATTTTCAGAATACGGGGTGCATCCGGCCGCGCCACAAGCCGCGTTTCGAAATCAAGCCCCAGTGACAGCCCCAGATCGACGTGGCTTGGCCGGGCAAAGCAGTCGATGCAGTCATGCTCGCAGCCCCTGTAGGGGTTGATCGACCGATCGAACCCGATATCGGGCGATGTGTTCCTGGTGATCACCGGCCGCGGCACCCCATCACTCACCTCGGTCCGTAGTGGAGGCAGCCCTTTATCCTGCGCCCAGCCGTCATAGACCGGCTGAAACGTCAGCCGGTCGAACCGGTTGATCGGGTTCGTCACCGCCGCCCGGCCCCTCCGCCGGTCCTGGGGAAAAGGGATCGCCTCATCAATCATGCCCCATCATGGAACAAATAAGGAACATTTGGCTAGCCCCCCCGCAAACAGCTAAACCACGAGAACCAAGCGGGGTCGGTTGTGCAGCGGGCAGTGTCGGTTTCGTTCCAGACCCGTCATGCCGTTCCGGCGCAAAAGCGACGAAGCGGTTTTCGCCACAGGAAAGGCTTTCGCATTATGGCTGACGACGAGATCATCCTTGCCGACCTTGATGACGACGATCTTGTCGCCCAGATGTTCGACGACCTCTACGACGGTCTCAAGGAAGAGATTGAGGACGCCGTGCACATCCTGTTGGACCGTGGCTGGGCCCCCTACCGCGTGCTGACCGAGGCACTTGTCGGCGGCATGACCATCGTCGGCAACGACTTCCGCGATGGCATCCTCTTCGTACCGGAAGTGCTTCTTGCCGCGAACGCGATGAAGGGCGGCATGTTCATCCTCAAGCCGCTTCTCGCCGAAACCGGCGCCCCCCGCGTGGGCAAGATGGTCATCGGCACCGTCAAGGGCGACATCCACGACATCGGCAAGAACCTTGTTGGCATGATGATGGAAGGTGCGGGCTTTGAAGTGGTCGACCTCGGCATCAACAACTCGGTCGAGAAGTACTTGGCCGCGCTCGAAACCGAAGGCCCCGATATCCTTGGCATGTCGGCCCTGCTAACTACGACAATGCCCTACATGAAGGTCGTGATCGACACGATGAAGGAAAAGGGCATCCGCGACGACTATATCATCCTCGTCGGCGGCGCGCCCCTGAACGAAGAATTCGGTCGCGCCATCGGCGCCGACGCCTATTGCCGTGATGCGGCCGTCGCCGTCGAAACCGCCAAGACCTGGGTCGCCCGGAAGCACAACCAGCAGGTCGCCCACTGACGGTGACGCTGACTGACGACAGCCTGACGACAGAAGGGCTCGCACCATCCGGTACGGGCTCTGTGCTTCTGGTCGCCTGCGGTGCCTTGGCGCGCGAGATCCTCGACCTGAAGGCTGCCAACAATTGGTCACATCTCGACCTCCAGTGCCTGCCCGCGATCTTGCACAACACGCCGCAGGATATCCTCCCGGCAGTTGAGGCCGCCATCGCCCGCCACCGCCCCGCCTATGAGACAATATTCCTCGTCTACGCCGATTGCGGCACCGGCGGCCTGCTACAAGTGGCCTGTGAGAGGCTTGGCGTCCAGATGATTCAGGGTCCACATTGCTACAGTTTCCTTGAAGGAACTGCGGCCTTTGCTGCCCGTGACGAGATGACAGCCTTCTATCTCACCGATTTCCTTGTCCGGCAATTCGACGCCTTCGTCTGGCGCCCGCTCGGCCTCGACCGGTATCCACAACTGCGCGACACCTATTTTGGCAACTACGAAAAACTCGTCTATCAGGCCCAGACAGATGACCCGGCCCTGACTGCCAGAGCCCGCGACTGTGCGGATCGTCTAGGGCTGGCCTTTGAACGCCGCTTGACCGGATATGGCGACCTCGCCACAGCTCTGTCAAACCTGCGATGACTCAATCAAGACCTGCTTACGCTGCAAGGGAACAATTAGAAGTGAGTCAGACCATCGAAGAGTACTTCAAAGGGATGACCTGCTTCCCTCTCTGCTCAAATTGGGACTCGTATCCCACGATTTGCGACCGTAAATCTTTTTCTTGAATGTCAGAATGCTGGCCGTCGTTCTTTGTTCTTCTCGCCTTCCACAGGCTGATGCCATCCATTAACGAAAAAAAGAACGAATATCGCATAACCGAATTGGCTTTGAAGCCATAATCAAGCCGCACCAGATGCAAATGATTAAGGAACGTCTGAAAAACCTGCACCTTCTTGGTGTTACCTGATAGGCTTGGCCCACTCTTCCAGGGAGTTCCGCCAGATGCCGGAACAGCCTGCCTTTCCCGGTCTTCGCGATTGCGGGTGTATTTCCTGCAGAACTGGTATGCGCTCAGCGACCCGATGGCCGAGGAAACGCTCTATGACAGCGAGGCCATGCGGCGCTTCGCCGGGATCGAACTGGGCGATGATCGTATCCCTGACGAGACCACGATCCTGAATTTTCGTCACCTTCTGGAGCGGCACGATCTGATGGAAGCGATCTTTGCGGATGTGAACGCGCATCTGGCCGACAAGGGCATCACCCTGCGCTCGGGTACGCTGGTGGATGCAACGATCATCGACGCACCATCCTCGACCAAGAACAAGGCGGGCGCGCGGGACCCCGAGATGTCGTCCACGAAGAAGGGCAATGACTGGTTTTTCGGCATGAAAGCGCATGTGGGCGTCGATTCCCGCAATGGCCTTGTGCACAGCCTGGAGACCACCACCGCGAGGGTCCACGACAGCCAGATCTGGGACGAACTGCTGCACGGCGAGGAGACCTCGGTCTGGGCCGACAAGGGATATGTAAACGCCGAACGGGCGGCAGAGTTCGCAGGTCCGGGCAAGTTCTGGGGCGTTCGGCGCTACAATCGATCCCCCGGATCGATTGCTTCACGCTTGAACTGCGCAGGGCCCCGGTCGGCGGCGCGTTGCATCCGCTCGACGACCGGATCAACCGGATCATCGCCATGGTTCGGGCGAAGGTCGAGCACCCGTTCCGGGTGATCAAGCGCCAGTT
>JAPLPE010000043.1 GCA_026400355.1 Rhodobacterales bacterium | reverse complement strand
GCTCGCTACCGGCGCTAGATATACAGACGTCGATCCATCGAAAAACAGACCAAACCGCCCACATATCCCTTCAGATATCATCAATGTCAAACAACGTAGAGACCAAACAAAAACAAGTGCGCCCTACCTTACCGGCGCGCCTGCCTCGATCGAACCCTGATTTTCTTCTTGCGTCTCTTGTCTTTCGCTCTTGCTCTGGACCGTCTGGCGCCCCGTCGTACGCTTCCGCGACTTCGGTGAGGGGGTATTTACGGATAGCGGTGCGGGTCCGCAAGAGGGGATTTCAAGAAAGATGCATTTTTATGACATCGCCTGTTTTTCCAGTATTTTTGGTCGGTTAGGGCAACTTTCGGTCCCAGACCCTGCGTCAGATCGCAATATTGTTAAGCGGTTCATGCATGAAGACCCCATATATTGGGGGTCTCGGACGAGGAACCGCTACGGCTTTCTGTGGGCAGTTCTGTGGATAAGCCAAGGAGGCCGCGTGGGCCCCCGTTCTTATTGCGAATCCGGTCCGAATCTACCACGGTCAGGCGGCGACTCGGGCTGTGGGCCACTTAACCCGGGCCAAAAGAAGGATGAGGATGATCCCCAGATAGACGAAAGGCTCAAGCGGCCAGCCCTTCACGAGCCAGACGTAGTGAAGTGCGCCAAGGATCGCAGCAGGGTAGGTCAGCTTGTGCAGGCGTTTCCAAGCGGCAGCCCCCATCCGACGGACCGAGAGGTTGTTCGAAGTGACCGCGAGGGGAATCAGCATCAGGAAGGCCCCCATGCCGATGGTTATGTAAGGCCGTTTGACGATGTCCGCCCAGACACGGGCAAGCGATTGCACGTCGAGCAGCGCCCAGACCGAGAAATGGGCGAACACGAAGAAAAAGCAGGTGACGCCGATCGCACGACGGAAGCGGACAAGGTTGATCCCCGTCCATTTGCGCAATGGGGTCACCGCAAGTCCGGCGACGAGGAGTTTGAGCGCAAGCTCTCCATACTCCCGCTCCAGAATGTTAACCGGATCGACACCGATGGAGCCTGTCACGGCCTGCCAGAAGAGCCAGCCGCCCCAAATTGCCCCCGCTATGTATATGGTCACGGGCGGCACGCGGCGTAGCGCTGTGTTGATGGTACCTGCGATATCCATGCGCGGGCCGCTAGTAGAATTGCTTGAGGTCCATGCCTTCGTAGAGAGAGGCGACCTCGGCTTCGTAGCCGTTGAACATCAGTGTATCGATCCGGCCCGCAAAAAGTCCGCCGCCGATGTGGCGTTCTGATCCCTGACTCCAGCGGGGATGGTCCACGGTGGGGTTCACATTTGAATAGAAACCGTACTCACGCGGGTTGATGATGTTCCAGGTCGCGGGCGGTTCCTCGGCCAGGAGAGAGATGCGCACAATCGACTTGATCGACTTGAAGCCGTACTTCCAGGGAACGACCAGACGGATCGGTGCGCCATTCTGATTGGGCATGGGCTGCCCCCAGATCCCGGTGGCCAGCATGGTGAGCGGATGCATCGCCTCGTCCAGACGGAGACCTTCCACATAGGGGAAGGGGATGACTTTGTACTGGACGCCAATCATGACATCGGGCTGCACAGTAGTTTCGAAGGCGACATACTTGGCCTCGGGCTTGACCCCGACCTTGGTAAGGATGTCGGCCAGTTCGACGCCATTCCAGGGTACGACCATCGACCAGGCCTCGACACAGCGGAAGCGGTAGATGCGTTCTTCAGTGGTGAGGCCGTCGAGCAGATCAGCAAGGGCATAGTCGCCCGGTTTGTCGACCAGACCGTCGACCTTGATCGACCACGGAGAGGTGACCATGGCACTGGCGTTAGCGGCAGGGTCTTCTTTACCGGTCCCGAATTCATAGAAGTTGTTGTAAGACGAGATCTCTTCGAACGTGTTGGGTTCAAGCGCATCCTGCGCTCGGGCGGCAGCCGCAGCAGTCAGGGCGCCGAGGCCCGCAGCCCCTGCCATCACCTGGCGGCGGTTGAGAATGAGGTTCCTGGGCGTTGCATCGGCCCGGGTCAGATCGTTCTTCCAGCGATAGGCCATACTACGCCCTCCTTTGTTCCATGTCTCTTCCGGTAGGTTCTTTAGCGCAAAAGCGGCGAAACAGGCGTCACGATGGCGTTGGACAGTTGTAACGTAAGCCGGCACGGCTTCAGCGTCCGAACGTTTCACGAGAATAGCTGACGTCCGTTCACGACTTCTGAACGGATCGTGACTGGAAAGCAAAACAGCAGGCGGCTTAGTGCGCGTCGACCGGCTGTCAAGCTAGGCTGGCGGGAATTTGTCTTGATCCGAACCGACGTGGCAGACGTTCACCTTGCGATGCCAACAGAGGCATTCGTCAAAACTTGGGAGTTTCATCATGCTTCGTCGTACCTTTCTGTCGCTGACCGCCGTGTCGGTTCTGGCAATGACCCCTGCGTTTGCGCAGGACAAGGATATCGTCGACACCGCGATCGCTGCGGGCAACTTTACCACGCTCGTCGCGGCCGTGCAGGCTGCCGGACTTGAAGAAACTCTTCGTGGCGCGGGCCCGTTCACTGTCTTTGCGCCCACCGACGAAGCCTTTGCAGCTCTGCCGGCTGGCACCGTCGAAGCCCTGCTGGCCGATCCTGCCAAGCTGGCCTCGATCCTGACCTACCACGTTGTGGGCGGAAAGGTCATGTCGACCGACCTCACCGAAGGCATGACCGCAGCTACCGTCAACGGTGCCGACATCACGATCACTCTTGAAGGCGGTGCTAAAGTCAACGGCGCGAACATCATCGCCGCCGACATCGCAGCGACCAATGGCGTGATCCACGTCCTCGACGCTGTTATCCTGCCGCCGATGTAATCTGACGACCTTGCGCCGGGCGGGTTGGTCCCGCCCGGCACGACAAGGACGTCTTTCGAGGGCCAAGGCCGACGAATTGCCCCGAGTGTCCGCAATGGCCGGGGCAAACAACAATCAAAAATAACCAATGATGAACCGACAGCCGCGGCAAGGCTCGGTCGATGAACATTCTTTGTCCTTTCAACATGGAGAAATCATGTCCAACTCATCGTCGATCACTGACCTTGTTGTCGGTTCCCCAGACTTCGACATTCTCGAATCGGCGGTGGTTACTGCGAGTCTTGCTGCAACGCTTGACGATCCTGCTGCGGACCTGACCGTTTTTGCACCCACCGATGCGGCGTTTCTCAGTCTGGCGCATACCCTAGGCTTTACGGGTTCGTCCGAAACGGAAGCCTTTGCCTATCTGGTCGAAGCACTGACGCTTTTGTCCGGCGGCACTGACCCGGTGCCTCTGCTGACCGATATCCTTCTGTATCACGTCGCGCCCGGGTCGCTTTTCGCGACGGATGTTCTGGCGTCGGATTCCATCACGACACTGCTGGGCAGCGATGTGGAAGTATCGGGCACCACGTTGGTCGATGGTGATCCCGACCTGGTCGATCCGAGCATCGTCGCCGTTGATGTCACGGCTTCCAATGGAGTTGTCCACGTCATCGACGGCGTCCTGATCCCGGTTGATCTGCTTGCGTCAGACGGTTCAAACGATGTGGACTTCATCATCGCGGGAAACGCCGCCGACCATATCTCGGTCGGCCGTGACAATGACTATGTCGATGCAAATGGAAGCAATGACTTTGTGAATGGCAGTCAGGGCAATGACGTGCTTCTGGGCGGTTCAGGTGCCGACCAGCTTCTGGGAGGAAGTGGCAACGATATCCTGCGCGGCGAAAGCGGCTCTGACGATCTGAAGGGCGGAAGTGGAAGCGACCTGATCGACGGCGGTACTGGCAATGACAAGCTGAATGGCGCCGAAGGCAACGACGTATTCGTTTTTGCCCCACACAGCGGAAAGGACAGCATCTCCAAGTTCACCAATGGACAGGACAAGGTTGATCTGAGCGCCTTCGGATTTGAGGACTATGCCGATTTCCGGTCGGAGGCACATGTCTACGCGCATGGAAGTTCGGTCATCGTCCAGTTTGAAGCCGGGGACCAGTTGACGCTTGCCGGAATCAAGATGTCCCAAATCGATGCATCGGACTTTGTCCTTTCCTGAGTGTCCGGGTTCAGTCCGCCAACCGAAGCAGCGTGTGCCCGTTTCATCATCACATGGGCAGGTTTGTCGGGACAGGAGCGCGGGACGTCGCAGGCTGGGCTTGCGGCGTCCTATTGCACATGTTTCTCTGAGACTCAGCGGGCGATTGGCCCTTTGCGGCGCGACCCTTTCTGGGGCGCCAGGTTGACCACAGGAGGAACCATGTCGAAACTTCGCATGACACTGGCCGCAATGGGTGCCACGCTTCTGGCCGGTCCGGCCGTGGCCCATCCGGTCCATCTGGAGCAGGCCTCGTTCACGGCTGGGTTCTTGCATCCTCTGACCGGCGCTGATCACCTGATCGCGATGGTGGCAGTGGGCGTTTGGGCCGCCACGCTTGGCCGGAAGGCCATGATGCCTGTACCTGCAGCCTTTGTCGGCGCGATGCTGGCCGGGTTTGCGCTTTCGGTGGCCGGGGTCGCAGTACCGATGGTTGAACCGATGATCCTGGTCTCCGTCGTCGTACTGGGCGTGCTGGTCGCGCTGGCGGTAAGGGCCGATCTGTGGATCGCCGCCGCGACCGTGGCGCTGGCCGGCCTGTTCCATGGCGCAGCCCACGGGGCGGAGGTCGGGGCGGCGGGCGCGATGCAATTCGGGCTTGGCTTTGTTTTCGCGACCGCTGCGCTGCATGTTGCGGGGTTGGGACTTGGAATGGACATCGGGCGGAGCGCGGTCGGCTCCCGTGTACTGGGTGTCGGGGCGGCAGCGGCGGGGATTGCGCTGGCTCTTGGCTGAGTGTCTGTCGATCGGTATGAGAACCCCGGGCAGTGTAACCTTCCGGGGGTTATTCTTTGGCAAAATGCAAGGCGTTACTGCAGTGGTCCACTTGGGTTGAGCGACGCAATGATCGCCTGAGCGGCCTTGCGTGGATCTGGGGCCTTCCAGACGGGGCGACCCACAACGATGTGGTCAGCGCCAGATTCGATGGCGGCAAGAGGAGTGGTGATACGCTTCTGGTCGCCCGGGTCTGAGCCTTCGGGTCGGACACCGGGCGTAACGATGAGCTTGCCCTTCGCCTCGGGCAAGGCGCGGATGAGCGCAGCTTCATTGGGCGAGGCGATGACGCCATCGGCACCGGCGTCAAGGGCGCGGGCGGCGCGTTCACGGACGAGGTCGGCCACCGAGCCTTCGCGGTAGAGGCAGTCGTCAAGATCCGCGCGGTCAAGCGAGGTCAGGATCGTGACGGCGAGTATCTTGAGACCCGAAGCCCTTGCCCCGTCTTTGGCTGCGCGGACGACGTGCGGGTCACCGTGGACTGTGAGGAAGTCGAGGTCAAACTGGGCAAGCCCTCGGACAGAGGCCGTGACGGTTGCGCCGATGTCGAAGAGCTTCATGTCGAGGAAGATGCGCTTGCCCATGTCGTCCTTGAGTTCACGGGCCAGCGCGAGACCGCCGCCGGTCAACATCCCAAGGCCGATCTTGTAGAAAGAGACAGAGTCACCCAAAGTCTTGGCCAGTTTCAGGCCGTCGAGCGCGTTGGGCACGTCCAAAGCCACGATCAGACGGTCGTCGGACATCAGCTTATCCTTTTCCAGTTGGGGGCGTCTTGCGACCGGGATCGCGGGGTGTCAAGTCTGCGGCAAGAGGGAGGGTCGCATGGATATTCTGCTAGAGGTCTGCGTTGACAGTCCGCATGGGCTTATTGCGGCGATTGATGGTGGTGCGGACCGTGTCGAACTGTGCTCGGCTCTGGCGCTTGGCGGACTGACGCCGACTTATTCGCTGATGGCGCTGGCGGGGGGCGAGGAAATGCCCGCGGTGGCGATGATCCGGCCACGGCCCGGTGATTTCGTGTGGACGCCGGAAGAGGTGGATCACATGCAGGGCGAGATTGATGACGCCCTTGAACTGGGTATGCTGGGGATTGTGATCGGGGCGAACCGGGCGGACGGGAGGCTTGATTCCAAAGTGCTGAGAGAGTTGCTCAAGGACATTGATCCGTCGGTCGAGAAGGTGTTGCACCGCTGTATCGACATGACGCCTGACCCGGTCGAGGCGGTGGAGACGGCTGTTGCACTGGGGTTCACGCGCATTCTGACATCTGGCGGGGCTGTGCGCGCGGTGGATGCCCTGGGCCGGATCAAGGCTATGTGCGACCGGGCGCGGGATAGGATCGAAATCATGCCGGGAGCGGGGATCACGGCCGAGAATGTGGGGAGTCTATTGGCGCTTTTGCCAGTGACGCAGGTGCATGCGTCGTGTTCCGTGGCGCTGCCGCAGAACCCGCGTGCCGTGGCTCTGGGGTTCACCGGAGAGACGCGGCGCGAGACTGATGCGGACGCGGTTCTGGCGATGCGCGAGGCGCTGATGAGGATCGGCTGAAGGGGGGCGATTTTCCGACCTGTTGCCCTTGCGCAACGCCTAAGCTCATCCCAGATATCTGTCGAGGCCCGACCAAAAGGGTGTGCCGCCTCTGCGGGCATCCAACCATTCGGGCGCTTTTGCAAAGGAGAATACCCATGAACTTGGAGAAGTTCACAGAGCGTTCGCGCGGGTTCCTGAATGCGGCCCAGACGATCGCCATGCGGGAAAGCCACCAAAGGCTTGTTCCCGAACATCTGCTCAAGGCCCTGATGGACGACACGGAAGGGCTGGCAGCGAACCTGATCAATGCATCCGGCGGTGACGCGGCGCGCGTGCGCGAAGCGGCCGACCTTGCCGTGGCCAAGCAGCCCAAGGTGACGGGCGATGCAGGGCAGGTCTATATGGACAGCCTCGTCGTCAAGGTGCTGGACGAGGCGGAAAAGATCGCAACCAAGGCGGGCGACAGTTTCGTTCCGGTCGAGCGGTTGCTTATGGCGTTGACCATGGTCAAGTCCGGGGCAAAAGATGCCCTGGATGCGGGCAAGGTGAATGCGCAGGGGCTGAACGCTGCAATCAACGAGGTCCGCAAGGGCCGGACGGCGGATTCGGCCAGCGCTGAAAACAGTTATGACGCGCTCAAGAAATATGCCCGCGACCTGACGGAGGCGGCAGAACAGGGAAAGATCGACCCCATCATCGGACGCGACGAGGAAATCCGCCGCGCGATGCAGGTGCTGTCGCGCCGGACCAAGAACAACCCAGTCCTTATTGGGGAACCCGGTGTCGGAAAAACCGCGATTGCCGAGGGCCTTGCCCTGCGGATCGTGGACGGCGACGTGCCGGAATCCCTGCGCAACAAGAAGCTTCTCGCGCTAGACATGGGCGCGCTGATCGCTGGTGCCAAGTACCGGGGCGAGTTCGAGGAACGGCTGAAGGCTGTGCTCAACGAGATCACGGCGGCGGCCGGCGAGGTCATCCTTTTCATCGACGAGATGCACACGCTTGTCGGTGCCGGCAAGGCGGATGGCGCGATGGATGCGGCCAACCTGATCAAACCTGCGCTGGCGCGGGGCGAGCTGCATTGCGTGGGGGCCACGACTCTTGACGAATACCGCAAGTATGTGGAGAAGGACGCGGCGCTCGCCCGACGGTTCCAGCCGATCATGGTCGAGGAGCCGACGGTCGAGGACACGATCAGCATCCTGCGCGGGATCAAGGAAAAGTATGAACTGCACCACGGCGTGCGGATCAGCGACTCGGCCCTTGTGGCGGCGGCAACGCTGTCGCATCGCTACATCACGGACCGGTTCTTGCCCGACAAGGCAATCGACCTGATGGACGAAGCGGCCAGCCGTCTGCGGATGGAAGTTGACAGCAAGCCCGAGGAACTCGACGCGGTGGACCGGCAGATCCTGCAGTTGCAGATCGAGGCCGAGGCGCTGAAAAAAGAGGACGACGCAGCGTCAAAGGACAGGCTTTCCAAGCTTGAAAAAGAGCTGGGCGATCTGCAGGAGAAGTCTGATTCGATGACGGCCAAATGGCAGGCCGAGCGGGACAAGCTTGAATCCGCACGGGGGCTCAAGGAGCAGCTAGAGCGGGCGCGGGCCGATCTGGAAATCGCCAAGCGGGAAGGAAATCTGGCCAAGGCCGGGGAGCTTTCCTATGGGGTGATCCCTTCGCTGGAACGGCAACTGGCCTCGTCCGAGGCGGATAGCGACGGGCGCATGGTTGAAGAAGCCGTGCGGCCCGAGCAGATCGCCGAAGTCGTGGAGCGCTGGACCGGCATCCCGACGAGCCGGATGCTAGAAGGTGAGCGGGACAAGCTGTTGCGCATGGAGGACGAGATCGGCAAGCGCGTAATCGGCCAGAAACAGGCCGTGCGGGCGGTGTCGAACGCTGTCCGAAGGGCGCGGGCCGGACTGAATGACGAGGGGCGACCTTTGGGCAGCTTCCTCTTCCTCGGGCCGACCGGCGTGGGCAAGACCGAACTGACCAAGGCGCTGGCCGAGTTCCTGTTTGACGATGACAGCGCCATGGTCCGCATCGACATGTCGGAGTTCATGGAAAAGCACGCAGTGGCGCGGCTGATCGGTGCGCCCCCGGGCTATGTCGGGTACGAGGAAGGCGGCGTTCTGACCGAGGCCGTGCGGCGCAGACCCTATCAGGTTGTGCTGTTCGACGAGGTCGAGAAGGCGCATCCGGACGTGTTCAACGTGCTTTTGCAGGTGCTGGATGATGGTGTGCTGACCGATGGGCAAGGGCGTCGTGTGGACTTCAAGCAGACGCTGATCGTGCTGACGTCGAACCTTGGGGCGCAGGCGCTGAGCCTGTTGCCGGACGGGTCGGATGCTTCCGAGGCCAAGGCCGAAGTGATGGAAGCGGTCCGACAGCATTTCCGGCCCGAATTCCTGAACCGTCTGGACGAGACGATCATCTTTGACCGTCTGGGCCGGGCCGACATGACAGGGATCGTCGATATCCAGCTGCACCGACTTGAGAAGCGTCTGGCGGGGCGGAAGATCACGCTTGATCTGGATGATGGCGCACGGAAGTGGCTGGCCGATGAGGGCTATGACCCGGTGTTCGGGGCACGGCCGCTCAAGCGGGTGATCCAGCGGGCGCTGCAGGACCAACTGGCCGAGATGATCCTGGCCGGCGAGGTGATGGATGGCGACACGATCCCGGTTTCGGTGGGGGTGGACGGGCTGATCGTGGGTGGCCGCGTGTCAGGGTCGAACCGGCCGAAGCCACAGGATGCTGTACTGCATTAGGCAGAGCTGTGTTCTGAAGAAGGGTGGCGGTCGTCCGGATGGGCGGCCGCCATCTTCGTTTGGGGCGCGTGCTCGTCCACGCTCAACGGCGACCTGGCTGAGGCGGGGAAGGGGGTGGCGGGGTGTTCCCGGCCCCATGCTGACGTTTCGGTATGGCGGGGTTTAGGCCGCCATTGGCCGAAATCTCAGTTTTCGTTGATGTCGTGGTCGATGTGTTTGACCTGGTCTTTGTGGCGGCCAAAGACGGCGCGCAGGGCGGCGTAGGCGATCAGGGACATGACAGAGAAGATGACCAGCGACACTGCAGGGGTTACCTGCAGGAACCCGGTCCAGAGCAGAAGCCCCACGGCAGCCGCCCCAAGGGCGAAGCCGAGAAAGACGAAGGCGGGGATCACGACTTCAAGTATGGCGAGGACCATTGCAGCAGAGAGCCAGGCCCACCATTCAGTCCAGAGATGGGACATCACTGTTTTCCCTTGAGCATCTTGAATGCTTCGCCGAAAGCGTCCATCGCGCTTGCCGGCAAGAGGATGGTCTGCGAACCCGCCGCACCGCCCAGTTTGTTAAGCGCTTCGACCTGCTTCAGGGCGACCTGATACTGGGCCGCCTCGAGCCCGTTTTCACGTATGGCACCGGCGATGGTGGTGGTCGCATAGGCTTCGGCGTCAGCCAGGATGCGGCGTGCCTTGCCCTCTTGCTCGGCGGCATAAAGCTCGGCGTCGGCGTTGAGTTCGACAGCGCGTTTCTTGCCTTCGGCCTCGGTCACCTGGGCGCGGCGGGCGCGTTCGGCGTTGAGTTGCTGCAGCATGGCCGTGCGGGTCGCGTCGTCGAGATTGACGTCAAGGATTTCGGCCCGGGTCACTTCGATGCCCCAGTCATCGACAAGAAGGCGGACCTGTTCACGGACGTTGGTTGCAACTTCGGCCCGGTTGGATTGGAGGTGGTCGAGTTCCATCTTGCCGATTTCGGACCGGACGATGCCGGCCACGGTGGTGGCGATGGCGGCATCGACATCGCGGATTCGGTAGACTGTCTTTTCTGGTTCGGTGATGCGGTAGAAGACCGAGGTTTCAACCTTAACCAGCACGTTGTCGGTGGTGATCGCATCCTGATGCGCCGTGGGAAGCTGGCGTTCGAAGATGGAAACCTTGTGGGCCACGCGGTCGAGGAAGGGGATGATGAAGTTGATGCCAGGCCCGAGAACGGCGCGGAGCCGGCCGAAACGTTCGACGACGTATTTGTCGGACTGGGGCACGATCCGCACGCCTTTGGCGATGCAAAGGATGATGAAGATCGCCAGTAGAATCAGGAAGATGTTCGCGCCGACGAAGCCGGCCAGCTGGTTTTCAATGTTCATTTTGCCAATCTCTTTCATCATGTCCGCAGAATATGGGGGCTGCGAAGGGGATACGCAATTATGATGGGTTTTCGGTAAGCCAGATCCGCAGGCGGTGCTGCAGGAAGGGGATGGCGTCGGTCTGACTTAGGTAGGCGTCCAGCGCAATCAGGCGCCAGCCCTGACCTTCGTCGCCGAAGACGATATCGGCGGCGGCGGTGGCGGGGAGGCGAATGACGAAGAACCAGCCGGGATCGTGTTCGCCTGTGTGGGAGGGGAAGGCGCGGCGCCAGATGATGTTGTGTTCCGGGATGGTGAGGCCGACCTCTTCGCAGATCTCACGGAGGACGGTTTGTTCGGGGGTCTCGTTGCCTTCGCGGCCGCCGCCGGGGAGATCCCAGAGGTTGGGATAGGGGATGTCGGGGCGGTCGTCACGAAGGGTGACGAGGAGGTCATCGCCGATGAGGATGGCGGCTTTGGCGCCGTGGAAATCTTCGGGCATGGCGGTTCCGGGTGGTGTTGGTGTGATTATGCCATCGGGGGGTGAGGATTGTTATGGGGAAAATGTGGGGGGTGCTCGTCCACGCGGCGTGTGACCTCACTCAAGAAATGATTTAGTTAATTGATATTGTTACGCTATTTTGGATTTTTGGGGCATCTTTCTGGTGTCAGTATCGGATCGGTATCGCGTCGGTATTACGTCGGTATTGCGTCGGTGTTTTTCGGGCGGTGCGTTAGGGGATTGGTCATCTCTGGCTGCGGGGACATCTGAGACTGGCCCAATGCAGTGAAGAACCGGTAAAGAGTGAGGGCGGTGAGCATTTGCCGTCCGGCGGTGGAGGGGGCTCTGCCCCCGTCGCCTCCGGCGACCCCCCCCCCGGGGATATTTGGGACCCGTCGAAGCAGGGGACCGGAAGGACAGGATCTGGTGCGATTGCGGGTCGCAGGACGGGAGTCAGGCGGCGCTGTGGGGGAGGAGTTTGCGGTCGGGGTCGGCGAGGTCGTGGTTGCTCATCAGGACGACTCCGGTGGCGTGGGAGAGGTCGATTGCGCTTTTCGTGAAGGGCGCGTTCGAGAGGACGGCGACCACGTCAAGGCCGTAGTAGCCGCTGCCGGCGATCGCCTCTTGCACGGCCTTGTTCCCAACCGGGGTAGAGTAGAGCTTGCACTGGATGCCGATGCGGATGGCATCCTTTTGGGCGATCACGTCGATGCCTTGATCGGCGGAAGCGCTCGTGACGCGGGTTGCCCAGCCGGCGCGGGTCAGGTGATCTGCGACCCAGTATTCGAACTGTTTCGCGTCTGCGGGGACCATGTCGAGATCGGCGTTCCGGGTGATGTCGGCGTCGCGGAGGGAACCCAGTGTCGTTTCGATCAGGGGCAGCGCATCTTCGGGCGTGATGAGGGTTGCGGGGGCGTGAATGGCGTCCAGAAACTCGATCACCACGGCGAGGCGTTTGTCCGAGGTGACGGTGCCGAAGTCGTTGCGGCGGACAGCGCGGGCGAGGTTGCGGGTCAGCGTGGCGCGATGCTGGGCGATGTGGAGCGAGAGGACGTCGGTCAGGGCCTTGGCGCGCTGGGGTTCGATCAAGGCGGAGCGGTGGACCGAGTAGCAGAACAATCCGGCGATGACGGCGGGCAGATAGAGGAACACGGGGCCCGCCGCGCCGAAGAGGGCCGAGAAGGCCCAGGCGGTGAGGCCGGTGCCCGCAATGAAGCTTAGCCAGGCGCGCGGGGCGGCCGGATTCCGACCGGCGGCCAACATGTTGCGGCGAAAGCGGAGTTCGACCTGTTGGTGCATGTCGGCAATGTCAGTCATGTCCGCGCCTGTCAGGATGGGTTCGCCTTTCATCATTCGGACAGGTTCGCCGGGCAATGTGGCCCGAGTGAGGCGCAAGCCGGGAGGGGGCGTGGCGGCGTTGCCGGAGGGTGAGGTCTGCCTGTGGTGATTGCATTTCAGGGGGAGCGGGACTATTTCCCGATCAGCAACGGCAGGGCAGCGCATGAACTGGATTTCCAATTACGTCCGTCCGCGGATCAACTCGATCTTTTCGCGCCGCGAGGTGCCCGAGAACCTGTGGACGAAGTGCGACGAGTGCGGGACGATGCTGTTTCACCGCGAACTGTCGGACAATCTGCATGTCTGCACCAACTGCGGGCATCACATGGCGATCACCCCGCGGGAGCGGTTCAAGGCACTGTTCGACGGGGGTGTCTTTGTCGAGGTAAAGGTGCCCGAACCGATTGCGGATCCTTTGCAGTTCCGGGATCAGAAGAAATATGTCGACCGGCTGAAGGAGGCCAGGAAGACGGTTGGCGAGAAGGAAGCGATGCTGGTCGCCGAGGGTGAGGTCGGACGGACGCCGATGGTGGTGGCCGCACAGGATTTCGGTTTCATGGCCGGGTCGATGGGGATGTATGTCGGCAACGCGATCATTGCCGCAGCCGAACGGGCCGTTGCGCTGAAGCGGCCGCTGGCGCTGTTTTCCGCTGCCGGGGGCGCGCGGATGCAGGAGGGGATCCTGTCGCTGATGCAAATGCCGCGCACCACAGTGGCGGTGCAGATGCTGAAGGAAGCGGGGCTGCCCTACATCGTGGTGCTGACGCATCCGACGACGGGCGGGGTCACGGCGTCCTATGCGATGCTGGGGGATGTGCAGATTGCAGAGCCCAATGCACTGATCTGTTTCGCGGGACCCCGCGTGATCGAGCAGACGATCCGCGAGAAGCTGCCCGAGGGGTTCCAGCGGGCGGAGTATCTGCTGGATCACGGCATGCTGGACCGGGTGACACCGCGCGGCAAGATAAAGGACGAGCTGGTCACCATCGTGCGGATGCTGATGCGGCAGACGCCGGCGGTGAAGGGGGACCTGCCGCCACCTGCACCGAAGGCGGCAGAAGCTGTGGCCCCGGCCGAGAAGCCGGCAGGCAAGGCGGCCGCGCCCGCCGCAAAGAAATGAGCAGCGTGGGGTCGGATGTCATCCTTGAGAGGATGATGACGCTGCATCCGAAGGTGATCGACCTGACGCTGGACCGGGTGCAACGACTCTTGGCCGTGCTGGATCATCCGGAGCGGAAGCTTCCACCCGTCGTGCATGTGGCCGGGACGAACGGCAAGGGTTCGACGGTGGCAATGATCCGCGCGGGCCTTGAGGCGGGTGGGGATGTTTGCCATGTCTATACCTCGCCGCATCTGGCGCGGTTTCACGAGCGGATCCGGCTGGCGGGTGAACTGATCTCAGAGGCGCAACTGACCGAGGTGCTGGACCGGTGTTACCGGGCGAACGGGCCGGATTCGATCACATATTTCGAGATCACGACCTGTGCGGCGTTCCAGGCCTTTGCCGGGACGAAGGCGGACTGGACCCTGCTGGAGGTTGGGCTTGGCGGGCGGCTTGATGCGACGAATGTGGTGGACAAGCCTGCGCTGACAGTTATCACGCCGGTCGATCTGGACCATCAGGCGTTTCTGGGGGACACGATAGGACTGATCGCCGGGGAGAAGGCAGGGATCATGAAGCGGGGGGTGCCCTGCGTGGTTGCCCCGCAGCATGAAGAGGCGCTGGAGGTGATCGAGCGGGTGGCAGCCCGGGTCGGGGCGCCGCTGATTGCCGCCGGGCAGCATTGGCATGTCTCGGCGGAACGCGGACGGCTGGTGTTTCAGGATGAGGACGGGTTGCTGGACCTGCCGTTGCCACGGCTGATCGGGCCGCATCAGATTGTGAATGCGGGGACGGCAATCGCGGCGCTGCGGGCGTTGGGGCGGAATGAAGCGGCCTGCGAGGCGGCAGTGACGAAGGCCGAGTGGCCTGCGCGGATGCAGCGGCTGTCCACGGGGCGGCTGGCCGATCTGGCGCGGCCGGCGGAGTTGTGGCTGGACGGCGGGCATAATCCGGCAGCGGGGGTCGTGCTGGCCGAGACGCTGCGGGGGATGCCGGAGCGGCCCACCCATCTGATCTGCGGGATGCTGAACACCAAGGACATTGGGGGGTTCATGCGACCCTTGGGCACGGTGGCGCAATCGCTGACGGCGCTGTCGATTCCGGGGGAGAAGAATACGATCCCGGCCGAGGAGACGGCGCGGTTTGCGGCGGAGGCGGGGTTGCCTGCGGCGACGGCAAAGTCTCTGGACGGGGCGATTGTAGAGATTGTGGCGCGCGATCCGGGGGCGCGTATCCTGATCTGCGGATCGTTGTATCTGGCCGGGCACGTGTTGAGGGAAAACGGATGATGCGTGGGGTTCTGGCCGTTTCGATGATCCTGTCCGCCAGCCAGTCGCAGGCGGCGCTGGTCTATCTCTGCTGGGTGGGGAATAACGGGTACACGATGACGGGGACGATGGAGTTCCCGGATGCGTTGCAGGACGCGCCGATGGTGACTGAGGCGGATGTCACGCGGTTCAAGATCGCAGGGTATCTGGACGGGAACCTGCTGGGCACCTGGGATCTGGCGGACAAGACGCCGACGACGACGTGGTATCTGCGGTATATCCCTTCGGAGATGCGGTTTCCGACGAATGGCGAGGTGCCGGGCATCATTGATCAGGGGTGGAATGCAGACGGGACGGCCGAGGACTGCGGCAATCCTGGATTCGGGTTCAATGCGGGGAACTATGCGCAGGATTTCTGTGTGAACGGGGTCTGGGTCGAGCCGTCGGGGATGCCGCCGCCGACGCCGTTCCTTGCGCAGAACGAGGCGCCCTACAGCACCGATTGTGCTGGGCCGAAGCTGATGAGCCGGCTGGAACTGCCTTGGGACGACGAACTGGGGTGAAGGGCCAGAATCCTTGGAAGGATCTTGGCAAGAACCCTGAAGGGTTCTTGCGCGGGTGATGCGGGCGGTGATCAGCTCTTGGCGGCGTGGAGTGAGGCTTCGAGAATATCCATCGCCTCGGCGAAGACTTCGTCCTGGATAGTAATTGGCGCAAGGAACCGGATCACGTTGCCGTAGACGCCGCAGGTAAGGAGGACGAGGTTGCGCTTGAGCGCCTCGGATTTCACGCGGTTGGTGAAGTCGGCGTCGGGTTCGTGGCCACCGGGGACGTTGAATTCGACGGCGACCATGAAGCCGGGGCCGCGGATGTCGGCAATCTGGGGGATGTCCTGACGCAGGCCTTCGAGGCGCTGGCGGAGGCGGGAGCCAAGGGTGTTGGCACGCGCACAGAGGCCCTCTTCCTCGATCACGTCAAGGACGGCATTGGCGGCCGCGATGCCGAGCGGGTTGCCGCCATAAGTGCCGCCAAGGCCGCCAGGGTTGGCGGCGTCCATGATGCTGGCCCTGCCGGAGACAGCGGCAAGGGGGAGGCCGCCCGCGAGGCCCTTGGCCATGCAGGTGAGGTCGGGGAAGACGTCGTAATGTTCCATCGCAAAGAGCTTGCCGGTGCGGGCAAAGCCGGTCTGCACCTCGTCCGCAATCAGGACCGCGCCGATTTCATCACACATCTTGCGAAGGCCGCGCATCAGTTCGGCAGGGGCAACGTAGAAGCCGCCTTCGCCCTGCACGGGTTCAAGGATGATCGCGGCGACGCGGGCGGGGTCGAGGTCGGCCTTGAAGAGGGCCCTGATGCCATCCATCGAGTTCTGGACCGTGCTGCCGTGAAGTTCGATCGGGAAAGGGACGTGGAAGACGTCGGGCATCATCGTGCCAAAGCCCGCCTTGTAGGGCTGCACCTTGCCCGTAAGCGTCATGCCCATGAAGGTCCGGCCGTGGAAGGCACCGCCGAAGGCGATGACGGCATTCCGGCCGGTGGCGATGCGGGCGATCTTGACCGCGTTTTCGACGGCTTCGGCGCCGGTAGTGACGAAGAGCGTGCGCTTGTCATAGTCGCCGGGGACGAGCGCGTTCAGGCGTTCGCCGAGGCGGATGTAGTTTTCGTAAGGAAGCACCTGATGGCAGGTGTGGGTGAATGCGTGAAGCTGCTTTTCCACGGCGGCCATGACCTTGGGGTGGCAATGGCCGGTGTTGACCACGGCAATGCCAGCGGCGAAGTCGATGTAGCGGGTGCCCTCGACATCCCAGACTTCCGCGTTGAGTGCGCGTTCGACATAGACCTGCGTCTGCATCCCGACGCCACGGGCGATGGCGGTCTTGCGGCGTTCGGCGATCTCGGTGTTCAGCATCTTTCAGGTCTTTCCGATAACAGGGCAGTTGGGGGCCTGCGGCCCCTGTCAACCGACACCATAGCCGGAAGCGCCCCCCGTCGGCCAGTGGACAGACGCAAGGTTTCGGGCGGAAACGCTGGCCAAAAGGCCAAAAGGGGCAGAAATCTGGGGGGTGATTCGGGTCTTTGATTGACGGACGAATCACCTTGGGGCTAAATCTGGTCTCAAGTGATTTGGCGGCTGCGTGATATTGTCATGCCGTCAAGATATTGTGATTGGTGGCAGGGACTGGTGCAGATCGTGCAGGCATGCAAGGCGATCCTTGAAGCGACCCTGACCGGTGCGACGGCCCTGCCGGGGGTGGCGGCATGAAGCGGCTTATCCTTGGGATATTTGCGGTGGCTGCGGTGCTGTGCGCTTGGATTGTGATGCCGCCGATGAGTTCGTGGTCCTTCCTTCAGCCGGGCGCTGCCCCCGGGGGCGAGACTGGCGTGACGCGGAACGTGACCTCTCCCCTGTCCGAAGATCTGGCGGCCGAGGGTGGGACAGCTGCAGTGCTTGAGACGGATGCCACGACGTTGAGAGAAGTGACGGCCGGGATCGTGCAGGCACTGGAGGCACCGGATGCCGAGCTACCCCTGACGCCGTTGCAGTCGCTCGTTCTGGTCGGGTTGCAGGAAGGTCTGCCGGATCTGGAGATTGACAGGCTTGTTAACGAGGCGGCGGCCAAAGGTGACGTGACCGTTCCGGCTGTGCTGGTGACAGATGATCTGAGTGTGGACACGTTCACACTTCTGGCGAGCGTTGAGGTGGGTGTGCGGAACGGAACTTTCCCGGCACCATCGTCACAAACTGTGGCGCACCCCGTCGTCGTTGGCGTGACGCGGACTTATGTCGTGCGGCCGGGTGACAGTCTGGGGTCGATCTCGGAGCAGTTCTTTGGCAGCAGCATCTATGACGATGCAATCTTTTCGGCCAACCGGAATGTGTTGGCAAACCCTGACGACCTGAGCGTTGGACAGACGCTGATCATACCGGAACTTTGAGACAGGCAAGGCAGAAGAGCAGTGGGGGGCCGAACCAACGGCCCCCCTTTTTCTTTGGGCTCTTGCCAGTCGCTTATCTTTCCCACCTAGCATCAGTTTCCCGGTCTGCCTGTGGTGCGCCCTCGGTTTCTGGGACGAAACTGCGGGGGTAGCGATGCGGACCTCGATGCCGTTCGCTTCGGTTGTTCAGCTTATGCGCGCAGATGCAGCATTGTAGACGTGGTGGGCGGAGAGCGGTCATTCTCGTCGAGGATTAAGCTTTCCATGAAATCCACAAAGCCGACGTCGCCAGCAGCCGTGCCGCACTTCTGCGATAGAAACTGACGCTTCACCCTCAACTGGATTGGGGCAAGCCCCAGAACGGCGGCGACCACTTGAGGTTGTCCTTGCAAACGCATATTGTGTGATTGGGAGTTTGGATCGGTCATTGCACGCTTATGCCACTCGCGTAAAGCGAGTGGGAAATGTGAAAGTTCGGCAAATGGATTTGTTGCTTTTGGACGGACTGAAGCCGTTCTCGGTGCTGACAGGCTTCATTGTCGTGCTGTTGCTTGTTGAGATCGCCTTGATGCTTGTCGGGCTTTCCAGCAACATCGAGGTTGACGGTGAAGGCCCTGTCGACGGTCTCGACGCGGCATATGGTGTTGACAGTGAACTTGATCTGTTGGGCGCCCCGCCCGAGATTGAAATACTGACGGCGTATGAGATTGCGACCCTGGATCTGCCGCCGCAAGAACAACAGATGCCCTATCAACCCCCTGCAGTCACAACGCGTTTGTTGCGTTTGTTCGGCATTGGTCGCAACCCGCTGCTGGTTTCGCTGACGGGCTTTGCGGCAGGCATCGCTGCCTGTGGCTATTCACTGCAATTGATACTTCAAGCCGTGACGGGAGCGATGCTTTCTGGCCGTGTCGCCATGATTATTGCACTTGTTCCCGGGCTCTTGCTGGGCGGGCAGATTGCCGCCCTTGTCGCGCGCTTGATTCCCGCGTTTGAATCCCATGGCATTTCCGGGCAGACCTATAATGGGCGGCGCGGCCATGTCGTGATCGGTGACGCCCGTCGTGGCGAACCCGCGCAGGTCCGGTGGCGCGACCTTTACGGCACCACGCATAGCCTAATGGCTGAACCTTTGCGCGATGAAGACATGATCACGGCAGGAACTGAAGTCTTGATCGTTAGAACTCGCGACAGGCAACCGCGTATCGTTTCCCTCAGCGCAAGCTGACCCATTGTTTCGTTGAAAGGAACCTGCTGTGGAATTTCTGGCTCTGTTGATTCCTGGTGCTGTCATCTTGTTGGCGCTGATCGTTCTCGGCTTCATCATGGTCAGGCTTTATCGCCGCTCTACCCAGGAAATGGCACTGGTCCGAACCGGTGCAGGTGGGCTGAAGGTTGTAATGGGCGGTGGGATTATCGTGTTGCCCGGCCTGCATGACCTGCTGCGCGTCAATATGAAAACGATGACCATTACCGTGGATGGTGGCGACGGATTGATCACAAAAGACAGTCGGCGGGTTGATGCCGCTGCACAGTTTTTCATTCGCGTCGCCCCCGAGATTGATGCCATCGCGCGTGCGGCACAGTCACTGGGCCAGAATACCAATGATCTGGGCGCAATCCGCAGCCTTCTGGAAGGCAAGGTGCAAGACACCATGCGCGCGATCACCGCAGGCATGGACCTGATCGAGTTGCACCAGTCTCGTGCTAGCTTTGTGCAAAAGGTGCAGCAGACGCTAAACAACGATCTCAGCCCGAACGGGCTCGAACTGGAAAGCGTTGCCCTGACCAAGCTGGATGAAACCCCGATCAGCAAGCTGGACGAGAACAATACCTTCGACGTGACCGGGATGCGCGTGCGCTCGGCCATCGTGTCCGAGCAGAAAAAGCAGCGGGTCGTTATCGAAGAAGACGCAGCACTGGAAATCGCCCGCACCCAGCAATCCAACCGCATCCAGAAGCTGGAGGTCGAACGGGTGGAGGCAGAGGCGACCCAAACCCAGCGGATTGCCGTATCCGAACTGGAAGCCCGTTCCTTGCGCGAGCAATCCCGCATTGCCGAAGAAACCGAACGCCTGCGCGAAGTCGCCCGGATCGAGCGCGAGCGCGGCGTGCGCAAGGCGCAAATCGACCAGGATCTTGCGCTGCAGATTGCAGGGCAGGAATCCAAGGCCAGCGTCGCGCTCCAGTCTGAAAAGCAAAGCCGCGCCGAAGCGCAAGCCGCTTTGGCTCGCGCAGAAGCCATCACTGCAGAAGAGGCCATCAATACGGCCAAGCTGACCGCCATTGCCGAACGCGAAAAGAACATCGAGATCATTCAAGCCGAGAAGGAGGCCGAGAAAGAGGCCACTTCTGTCCGCGTCCGGGCCCGGGTGGAACGTGAGGCCGCCGAAGACCAAGCACTGGCAATCATCGCCCGCGCAAGGGCCGAAGCCGACTCGATCAAGATCGCCGCTGCCGCCGAGATGGAAAAAGGCGCTGCCGAAGCCGCAACCATTCGCGCCAAGGTCGAGGCCGAGAATTCCCTTTCGCCTGAAGTCATGAGCTTCAAACTGCGCCTCGCCAAGATCGAAGCCCTGCCAGAAATCATCCGCGAAATGGTCGAACCCGCGCGCCATATCCAGTCTTTCCGTATCAACCAGATTTCCGGCATGTCGGGCAACGGCTCTACATCAGCATCTGGTGGCGCTGACGGCGGCGGGGATGGTATTGTTGATCAAGTCATGACCGGCATGCAACGAAATGCCGTTGCCATGCCAATCCTAACCGCTCTTGGCAAAGAGGTCGGGATCGATTTCAGCAAAGGCATGGACGGAATAGCTGCCTCGATTTCCGATGTCTCAGAGCAAACCAGCGGTTCCTGACCCAACAAGCTGGCGAAATCGACAACAAACCACGACCGTCCTGGCTGCTAATCATCCCGTTGAACCAAACCATCGCCGTCCATTCCTTCACTGCAGGAGCCTTAGCTATGCCAACTGCGCTTACACATGTGTGAACCGCCGGTTCACAGAAGTCGCGCCCCAGCAGACCATCTGAACTGGCCGTCCGCTTTGGGCCGAGTACGTTGCTGCGCCTGCGAATGGCCCCGTATCGTTGCTCCCTGATCGAATATCTCTGAAGGGCTCCAAGCCGTCACCTGATTGCTTCAGTCGGCTATGCTGGACCGGCTACCGTGAACCGGCGTCCGTTAGCAATCATCTGTCAAGTGCGCTACACCAGTTGCCTTGGGGTCTACTTTGCGCCGAACAGGCGGTAGTAGAGCCAATCGGGCATGAACTGGCTGATCCGGAAGACCCAAGAGAAGAGCATTGGGAAGCTCTTCTTGAACGAGTCGTCGTTCATGTGGTCAAAGAATTCATGCGCTGCCGCTTCGGGTTCCATGATGAAGGGCATGCTGAAGTCGTTCTTGTCCGTAAGGCGCGTCTTGATGAAACCGGGGTTCACGACCTGCACGCTTATCGGTGAAAGGCGGAGGTCGGCCTGCATGGATTCGGCCATGTGCATGACGGCGGCCTTGGAGGCGCCGTAGCCGATGGCACCGGGCAGGCCGCGGAAGCCGGAGAGCGAGCCGGTCAGGACGATGTGACCGTGGCCCTGTGCGAGCATCGGGCCGATGACGGCGCCGACGCAGCGCTGGGCACCGAGAAAGTTGATGTCGGCCATCTGTTCGGCCTTTTCGTTGTCCCATTCGGTGGACTTCATCGGCCAGTAGACGGCGGCGAGGTATACCATACCGTCAAGCGGGCCGATCCTGGCGGCGGCGGCTTCGACCGCCTTTCGGTCGGAGACGTCGACGGCAACGTAGGAGGATTTGCCGGGAAGTTCGGCGACGAGCGCCTTAAGCCGGTCTTCGTTGCGGGCGCTCACGATGACTTCGGCGCCTGCACGGCTCATGATGATGGCAAGGTCACGGCCCAGACCTTCGCTTGCCCCGACGACCCAGTAGCGTTTGCCTTGCCATACTCTCACGGTTTGTCCTTTCAGGCAGCCAGCTTGGGCCGCATGGTGGCAACCAGTTCGGCCACCTTGATTCCATACTTGCGGAACTGGCTTCGGTTCATGATCGAGCCGTTTGGGGTCAGATACATCCAGTCCACGGTATCGAGGACATGGCCGCCTGCATCGGCGGGCAGGCGCAGGCGGTAGTTGAGTTGCACCGCGGAGCCCGCCTGACGGCCAGTCGCCACGCCCACGACATCGGCAGCCTCGGCCCGGATGCTGCCGTCATTGCCGAGTGTGAGCGTCCATTGGCGGTTCTGCACAACGCCCGAGTCGTAATGAAATACTTCCTTCAAGATCCCGACGTTACCCTGCCAGCTTGCCTCGAAGTCAGCAACAAAGCGTGAGGTTACCCGGCCCGTAGGGCCGAAAACCACGCCTTCGCAGACGATGGGGCCGTTCAGTTTCTGGCGGATGTCGAACTGCGGTTCGCGGTGGTCATAGTCGTCAGGGGTTTGCGATGCAAAGGAAGCAAAGCGTTGCCGGACGAGAAGGGCGGCCGTGGCGATGGCAAGCGCAAGGATAAAGCCTGTCAGAAACGTCATGCGTCAGTCCTCCAGTCTGGTGAAGATAAGCAGGCCGATGGCCAGCAGTTTGAGCCCCGTCGGAACGAGGGCATAGAGCACGCTGAGCATCGTCAGCGCGGAGGCGGGCAGATCGGTCTGGCCCGCGACGAAGCCTGCGCTTTCCAGAAGCGGCAGGACGGTGACGGCGACAAAGGCAAGAGTGGCCTTGTTCACCATGGCCCAGAGACCGAAGCCCTGACCGCCGTTGGGCGAGACTGTGGCCATGCGGCGGGCGAAGAGGGCGGGAAGGAGCGTGGCGTCGGCGCCGCTGGCGGCACCCGAGATGATGGAGATGATCGTGAAGCCGAGGATGTCGCCGGTGCCGAGCGTGAAGGCGAAGACGAAGGACATCGTGGCAGCGACCATTGCGCCAAGCAGAACCAGTTTGGAGCCGAAGCGGCGGGCGAGAGCGCCCCAAAACGGGATGGCGACGGCGGCGGAGAGGAAGAAGGCGAGGAGAAGCGGGCCTTCGAGACCGGGGGCACCGAGGCGGCTTTCGACGAAGAATAGGAAGAGGGTCGAGGTGACGGCCAGCGGGGCGGAGTTCACGAAGGCCAGGATCAGGAGGCGGCGGGCCAGCGGGTCTTTGAGGACGGTCGTCATGGGGACGGGGTCGGTGTGCCCTTCTGCCGTCCATTCGGGCCACATCATCGCGACGGCAAGGCCGGTCAGAAGCGCGAAAGTCAGGCCGTACAGTACGAAGGGCGCATCGCTGACCGTCATCAGGAGCGTGGGGGCCACGGCGGCGAGGCAGACGCCGACCAGCGTGCCGCTTTCGCGCCATGTGGCGACGCGGACATGGCCGCCTGAGCCTGCGCCGGCCTTGGCGATACCTTGAGCGTAAAAGCAGATGACAAGAAAGGTGTAGGAGGTGAAGAGGCCGGTGATCGTCAGGCCAAACCACCACATCGGGTTGATGGGCGGGGTCACGGCGAAAAGGCCGAGCATGGAAAGTGCCATGATCAACGCTGCGACGGCGACGGCCCAGACGCGACGCGGGGCGAGTCGTTCGGACAGCCAGCCGAGGAACGGATCCTGCACGACGTCGAACAGGCGGAGGGCAAAGAGGAGCGTGCCCAGCGCTGTAAGGCTGACGCCAAAGGTGTCGGCGTAGTACTTGGGCGCGTAGATATAGATCGGAAGCCCCGCCGCCGCGAGGAGGCCGCCGAAAAGCGACCACGCGGGCAGGCGTTCGGACCAGGCCGAAGGCTTTGCGACGGCGATGGTCACCGGCTGACCTCGGACGCGGGGGCTTTGGGACGGTTCAGGAAGGGCACGCCTTTCCACCACAGCTTGAGGGCCTGCCAGTGGATCAGCGCCAGCACGCGGCGCGAGCCGAGCGGGCGTCGGAACGTGGCACGCAGGATGCTCGAGTTAGTCAAGGGCTTGCGGTCACCGGTCAGGGTGGCGATCAGGCCACCGTTGCCCCGCGAATAGTCGATCCAGATGCCGATCTTTTCGGGGCGAATGTCAAAGCGGAAGGTGTAGCCGCCTTCTACCGGCTGAAAGGGCGAGACATACATGAGCTTTTGCGCCTGCATCGTCTTGTCCTTGGTGATCGGGCCAAGGTCGTCGTGGTGGCAGAGGTAGGAGTGGCGGTCGCCGTAGGTGTTGGTGACTTCGGCGATTACGACGCGCAGGACGCCCCGGTCGTCATGGCAGAGCCAGAAGCTGACCGGGTTGAAGACGTGGCCAAGGATGCGGGGCTGGGCCAGAATGTCGATCCGGCCGATAACGGGGAGGTTGTGGGCGGCAAGGACTTCGCGCACCCATTTCGCCCCGGTGCCCAGATGGGGCGGGCCGCCGTGGTCGCTGTCCTGCAACGAGGTCAGGTTCCCGGCGTTGCGGGAGAAAAGAGGTGGCCCTTTGACCGCGCCTTCTGCATCGAGGAGGACATAGTCAATGGAATAGCGGAAGGCATTCTTTGTATCCCCCCGCCGACCATGATAGGTCTGGCCTGCAATATGCTCGACCTTGCTCACTCGGCCGCCAGAACGATTTCGGCGCTGGCATTGATGCCGCGCACGACATCCATCGCACTTGCAAGGCCATCTTCGTGGAAGCCGTTGCGCATCCAAGCGCCACAGTACCAAGTCCGGTTTTCGCCATTCATCACCGCTGCCTCCTCCTGCGCTGCCAAGGCTGCTTTGTCGTAGACGGGATGGCGCATGACTGCCTTGTCCCAGATCAGGTCTTCGCGGATGGGCTGCGTGGAATTGAGTGTCACAAAGAGGTTGTCGGCCTTGAGCCATGGCTGGAGCGAGTTCATCCAGTAGGTCAGATCGATCCGGTCGGTCGATTTCTGCGCCCCTTCGGCATAGGTCCAAGACGACCAGACGGCGCGGCGTTTGGGCATCAGGCCTTCGTCAGAATGAAGGACCACGTCGTTTGGCTGATAGCGGATTGCACCGAGGATGCGGCTTTCGGATTCGGTGGGGTCAGCCAGCATGGCGAGCGCGTCGTCGGAATGGGCGGCAAAGACGACTTCGTCAAAGCGTTCCAGTTCGGCACCCGGGACCTTGACCTCGACCCCGAGAGCGGTACGGCGGACGGACTGAACCGGGGCGTTGAGCCGGATATCGACGCCCGCAAGGCGCAACGCGGTCTCGAGCCGGGTGACGTAGGATATGGAGCCGCCCTGCACGGTGAACCACTGATGCTGACCCGAATAGCTGAGCAGGGCGTGATTCTTGAAGAAGCCAATGATCGTCTTGGCCGGGAAATCGAGCACTTTCTGCGTCGGCGTGGACCAGATCGCGCCCGAGAACGGCAAAAGGTAGTGATCGCGGAAGTAGCGGCCTGTGCCGAGTTTCTCAAGCAGGCCGCCGATGGTGAGGTCGTCGTCCTGTGCGACCTCCCAAGCGTTGGCGTTGAAGTGGAAGATATCACGCAGCATCCGAAGGAACATCGGGTTCACGAGGTTGCGTTTCTGGGCAAAGACCGAGTTGAACCCGTCAAGGCCGTATTCGAGACGGCCACCGGCGACCGAGACGCCAAAACTCATATTCGAAGGGGTGACCGGGACATTGAGTTCTTCGAACAGGGCTGTGAGATAGGGATAGTTGGCGTAGTTGAAGACGATGAAGCCGGTATCGACGGCCTGATCGCCATTGCGGCCGGCCATCCGCGTACGGGCATGCCCACCGATGCGGCCTTCTGATTCAAAGAGCACAACCTGATGGTCCGGAGAGAGTCTGTGGGCGGCACCCATGCCCGAAATTCCTGCGCCAATGACGGCAATCTTCTTGCTGGACCCAGGGGCCCGTGTCGTTCCGTGCATTCGTGGTATGCTCCGTTACCCTGCGATATCCTTCTATCTTACGTAGTGGTGTCCTGAGCGGATGATTCAGAACCACCCGCCGAAAGAAATCATTTCGGTGTGATCCGCCGAAAGGATGACGTCGTATACTTGTCATGTTCGCCCAGTCAGGTAACTTTTCGCCGACAGATTGCTCTGCCCCTTTGGGCGGTCATTGGTCTGTTTTGCCTGAACGGTGGAAAAGGAAGCTGAAGGTGAACGTAACCGTGACGGATCTGTCCAAGCGGTTGGAGTGGGTCGCCCAGATCGAGGCCATCCGTGACCGACAGGACAAGCAAGCCTTTGCCGAGCTGTTTCGGCACTTTGCGCCGCGGGTAAAGGCGTTTCTGATGAAGTCGGGCAGCACTGCCGATTTCGCGGAAGAGTGCACGCAAGACGTTATGGCGACCCTGTGGCGCAAGGCGCACATGTTCGACGGCACGAAGGCCAGCGTTTCGACCTGGATTTTCACGATCGCGCGGAACCGGAAGATCGACATGATCCGCAAGGACCGACGCCCCGAACCCGAAGACCTGAACTGGGGACCAGAAACCGAGTCGTCCGCGGCAGAGATTATGGCGATACAGCAGGATTCGGATGAGCTTGCCCGGGCGCTTTCTACGCTGCCGGACAAACAACGCAAACTGATCGAACGCGCCTATTTCGGCGAGTTGAGTCATAGCGAGATTGCCGCCGAAACCGGCCTCCCGCTTGGCACGATCAAATCACGAATACGGCTGGCGCTTGACCGACTGCGCCATGCCATGACCTGAAGAAGTCTCAGATGCCCCAGATCAAACATCACCTGACTGACGCCCTGCTGATGGGCTATTCGGCCGGAACACTGCCGGAAGCGTTCGACCTTGTCGTAGCGACGCATATATCGGTTTGCGATGAATGCCGTGCGCAGATGCATTCCTTTGACGCCCTTGGTGGGGCGCTGATCGAAGAGACCGGGACCATGGCGATCGCGGAAGGTTGCCTTGAGGCCACGTTTGCGCAGATTGCACGAGGCGACAAGAAGACCGAGGCCAGACCGATCCGCAAGCGGGGCACCTTTCCTGCGCCATTGCAGGATTATGTAGGCGGCGACCTTGATGCCGTGAAGTGGCGGCGCGTTGGGGGTGGTGTGTCGGACGCGCTGCTCAAGACGAGCGGGCAAGCCGCAGTGCGTCTTCTTCGCATTCCCGGCGGCGTGGCCGTGCCAGATCACGGGCACCGGGGGACCGAACTGACGCTGGTCCTGCAAGGCGCGTTCCGGGACGCTTCGGACCGGTTTGGCGTGGGCGACGTTGAAGTTGCGGATGACGCGATGGTGCACAAGCCGGTGGCCGAGGCCGGGGCGGAGTGCATATGCCTTGCGGCGACGGATGCGCCGCTGCGGTTCAGCGGCCTGATCCCGCGGATCGCGCAGCCGTTCCTGCGGATCTGACCGAACCTTCTGGGCAAATGAAAATGAAACAGGCGCCCCTTGGGGGCGCCTGTTTCATTTTGAATGATCGGTTGGCTCAGTCGCCCAGTTCTTCGGGATCATAGGTCCGGGCGATACCGTTGATCGTGCTGTTCCAGGCGAGCGGAACATCGACGTTTCCGGTGCGCAGCCAGCCGCCGCCGCCCGGGCGGAGGAAGAATGTCCGGTTTCGGTAGGTTCCCTGAACAATGTAGAAATCAGGGCTGACCGTCAGGCTGCCCGCGCGGCCGATGGGGGAGGCGGTGCAGATGCCATTGCCACTTTGACAGGGGACGAGAAGGAAAGTGCTGATCTTGCCCCGTTCGGTGGCAACGACCGAAATCGCGCCATTACTGAAGGGGATTTCGGCATAGGGTGAGTCAAAGGCACGTTGCACTTCGACCGCGACTTCTTCTGCAGTCATCTGCGGGGCGGTCATGGTCATCGGCTGGATGCCCATTTCGGCGCATGCGCCAAGGGCGGTAAGGGCCATGATGGCGGTGACGGTCCGAATCCCGGTGATCATCGTGATGCTCCTGACTGGTCGATGTCCAGACTAGTCCGGGGGGCGGAGACTGACAACGGGGATAGGTCAGCGGCGGCCGAAGAGTCTTTCAATGTCACTTAGCTGCAGGGTGACATAGGTCGGGCGTCCATGGTTGCACTGACCGGAGTGGGGTGTCGCCTCCATTTCGCGGAGGAGGGCGTTCATTTCGTCTGGGCGAAGCTGGCGGCCGGAGCGGACGGAACCGTGGCAGGCCATGCGCGACAGGATCGCGTCGAGACGGGTGGTGAGGGTGCGGCTGTCGTCGGCTTCCTCGATTTCGTCGAGAATGTCGCGGAGGAGGGCCTGCGAATCCAAGACGCCCAGCGCGGCGGGGGTTTCGCGGACGGCAACGGCGCCAGAGCCGAAAGGTTCGAGGGTGAGGCCCAGGCGGGCGAGATCGGGGGCGAGGTCCAGAAGCCGGGCGACACCGGCGGGGCCGAGCTCGACGATATCGGGGATCAGCAGCGCCTGTGCGGCGATGCCGGTTTCGGCCATCTGGCGTTTCAGGCGTTCGTAGATCAGGCGTTCGTGGGCGGCGTGCTGGTCGACGATGACGATGCCTGCGTCGGTCTGGGCAATGATGTAGTTTTCGTGAACCTGCGCCTTGGCGGCACCGAGGGGGAGGCGTTCGTCCGCAGGGCGCGCGACGTCGCTGTCGATGCGGGCACTGGGGGCAGCGGTTTCGGCAAAGCCGGGAGACTGGGCGAGGTAGGAGGACGCGCGTGCCGCATAGGAGGGGCGGTCCATCTGATAGATGCGGCGCGGCGCAGGTTCGGTGCGCATTGCACCCAGCGTTTCGGTGGCGATGGTCGTCGCCGTGCGGTGGCCGGACCCGGCGAGAGAGTGGCGGAGGCCGGTGACGATGAGCCCGCGGACAAGGCCGGGGTCGCGGAAGCGGACTTCGGCCTTGGCGGGGTGGACGTTGACGTCGACCAATTGCGGGTCGCAATCGATGAAGAGCGCGGCGGCAGGGTGGCGATCGCGGGAGAGGAGATCGTGATAGGCAGCCTTGAGGGCGCCGATCAGGAGCTTGTCCCGGACGGGGCGGCCGTTGACGAAAAGGTGCTGCGCGACGGCGGCACCGCGGGAATAGGTGGGCAGTGCGGCATAGCCGGTGAGGTGGTGACCTTCGCGTTCTGTGTCGATCGGGACGGCATTATCGGCAAAGTCGCGGCCGAGGACAATCGTGAGGCGACGGTGGAGTGCGTCGAAGAGGTCGCCCTGTTCGGCATCGGCGCGGAAGAGGGTCCGGTCCTCTCTTTCTGTCGCATCGCGCAGGATGAAGGTAACGAAGGGTTCGGCCATTGCAAGGCGCTTGATGGTATCGGCGACGGCCTGACCTTCGCTCCGGTCGGAGCGCAGGAACTTGAGCCGGGCAGGCGTTGCGAAGAACAGGTCGCGAAGTTCGACAACCGTGCCCGAAGTCAGGGCGGCAGGGCGGACGGGGTCGGTGCGGCCACCGGCAACGGCGATCATGGAACCCGGAGTGCCGGCGGCGCGGCTGGTGATGGTCAGGCGGCCCACGGCGCCCAGTGAGGGGAGTGCTTCTCCCCGGAAACCGAAGCTTTGGATGTTCAGAAGATCGGTGCCGTCAATCTTGGACGTGGCATGGCGGGACAGGGCAAGTGGCAGGTCTTCGGCAGTGAGGCCGCAGCCATCATCTGTCACGCGGATGAGGGAACGGCCGCCGTCACTGATGACCACTTCGATCCGGGTTGCGCCTGCGTCGAGACTGTTTTCGACCAGTTCCTTGACTGCAGATGCCGGGCGTTCAACCACCTCGCCTGCAGCGATGCGGTTGATGGCGCCTTCGTCCAATTGGCGGATAACCGGGCGGGCGCGTGGTATCTTGGGGTCAAGGACGTTCATGACACAAGAGATAGCATGACCGCCGGTGATTCTGCGAGAGAGTTACGGCGTGGTCGTCAGGCCTTCGGGCTGACCCACGACAGTGAAGTGCAACGCGTCAGGCTTGAAGAGATAGGCCGCCACCCGGTTGATATCCGCCAGCGTCACCGCGTTGATGTAGTCGTTGCGGTTGATGACGTAGTCTGTGGGCAGATCAATCATCTGCATGCCGACAAGGATGCTGGCAATTTCGCTGTTGCCATCGAACCGGAGGGGGTATTCTCCGGTGATGTAGGTCTTGGCGCGGTCCAGTTCTTCTTGTGTGACGCCGTTGGTGGCGATCTGCGCCCACTGGTCCTGAATGACACCGATTGCCTCGGCCATCGTGTCGTTGCCGGATGCGACCGAGCCCAGCACCATTTCGGACAGATCTTTGGGCACGAGGTAGGTGCCGATGCCGTAGGTGAGGCCGCGCTTTTCGCGGACTTCCTGCATCAGGCGACTGTCAAAGCCGGAGCCGCCGAAGATGTGGTTGAGGATGTAGGCGGCAAAGAAATCGGGGGCGTCGCGTTTGATGCCGGAATGCCCGAAGAGTGCGATGGATTGGGGAGTGGGGTAGTCGATGACGGTGACGCCACCCGTCAGGCCGAATTCAACCCGGTCAGGCAGCGCCGGCCCGGTTGCGGGGAGGTCGCCCAGGAGGTGGTCGAGGAGGATGCCAAGCTGTTCGGGGGTGATGTCGCCCACAGCACCAACATAGATACGGTCGCGGGTGAGGGTATTTGCATGGGCAGACAGGAGATCGTCGCGAGTGAGGGCTGCGACGCTTTCCAGCGTACCGTTCAGTGAGGACCCATAGGGATGACCCGCGAAAGCGGCGGCATAGAAGGCATCGCCAGCGATAGAACCGGGGTCTTGCGCCTCGGACTGGATATTGGCGACGACCTGGGCGCGGACACGTTCGATCGCGTCCGGGTCAAAGCGCGGGGTCACGACGGCCTGACGAAGCAGATCGACGGCCTGATCCTGATTTTCGTTGAGGAAACTGGCCGAGATGCTGACGGTGTCGTCATAGGTCTGGAAGGCATAGCTTGCCGCGAGGGATTCGCGGGCTTCCTGAAAAGTGCGGGCGTCCATGTCGCCGGAGCCTTCTTCGAGAAGGGCCATCATCAGATTGACTGCGCCGCGTTTGCCCGGTTCGTCAAGGTTCGCGCCACCCCGGATGCTGATTTCGAGCGAGACAAAGGGAATCTCGTGCGCCTGAACAAGCCAGGCGCTGATCCCACCGGGCGAGGTGACTTCGTCGATTGTGACGGCGCGGGCCGAAAGGGCCGAGAGCGAGAGGCAGAGCGCAAGAACGAAGCGGATCATCACGGGTCCTCGTCATTGGCCGTGACCCACATCGTCACGGACTGTTTGCGGTCAAGGACCTTTGCGGCGACTAACATGATGTCTTCTGCGGTGACGGCCTGCAGGGTGGCGGGCCAGTCTTTGACGTCCTGCACCGTCAGGCCGGAAGAGAGTGCGGCACCGTATTGCTGTGCGAGACCCTCGACATTGTCCTTTGCATAGATTTCCGAGGCGCGGAGCTGGGATCTTATCCGTTCGAGTTGAACGGGGTCGATGCCATCCTGCATGAACTGATCGATGGCGGCGTCCATCGCATCTTCGGCAGCCTGAAGGGTGACGCCTTCGGCGGGGGCGACAGTCACCGAGAAGGTGGTCTTGTCTAGCGAGATGCCGTCGTACCCGGCGCCCGTGAAGAGCGCGACCTGGGTGTCAAAGGTCAGTTTGGTTCCCAGAACCGAAGTGAAGGAGGAACCACCAAGGATTTCCGAGAGATAGGTGAGTGCTGCGGCCTCTTTCTGATCGCCGGCGTTACGTTCCGGGGCGAGGTAGGTGCGCGTGACATAGGGCTGAGAGACGCGTTCGTCGGTGTAGACGATCCTGCGTTCGGCCAGTTGCGGCGGCTCCATCGGGCGGACACGTTCGGGAAGACCCTCTTCAGCGGGCAGGACGCCATAATGGCTGTTGGCAAGCAAGATCACTTCGTCCGGGTTCACATCGCCTGCGACGACGAGGATCGCATTGTTCGGGGAATAGTAGAGATCGTAGAAGTCACGGACGGGGCCCTGATCGAGAGCCTCCATCTCGTGTTGCCAGCCGATGACGGGGGTGCCGTATCGGTGGTTCATGTACTGGGCGGCAAGCATCTGTTCGCGGGCGATGGCGCTTGGGTCGGTGTCGACGCGTTCGGAGCGCTCTTCGAGGATGACTTGACGTTCGGTTTCGATATCCTCGGCGGTCAGGGCCAGATTGTTCATCCGGTCGCTTTCCATTTGCATCATCAGTTCCAGACGGTCTGAGGCGACGCGCTGATAATATGCGGTGTAGTCGAAGCTGGTGAAGGCGTTGTCGCTGCCGCCGTTCGCGGCGACGACCGTGGAGAATTCGCCGGCATCCATCGTATCGGTTGCCTTGAACATGAGGTGTTCAAGGAAGTGGGCGACCCCCGAAACCGCCGGGGGTTCGTCGGCGGAGCCCGTCCGGTACCAGATCATGTGGACGACGACAGGGGCGCGGTGGTCTTCGACGACCACGATCTGCATGCCGTTGTCGAGGGTATGGGTCGTTACGATTTCGGCATGGGCCAGCGTGGCCGGGATGGTGAAAGCTGCGGCCACAATGGCGTTTCGGAACATCGGCGACCCTTTCGGACGGTGATGTGCGATACCCTACTCAGTTTGGGTCAGCCCGCAAGGCGGGGAAACGCGGACGTGAAAAGGCGTCAGTTCCCGGAGGGTTGCCGCGCCGTTCAGAAGGGCGGCGGGGTTGGGACCGCGACACCCATGGCCTGGAACCGTGCAAGTTCGGCATAGGCGTCAAGGCTTTGGTTCGCGTAAGCGGGGTAATAGAGATCGCGGCCAAGCGGATTGAACCATTGTCCACCCGAGGCACCGGCGCGGATTGACGCGTCTTCCTGAGCCAGCGTGGTACGGATGGCGGGATCAACACCATTGCGGGCCGCATAGTTTACGAGGGCCGCGTCATTTGCAGGCACGCCACCCGCAAAGGCTGCCGCTGGTGAACCACCAAGGGCCACCGTGGCATCGGCCGCCGGATTGGGGTCGGTGATGTTGCTGCCGCCCGGCGTCGGCGGGGGCAGAGCGAGCGTGTCAGGGATTGTCAGGGGCTTGAAGGGAATGACCGCAAACTCGTCCGGGCCGTCCAGCCCGTTGTCCAGGTTGCGCAGACCGTCATTGTCGTTGCAGGCGACGAGAGCCAGCAGCGCCAGACATGCCAACACGGGCTTTGCGTTCATCCGTTCCAATCCCGACCGATCATGCCCTGTCTTAGCGCAGGCAAAGGGGGCCGTCCATGACCCCTGCCCTGCTGCCGTTGTCAAGGCGATCCAGGTTTGGCTGTTTTCGGCTTGTCCCCGCCCGAGAAGAAGGCGAGGCCGATGGCACCGGCAAAGACGGCGATGTCGGCCACGTTGAAGGAATAGGGGTTTTCGATCCCGCAACAGGACATGTTCAGGAAATCGGCCACGGCGCCGTAGAGGACTCGGTCCACGACATTGCCCATCGCGCCGCCGATGAGCAGACCGGCTGCAAACTGGACACGGGCGTTTCCGGCGTCCTTGCGGACCCAGTAGACCACAAAGCAAGATATCGCGACGGCAAGGGTGATCAGCACCCAGCGCATGTCGAATCCCGACAGAAGGCCGAAGTTGACGCCCTGATTCCACGCCATGTGAAAGTTGAGAAAAGGCGGCCAGACATTGATCTGGCCTTTCTCGGCAAGGCCCAGCCAATGCACGACAAGCCATTTGGTCGCCTGATCCAGAATGAAGACCCAGAAGGCCGTCCAGACCATGAGGCGCATCGTGAAAGGAGGGGCTTTGGCCATGTTAGGGGTCCTAGTGGCGGAAGTGGCGCTGGCCGGTAAAGACCATGGCGATCCCGGCTTCGTTGGCGGCGGCGATCACGTCGGCGTCCTTTACGGAGCCGCCGGGTTGAATCACGGCGATGGCACCGGCGGCGGCGGCGGCCAGAAGGCCGTCCGGGAAGGGGAAGAAGGCGTCTGAGGCCACGACCGAGCCGATGGCGGGCGAGGCGGGGAGGCCGAGGGCAGTGGCCATGTCCTGCGCCTTTTGAGCGGCGATGCAGGTGGAGTCGACCCGGCTCATCTGACCAGCACCGATGCCGACGGTGGCACCGTCCTTGGCATAGACAATGGCGTTTGACTTGACGTGCTTGGCCACGGTCCAGGCAAAGCGGAGGTCGGCCATCTGGGCAGCCGTCGGGTGGCGTTTGCTGACAACGCGGATGTTGGCGGGGTCAAGCGGTTGAGTGTCCTTGTCCTGCACGAGGAGCCCTCCTGCCACTTGACGGTAGGTGATTGACGCAGCCGTTGGGTCGGGCAGGCCGGGGGTAAGGAGGAGGCGGAGGTTCTTCTTGCTGGCAAAGACAGCCTTGGCGGCGTCGCTGGCCCCGGGGGCGATGACGACTTCGGTGAAGATGGCGACGATTTCTTCGGCCGTGGCGGCGTCGATCGGGTGGTTCAGGGCGACGATGCCGCCAAAGGCGCTGGTCCGGTCGCAGTCATAGGCGGCGCGGTAAGCGTCGAGGAGAGTCTTGCCACGGGCCACACCGCAGGGGTTGGCGTGCTTGATGATGGCACAGGCCGGGCCATCGGCGGGGGCGAACTCGGCGACGAGTTCAAAGGCGGCGTCGGTATCGTTGATGTTGTTGTAGGAGAGTTCCTTGCCCTGCACCTGCGTTGCCGTGGCCGCGCCGGGGCGGCTGGTGCAGTCGGTGTAGAAGGCCGCAGATTGGTGCGGGTTTTCGCCATAGCGGAGCGTCTGGGCCAGATGTCCGGCAAAGGCGCGGCGGCGGGGCGCTGTTTCACCGATGGCGGCGGCCATCCATGTGGAAACGGCGGCGTCGTAGGTGGCGGTGCGGGCATAGGCCGTCTGGGCCATCGCCTGCCGGAAGGGGAGTGTCGTCCGGCCGTTATTGCCATCGAGTTCGGCAAGGAGTTGCGTGTAATCCTCAACATCCACGAGGACGGTGACGAAAGCGTGGTTCTTGGCGGCCGCACGAATCATGGCGGGACCGCCGATGTCGATGTTTTCGATGCAGTCGTCGTAGGTCGCGCCTTTGGCGACGGTTGCTTCGAACGGGTAAAGGTTGACGACGAGGAGGTCGATGGGCGCGATGGCGTGTTCGTCGAGTGCGGCGATGTGGGCGGCATCATCGCGGACAGCGAGAAGACCGCCGTGGACGCGGGGGTGGAGCGTCTTGACCCGACCGTCGAGCATTTCGGGGAAGCCGGTGACTTCGGAGACGTCGATGACGGTGAGGCCCGCGGCGCGCAAGGCGGCGGCGGTTCCGCCGGTCGAGAGGAGTTCGACACCGCGACCGGCGAGGGCGCGCGCCAGATCGACAAGGCCGGTCTTGTCGGAAACGGAAAGAAGCGCGCGGCGCAGGGGTTGCAGGTCGGTCACGGGGATCTCACTCCTCGATCTCGTCGATGCCGCGGCCGCTTGGCGCGAGATCGCGCAGGGCGTTCGGCGTGTCCTGTGCCTTGGCCAGAGTCCAGCGCACGCGGGTCGCATACGAGATTGCGCGGCCGGATAAGACCACCTGCTGCGTTGGGCGCGGGCGAAGGCGACCGTTTTCAAGATAAACCGAAGGTTCAAGCGTCATGTTGACGGTGCTGTCGTGGCGGAAGATCCAGACTTCGCCGCTTTTGAGGGCAAGTGAGATGGCGGTGCCGCCAAGGTCGATGGCGGCGTCGACATCGGGGTGCAGGTGGAAGCGAATGGAAAAGGCGATGCCCTTGCGCTTTTCAAAGTCGAGGGCGCGGTCGAAGCGGGTCTGGTCAGCGGTGGCGAGGGTGGTCAGAAGGTCTTCGCCTGCGAGCGCGCGTCCGTCATTGGAAAGGTCGAGCGTGCGGGCATGGGTCAGGCCGTGGGTGCGGAGCCAGCCGTCGTGGGCGAGTTCGGCGCGATGACCGTCGGCCAGTTCGGACTGTTCGCAGATCACGCGGGACGGGGTATCGACAAGCCATTCCTGCGCCGAGCTTGCCCCTTTGCCCGGAGGGGCAAGTCGCGAGGAAGAATAGCCGTCGATTCCGAGGGTCGAATGGCTGGGTGTGGCCCGGCCAGCACGGCGCCATTCGGCACCAAAGGTCGCGCCGGAGCCGCAGTTGACGATCAGCGGCCTGCGGCCCGAGGTGAGTTCGAAAGCAAGGGTGGAGGCATGCGCCTCGACCGAGTCGCGACCGCTGGGCGGGGCGGCGGCGTCAATGATGACGGTGGTCCGGCCTGCGGCGAGGCGGGCAAAACCCATGTGGAGGCCGGTTGAGGTGCGGCCCCTTTGCCCGGAGGCGGCAAGGGCGTGGTCAAGCTGCCCTTCGAGCCCGCGTCCACCGCCGTGAAAGCGGGCAAGGCCGCTGTCGGCATGGCGGAGGGCGCGGAGCGTAGGGGCAATGCGGCCGATTGCGGCGAGAAGTGGTTGCGGTGGGGTCTGGTCGACTTCGGTCAGGGCCTGCGTGGCCCAGGTGAAAAGGGTAAAGACCTCGAGCAGTTCTTCGGGGTTGCGGGTGGCGATGCCGCCTTGGTCACTGATTGCGGTTTCGCAATCGCGGGACAGGGCGGTGAGGGCAGGGGTGACGTGTTTCTCCATCCCGGAAAGGGTGAGGCCGGCATAGACCATGCCCGTCAGCGCCTCGAACCGGTGAAGGCCGGCGCGAGCGGTTTTCCAGCGGCGGGAGAGGTATAGGGTCTGGCTGGCGAGACTGGCGTAAAAGGCGTCAGTCTGATCCTTTTCAAGACCGCGGAGGAGAAAGAACGCGTGGTTGATCCAGCGGATCAGGCGGCGGCCAGTGAGTTCAGGCGTCCAGCCGGGCCCGGCGCCGTTGCCAAAGCGGGCGATCCACTCGGTGACCCAAGACTGAGCGCGTTCGCGAGCCTTGGCGTCGCCGACAGCGGCAAGATCGTCAAGCCAGCTGCAACCTTGCAGGGCGATCACATAGGGATCGGCGGGGTCGCCAATGTCCCAGATGGAACGGCGTTGCGCCTCGATCAGAAGGCCGCCGAGCAGGAAGTTGCCCGCGACAAGCTGACGACCACGGGCGAAGTGGCCGATCGTGCGGGGTTCGGGAGCAGAGACCAGACCGGTCGCGGGGCGGGCGCGCGCAGCCAGCCGCGCATGGACACGATCCATAAAGGCCGTGCTTTGCGCGGTCCATGTCTGCCGTCTGGCCAAGATGTGATGCCTCTGCTCGGGGGCCTTTGGTTTTGGCCGATGATAGGACTGAAGCGGCCTCAAGTCACGCAGGCTTTCGTAACATTGCGATGTAGAAGCCATCTATCCCGCCAAGATCCGGCCAGTAGTCTGGACGCAGGCGGAGGCCGCCTTCAGGGGTGATCCAGGTGGGATCGAGGCCCGGGGCGCGGGGTCTTTCGACGGTCAGGCCGGGGTGGCGGGCCAGCACCTCTTCGACCCGAACCTCGCCTTCGTCGGGGAGGAGTGAGCAGGTGCAGAAAACGAGCCTGCCGCCAGGTTTGACGAGGGTGAGGGCGTGGTCGAAGAGACGGGTCTGTTGGTCGATGAGCGCGGCAAATTCGGACCCGTCCTTGGCATAGGGCAGATCGGGGTGGCGGCGGATTGTGCCCGTGGCGGAACAGGGGGCGTCGAGGAGGACGGCGTCGTAGGGACCCTGAGCCCATGTGAGGGCGTCGGCGGCGACGACTTCGGCAGAGAGGCCTGTTCGGGCAAGGTTTTCGGTGACGCGGCGGAGGCGGGATTCGGAGAGGTCGAGGGCGGTTGCATGTGCTCCGGCGGCGGCAAGCTGGAGTGTCTTGCCACCGGGTGCGGCGCAGAGATCGAGGACGGTTTCGCCGGCTTGTGGGGCAAGAACGCGGACGGGCAAGGCGGCGGCGGCGTCCTGGACCCAGAAGTCACCGGCGTCGAAGCCGGGGAGCTGGGAGACCTGACCGGCGTCGTTGAGGCGGACTGAGCCGGTGGGAAGGAGGGTACCGCCAAGGGATTCGGCGAGGGCTGAGGCATCGCCTTTGGCGGTGAGGTCGAGGGGCGCACCGGCGAAATGGGCCGCCTCCATCGCCTCGACCTGGTTGCGTCCCCATGCGGCGACGAGGGGGGCGCGGAGCCAATCGGGGAGGAGCGGCACGGGCAGCGCGTTCCAGGCGGCGGGGCCAGCTTTGGCGGCGCGGCGGAGGACGGCGTTGACGAGGCCCTTGAAGTTGGCGGTCCGTTTGCCGGCGCCGACAATGGATACAAGATCGTTGACGACACCATGCGCGGCGGCGCCTTGGCCGATCTCGACGGCGCCCAAGCGCAGGATGTTGCGGACGGCCAGCGGCGGGGACTTCTGCAGCCAGGGTTTCAGCCAGCGGTCGGCCCGGTTGATGCCGCGCAGGGTTTCCATCGCGAGGCGCAGGGCGCGGGCGCGATCGGCGGGGTCGAGGCGGTCAAGAGCGCCCTGCCCTATCAGTTCCGGGAGAAGGCGGCCTTCGCCTATGACATGATCGAGAAGATGCAATGCCGCCCGGCGGGGCGCCTGACCGGAAGGGGTGGACATGGGCGATCCTCTTGTCGAAGGGCTGGTCTGCCGTATATCAGGCGCAAGTTCTGCACAAGGAAGCGCACCATGGCTGATCCCGACACGACCCCCTTGCCCCCTGCCGCCCAGCGCTCGCTGGCCGAGGCTGAGGCGCGGCGCAAAGCACGGGCTGAAGTGGTCTTGCCGCCCGAGCTTGGCGGGCGGGACGGGCCGGAACCTGTGCGGTATGGCGATTGGGAGAGGAAGGGGATCGCGGTCGATTTCTAGACCACGAGTGAATGTCGGGGTTCTCCAAAAGGCGAACCCTGCGCGTCCGGATCAAGTCGTGCGGGCGTCAGCGGAGGTTGAAGTCGGCCGAGTCACCTGTGCCCTTGTCGACCGTGAAACGGATGACTGCGTTGTCGCGGATTTCGACAAGCTGGCAGTTGAAGGGGATTTCCTTGCTGCCCCACATCATTTCCCGGCAGAAGAATCCGTCCTGCCATGACCAGAACCCGGTCACGGTTTGACCCGTTGCGGTGCCGTCGATGCGGCCATCAGGCATGACATTCAGCGAGATGCCAAACAGGCCGATGCGCAACTCGCGCCCTTCGATGGCGGCAAGAAATTCGGGAAGTTCTGTGACGGGAACGAATTCTGCAGCCGCAGCCGGAACGGCAGTCAGGACCGACAGGAACATTCCTGGGAAGAACCGGCGCATGATGATCTCCGCAGTTGGGGTTTTGCGAAGTCTTACGTCACCGTCCGGAGAACGGTTCACTTTGAGAGCAATTTTTTCTGCCAGACCGGGATCAGAGGCCGATGACATCCATCATGTCATATTCGCCGGGCTTGCGGTCCTGCCCCCAGAGCGCGGCGCGCAGGGCGCCGCGTGCAAAGATGATGCGGTCGGTGGCGATATGGCGCAGGACGATGCGTTCGCCGGGGGCGGCAAAGATGACGTCATGTTCGCCCACGATGTCGCCGCCCCGGATGGAACTGAACCCGATGTGGCCTCTGGTCCGGGCGCCGGTGATGCCGTCGCGGCCCCGGTCGGATACGTCGTCAAGTGCCACACCCCGCCCGTCAGCGGCGGCCTGACCGAGCATCAGGGCAGTGCCCGAGGGTGCGTCGATCTTGCGGCGGTGATGCGCTTCGACGATTTCGATGTCGAAATCGGTGTCGAGGGCGGCGGCGACCTTCTGCGTCAGCCGGACGAGAAGGTTGACGCCCAAGGACATATTGCCCGCGCGAACGATCACGGCATGGCGGGCGGCGGCGGCGATTCTGGTCAGGTCATTGGGCGCGAGGCCGGTGGTGCCGATCACGTGGACGGCGCGGGCCTGCGCGGCGAGGGCGGCAAAGGCGACTGTGGCGGCGGGAGCGGTGAAGTCGATGACGGCCTGCGCGCGGGCGAAAGCCTCGAGCGGGTCGTCGGTAACGGTTACGCCAAGCGCCGGGCCGCCGGACACGGTGCCCACGTCACGGCCGATCCAGCCATGACCCGGGCGTTCGAGCGCGCCGACAAGGCGGGCCTTGCCCGAGGCCGTGATCTCGCGGATGACCATTTGGCCCATGTGGCCCGAGGCCCCGGTAACGACGATTCCCGGCAAGTCAGCCATGACGATCCTCCGCATTTCGTGATGCGCCGTCATAGCTCCGGGCGGGCCGGATGGCAAAGGCTTGCTTGGCAAGGCGGTGTTCCGGGCCTAAATGGGGATCATGAGCAAGAACAAGACTTCTGAGAAATCCGGTCCATCGCAGCGGCAGTTGCGGGTGGGCGAGCTTGTCCGACGCACGCTGTCGGAAGTGCTGACACGCGGCGACCTGCATGACCCTGACATTGCCCGCATGATGATTACTGTGGGCGAAGTGCGCGTATCGCCAGACCTGCGGGTGGCGACGGCCTATGTGCTGCCGCTTGGCGGGGGCGACCGGCAGGTGGCGCTTGAGGCGTTGCGGCGGAACACATTCGAGCTGCGGCATCTGGTGGTGCACGGCATGTCGATCAAGTTCGCGCCGGAACTGCGTTTCGAGATCGACGAGACCTATGACCGCATCGAAAAGACCCAAGCCATGTTTTCAGATGTGCGGGTGCGTCAGGATCTGGACGACTGATGCGCGGCGCCGTGGTGCTGGCGGCGTTATGGGCTTTCCCGGCCTTTGGGGCCGAATGCTCGGACGTGAGTTATCAGGACAATTCCTATACAATCTGCGAGGTTGATGCGGAGACGGACGATCTGCGGCTGTTTCTGAACGACGCTCAGGGCGAGCCTTATGGAAGCTTTGGGAATGTAGAGGCCGAAAACGGGACTCTGGTGTTCGGTATGAATGCCGGGATGTATCACGAAGACCGGGCGCCGGTGGGGCTTTATGTCGAGAATGGTGAGCAGGCCATGCGGCTAGTCACCAATCCGGGGCCGGGTAATTTCGGGATGCTGCCTAACGGGGTGTTCTGCATTGCCGAAGGTGCGGCTTTTGTGGTCGAGACTCTGGCCTTTCGGGACAGCGGGCGCGAGTGCCGGTCTGCGACGCAGTCGGGACCGATGCTCATCATCGACGGGCAGGTGCATCCGCGGTTCATTCCGGGTAGCGACTATACCAATATCCGCAACGGAGTCGGGACAAGCGCGGATGGGTCGCGGGTGGTGTTCGCGATTTCGAACTATGGCGTGAATTTCTACGACTTCGCGCTCTTCTTCCGGGATGGGCTGGGACTTGACAACGCGTTGTATTTTGACGGGCGGGTGTCGCGGCTTTATGCGCCGGCGCTGGGGCGGAATGATTACGGGCCGCGGATGGGGCCGATTGTGGGTGTGGTTGACCATTTGGCCCCGGCTGGCTAAGCCCCGGTCTTTCAATGACGGCGGGAGAAGAAGATGGCCAGAGGTCGCAAAGGCAGGGCCGTGTCGGGCTGGGTTGTGGTGGACAAGCCTGCGGGGATCACATCGACCGCCGTTGTGAACAAAGTCAAATGGGCTTTCGAGGCGCAGAAGGCCGGGCATGCCGGGACGCTTGATCCGGCGGCGACGGGCGTTCTGGCCGTGGCCTTGGGCGAGGCGACCAAGACAGTGCCCTATGTCACGGATGCGCTGAAGGCCTATGCGTTCACGGTGCGGTTGGGGCAGTCGACGACAACCGATGATGCCGAGGGTGAGGTACTGTCCGAGAGCGCACTGCGGCCGACGGATGCCGAGATCAAGGAGGCCCTGCATGGGTTTGTCGGCGAGGTGATGCAGGTGCCGCCCGCGTTTTCGGCGGTCAAGATCGACGGTGCGCGGGCCTATGATCTGGCGCGCGAGGGCGAGGTGTTCGAGATCGCGGCGCGGCCGCTGTGGGTCGAGGAACTGGTGATGACCGGGCGGCCGGATGCAGATCATGTCACGCTCGAGATGACCTGCGGAAAGGGCGGCTATGTGCGGTCCATCGCGCGGGATCTGGGCGCGAAACTGGGCTGTCTGGGGCATGTTGTGCGGCTGCGGCGCGTCTGGTCGGGGCCGTTCAAGGCCGAGCACGGGATCGATATGGCAACGGTCGATCGGCTGGCGCGGACGCCGGACCTGGATGCGTGGCTGCGGCCGCTGGAAGAGGGGCTGGCCGACTTGCCCGAGGTCCGCTGCCCGGAGGCGAGCGTCATCAAGCTGCGCAACGGGAACCCGGCGATGGTCTATCCGGGTGACGTCGAGTTCGGGGATACCTGCTGGGCGAGTTTCGACGGCCATGCCGTGGCGGTCGGGCAGTACCGGAGCGGCGATCTGCATCCGGCGCGGGTGATTTTGCCCTGATCGGGCGGTGGGTCTGGGAGTTGGGATGATCACAAGGACATTCACGAAGGGGGACGCAGAATCGGTCGCGGTCTATTCGGACTGCGAGATGTACCGGTATCTTTTGACGCGGGTCTGGGACGATGGGGGAAGGAAGGCGCTGTTCGTGATGCTGAACCCGTCCACGGCGACCGAAGTCCAGAACGATCCGACCGTTGAACGCTGTGAGCGGCGCGCGCGGGCGCGGGGGTTTGGCGCGTTCCGGGTCACGAACATCTTTGCATGGCGGGATACGGATCCGAAGGCGCTGGAGGCGGCGGCGGACCCGGTTGGGCCGGAGAATGACTCTGCGATCCGGGACAGTGCGGGTTGGGCGGATTTCATCGTGGCGGCATGGGGGACCCATGGGGCGCATCTGGACCGAGGGCCTGCCGTGGCGCGGTTGCTGCGGGATACGAGACGGCCGGTGCATGTGCTGGATCTGACCAAGGCGGGGCATCCGAGGCATCCGCTGTATGTGGGATATGACCGGCAGCCGGTTCTGTGGGACCTGGGTTGATCCTTCGGGATCCGTCGGCATTAACCACTCTGTCGGATCGGTTGTGACGTCAGATTGAGGTTCTGCTATTGCTGACGCCCGGATCGGCGGGTCCCTCTGGCCCGCGATCTGTGTGTTTCATATGGTCCAGAAAGGACGCTGACCCGAAGCTCTGTTCGAAAGGCATTTCCGATGCTCGCGCTTATCAGTCTGTTCGGTCTGGCCATTGCAGGCATGGCCTTTGTCCCGACGCCCCGGACGCAGGCCGATGACGACGATGTCTTGCCCGAGGATGAGGACGACCGGGGCCCGGAGGAGGACGCGGAGGAGGAAACCGGGCCAGATGGACAGGCGATTCAATATCCTGATGACGCCGACTTTGGGGATAACTTCGGGGACGATTCGGATGGCGATCTTGGGCCGGATCCGCTTGACCCGACGCATGACGATTCCCTGACCGGGACAGAAGGCCGGGATGATATCCGTGCAGGGGACGGGGACGACGAGGTCTCGGGCTTAGGGAACAACGACTATCTGGACGGCGAAGACGGCAACGACAACCTCGCGGGCGATGTGGGGCGGGACGAGTTGCATGGCGGCGCTGGGGATGACCTGCTGGACGGTGGCGACGACAATGACAGCCTGTTCGGCCATATCGGTGATGACAGTCTGGACGGGGGCACGGGCGAGGACGAGTTGAACGGTGGCGACGGGACCGATGTCATGGACGGTGGTGCGGGCAACGATTCGCTGCTCGGATCATTTGGGGCGGATGTGCTGCGCGGCGGGGCCGGGGTCGACATGTTGAACGGCGGGGATGGCAATGATTATATTGACGGTTCAGAGGGCGAGGACGTGGCGCAAGGCGATTATCTGAACGGCGGAACCGGGGATGATGTTCTGATCGGCGGGGCGTTCGACAATATGAACGGGGGCGAAGGCGAAGATGTGTTCTCGCTTGATTCGACCGAGGCGGCTCAGGGCGTGGCGCGGATTGAAGATTTTGACGCGGCCGAGGATGCTCTTGTGTTGGTCTATGACGGGACCGGGCCGGAGCCGGAGTTGAGTTTGTCGGTCAGTGCGGAAGGGACATCATTACTGGCGGATGGTCAGGAAGTGGCCTTTGTGGCCGGGGTGCAGACGATTGACCTGTCGGAGGTGCAACTGATCGCCGCGTGATCGGGGCTTTCCTTCCAGATGGTTTTCGACTAAGCGCACGCATCCCTGCGGATCTTCCGGAGGGAGAGACCTCCACAAGCCCTGCTGGACGACATCCCGGCTTGCGCCATTCCCTGCGGTTCCGATGGCGTCTGCCTGCAGTACCGCGCAACAGAACCTGAAAAGGAGACCCCGATGTCGATTACTGCCGAAGAAAAAGCCCGCCTGATGAAGGAATATGCGACCAAGCCGGGCGACACTGGTTCGCCCGAGGTGCAGGTAGCGATCCTGTCGTCGCGCATCGCCACGCTGACCGAGCACTTCAAGACCCACAAGAAGGACAACCACGGCCGCCGTGGTCTTCTCGTGATGGTCGCGACGCGCCGCAAGCTGCTTGACTACGTCAAGAGCCGCGACGAAGCCCGTTATCAGTCGATCATCGAACGTCTGGGCCTGCGCCGCTGATCCGGCGCTGACCACGAGACTTGGCGCCCGCTCAATCGAGCGGGCGTTTTGTTTTTCGGGATGTGTTCAGAGCCAGATTGGCAGGCGTTCCGTTTCGCATGTGAGTTTGCTTCAGCGGGTAAACAGAGCCTCGGTGACATGGGCGTGACTTGACGCCCATCACGGCCAATTCCGGTAAAGCTGGCCTTGTGATAGGTTAGATTGCAAGAACGGACCTGGCGCAGGAGGTACATGCCATGACCGTTGACGAAGCACTGGACCGGTTGCGGGCCCTGCGGAACCCGACGATGTGGGACCTGAACGAGCGGAACGGGGCCCGCCAAAAGCAGTTCGGCGTGAAGATGGGCGACATCCGTGGGGTCGCCAAGGAGATCAAGACGGATCACGCGCTGGCCCTGCAGCTTTGGGCGACGGAGATTGTTGATGCGCGTCTGCTGGCCATCCTGATCCTGAAGCCGGAAAAACTGACGGTGGACGAGTTGGACAGGATGGTCCGGTCGAATGCGTTCCTGCAGGTGTCGGACTGGCTGAACAGCTATGTGGTCAAGGCGCATCCGCAGAAGGAGGCCTTGCGGGACAGGTGGATGGCGACAGACCATCCGTTTGCGGCGCGGGCAGGGTGGAGCCTGACGGCGGAACGGGTACAGAAGGCGCCGGAGGGGATGGACTTGTCGGCACTGCTGGACCGGATCGAGGCGGAGATGCCGGGCGCGCCAGAGCCGGTGCAATGGACCATGAACAACACGCTGGCCGCAATTGGTATCCACCATCAAGCCCCTCGGGCGCGAGCGATTGCCATCGGGGAACGGCTGGGGGTTTACCGTGATTACACGGTGTCGAAGGGTTGCACCTCGCCCTTTGCGCCAATCTGGATGGGAGAGATGGTCCGGCGGGCCGGATAAGGCCCCCTTCCCCCCCTTCCCCCCTTTGACCTTTTGCTGTAAGGCCCCCGCCATCTGAGACGCAGCGCCCTGACCCCGGCGCTCGCACAGGACAGGGGTCGGCGGCAATGGGGCCGCCACATGATCGGGGTGGCCGGAGGGCCGGCGCACCCCCTGAGGATTCAAGATGTTCAATGAAGTCAAGAAGTCGATCCAGTGGGGCGAAGAAACGCTCACGCTGGAAACGGGCAAGATTGCCCGTCAGGCAGATGGCACCGTCATCGCCACGCTGGGCGAAACCAGCGTCATGGCGAACGTGACCTATGCAAAGGAAGCGAAGCCGGGGCAGGATTTTTTCCCGCTGACCGTCCACTATCAGGAAAAGTACTATGCCGCCGGGAAGATCCCAGGTGGTTTCTTCAAGCGTGAAGCGCGGCCGACCGAGAAGGAAACGCTGACGTCGCGCCTGATCGACCGCCCGGTTCGTCCGCTGTTCGTGGACGGGTTCAAGAATGAAGTGCTGGTGATGGCGACGGTGCTGTCGCACGATCTGGTCAATGATCCCGATATCGTGGCGATGATCGCCGCTTCGGCAGCACTGACCATTTCGGGCGTACCGTTCATGGGCCCGATCGGGGCCTGCCGCGTCGGTTTTGCCAATGGCAAGTATGTGCTGAACCCGACCATCGACGACATGCAAGACCTTCGCAACAATCCAGAGCAGCGGCTCGATCTGGTTGTCGCGGGCACCAAGGATGCCGTGATGATGGTGGAATCGGAAGCCTATGAGCTTACCGAGGATGAAATGTTGGGCGCGATCACCTTTGCCCATGCGCAGATCCAGCCGGTGATCGATCTGATCATCGATCTGGCCGAAGACGCAGCAAAAGAGCCGATGGATTACCAGCCGGTGGATTATTCGGCGCTGACCGCCCGTGTTCGGGTGCTCGGCGAAATTGCGATGCGCGAAGCTTTTGCGATCCGCGACAAGCAGGCCCGCGTTAATGCGATCGACGCCGCTGTGGCCACGGTCAAGGCCGGGCTGACGGCCGAAGAGCTCGCCGATGCGAACCTGGGCCCCGCGATCAAGAAGCTCGAGTCCGACGTTCTGCGCGGCGATGTGGTCAAGCATGGCCGCCGGATCGACGGACGGAATCTGACGACGGTGCGTCCGATCGTCTGCGAAACCGGACTTCTGCCGCGGACCCATGGTTCGGCGCTGTTCACCCGTGGTGAAACGCAGGGTCTGGTCGTGACGACGTTGGGCACGGGCGATGATGAGCAATTCATCGATGCGCTGCACGGCAATTTCAAATCGAACTTCCTGCTGCACTACAACTTCCCCCCGTATTCGGTTGGTGAAGTGGGTCGTGTCGGTTCGCCCGGCCGTCGTGAGATCGGTCATGGCAAGCTGGCCTGGCGTGCGCTGCAGGCCGTTCTGCCGCCGTCGACGGATTTCCCCTACACGATCCGCGTTGTGTCCGAGATCACCGAGTCGAACGGGTCGTCTTCGATGGCGTCGGTTTGCGGTGGTTCGCTGTCCATGCTGGACGCCGGTGTGCCGCTGAAGGCACCGGTCGCTGGTGTGGCGATGGGCCTGATCCTTGAAGATGACGGTTCCTATGCCGTGCTGACCGACATCCTGGGTGACGAAGACCACCTTGGCGACATGGACTTCAAGGTGGCGGGGACCGAAAACGGGATCACGTCGCTGCAGATGGATATCAAGGTTGCGGGCATCACGCCCGAGATCATGGCCAAGGCGATGGCACAGGCCAAGGAAGGCCGGCTGCACATTCTGGGCGAGATGGCCAAGTCCCTGACCAAGGCGAATGCATTCAGCGTCCACGCGCCGCGAATCGAGACGATGACCATTCCGACCGACAAGATCAGGGAAGTCATCGGTTCGGGCGGCAAGGTCATCCGCGAGATCGTCGAGGTTTCGGGTGCCAAGGTCGACATCAACGACGATGGCGTCATCAAGATTGCCTCGCCCAACGGCGAATCGATCAAGAAGGCCTATGACATGATCTGGTCGATCGTGGCCGAGCCCGAAGAAGGCGGGATCTACAAGGGTACGGTCGTGAAGATCGTGGACTTCGGGGCCTTCGTGAACTTCTTTGGAAAGCGCGATGGTCTGGTGCATGTGAGCCAGATCGAGAACAAGCGCCTGAACCATCCGTCGGATGCGCTCAAGGAAGGTCAGGAAGTCTGGGTCAAGCTTCTGGGCTTTGACGAGCGCGGCAAGGTGCGCCTGTCGATGAAGGTTGTCGATCAGGCGACCGGCAAGGAAATGACCAAGGAAGAAGCGGCCGAAGCGGCTGCTGACTGACCCAAGGTCGCGCAATTAAGACACAGCGGCCCCGGTGCAACATCCGGGGCCAGTGTCGTTTTGTTGATTAGCCAAGCACTATTTTGTAAGACTGAGGATGTTTAGCTTATGTTCGTCACTGAAAACGAGCCCGCTGGTTCGAGGAAATCAAGATGCTGACCCGCCGCCATTTCATTGCCACTTCAGCCCTGGCCCTTGCTGCCGGACCGCTTGCCGCACAGACGGCGGGCACCACCGGTGCGCTTCAGGTCGATGTTGTCCCACAAGCCGTTGATCCCTATTCTCTTGTCATGCCGCCGAACTTTGACGGCGATTTCGCGATCCCGGAAAAGTATCAGGCCCGGGTCGTGCCGGTGCAGGCCGGGCTGCCGGTCGGTTCGATCCATATCGTGCCGCAGAGCTACCATCTTTACTTTGTGATTCCGGGCAATCGGGCCATCCGCTATGGCGTCGCCATCGGGAAGGAAGGGCTTTACTGGACTGGACAGGCCGTAATCGGGCGCAAGCAGGAATGGCCGTCGTGGACGCCGACACCCGAGATGATCGAGCGGGACCCGGCGCATTATGGGCAGTACAAGGACGGTATGCCGGGCGGTCCCGGCAACCCGTTGGGTGCGCGGGCCATGTATTTCTTCCAGGGCGACCGCGATACAACGATCCGGGTACACGGCACGATCTATCCCGATAGCATTGGCTCTTCGGCGTCGAACGGCTGTTTCCGCATGTACAACAGCCATGTGATCGACCTTTATGGCCGCGTGCCGCTGGGAGCGCTTGCCTACGCCTATTGATCGGGCAGGACTGCAACAGGAAATAGCATTCTATGAACGGGCCCAACGTCAGCAGGGACCGTTCATTCCTTTTAAGCTACCCTGAGTCCAAGAAGAACAAAGTGACCCGAGGCAGAAGAAGATGATTACCCGACGCAATGTCCTGACAGGAGCGGCGGCAACGCTGCTGGCGACGCCCGCTATTGCGGAAACTGTCGTCAAGATACCGCAAGAATACATGCCGACCGAAGTTGACGTGAACGATGCCATGACCCCAGGCGTTGTATATGTGCAGACGGAACGGACGTGGCTTTACTGGACGCTCGGCAACGGACGGGCGATCCGTTACAAGATCGCCGTGGGCGAGGCGGGGCGTGAGTTTACGGGCATGGCCGTCATCGGCCGTAAGGCGGAATGGCCAAGCTGGACCCCGACGGCCAGCATGATCGAGATCGAGCCCGAGGTTTATGGCCCCTATGCGGGCGGCCTGCCGGGCGGGCATGAACGAAACCCCCTCGGCGCGCGGGCGATGTACCTTTATGCGGGCGGTCGGGACACCTATTTCCGCATCCACGGGACGCCGCAGCCCTGGACCATCGGACAATCGTTTTCGTCCGGTTGCGTCAGGCTTATCAACGAGCATGTCATTGACTTGTACAATCGGGTGCCGGTTGGCACCGTCGTCGTGACGATCTAGCTCGCCAGATTTGCAAAGGAGCCTTCACCTCGGTATGTGAAGCGCTAGGACTGCAAATCAGGAATCCAATTGTGTATCTTATTTCGCTTACTGCAATACCGCCTCGATTTGATGAGTTGAGCCCTTGTCTGGAGGCGCTTTGTTCTCAGAGCGTCAAGCCAGAAGCTGTCCTACTTTATATTCCCAAGAAGTATCGCAGATTCCCGGACTGGGATGGAACACTCCCCAAAGTTCCGAAGGGTGTCGAAATACGTCGGCCAGAGGAAGATTTGGGACCAGCAACAAAGGTGCTATTTGCTGCCGACGATTTCAGGGGCAAGGATACCCGAATCTTGTTCTGCGATGATGATAGAATCTACTTGCCTGATTGGTCCCGAAGATTTCTAGACGCTTCAGATCGAAAGCCGGGATCTGCTATCGTGTCTGCTGGCTTTGAGTTGTCAAGAATAGGCCTCGGATGGGAAGGGAAAAAAGAATCTCCTCGAGGACGACCACTTAGAAAGACCTGGGATATCAAGTACCATTGGGAACGCCTCCAGCAGAACATTGCACATGGAGGGCGTCGAAAAGTGCCATATTCAAAAAAGGCTCCGCGCAACTTCTATTGGCGTTCGGGGTTTGTGGATATTGGCGAAGGATTTGGCGGTTTCCTGATCAGGCCTGATTATCTCGGGCGTGATACATGGGACATCCCGTCCGTGATGTGGGCCGTGGATGACGTTTGGATCTCAGGCCAGCTTGCCCGCAAAGGCATTGCAATCTGGGCCGAAGCTGGAGCATCAAGGTTCTTGACTTCGACCTCTCAGAAATTGTCTGCCCTTCATAATGCGATCATCGACGGCGCTGACCGTGAACAAGCCAACAGAGCCTGCGCAATCTACATGCGAGATACTCTTGGAATCTGGGGATCGAAGCAACCGACAAGCGGTCAGTCTGGTCAATCTGCCTGAAACCCCGCACGTTTGTGGCTGCCGTCACAGTAGGGCTTGTTTGCGGACTGGCCACAGCGGCAGAGCCAGGTCTGGGTGACCTTGTTCACGCTGCGACCCGTGCCGCTGACGACTTCGAGGTTGCCGGTGACCTTGAGTGAGCCGTTGGGCTGTGGTTCGATGGCGACGGGGCCGTCGCGGGTTTCAAGGGCGGTGAATTCCTTGGTCGCGGGTTCGCCGGTGGCGGTGAAGCCGGCCTCGGTGTGTGAACCGTCGCAGAAGGGTTTGTTCCTTGACGCACCGCAGCGGCACAGCGTGGCGCGGGCGGCGTCAAGTGGCTGACCACGCAGGAGAAGTTCACCTTCGATGGCGAGCGGGCCGTTTTCGCGGATGCGGACTGTGTTGACGATGGGCGGGGTGTCAGAGGTGGCGCTGGCGTCGTTGCGGGCCACGCGGATGGCACCGGAGGGGCAGTTGATGCCGATCTGCATGGCAGTTTCGGGGGATGCAGCGTCAGGGTAGATCCAGTCGCCCTTTACGTTTGGGGCAAAAACCTCGGGGTGGCTGAGCACGCAGTTGCGCGAATGGATGCAGCGTTTGCCGTCGAACGTGATCGTGACGTGCTGGCCTTTGACAATTTCCATGAAAGCGGTCCCCTACTGATGAACGGGGTAAGCATGGCATGGCGAAATCCGGTCGTCACCGGGAAAGTGTGGCGACCGGCGGGGCCGATCGCCAAAGTTTCCTCACACGGGGAGTTTGGTCTTGCGCAGATAGGGAAGGACGGTGGTGTAGTCTCCGTACTTTTCCTTGGCCGCGTCGTTGGACACGGCAAGCGGGATGATGACGTCGTCACCGACGTTCCAGTTGGCCGGTGTGGCCACACCCTTGCCATTTGCGGTTTGCAGCGCGTCGAGTGCGCGCAGCACCTCGGCGAAGTTGCGGCCAACGTTCATGGGATAGGTCATGGACAACTTGAGTTTCTTGTCAGGCCCGATGATGAAGACGACGCGCACGGTGGCGGTGTCATTCGGGGTGGCTTTCTCGGGCAGGTAGGCTTCGGACGGGAGCATGTCGAAGGCCTTGGACAGGACGAGATCCTTGTCGGCCACGATGGGGAAGGTCGGCTCGGCACCGCCGGCAACCTCGATATCCTGCTTCCATTTGACGTGGTCAGCCACGCCGTCTACCGAGACGCCCATGACCTTGGTTCCGCGCTTGGCCCATTCGTCGGCCAGTTGGGCGACGGCGCCGAATTCGGTGGTGCAGACGGGGGTGAAATCCTTGGGGTGAGAAAAGAGGATGGCCCAGTTGTCACCGATCCAGTCATGCAGGGTGACGGTGCCCTGATCGGTTTCGACCGTCAGGTTGGGGATCGTGTCGTTGATACGAAGGCCCATGTCGTTGCTCCTTGTTTCCATGTCGCGGCGTGGACAGGCCGCTGGTTCGCAACGTCGATATAGACATTTCACGCACCACGCGCCAAGCGGCACTTGGAGAATGACATCGCCTATATGCGGCCTCAGGAGAACAAGATGATCACGAGACCCGAATTCTATATCAGCGGTCAGTGGGTGGCCCCCCTTGCGGGACGGGATTATCAGGTCATCAACCCCTCAACCGAGGAGCCTTGCGCCACGATTTCGCTGGGCGGGCAGGCGGATACTGATGCGGCAGTGGCTGCGGCCAAGGCGGCGTTTCCGGCGTGGGCGACTTCAGATCCGGCCGAGCGTCATGCCCTGTGTGAACGGATTCTTGCCCAGTATCATGCACGGGTCGAGGATCTGGCGCAGGCGATCAGCCTTGAGATGGGATCGCCCATCGACAAGGCGCGGGAGGATCAGGCGCCCTGTCTGCCGTGGCATCTGGAAAACTTTCTGATGGCTTTCAAGGAGATCCAGTTCATTCGCCCGCTGGGGCCGCATGCCCCGAATGACCGGATCGCGCTGGAGCCGATCGGGACGGTCGGGCTGATCACGCCGTGGAACTGGCCGATGAATCAGGTTGCGCTCAAGGTCATCCCAGCCCTGCTGGCGGGCTGCACGGTGGTGCTGAAGCCTTCCGAGCAGGCGCCACTGTCGTCGATGATCTTTGCCGAATTCGTGCATGCCGCAGGTGCGCCTGCCGGGGTGTTCAACCTTGTGAATGGCGACGGGCCGGGTGTGGGGTCGCAGCTTTCGACGCATCCCGACGTGGAGATGATAAGCTTTACGGGTTCCACCCGGGCCGGAAAGGCGATTTCCAAGGCGGCGTCCGAGACGTTGAAGCGGGTTACGCTTGAGCTGGGCGGCAAGGGGGCGAACCTTGTATTTGCGGATGCCGACCCCAATGCGGTACGGCGCGGGGTGCTGCATTGCTTTGACAACACGGGACAATCCTGCAACGCCCCGACGCGGATGCTGGTCGAACGCAGCTTTTATGATCAGGCGGTCGAGATTGCACGGCAGGTGGCCGAGGCGCAGAAGGTCGGGCGTTCGGATCAGGCTGGGGACCATATCGGGCCGGTGGTGAACAAGATCCAGTGGGACAATATCCAGCGGCTGATTGAGGTCGGGATCAAGGAAGGCGCGCGACTGGTAGCCGGAGGCTTGGGGCGGCCGGAGGGGCTGAACAAGGGCTATTTCGTGCGACCAACGGTGTTTGCAGACGTGAAGCCGGGAATGACCATTGAAAAGGAAGAGATTTTTGGCCCCGTCCTGTCGATGATCCCCTTTGATACCGAGGAAGAGGCGGTGCGGATCGCTAATGATACGGTCTATGGGCTGGCCAATTATGTGCAGTCAGAGGATGGCGCACGGCGGAACCGGCTGGCACGGCAGTTGCGGGCCGGGATGGTGCAGATGAACGGGATGGGCCGGGGGCGCGGGTCGCCTTTTGGCGGGGTCAAGTCGTCAGGGCGCGCACGCGAGGGTGGCGTCTGGGGCATTGAAGAGTTCCTTGAGGTCAAGGCAATTTCCGGCTGGGCGGCGGAGTGACCGGGGTGCCTGATCCGGTGGATCAGGTGCCGGAAGAGTATCGCGTTGCTATCGTGAAGCCGTTCCGGCTTTGGCCGGGGCCGCCTTTGCCATTCTGGGGAGGGGGTGGCATTCGACGGCGGTGCTGGCCAAGGGTGGCCGTGTGTTCAAGTTTCCGCGCGATGCGGCGGCAGAGGCCGCCTTGCGGCGCGAGGCGGGGTTGCTGCAGGTGATCCGTCCACGGGTGCGGATGGCGGTGCCTGACATGGTGCTGCATGAGGGGCCGCCCTTGATGTCAGAGCATGCGCTGCTGCCGGGGGAGCAGTTGCTGACCGCCGGTTATCAGCGGCTGGGTGCCGTGGCGCGGGACAGGCTGGCGCGGGATATGGCGCGGTTTCATACGGATCTGCACCGGATTCCGGCCGGGCAGATGGTTGATGCGGGTGCCCAGCCCATCGGGGCGTGGTTGAAAGCGGATCAGGTCAGGCGGGTCGGCCTGCCGCTTTTGTCAAATGAAAGCAGAGCGTTGGGGGCAGATATTCTGGATCGGTTTGAGCGTCTGCCGCCCGATCTCTTCGGCGAGACCTATGGGTTCTTTGACGGGCATGGGTGGAACATGGCGTTTGATCCCGCGACGGAGCGGTTGAACGGAATCTATGACTTTGGCGATTCAGGGATCGGGCCGGTGCAACAGGAGTTCATCTATTCCAGCCTGATCGACCCGGATCTGACGTGGCGGATCGCGGCGGCCTATGAGGACGAGACGGGGCGGACGATTGACCGGGACCGGGTGACGACGTTGATCGGGATGCACCGGCTGGTGGAAGTGGCGGAAAGTGCGGGCGACGCGCTGAACTTGCCGGCGCGGGTGCACGCGGCAGAGGCGTTCCTGCAGGGTCATGTGCAATATTGAACGTAATTGGTGCCTGAATAGGGGTTTCTGCGCAGAAATCCCAAACTATGTTCCAGTGCAATCGGATTTAGAAAGGATTGCACCATGTTGCATCAGATCAAGGGCCTGCATCACGTCACCTCTCTCGCGTCGTCGGCGCAGGAAAACAACGCGTTTTTCACCAATGTGCTGGGCCTGCGCCGGGTGAAGAAGACTGTCAATTTTGACGCACCGGATGTTTATCATCTTTATTATGGCGACGAGGTTGGCACGCCTGGCACGGTGATGACCTATTTCCCGTTCCCGCGTGCGGCACGCGGGCGGCGGGGTGTGGGGGAAGTCGGGACCACCTATTTCTCCATTCCCAAGGGGACGAGCGCGGCCTGGGTTGAACGGCTGAAGACGTTCGAGACGCCGAATATCGCCACGGACACCCGCTTTGGCGCGGCCCGCGTTCTGTTTGACGGGCCGGACGGGGATCGTTTCGCGCTGGTCGAAAGCGATGACACCCGTGCGCCGTGGACGGGCAACGGGGTGGGCGCGGATATGGCCATTCGCGGGTTCCAGGGGGCTGACATACGCCTGCGGGATGCGGGGGCGACGGCGGAACTCTTGCGCTTCATGGGGTATCAGGAGGTTGACAAGGCGGGCGCCGTGACGCGGTTCGCCATGCCCGGCGGCAACGGTGCGGATGTGATCGACGTGGAGACGTTGCACGCCGTGAACCCTGCCAGCCAAGGTGCGGGATCGGTGCATCACATTGCCTTTGCCGTGGAGAACCGGGCGCGGCAGCTGGAGGTGCGTGAGGCGCTGAAGGATACGGGCTGGCAAGTGACGCCGGTGATCGACCGGGATTACTTCTGGGCGATCTATTTCCGCACGCCCGGCGGTGTGCTGTTTGAGGTGGCGACGAACGAACCGGGGTTCGACCGGGACGAGGATACGGCGCATCTGGGGCAGGCGCTGAAACTGCCGAGCCAGCATGAACATCTGCGGGCGCGGCTGGAAAAGCTGCTTGAGCCGATTACGGACTGAACCATGAGCTATGTTGCACAAAGGACGGCGGGGGCGCCGGGAGCGCCGGGAGCGCCCCTTTTCCTGACGTTCCACGGGACGGGCGGGAACGAGCATCAGTTCCACGATTTTGCGAAGGCGCTGGTCAATGGGGCGCATGTGGTATCGCCGCGCGGGGATGTGAGCGAAGGCGGCGCGCTGCGGTATTTCCGGCGGACGGGCGAGGGCGTCTATGACATGGACGATCTCGCGCGGCGGACGGCGGCGATGGGCGATTTCATTGCCGCCGAGAAGGCGCGGACCGGGGCGGTGCGGGTGATCGGGCTGGGCTATTCCAACGGGGCCAACATATTGGCGTCGGTGGCGTTTTCGCGGCCGGAGCTGGTCGATGACCTGATCCTTTTGCATCCGCTGATCCCGTTCACGCCCGCGCCGCAACCGGGGCTGGCGGGGCGGCGGGTTCTGATCACGGCGGGGCGGCGCGATCCGATCTGTCCGGCACCGCTGACGCAGGGGCTGGCGGATTGGCTGGGGGCGCAGGGGGCAAAGGTGACGCTTGAATGGCATCCCGGCGGGCATGAGATTGCCCAGAGCGAAGGGGTGGCGATCGGGCGGTTTGTAGCGGGGGTGGCGGGGTGAACCCCGCCCTACGCCTGTGATCGGGAGGCGGTGGGTTGCACCCACCCTACGTGGTCGCGCCGGTGTTCTTGTTTCAGAACGGGGCTTTGGCGGTGATGCGCATGCCTTTGCCGCCGTCGGGGTGGCGGAACTGGAGGGTTTCGGAATGGAGCATGAGGCGCGGGTGATCGCGGGCGGGGCCGGTGGCATAGAACGGATCGCCAAGGATCGGGTGGCCAAGTGCCAGCATGTGGACGCGCAACTGGTGGGACCGGCCCGTCCGGGGCATCAGGCGGACGCGGGTTTCGCCGTCGCCTGACCGGACGACGCGCCAGTCGGTGACGGCGGGTCGGCCCGTTTCGTGGTCGATCTTTTGCAGGGGGCGGTTCGGCCAGTCGACGATGATGGGGAGGTCGACGGTACCTTCCTTCTCTGTCATCTCGCCCCAGACCCTTGCGATATAGGTCTTTTTCGTCTGGCGGTTTTCGAATTGCAGGCCGAGGTGGCGCTGTGCGTGAGGCGTCAGCGCGAAGATCATGACGCCCGAGGTATCGCGGTCGAGGCGGTGGACGAGGAGGGCTGTGGGGAAGGCCTTTTGCACGCGGGCGATCAGGCAATCGGACAGGTGTTCGCCCTTGCCGGGCACGGAGAGGAGGCCCGCGGGTTTGTCGACCAGGACGACTTCGTGGTCGGCGTGGAGGACGACGAGGGGGTCCTGGGGCGGGTTGTAGGTGTCGTCCAAAAGTGGAATCCGGGGTGGTGGGTTTCACCCACCCTACGCAGGTTGAGAAAAAAGGGACAGGGGCCCGGGCGAATCAGTGGTTAACGCGTTGATTCAGCGGGAAACGGGGTTTCGGTATTGCGTCGGTAACACGTCGGTATTGCGTCGGTATTTTTCACTGCATCCGGGGGAAAGACGCCCCGTTTCAGTACCGCGCGGAGGATTGACGGGTTTTCAATCCTTCCACTTGTCGCGGGCGATCAGCGCGGCTTCGGTCCGATTCCTGACGTGGAGCTTTTGCAGGATCGTGGTCATGTAATGTTTGACCGTCTTTTCCTGCAGATCGAGGTCGTCACCGACTTCCTTGTTGCTTTTGCCTTCGGCGACGAGGCGGAGGATGTCTTCTTCGCGTTTGGTCAGGCTGTCGATGGGGTCGGCCTTGGTGCTGGCGCGGGGGGCGTTCATGGCGGCCAGCACCTTCATCGCGAGGGAGGGGGCGACGTAGGAGCGGCCTTCGGCCAGGTCTGTCACGATCTGGACGAGTTCGCGGGAGCCGACGCCCTTGAGGATGTAGCCCGACGCACCGGCCTTGAGCGCCTGCATGACGTCGTCATCCTCTTCGGAGACGGTGAGCATGGCGACGCAGGGTGGGTTTTCGAGGGCGGTGATCTGGCGGAGTGTGGGGATGCCGCCGTCGGGCATGGAGATGTCGAGGAGCACCACCTCGGGCTTTTCGCGGCGGACGAGGGCGAAGACGTCGCGGCCATTTGCGGCCTCGCCCACAACCTCGAATCGGCCGGATTCGGTAAGGGACCGGCTGACGCCTTCGCGGTAAAGGGGGTGATCGTCGGCGATCACGATCCGGGTCGGGGTCATGGTTCGGTTCCTGTCTCGAGTGCCATAGAAAGTTCAGTACCACTATCGGGGTGGGTGCGGGCGATGAATGTGCCACCAAGGCTTTCGATGCGGTCGCGGAGACCGGAGAGGCCGAGGCCGCTCGACTCGGTCGAACCGCCGGGCTGGAGGCCGGGACCAGTGTCGCGGATGGCGAGGAACAACTGCTGGTCGCGGCAGGAGAGGGTCACGGAGAGCCCTGCCCCGGCGGCGTGACGGCTGGCATTGTTCAGCCCTTCCTGGACGAAACGGAAGACGCAGATGCGGGCGGCCTGCGTGAGGTCGGGTTCACTGTCGCAGGTCAGGTTCAGGGCAACTTCGTGGCCGGTGCGGATCTCGTGGGCTTCGGCGGCCGAGCGGATGATGGCCGTTACCGGGCGGTCCGCCAGTTCGGGGAGGGACAGGCCCTTGGACAGGGACCGCACCTCTTTCATGGCGCTGTTGACGGCATTCTTGACGGCGTCGAGTTCCTCTTCGCCCGCGCCGGGGGAGAGTTTGTCGCGGACGCTGTCGAGCCGGAGGGCGGCATAGGCGAGGTATTGGGCGGCGCCGTCATGCAGGTCAGCGCCGATGCGGCGCATGGTCTGCTCGGTCTGTTCGGCGGAGCGCGCGGCGGCGCCCTGCACCCGCAGGCGGAGCTCGGTGTTGCGATCAGAAAGCTCGGCCAGCTCTTCGAGACGGGCGTCAAGATCGCGGCGCTGAAGTTCGATCGTGCGGCTGCCGCCCAGGACGATTCCGTAAAGGATGGAGCCCAGACCCAGAATGATGCCAATGACCGTGCCCCAGGCTGAATTACGCGCTTCTGCCAGTTCGCGTTTAAGATCCTCGTTCACTTCGTAGAATTCGGCGACGGCGACGATGCGACCTGACCATGCCTCGTGGATGGGGCTGTAGATTTCGACGAGAGGCAGACCCATCTTGCTTTCGGCCACGTCCTCTTCGCTGCCCAGCGCGTTGTAGTCAGCGACCACTTCGCCCGCCCAGGCGCGGCGCAGTTCGTCGCTGATCAGAAAGGTTTGGCCGACGATCTCGGGGTTGGAGGATTCGATGACCGTGCCGTTGGCAGACCAGATCTTGTAGGAGGCGACCCTGTCCTTGAGCGCAGTGTTGTTGAACACTTCTTCAAGGGCACGTTTGGCGCCGGGACCCAGACCTTCGGGACTGGAAAACTCATCGGAGAGCGGGGAGAGGAAGCTTTCCATGTATATCGCTGTCGCGTCGGCAGAGTTATGGACGACGGCGACTTCGATCCGCGATGTGACCCATGCCCCGATGGCGAACGCGGCAAGGCTGAGCACGACGCCGCAGGCCAGCGCAAAGCGGGTCGCCAGCGACAGACGCGGCAGCCGTGACGTCCAACCCGATCCTGAAGCAAGCCCCGCCATGGATGTCATTTGACCTTTTGAATCACCCGGCACTACAGGCTTTGGTCTGATGACCTGTCAGTCGCGGCCGCAGGACCGCAACTGTGCTTCGTACATCTCGGCCCGTTCGGCCAGATCGCCCGCGATCCGGATAAGCCAGCCCTTGTCGCTATAGCTGGCGTTGACATAGCCGGTGCGGCCTTCGTGATAGGCGAGATACTGGTCGCGGGTGTCGTCCAGCGGGATGCCGAGCGATTCGGTGGTCTGGGACATGTACCAGCCCATGAAGTCGGTCGCGTCAAAGATGTCGTCACGCGTGGCCCGGTGGCGGCCGCGTTCGTCCTGGTATTCTTCCCATGTCCCGTCGAGCGCCTGACTGTAGCCATAGGCGGATGATTGCCGGCCCACGGGGATGACACCCAGCATGTACTGATGCGGGGTGCGGGCGTTTCCGATGAATTTGCTTTCCTGATAGATGATCGCCATCTGCACCGAAACGGGGACGCCCCAGTTGCGTTCGGTCTGCTTGAAGGCGCGTTCGTAGGGCGGCCGCTGCTGCAAGATACTGCAGGCGTTATCCAATTCGCGCGGGGCCGTGTACTGCCGTTCACCGCATCCGCTGGCTGCCACAATGACCACCAGCGCCACGGCGCGGGAATAACTGCTCATCTGCTCTCGCCACATTTATCTTTGTTTTGAGCAAGTGTAGCGGATCTCGGGCCGCGTGGGAACCATGATGCGTCGGCCAGGCAGTGACAGTTTCGTCAGATCGCAGCCGGGATTGTCACCACTGTGGTCACATCCACCACGGACTGTTTCCCACCGACACTATGCAGAAATATGGACTTTTTCATGGCAGGGCGCGTAATAGATTTGTCGGGGGACATGAGTCGATGCTTAAGACACGCGCGAAGTACCATCTTGGACAGATTGTCCGCCATCGCAAACACCCCTTCCGTGGCGTTATCTTCGACGTGGATGCCATGTTTTCGAATACGGAGGAATGGTATCTGGCCATCCCCGAAGACAGCCGACCGAAGAAGGATCAGCCGTTCTATCACCTTCTGGCCGAGAATGATCAGAGCTACTATGTAGCCTATGTCTCGGAACAGAACCTGATTGCAGATTACTCGGGCATGCCTGTCGAGCATCCGGATCTGGATGATCTGTTTGGCCCGTTCGAGGATGGGCTTTATCCGTTGCAGGTTCAGTTGAACTGATCGGATGTGGTGGGTTGCACCCGCCCCGGGTCAATACCCCAAAGCTGCGCCGTCCTTGCGCGGGTCTGAACCGGCCCGCAGGACGCCGTCCTGTCCGATCTGGATGATCTGTGCGCCGCCGAGGGGCTCTTCGGGGATTTCGACGGCGTGGCCCATTGCGACCAGCTCGGCACGAACGGCATCGCTGTAGCCGCGTTCGACCTGCAGCGCCGGGCCGTGCTGAAAGCTTCGGGGGGCGTCGAGCGCCTCCTGCACGTCCATGCCGAAGTCGGTGAGGTTCGAGACGACGCGGGCATGGCCTGTCGGCTGGTAGGCGCCGCCCATGACGCCGAAGGGGCCAAGGATGCGTCCGTCTTCCTTCAGCATCCCGGGGATGATCGTGTGCATGGGGCGTTTGCCGCCGGCGGCTTCGTTCACGTGGCCCGGGGTCAGGTTGAAACCGGCGCCGCGGTTCTGGAAGAGGATGCCAAACCTGTCCGAGGCGAGGCCCGCGCCGAAGCCCCAGAAGATCGAGTAGATGAGCGACACGGCCATGCGGTCGCGATCAACGACGGAGATGAGGATCGTGTCCTTGTGAACCGCGCCGATCTCGGGGCGGGTGACGGGCAGGGCGCAGTGGGGGTCGATGAGGGCCGCGAGTTTTGCGGCCGTTTCAGGTGCGATCATGTGGGCGATGCGGGTAGTGTGGTCAGGGTCCGCGATGATGCGGTCGCGGGCGTCGTAGGCGAGCTTGGTGGCCTCGGCCTCGATATGAATCCGCTCTGCACCGAAAGGGTCCATCCCGGCGATGTCGAAGTGTTTGAGGATGTTGAGAAGAAGGATCGCGGTCGTACCCTGCCCGTTGGGGGGATGTTCCAGCACTTCGAGCGGGCCGTAGGTGCCGACGACGGGCGTGCCGTAGTCGCAGGCGGTGGCAGCAAAGTCGTCAAGGGTATGGGTGCCGCCCAGCGCCTGAAGCGAGGTGACCATGTCGGCGGCAACCTCGCCTTCGTAGAACCCGGCGCGGCCCTGGGTCGCTACGCGGCGAAGGACCTCGGCCTGGCGGGGGGCGCGGAAGATCTGGCCGGTCTTGGGGGTCTGACCGTTCAGGAGATAGACGTCGCACGCGCGGCCCTTGAGTGCGTCGGCCTGATGGGCCCAGTCAAAGGCCACGCGAGGGGCAACGGGGACGCCCTCTTCTGCATAACGGATAGCTGGGGCGAGGCTCTGACCGAGGGGGAGTTTGCCCCAGTCGGCAGAGAGGCGGCAGAAGGCGTCGATGGCGCCGGGAATCGTCACGGCCTCGACCCCTCGCAGGGGAACGGTGGTGTTCCCGGCGGCGCGCATAGCGTCGGCGGAGAGGCGTTTGGGGGCGCGGCCAGAGCCGTTGAGTGCGATCACGCGGTCTTCGCCCGGAGGGGTCAGCAGCACGAAACAGTCACCGCCGATGCCGGTCATCTGGGGTTCGCAGATGCCCAGAAGGACAGCCGCGCCGATGGCGGCGTCGACAGCGTTGCCGCCGGATTCAAGGATGCCGACGGCGGTCTTGGCGGCTAGAGGATGCGAGGTCGCGGCCATGCCGTTCGTTGCATAGACGGTGGAGCGTCCCGGTTTCTGCAGATCGCGCATGGCTGGCCCCCTGTTTCGCCCGGTCACCCTAGCGGATGACGGGCGGGCCACAATGGCAGATCCTCGACGTCGCGCTTCTGGGTGGGGGCTTTGTCACGCGACGCCGAGGGAAGCCATGCAGCTACGTTTCTGTCATCGCCATTCACCGCGGCAGGAAGATGGACCGAACGAGGTCTTTTTGGGGCGGTTAAGTCTTTTGTGTGAACAATCCGCCCCATGGCGGGGGCAGGTTTAGGGTTTGGATACAGTCGCCTTGAAGTCATCCCTTCTGCATGCTTCTTCTGGCGCCAAATATCCTCGCTGGTGAATTGGCCATCAGGCCAAGGCGGGGTCCGAGGACCCCCTGCCCCGTTGTCAGAAAGCCCGGACTATGCATGTTGATTACACGACCCTCGCCCAGACCATTGCCGCCCTGACCGAAGGCGAGACGGATGCCGTGGCGCTAATGGCGACGGTCGCTTGCGAGGTTCACCTTTCGGATGACCGGTTTGACTGGACCGGGTTCTACCGGGCGGTGGGGCCGGAACTGCTCAAGATCGGGCCGTATCAGGGCGGGCACGGGTGCCTTGTGATCCCGTTTTCGCGAGGCGTCTGTGGGGCGGCGGCGCGGACGGGGGTGGTGCAACTGGTTCCGGATGTGGAGGCGTTTCCGGGGCATATCGCCTGTTCATCCTCGACCCGGTCCGAGATTGTGCTGCCGGTGTGGGATGAAAACGGCCGGCTACTGGGCGTGTTCGATATCGACAGTGACCAGCCTGCGGCCTTTGACGAGGCGGATTCGCTGGCGCTGACCGCGATCCTGACGGCGGTCTTTGGCCGGGCAGGGGTGGCCTGAAGAAAGCTCTTTCCCCGTCACGTAGAATCTGGCACCGTGAAATTCGACCCTAAAATTTCACGGTTTGGGAGAGAGCGTGAAACACGATCTGCCGGATGGAGGCACGCTGGGGGCCGATCTGCGGGCGCTGCGCAAGGCACGGGGGCTGCGGCTTGCCGACCTTGCTACGGCGACCGGACGATCGATCGGCTGGCTGAGCCAGGTCGAGCGGGACATGTCGGAGCCGTCCATTGCCGATCTGCGAGCGCTGGCCGATGTGCTGGATGTGTCGCTGTCGAGCCTGTTTCACAATGCGGCTGCGCCTGCTGTCGAACAGGGCCATGTGGTGCGCCGTGCGGCGCGCAGGCCCATCGGTTCGCGCGAGGCGGGGCTGGTGGAGGAACTGCTCTCGCCGGACCTGACCGATGCCTTCGAGGTGATCCACTCGACATTCGAGCCCGGTGCGCGGCTGGGCGATCCTGTCACGCGGCCCACGCAGGAGGTGGGATATGTCGTTTCGGGGCAGCTTGAGGTCACTATCGCGGGCCGGCCGTTCAGCCTGTTCCCAGGTGACAGTTTCCGCATCAAGGGTGAGCCTTTCACCTGGATGAACCCCCATGCCGAGCCTTGCGTCGTCATCTGGGTCATCGCGCCGCCGGTGTATTGACGATGCGGGGGTCGTGCCTGTGCGGTGCCATCCGCTTTGCGATCACCGGGCCGGTTCTTGGCATGTCGGCCTGTCATTGCGGGCAGTGCCGCAAGATGTCGGGGCATGTGTGGTCGGATGCAGATGTGTCGGTGGCCGATATCGCGATCACGGGAGAGCCGCGCTGGTATGAGTCGTCGGAGAAGGTGCGGCGGGGGTTCTGTCCGGTCTGCGGGGCGTTTCTGTTCTGGCAGGCCAAGGGTTCGGCCAACATCGCCTTTTCGCTGGGCGCAGTGGACGGGCCGACGGGGCTGACGCTGGAGCGGCACATCTTTACGGCGTCGCGGGCTGACTACTTTGACATCGGTGATGACGGGGTGGTGCGGGCATGAGTTTTGGCGGGTCTTGTTTGTGCGGTGCCGTGATTTTTGAATCACCGGGAAGGCCAGGACCTGTGGTGGCTTGCCATTGCATTCAGTGCCGCAAGCTGTCCGGCTTCTATTCGGCCAGCATCGACGCGCCCGAGGGCACGGTCTGGACGGGTGAGGCGCAGGTCTCGACCCATGCCACCCCAGGTGGCGGAGTGCGGGGGTTCTGCGGGACCTGCGGGACGAAGCTGTGGTTCCGGGACAAGGACGGGGCAACCTCGATCGAGGCGGGATTGCTGGATCAGCCGACCGGGACACGCCTTCTTGAACATATCTTCATGGCGGACAAGGGCGATTACTACACCATCGCCGATGGTCTGCCGCAATTCGATCAATGGGGACAGATATGAGTGATTTTCCGACGCACGCCCGCGTGGTCATCATCGGTGGCGGGGCAGTTGGCGTCTCGTCCCTGTATCATCTGGCCAAGGCGGGCTGGACCGACTGCGTTCTTCTGGAAAAGAACGAGCTGACGGCGGGAAGCACGTGGCATGCGGCGGGGAATTGCCCGTCGTTCAGCACATCCTGGGCGGTGATGAACATGCAGCGGTATTCGCTGTCGCTCTATCGCGGGCTGGCGGCCGAGGTCGACTATCCGATGAACTATCACGTCACGGGGTCGATCCGGCTGGGCCATACGATGAACCGGATGCGCGAGTTTGAACGCGCGGCGGGGATGGGGCGGTATCAGGGGATGGACCTGCGGACCATCGGGCTGGACGAGGTGAAGGAGCGCTATCCTTTCCTTGAGACGCATGATCTGCAGGGGGCGCTGTTTGACCCGGATGACGGGGATATCGATCCGGCGCAGCTGACTCAGGCTTTGGCAAAAGGCGCGCGTCAGATGGGGGCGACGATCCTGCGGTTCACACCTGCGACAGGCGTTTCGCGGGATGGCGACGAATGGGTCGTGCATACCGCCAAGGGCGATATCCGCTGCGAGAAGGTAGTGAACGCTGCAGGGTATTACGCACAGAAGGTGGGGGAATGGTTCAAGCGCTATGGTGGGCGGACCGTACCGATGACGGTCATGAGCCATCAATATTTCCTGACCGAGCCGATCGCCGAGATCGAGGCCTATACGAAAGAGCATGGCAAGCTGCCGCTGCTGCGGGATGTGGATTCGTCCTATTACCTGCGGCAGGAAAAGACCGGGCTGAACCTTGGTCCCTATGAGCGGAATTGCCGGCCGCATTGGGTGACGCCGTCTGATCCGATGCCGGAGGACTTCAGTTTCCAACTGTTCCCGGACGATCTGGACCGGCTGGAGTGGTATATGGGTGACGCGATGGCGCGGGTGCCGGTGCTGGGCACAGCGGGTGTGGGCAAGGTCATCAACGGGCCGATCCCCTATGCGCCGGACGGATTGCCGCTGATCGGGCCGATGCCGGGAGTCAAGAACGCCTATGAGGCCTGCGTCTTTACCTTTGGCATCACGCAGGCGGGTGGGGCGGGCAAGGTTCTGGCCGAATGGGTGACCGAGGGGCAGACGGAGTGGGACATGTGGTCCTGCGATCCGCGCCGCTACACGGACTACACCGATCCGGAATACTGCGAGGCGAAGGCTACCGAGACCTATGGCCATGAATATGCGATGCATTTCCCCTGGCACCGCTGGCCTGCGGGGGCGAACAGGCGGGTGCCGACTTTGTACGGGCGGTTGCAGGCGGCGGGGGCGGTGTTTGGCTCCTATAACGGGTGGGAGCGGGCGAACTGGTTTGCCAAGCCGGGCGACGACCTCTCGGATGCCGCGACCGAGACTTGGGACAGGGCTGGACCCTGGGAGGCACGCATCCGCGAGGAATGCGAGGCGGTGCGGGATCATTGCGGCGTGCTGGCCATTTCCGGCTTTACGCGGCTGATGGTTGAAGGGCCAGAAGCGCGGGATTTCGTGGACGGGATGACGGCGTCAAGGCTGCCCAAGGAGGGGCGGGTGGGCCTTGCCTATTTCCCCGATACGCGCGGGCGGATCGTGACAGAGATGTCGGTGATGAACCACGGGCCCGGGAAGGTTGGGCTGATCACGGCTGCGGTCGCGCAGTGGCACGACCGGGAATGGCTGTGGCGGGCGGCACCCGAAGGGATCACGGTGACGGATCATTCGGCCGAGGTGGAATGTCTGCTGGTCACGGGGCCCGCGGCGCGGGAGGTGCTGGTGGCGTTGACCGATGCAGATCTGAGCCTGCCATGGCTGTCGGTGCAGGAGGCGACGGTTGCCGGGTGTGCCGTGGTGCTGCTCCGCGTGTCGTTCGCGGGCGAGTTGGGCTGGGAGGTGCATTGCGCCGTGGCCGATGCGCCGACGATCTGGGACGCGGTAACAGCGGCGGGGGCAAAGCCGTTCGGCATGTGGGCGCTGAATTCGCTGCGGGTCGAGAAGGGGTACCGGGCGTGGAAGGGTGACCTTTCGACGGATTATTCGCTGCTGGAAGGCGGGCTGGACCGGTTTGTCAACTTTGACAAGCCCGCGTTCACTGGCAAGGTGGCCCTTCTGGCGGAAAAGCAGCGGGGGGTGAAGAAGCGCTTTGCCACCCTGACGCTGGACGCGCCGGGGACGGCGGATGCACCGTCGATGGCCACGATCTGGCACGACGGGGTGGTGGTCGGCGAGGCGACAAGCGGGGCCTGGGGGTACCGGATCGGGAAGTCGGTCGCGCTCGGGATGCTGCGGCCGGATCTGTGTGTGCCGGGGACCAAGGTCGAGGTGGAGATATTCGGCGAGCGGTTTGTGGCGACGGTGCATGCGGATGAACCGCTGTGGGATGCGAAGAACGAACGCATCCGCGCGTGACAAAGTGCGGACGGGGGGCTGTCTGCCCCCCGGTCCCTGCGGGACTCCCCCCGAGGATATTTGTGGACAGAAAATGAGGCTTGAGTGGTGCAGATAGTGTTGCTGGATGGCGGGATGGGGCAGGAGTTGATCCACCGTGCGGGTGACCGGCCGACACCGTTGTGGTCCACGCAGGTGATGATGGATCATCCGGGCATGGTGGCGGCGGTGCATGGCGATTACTTTGCCGCCGGGGCCACGATTGCGACGACGAACACCTATTGCATCCATCACGACCGGCTGGTGAAGGCCGATCTGGACGGGCATTTTCATGCTTTGCATGCGGCGGCTTTGGGGGAGGCGGCGGCGGCGCGCAAGGCCGCCGGGCGGGGGCGGATTGCGGGGAGTATCGGGCCTTTGGTCGCGTCATATCGGCCGGAGGTGCATCCGCCGCATGACGAGGCGGTGGCGAAATATGCAGAAGTGGCGCTGGAACTGGCACCGCATGTTGACCTGATCATCTGCGAGACGGTGGCGTCGCTGGCCCATGCGCGGGCGGTGCTGGAGGGGGCGAAGGCCGCCGGATTGCCAGTGTGGCTGTCGGTGACGGTGGATGACCGGGATGGGTCGCGGTTGAGGTCGGGGGAACCTGTGGACGAGGCGGGGCGGATTGCGGTGGACCTGGGGGCCGAGGCGGTGCTGGCAAATTGTTCGGCCCCCGAAGCGATGGCGGCGGCGATGGCGGCTTTGCAGCCCACGGGGCTGCCGTTTGGCGCCTATGCGAACGGGTTCACGCAGATCACGGCGGATTTCCTGAAGGATTCGCCAACGGTTGATGCGCTGGAGGCGCGGCGGGACCTGTCGCCCGAAGCTTATGCGCGGTTTGCGCTGGGCTGGGTGGAAAAGGGGGCGACGATCGTGGGTGGCTGCTGTGAGGTGGGGCCGCCACATATTGCGGAACTGGCGCGGGCCCTGCGCGCGGCGGGGCATGAGGTGGTGTGATGATCCCGGCAGCGGTGCAGAAGCTCATCACGGACTGGCGGCTCGGGTTCATCGCCACGGTGGGGGCGGACGGGCGGCCCAATGTCTCGCCCAAGGGGACGTTTCTGGTGTTGGATGGCGCAACGCTCGGTTTTGGCGAGATCCGGTCGCCGCAGACGCTGGCCAATATCGCCCATCAGGCGCAGGTCGAGGTGAACTTTGTCGATGCCTTTGTCCGCAGGGGGGCGCGGCTGCGGGGGATCGCCACCGTGCACCGGCGCGGGACGGCGGGGTTCGATGCGGTCTTCGGGCCGTTTCAGGCGACCTGGGCGAGCCTTGCACACAGGATGAACGCAGTGGTGACGATTGCGGTGACCGAGGTCAGGCCGCTGTCAACGCCGCCCTATGACGACGGGGCGACGGAGGCCGAGATGGTGGCGCTTTACAAGGCGAAGTTCGGGGCGATGTATCCGTGAGCGTTCCCACTGTCATGTCGGGCGTGCTCCTGACCGGGCATGGCGGGCCGGAGGTTCTGGTCTGGTCGGACACGATCCCGGTGCCGCGACCGGGGCCGGGGGAGGTGCTGGTCCGGGTGCTCGCGGCGGGGGTGAACAACACCGACATCAACACGCGGCTGGGGTGGTATGCGCCGGAGGTGACGGGTGCTACCTTGGAGGGTGTCACTGCGGAGGCCGGGGGCTATGCCGGGGCTCTACGGTTTCCGCGGATTCAAGGTGGTGATCTGTGCGGGCGAGTGGTGACTTTGGGTGATGGCGTTGCGGGGCTTGAGGTCGGCGCGCGGGTGACTTGTCCGATCAATCAGGCGGACGGGACGGCGCGGGGCTATGTGGCGCTGGGGTCGGATTATGACGGGGCCTTTGCGCAATATGTCGTGGTGCCGGGGCGGCATCTGTTTGTCGTGTCGTCATCGCCTTTTTCGGACGTGGAGATTGCGGCGATGCCCTGTGCCTTTGGCACGGCGCTGAACCTGTTGACGCGGGCCGGTGTTTTGGCGGGGGACCGGGTGTTGGTCACGGGCGCGTCGGGCGGTGTGGGGCTGGCGGCGGTGATTCTGGCGCGGGTGCTGGGGGCCGAGGTCACAGGGGTGACCGACCCGGCCAAGGCGCAGGTCGTGTGCGATGCGGGGGCGGTGGCCACGCTGGCGCGGGACGATGTGCCGGCCGAGCGGAGCTTTGACGTGGTGATCGACGTGACCGGCGGGCCGGGTTGGGGGGCGCGGCTGGCGGCGTTGCGGCCCGGGGGCGTTTGTGCAGTGGCGGGTGCCATCGCGGGGCCGGTCGTAGAGACGGATTTGCGGCGGGTCTATCTGGATGACCTGACCATTCTGGGCTGCACGCATCAACCGCCAGAAGTTTTCGCCCGGCTTGTCGGGCTGATCAATGAAGGCCGGGTGCGGCCGGTGATTTCCCGCACCTATCCGCTGCATGAGATTGCCACCGCGCAGGCGGATTTCCTGACCAAACGCTTTCCCGGCAAACTTGTCCTCATTCCTCCGGAGACCCACCCATGACCCTTCCCACCCAGGCCCGCGTCGTCATCATCGGCGGCGGTGTTGTCGGCTGCTCCGTGGCCTATCACCTGACCAAGCTGGGCTGGCAGGATGTTGTCCTGCTGGAACGCAAGCAGCTGACAAGCGGGACGACATGGCATGCGGCGGGGCTGATCGCGCAGTTGCGGGCGACGGCGAACATGACGCGGCTGGCGAAGTATTCACAGGAGCTTTACGGGAGCCTTGAGGCCGAGACCGGGGTCGCCACGGGGTTCAAGCGGGTGGGGTCGATCACGGCGGCGCTGACGGCAGAGCGGCTGGAGGAGATCACGCGGCTCGCGGCGATGGCTCGGGCGTTCGGGGTTGAGGTGGGTGAGATTTCCACCAAGGAAGTGGGGGAGCGGTATCCGCATCTGAACCTGGAGGGCGTGACGGGCGGGGTCTATGTGCCCAAGGACGGACAGGGCGATCCGACGGGGATTGCTCTCGCGCTGGCCAAGGGGGCGCGGATGCGCGGGGCGGTGATTGCCGAGAGGACAAAGGTCACCGGGATCACGCGCGCTGGAGCGCGGGTGACGGGGGTCGATTGGGAAATGGCGGAGGAGCGGGGCCATATTGCCTGCGACATGATCGTGAACTGTGCGGGCATGTGGGGGCGGGATGTGGGGCTGATGGCGGGGGTCAATGTACCTCTGCAGGCCTGCGAGCATTTTTATATCGTGTCCGAACCCATTGAAGGGCTGGGGCCCCTGCCTGTGCTGCGGGTGCCGGACGAATGCGCCTATTACAAGCAGGATGCGGGGAAGATCATGCTGGGCGCGTTCGAGCCGGCCTCAAAGCCCTGGGCGATGGATGGCATTCCCGAGGGGTTCGAGTTTGACCAGTTGCCTGAGGATTTCGACCATTTCGAGCCGATCCTTGCAGCGGCGGTGAACCGGATGCCAATGCTGGCCACGGCCGGAATTCATACGTTCTTTAACGGGCCGGAGAGCTTTACGCCCGACAATGCCTATCATCTGGGCCTTGCGCCGGGGATGGACAATGTCTGGGTCGCGGCGGGGTTCAATTCCATCGGGATCCAGTCAGCGGGGGGTGCCGGGATGGCGCTGGCTGCGTGGATGGATGCGGGCGAAAAGCCGTTCGACCTTGGCGATGTGAACATCGCGCGGATGCAGCCGTTTCAGGGTAACAAGCGGTATCTGGGCGCACGGGTGACCGAGGCGCTGGGGCTGCTTTACGCGGACCATTTCCCGTACCGGCAGAAGGCCACCGCGCGGGGGGTGCGGCGGACGCCGTTCCACGGGGCGCTCGAGGCGCGGGGGGCGGTGTTTGGCGAGCTGGCCGGGTGGGAGCGGGCGAACTGGTATGCGCGGCCGGGGCAAGAGAAGGCCTATCATTATTCCTGGAAGCGGCAGAATTTCTTTGAGAACGTCCGGGATGAGCTGATGGCCGTGCGGACCGGGGTGGGCATGTATGACATGTCATCGTTTGGCAAACTGCGGGTCGAGGGGGGGGATGCCGAGGCGTTCCTGAACCGGGTCTGCGGGGCGGATATGGCGGTGCCGGTGGGCAAGATCGTCTACACGCAGTTCCTGAATAACTCGGGCGGGATCGAGGCGGATGTGACCGTGACGCGGCTGTCGGAACGGGCCTATCTGGTGGTCACGCCTGCGGCGACGCGGCTGGCCGATGAATCATGGATGCGGCGGCATCTGGGCGACGCGAATGTTGTCATTACCGATGTGACGGCGGGCGAAGGCGTGCTGGCCGTCATGGGGCCGAAGGCGCGGGAGGTGATGCAGGCCGTGTCGCCGAACGATTTTTCCAACGCGGCCAATCCGTTCGGAACGATGCAGGAGATCGAGTTGGGGTTCGCGTTGGCCCGGGTGCATCGGGTGTCGTATGTGGGCGAGCTGGGGTGGGAGGTTTATGTCAGCGCCGACATGGCGACCCATGCGTTTGACACGCTTTGGGAGGCCGGGGAGCGTCATGGGCTGAAACTGTGTGGCATGCACATGATGGACTGCGCCCGGATCGAAAAGGCGTTCCGGCATTTCGGACATGACATCACGTCGGAGGATCATGTGCTTGAGGCGGGGCTGGGCTTTGCCGTGGGGATGGGCAAGGCCGATTTCATCGGGCGCGAGGCGGTGCTGCGCAAGAAGGAGGCCGGTCTGGAGAAGCGGATGCTGCAGTTCCGGCTGACCGATCCGGAGCCGCTCCTCTATCACAACGAGCCGGTGCTGCGGGACGGGCAGATCGTGGGGCATCTGTCGTCGGGGGCCTATGGGCATTTCCTGGGCGGGGCGATCGGGATGGGCTATGTGCCCTGCAAGGGCGAGACGGCGGACGATCTGTTGCGGAGCGCGTGGGAGATCGACGTGGCGGGGACGCGGGTGCGGGCCGAGGCGGCGGTCAGGCCGATGCATGATCCGAAGGGGGAGAGGGTGCGGGGGTAGCTGGCGCACCCGGATGGCGCGCAGGACCCATATTTCTCCCTCCCTTTCGGGTTGAAAACTCACGCAGAACGGCCATGTTGACCTTGGGTTGATGTGTGGGGGCGGCGATGAGTGACAGACAGCAACTGGCCGAACATGGCACGAACTTCTGCCTGGCGGCGATGGGCCTTGCGTCAGGCGGCTTGGCGGCGGTTGCGATACCTGTCGCGATCCTCACGACCATCGGAATGGAAAAGTGGGCGTCTTGCGATGCAGTAACCTTTCAACGCGCCAAGGCGGCGGCAGAGGATGCGCTTCGGTCTGACGGGGTCAGCGAAGATGACATGTCTGTCGCCAGTGCACTGCTCAAGGAGAACCGGCACAAGATCACCTTTGATCCGGCCGCGATGGCCGATGCCGTAAGAAAGGGCGATCTGCCGGAGCGGTTGGTGCAGGCGATCTTTGGGCAGGGCGGCCTGAAAGGGCACACTGACGGGACCAAGGCGGCGATCACCACCACGTTGACAGCGGCCTTCAACATCTTTCGCGGGACCAAAGCCTATCAGGCGGCGTTCACCCAAGAGATGGTGATGGCGCTTCTCGCCTCGAAGAAGGGCGAGATCGAGATCATCTCGGAAACGCGGGATAACACGCGGTTGATTCTGGATCACTTGCGGCAAACCGACGAGTTTCGTAGGATGCGCGATGCCGGAGTCACTGAACCTGCATTGGTGGAACTCGCGAGCCGGATTGCGGCGGATGTGCCGGATGCAGCCACCGCCTTTCGCGAATTGAAGAACGCGGTCGAGATTGCGATCCGGGTGCAGGCCGAGGGGCGGGTGGCGTCGAACCATGGGGATTTTGTCGATACGGTGCTAAGGCGGGTGGCGGAACTGGCGCGGGACGGGCGGTATGATGCGGCTTCGGCCGATATCGACGCGGCGCTGGCGCAGGAACAGGCGGAAAGTGCGGCCCGCACCATCCGTCTGCTGGATGCGGGCATCGAACAGGATACCCTGCGCCGCAACGCCCCCGCCGTGGCCGACCGTCTGCTGCGCAAGGCGCAGGTCGAAAACCGGGCCGGGTTTGATGACCTGCGGGCGGTTTTCATGGAATGGTATGAACGCGGGCGGGACAAGGGGCTGAACTTTGATCTGGCCGTTTCCATTGCGCTGGCCGACCTGACCCACAGCCATGCCACCACGCCCGACCAGCGCGGCAATGCGCTCAACGATCTTGGCACTGCGCTGCAGTCCCTGGGAGAGCGCGAGAGCGGGACGGCGCGGCTGGAACAGGCGGTGGCGGCCTATCGTGCGGCGCTGGAGCAGTGGACGCGTGACCGGGTGCCGCTGGACTGGGCCGGGACGCAGATGAACCTTGGCACTGCGCTGCAGTCCCTGGGAGAGCGCGAGAGCGGGACAGCGCGGCTGGAACAGGCGGTGGCGGCCCATCGTGCGGCGCTGGAGGAGCGGACGCGGGACCGGGTGCCGCTGGACTGGGCCGGGACGCAGATGAACCTTGGCAATGCGCTGCAGACCTTGGGGCAGCGCGAGAGCGGGACAGCGCGGCTGGAACAGGCGGTGGCGGCCTATCGTGCGGCGCTGGAGGAGTGGACGCGGGACCGGGTGCCGCTTGACTGGGCCATGACGCAGATGAACCTTGGCAATGCGCTGCAGACCTTGGGGCAGCGCGAG
>JAPLPE010000007.1 GCA_026400355.1 Rhodobacterales bacterium | reverse complement strand
GGCCGCCCTTCGGCCCAGCCTTCAGATAGTGCGGCGCAATCAGCGCCAAAAGACGCCCCCACGGCACAACCGCATCCATCTCTGCCAGGAACATTTCCCGCCGCGTCTGCTTCTTCTTCATCGCATCGCGAAGACCGGGAAAGGCAGGCTGTTCCGGCATCGGAAGGGCTCCCTCGACGCGTTCGCCAACTCTACCACATCACGCTGAAAGGGAAAGGTTTTTCAGACGTTCCTTAGCACTGATCTCGGCCAATTTTTCAATCTCTCTCTCGACGATCTTCATCCGGAGTTCTTCGGCAGTCGGCAAAGCACCAGGAGTCGGTTCATCAGGCATTTTCAGGATTCCTTTTTTGCTTCGGTCCGCAAGATCGCGTTTGCGATTCGGGTTTCGTACCACTCTAAATCACGTCTTGATTTCCTTTCCCTGGCTCTTCTCGCCAGAGAACCTGGGATTAACGTAGCTTAACAACATGATCAGCCAGACGGCAAAAACGAAGCCAGACGCCAGCGCCGGTTCGGGCCAATACTTGTTGACCATGCTGAAGAACCATGTGGCGAAGAATGCTGCGAGGCAGGCCAGTCGCAAGTCCTGACCGACCAGCGCGAAAGTGGCAATGGCTGCCAGTACGGCGTTAAACCCTATGAAACCGCTGTTGATTGCTTCGCCTGCCGACGTGCCGACATAGGCCGCAACCGTCGCTGCCAGTGCCGCCCCGATCACCGCGACGACGGCATGACGCCAATTGCTCAGAGCAACCCCGATGAAGAACAGGATGCCGACAATCAGATTGGACGCAAACAGCGTGGACCCGAGTGCCAGGACCGTAGCCTTGAGAATTGCTACTTTGCCATCGGGAAAATCGCCAAGGTCGATGGGCTCGATCCCCATGATGCCGGTCAGCGGCCAGATGATCCAGAACATGAGAATGAACGGAGCCGCCAGAAACGGAAACGGCAAATGCCGTGACAGCAGAACAGCGACGACCGTGACGGCCGCCGCAAGGATCGGCACCCAGATCCACAGAAAGACCGACAGGACAAAGAAGTTGCCCAGCGCCAGACCCATCAGCCCGGCATTGAACCCGAAGAGGCCCAGACCAAGCAGGACCTTGTCGGCATTCATCGCCCGAGCGACAAACGTCGCAATGATGACCGACAGGATATAGAACATGGCCATCTGCCAGTTGTAGATCGACACACCGGCGATAAAGAATAGCGCCGTCAGTTCATGCGCCTGAAAGGCGCATTGTGAATAGCCGCGAAGGATCTGCCTCCCGATGGGGGCATCCTGCGGTTCGATATCGGGAAGAATCTGTTGGCCAAAGACCTTCATGACGGCACCTTTTCCGCAGCGATGTAGGCACGCCATCCTCCAAAGGACGTGATTTCGCGCTGACCTTCGACAAGCGCGGGTTCACCCAGAACGCCGAGAACCGTCTCGCCGTTCGACAGGACGACCTTGCCGATCGACAGGCCGGGCGGCTCCTTTAACAGGATGCCCGCCATCCCGCCTGGCGGCACCGACCAGATTTCGACCGCGACGGACACGCCCGACCTGTCGGTCATGCGGACCATGGCGGGGTGATCGTCATTGATGCTCCAGATGCGATAGACGGGTTCGGACAGGTCTTCCCGAACGAAGGTCGCCCCGGCAGCAATCATATTGGGGTTCAGCTTAAGACCCCGCATCAGTGTGCCGTTGATGGCCAGCATCACGCCGTCCTCGGCAGGTGCGGCATCTGCTACGATCTGCGTCCCTGCCGTGCCGTCGATGATCTGCGCCAGTTCGTCCGGGGCGCCGATGGCCCCGACAGCGCTCGGAAACGAAGCCACGAAATCGGCCACGGCGGCCACCTTGGGCTCCATGCTGCCTTTGCCGAACTCGCCGGTCTCGATATAGCCGCGGGCCTCGGTGACGGTGAGTTTCTCAAGCCATTTCTGGTCCGGCGTGCCAAAGTTGATCGCCACACGCGACACACCCGTGGGGATGATCAGCATGTCGGCCCCGATTTCCTTGGCAAGCAGGGCCGAGGCGAGGTCTTTGTCGACAACCGCTTCGACACCGGTCAGCAGACCTCGGGCATCCTGCATTACCGGAATGCCACCACCGCCGGCGGCCACGACGATTGCACCGGCGTCAAGAAGCTGAGCAATGAGCGCGCTTTCCACGATCCGCTGCGGCTTGGGCGAGGCGATGCTGCGCCGCCAGCCGCGCCCCGCATCCTCCATGATCGTCCAGCCAAGCGTGGCCTTGCGCGCTTCGGCCGTTGCAGCGTCAAGGAAAGATCCGATCGGCTTGGTCGGGTTCTGAAAGGCGTGGTCGGCGGGGTCTACCACGGTCTGGGTCACCACAGCAATCACCGGGCGACTGATGCCGCGTGCCGTCATCTCGTTGGTCAGGGCCTTGACGAACATGTAGCCGATGGCCCCTTGCGTGTCGGCGACGGCATAGTCCACCGGGACCGGGTCAACTTCGTCCACCGCCATTTCCGACCGACGCAGGATAAATCCCACCTGTGGCCCGTTGCCGTGGCTAATGACCAGCCGCCAGCCCTTTTCGATCAGGTCGATGAGCTTGGGCGCAGTGGTGCAGACGGTGTCATATTGCTGCGGGATCGAATCGTGTTCGTCATCGCTGACCAGTGCGTTGCCCCCAAAGGCGATGACTGCGGTCTTGGTCATGTTGTGGCTCCTTCGGGCATCGGGATTGCGTCGAGCGATACGGCAAGTGCGGCAATTGCGTCGTTGAAGCATTCCATTGGCGCGGTCGTGATGCCTGCGCCGATCTGGCCCACGCCCGCCTTGCGGTGGGCGATGCCTGTATTGATGATCGGCAAAACGCCGCTGTCCACCACCAGCCGGGCGTCGACCCCGGCAGGTGTGCCGCCAAAATTGAGCGGCGGGAGGGTGAAGGCCGGGTTTGCCCCTAGCGTGATGGTCAACATCCGGCGGCTGTTGGCCGTTGCATCGGCGGGGGTGCCGCCCACGAACTGCACGATGGCGGGTGAGGCCGCCATGGCAAAGCCACCCAGACCGTTGGTTTCGGTGATGGCCGAGTCGCCAAGGTCGGCCGCCGCGTCGGCCACCGAATAGCCGGGGAAATATAGCCCGTCGACCGGGTTCGCCGGGGCCTGGAACCACTGTTCGCCCGTCCCGCTGAGGCGGATGCCGAAGTTGACGCCATTGCGCGCCATGACCGTGACCATGCTGCTGCCCGGCACGCCATGGGCCGCGTCCGACATCGACTTGCTCGCCGCCATCGAGATGTTCAGGAAGAAGTGGTCATTCCCGGCGATGAAGGTCAGCGCCCGGTTCACTGCATCACTGTCAAGGTCCAACTTGCCCAATGACAGCACCAGCCGCTTGAACAACAATGCCGAGGCAGCAGCGTTGCGGTTGTGCAATTCGTCGCCCATATGCAGCGCCTGCGCCATCATCGGCTTGAGGTTCTTGTCCTCAAGTCCGCGTACTGCCGCCTGCATGACGCCGAAGAACTCTGTCCCCAGCCATGTCAGCCGGTCGAGCACCTCGGGTGAATTGGCCCCAAAGCGCAGCACCTTGCCCAGACCTTCGTTCAGGTTGCAGAAGGCGCGGTTCCCAGCTTCGGCATTCTCCACAACCCAGACCGGCATCGACGGGCTGATGATCCCCGCCATCGGCCCCACAGCCCCGTGATGGTGACAGGGCTCAAGCGTCACCTCTCCCGCTGCGGCCATGGCTTCGGCGGCGGGAATGGTGTCGGCCCAGCCTTCATAGACAATGGCCCCGGCAATCGCGCCCTGCTGCGGGCCGCACATATCGGCCCAAGCGATGGGCGGGCCGGAATGCAGTATGCGGCGGTTGTCACCCGACAGGCCCGGCATCGCTTCGCGCGCCAAGATCAGGTCGATCAGGCGCGGCTGTGCGGCAAGATAGCGGTCATAGGCGATGCGGTTGGCCGCCTCGATGCGTGGATCGCCGACCAGGCCGGCCAGCGTCCAGCCAAGAGCGGCATCCGCACCGGCAGGCGGCACCCAGGCCAGATTGGTGACCGTGCCGCCTGCGGCGGCGACGTTGTCGGCGAAACTTTGCAGGCCGACATTGATGACGGACATGTCCCGTTCGAAAAGCGATTTCATGCTGCGGCTCCCTGACGGGCGGAAAGGATGGCGGCGGACCAGACGGCCGCCTCGGCATTGGACGAGGCCACCATGACACCCGCCGATTGCAACGACTGGATGATCGCGGCGCGGTTCTGCGGATCCTGATCCGTCCCGCAGACATGGCCGATGAAGGCCACCTTGCGGCCCTGCGCCTTGGCTTTGGACGCGGCGTTGCCGATCACCCCGATCAGCCCGCTGATCGGGTCGAGCGTGGCGCCATAGCCCAGCACGACATCGAACAGCACTACTGCGGTCGAGGGATCGGCGGCCTCGTCGCGCACCCGCGCGTCGCGGAGCGAAGGGTCGATCATCGGATGCGGGCGGCCTTGGGTGAATTCGTCGTCGCCCATGTCGAGGATCGTGTTGCCGATACTCTTGCGAATATCGGCCAGCTTGCCGTTGCCTTCCGTCGGCGCATTGGAATGCCCGGTATGGCCCGCCGCCGCATGGATCAGTTGCGCTTCGAAGCAGAACGTGCCGCCGCAGAACACGCCGCGCACAAAGGTCTGGCCTGCCGCCATGCCCCGCGCGATATCTTCTAGCTTGCGCCGTTGCTCGGGCTTGATCGTGATCGTGCCCGTGCCGGACTTGCCGCCCTTGAGCAGACCAACCGCCATGTCGGCGGCCTGCGCCAGATAGGCGGCACCATGGACGCCGTTGCGGGTGATCGTGGCCGGATCTGCGCCTAGGAAGATCGCCACAACCGGCTTGGCGCTCGCCTCGGCCAGCCCCAGCACTTTTGCTGCAATCTCGGCAGCGGGGGGTTTGGAAATAAGGACGATGACCTCGGTCATCGGGTCTTCATCCAGCGCCTTCAACCCGTGCAGCATGGAAATCCCGCCGATGGCCTCGGACAGGTCATGGCCGCCGGTGCCCAGGGCCTGACTGACGCCCGAGCCAAGCTGGTGAATGCGCACCGTCACCTCTTGCGTGCCGGTGCCGGACGCGCCGACCACGCCGATCGGCCCGCGCCGCACGACATTGGCAAAGCCGAGCGGGATGCCGTTCACGATGGCCGTGCCGCAGTCCGGCCCCATCACCATCAGCCCTTGCGCATCGGCATAATGCTTGAGCGCGAGTTCCGAGGCGACGGGCACATTGTCGCTGAACACCATCACGTCCATGCCCAAGTGCAGCGCCTTCATCGCCTCGGCCGCCGCATAGTCTCCGGGGACCGAAATCAGCGCAAAGTTCGCCGCCGGATCCTTGGCCACCGCCATCTGCAGCGAGGTGACCGGCTGCGTAGCACCCGTTTCTGACGAACCGCCATCCCTGGCGCTGGCCTTGAGAAGCTCGTCGGCCTTGGCGAGTGCCGCGTCGCAGGCCTCCTCAGTGCCCGACACGGCGACCAGCAGGTCGTTCGGCTTGACGTCAAACGTGCCAAGGCCCGCCGCAGCAAGGTTTTCCACATTGGTGGCCGAAGCCATCACGACCGAGGCCGCCTCGATCCCCGGCACGGCCATGACCTGCGCCGACACGGTCATCAGCGAAACCGAGTCCTTGTAAAGATTGGGATAGGCGCGAAAATTGACCGTCATGCCGCAGACCTTTCAAGTTTGGAATTGCTATGACGCATGGCAATGATCAGGCCCATGCAGGTATCTGCCCCCGACGTACCGCCAACCGCCAGCGCCCGGTCAATCGACTGGGGCAGGTCACGTTCAGTGGACGGTCCATGAAGGGCAAGGCCAAGGTCATGCAACGGACGGCTGAAATGCCCCTGTCCCGCCTGAGCCAAAAGATGACGGCTGATCTCGGTCGTTGTCCGCAGAAGCGGGGTCAACGCCCTTGTCAGACGCCGGGCCTGCGCCGGCCCATCCCTCAGAGCGGGCGAGAGCATCAGGGCCGCAAGGATGCCGACGATCACGTCATCTCCTGACGGCGTCAGGCCAGGCCCGCGCCCGACCGTCTGCGCCAGCGTCCGGTTCAGAAGATCGGGTTGGCCCGACGACAAGGCGCCCAGAACGCCCGTGGCCAAGGCACCTGCCTCCGTCCAGGCGACCGGGCGAACCCTGCCGGCGGTCAGGGTCAACCGTGCCTCGAACCCCTCGGACGCAGCTACCCATGCCACGCCAGACCAGCGGCATGCGGCGCGGCAGTCGATCACGCTTGCGCCAAACTTGACAAATCCGGCCCGGACATGAATCGGCGCTCCACGAGTTTCACCCAGACGCAAGGTGGTCCTTGGGGGCAGGCAGATCGTGAAGGGCGACAGCCTGGCCTCATCTGCAATGATTGTCCACATATTCGAACCAACGGACAGGTTCACCGCGCGGTCGAATACGCTGTGCACCTGTCCATCAACGCCGGTTGTGACGTCGATTGCAGCCCCGATCGCCACGGCTTGCCACGCGGCGGACATCGGCTCAACCGACGGCGGTAACGAACTTGTCCGAGTCCGAAACCCAGCCAAAAATACCGCCCTGTGCCTTGATCATCTCAAGCCCCACGCGCTGGAATTCGGGGAAATACGATGCGACGCAATCCGAGAGGACCACGCATTCATAGCCCCGATCATTTGCCTCGCGCACAGTGGTATGCACGCAAACCTCGAGCGTCACGCCACATACGATCAGCGTCTTGATCCCGCGATCCATGAGGATCTGGTGCAGGTCGGTCGCGTGGAATGATCCTTTGCCTGGTTTGTCGATCACGGGCTCGCCACCGATAGGATAAAGCTGGTGAATGATGTCATGGCCGGTCTCGCCCCGGACGAGGATGCGGCCCATCGGGCCGTCTGTCCCGATGAACACCTTGCCGCCGCGATTCAGCTTGGCAGGCGGGCAGTCGGACAGGTCAGTTCGGTGGCCTTCGCGGGTGTGGATGACGAACATACCCGTCTCGCGGGCTTTCTTCAGCACCTTGATCGTCGGTTCAACGGCAACGAGCAGGAGCGACGTGTCATTACCCAGTGCCTCGCCAAAGCCGCCCGGCAGCACGAAATCGCGCTGCATGTCGATGATGAGAAGCGCCGCGGTCTTTGGATCGAAATTCAGGTCGAACGGTTCGGCAACGATGATGGCCATGTCAAACTCCTCATTTCAAGATTGTAAATCTGGTCTTGTGATCGCGATCAGCGCCCGTGCCAAAGGCAACGTGTCAACCGGTTTAAGTACGAATCTATCTCCTCATGGCATTGTGTCATTTGGGACGTTTGCAAGATGACAGCGCGGTGAAGCCAGCATAACGCGCGGGGAAGTGATCCTCTGCTCTGTTCTTCCGCGCCCTTGCACAGGTGTCGGGCATCGCGGGTGTGACAGCGGTCCTGAACCAAAGGCCGGCCCCGCTATGGTATGCCGTTCGAGAGTCTGGCTCCCGCCATTACATTTGTCTCAGGGCCGTTCGCCCCTTGCCAGCGCCCCTTCGATATCGTCAAGAACGGCGTCGATGTCGGCAACGCCGTCGATGACGAAATGTGCCCCGGCACGGGTCAGCTTGGCATAGGCTGCCGACCGCATCCTGTCATATGTATCGGCATCAAGGGCCGCCGTCTCTTCGATATTCAGACCAAAGACATTGCCCGTCATTGCCACACCCACCGTCCAGCAGCCGGCGTTCAGACCTTCGGTGATCCCCACTTCGGTGTCATCCACCTTGACGACCGACCAGGCGGGCCAGACGTCCAGGTCCAGGAATGTCCGGTACATCATGATCGGCGACGGCCGCCCCTGCGACAGGTCACCTGCACAGACCAGATTGTCCGGCGCATACCCCTGTGCGGCGGCCATCGGCAACAGCGGTTCCATGATGCTGCGGGTATATCCGGTTGTGGAGCCGACCCTGGCGCCGCGCGCCCTGATCCGGGTCGCCGCATCGGCCGCTCCTTCGATCAGCGTGCCATAATCGGTCACGACGGCCACATTCATCGGCACGAACACGTCATAGATCGCGTCGATATCGGCCTCCGACGGGGCGGCACCATGCTTGTCCGTCCAGGCCGCCGCAATGCGCGGCTCACGGACCAGCGTGGCGATATGATCGCGTTTTGCCATGCCCATCGGGCCGCGCGCCTCGTCCACTGTGATTTCGACGCCGAATTGCGCGAAAGCTTTCACGAAGACCCCCATCGGGGCCTGGGATCCGTGGTCGATCATGGTTCCGGCCCAATCGAATACGACGGCCTGGATGCGGGCTTCGGTCATTCTCATTCTCCAAAAAGTTCGGCGATGGTTTCTTCACCGATCGCAAAGGATGTGCTCGCCCCGGTCCCACTGGTGATGATGACCAGACGGATCGCGGGATCAGGGGCAACCCGCACCATCAGCCTGTCGGGAAGAGAGGCATAGGTGCCTGTCCAGCGTTCTGTGACACGCGCCCCAGGCAGCCGCAAGGTTGCGTGCATTTCCGTCAGCATGAGTTCATCGACAGACGCCTGATTGAACGGCGTCGGCGACCATTCATAGTGGTGGCTGTCCCCCACGATCAGACCGCCGTCCGATCCCTGCACCGCGATCAGATGAATCCCCTGCGCAAGGTATTCGGACTGTTCGGCCTGCAAGCGGGCCAGCAACGCCACCGCCTCGGGCAATTCGGAATAGCCAAGGTAGCGGACCAGCGACAGATCAGTCATCACCGACCCCGGCAGCCGGAACGACGGATCACCCGGCATGACTTTGAGCATGTGCAGACGGCAGCGCGTGATGCCCAAAGCCTTGATCTCGTCGGGGAAAAGCGTCAACAGATCATCCCCGGGGCAGACGACGATCCGTTCGCCTTCAAGTATACCGGCAGTCGTGACGACGTTCCCTGGTTCCACGGCCTTGACAAGGGTCTGCCGCAGAAAAGTGACTCCCATCTCCTGCGCAAGCCATGCAGCCAGCTTCGGGATAGCGTGGCGGCTTTCCACCCGGCGATCATGCGGGCTCCAGAGCGCACCCTCAAACGGACCATCAGCAAGAATGGCACCATGCTGCTCCGTCAGTTCACCGCCCGACAGAAGCCTGCATTCCTCTCCCATATCGGTGGCGCGGAAAGCCTCCAGCACGGCCATCGCCTCGGGCCGGCGGGCCGCGACAAGCAGCCCCTCATGCTCGACCGGAATGCCGGCTTTTGGTGCAACCTCAAGCCAGACATCTCGGGATCGCATGGCCCGTCGCCAGCAGTCACCCGCCTGCTGACCCGTTACCGTGACGAAACCAAAGTTGCGGACCGATGCACCGATGGCCTCCGCCTCGCGATCCACGACGGCCACCGACAGGCCTTTGCGCCGCGCGGCAAGCGCATGTCCTAGGCCAAGGATCCCGGCCCCGACAATGACCAGATCAAACTTCTGCGTCAGCGTTTCCGCCATGCCTGGCTCCCGATCAAAGCGCGCGTCAGTCCGGCATGGACAAGCCGGGCTGCAAGGTTGGTGTAGAAGATGAGCATGCACATGGCTGCCGCGCCCTGGATCTGGCCCGCGTCATCCATGTTCAGTGCCGCGACCGCCGCGAGGGTTGTACCGGGCGCATAGAGAAACACCACGGCCGACACCGTCGTCATCGCGTTCACAAAGAAATAGGAGGCGATATCCAGCAAAGTCGGACTGCAGATCGGCATCGAGATTCGCGAGAACATCCGCGTCATCGGCTGCTTGAGAGACGCCGAAACCGATTCGAACTCCCGGTCCATGGCCTTGAGTGCGGTCATCGCCGTCAGGTGCGACACCGTATAGAAGTGCGTAATCGTCGAAACGACCAGAATGGTCATCGTCCCATATATGAAGCCCAGAGGGTTGGACGCATTGTTGAAGAAGAAGATATAGGACAGGCCCAGCACCATCCCAGGAATGGCCATCGGCATCATGGCGAGGAACTGTAACGCACCCCGGGCCCAGCCAAAGCCGCGCCCCTTTTCCACCAGATAGGCCCCGACAAAGACCACCGCCGTGCCGATAACCGCGACAAGCAGGGACAACCGCAGAGAATTGAAGTAGCTCGCCCATCCGCCCCCGTCCACGCCCTGAAAACTGAAGTGGCGCAGGGTCAGTTCTGTATTGCACGGCCAGAATTTGATGAGAGAGGCATATTGCGATACCAACAGGATCGTCAGCAGAAAAGCCGTAACAACACAGCAGAAGACAAAGGCACTGATGTCATAGACCCGGTCCGGTGCCGGCGAATAGGGCACTGCCCGCGCCGACAGGAGCGCGACCTGACGGGCCGTCACATAGCGGTCAACCGCAAAGGCAAACACGGCAGGAACAAGCAGGATCACCGACACGACTGCGCCCATGGCAAAGTTCTGTTGGCCCACGACCTGTTTGTAGATGTCCAGCGCGAGGACGTTGAAGCTTCCGCCAACAACCTTGGGCACACCGAACTCGGTGATCGTTAGAGCGTGTTGCGGTCATCGCGATTCAGGATTCCCTTGAGGCTTGATCTGTGATTCCCTGTCTGCGAGGCAGATATGGGGGTCAACGATGGGCAAGCCGCATCCTGTAGAGCTCCGGCAGCGGGTGGTGGACCATGTG
>JAPLPE010000044.1 GCA_026400355.1 Rhodobacterales bacterium | reverse complement strand
CGTCTATGCCCCCCATGCGACATGGATCACCGGCGATCTCGATATCCACGACATCGGCATCGGGGCCGACAACCGGCCCGTCTTTGCCAACACGCTGTTCAACTGCCTTGCCACCGTCGCGGACGGGCACAGCTTTCGCCCGGTCTGGCAACCGCCCTTCATCAGCCGCCTCGCCGCCGAGGACCGCTGCCACCTGAACGGCCTTGCCATGGACGGAACGCGGCCCGCCCATGTGACCGCAGTCTCGCGGTCGGACATCGTGGACGGCTGGCGCGACCGGCGCGTGTCGGGCGGGATCGTGGTGGATGTGGAAAGCGGCGCGACGGTGGCCGAGGGCCTGTCCATGCCGCATTCGCCGCGCCTCTATCGCGGGCGCCTCTGGCTCCTCAACTCCGGCACGGGCGCGTTCGGCTGGATCGAGACGGCCACAGGCCGGTTCCATCCGGTCACCTTCTGCCCCGGCTATGCGCGCGGTCTGGCCTTTGCCGGGCGCTACGCCATCGTGGGCCTCTCCCGCGCGCGCGAGAACAAGACGTTCCAGGGCCTGCCCCTTGACGACGCGCTGCAACGCCACGACGCCGAGGCGCGCTGCGGGCTGCTGGTCATCGATCTGGACAGCGGCGATGCCGTGGAATGGATCCGCATCGAGGGCGTGGTGGACGAACTGTTCGACGTCGCCGTCCTGCCCGGCGTGCGGACGCCATCCGCAATCGGGATCCGCTCGACCGAGATCCGGCGGGTGATCTCGGTGGAAGGCTGAGGGCTTCTTGCGGCATCTCACCTCGAAAGGCTTCCCGGACTCGCGCATTCCGCTGCCGGCGATTGCAGGTATACCGACCCCGGGGTGCTCTGGCGCCGATATCGATCCCCATGCGACCCGCGTGTTGTTTCTAGGACATCGTCCATGGGAGCGACCGACGTCCGCCCGATCCTCGGTGCGGCTGCAGCCATTCCCCTCCACTCCTGACCTGAGCCCACATCCGGGACATGACGATCGGTGTGGTGTCAGCGTGATCGCTGCGGCGACGTCGGTGATGAAGAAGCTTCCACCGTCTGGACCAGCGCAGACACCAAGAATCACCAGAGGCCAGGAGAGCGTCGCTGACGGCGTAGGCGAACGCTGGTCTACATATGCGCATTAAGGACACTTCCCGCCGCCAGTGAGGCTCACGGAGGCTCTGTGGGCCATCAGGGTGTGCGCCAGCCCGCACATGAACCAACAGCGATCCCGAAATCGCATGTTCGCGGCGATATCTGCAGCGCCGGACAAATCGAGCAGCTTGAACTCTTGTCAGCGCCCAGCCCACCTCGACCGAGAGTTGCGAGATCAGTAACTTGCAGGTGGAAGCTCACGTGAGCGGCAGAACAATCGCGAACCGGTCCACCGTCTTGGTGTCGTGCGCGCGGTCGAGAGGTTCCGCAGGTCGGCTGATCAGCATCGTTAACGATCAAGCCGCTAGATACATCTACGAGATCGTGCATCCGCAGAGGATAGTCGGCAAGCAGGTTCATCGGAGCCGGACGTCATTTAGCAGATCGCACCTTTGTTTCGTAAGCGGTGGCTGAGGACCGTCCTAGTTTCCGCTTGACTGGTTTTGGAATGCCCATGGCATGAGGTCGTCGATGCGGGACGCTGGGTGGCGGTTAGCGATGGCTGTCAGGGTTGCGCGAAGGTAGGCGTAAGGGTCGACG
>JAPLPE010000042.1 GCA_026400355.1 Rhodobacterales bacterium | reverse complement strand
TGCGCCCATCGCCATGGAAGACGGCCTCCGCTTTGCCATCCGCGAAGGCGGCCGCACCGTCGGCGCCGGCGTCGTCTCCAAGATCATCGAGTAAGCCCAAGAAGGGCATATCCATCGTAGGGCGGGGTCAACCCCGCCCTACGTTCTTACAAGACGGTTCGATGTGGTCCGGCAATCATGCCCGGCCCACCTCTCGACTGAAAAGCCGCGAAAGGCACATCCCATGGCTGGTAGCCAAACCATTCGCATTCGGCTGAAGGCTTTCGATTACCGCGTTCTCGATGCGAGCACGGCGGAAATCGTCAGCACTGCAAAGCGTACCGGCGCCTCTGTGCGCGGTCCGATTCCGCTGCCGAACAAGATCGAAAAGTTCACCGTTTTGCGTGGACCGCACATCGACAAGAAATCCCGCGATCAGTTCGAAATCCGCACGCACAAGCGTCTGCTGGATATCGTTGATCCGACTCCGCAGACCGTGGACGCGCTCATGAAGCTCGACCTCGCTGCCGGCGTCGACGTCGAGATCAAGGTCTGAGAAGGAACATGACAATGTTGCGCTCAGGCATCATCGCGAAAAAGGTCGGCATGACACGCCTCTTCATGGAAGACGGCAAGCAGATCCCTGTCACCGTTCTTCAACTCGACAACCTTCAGGTTGTTGCCCAGCGGACTGTCGAGAAGGATGGCTATACTGCCGTCCAGCTCGGTGCAGGCGCCGCCAAGGTCAAGCGCGTGTCCAAGGCCATGCGCGGCCATTTCGCCGCCGCCAAGGTAGAACCCAAGCGCAAGATCGCTGAATTCCGGGTCGCCCCGGAAAACCTGATCGCGGTTGGTGAAGAAATCATCGCGGCCCACTACTTTGAAGGCCAGTTCGTGGACGTGTCCGGCACCTCCATCGGCAAGGGCTTTGCGGGCGTCATGAAGCGGCACAACTTCGGGGGCCTCCGTGCCTCTCACGGTGTGTCAGTTTCTCACCGTTCGCACGGTTCGGTCGGTCAGTGCCAGGATCCCGGAAAGATTTTCAAAGGCAAGAAGATGGCCGGTCACATGGGTTCCGCCCGGATCACCACGCAGAACCTGCAGGTTATCCGTACAGATGCCGACCGTGGCCTTATAATGGTCAAGGGTGCCGTCCCGGGCAACAAGGGTGGCTGGGTCACCGTCAAGGACGCGGTCAAGAAGCCTGTGCCCGAGCATGTGATCTACCCCGCAGCGCTCCGCAGCCATGCGGACGAGGCCAAGCGTCTGGCCGAAGCCGCCGCAGCCGAAGCCGCTGCTGCAGCTGAAGCCGCCGCCAAGGCCGCTGCCGAAGCCGAGGAAGCTGCTCTTCAGGCTGCCGAAGCCGAAGCCGCCGCGTCCATCGCGGCTGATGCCGAGAAGGAGGGCAAGGAATGAAGGCCGATCTGATCAAGCTCGATGGCGGCAATGCCGGCACCGTCGAACTGGACGAGTCCATCTTTGGCCTCGACCCCCGCGCCGACATCCTGCACCGTGTTGTGCGCTGGCAGCGCGCCCGCATGCAGCAGGGCACCCAATCGACGCTGACCCGTGCCGAAGTGTCCTACTCGACCAAGAAGATCTATCGCCAGAAGGGCACCGGCGGCGCTCGCCATGGTTCCAAGAAGGCGTCGATCTTCCGTCATGGCGGTATCTCGAAAGGCCCGAAGCCACGAAGCCACGAGCACGACCTGAACAAGAAGTTCCGCGCCCTTGGCCTCAAGCATGCCCTGTCCGCGAAGCTCAAGGCAGGCGAACTCGTGATCATCGAGGCGGCGGAGATGGCCGAAGCCAGGACCGGCATGCTGGCCAAGCAGGTCGCCAACCACGGCTGGAAGCGCGCTCTCGTCATTGACGGGGCGAGCGTGAACGAGAACTTTGCCCGCGCCGCGCGCAATATCGAAAACCTGGACGTGCTACCCTCGATCGGGGCGAACGTCTACGACATCCTCCGCAGTGATACGCTCGTGCTCACAAAGGCTGGTGTCGAAGCCTTGGAGGCCCGTCTGAAATGAGCGCGAAACCTGAACACTACGACGTGATCCGCAAGCCGGTCATCACGGAAAAGGCCACGATGGCATCTGATGCCAACGCGGTCGTTTTTGAAGTCGCGATGTCGGCCAACAAGCCCCAGATCAAGGAAGCCGTCGAGGCTCTCTTTGGTGTCAAGGTCAAGGCCGTCAACACGACGATCACCAAAGGCAAGGTGAAGCGTTTCCGGGGCCAGCTCGGCACCCGCAACGATGTGAAAAAGGCGTATGTCACCCTCGTCGAGGGAAACACGATTGACGTCTCAACGGGCCTCTAATAGACGGCCCCGACTAGCATCGGGGGCGTCTGCTCTAAAGCCTCTCCGGGGACCTTCGGGGCCCTACACACCGAAAAGACGCAGCCTTCAACGGCGCGCAAACCAAACGGAAGACAGAAAGCATGGCACTTAAGTCGTATAAGCCGACGACGCCTGGCCAGCGAGGGCTGGTTCTGATCGACCGTTCGGAGCTTTGGAAAGGACGCCCCGTCAAGGCCCTCACCGAGGGTTTGACGAAGACGGGTGGCCGGAACAACACCGGACGGATCACGATGTGGCACAAGGGTGGCGGCGCAAAGCGTCTCTACCGCGTCGTCGATTTCAAACGTCGCAAGTTCGATATGGCGGCCGTGGTCGAGCGGATCGAATACGATCCCAACCGCACCGCATTCATCGCGCTCATCAAGTATGAAGATGGCGAACTGGCATATATCCTGGCGCCGCAGCGTCTGGCCATCGGTGACTCGGTCATCGCCGGCGCCAAGACCGATGTGAAGCCGGGCAACGCAATGCCCTTCTCGGGCATGCCGATCGGGACGATCGTCCACAACGTCGAACTGAAGGCCGGCAAGGGTGGCCAGATGGCCCGCGCTGCCGGGACCTATGCCCAGTTCGTCGGCCGTGACGGCGGTTACGCCCAGTTGCGCCTCTCTTCGGGCGAACTTCGTCTGGTCCGTCAGGAATGCATGGCCACCGTCGGAGCGGTGTCCAACCCTGACAACTCGAACCAGAATTTCGGCAAGGCCGGCCGCATGCGCCACATGGGCGTCCGCCCGACGGTGCGCGGCGTTGCCATGAACCCGATCGACCACCCGCACGGTGGTGGTGAAGGCCGCACCTCTGGTGGCCGTCACCCGGTTACTCCCTGGGGCAAGGGCACCAAGGGGACCAAGACCCGCAACCGCAACAAGGCGTCGAGCAAGCTCATCGTCCGTTCGCGTAACGCCAAGAAAGGGCGCTAATCCATGTCTCGCTCTGTATGGAAGGGCCCCTTTGTCGATGCTTACGTCCTGAAAAAGGCGGAAAGCTCGAAATCAGGTGGCCGCAACGACGTGATCAAGATCTGGTCACGCCGCTCGACGATCCTGCCCCAGTTCGTAGGTCTGACGTTTGGCGTCTACAACGGCAAGAAGCACGTTCCCGTCAACGTGACCGAGGAAATGATCGGCCAGAAGTTCGGTGAGTATTCGCCGACGCGGACCTACTACGGTCACGCAGCCGACAAGAAAGCGAAGCGGAAATAAGCCATGAGCAAGGAAAAGAATCCCCGCCGCGTGGCCGACAACGAAGCAATGGCAAAGCTGCGCATGCTCAAGACGTCGCCGCAGAAGCTGAACCTCGTTGCCGCCATGATCCGTGGCAAGAAGGTTGACAAGGCCCTGGCCGACCTCACCTTCTCCAAGAAGCGCATCGCCGGCGACGTCAAGAAGTGCCTTCAGTCGGCCATCGCCAACGCCGAGAACAACCATAACCTTGACGTCGATGAATTGATCGTCGCCGAGGCCTATTGCGGCAAGAACCTGATCATGAAGCGCGGGCGTCCCCGTGCCCGTGGCCGGTTCGGCAAGATCATGAAGCCGTTCTCGGAAATCACCATCACGGTCCGTCAGGTCGAGGAGGTTACCAATGGGTAACAAGGTCAATCCCGTCGGTATGCGCCTTCAGGTCAACCGGACCTGGGACAGCCGCTGGTTCGCCAATACCAAGGACTATGGCAACCTCCTGCTCGAAGACCTCAAGATCAAGGACTTCGTGCGCAAGGAAGCCAAGCAGGCCGGTATCAGCCACGTCATCATCGAACGTCCGCACCGCAAGTGCCGCGTCACGATCCATGCCGCTCGTCCAGGCGTCATCATCGGCAAAAAGGGCGCGGACATCGAAACGCTTCGCAAGAAGCTGGCCGCGCTGACCAAGTCGGAACTGCACCTCAACATCGTTGAAGTCCGCAAGCCCGAACTGGACGCCGCCCTTGTCGGTGAAAGCATCGCCCAGCAGCTCGAGCGTCGGGTGTCGTTCCGCCGCGCGATGAAACGGGCCGTGCAGAACGCGATGCGCATGGGTGCCCTGGGCATCCGGGTCAACGTTTCCGGCCGCCTTGGCGGGGCCGAGATCGCCCGGACCGAATGGTATCGTGAAGGCCGTGTGCCTCTGCATACGTTGCGCGCTGACATCGACTATGCGCTGTCCGAAGCCACGACCCCCTACGGGATCATCGGCATCAAGGTATGGATCTTCAAAGGCGAGATCATGGAACATGATCCACAGGGTCACGACCGCAAGACGGCCGAACTGCAAGAAGGCGCACTGCCCCGCGGTGCCGGTGGTGGCGCTGGTCGCCGCGACCGCGACCGGTAAGGAGTAACAAAGATGCTGCAACCAAAGCGCACAACTTTCCGCAAGCAGTTCAAGGGCCGCATCCATGGCGAAGCCAAGGGTGGCTCTGATCTGAACTTCGGAACGTTCGGCCTCAAGGCCACCGAACCAGAGCGGATCACCGCCCGCCAGATCGAAGCCGCCCGCCGGGCGCTGACGCGTCACATGAAGCGTCAGGGCCGGGTCTGGATCCGTGTATTCCCGGACGTCCCCGTGACTTCCAAGCCCGTCGAAGTTCGTATGGGTAAGGGCAAGGGTTCGGTCGACTACTGGGCCTGCAAGGTCAAGCCCGGCCGTATCATGTTCGAGATCGACGGCGTGTCCGAAGAGGTCGCCCGCGAGGCTCTGCGCCTTGCCGCAATGAAGCTGCCGATCAAGACCCGGACCGTGGTCCGCGAAGACTGGTAGTGGGCGTGGGCCTCATCCACCTTGCATAGGGTGGGTGTAAGCTACCACGAAGAACGATCCGGCCCCTGCACTCCACTCCGCAGGGGCCCCTTCAATTGAAAGGGGCCCCTGCTGACCTTCAGTCCATTTGGGCGACAAGGCCGAACAGGGGTTGCAATGCCCCATAAGGCAGAGTATTCGGCCCGCTCACCAAGGACTCCACTGGAATCAGGGTGACCCATCCGCAAAGTTTGGGGGGGCCCTCCAGTGATGTTGAAAAAGGAAAATGGCGATGGACGCCAAGGAACTTCGCTCGAAGACGCCGGACCAGCTCCGTGCCGATCTGGTGAGCCTCAAGAAAGAAGCCTTCAACCTGCGCTTTCAGCAGGCTACCGGTCAGCTTGAAAACACGTCGCGCATCCGCGCCGTGCGCCGCGATGCGGCCAAGGTCAAGACCATTCTGAATGAAAAGGCGGCTGCTGCCGCCTCTGCGGAGACCTGAGAGCATGCCCAAGAGAATCCTGCAAGGCGTGGTCACGTCGAACCAGAACCAGCAGACCATCACGGTCCTGGTGGAACGCCGCTTCAAGCACCCTCTGCTGCAAAAGACCGTTCGTAAGTCCAAGAAGTACCGGGCTCACGACGAACTGAACGCCTACAAGGTCGGCGATATGGTGCGCATTCAGGAATGCCCGCCCAAGTCGAAAACGAAACGCTGGGAGGTCATCGCCACCGAGGCGTGACATTCCGGTTTGATCGAAACCCTGGGACGAGTTCCCAAAGGTCGGGAGAAACCAAATGATCCAGATGCAGACCAATCTGGATGTTGCTGATAACTCTGGCGCGCGCCGGGTTCAGTGCATCAAGGTTCTGGGCGGTTCGCACCGCCGCTATGCATCCGTCGGCGACATCATCGTGGTGTCGGTGAAGGAAGCAATTCCCAAGGGCCGTGTGAAGAAGGGTGACGTCCGCAAGGCTGTCGTCGTCCGCACCGCCAAGGAAGTCCGTCGTGATGATGGTACCACGATCCGGTTCGACCGGAACGCCGCCGTCATTCTCAACAACAACATGGAGCCGGTCGGCACCCGTATCTTCGGGCCGGTCGTGCGCGAGCTTCGCGCCAAGAACTTCATGAAGATCATCTCGCTCGCTCCGGAGGTGCTGTAATGGCTGCCAAACTCCGCAAGGGTGACAAGGTCATCGTCACCACCGGCAAGGACAAGGGCAAGAAGGGCGAAATCTCGTCCGTCGATCCCCAGGCCAACAAGGCCGTTGTCGATGGCCTGAACATCGCCATCCGCCACGTCAAGCAAAGCCAGTCCAACCAGGGTGGCCGTCAGCCCAAGGCGATGCCGATCGACCTGTCGAACCTCGCCATCGTTGATAGCAACGGCAAACCCACCCGCGTCGGCTTCCGTATGGAAGGTGACAAGAAGGTCCGCTTTGCCAAGACCACGGGGGAGGTCATCTGATGCTTGACACCGCCACCTATAAGCCGCGTTTCAAGGCGCTCTACCAGGACACGATCCGGGCCGCGCTGAAGGAACAATTCGGCTACAAGAACGACATGCAGATCCCCCGCCTTGAGAAGATCGTTCTCAACATCGGCGCCGGGGCTGAAGCCGTCCGTGACAGCAAGAAGGCCAAGTCCGCCCAGGAGGACCTGTCCACGATCGCTGGCCAAAAAGCCGTGATCACGAAGGCCAAGAAGTCCATCGCAGGTTTCCGGGTTCGCGAAGACATGCCGCTGGGTGCCAAGGTCACACTGCGCGGCGACCGGATGTATGAATTCCTCGACCGCCTGATCACTGTCGCCATGCCCCGTATCCGCGACTTCCGAGGCGTGAATGGCAAGTCCTTCGATGGCCGCGGCAATTATGCCACCGGCCTCAAGGAACACATCGTGTTCCCCGAAATCAACTTCGACAAGGTCGATGAGGTTTGGGGAATGGACATCGTCATCTGCACCACCGCGAAGACTGATGCAGAAGCGAAGGCGCTGTTGAAGCAATTCAATATGCCGTTCAACAGCTGATCGCGGGAGGAGAGAGAGATATGGCTAAGAAATCCATGATCGAACGCGAAAAGAAGCGCCAAGCTCTGGTGGACCAGTACGCCACCAAGCGCGCCGCTCTTAAAGCAATCGTGAACGACCAGACGAAATCCGTGGAAGAGCGTTTCAAGGCAAGCCTCAAGCTGGCTTCCCTGCCGCGCAACTCTTCGGCCACCCGCCTTCACAACCGCTGCCAGCTGACGGGGCGTCCCCACGCCTATTACCGCAAGCTGAAAGTCAGCCGGATCATGCTGCGCGAGCTTGGCTCGAACGGCGAGATCCCCGGCATGGTCAAGTCGAGCTGGTAAGGGAGGTCAGAGCAAATGAACGATCCTATCGGCGATATGCTGACCCGCATCCGCAACGCGCAAATGCGTGGCAAGTCGTCCGTCGTGACGCCAGCTTCCAAATTGCGCGCCTGGGTTCTCGATGTTCTGGCCGACGAAGGCTACATCCGCGGCTATGAAACGGCGACCGGCACCGACGGTCACCCCGAACTCCGCATCGAGCTCAAGTATTTCGAAGGCACGCCCGTCATTCGCGACATCAAGCGGGTCTCCAAGCCCGGCCGTCGCGTCTACATGGGTGTTCAGGACCTTCCCAGCGTCCGTGGTGGCCTGGGTGTGTCGATTGTGTCCACCCCCAAGGGTGTGATGTCGGATGCACATGCACGCGCAGCCAATGTTGGCGGCGAAGTGCTGTGCACGGTCTTCTAAGGAGAGCAGGGAATGTCTCGTATTGGTAAGAAACCGGTCGAGCTGCCCAAGGGGGTTACCGCCTCCGTCTCCGGGCAGACCGTCGAAGTGAAGGGTCCCAAGGGCGTCCGCAGCTTCTCGGCGACTGATGATGTGACGATCACCGTTGAAGACAACGTGATCAAGGTGATGCCGCGCGGCACGTCCAAGCGCGCCCGTCAGCAGTGGGGCATGTCCCGGTCGATGGTTGAAAACCTTGTGACCGGCGTGACCACCGGCTTCAAGAAAGAGCTTGAGATCAGCGGCGTGGGCTATCGTGCCACGATGAATGGTCCCAACACGCTCAAGCTGGCATTGGGCTACAGCCACGATGTCAATTTTGCGGTGCCCGCCGGCGTGACGGTGACGGCTCCCAAGCAGACCGAAATCGTGATCGAAGGGATCGACGCACAACTCGTCGGTCAGGTCGCGGCCAACATTCGCGAATGGCGTGGTCCCGAGCCCTACAAGGGCAAAGGTATCAAGTACAAGGGCGAGTTCATCTTCCGCAAGGAAGGCAAGAAGAAGTAAGGACAGCAATCATGGCAAACAGCAAACGCGACCTGTTTCTGAAGCGCCGGATGCGCGTCCGGAACAAGCTTCGCAAGGTGAACGCCGGGCGCTTGCGCCTGTCGGTGCACCGCTCGAACAAGAATATCAGCGTCCAGCTGATCGACGATCTGAACGGCGTCACTCTTGCCTCGGCTTCTTCTCTCGAGAAGGAACTGGGCATTGTCGGCAAGAACAACGTCGAAGCAGCGGCCAAGGTAGGTGCGGTGATCGCCGAACGCGCCAAGGCCGCGGGCGTGACCGAGGCCTATTTCGATCGTGGCGGCTTCCTGTTCCACGGGAAGATCAAGGCTTTGGCCGATGCCGCGCGCGAAGCCGGCCTGAAGATCTGAGGGAGACGAGATCATGGCAGAACGTGAACAACGCCGGGAACGTCGCGACCGCGAGGAAGCAGCGCCGGAATTCGCCGATCGTCTCGTGGCGATCAACCGGGTGTCAAAGACGGTGAAGGGCGGCAAACGATTTGGCTTTGCAGCGCTCGTCGTCGTGGGCGACCAGAAGGGCCGCGTCGGTTTCGGCAAGGGCAAGGCGAAAGAAGTGCCCGAAGCGATCCGCAAGGCCACCGAACAGGCCAAGCGCAGCATGGTCCGCATTCCCCTCCGGGAAGGCCGCACCCTGCACCATGACATGGAAGGCAGCCACGGTGCCGGTCATGTCGTGATGCGCACCGCCGTTCCGGGTACCGGCATCATCGCCGGTGGTCCGATGCGCGCCGTGTTCGAAATGCTGGGCATCCAGGACGTCGTGTCCAAGTCGCTCGGCTCCACGAACCCCTACAACATGATCCGTGCGACGATGGACGGTCTTTCCCGTCAGCAGTCGCCCCGGTCGGTCGCTCAGCGCCGTGGCAAGAAGGTTGCGGATATCCTCCGCAAGCCCGAAGACGCCACTGCCGAAGCGGCAGAAGCCTGAGGAACCCGACAGATGACCAAAACCATCGTCGTCAAGCAGATCGGTTCGCCGGTCCGCCGCCCGGCCAAGCAGCGTGCCACGCTGATCGGCCTCGGCCTGAACAAGATGCACAAGACCCGCGAACTCGAGGATACGCCCTCGGTTCGCGGCATGGTCAACAGCATCCCGCACCTCGCCAAGATCATCGAGGAACGCGGCTAAGCCTCAAGCGTGGGTTTCGCCCATCCTGCGTAGGGTGGGTGAAACCCACGCTTTTTCAATCACGCCGCGTTCGCGCCTTCCGTCGCTGGAGGTGCGGTTCCGGCAAAAGGAGATAGCGACATGAAACTGAACGAACTGCACGACAACCCCGGAGCAACCAAGCCGCGCAAGCGAATCGGCCGCGGCCCCGGCTCGGGCATGGGAAAGACCGGTGGTCGTGGTATCAAGGGTCAGAAATCCCGCGCCGGCGTGGCCCTGAACGCCTATGAAGGCGGCCAGATGCCCCTGTACCAGCGTCTGCCCAAGCGCGGCTTCAACAAGCCGAACCGCAAGGACTACGCTGTCGTCAACCTGGGCCTGATCCAGAAGTTCGTCGACGCCGGCAAGATCGACCTCAAATCCCCGATCACCGAAGACGTCCTCGTCGCCTCGGGCCTCGTCCGCCGCAAGCTGGACGGCATCCGCGTGCTGGGCAAAGGCGAGATCACCTCGGCCGTCACGATCAACGTCACCGGCGCGTCCGCTGGCGCGATCGAAGCGGTGGCCAAGGCTGGTGGGTCGCTGACCGTCGCCGTCGCGGCAGCGGCAGCAGAATAACAGGTTGTGAAGCGCGCCCCGCGCGCTTACATCTGCCACAAGTTTTCCTTGCGCCGCCGTCCGGAGAACCGGATGGCGGCGCTTTCATGACAAAGTGAGCGCGCCCCTATGGCATCTGCAGCAGAGCAAATGGCGGCCAATATGAGCTGGGGGGCCTTCGGAAAGGCCACCGAGCTCCGCCAACGCATTCTCTTCACCATCGGACTTCTGATTGTCTATCGGGTCGGCACCTATATTCCCGTTCCCGGTATCGACGGCGCAGCCCTTCGCAACTTCATGGAAGACGCTTCTGCCGGTATTGGCGGAATCCTTTCCATGTTCACTGGCGGTGCACTTGCCCGCATGGGCATCTTTGCCCTGGGCATCATGCCATACATCTCGGCCTCGATCATCGTGCAGCTTCTGGCCTCCATGTGGGAACCGCTGAAGCAGCTCAAGAAAGAAGGCGAGACGGGCCGCAAGAAGCTGAACCAATATACCCGCTATTTCACCGTTGTTCTCGCGACTTTCCAGGCTTACGGCCTCGCAGCGAGCATTCAGGCGGGCGGTCTTGCCTCGAATCCGGGTCTATTTTTCACTGCCTCCTGCGTCATCACGCTGGTCGGCGGGACGATGTTCCTGATGTGGCTGGGCGAACAGATAACCTCGCGCGGGATAGGCAACGGCATCTCGCTCATCATCTTTGTCGGCATCATCGCTGAAATCCCTGCACACCTTGCGCAATTCTTCAGCCAGGGCCGTTCCGGCGCGATCAGCCCGCTGGTCATGATCGGCGTCCTGCTCATGGTCATCCTGACACTGACCTTCGTCGTGTTTATGGAACGGTCCCTGCGCAAGATCCACATCCAGTATCCACGCCGACAGGTCGGGATGAAAGTCTATGACGGTGGCTCGTCGCATCTGCCGATCAAGGTCAACCCGTCAGGCGTCATTCCCGCCGTGTTCGCCTCGGCGCTGCTGCTGCTGCCCACGACCCTTGCGACGTTCTCGAGCGGTTCGACCAACCCGATCCTGTCGACCTTCCTTGCCTACATGGGCCCTGGGCAACCACTTTACCTGATCTTCTTCACGGCGATGATCGTGTTCTTTACTTACTTCTATACCCATGAAGTGGCGTTCAAGACCGATGACGTGGCCGACAACCTCAAGAACCAGAACGGCTTTGTTCCAGGTATACGCCCGGGCAAGAAGACGGCTGAATACCTTGACTATGTAGTGAACCGTATTCTGGTACTCGGCTCCGGCTATCTGGCGTTGGTTTGTCTCCTGCCCGAGATCGTCCGGCATCAGTTCGCGATCCCGTTCTACTTCGGTGGGACTTCGATACTGATCGTCGTGTCGGTCGGCATGGACACGATCCAGCAGGTTCAGTCACACCTTCTGGCCCACCAGTACGAAGGTCTGATCGAAAAGTCGCAGCTGCGCGGGCGCCGTGGTGCGTCAAGCAAGCCCCGTGCAAAAGGACCGGCCCGTAGATGAATATAATCCTCCTCGGGCCCCCTGGCGCAGGCAAAGGGACCCAGGCACGTAGACTGGTTGAAGAGCGCGGCATGGTGCAACTGTCCACCGGCGACATGTTGCGCGATGCCCGCACCAGTGGAACCGAAATGGGCCGCGTCGTGGCCGAGGTCATGGACAAGGGCCATCTCGTTACCGACGAGATCGTCATTGGTCTGATCCGGGAAAAGCTCCTCAGCGGCGCCTCCAGCACTGGCTACATCTTTGACGGCTTCCCCCGGACGCTGCCACAAGCCGATGCGCTGGCCAATCTGATGGAAGAGGTCGGCCAGTCCGTCGATCACGTCATCGAAATGCAGATTGACGACGCTGTTCTTGTGGCTCGGGTCACCGGCCGGTCAACCTGCGCCAACTGCGGCGAAGTCTATCACGACAAGACCCGTCCGATCCCTGGCAACGGCAAATGCGTCAACTGCGGCGGCACGACGTTCAAGCGCCGGGCCGACGACAACGAAGACAGCCTCAAGACCCGGCTCCTTGCATACTACAAGCAGACCAGCCCGCTTATCGGCTACTACTATGCCAAAGGCGCGCTCGAGACTGTGGATGGGCTGGCCGAAATCGATGATGTGGCGGCACAGATCAACGCGATCCTGACCTGACCAAAAAGAACAGGCAAGGGGCTTGACCCTTCGAACCAATGCACCTAGACAGCCCCATCCTGAAAAGGGAATCAACGCGCGTGACCGGAACTTGTTCCATTGTCACAGACCACCTCGAATGCCTGCGGCTCTCTGGGCCCGGTTGTGAAAAAAGGTTCCGGCGCTACGGAACCGCAACGAAAGGAAGACAAACGTGGCACGTATTGCCGGCGTGAACATCCCCACTGCAAAACGGGTTCCAATCGCCCTCACCTATATCCACGGCATTGGTCCGCACATTGCGCACCAGATATGCGAAGCCGTCAAGATCGACGAATCCCGTCGCGTAAATGATCTGACCGATGCAGAAGTGCTCGCCATCCGCGAATACATCGACGCCAACGTCACCGTGGAAGGCGACCTTCGGCGCGAAGTGACGATGAACATCAAGCGTCTGATGGACCTTGGCTGCTACCGTGGCCTGCGTCATCGCCGCAACCTGCCCGTGCGCGGTCAGCGTACCCATACCAACGCCCGCACCCGCAAAGGCCCCGCAAAGGCCATCGCCGGCAAGAAGAAATAAGGGAGGGCTGACTGAATGGCACGTGATACCCGTCGCGGAGGCAAGAAGAAGGTCTCCAAGAACATCGCCGCTGGCGTGGCGCATGTTAACTCTTCGTTCAACAACACCAAGATCCTCATCTCGGACGTGCAGGGGAACGCGATTTCTTGGTCCTCCGCCGGGACCATGGGCTTTAAGGGTTCGCGCAAGTCGACCCCCTACGCCGCCCAGATGGCCGCCGAAGATGCCGGCCGCAAGGCCCAGGAACATGGCGTCAAGACGATCGAAGTCGAAGTGCAGGGGCCCGGTTCGGGCCGCGAGTCGGCGCTCCGGGCGCTGGCTGCTGTTGGTTTCAACATCACCTCTATCCGTGATGTGACCCCGATGGCCCACAACGGCTGCCGTCCGCCCAAACGCCGCCGCGTCTGAGCATTCGCAATATCACCGGGGCTGCGCTTTTGCGCGGCTCTGTTTCGTCGTTTTGAAACCTCGGGCGTTTGCTTCTCGGACATGGAACGCAGACAGGAATAGGGGGACGTATGATCCACAAGAATTGGGCAGAACTGATCAAGCCGACTCAGCTTGATGTCAAGGCGGGCAACGATCCGGCCCGTCAGGCCACGGTCATCGCCGAACCGCTCGAACGCGGGTTCGGCCTGACGCTCGGCAACGCGCTCCGTCGCGTGCTGATGTCGTCGCTGCAGGGCGCCGCCATCACCTCCGTGCAGATCGACAACGTCCTGCACGAGTTTTCCTCTGTGCCCGGTGTCCGCGAAGATGTGACGGACATTGTCCTGAACCTCAAGGGCGTCGCCATTCGCATGGACGTCGAAGGCCCCAAGCGTCTGACCGTTCAGGCCAGGGGCCCGGGCGTCGTGACCGCCGGTGACATCTCCGAATCCTCGGGGATCGAGATCCTTAACAAGGACCACATCGTCTGCCACCTCGACGACGGTGCCTCGCTCTACATGGAACTGACCGTGAACAACGGGAAGGGCTATGTTGCCGCTGACAAGAACAAGCCGGAAGATGCCCCGATCGGCCTGATCGCGATCGACGCGATCTACTCCCCAGTCAAGAAGGTCTCTTACGAAGTTCAGCCGACCCGCGAAGGCCAGGTTCTCGACTACGACAAGCTGACCATGAAGGTTGAAACCAACGGCGCGATAACGCCTGATGACGCCGTGGCCTATGCCGCCCGCATCCTGCAAGACCAACTGTCGATTTTCGTCAACTTCGACGAACCCGAAGCCGCTGGAGCCGGTTCCGTCGAAGACGGTCTCGAGTTCAACCCGCTCCTCCTCAAGAAGGTGGACGAACTGGAGCTTTCGGTCCGTTCGGCCAACTGCCTCAAGAACGACAACATCGTCTACATTGGCGATCTTATCCAGAAGACCGAAGCCGAGATGCTCCGCACCCCGAACTTTGGCCGAAAGTCGCTGAACGAGATCAAGGAAGTGCTTTCCGGTATGGGCCTGCACCTCGGCATGGATGTCGAGGATTGGCCGCCCGACAACATTGAAGACCTCGCCAAGAAGTTCGAAGACCAGTTCTAATGCCTCGGGCGGGGGTTGACCCCGCCCCGCCAATCTACCCCGGGCAATCCCGCCCCAATAATGCGGCTGACACGCATCAGACCGCTGCACAAAGCATAAAGCACTGAAGGAGAAGACAAATGCGTCACGGAGCGGGCTACCGCAAACTCAACCGCACCCATGAACACCGCAAAGCGATGTTCGCCAACATGGCCGGCTCTCTGATCGAGCATGAGCAGATCAAGACGACACTTCCCAAGGCCAAAGACCTCAAGCGTGTCGTGGACAAGCTGATTACGCTCGGCAAGCGCGGCGATCTGCACGCCCGCCGTCAGGCTGCGGCCGCGCTTAAGCAGGACATGCACGTTGCCAAGCTCTTTGAAACGCTTGGCCCCCGCTACAAGGACCGCAACGGCGGCTACACCCGCGTGCTCAAGGCCGGCTTCCGCTATGGCGATATGGCCCCGATGGCGATCATCGAACTGGTCGACCGTGACCGCGATGCCAAGGGCTCTGCAGACAAGGCCCGCGTCGCCGCCGAAGCCGAGATGGCCGACGAAGAATAACAGATCTGCGGCCCAGCGTCGCCCGATCATGAAAAGGCCTCGTCAATCCGACGGGGCCTTATGTGTTTCTGAACTCAGTCCGACCTGTGGGTTTCCCTTACGTCACCTGATCGGTTGATCCGGGCCAGTTCCTTCACGGTCGCATTGGCTAATCTGGACAGGTCGGACTGCATGAAAGACAGCACCGCAGACAACTCGGCCGCCCCAAGTTTCCCGAGTTTCAAGGCGATGTCCTTGTCCATTTTCGGCTCCGTTAGCGCTTTGATATCTTTCGGGTTACATACAATTTATGGTTGACGAGGTTTTGCGCAACTTGTCTAAAAGGGCATGTCCCTGCGGTCTGGAATCGATCAACACACGCGAAAACTGGCGCAAATGGCACCGGGGGGTTTCTTTTTTGCGCTGCATATCCGTTTCGCGCTGCCGTTGCTCCACTACCAGACCTACCCGCAGGGTTGGACTGACAGATACACAGAGGAGGCCTATGCGCTCCGTGATCCGATCATCGCCTGGGGGTTCAGCACGACCGGAACGACACGTTGGAGTGAACTGACGATCCCTGACCCGTTCAACATCTTCGGGCAGGCCAGGGAATTCGGAATGGTGTACGGATTTGCCGTTTCCTGCGGATCGATGAAGTCGCGCACGATCGCGTCGGCGTCGCGCGCGGACCGGGAATTCATGGAAGACGAGATCCGCGGGTTCGAAAAGATAATCCTGCACCTGCACGACATGACTGAACCCCCAAAGTCCTTAACGGACGCCCAAGTTGAGGCCCTCCGGTGCATCGCCGAAGGGGATCGTCATGCAGCTGCCGCCGCACGATTGAATATTTCGGAAAGTGCTCTCAAGGCCCGACTTTCATCGGCCCGAACCCGGCTTCTTGCCCGGACGACGACCGAAGCAATCCAACGCGCTCGAGACTATCGACTGCTCTGACCATCCTCATCGGATGTCTCCGGCAGGGTCTTAAGACCCTAACCCCCCAAGCCATGAGGCTACGATGCACAGCACGACTCTTTCCTTTGCCAACATGCACAACCATGGCGAACTCTTCGCCAACATCCTTCGCGCAAGACGCGAATCATTTATCGTCCGCAATCAATGGGACCTGCCCGAAACGATGGGGATGGAGTTCGACCAGTATGATACGCCAGTCTCGCGCTGGCTTGCAGTTCATGACGAAAGTGGCGCTGTTCTCGCCGGTGTGCGTCTGACGCCCACGACCGCCCGCTGCGGCATCTACACCTACATGATCCGCGACGCCCAGCGTGGCCTGCTCGATTCCATTCCTGCCGACCTCCTCTATGGCGAAGCCCCGGTCGAAGAAGGTACATGGGAGGTGACGCGCGGTTTCATCGCCTCCGACATTCCCGCCGCCATTCGCCAGAAGGTACGTCTGAAACTTGTCCTCCAGATGCTGCGGACCAGCCGCGAAGAGGGCATCCGCTGCATGCTCGCCCTTCTCCCCTCGAACTGGGATCGTTGGGCCGCCCGCTGCAAACTTGACATGGCCCCGGCTGGGCGCAACATGAACATGGGGGGGATCGACTATCAGGCCGTCTGGATCGACTTCTCGACCCAGTTGCACTGACGCTTTCCATCCCCCGGCATGGGGGTTACCCTGTCTCCATGCCCGATCTCTTCGACACAATTGAGCCGCAAGGCCACGACGCCCCCCGCCCGCTGGCCGACAGGCTGCGGCCCACGTCGCTGGGCGATGTGATCGGACAGGAACAGGTCCTTGGCCCCGACGCCCCCCTCGGCGCTATGCTTGCCGCCGGTTCCTTATCATCGCTCATTCTCTGGGGCCCGCCGGGCGTGGGCAAGACGACCATTGCCCGGCTGCTGGCCGGCCAGACCGATCTGCATTTCGAACAGATCAGCGCGATCTTCACCGGTGTCCCTGAACTGCGAAAGGTGTTCGAGGCCGCACGGTTCCGCCGCAAGCAGGGCAAGGGCACGCTTCTGTTCGTCGATGAAATCCACCGTTTCAACAAGACGCAGCAGGACGGCTTCCTTCCCTATATGGAGGACGGCACGATCCTCCTGGTCGGCGCCACGACCGAAAACCCGTCCTTCGAACTGAACACCGCGCTCCTGTCCCGCGCGCAGGTCCTGATCCTGAACCGGCTGGCGCTCTCAGACCTCGAACGGCTGGCCCAACGCGCCGAAAAGGAACTCGGCCGCCCCCTCCCGCTTGACAGCGGGGCCCGCGATGCGCTCATCGAAATGGCCGACGGCGATGGCCGGGCGCTCCTGAATCTCATCGAACAGGTCGCCGCATGGCGCGGCACAGGCAAACTGACCGTCGAAACGCTCACCACCCGCCTGATGAAACGGGCGACCAAATACGACAAATCGGGGGATGAGCACTACAACCTCATTTCGGCTCTGCACAAATCCGTCCGCGGTTCTGATCCTGACGCCGCCCTCTACTGGCTCGCCCGGATGCTCGCCGGGGGTGAAGACCCCCGCTTCCTCGCCCGTCGCATCACCCGCATGGCGGTCGAAGATGTGGGCCTCGCCGATCAGCAGGCCCAGTCCATATGCCTGCAAGCCTGGGAAACCTTTGAACGCCTCGGCAGCCCCGAAGGTGAACTTGCGCTCGCCCAGGCCGTCACCTATCTCGCCCTCGCCCCCAAATCGAACGCGGGCTATGCGGCCTACAAGGCAGCGATGGATGCGGCGCGCAAGACCGGATCGGAACCGCCCCCGCGCCACATCCTGAACGCCCCGACCCGGCTGATGAAAGAACAGGGCTTTGGCGCTGGCTACGCCTATGACCACGATCAGGAAGACGCCTTTTCAGGCCAGAACTACTTTCCCGAAACGATGAAGCGCCCCGTCTACTATGTCCCAGTGGATCGTGGCTTTGAACGGGATCTCAAGAAACGCGTCGAATTCTTTGCCGGCCTGCGCGCGAAACGTCAGGGAAACAAGGTCGACTGACCTCCCATCGGTTGACAAGCCCGCCCAAGGGCGCGAAAGGACCCCCATGATGTCCACCATTTTCCTTGTCGCCGTCGGCGGAGCCTTTGGCTCGGTCCTGCGTTATCTCACTGGTCTTGCCGTCGGCTTCCCCTATGGAACGCTGACCGTTAACATCATTGGTTCCTTCTTGATTGGCTTCCTCTGGATCGCCCTCTCGCTCCGTACGGAAACACATCCGCTCCTCATTACCGGCATTCTTGGCGGGTTCACCACCTTCTCCGCCTTCTCCCTCGATACCCTCCGCATGATCGAAGACGGCCGCGTCCTCCATGCAGGTCTCTATGTTCTCTGCTCTGTCGCCATCTCGCTTTTCGCCTGCGCCGCAGGCCTCTGGCTCGCCCGGGGGATCGCACAATGAGTGGTGTTCAGACCCTCACAGTCGAAGCGGGCAATGGCGATCAGCGCCTTGACCGCTGGCTGCGAAAGCATTTCCCCAACCTCACTCAGGGCGCCATCGAAAAGATGTGCCGCAAGGGCGAACTCCGGGTCAACGGCGGCCGCGTCAAATCCTCGACCCGGCTCGAAGACGGCCAGTCCGTCCGCATCCCGCCGATGGGCCACGAGGTTGACCAGCCGGCACCGCTCGCTGTCCGCACCAAGGTCAGCCGATCCGACGAAGAAATGATCCAGGCCGCCGTGCTCTACAAGGACGAACACATGATCGTCCTGAACAAACCCCCCGGCCTCGCCTCGCAGGGCGGATCGGGGCAGGGCGACCGCCATGTCGATGGTCTGACCGAGGCTCTGATGTTTGGCTATAAGGTCAAGCCGAAACTCGTCCACCGTCTCGACAAGGATACCTCCGGCATCCTTCTCCTCGCCCGCACAGACCGTGTCGCCCGCGGACTCTCCGAAGCGCTGCGCCACCGCGACGTGCGCAAGATCTATTGGGCCGCAGTCGCAGGCACGCCCAGCCCCCGCGCCGGGACGATCAAATTCGGCTTGCTCAAGACCGGTGGGCGGGGCGACGAAAAGATGCGCTGCGTCCACCCTGCCGAAGTCGACAAGACCGAAGGCGCCAAACGCGCCGTGACGGACTATGCCGTCCTCACCTCGCTTGGCAAACGGATGGCCTGGATGGCCCTCGTCCCGATCACGGGCCGCACACACCAACTGCGCGCGCACATGGCCGAAATCGGCCACCCGATCATCGGGGATGGCAAATACGGCGGCTCTGGGCAAGAGAATCAGGGCGACGGCTGGGGTGCAGGCCTTGGCCCTGAGCTAAGCAAGAAGCTCCACCTCCACGCCCGGACGCTCATCATCGAACATCCGATCACGAGAAAGATCATGACCTTCACGGCTCCGCTCCCCGAACATATGGAACAGACTTGGGCCTATGTCGGCTGGGACGTGACCCACGCGCCGCTCGATCCGTTCAACATGCCGGACTGATGACGAAACGAATCGTGATCTTCGACGTGGTTGGAACGTTGGTCGACAGTCAGGCCAACATTCTTGCCGCCGTGTCTGCGGCCTATGCCTCGGAAAACCTTGCGCCCCCGTCCCGTTCAGAGATTCTCTCCATCGTCGGCCTGTCCCTGCCGCAGGCCTTGACCCGCCTGATGCCCGACAGCGATCCAGCCCTGCAAACCCTGCAGGACACTGGCCTTCCTTCCGACCGTGCGGTCATGATTGGCGAGACGACCGATTACATTGACATGGGCCGCGCCGCCGGTGTCTGCACCATTTGCGTCGGATGGGGCTACCATCCCACAGATAGCCTTCAAGCAGAACGCATCGTCCGCAGCTTCGCCGAACTGCCCGCCACAATCGACCACCTTCTGGACCGCGCAGAATGAGCAACCCATGGGCCATCAAGCGTTTCTGGACCACCGTCTCGGTCGTGTCGGCCGAAACGGGCTTCACAGTCACCCTTGACGACAAACCCGTCCGCACGCCTGCCAAAGCCCCGCTCATCATCCCCACCCGCAGCCTGGCCCAGTTCATCGCCGCCGAGTGGGAGGCCCAGACCAGCAAGGTCGACCCGCGCACCATGCCTGCCACCCGCTCCGCCAACTCGGCTATCGACAAGGTCATCCCGCAAAAGGATGACGTTGCCGCCATGCTCGCCTCCTATGGTGGATCAGACCTGCTCTGCTACCGCGCCGAAAATCCCACCGCGCTTGCCGCCCGCCAGTCCGCCGCCTGGGACCCGCTGCTCGACTGGACCCACGCCCGCTACGGCGCCCGCCTTGCAACCGGTCCGGGTGTCATGCCCGTCCCGCAGGACGCCACAGCCCTCGAACTTCTGGCCGCAGAAGTCACCCGTCAGGACGCCTTCCAACTCGCTGCCTTCCACGATCTCGTGGCCCTGTCCGGCTCGCTCATTCTCGCCCTTGCAGTCATCGAAGGGGCCCGGTCCCCGTCCGAGGCATGGGACCTCTCGCGTCTGGACGAGACCTGGCAGGAAGAACAATGGGGCAACGACGAAGAGGCAACCGAAGCAGCCGCCATCAAACGTGCCGCTTTTCTGCACGCTGCCCGGTTCCATGCGCTGACAACACAGGCAATTGCTCCCTAACACCCGAACTCAAACCGCTATGACTGCTTGTTCTTCAAGCAAGACGATCTATCGTTTTTGGTGACACGGGTATTGACCGGGGGCGATGAATCCGACCAAGCTAACCAAATCGCGAGAGGGGCCATGGTCCTTCCCGATCCGTCCGCTCGAAACCGGGCACCCAAGAATGCCACATCCGCTGAACGGATTGTGGGAAATCAGGAAGAGGTAAACATGAATAATTCCGTACTGTTGGGCGCACTGACCGTCGTCGGCCTTGCCGCCGGGACGTCTCACGCGGCCACGCTGGACGACGTCAAAGCACGTGGTGCCCTGAATTGCGGCGTGAACACGGGTCTGGTGGGATTCGCTGCCCCCGATGCGAACGGTGTCTGGGATGGCTTTGATATCGGCCTGTGCCGTGCCGTTGCCGCCGCCATATTCGGCGACCCAAATGCCGTGAACTTCATCCCGACAACCGGCCAGACGCGTTTCACGGCGCTCGCCTCTGGTGAAGTCGATGTGCTGATCCGCAACTCGACTTGGACCTATTCGCGCGACACCGACCTCAAGTTCGACTGGGTCGGTGTGAACTACTATGACGGTCAGGGCTTCCTCGCCCCCGCCGCTCTGGGCGTGTCTTCGGCCAAGGAACTTGATGGTGCCACCGTCTGCATCCAGACCGGCACCACCACCGAACTGAACCTTGCCGACTTCTTCCGTGTCAACAACATCACCTACGAACCCGTCCCCGTCGCCACCGACGCGGAAGCCCAGCAGCAGTACCTTGCGGGTGCTTGCGACGTGTTCACCACCGACGCATCGGGCCTCGCTGCCACCCGCGCAACCTTTGAAAAGCCCGAAGAGCACATCCTGCTCCCGGAAATCATCTCCAAGGAACCGCTCGGCCCCCTCGTCCGTCATGGCGATAACGCTTGGGGCGACATTATCCGCTGGACCTACAACGCGCTCCTGAGCGCCGAAGAACTCGGCATCACTTCGGCCAATGTGGCTGAAATGGCCGCCGCGCCGACGAACAACCCGGAAATCAACCGGATCCTCGGCACCGAAGGCGAAATGGGCGCGATGATGGGGCTCGAGCCAAACTGGGCCGTCAACGCGATTGCTGCAGGCGGCAACTATGGCGAACTGTTCGAAAAGAACATCGGTGAAAACACCCCCATCGGTCTGGCCCGTGGCCTGAACGCGCTGTGGACCCAGGGCGGTTTGCAGTATTCCCCGCCGTTTCGGTAGGATCGACACAGTATCGGGCGCGGACGTCAGTCCGCGCCCTTTCTCTATCTGACGACAACAAGGGTTTTCTGGGTCCCAGCGGCACAGCCGGATCAACCGGCGTGATACGCAGCCGACCCGTTACCGGGGAGATCGAAGATGACGATAGCGGTTGATCCGCCGAAGCGTGGCTTTCGGCTTTCCCAGCTTATCTATGACACGCGATACCGCTCGATCACAATTCAGGTGATTGCGCTGATCCTGATCGCCGCGTTGCTGACGTTCCTGATTGTCAATCTGGTGCAGAACCTGCACGCTCTGGGCAAGGATATCGACTTCACCTTCCTGTCGAGCCGCGCGGGCTATGACATCAACCAGATGCTCATTCCCTATGACAACAGCATGTCGCACGGCCGCGCCGCCCTTGTCGGCATCGCGAACACCATGCTCATCGCTGTGCTGGGCTGCATCGCCGCCACCATCATCGGTGTGCTGGCCGGAGTCCTGCGCCTGTCCAAGAACTGGATCGTCGCCCGCCTGATGACCGTCTATGTCGAAGGCTTCCGGAACGTGCCCCTGCTGCTCTGGATCCTGCTGATCTACGCGCTCTTCACCGAATCGACCCCGTCGCCCCGCGATTTCGGCGGCGACAACCCGACCGCCTCCATGTGGCTCTTTGATACGATTGCCGTCACCAACCGCGGCGTCTACATCCCCATGCCCGTCTGGGGCCCGGGTTCGACCGCGCTTGTCGTGATCCTCCTCGCCTCGATCGTTGGCATTCTTGCCTTCCGGTCCTTCGCCCGCAAACGCCAGGCGGCCACCGGCCAGATCCTCCCGGTATTCTGGGTCTCGCTTGGTCTTTTCTTCGTCCCGTCAGTGATTGCCTACTACGCGCTGGGCAAGCCGCTCACCTTCTCCTACCCCGAACTCGGCGGCTTCAATTTCCAGGGCGGCCTGCAGGTCCGCAACTCCTTCACCGCGCTCTGGGTGGCGCTCTCGCTCTACACTGGCGCCTTCATCGCCGAAAACGTCCGCGCCGGGATCATGGCCGTCTCCAAGGGCCAGTCCGAGGCCGCCTTTGCCCTCGGCCTCCGCCCCAACCGCACGATGAGCCTCGTGATCCTCCCGCAGGCACTCCGCGTCATCATCCCGCCGCTCATCTCGCAGTACCTGAACTTGACCAAGAACTCCTCGCTCGCCATTGCCGTCGGCTACATGGACGTGAGGGCCACCCTTGGCGGGATCACGATCAACCAGACAGGCCGCGAACTTGAAGGTATCCTGCTTCTTGCGGCCTTCTACCTGACCGTCAGTCTTTCAATCTCGACCGTCATGAACATCTACAACCGCGGCATCATGCTGAAGGAGCGTTGAGATGACCGACGCTCCCGACCGCGAACAAAGCTACGTCCGCACCGCCATGCTGCCGCCGCAGACGGCGCCCTCCACGCAGGTGGGTGCAGTACGCTGGGTGCACGAGAACCTGCTCTCAAGCTGGCTGAACGCCATTCTGACGATCCTGTCCGTCTACTTCGTCTGGACCATCGTCAGCAGCATCTACCCATGGCTCGCCAATTCCGTCTGGGACGCAACATCGCTAACCGATTGCCGCGCCAAGATGGATGAACGTCTCGGCGAAGGCGTCCGCGCCGCCTGCTTCGCGGTCATCAGCGACCGTTGGCAGCAACTCGTCTTCGGCTTCTACCCGCAGAACGGCTACTGGCGCCCGCCAACAGCCCTGTTCGTCTTCCTGATCGCCATTGCGCCAGTGCTCTTCACCCAACTCCCGCGCAAGCTGCTGTGGTTCACGATGATCGCGCCGATCCTGATCTTTACGCTGCTCTGGGGCGGGTCGATCTGGGCACCCATTTCGGTGGCACTCGGCTTTGTCATCGGCTTCATCGCCTACCGCGTCATCGGAAGCCGCTTTAGCGCGTTGCTGGCCGTCCTTGCCGCCATCATCCTGCCCATCCTCTACTGGTTCACCCTCTCAGGCACCGTCAACGCTGCCCTCACGGCCATCGCCCCGAAAGGCTTGCCCTACGTCGAATCAAAGGATTTTGGCGGCTTCACCCTTTCCATCGTGATCGGCCTGACCTCGATCATGCTCTCGCTGCCGCTCGGCATCCTCCTCGCGCTCGGGCGGCAGTCGAACCTGTTCATCATCAACAAGGTCTCGGTCGTCTTCATCGAGGTCATCCGTGGCGTCCCGCTGATCGTCTGGCTCTTCACGGCCCAATTGCTCCTGAACTACTTCCTGCCCAAGGGCACCAACTTTGACCTGATGCTGCGCGTCATCATCATGGTCACCCTCTTCTCCTCGGCCTATATCGCCGAAGTGATCCGGGGCGGCCTCGCCGCACTGCCCAAGGGCCAATATGAAGCGGCCGATGCGCTCGGCCTCGACTACTGGAAATCCATGCGGCTTATCGTGCTTCCGCAGGCGCTCAGGATTTCGATCCCCGGCATCGTCAGCAGCTTCATCGGTCTGTTCAAGGACACGACCCTCGTGGCCTTCATCGGCATGTACGACCCCATAGGTCTGACCAGCTCGATCCGGGCCTCGACCGACTGGAACGGGGTCTACTGGGAACTCTACATCTTCGTCGGACTGATCTTCTTCATCTTCTGCTTCAGCATGTCCCGCTACTCCATGTATCTGGAGCGCAAGCTTCATCGCGGCAACCGTTAAGGAGGACCGCCATGTCCGAACTCGCCAGCAACCGTCCCGTCAACTCAGCCGCAATGCAAATCTCGGACGAGGTCGCCATTCAGATTTCGGCGATGAACAAATGGTTTGGCACTTTCCATGTCCTGCGTGACATCAACCTCACGGTCTACCGTGGCGAACGCATCGTCATCTGCGGCCCTTCAGGCTCGGGCAAATCGACGCTGATCCGCTGCATCAACCGCCTCGAAGAACACCAGCAGGGCACCATCATGGTCGATGGCACCGAACTGTCCTCTGACCTCAAGAACATCGACCGCATCCGGTCCGAAGTCGGGATGGTGTTCCAGCACTTCAACCTGTTCCCCCACCTGACGATTCTCGAAAACTGCACGCTCGCCCCGATCTGGGTCCGCAAGACGCCCAAGAAGGAAGCCGAAGAAGTCGCGATGCACTTCCTCCAAAAGGTCAAGATTCCCGAACAGGCCAACAAATACCCTGGCCAGCTTTCCGGTGGTCAGCAGCAGCGTGTGGCCATCGCGCGCTCGCTCTGCATGAAGCCGCGCATTATGCTCTTTGACGAACCGACCTCGGCCCTTGACCCCGAAATGATCAAGGAAGTGCTCGATACCATGATCGAGCTTGCCGAAGAGGGGATGACGATGCTTTGCGTGACCCACGAAATGGGCTTTGCCCAGGCCGTGGCCAATCGCGTGATCTTTATGGATCAGGGTCAGATCGTCGAACAGAACGAACCGCGCGAGTTCTTCAACAACCCGCAATCCGACCGGACCAAGCTGTTTCTGAGCCAGATCCTCGGTCACTAAGGTTCAGGGCAGGGGCGTCAGTACGACGCTCTTGTCACTCCTCCAGATCATCCGGAACCACAAAGTCGCGCACCGCGCCACTTCGTTCTTTGACGTCCTTCCAATTGTCCAGCGAAAAGTCGATGACCGCCGTTGCCCCGGTCGGAAAGTCTTGAAACCGCACGTGCACTGGCGGCACATGCGCCAGCATCGTTGCAAAGGCCGCGATCCCCGGATTGTGCCCCACCATCATCACGACAGGCACCGTCTGCTTGTGCAGAACCGACAGCATGACCTCTGTCGCCGCAAGATAAAGCTGGGGCAGGGTGCTCACCTCGGGCTGTGTGGGCAGCGCCGGAAGGATCAGGGAAAGCGTTTCAACCGTCCGCGCCGCATCGGAACACAGAACGATCCCCGGTTCATCATGCCGCGAGGCCAGCCATTGGCCGATCAAGGGTGCCTGCCGCCGCCCACGGGCGTTCAGGGGCCGATCATGGTCGGCGGCCCCCGGCAGGGACCAGTCAGATTTCGCGTGGCGGATCAGGATCAGGCGAAGGGTCATGTCTGTGAAACGCTTTCATGTGAAAGGCTGATTGATCGGGCAGGCGACGTGCCTGTCCAACTGGGCAGGCCCGACGAACCCGACAACCTCCCTCCCTGCAGTCTGCGCCATCCGCGCCGTCAAGGAAAGCGTGACATGCTGGCACAACATAACCCTGATCCCCGAGCGCCGCCGCCGGGCAGGATGTGCGGCATGGCTGGCCACTGCAAGTCAGGCAAGGACTGACCCCCACCGTCGGCTCCAGCACTTCGGTGACCGAAATGGCCCCCCTGACGGAAAAGAACAGCCCCGCCTTCTCATGCACAAGCATCCCGACAGGTGATTGCCATGCCCGCCCCGATCGCTGCGCCCAACTGATGAAGGGCCAGTAAGGTGGCCCGCCAAAGGGAAATACCGCCTTGGCCCCGATATCGCAGGCCAGCCGCCCAATGACCCGCCGCGACCAGCGATCCAGCGGATCAGGCCGTCCGTCCGAGCATTCAGGTTCGGTCCGGAAATGGGGCCAGAACGCCGGTTCATCGGGGCCCAAAAGGACAACGGACCGGATGTCTTTTCCCAGATTGTCGGAAACCAGCACCGACGCGATTCCGACGCAATACAGCCGCGATACAGCAGCCCGTTTTTCGATGTCTGACAACACGCTCACCTGATGCGCGGCTTCACTCGCGGCTCGGTCGACCGGATGATCGACCCCGCACCATGCTCGGTAAACAACTCCAGCAGACTCGCATTCGGGAGCCGCCCGTCCAGGATAACAACCGCCCGCACCCCGGCCTCCAGTGCCGCCAAGGCCGTCTCGGTCTTGGGAATCATGCCCCCGGCGATCGTCCCGTCCGCAATCATCTCGCGCACCTGATCTGGCGTCAGTTGGGTCACAATCTCCCCATCCTTGTTCTTCACACCCGTCACATCCGTCAGCAAAAGCAGCCGGTCCGCCTGCAGCGCACCCGCAATGGCACCCGCCGCCGTATCACCGTTCACATTGAAAGTTTCGTTATCTTCCATGCCCGTAGCAACTGGCGCCACCACCGGAATGATCCCGGCATTGTACAGATCGCGCAGCACTTGCACGTTCATTTCAACCGGTTTACCGACAAACCCAAGCTCGGGATCGTCGGCCACACAGACCATCAGATCGTCATCCTTGCCGGAAATCCCGACAGCCCGACCGCCCTGATCGTTGATCGCCTGCACGATCCTCTTGTTCACCAGCCCCGACAAAATCATCTCGACGACCTCGACCGTCGCCTTGTCCGTCACCCGCTTGCCGCGCACAAACGTCGACTTGATCCCCAGCTTCTCCAGCATCTGGTTGATCATCGGCCCGCCGCCATGCACGACAACCGGGTTCACCCCCACCTGCCGCATCAGCACGATATCCCGCGCAAACTCCGCCATGGCATCATCATCACCCATGGCATTACCGCCGAACTTCACCACAACAACCGACCCCGAATAGCGTTGCAGAAAAGGCAACGCCTCGGAAAGAGTACGTGCTGTGGCGATCCAGTCTCGGTTCATGTCCTGCTTCCTCATGGGCGTGGTCCCTCAGGCGATATGAGCGATGATGCTGCGCAGCGTCTCAATCCCGTCGCCCGTCTCGGACGAGGTGAGAACGATCTCGGGAAAAGCTGCAGGATGCTTTGACAGCGCCGCCCGCGTCTGGATCAACACCGCTTCCAGTTCCGACGCCTTGACCTTGTCCGTCTTGGTCAGAACCGCTTGAAACGTAACGGCTGCTTTGTCGAGAAGTGTCAGAATCTCCTCGTCGACCGCCTTTACGCCATGCCGCGCGTCGATCAGCACAAAGGCCCGGCGCAGGGTTTGTCGGCCCGACAGATAGGATTTCAGCAGCTTCTGCCAGCGCTCAACCACCGGTAACGGCGCGTTGGCAAAGCCATAACCGGGAAGGTCCACCAAGTACCGCTCGGGACCGACCGAGAAATAGTTGATCTCCTGCGTCCGACCCGGCGTGTTTGATGCCCGCGCAATCCCCTTGCGCCCAGTCAGCGCATTGATAAGGCTTGATTTTCCGACGTTCGACCGCCCGGCAAAGCAAACCTCCATACGATCCGGATCGGGCAGCCCGGCCATCGCGACGACGCCCTTGACGAACTCGACCGGGCCCGCAAACAGAATTCGGCCCCTCTCTATCGAAATCACATCAGGCGCTTCGGAAACGGGGAAAGACAATTGCATCTCAGACAACTCCCGCGGTGTCGCCGATCTGGACGGTTCCGCCTTCAATCACTTCGGCGTAGACACCGAAATCCCGATGCCCCCAGTTCCGCTCTAGCGCGCCCAGCGTATCCGCATCGCGCCCGCCTGTCTGTGGGTTCGCGGCCGTATGCAGACAACGTGCGATCCGGTCACGCACGGCCAGCACGGCCCCGCCGATCCGGACCTTGCGATCCATCCAGCTGAACTCAACCCAGCTTTCCAGACCGTCCAGCCAGATATTGCCGCGCCACCGCTCGGGTTCAATGTCCTGCGCCAAGGCATTCGCGACTGCATTGTGTGACGCGAGATTCATGATCGACACTGAAGGATAGGTCGTATCAGTCATGCCTCGCCCGGGCACAGACACCACCCCAGTAGGCCGCGCCCGCGCCTCGGGACAAAGCGGGGAAATCCATTCCAGGAAAGCAGCAACCGAAGCCGCATCGTCCGGCGCAACGATTTGCTCACCCAATTCCACATGCCGCAGTGCGACCGTGCGGGCGCTTTCATCGAGCCGCGCCCAAAGTCCCGCGAGAGCAGGCGTTCGGGTTCCGATCATGAAGTTCTGGCAGGGTAGCCATTCGGGCACGGCCCGATCTAGCTTCGTGATCTCATGCGTGACCGCCCAGACCCTGTCCCAAGGGATCGTCTGCCCCGCGACCAGCGTCACTTGGTCCAGCGCCTCGCGCCCATGGCTCTTTATCGGGTGCCGCCAGAGGGCGGCCACCGTCGCCATCACTTGCCACCGGGCTTCGGTGTCTTTGCGGCTTCGTCCTTGGGCGTTCGTCTGAAGGAACCGAAAATGTTGCTGAAAACATCGGGTCGATGGCCGTGGCTGCGCATGATCGAATACTGCTGGATGAACGTGATCACGTTGTTCGTGATCCAGTATAGCACCAGACCCGAGGCAAATGTGCCCAGCATGAACATGAAGATCCAAGGCATCCATGCAAATACCATTTTCTGAGTCGGATCTGTCGGCGCCGGGTTCAGCTTCTGCTGAAGCCACATTGAAATCCCGAGGAGGATCGGCAGAACGCCAAGCGAGAAAATGAAGAACAAGCTTTCGTGCGACGGAGTGTTCCACGGAAGAAGCCCGAAGGCATTCAGGATAGAGGACGGATCGGGGGCTGAAAGGTCCCGGATCCAGCCTATCCAGGGTGCATGGCGCAACTCAATCGTTACAAAGATTACCTTGTACAGGGAAAAGAAGATCGGGATCTGAATAAGAATCGGCAGGCAACCCGAAGCCGGATTGACCTTGTTGTCCTTGTAGAGTTTCATCATGCCCTGCTGAAGAGCCGCGCGGTCATCGCCTGCACGCTCCTTCAGTTTTTCCATCTCGGGCTGCAGTTCCTTCATCTTTGCCATCGAGACATAAGACTTGTACGCCAGCGGCAGCACGAGCGACTTGAGAACAAGAGTCAGGACGATGATCGACCAGCCCATGTTGCCGATGAACCCGTGCAGGAAATGCAGCAGCCAGAAGATTGGCTTGGTCAAAAAGAAGAACCAACCCCAGTCGATCGAGTCGAGGAAACGTTCAATACCGCCCTCGTTCTGATAGGTCCGGATGGTTTCCCATTCTTTGGCACCGGCGAAGAGTTGGCTCTCGACATTCACGGTCTCGCCGGGTTCCACAGTTTGGGTCGGCATCCAGGTCAGGGCCTGAAAGACGCCGTTCCCTGGCAGGAACCGCGCCGTTGACCGGAACGCAGTGCCGGGAGTCGGAATAAGTGTCGTCATCCAGTACTTGTCCGTAAAGCCAATCCACCCATTCGCGGTCACATCGATCTCGTCAACAAGGCTCCCATCGGGCGATACCGTCTCAAGATCGGCCATCGCCTTGTATTTGATCTCCTGGAGTTTTCCGTCCGACATGCGAACAACGCCTTCATGCAGAATGAAGTTCGCCATTGAGTCCTGACGCCCGTCGCGCGCGATGAATCCGTAAGGGGTCACGGTAACGGGAGAAGCCGACCTATTCTCAACAGACTGAGTGATCTTGAACATGTAGTTTTCGTCAATCGCGATCTGTCGGCGGAAAATCTGTCCGTTGCCGTTGTCCCAGAACAGGGTGACAGGCGTTTCTGGCGTCAGTATTTCGCCCGACTCGACACTCCAGAGTGTGTCTGGAGTGGGCACCGCGTCCAGCGTCAATCCGTCTTCGGCTTTCCAACCGTATAGCGCGTAGTAGGGGAATTCGCCACCAACCGGGGAAAGCAGTCTGACCAGATCGGAATTCGGGTCCAGAGTTTCGCGATAATCCGACAGTTTCAGATCGTCGATCCGCCCACCCTGGAGTGAGATCGTGCCCGAAAGGCGCGGTGTTTCGATGGTGATCCGCGGTGCCTCGGCCGGGACAGCGGTTTCGACTGGTGCGACACCGTCTGCCGTCGCCGCGTCGGTCGTTACCGGCGTCGTGGACTCAGGCGTCGTGGCAACTGCCGGGTCAGTGGCTGGCGCCGGCGTTTCAGGTGGAAACAGGAACACCCACCCAAGGATCACGAGAAAGCTGAGAGCCGTTGCGAGGATGAGGTTCTTGTTCTGGTCGTCCATTGGAGCCGCCCATTTCGTCGGAAAACATCAGCGCGGTTCAACAGGGCAGGGGGGCAAAGGTCAAGCTGTTTTCCATTCCGGAAACCGACCTGCGGCTTTGGGCAGCAGTCAAAGATAAGGGATTGTGAACTTCGCGACGGATTTGTGGTTAGCAAGCATCAGCATGACCCTCCTTGAGTTAACTTGGCGAGATCTCGCTCTCCCAACGAAAGTGCTTGCTTCGGGTCGGGCCGGACATGTCCGTACGCGCTCGCAAGCTGATCTGCGTGACCACACTTTATGCCCGCCCGTTCCTCATGGTCATCTAATGTGTCACACGACCCTGAGGTGAACGCACGGCACGTCTCCCCTGCGCGCGTCATAGTTCCTGATCCAGACGTCCGTTTCATGAAGCGGCATCGGTCGCGCGATTCCAAATCCCTGCACATGCCCGCAGCCCAGTTTGGCCAGCATCGCTCGCTCTCCGGACGTCTCAACACCTTCCGCCAAGGTATCAAGGCCCAGGCGCTCGGCCATAGTCAGAATGGCCGATACCATTTTCTGTTGCTCGGGGTCTTCGTCAATCCGAGTCACGAAAGAGCGGTCAATCTTGATCCTCTCGATCGAGAACCTTCGGATGCTCGTGATCGAAGCATGCCCCGTGCCAAAGTCATCCAGATCAAGGCAGCAGCCCAGCCGGGCGAGCCCGGAAAGATTCCGGATGACGACGTCCTCGGACCGGTTCGCCACCACGGATTCAAGCACTTCGACAACAAGCCGGTCGGGGGTTAGTTCGAACCGGTCGAGCTCCCAGGCGATACGGTCAACCAGCCTGGGGTCATGCAGTTCCTCGCTGGAAAAGTTCACGCCGACGCGCGGAATGCTGAACCCCTGATCTTCCCATCGGCGAACGGCAGCAAGGGCGTCCCTGACCATCCTTTCCCCAAGCCTGTCCATCATGCCGGCTTGGGCGAGCGCCGGCAGAAATTCGGCCGGAGGTATCAGGCCCCGTTCGGGGTGATGCCAGCGCGCCAGCGCCTCGAATCCTGTGATTTCGCCGCTCCGGGTCGAAATCTGAGGCTGAAAAAATGCATTGATCTCGTCCTTTTCAAGCGCTTCAGAGACCTCTTTGGCCAGAATGCTCCGGCTGGTGATGCGCGCCTTCATCGCGTCGGAATAACTCCGGATTCCTGACGGCCCGCTGCGCTGGGCCTCGATCATGGCCAGCGTCGCGGCCTGCAGGACGGACTCTCCGGACGGATTGCCCAGTCGAAACGCCAGACTGAACCCGACAGATACAGTGACATAGATGTTTGAACCGTGGTCGGAAATCGGCTCAGCCAGCGTACGCTGCAGCCGACCCGCCAATTGGATGACCGTTTCCAGATCAAGCCGGCGGACTGCTGCCAGCGCGACGGCAAATTTTGGCCCGTCAAGTCGGGCCGCAACATCGCTATCGCGCAAGGCGCCCTCCAACCGTTGCGCTGTCACGGCGATGACCCGTTCGACCGAGGTACGTTCCATGCGCTCCTCAAGTAGTTTGAAACGGTCAATTTCAATGACAAGCGCACCTGTGGATCGCCCGTTCTTTGCGGCGTCGTGCAGGATCTGGTCGAGTTGCCTTACAAGCCCGTCACGCTGCAGAAGCCCGGTCAGTCCATCCCTCCGGGGGCCACCGCGTTCCCCGATTGATCCCGCCAGCAGTACTGCAATCGGCAAGGCAGCCGAAATACCGATGATGGCAGGAAGTCCGCCAACCCAGAACGCTAATGCCATCAGAAGGGTTGACAGGATCAGCAGCGATGGGCGTCCGACAGATCGCACCAGTGGCGCAAAGCGGCTGGCGGTGAGGTCCGAGATGGCGATCAACATCTGTCAGAAGTCCTGTGAAGCCAAACCCAAAACCTTCTCCGGGAATGGCGCAAGCTTTGCGGGGATGACCTTAGGCCAGAGATGATTTGGAGGAAGTTAACGAAGGTCCGGAATGTCAGACGAATCTTCCTGAATGCGCGTCGCCCGGACAAGCCCTGCAAAATCAAACAACTGAGGGTCAAGTAGATGCGACGGACGGGCATTCATCAACGCCCGGAACATGATTCCCCGACGGCCAGGACTGTTCTTTTCCCAACCGTCCAGAATCGCCTTGACCTGCTGCCGCTGCAAACCGTCCTGTGATCCGCACAGGTCACAGGGGATGATCGGATAGGCCATGGCTCGGGCAAACTTCTCGCAGTCGGTTTCAGCCACATGGGCCAGCGGACGATAGACGAAAAGGTCGCCTTCTTCGTTCAGGAGTTTCGGCGGCATCGTGGCCAGCCGCCCACCATGAAAGAGGTTCATGAAGAACGTCTCTAGAATGTCATCGCGGTGGTGGCCCAGCACTACCGCCGAGCACCCTTCCTCGCGGGCGACCCGGTAAAGATTTCCGCGCCGGAGCCGGGAACACAGCGCGCAATAGGTGCGCCCCGTCGGCACCTTGTCCATCACGATCGAATAGGTGTCCTGATACTCGATACGGTGCGGAACGCCCATCTGCGTCAGGAACTCCGGCAGCACGGTCGCCGGAAAGCCGGGCTGCCCCTGATCCAGATTGCAGGCGAGCAGATCGACAGGCAGAAGACCGCGCCATTTCAACTCGTAGAGAATCGCCAGAAGTGTATAACTGTCCTTGCCGCCCGACAGGCAAACCAGCCAGCGGGCACCCGGTTCGATCATGCCATACTGGTCAATCGCCTCGCGCACCTGCTGCACGATCCGTTTGCGCAACTTCTTGAACTCGGTGCTCTTGGGGGCCCCGTTGAACAGCGGATGTATACCTTCGGGATCATCGTCAAACATGGACGTCCTATGCCAGATTGCAGCAGACGGAGCAATCCAGTGGCAGATCAGGCACGTATCACTGCAAAGGAGACTTTCTATGCGCATTCTCGCCGTTGCCGCTCTTGCCCTTGTTGCCGCCTGCACGGGAAAACCGTCTTTCGAAGACCCTGTCCTCAGCGACCGGCAACTGAATCTGGAGGAGTTCTTTGATGGCGATCTCGTCGCCTATGGCCAGTTCCAGGACATCTTCGGCACCGTGCGCCGCCAGTTCGTGGTCGACATCCACGGCGACTGGGATGGAGAGAAGCTGACCCTAACCGAAGATTTCGTCTATGAAGACGGCTCAACCGAACAGCGCGTCTGGACGTTGGTCAAGACCGGCCAGGACACTTGGCAGGGCACCGCCCCCGGCGTCATTGGCAAGGCGACCGGGAAGGAAGACGGGGATCGCTTCAACTGGCAGTACGAGATCAATCTGCCGATACCCTCTGCCTCGGGGGCCATGGAAACGATGCAGGTTGCGTTCGACGACTGGATGTGGCTCTTGTCAGACGACCGTCTGTTCAACCGGGCCTATATCAAGCGCTACGGCGTCGATATCGGTGATGTCAGCATCACTTTCGAAAAGCTGGACTGAACCAGACCAAAGGGGTCCGGCAGCGATACTGGTCAATCCGGAACGTTGTCGATCCCCGATCCGCCCCAGGGGTGGCAACGACCTATCCGACGCATGGCGAGCCACGTGCCCCTGATGCCGCCGTGTCTCTCCAACGCCTCAAGCGTATAGACGCTGCAGGTCGGATGATACCGGCAGCCATGCCCGACCCAGGGTGACAGCACGATCCGATAGGTCCGGACCGGCAAAGAAATGACATATGCCAGCGGTGTCATGGTTGACCGTGAATGCGGAACAAGGCTTGCTTCAGATCATCCTGCATTCGACCGAAATCAAGTGTTCCGGTGGTTTCAGGCCGCCCGACCAGCACATAATCCCAACCGTCTCGCCCGGCATCGGCCATAACCAGCCGGGCAATCTCGCGCAGGCGGCGTTTGGCCCGGTTGCGTGCCACGGCATTGCCGACCTTCTTGGAACAGGTGAATCCGACGCGCAGACCTTTGGCCGTTTCGTCCGCAGCGCGTTCCCGGCCCTGAAGATGAAAGCCCGCTGTCCCGTGCCGCAGCCCTTTGGCCGCCTTGAGAAAGTCCGACCGCTTTGTAAGGACCTGCGGAAAAACGCAAAGCGCCGGGACGACCCGCGTAGCTTCGGCCATCTGACCAGCCACGGTGCGTCCCGGCGGTTCTGATTGCATAGATTCGTCTGGTGCTTACGCGCTCAGAACCTTACGGCCACGGGCGCGACGGGCATTCAGGACCTTGCGGCCATTCTTGGTCGCCATGCGCGCGCGGAAACCGTGGCGCGCCTTGCGAACACGGTTGGAAGGTTGGAATGTGCGTTTCATCGCGCTCTCTCCGGTCCTTGGGGCAACACGTCATCCACCCGGAATCGCGCAGCCCGACATCTTTAGAAGCCCGTCGTTTAGACACGGGTCAACCCGGTGTCAACGCGTGCGGGGTGCATTTGTCGCAACATTTTCGTCTCCAGACTGCTTGAATTGTTACAGATCCGCCAGAACCCTGCGTCAACCGTGCTGAACCGGCCACGCGCCATCAACCAGCCGTGAGGCCCCTGTGACTTTACCCATGTTAGGGGCATGTATCCCTCAGGATGACACAGGCCAACCAGCAGGATTCGCACCGCATGCACACCCCGTCCCGCGCCAGCCTGAAACGCGGGCTGCCCTTTTTGATTGTCATCGTTGCAGCCCTGCTTGGGGCTTGGTTCCTGCGCGACGTCCTGACTTTCGAGACTTTGCGTGCCAACCATGATGCCCTTATCGCCCTGAGGGACCAGAATTACGCTCTCAGTATCGTCCTCTTTGTCATCGCCTACATTGTCATCGCCGCCTTTTCCCTCCCCGGCGCCACGGTGGTGAGCCTGGCGGGCGGTTTTCTGTTCGGCATCTTCCCCGGTCTGTTCCTGAACCTCGCAGGGGCCACGATCGGGGCCATCGGCATCTTTCTTGCAGCACGGGCCGGCCTTGGCGAACGCCTGGCTGCCCGCATCGACGCCTCAGAAGGCAGTGTGAAGCAGATCAAGGACGGCATCGATTCGAACCAGTGGTCGATGCTGTTTCTCATGCGTCTGCTTCCGGCGGTGCCGTTCTTTGTCGCCAACCTGATCCCGGCGCTGCTTGATGTGCCGCTCCATCGCTACGCCATATCCACCTTTCTGGGCATAATCCCCGGCACGCTGGTTCTGACGTCTGTTGGCGCCGGACTGGGGGATGTTTTCGAAAAGGGCGCGGAACCGGATCTCAGCGTATTCGTCTCGCCATCGGTTTTGGTGCCCATCCTTGGGCTGTGCGTGCTGGCGGGCCTGCCCATTCTCATCAAGGCCCTGCGCAGCCGGAAAGGGACGTGAACCATGCCTGACATCAAGGCGGACATCTGCATCATCGGTGCCGGGTCTGGCGGCCTGTCGGTCGCTGCGGGAGCGGCCCAGATGGGGGCGAGCGTCGTCCTGATCGAAGGGCACGAGATGGGCGGCGATTGCCTCAACTCGGGCTGTGTCCCGTCCAAGGCCCTGATCGCCGCATCAAAACGGGCGCATCTGATGACAATCGGGGCGAATTTTGGCATCACTCCCGTCGCCCCGCAGATCGATTTCTCGGTCGTCAAGGATCACGTCGCCCGCGTCATCGAACAGATTGCCCCTGTCGACAGCCAGGAACGGTTCGAAGGGTTGGGCGTACATGTCATCCGCGACTGGGCACGGTTCGTTTCGCCCACCGCGGTGCAGGCCGGTGACACAAGGATCACCGCCCGCCGCTTTGTCATCGCGACGGGTTCGTCGCCCCTTGTGCCCCCGATCCCTGGCATCGACAGCGTGACCGTCCACACGAACGAGTCGATTTTTGCCCTGCGGGAAAAGCCCGAACACCTGGTCATCATCGGCGCCGGACCCATCGGCATGGAAATGGCGCAGGCCCACCGCCGCCTCGGTTGCGAGGTGACGGTCATCGAAGGCGCAAGGGCCATGGGCCGGGACGATCCTGAACTTGCGGCCCGTCTGATCGAAAAGATCAGGGCCGAGGGCGTCACGATCATCGAAGGTGCAAAGGCCGAACGGATCAGCGCCACCGGCGGCATCGCTGTTCACACGACAAAGGGCGTCTTTACCGGCTCGCACCTCCTCATGGCCGTCGGGCGCAAGGTGAACCTCGATCGGCTGGATCTGGTGAAAGCCGGTGTAGCCTTCGATCGCAAAGGGGTCACGGTTGGTGCCGACCTTCGCTCAACCACCAATCGCCGCATCTATGCCGTGGGCGACGTGGCGGGCGGTCTCATGTTTACCCATGTTGCAGGCTACCACGCGGGCATCGTCATCCGCTCTGCCCTGCTGGGTCTGTCCGCCCGCCAGCGCACTGACCACATCCCCTGGGCTACCTTTACCGACCCTGAACTCGCCCAGGTCGGCCTGACCGAAGCCGGGGCCCGCGCCTGCCATGGCGGCAAGGTCGAAATCGCTGCTGTCGACTTCAGTCACAATGACCGGGCCATCGCCGAAGGCAAAGCCGAGGGCCGTATCAAGGTCATGGTCGTCAAGGGCCGCCCGGTCGGCGCGACCATTCTGGGCCCTCAGGCCGGCGAACTTATCGGCCTTTGGGCCATGGCCATTGCCAACGGCATGAAAATGTCGGCCATTTCCAATACGATCTTGCCCTATCCGACACTTGGCGAGATTAACAAACGCGCTGCGGGTGCCTATTTTAGTCCAAGGCTTTTCGACAGCCCTTCTGTGAAACGGGTCGTGAAGACAGTGCAACGCTGGCTTCCCTGACCCTCCCTGGGACGCAAGATGTTCAATTCGCTTTCGGGCCGCTTCCTCATCCTGACGACAATCTTCGTCGTGCTTGCCGAAGTGCTGATCTTTGTCCCCTCTGTCGCCCGGTTCCGGGAAAGCTATCTCGAACTTCGCCTCGAACGGGCCCAGATCGCGTCGCTTGCCTCGCTCTCGGACGAGATGATCGACCCGGATCTGGAAAAGGAACTTCTGGCCAATGCCGGGGTCTTCAACGTTGTGCTACGCCGTGACGAGGTTCGCCGACTTGCGCTCTCATCCCCGATTCCCGAACCGATTTCGGCCACCTACGACCTGCGTGAATCGACTGGGATCTCGCTGATACGCGACGCGATGACGACACTGGCCGATCCACGGAATCGGATTATCCGCGTTATCGGCGATCCCGTGCGTGACGGCGGCATCCTGATCGAGGTCACGATGGAAACCGGCCCTCTCCGATCGGCGATGATCGACTACGGCATCAATATCCTGATCCTGTCGGCCGTCATCTCGATCGTCACGGCAGCGCTCCTCTTCTTTGCTGTCCGCGTCCTCCTCGTCAAGCCGATCAAGGGCGTGGTCACAGCCATGCAATCCTACGCAAGCGCCCCCGAAGACGCCCGCAGGATCATTCAGCCCAAAGCCGGAGTTACCGAACTGCGCGAGGCAGAGGATGCTCTCCAATCGATGCAGACCCAACTCACCAGCGCACTGAAGCAAAAGGAACGGCTGGCCCAACTCGGCGGAGCGGTAGCCAAAGTCAGCCATGACCTGCGCAACATACTGACCTCGGCCCAGCTTTTCGTTGACCGCATAGAAGGCTCCGAAGACCCGCTGGTCCGCCGCATGGCTCCAAAACTCGTGGGTTCCATCACCCGAGCGGTGAACCTCTGCGAATCCACTCTCGCCTTCGGTCGGGCAGAAGAACCGCCTCCCAGCCTGTCCCGCGTCCAGATCGCCGCCATTGTGGCCGAAGTGATCGACAGCGAACGGCTTGCGGCGGGCGATCATGACATTTCCTTCAGCGAAGGCATTCCTGCCGGGATGACGATCCGCGCCGATAGCGAACAACTCTACCGGGTCATTCTGAACCTTGTCCGCAACGCCCGTCAGGCCATAACCGCGACAGGGAAGCCGGGCGAGATCGGCCTGTCCGCGGAAGAGGATGACGATACCTGGAGCATCTACATCACTGATACCGGCCCTGGCCTGCCGACCCGCGCACGTGAGCATCTTTTTCAGCCGTTCCAGGGTGGCGCAACCAAAGGCGGCTCGGGTTTGGGGCTTGTGATCGCCGCCGAACTCGTACGAGGCCACGGTGGCCGCCTCGACCTTGAGAAAACTGATGCCAGCGGAACCGCCTTCGTCATCCGCTTGCCCAAGGCCGAAAACATGCTGAGAACGGCGGCCGAATGAATCTCCCGCATATCAGAGCTTGTCATTGCCAATCGGGTTCATAGCCTGCTGCGATGAAGGAGTTGAGGCATTCGTCTCGGCTGAAGAGGTTGCAGATGGTTCCGACGGCTTTCCAGAGGTCATCGTAGGTGCGTGCGGCGGCCTTTCGCTGGAGGGTCCTTCAGCTTTGCGAAGGCCATCTCGATCGGGTTGAGGTCGGGGGCGTAGGGCGGCGGGGGCAGGAACCAGCGGCCGATGTCGCGCCGGGTCCGGGCGGTTTGCGGGCTTTTGTGAACAGACAGGTTGTCCAGAATGATGGCGTCGCCCTTCGGCAGCGTTGGTGCGAGCTGGGTTTCGACGTAAGCATCGAACAGGTCGCGGTTGATCGGGCCGTCGATCACCCAAGGGGCATCCAGCCGGTCGTGGCGCAGGGCTGCGATGAAGGTTGCCGGGCGCCGAGCGGGGCATGGTCGACGCGGCGCTCACCCTTCGGCGCCCAGCCGGTGGTCTCGACCATGTTGGTCTTCAGGCTCGACTCGTCGATAAATCCGATCCGCGTCAGGAGGTTGGCCATGAAGGGCTGACGTTTGGTGATCCAGATGTGGCGGGCGGCTGCGACCTCGGGGCGCTTCTGATCGACCGCGCGCAGGTCTTTTCTTGTGCGTCAGCCCGAGGTCGCGCAGGGCCTGCCAGACCGTGCCGCGATACACCGCGACTCCGTGCGTGGCCACGATCTCGGCGGCCAGCGCGGCGGCGGTCAGGTCTCGCTTCTCGCCGATGCGCCGCGCCAACCAGCCCTTCAGCGCAGCAAGCTTGCCATGGCCGCCGCCGTTGCCCTGCGGCTTCGGGCCAAGACCCCCGGTCGCGGCTTTCAGCTTGACCATGTCGTTGAGAAGACGGACCGATACCTTGAACCGTGCCGCCGTCGCGCGTTGCGTGTTCCCGTCCGCAACATGATCCACCACCCTCTGGCGCAACTCTGCAGGATGCGGCTTGCCCATCATCGACCCCCATATCTGCCTCAAAGGCAGGGAGTCATGGATCAACGCCCATCTGAATCCTGAATCAGGATGGCAACCACACGCTCTAGGTGTTTGATCCGACGGTTTGATGGTGCGATCCTTTCTCAGGAATGGGAGGAAGCCCTATGGGACAAGTTCGTCGCGGGAGCGCCACGATCGAGCCAGCGTGGCACCACCGGTTCAAGCCCGCTGGCGAGGGCACGCCGTCAGAGCAGCAATACAGCGTTCGCAAGCTTCGCTCGCGCAGTTGAGCCGGGAGCTCGGCATCAATCCGAAGACGGTTGCGAAGTGGCGAAAGCGCGCGACGGTCGAGGATATGAAGACAGGGCCGACGGAACCGCGGTCCACCGTGCTGACCGAGGCCGAGGAGGCAAAGGTCGTCGCCTTCCGGCGGCCCGGGCTCTGCCACACACCCGCGCTGCTGCGGCCGCGGGGACATGATCTTCTCTCCGGTCCGGTATCTTCCGCTGATCGAGCGCAAGTTCAACGCCTTGGACCAAGCCGCTCCCTTGCCGGAGCAGGACTTTCCCGAAGAGTTCGATACGGGTCGACGTGCTCTCCGGCGTCATCCTTGACCGCGTGTCATCATGGTCGCTCGGGGCATTGCAGAGTCAGCGTCGCCCACTCGTCGACAGCAGGGCTTCGTGATGACCACGCTGCCGCAAGCGTTGTGGCGATTTGACCCATTACGACCGCATGGTCTCTCTGTGCCACACCCATCGGGTTAACCCCCGTGTTGTTGTATCTGACAATGTTCGGGCGGTGTTGCCGACGTCAGGTTTATGGAGCGGCATGAAGGACGGCTATGTGCAATTCTCGAGTACACACTCTAAACAAGACCCTTGCGCCGCCTCTCGCCCGGACAACGGATCGGCGCCGAGACCTGGTCATTCACATCCGACCCAGGTCAGCCTGAGCCGTTGGAACAATCTGCCTGTGTTGTGCTTTCCCTCATCATTCGTCCAGATCAACAGGTGCCCATCGTTCGTCAGGATTGAAAATCGTTATGGCTGAGGCTGCGGTCAGGGTGTTTCCGCCAAGGTCGGCCTGATAGACGATACCGCCCTCGCCCACTATGAAGCTCATCACGCCGGTATCGCCGTAGACCGCCGGAAAGGCGGCGACGGCGTAGCCCGCGACCATGTTGCCCCCGACCATGTAGCTGTAGGCGCCGCCAGGAGCGGCCGGGCCCTGACTTTGCAGGATCAGGAAATAGTAGCCCTCGAGCGGTTCGGGTTCGAGATTCACGCCATCCAGATTGAAGCCCGTGAAACTGGCCCGTGCGATCGTCTCGTTGTAGGGGCTTGGCTCGGTTCCTGGTTCGTCGGGCCAGTAGAGGCCGTCTCGCTTGCCGGAGGTGCTCAGCAGAGATGAGGCGTATTCCATGACGCCGTCGCCGTCGTGGTCCACGCTGCGGTATTCGGCCTGGATTTCCGAGGCGCGCCCCAGAATACCGATCACGGCCAGTTCATTGCGCCCGATCCGCCTGAGCCGGAGTTCTTCCCGCGCGCCTTCGCCGTCAAAACTCCACGTGCCGTCCGCCAGAACGAGCGTAAAGGGGAAGGAGGCGCGGTCGAGTCCGAAGTAAAGGGTGGCAAGCCCCGGCGGGTCCACCACGACGTCGTTGAAGTCCTGCGCGTCGGCGTAGAAGCCGCCCCAGATCTCTTTGTCCTGTTCGGCATCGCCGGTCGTCAGGATGTCCTGGTTCTCGGGTCCGAAGATGCTGAGGATCGTCGCCTTGTCCCGGTTTTCGAGGGCGGTCAGCACGGCCTGCACGGCGGCATCGGGCGTATCGAACCGGGCCGGGTCTGAAAGTGCAGGACCGGCAGATGCGATCACGGCCAGAACGGCGATGAGTTTCCTGTCAAACATGGCCTATCTCGTCCCCTGGAGGTTTCGGGTGCTTTGGCGTCCGCGTTCGATCGCCTGAGGCGACACGGACCGTGATGAAGGAGAGAACACGTTGTCATGATGGGCTGGCGTGCGGGTTCTTTGGGTTGATTGTGCGGCGGGACGTTGTGTCTGGGTCGGCCGCGATACGGGCGTGTCCCTATGGGTTGTTGCCGGACGGGTCGCAGGCACTTGCCTGTCAGAGGGGCGGTCGCGTGTTCCCGTTGTGGGGCGGTCAAGGGTCCCGGCCGTCGGGCGCGTTTCAGCACGCGGTGTGCGGTCGGCGGGAAGGGTCGCGGGAAGCCGGGCCACGTCACCGCCGGTGGCCTGGCGCGATTCGATCCGCTGCCGGGCGGCTTCGCGGCTGGCGTCGTCGCTCGCGTTGCGGATGGTGCGGTCGATGTCTCTGCGGTCACCGTTCGCGATGTTGGTCCTGTCGCCGTTTCCGATGTTGGTGCGGTCGATGGTTGTCCGGTCGCCGTTCCCGATGTTCGTCCGGTCGATGTTGGTGATATCGGTCCTGTCACCGCCGATCGTAATGCGGTCACCCCCCGATACGTTCACACGGTCACCGCCGCCAATGGTGACGTCACCACGTTCTATGTTGATATCGCCACGGTCCCAATCGATCGACACATCATCGCCGCCCCAGCCGCCGATATCGTTCCAGTCGTTGTCGTCAAAGATCTCGTCCAGAATGACGGCGCTGCCCAGAAAGATGGCGCCGCCGACAAGTGCGTCATTCCAGTTGTTGTTGTAGCGGTAGAAGTCGTCGTCATAATAGTAGGCTGGCATCGTGCTGACCGGGGTCGTGTAGATCACCTGAGGATCATAAGTCGGGACATAGACGACACCGGGCGTGGCCGGGGCGATGTTGATCGTGTTGTTCGTAACCTGAATGGTTTGCGCTTCGTTATCAACAAGGTAGCCGTTGTCCATCGCCTTGGACCGGAGCCTCTGGATCGTGTCAAGGACATCGTCGGTCTGGACAAGCACGGCCTCGCCGGCCTGTTCGGTCCAGTCGATGTGATCGCTCATCCTTGTCACAAGCTCGGGATACCCGGCGGCGAGTTCGCGCAGGGCGGGGTCCCAATTCTGGTCACTGGCGGCGGCGGCACGTTCCTGAGCCGAGAGGCCTGCTGAATCCTCGACAAACCGGCCGGCCTTGACCACATCAAGCGGCATGGTCACGGAAAGAAGGATCGGCGTCAGCACAGGGTCGGGAAACAGGGCCACGGGGCCGAAAAGCGCTTCAAGCTGTTTATCGGTCAGTGGGCCTTCGGCATTGATGGCGGATTGAATGTCGACCGTGCTTGTCACCACCTGCCCGGATGCGTCAAGACAGGGAATGGCAATTGACATGCCGACACCAAGGCGGTCTGCGCGGCCACCCAAAAGGGCCGCGTTTGCGTCAAGGATGCTGGTGTAGAAACGAGATGTCCCATAGGCCCGCTGTGACAGGACGCTGAGGGTGTCGCCGGGCACCACGACATAGGTCCCGCCACAAGGAACTGTCCCGTCCCCGACAAGGGTCTGCGCAACAAGTCCTGTCGCGGCCAGATTCGACGCCAGCAGAATGGCCAAAGGGATTCGCGATGAACGCATTATCATTTCCAACACCTCCGCAGGACTGGTACGTCCTGCCGTGAAACTCTCCTGACCTCAGCGGCCGACCGATGTCGTTGACCGACAAGAGCCGACACACCCCCGATCATGATCTCAGTCACGCATGGTCGACTTCCGGAGACAAGAACGTATTGATGTGTTTTGCCGGGTGGAAGAGATGTTTCATCGCCGAAAAGCTCAAATCTGGCGCATCCAGTGGTCTGCTCATCATCATCGGATCAATCAGGCGGATGCGCCAACAGCGTGTTCCTTGCAGAAACTTCCCTTGTAGCCCCCGGCAAGCCGTCTGAATTGCCGCAGGACCGAAACGGCCGCGGGTGCAGACCGCACCGTCTTCCATCTTTACCAGATGCCGCGATTCTCCGGGAACGGCCCGATGCATTTCTTGCGGTCAGTGTCACTGTGTGGTTATGTTCTCACTTGCAATCTTCTTTTGGACCTCACTCTCGTTGCAGTTTTCGCCAGGTGGTATCATGTTCCAATCATGTTTGTCGGAAGGAAGATTATGAAGACGTCGCTTGCAGTTCTTGCTCTGGTTTTGCCCGGGGCCGCCATGGCGCAAAGCGCGGACTGGACCTACAAGGCCACGATCTATGCGTGGGTTCCCGGTCTTTCTGCGGAAATCGAGACGCTTAACTTCGGCACGGTTGAGGTCGGGCCCAAGAGCGGGTCAGATCTTCTTGACAGTCTCGACATGGCTTTCATGGGGACCTTTTCCGCAACGCGTGACAAATGGACCTTTGCGGGCGACCTGATGTACGCGAGCCTCGCGTCCACCAGTCCTGCGCCGATTGGTGCACTGTATGAAAGTGCGACGGTCTCGGAAGATCTGAGCGCGTTCAGTGGCTATGCGCTTTACCGTGTGTATGGGAACAATGGTCTGAACGTCGATCTGGGTGCCGGTTTCCGGAACTTCAACCTTGGTCTGGATGTGGCCGTCGCGGGCGCTCTTCTGCCTGACGAAAACTTCACGCTTGACGATACATGGACCGACCCGCTGATCGCGGCAAAGGTTGCTATCCCGTTCACCGACCGCTTTTCGCTGCAAAGCTTTGCCGACTATGGCGGAACGTCGGATACGGGTACGACGTGGCAGGTTTATGCCGGTGTCGAATATGCTTTCAGCCCTGCCTGGTCCACGCAACTGGGTTACCGGTTCATGAATATCAGCCGTGACATCAAGGGGCGCGATGTGTCGCTTGACCTGGAAGGTGCCGTGTTCGCCGTTTCGTACACGTTCTGACCTTTCCGGCATGCCGGGCCGGAACATCGGCCCGGCTGACCTGACTTTGCTGTAACCTCCTGCCAGTTGACGGGGCCTGTGCCCAGGGTTTGGCCACCTGCGCCGTTCACGTTTCCGACCAGGCAGAGCGGTTCCGAATCCAAACCGGAGATAATGATGGTTAGTCCGGACGGCCTGCCCGATCAGGGGCAATTCTTTGAAGTAGGCATCGGCGTTCTTGGCCTTGTCCTGATCATCTTCATTCATGGCACCGGCCTGCGGATGGTGAACCTTTCGTTCAACCGTTCCCTTGCCTCGCTTTCCCCCATGTCGAGCCATATCCGGATGGATCTGATTCTGGCCCGGGTCATTGCGTCCCTTGCGACCATTCACCTTCTCGAAACGCTTGTGGTGTCGGCACCGATCTGGCTTTCGGGAATCATTCCGAACCTGCGGGACAGTTATTACTTTGTGCTTGGCTGCTATACGACGATCGGGTCCGGCGACGTGACGATCCCCGACAAATGGCGACTGTTCGGCCCGATCATCGCCATGGGCGGGCTTTTCACCTTCGGTTGGACGGGAAGCGTGCTTGTGAGCATAATGACCAGCCTTGGCAGGTTCGACAGTGATCGGGCGTCGGGGGTGGGCCACGACAGGCCAAGGTAAGCGCGGTCCGGGCCGGCAAATGCGGAAAGCGCATTGAAAACTGTCAACTTGACTTGACAGTTTGTCTTGTCCGATTAGCGTCACCTGCGTGACCAGACCGACAGGATTGCCGTGACCGAACACCCTTTCCTTCATGCTCGGACACCCGTTGAGCCGCTGCCGCGTCTGACCGGGCCTGCGCCGTTCCGCGACATGTGTACGGACTGCGGCATCTCTCGCTCCAGCGACCCGGGGCGGTGCGGGAAGGCCTGCCAGTTCATCAAGCCCGATTATCCGGCGATGGAGGCGCGAGTCCACGGCCGCGCCCGTGATCCGGGACGGATGGACGAGACGCATTTCGGGCCGTTCCGCCGCATGGTGCGGGCGTCCATGCTACGCCCGAGCGAAGGGGCGCAGTGGACCGGGATAACGACGGGTATCGCCGAACGCTTGCTTGAGACCGGGGCGGTGGATGCGATCCTGACGATGGCGCCGGACCCGGATGACCGCTGGAAACCCGTGCCGGTGATGGTGACCAAGGCCGCCGACATGGCCGCCTGCAGGGGCATGCGGATGGGATATGCGCCACTGCTGGCGCTGTTGGAGCCGGCCAAGGCGCAGGGGTTCAAGCGGATCGGGATCATCGGGATACCCTGTCAGGTCTATGCGCTGCGGGCGATCGAGGCGGAACTGGGGTTCGAGCGGCTCTTTGTGATCGGGACACCGTGTTCGGACAACACCACCACAGAAAAGTTTCACGATTTTCTGGCCCTGCTGGCAGATGACCCGGACACGATAACCTATCTTGAGTTTCGTGCTGATTACCGCGTCGAACTGCGGTTCACGGACGGGCGGGTCAAGCTGATCCCTTTCCTGCAACTGCCGATTTCCAAGCTGCCGTCGGACTTCTTTCCGCTGACCTGCCGGACTTGTGTGGACTACACCAATGTGCTGGCCGATATCACGGTGGGCTATATGGGCGGTCAGGGGGAGCAGTGGCTGATCGTCCGCAATCAACGAGGCGAGGAGTTGCTGGGGCTTCTTGGGTCCGAGCTTCGCGTGTCGGCCCCTGGGAGCAAGGGCAGGCGAGCGGGGCCGGTGAAGGGCTTTGCGGGCAATGTGGCGCGGGCGGCGGGCGGGTTGCCGCTGCGGGCGATGCCGGACTGGATGCGGCCGGTGATGGGCTGGCTGATGCCGCGCGTGGGCCCCAAGGGGCTGGAGTTTGCGCGGACGCGGGTCGAGATGAAGGCGGTCGAGACGGTGTTGCACCTGCGCCGGGCAATGCCGCGCCGTATGAAGTCGATGATCCCTGCGCATGTCTGGGCGCTGGTCAAACCCTATGACATCAGGCCGGAAACCGGAGAATTGCCGGGTCAGGTTGAGCCGGGGGATCAAGCCCGCTAAGGTTTGCCGCAAAGGCGGGGACGGGTCCATGACAGAACTGATCGCGGCCATCGACGGCGGCGGAACCAAGACGGCGGCGGCCTTGGCTGACCGACGGGGCAATATCATCGCGCTGCCCAGTTTGGCCGGGTGCAATCCGCAGGACGGCGATGGCTGGGAAGTGGTCCTGACTGCGGCGCTGGGGCAGGTGATGGCGCGGGCGCGGGGCCTTGTGCGGGTCACTTTGGGCCTGCCGGGGTTTGGCGAGGTGCCGCACCATGACGCGGCGATGCTGGCGCTGGTGGGCTCGGTCCTCTCCGAAGGGGTGGAAGTCATGAATGATGTGGCTTTGGCCTATCACGGGGCCTTTGCCGGGGCACCGGGGGTGTTGATACTGGCCGGGACGGGGTCGATGGCAATGGCGATGGGGCCAAAGGGCCTGCACCGCGTGGGGGGCTGGGGTGATCTGTTCGGGGATGAAGGGAGCGCATTCTGGATCGGGCGGCGGGCGCTGACGCAGGTGTCCCGCACGCTGGACGGACGGACGGGGGACCGGGCTTTTGCGGATGCCTTGTTGGAACTCATGGGGCTGGATGCGGGGGCTGATCCCTTTGCGCCGCTGAACTGGATCATGTCAAAGCCTTTGCCCCGGGCGTCGATTGCCGGGGTGGCGCGGCATGTGGATGCGCTTGCCGTGGCAGGTGATCCGGTGGCCAGTGCGATCATGACGCGGGCGGCCGGGCATCTTGTCTGGCTGGTGCGGTCTGCGGCGGCGCAGGCGGGGCTGACCGAAGGGTATGATTGGTGTCACGCGGGATCGGTGTTCCGGAGCGCGGCTATGGTCGCCGGGGTCTCGGACGGGCTGGGGCGCGGACCGGTGCCGGCGCGGCTGGATGCGCTGGGCGGGGGGCTTTGGCTGGCGGCAGAGGCGGCAGGTTGGGCACCGGATGCGGGCTGGATTGCCCGGGTGGGGTCGGCGACGCGGGCCTGGGCGGGCTGAGGGCCCGAATCAGGTGTTAACGCGTTGATTCTGGCGAAAACCGGGTTTCGGTATTGCGTCGGTATCACGTCGGTATTGCGTCGGTATTTGTTTCGGTATTCGGGCGGATTCCCGGGTGTTGCAGGGCCGGTCTGTCGTGTGAGTATTTGGTAAGGTCTGTTTCGGGCAGCGGGGCGAATCGTGTGGGCGCGCGCGACGCGCGACCTCGATGGTGGTCAGCGGCCGGTGATGGCGCGACGGCCAAGGGCGCTGGTGCCGACCGCGGCGACGATGATGAGGCCGATCAGCACCTCGCGGACGTAGGAGTTCACGGCAAGCTGGGTCAGACCGTTGTCGAGGACGCCAAGGACGACGACGCCTGCGAGTGTTGCCAGCACCCGGGGCTGGCCATTTTCGGTGAGGGTCATGCCGAGGAAGACAGCGGCGATGGCGGTCAGCATCAGCCCGTCGCCCTGCGTCGGGTTGGCTGAGGCCACGCGCGAGGCATACATGAGACCGGCGAGTGCCGCGCCGACCCCGGTAAAGGCAAAGGCCGAGAGGCGGAGTGCGCTGACGCGGACACCGGCCAGTCGGGCGGCGTCACGGTTGCCGCCGATGGCATAAAGGCGACGGCCATAGGTCGTCTGTTCCAGTACGATCCAGATCAGGAGCGTGACGGCGATGGCGACCAGTGTCAGGTTCGGGAAGACGGTGGTGCGTTCATCCACCGTCCAGAGCGGGATGCCGCCCCGGGCGAAGTTGCCGAAACCTTCGGGGATGTCGCGGCCAAAGATGGTGCGGCCGTCGCTGACCAGAAAGGCGAGCCCGCTGTAGATCGTGAGCGTGGCAAGGGTGGCAACGAAGGGCAGGATGCCGACCAGGCTGACCAGCACGCCGTTGATGAGACCGCCGAGAAGGCCCACGGCAAGCGCGGCGAGGAGGGCGGCCCAGACGGGGACGCCCAGCGTGAAGAGGACAGCGGCAAGGACACCGGCAAGCGAGGCCATCGCGCCGACCGAAAGGTCGAAATCGCCCATGACCATGACGACGGTCATCACGGCGGCGACGACAAGAAGCATGGCGATCTGCTGGCTGATGTTGAGCCAGTTCTGCGCCGTCATGAAAGTTTCGGGCAGGAGCGCCCAGAAGATCAGGACGATGGCGACCATGCCGAGAAGGCCGCCGTGGCGGCGGAGGATGTGGGTCATGCCGAGGCTTTCGCTGGGGGCTGGTCGTAGCAGAGGGAAAGGAGTGCGGCCTCGGTCATGTCCCTGTTCGGGACAAGGTGGGCGAGGTGGCCGGATTGGAGGACGGCGATCCGGTCAGAGAGGCCGATGATCTCGGGCAGGTCAGAGGAGGCGAAGATGACGGCAAGGCCGTCGTCGCAGAACTGGCGGATCAGGCGGTAAATGTCGAACTTTGCTCCCACGTCGACACCGCGCGTGGGTTCGTCGAGGAGAAGGACCTGGGGTGCCCCGGCGATGGCGCGGGCGAAGAGGACCTTTTGCTGGTTGCCGCCGGAAAGCTGGCCGACGGGCTGTGCGGGGCCGGTGGACTTGAGCCGGACGGCCATTGCCACATCGGCCAGAAGGGCGCGTTCGCGGGGGCGGTTTCGGAAACGGCGGGCGCGGGCGAGCGCGGTGAGGTGGGGGAGGGTGACGTTCTCGACCACGGTGCCGCCAGAAATCAGCCCTTCGGTGCGGCGTTCGCGGGGGACATAGGCGATGCCTTTGGTCCAGGCCTCGGCAGGGGAGGTGAGGGTGACGGGCTGACCATTCAGGGTGATCTTGCCCGATGTGAGGGGCAGGGCGCCCATGAGAGCGCGGAGGAGCGCGCCGCGGCCAGAGCCGGAGAGGCCGGTGACTCCCAGCACCTCGCCGGGGGCGAGGGTGAGGGTGATCTGGTGAAGGTTGGGTGCGGTGAGGCAAGTCAGGGTAAGGGCGGGGCCTTGGGGGCGCTCCTCCGCACGGCGCGCGCCCTCGTTGTTGTGCAGCGTCCGGGGCGGGAACATGGCGGAGAGGTCGCGGCCTGTCATGGCGTGGATCAGGCGGGTCTGGTCGGTTCCGGCGCGGGGTGTGGTGGTGATCAGTTTGCCGTCGCGGAGCACGGTGACGCGGTCGGAGAGTCGCATCACCTCGGCCATGCGGTGGGAGACGTAAAGGATGCCGGCACCTTGCGATTTCAGCTCGGCGATGACGGTGAAGAGCCGTTCGGCCTCGGCCCCGGTGAGTGCGGCAGTCGGTTCGTCCATGACGTAGAGCCACGGGCGGGCTTCGGTGCCGATCAGCGTGGCGGCGATTCGGGTAAGCATCTGGTCGCCGGGGCCGAGGCGGGACATCGGCTGGCGCGGGTCGATCTGGGAGAGGCCGAGGCGGGCGAGGGCCGTGCCCGCGGCATCGGCGAGCGCGGACCAGCGGATGAGGCCCAGACGGCGGGGATAAGGGAGCGAGAGGTGCATGTTTTCGGCGACCGAGAGGGCGGGGACGACATGCAGTTCCTGATGGATGAAGCGGAGGCCGGCTGCCTGGGCAGCGGCGGGGCTGTCGAAGGTTACAGGCTGGCCGTCAAGGCGCAGTTTGCCCGTGTCGGGGCGTTCAAGGCCCGCGATGAGGCGGATCAGAGTGGATTTCCCCGCGCCGTTTTCCCCCATGAGCGCATGGACCTCGCCCCCGGTCAGAGTCAGGCTCACGCCGTCTAGGGCGCGGCTGGTGCCGTAGATGCGGGTAAGGGCGTCGAGGGTGAGGGTGGTCATTTGCGTAGGGCGGGGTTCACCCCGCCGTGGCCCGGAAATGCGGTCGGACGAGGGAGGCGTGGTTTGCCCGACGCCATCGCGTCGGGCATGCGGAGCGAGTAACGCTGTCCGCCCGGAACGCCTTAGCGTTCCGGGCAGCATCCGCCCCCCCGAGGGCGGATGCTTCGCACCCGCCGGGGCGGACCCTGCCCTTTGACGAGGCGAGCGGAACAGGGGCCGGACGCGGATGTGAGGCGTGAGCGGGGTGGTGGCTCCACTGGAGCCCCCACTTTTCCCGCTCAGACCGCAGGTTTGATGATGGCGAGGGCAACGCGCGGCGTCCGGTCTTGGATTGACCGAAGGTATGCAGCGCTGCCCCTGCCTTTTGCCTCATTCGCCGACATTGGCCGAGGTGATGAGGACGGTCGGGACGTAGATGACCTTCTGCACCAGCGTCTCACCGGCCAGAATCCGGGCGACGGTGTCGGCGGTGGTTGCACCGATGCCGGCAAAGTCCTGCGCGACCGAGGCTTCGAAATTGCCGCCGGCCTTGATGGCGTCACGGGCCTGCGGGTTGGCGTCGATGCCGGTGATCACGATGCCTTCACCGCCACGGCCTGCAGCCTCGATCGCCTGCAGCGCGCCAAGGGCGGGCTGGTCCCAGGCGGCCCAGACGGCTGCGATTGAACCGGGGTCGGGGTTGGCGGCAAGGATCGCCTCCATCTTGGCGCGGCTGTCGGCGATGCCGCCGTCCGAGACGTCGGGCGTGATGCGGTCAAGGACCTTGATGTCAGGGAAGTTGCCGAAGACGGCGTCGGCGACGACACCGCGGACCTGCACGGGCGGGAAGGGGTCAAAGGTGAACATGACCACATTGCCCGCGCCGCCGATCCGGTTGGCGACATAGACGGCAGTCTCGGCCGCCATCGCATAGCCGTTCGAGGTGATGTTGGCGGCAACGAGCGGGTCGGAGCCCGCGTCCATGCCGACGACAGGGATGCCCGCATCGGCGGCGGCCTGAAGGCCCGCGCCGATCTGGGCGGGGTCCACGTTGATGACGATGGCATCGACCTTCTGCGTGACCGAATCCTCGATCCGAGAGATCACGGCAGCGACGTCACCGGCGGTGTCGATGACATTGACGGTCCAGCCGAGTTCGGTGGCGCGGGCCTGAAACCCTTCGACATAGAACTGGGTGCCGGGCTGGGCCAGATAGGGCGTGATGACGGCCACGGTTTCGGCCAGAACGCCGTGCGCGGCGAAGCCCAGAACCGAAGCCAGACCGGCGGCCTTGAGTGATGTGTGAAGCATGTTGGATCCCCTCCCGAGGGCGTGTTTGCGCTTGATTGCGCCATGATTGGCAGGCCAGTGTCGGGGTGTAAATCCCTGTCGGAGAGCGGGAATGCGGGAACGGGCGCTGATCGGTGTGGATATCGGGACGACGGCGGTCAAGGCGGTGATGGCCGACCTGTCCGGGCGGCGTCTCGCGGCCTATGCGGCGGCCTATCCGACGGCGCGGCCGGGGCCGGGGCTGGTGGAACAGGACCCGTTCGACTGGCTGGGCCATGTGGAGGCGGCGCTGGCGCAGTTCGCGGCCGTGGGGGCCGAGGTGCTGGGAATCGGCGTCACGGGGCAGGTCAATACACATGTGTTCTGCGATTCTGGCTTTGCCCTGCTGGCACCGGCGATTGTCTGGCAGGACGGGCGGGCGGCGGCGGCGGGGGCGGCGCTGGAGGCCGGGATCACGGTCGCGGACAAGACTGCGGCGCTGGGCGCGCCGATTCCGATTGATGCGAGCCACGCGCTGGCGCGGATGGCGTGGATGGCGGCAGAGCGGCCCGAGGTCTGGGCCGCGACGGCGCATGTCATCGCGCCCAAGGACTGGGTCATTGCGCGGCTGACCGGGGTGGCAGGGGCGGACCCTTTGGCCTCGGTCGGGCTGGTCGGGACGGACCTGACCTATGCCGGGGCGGTGTTGGGGCTGATGGCGCGGGCGGGGGATGTGTTGCCGCCTTTGTCCGATCCGCTTGACCCCGCTGGGGTTGTTCAGGCGGGGCCGTTTGCGGGGGTCCCGGTCGTCCGGGGGACGATGGATGCCTGGGCCGCGATGTTCGGTGTAGGCGTCGCCCGGAACGGGCAGGCGATGAACCTGTCGGGGACGAGCGAGGTGCTGGGGTTGATCTCGGCCACCCGTAACCCCGTGCCGGGTGTCATCACCTTTCCGGCGTGGCGCGGTATCACGCTGCATGCGGGGCCGACACAGGGCGGGGGGGCTTCGCTCGACTGGCTGGGGCGGATCTTGGGGCGGGATGCAGCGGCGCTGACCGGGCTGACCGAAGGTGTGGCGATTGCAGCGGACAGCCCGCTGTTCCTGCCGCATCTGGATGGGGAGCGGGCGCCATTGTGGGATTCTGCGGCCAAGGGCACATTTGCCGGGCTGACGAACCGGACGGGGCCGGGCGAGATGGTGGTCGCCGTGATGGAGGGCGTGGCGTTCTCGGCACGACTTGCGATGGAGGCGCTGGAGGCGGCGGGCGGTATGAGGCCCGGGGTGATCCGGGCGGGGGGCGGCGGGACGGTCGCGGACCGGTGGTGCCAGATCCGGGCAGATGTGTTCGGGCGGCCTTTGGTCCGGATGCAGGCACGGGACTGCGGGGCGGTCGGGGCCGTGGTCTTGGCGGGCGTGGGTGCCGGGGTGACGGGCGATCTTGCCGCGGGTGCTGCGGCGCTGGTGCCCGAGGACCGGCGGTTTCTGCCGGATCCGGACGCTGCGGTGCTGGCCGATCAGCGGTTCACGGCCTGGAAAGAGCTCTATTCCCAGATCAGGCCTATCAATGCGCGGCTGGGGTCCGCCACTTCAGGATAAGGGGCTGTACGTCTGGTACTGCCTCGCCAGAAAACCAAGAGAACTGTCGCACTTCTGGTTGAAGAAGAGGCCCGCGCCGTGCTGTCGCACCCCGGCTGACAGTTGCGGGGAACGGCCTAAATCTAACGAGACATTTAACGACGCCTTGGAGGCACCATGGACACGCTTATCTTGTCCCGGATTCAGTTCGGCGCGAACATCTCGTTCCACATCCTTTTTCCGACCATCACCATCGCGCTGGGCTGGGTGCTGTTCTACTTCAAGGTGGCCTTCACCTGGACAAAGGACGACCGGTGGATGGAGGCCTACCGATTCTGGGTCAAGGTCTTTGCCCTGTCCTTTGCGATGGGGGTCGTGTCGGGGATCACCATGTCGTTCCAGTTCGGGACGAATTGGCCGGGATTCATGGAAACCGTTGGCAATATCGCGGGGCCGCTTCTGGCCTACGAGGTTCTGACGGCCTTCTTCCTTGAGGCGGTGTTCCTGGGGATCATGCTGTTTGGCGCAGGCCGGGTGCCCAACTGGGCGCATACGGGGGCCACGTTCCTTGTGGCGTTCGGCACAACCATGTCGGCCTTCTGGATCATCGTGCTGAACAGTTGGATGCACACGCCGCAGGGGTTCGAGATGCGCGATGGCGTGGCCCATGCGACGGACTGGTGGGCGATCGTGTTCAACCCGTCGATGCCCTATCGACTGACCCACATGATCCTGGCAAGCTTCCTGACAGTCAGCTTCCTGATCGCCGGGATTTCGGCCTATCGCTGGATCATCGGGGGGCAGACGCGCGGGGTGCGGGTCGCCTTGAAGTCGGCTGTGTTCGGCGCGGCGCTGTTGATCCCGGTGCAGATTTTCGTGGGTGACATGCACGGGCTGAACACACTGGAACATCAGCCTCAGAAGGTTGCGGCGATGGAAGCGAACTGGGAGACCGCAGGGAACGTGCCGCTGGTCCTTTTCGCGATCCCGGATGAGGAGACTCGATCCAACCGGGTCGAAATTGCCATTCCGAACGGGGCGTCCCTGATCCTGCGGCACAAGGCCGATGGGGTGGTGCCGGGGCTGAACGATTTCGTGACGCCAGAGGGCGACGTGCTGCACCCGCCTGTCGCGCCCGTGTTCTACGGATTCCGGGTGATGGTGGGGATCGGGATGCTGATGCTGCTGGTCAGCTGGACGGTTGCCTTCACGATGCTTCGGCGCAAGCCGGGGTCGAAGGAGCGGCGGGGCGTTGAAGGGCTGCCGCGCTGGATGCTCTATGGTCTTGTCGCGATGAGCTTTTCCGGTTGGGTTGCCACGCTGGCGGGCTGGTATGTGACCGAAATCGGCCGTCAGCCCTGGCTGGTGGACGGGGTGCTGACGACCAGGATGGCGGTGGCCGATGTGCCTGCGCCGATGGTCCTGTCGACGCTGATCGGCTACCTCGCGGTCTATGGCCTGCTGATCGTGGCCTACCTCGGGGCGATCTTCTACCTCGCCCGGAAGGCCTCGAAGGGCGGGACGGGGCCGGTCGTGCCCGGGGCGCGGCTTGAAGGCATGGGGGTGGCCGCAGAGTGATCGCCCAGATGTTTGCAGACCCGGCGGTCTGGCTGCCCTTCGTCTTTGCCGCACTGATGGGGCTGTCGATCCTGATCTATGTGGTGCTGGACGGGTTCGACCTTGGCGTTGGCGTGCTGTTCCCGTTCGCCACGGACGCCGAGAAGGACCGGATGGTTGCGGCCATCGGGCCGTTCTGGGATGCCAATGAGACATGGCTCGTGCTGGCGGTGGGGCTGCTGCTCGTGGCCTTTCCGCAGGCGCACGGGGATATCCTGACGGCGCTCTATCTGCCGGTGGCGGTCATGCTGATCGGGCTGATCCTGCGCGGCGTGGCGTTCGAGTTCCGCGCCAAGGCGGCGGCGCGGTGGAAGAAGACGTGGAACCATGCCTTCTTCGCCGGGTCGCTGATGACCTCTCTCTCGCAAGGCTTCATGCTGGGGCTTTACATCATGGGTCTGGAATGGACGCTGCCGCATGTGGCCTTCGCGCTCATGACGGCGGTGTTCCTGACGGTGGGCTATTCCTTCATCGGGGCGACGTGGATCATCCACAAGACGGACGGCGTGTTGCAACTGGCGGCGCTGCAATGGGCCAAGGGCGGGATCTGGGGGCTGGTGCTGGGGATCGGGGCGATTTCGCTGGCGACGCCGCTGGTGAGCCCGCGGATATTCGAGAAGTGGTTCAGCTGGCCCGAGGCTTTGTGGCTGGCGCCCTTGCCGCTGGCGTCGGGGCTGATCGTGCTGTGGCTGTGGTCGCTGTTGCGCAAGATGCCGTTTGCGGGCGACCGGCGGTCCTGGCTGCCATTTGCGCTGGCGACGGCGCTCTGGACGCTGGCCTTTGGCGGGATGGCCTACAGTTTCTATCCCTATGTGGTGCCGAACAAACTCACGATCTATGAGGCGGCCTCTTCGCCCGAGAGCCTGATGATCATCCTTTATGGGACGCTGATCGTGCTGCCGACGATCCTGGCCTATACTGTGCTGGCCTATACCGTGTTCCGGGGGAAGGCGACGGAACTGTCGTATGAGTGATGGCGGTGAGATGTGTGCTCGCACGCATCCAACGTCGACCGGAGCTGTTGCGGGCAGCGCCTGCCGCGCCCGCGGGGCAGGCGCTGCCCGCGCGCCGGTCAGGCCAAGCCCTCTGGCGAAGCTGCCTGAACCGGGGCCGGAGGAGATGGTGAGGTGCGAGCGGGGCCGTGTCTTCACTGGAGACCTGGCCGGTCCCGCTTGGATGGGGGTTGGGTGATGTTTCCTTAGGTGGGAAAGCAAGCCAAGGGTCAGTCTGATCGTGACGCGGCCTTCGCGTCCGACCTTCAGGGGCAAGCGCGGCCTTCGCAGCGGGTGACGATGCCGGTCATCGGGTCGATCTTGAATTCGGCACGCGAACCGATGCTGGCGCGGGTTTCGACGTCCCAGAGGCGGTCGTCAAAGTCCATCTCGGTGATGACCCCGGCGTTCAGCGCTTCGACCGAGGCGGCAATCTGCGAGGCGGGGAGCGCCCCGGCGGGGGGCAGGGTCCAGACAGCCTCGGTTTCGGACCGCATGACGGCGCCAGTATTGGGGTTGATCACATCCTCGCGACAGATCCGGCTGCGGCCTTCGCAGGAGACGACTTCCCAGACGCGGATATGGGCGTCGGCGCTGTAGACGGTGCGGGCGCCGTCGGCTTCGACCATGCGGAGGAGGTCCTACAGGGACATGGAGCCGCCAGTGGCGGTTTGCGCAATGGCGGCGGTGGAAGAGAAGGCCAGAACGACAGCGGCCAGAGCGGGTACAAGGCGGGTGGAGAGCATGCACGGGTCCTTTGGTTGCACGTTTTACAAGAGAGTGAACGTAATCGCAGGGACGAAATCGGGAATTGAATGAGCCTGGCAGCTGCGCTCAAACGCACCCTACGCGGGGTGGCTGAGGGTCGGCCTTGCTTTCGCGTCAGGGGCAGAGGGGGCCGGTGCAACCGGTGACGCCGGCAGAGTAGGGATCGACGGCAAAGACCGTGTTCACGCCGCCCTGGACCACGGTGACGTTCCAGCGGTTGTTGTTGAAGAACATGGACGAGACGGCACCTGAAGACAGCGCCTGGACATTCGCCGCGACGGCCGAGGCGGGCTTCGCGCCTGCGGGCGGCAGGAAACCCACGGCGGTGTTGCGCGATCCAAGGACCGAGCCCGACCGCTGGTCGACGAGGAGAAGCTGGCAGACAAGGCTGGCCTGCGGGCAGGCGTAAATCTGCCAGCCATTGGCGGTGTATTGCGCGCCGACCACGACTTGCCTGCCACCGGCTTCGATGCCGGCGAGGAGGCGCGGGAAGGGAATCAGCGACTGTGCGGCGGCGGGGAGCGCAAGGGAGGCTAGGACGAGGGCGGCAATAAGGCGGCGCATGGCAGGCTCCTTCTTCTCGCGATGCGCCAAGGCTAGCAGAGGGGGTGCCTTTCGGGCAAGGCTCAGGCGACGGTCGGTATTGTCTCAGTTTGAATTTTGGACTCACGATAAGGAGAGAGCCGCGCCATGATGAACTGTCCGCTTGTTGGGCAGAATCATTTGAGAGGAACCATGGCAGGAACTAGAGCGTGTTGCGGTCATCGCGATTCAGGATTCCCTTGAGGCTTGATCTGTGATTCCCTGTCTGCGAGGCAGATATGGGGGTCAACGATGGGCAAGCCGCATCCTGTAGAGCTCCGGCAGCGGGTGGTGGACCATGTG
>JAPLPE010000026.1 GCA_026400355.1 Rhodobacterales bacterium | reverse complement strand
GAAGTGTTGCATCGTTGTTTCGATGTGTCCCTTGTGCCCGGTCTCGCCCGCTGCCGCTGTTCCCTGGGGAACAGGGTCCAAGGGCTGCGCGGTTTGGAATGGATTTTCCGCGTTGCCTGATGTCGGGCAATCATCGGCAGTCCCGTTTCGGAGTGTTCTTTGATGTTTGGTTGGGGGTGAGGACAGCGCGCTGACGGGCGTTGTCGGGGGGAGGCCTTGCCGCAAGACTGATGATGGGATGACGATCTCTCAACCGTGTCCTGATGAGCAACCTCACGGCATTCATGAAACTGAGGGCAAACCCGAGATCTTCCACTTTGCGGCAATTCTCGACGTGCGGTCCTGCTTCTTTTCAGGGTTGCCAAATGCTTCCACGGCGGATGCGTCAATCTTGCGCCGGCAGCAAATACCTGGAAGGTTACCGCCCCAGCCATTCATCCAGCTTCGACCAGCGCCGCCGCCCAGAGACGTTCTTCACGGCGATTGCCACGGCCTTCTTCTGGCCGACGAGGACCAGGAGCTTTCTGCCCCGGGTCACCCCGGTGTAGATCAGATTGCGCTGCAGCATGGCATAGTGCTGGGTCATCACCGGAATGACGACGGCGGGGTATTCCGAACCCTGGCTCTTGTGGATCGTGGCGGCGTAGGCGGGCACCACCGTGTCCAGTTCGCCAAAGACGAACGTCACGGACCGCCCGTCGAAATCCACCACGACCTCGCCCTCGTCAATGTCGACATCCTCGATCATGCCGATGTCGCCGTTGTAGACGTCCTTTTCGTAGTCGTTCTCGATCTGCATGACCTTTTCGCCGGGGGCGAAGGTCCAGCCGAAGCGTTCAACCTTATTGTCGCCTGCGGGATTCAAGGCAGCCTGCAGCTCGATGTTCAGGGACCGCGCGCCGACGCCACCTCGGTTCATCGGGCAGAGGACCTGGATATCCCGGATGGGATCGAAGCCGCACCGACGTGGAATGCGCGTGCTGACCAGCTCGACGATCCGTTGGACGGCCTGTTCCGGATCGGCTGCGGGCACGAAATAGAAGTCGGTTTCTCCGGTCGGCGGTGCAAGGTCGGGCATCGGCGACATCACACCCGCCATGAAACTGAAAATGGCCGCATGAGTTCTACGACCGCACCCCGTCAAGAATGGGGGGATTACCCTTGCATTTCCGTGCTGCCCAAGGATAGACAACACCTCACGGAGCGGTGGCCGAGTGGTCGAAGGCGCACGCCTGGAAAGTGTGTAGGCGGGAAACTGTCTCGAGGGTTCGAATCCCTCCCGCTCCGCCACTCGCCCTCGCGAAAGCGTGCTCCCGATCCCGCAGCAGCCGGATTTTTCCGTTGTTTTCGGGGGTTATGCGGGTGGAGCTGTTAACCGGCCGCAGCGCAAGACGCCTCGGAAGCATTCTCTCCGGGCCGATATTCTCCGGACCTGTTAACCGCACGAGGTCCGGTTCGTTTCAGGTATCAAATTGATATTCAACAATTTTCAGCGTGATTTTGACATTGTTCGGCGTTCAGTTCCGATTGGATAGAAAAGGAACCGGGATCGGAAATCAGGCGGCTGCACCCTTGCCCGGGGTCCCAGACAACAAAAGGCCCGCGAACGGGCCTGCTAGAGGCCGACACATCGACAACTCTATGTTATTCAACGTTTTCTGCCGACAGCTGTGCTGCAAGATCATCAGCGACTAAAGCGGATAGCCTCGCCAAGGCATCACTCACGATGCGGCCCTGTGCGTTGATGCTCTCGATGATCTCCGTGGGCGTGCGATTGTCAGCGTGGCAACCCGTCGAATGCGATCGCGTGCGGCGTAATCCAGCGCCAGCGTGGTTCGGGAGTCGAAAGGGACTGATATTTGACCTCTGTGGCTTCAGAACGTCGGATTGCCTTGACGACAGACCTAAGCATCACCGGGTCTACCCCCCGGGCCGGGGTGGGGGCGGCGTCATACTCTGGTAGCGCGGCCAACCGACGCTCGCCCTCAGTGAGTTCTGGGAAAACCTCGATCCAGCCGGATGAAAGATCTCCAAGCTGCACCGAAAGACGCCCTGCACCCCAAGCTCTCAGTGCTTGATCGACAACGCCCTGTATTCTGGCAATATCCTCTTGGTTTCCGGCCAAAGCTCGCCCCAGGGCGCCTGGGTCAGAGAGTTCGTGCAGCGCAAGAGCTTCGGCCACGATCTCGGAACTGGGCCCCGACCAGTCGGCTCCCGACAGGGTGCTGCGGCAGGAAACCCCTGAGCAATCAAATGACCAACCGCCCCTGAAAAGAGCAATCCCTGATCACTTCACCTCCGCCCGAAAGAGAGCGTGTGTGACCTTCCCAAAGGAGGACATCATGGAAAAAACCGCCTATCTTCAGAGCCTTGCCGTCATTCTTTCGGCCGCCGCGCGCCGCGCCGATCTTCTCGCGCCACGGCTGCATCTGGCAGCCACCGAAGCGGCGGCAGGGGACGAGGCAATGGTCTTTGGTGGACTTGCTGGTGCGCGCGCCGAGGTCGAGGCGGTGCTCGCGCTGGTTGGGGCGGCAGAGGCCTTGCGGGGAGAATAGTCAGTTCCCCCATACGACTGCATTTTCATGTCGCTTGATCAGCTGGCGGAGGTCCCTGAAACTGTTGACGATATGATGTGACAACTTCTCGGACGCAGGAAGACGCGGTGAACCTGCCATACGGAGAATGCCAAGTGATCGTTCTGGCTGAGGAATCTTGACCGGCAGAACAGTGACGGCTCGGGACTTGCGAAAGGCAAAAACGACGGAATGGGGCAGCACTGTCAGGGCGTCCGTTTCCTCGAGGTAATTCAGGACAGACAATAACGATCCACCTGAGTAGCGGATCGAAACCTCGGACATGCCGATGGACAGGAGGATGGAATGCAGATCGGACAGAAGGGGGGAGCCAGGAAGTGGTGCGATCCATGGCATATCGAGTAGGTCTTGGGAGCAAATGCGTCGCTTTTTCAGCAGCGGATGACTTGATCGGCAGGCCACGATATTCCGCCCCGGCAAGATCTCGGTGAATTCCACACCGGACCCGGCATCAACCACGCCCAGCGGACAGATTGCCAGATCAAGCTGATTGGACCGGATGCCGGCCTGCAATTCGGGCACATTGCCATAGGACTGATCGACCCGGATATCCGGCTCGCTCACCTGAAACTCCCCAATCATGCGGCTGATGTAGGCATCCATGAAGAAGGGGACACCCGAGATGCGAACCGTGCCCATCGAACCGCGCCGGAAGCTCTGCACGGTTTCAGATGCCTTGCGCGATGCCTCGAGGATGATCTTGCCATGTGCCGCCAATTGCCGCCCAATCAGGGTGGGGATCAGCGGCCGACGCCCCAATTCAAACAGCGGTTCGCCAAGTCGCTTTTCCATCGCGGACAGCGTGCGCGACACCGACGGCTGCGAGAGACCAAGCATCGCAGCGCCCTCAGTCACGCCGCCAGCTTCGACGACGGCAGCCAGTTGGGCAAGGTGGCGTTCTTCGAATTTCATAACAGTTTGGTATGTTGATCGCGAAAGAAATGATTCACAAGAGGGTTTCGCCCGCTACCTTGCTGCTTAGGCCGTATCTTGGGAGTGATGGTGGATGGACGGGCGGGGAGACAATGGGGTTGCAGCGATGCTGGACATCGGCCCCGCCACTGCGTTCCGGACACGGATGAGCCCAGCAGCCGACGAGCGACTTTCGGGTGCTTTGTCGATGCTGGTCGAATCCCTTGGTACACTGGCGGCTTCACTGAATCTGTCGCGGCAGGAACTGCGGTCGATCATCGGGTTTCTGACCGAGGTCGGTGAGGCGTGTTCGGACCAGCGTCAGGAATGGGTTCTTCTAGCTGATACGCTGGGGTTGTCGACAACAGTGGAACGGCTCAGCGTGCGCAGACCATCCGGAGCTACGCCAAATACGGTCCCTGGCCCCTTCTACCGTCCGGACGCCCCAAAACGCGTCGATGGTGACACCATCAGCATCGACGGCAAAGGGGAAGCTCTGACCATATGCCTGACCGTTAATGACCTTGACGGCTTGCCCGTGCCCGAGGCGGTCGTCGAAGTCTGGCAGGCGAACAGTGAAGGGCTCTATGAAAACCAGGAACCAGACCTGCAGCCGGAATACAATCTTCGCGGCCAGTTCCGGACAGGCACAAGCGGACAGCTGACCATTCGTTCCGTACGGCCTGTAGGCTATGCGATTCCGGCCGACGGCCCCGTCGGTCGTCTCCTCGGCAGGCTCGGCATCCGCCTTGACCGACCGGCGCATATCCATTTCCGGATCTCTGCACCGGGTTTCCAAAGGCTGACCACCCATGTCTTTGACCGCGCCGACCCCGCACTTGCTCATGACCCGCTGTTTGCAGTGCACAGCGCGCTGGTGACCGATTTCATCCCGGGCCCCGACCGGACCTGGACGACCGCATTCCGCTTTGTTCTGGCCCGCGCCAGACCGGGGGAGGAGGTCGTCTGACCCCCCCCGCAACCCCTGTAGGAGACCGCTATGTCAAAGATCGCCGGATATCATCATCTCACTCTGTCCACGGACGGCGTGCAGGAAGACTATGACTTCTACACCAAGACCCTCGGCCTCCATTCAGTCAAGCGGACGGTACTGTTTGACGGAGTCCTTCCCGTTTATCATCTCTATTACGGGGCCAGAAACGGCGATGCCTCGACGATCATCACTACATTCCCGTTCCGCAAACCCGCCGTCTATGGCCGTCGCGGTACGAACCAGTCCAAGGTCATCATGCAGGCGATCCCGGTCGGAGCTGCCGATTTCTGGGTCAACCGTCTGAACGAACGCGGCGTTCCTGCAACCAAGATCACCCGGTTCGGCCTTGACCGTGTCGTGTTCAACCATCCCTGCGGTATTCCGCATGAACTGGTCGAGAACCCCGGCGACAAACGCGCCCCCATTGCCAATGACGCGCAGGGGATCGGCAAGGATCACGGCATCAAGGGCATCTATGGCGCGGTTGTATCCGTCATGGACCGCACCGCCATGGACGATTTCCTGACTATTGCTCTTCCGATGAAAAAGGTCGCTGACAGCCATGAAGGGCTGGCCTTTGATGTGCCCAATCCTGACGGCCCCGCCAGCCGGGTCGAGGTGCTGCATGAACCCGACCAGAAGCAGGGGACATGGACGCTGGCCGGGGGCACGATCCACCACATCGCGCTGAACACCGGAAACGAGGAAAATCAGATGTCGCTGCGCGCCCATATCGAAGGGCTGGGCTTCACCGACATTTCCGAACAAAAGGACCGGATGTATTTCAAATCCTGCTATGTCCGCAGCCCCGGCGGTGCGCTGTTCGAACTCGCCTGGACGGTGCCGGGCGGCTGGGCGCGCGACGAACCGGCCGACGCCATCGGCTCGACGCTGGTGTTCCCTCCATGGTTTGCCGACCGCAAGGACGAGATGGTCGCAGGTCTCGAGCCGGCGGAGTTCTGAGTGACCGCACCGCGCATCATCGGCACCGGATCGGCTGTGATCTGCATCGTCCTACACGGACGGGGGCAGACGCAGGACGACACGGAACAGGCGGTCACATCCCGCCTGTCCTTGGCCGAGATGCGTTGCGTCCTGCCCAAATCCGCGCGGCCCGCGTGGTATGACGCCCGCGCCGTCGATCCCTTGACCGAGGTCACGCGGGCGCAACTTGCCGAAGGTTTGGCCGCGATTGATGCCGTAGTTGCGGAGGAACGGGCGGATCATCCCGGTGTGCCGCTGGTTCTGGCGGGGTTCAGTCAGGGAGCCTGCATGGCGGTGGAATATGCGATGACGCGGGGCCCGTGGCACGGGGCGCTGTGCCTGTTCACCGGATGCCGGGTCGGAACCGATCATGCCGTGACGGCGCTGGCGGGCCTGCCAGTCTATGCCTCTTGCGGGGATGCGGACCCCTGGATCCCCGCCAGCGCCTTTCTTGACATGTCGGGCGACCTCATCCGCGCGGGCGCGCGATTTCGGTCAGACCTGTTTCCCGGTCGGCCCCACGAAGTCCACGGGACCGAGATTGCGATGTTGCAAGGCATCCTGACCGATCTGGCAGCGGGTCGGGCGCCCCTTGACGGGGGGGCCTTATGACACCCTTTACCTTTGCAGGCATCCCGACGCGGGTCATCTTCGGATCAGGCTCAATCGCCCGGACCGGGGCCGAGGTCGAAAGACTTGGCCGCAAGGGCGCGCTTGTGCTGTCTACGCCCCATCAACAGGCCGAGGCCGCGGCGCTGGCGCAAAGCCTTGGGCCGCTGGCCAGGGGTGTCTTTGCCCGGGCCGTCATGCATACGCCGACGGACGTGACGGCAACCGCCATGGCGGCCTTTGCGGCCAGCGGGGCGGATTGCGTCGTGTCGCTCGGCGGGGGTTCGACAACAGGCTTGGGCAAGGCCATCGCCACCCGCACCGGGGCGGATCAGATCGTGATCCCAACAACCTATGCCGGGTCAGAGATGACCGACATTCTGGGCGAAACCGACGCAGGCCGCAAAACCACCCGCCGCGATCCGTCGATCCGGCCGAAAACGGTGATCTATGACGTGGACCTCACACTGTCCCTGCCGCCCGCGTTGACCGTGACATCGGCCCTGAACGCCATCGCCCACGGGGTCGAGGCGCTCTATGCCCCCGACGCCAACCCCATCTTGTCGCTTATGTCGGTCGAGGCGATGCGGGCGTTCAAGGGTGGTCTGCCGCGCGTCATGGCCAATCCCATGGACAGGGACGCACGGGGCGATGTGCTTTACGGCGCGTGGCTCTGTTCCACGGCCTTGGGCTATGTCACCATGTCGCTGCATCACAAACTGGCGCATGTGCTGGGCGGGTCGTTCGGGATGCCCCATGCGGAAACCCATGCGATCCTGCTTCCACACACCGCCGGGTTCAACGCCGTGGCCGTGCCCGATGCGCTGGCCCCGGTGGCCGCGATCTTTGGCGGATCGGTGGGCGGCGGTCTGTGGGATTTTGCGAAATCCTGCGGCGCGCCTTTGCGCCTTGCCGATCTGGGCCTGACGCCCGCCGATCTGGACCGGGCCGCCGCGATTGCTGTCGAAAACCCCTATGCCAACCCACGCCCGTTCGGGCAGGCTGACATCAGGGCATTGCTGCAGGCCGCGTATGAGGGTGCGCGGCCCACCAACTGAAACAGGATTATTGGGGAGGAGACCCACCATGCTGACACGACGCAAACTTCTGAAATCCGCAGGCAGCACCGGGCTGTTGCTCGGTGCAACGGGCCTTGCCACGCCGCTTCTGGCGCAGGGCACCACGATTAAGATCGGCTATGTCAGCCCGCAGACCGGGCCTTTGGCAGGCTTTGCCGAGGCAGACGCCTTTACCATCGAAACCTTTGCCCGCGTTGCCGCCGAACAGGGGCTGGACGTGCAGGTGATCGTCAAGGACAGCCAGTCCAACCCGAACCGTGCCGCCGAAGTGGCGCAGGAACTGATCATTGATGACGAGATTCACCTGATGCTGGTGGCCTCGACCCCGGAAACCACGAACCCGGTGACGACGGTCTGCGAAGGCGAAGGAATGCCCGTGATTTCCACCATGGCGCCCTGGCAGCCGTGGTTCATCGGCCAGCAGGGCAACCCCGGCGATCCGGCTTCCTGGCAGCCGTTCCGCTACGGCTACCACTACTTCTGGGGGCTCGAAGACGTCATTGCCGTCTTTACGAACATGTGGGGTCAGCTCGACACCAACAAACAGGTGGGCGGGCTGTTCCCGAATGATGCCGATGGCAACGCATGGGGTGATCCCAATGTCGGCGTGGCCCCCGGTTTCGCGGCGGCAGGCTTTACCACGGTCGACCCCGGTCGCTACCAGAACCTGACGGATGATTTTTCGGCCCAGATCAACGCGTTCAAGGCGGCCAACGTCGAAATCGTGACGGGCGTCGTGATCCCGCCCGACTTTACGACCTTCCGCAATCAGGCGATCCAGCAGGGGTTCAGCCCCAAGGCCATCACCGTCGCCAAGGCGATCCTGTTCCCCCAATCGGTCGAAACACTGGGCGAGGCAGGCCATAACCTGTCCTCCGAGGTCTGGTGGACCCCGTCGCACCCGTTCAAATCCTCGCTTACCGGGGAAAGCGGGGCCGATCTGGCGGCGGCCTTTACCACGGCCACGAGCCGCCCATGGACGCAGCCTATCGGGTTCATCCATTCGCTGTTCGAAATGGCGACGGACGTGATCAAGCGCGCCCCCGACATGACGGACCGCGAAGGTGTGGCCGATACAATCGCGGCCACCAGCCTTGAGACCATCGTGGGCAAGATCGCCTGGGACGGCGCGGATGTGCCGCCTTTTGCCGCCGCCAACGTCTGCAAGACCCCGCTTGTCGGTGGTCAGTGGCGGCGCAAGGATGACGGGACCTTTGACCTTGTCGTCGTGGACAACACAACTGCCCCGGCGATCCCCACCGGCGGCACGATGGAACCCCTGGCGTAGGATGGGCAATATTGCCCATCCTGCCGAGATGACATGACGATCCTGTCCCTGAAAGACGTCAGCAAAAGCTACGGTGCCCTCCGCGTGACGGATGGCGTCAGCTTTGACGTGCCACAGGGGCAGGCTTTGGGGATCATCGGGCCGAACGGGGCCGGGAAATCCACCCTGTTCAACCTGATCACCGGGAACGTGCCCGCCGATGCGGGCACGATCACACTCATGGGCCGCGATGTGACGCGTCTTACGCCGATGCAGCGGTGCCTGATGGGTGTGGGCCGGTCGTTCCAGATCCCGCAACCCTTTGGCAACCTAACAGTCTTTGAGAACCTGCTGGTGGCTGCCACGCATGGAACAGGTGCATCCGAACGCGAGGTCTCGCGCCGCTGTGCCGTGATTCTGGAACGGACGGAACTGATCGACCGGGCGAACCAGCCCGCAGGGTCGCTGAGCCTTTTGGGGCGCAAGCGGCTGGAACTTGCCCGCGCGATGGCGACGGATCCCAAGCTGTTATTGCTGGACGAAATCGCGGGCGGGCTGACCGAAGGGGAATGTCAGGCTTTGGTCGCCACGATCCGGGCGATCCATGCCGAAGGGGTGACAATCATCTGGATCGAGCATGTGCTGCATGCGCTGAATGCGGTGGTTGAACGGTTGCTCGTGCTTGATTTCGGCCAGGTGATCGGGATGGGAGACCCGGCGACCGTCATGGCGTCCAAGGAAGTGCGCGAGATCTATCTGGGGATCGAGGTCTGATGGCGCTGCTGCAAACTCGCGGGCTGACGGCGCGGTATGGCGATTCTCAGGCGCTGTTCGGCGTGGATATCGCGCTGGGGCAGGGCGAGACGATAGCGATCATCGGGGCCAACGGCGCGGGCAAGACCACTCTGTTGCGCACAATTGCCGGGGTGCTCCGGTCTGACCCCGGGATGGTGATGTTCGACGGTGCCGAGATCGGTGCGCGTCCGGCGGATGAGATCATGAAACTGGGCATCGCGATGGTGCCTGAGGGTCGCAAACTGTTCCCGTCCCTGTCGGTCGAAGAAAACCTGCTGATCGGCGCACATGGTCGCAAGGCGGCGGGGCCATGGAATCTGGACGCGGTCCTTGACCTGTTTCCGGTCCTGAAAGAGAAGAGGGCGGTGCCGGGGACTGCCCTGTCGGGCGGGCAGCAGCAGATGGTGGCCATCGGGCGGGCGCTCATGAGCAACCCGCGCGTGTTGCTGTGTGACGAGATTTCGCTGGGTCTGGCCCCGGTAGTGATCCGCGACATCTATGCCGCCTTTCCCCGGATCCGGGCGGGCGGGGCGAGTGTGATCGTGGTCGAGCAGGATATCGGGCAGGCGATGAAGGTGGCCAGCCGCGTCTATTGCATGATGGAGGGGCGGGTGACGCTGGAAGGCCTGCCGGGTGATCTGAGCCGGGAGGCGATCCATGCCGCCTATTTCGGGGCGGTTGCATGAGGGTTCTGTTGACCCTGCGGGGCCGCATGCTGCGGGCGGGGCAGGGGGGCGCTGCCCCCCATCGCGCCGGGCGCGATTCCCCCCGAGATATTTTCGCAACAAAGAAACAGGGGCCGGTATGAACTGGATCGACACGATCCTGCAGGGGGTGCTGCTGGGCGGGCTTTATGCGCTGTTCGCGGCGGGGCTCAGCCTTGTGTTCGGGATCATGCGGCTGGTCAATCTGGCCCATGGCGACCTGATCATTCTGGCGGCCTATCTGATCCTTGTGATCGTGTCAGCTCTGGGGTTGAACCCGTTTCTGGCGGCGCTAGTGGCCATGCCGGTGATGTTTGCGCTGGGCTGGTTGTTGCAGCGGGTGGTGCTGAACCGGGTGCTGGGCAATGACATCCTGCCGCCGCTTCTGGTGACGTTCGGGCTGTCCATCGTCATCCAGAACGCGTTGTTGCAGGGGTTTTCGGCAGACAGCCAGCGGATAGGGGCGGGGGCCCTCGAGACGGCCTCGGTCGATTTCGGTCCGGTGACGCTGGGCGTGATGCCGATGCTGACCTTTGCATCAGCCATCCTCGTGATCGTTGGGCTGAACCAGTTGTTCTATCGCACCGCCATGGGCCGGGCGTTCCGGGCGACCAGCGACGATCCGGTGACGGCAAGTCTGATGGGGATCAAACCGGCGTCGGTCTTTGCGCAGGCGACCGGGATTGCCATGATCGTGGTGACGATTGCGGCGCTTTATCTGGGGATGCGGGCGAACTTTGATCCCACCATCGGTCCGGCGCGGCTGATCTATGCGTTCGAGGCGGTGATCATCGGTGGTCTGGGGTCGCTTTGGGGGACGCTGGCGGGCGGGGTCATTATCGGGGTGGCGCAGACGCTGGGGGCGGCGGTGAACCCCGAATGGCAGATATTGGCGGGGCATGTGGCGTTCCTTCTGGTGCTGCTGGTCCGCCCGCGCGGGCTTTTCCCACGGGCGTATGACTGATGGCGGGGGACTACAGGGTTCATGCACGCACCCGCGCGGCGACGGTGGCGGGGATCGTTGCCGTCGTGTTGGTCATTGTGGGTTATGCGCTGCCTGCCTTTGCGGGGCGGGGACTTATTCAGGATCTGTTCTTTATCCTGACGATGCTGGTGCTGGCGCAGTTCTGGAACCTGCTGGCGGGTTATGGCGGGCTGGTGAGTGTGGGGCAGCAGGCCTTTGTCGGCCTCGGGGCCTATGGGCTCTTCGGGGCGGCGATCCTGTGGGGCTGGGACCCGGTCGCGGCGCTGATCCTGTCGGGGGTCGCGGCACTGCTGGTCGCCATCCCAACGGCGTTCTTTGCGTTCCGTCTGGCCGGGGCCTATTTTGCCATCGGCACCTGGGTGGTGGCCGAGGTGGTGCGGCTGTCGGTGGCGCAATGGAAGGCCGTAGGGGGTGGCACCGGGACATCGCTGCCCCGCGATGCAGTGGACGGTATGAGGGGTCTTGAGACCGTCAAGACGCTGTTTGGCGCGAGCAACGCCGCCGCGCGGGATATTCTGGCCTATTGGCTGGCCCTGACGCTGGCCATTGCCACCATCGGCGGCATCTATGCGCTGCTCCGTAGCAAGCGCGGTCTGGCGCTTGCCGCCGTGCGCGACAATATCGAGGCCGCGCGGGCCGTGGGCGTGGATGCGGTGCGGATGAAATGGATCGTGTTCCTGACGGCGGCCTTTGGCACCGGGATCGCGGGGGGCCTGATATACTTGCAAAAAGGGCGCGTAAGTCCGGATGCGGCCTTTGCCGTCACTGACTGGACGGCCTATGTCATCTTTATCGTCGTGATCGGCGGGATCGGCACCATCGAAGGCCCGATCATCGGCGTCTTGGTGTTCTTTGCGCTTCAGTCGCTCTTTGCCGATTACGGGACGTGGTACCTTATGGCGCTGGGGATGATCGGGATCATTGTCATGCTGTTCGCGCCGCGCGGCCTGTGGGGGCTGTTTTCAGACAAGACCGGGGTGCAGCTGTTTCCTATACGGCGACGCCTGACGGGCGGAAAAATCAGGGAGGAATGAAGCATGGCTGATATCACAACCGATGTGCTGATCGTGGGGACGGGGCCTGCAGGCTCGGCAACGGCCGCGCTGCTATCGACCTATGGCGTGGCGAACATGGCGATCAACCGCTACCGCTGGCTGGCCAATTCCCCACGCGCGCATATCACCAACCAGCGCACGATGGAGGTCCTGCGCGATCTGGGGCATGAGGTCGAGGATGAGGCCTATCTTTTCGCCACCGGCAAGGAACTGATGGGCAACAACGTGTTCTGCGAAAGCCTTGCGGGCGAGGAACTGGGCCGGATGCAAAGCTGGGGCAACAGCCCCGCGTCGCAAGCGGCGCACCTTGTCGCCTCACCCACCGCGATGAACGACCTGCCGCAGACCTTCATGGAGCCGTTGTTGTTCAAGACAGCCTGTTCGCGCGGGACGCAGGCGCGGATGAGCAGCGAATATCTGTCCCATGTGCAGGATGCGGATGGGGTCACGACCACTGTCCTTGACCGTCTGACGGGCAGGGAATTCACCGTCCGGTCGAAATACCTTGTCGGTGCGGACGGGGGCAATTCGCTGGTCGCCGAACATGCGCAGATCCCGCTTGAGGGGCAGATGGGCGTGGGCGGGTCGATCAACCTTCTGTGCAAGATGGACCTGACCAAGTACGTCGCCCACCGGCCAAGCGTCCTTTACTGGGTGCTGCAGCCAGGATCGAATGTCGGGGGGATCGGTATGGGCGTGGTCCGGATGGTGCGGCCCTGGAATGAATGGCTGATCATCTGGGGCTATGACATCAACGGGCCGCGTCCGGAGCTGACCGATGAGGAGGCCAAGGGCATCATCCGCAATCTGGTGGGCGATCCCGACATCGCCATCGAGATGACGGGGATCAGCTATTGGACCGTCAACAACGTCCACGCGACGCGAATGCACAACGGGCGCGTGTTCATCATGGGCGATGCGGCGCATCGGCATCCGCCGTCGAACGGGCTGGGGTCCAACACCTCGATCCAGGACGCCCATAACCTGGCGTGGAAGCTGGCCCATGTGATCAAGGGCGCGGCGGGGCCGGGATTGCTTGAAAGCTTCACCGCCGAGCGCGCGCCGATCGCCAAGCAGATCGTCACCCGTGCCAACCAGTCCATCGGAGAGTTCGGCCCGATCTTCGAGGCGCTGGGCCTGCTCGGCTCGGTCGATCCGGTCAAGATGCAGGAGAACATGGACAAACGCTGCGACGCAGGCGATGCGGCGGAACAGCAGCGGGCGGCGCTGCGGGCGGCGATTGCCTTCAAAAAGTATGAATTCGATTGCCACGGGGTCGAGTTGAACCAGCGCTATGCGTCGGGCGCAGTGGTTACAGATGGACAGGAGCCGCCGGTGCCGAATGAGGATATGGAACTGCATTATCAGCCGACAACCTGGCCCGGCGCACGTCTGCCGCATTGCTGGCTGTTCGATGCGGCGGGGGGCAAACACTCTACGCTCGACCTGTGCGGCAAGGGGGTGTTCACGCTGTTCACCGGGATCGGGGGCGAGGCATGGGAACAGGCGGCCGCCCGCGTGGGCGCAGACCTTGGCGTCACGATCAAGGTGCATGTCATCGGCCCCCGCATGCCTGTGCAGGACCACCTTGGCGACTGGTCGCGCATCCGCGAAACGCGAGATTCGGGCGCGATCCTTGTCCGCCCGGACCAGCATGTCGCCTGGCGGCATGACAGCCTGCCCGCCGATCCTGCGGCAGAACTGCGCCGCGTCCTGACCTCCATCCTTGCCGTCTGAAGGGGCCGCACATGAGCACCGAACAGGGTTACTTTACCGAGGCCAATTCGGCCGATGTTGTCATCAGCCGCAACGCCAAGGCGGAAAACAAACGTTTGGCAGAGGTGATGGAGGTCATCACCCGCCACCTGCATGCCGCCGTGAAGGAAATCGAGCCGACAGAAAAGGAATGGTTCGACGCGATCATGTTCCTGACCCGGACGGGCCAGATGTGCAACGAATGGCGGCAGGAATGGATCCTTCTGTCCGACACCTTGGGCGTGTCGATGCTGGTGGATGCGATCAACAACCGTAAACCGTCAGGCGCATCGGAATCCACGGTCCTTGGGCCGTTCCATGTGGCCAATGCGCCCGAACTGCCCCTTGGGTCCGACATCTGTCTGGATCAGAAGGGGACGCCGATGATTGTGGCGGGGCGCATCCTGTCCACCGATGGGACGCCGATTGCCCATGCCAAGGTGGATGTCTGGCAGGCCAATGACGAAGGGTTCTATGACGTGCAACAAAAGGGCATCCAGCCCGATTTCAACCTGCGCGGCGTGTTTCGGACCAACGACAGGGGCGAATACTGGTTCAAGGGCGTGAAGCCCAAATACTACCCCATCCCCGATGACGGCCCCGTAGGTCAGTTGATCGGTGCGCTGGGCCGCCACCCCTACCGCCCGGCGCATCTGCATTACATCATCACGGCACCGGGGTTCGAAACGCTGACCACCCACATCTTCGACCCGGATGATCCCTATATCCATTCGGACGCCGTCTTTGGCGTCAAGGAATCCCTCATGGCCAAGTTCGAGCCGGTGTCTGATCCTGCCCGAATGGCCGACCATGGTTTCGAGAAGCCCTTTGTCGAGGTTCACCACGACTTTGTCCTCGCCCCCGCCAAATGACCAACCCCTGCATCATCTGCGTGGCCATCACCGGGTCGTTGCCCACCAAGGCCAACAACCCGGCGGTGCCGATCACGGTCCCCGAACAGGTGGAATCCACTCATGAGGCGTTCGAGGCGGGGGCGACCATCGTGCACGCCCATGTCCGCAACGACGACCAGACGCCAAGCGCCGACCCCGAGAAGTTCGCCCGCCTTCAGGAAGGGCTCCGCAAACACTGCCCCGGCATGATCATCCAATTTTCAACCGGCGGCCGCTCCGGGGCAGGGCAGGCGCGGGGCGCCATGCTGCCGCTCAAACCCGACATGGCGTCCCTGTCGGTGGGGTCCGTCAACTTTCCCACCCGCGTCTATGACAACCCTCCCGATCTGGTCGATTGGCTGGCCGCCGAAATGCAGACCCACGGGATCAAACCGGAAATCGAGGCGTTTGACCTGTCCCACATCCTGAAAGCCAAGGAGATGCACCAAAAGGGGCAGATCACCGACAAGCCCTATGTCCAGTTCGTCATGGGCGTCAAAAACGCCATGCCCGCCGACAAGGATGTGTTCGACTTCTACGTTCACACCGTGAACCGCCTGTTTCCCGGCGCACCGTGGTGCGCCGCAGGCATCGGCCCCGCGCAGATCACCCTGAATGAATGGGCCATCGCCGCTGGCGGCCACGCCCGCACCGGGATGGAGGATAACGTCCGCCTTGACCGCGAAACCCCGGCCCCGTCAAACGCCGCCCTTGTCGCCCGTGCCGCTGCAATCTGCACCCGCCATGACCGCCCCGTCGCGGACTGGCGTCAGGCTCGTGCCATCCTTGGACTGCCCGTCTCCACCTGATCTGTTGAAACGGTACTGTCAGAGCAACTTCCCTTGTCGCGGGGCAGGGTAGTTAGCGCGCTCGACGCGATGACCAAACGCTCCCTCATTCGCTACTTTAAGCCCAGTCCCGCGATCATCCGCCTGGCGGCTATGCTGTATGTCCGCTATCGGCGCCAGAGCACCCCGGGGTCGGTATACCTGCAAACGCCGGCAGCGGAATGCGCGAGTCCGGGAAGCCTTTCGAGGTGAGATGCCGCGAGAAGCCCTCAGCCCTCCACCGAGATCACCCGCCGGATCTCGGTCGAGCGGATCCCGATTGCGGATGGCGTCCGCACGCCGGGCAGGACTGCGACGTCGAACAGTTCGTCCACCACGCCCTCGATGCGGACCCATTCCACGGCATCGCCGCTGTCCAGATCGATGACCAGCAGCCCGCAGCGCGCCTCGGCATCGTGGCGCTGCAGCGCGTCGTCAAGGGGCAGGCCCTGGAAGGTCTTGTTGTCGCGCGGGCGCGAAAGGCCCACGATGGCGTAGCGCCCGACAAAGGCCAGCCCGCGTGCATAGCCGGGGCAGAAGGCGACCGGGGTGAAGCGGCCCGTCGCGGTGTCGATCCAGCCGAACTCGCCCGTGCCCGAGTTCAGGAGCCAGAGCTTTCCGCGATAGAGACGCGGCGAATGGGGCATGGACAGGCCCTCGGCCACCGTCGCGCCGCTTTCCACATCCACCACGATCCCGCCCGACACGCGCCGGTCGCGCCAGCCGTCCACGATGTCTGACCGCGAGACTGCGGTCACATGGGCGGGCAGCGTTCCGTCCATGGCAAGGCCGTTCAGGTGGCAGCGGTCCTCGGCGGCGAGGCGGCTGATGAAGGGCGGACGCCAGACAGGGCGAAAGCTGTGCCCGTCCGCGACGGTGGCAAGGCAGTTGAACAGCGTGTTGGCAAAGACGGGCCGGTTGTCGGCCCCGATGCCGATGTCGTGGATATCGAGATCGCCGGTGATCCATGTCGCATGGGGGGCATAGACG
>JAPLPE010000032.1 GCA_026400355.1 Rhodobacterales bacterium | reverse complement strand
GGCTCAACAGCACGCAGGTCAGCGACCTGTCCCCCCTTGCGGGGCTGACGGCGCTCATGACGCTCATGCTCCACAGCACGCAAGTCAGCGACCTGTCCCCCCTTGCGGGGTTGACGGCGCTCACGGAGCTCTGGCTCGCTGGCACGCCAGCACTTGATCTCCGCCCGCTCAGAAAATTGGGGAAACTGACCGAAAGCGACAAACGCCTTGAGGGCCTCTCCTTCAAATATACCGCCGCGACCCGCACCGATGGCCGCATCGCCGAAATTGCAGAGATCGAGGACAACGCCGAACGGGCAAAGACGTTGTTCGCCTATCTGGAAGGTTGGGAGGTGCCGCCGGGTTCAACCCCGCAGCCCGATCCATCACCGCCATTCATCTTCCTGTCTTATGCCAGCCCCGATCGCCCCAGGATTGCTGGCTGGACCGATTTCCTCCGCAGACAATCCATTCCGCTTTGGTGGGATCAGGATATTCCTGCCGGAGACACTTGGCGCAGCAGGATTGCCGCGCAACTCGGTTCCGCGCATGGGGTTGTCACCTTCTGGACGCAGGCCAGCGTCAATTCGAAAGCCGTGATCGAGGAAGCCGCACAGGCTCAAGCTCTCGGGAAGCTGATCCCGGTCCGGCTTGACGACGCCCCTCTGCCATACGGCTTTGCCGAAACGCAATATCTTGACTTGCGCGACTGGGACGGGACAGCAACCCACCCCCAGATGCGCAAGTTGCTTCAGGCGTTGTCAGACAAACTCAACCCGCCTGATCCGGCTGCAATCTCCGCAAGAATCAGTGCGGCTAGTCCGGTGGCCATGTTGCCGGTCAACGGCAAGCTGGTCCCGTTCGATACCCCCCCGCATGCGCCGCCCGAAAAGCTGAATGATCCGGACTGCGAAGATCGCATCGAAGGACTGCGCCAGACCCTGTCCGCTATTCGGCCAATGGCTGCAGACCGCGACAAGTACCAGTGCCCGGCTGATCTCGGTGAAGCACTCAAGATTGTTGACACGTTCCTGAATGCACCAAAGCCCAGTTGGCACGGATTTCAGAACGCGCAAGTTATCCTAAGCGAGTGCATGAAAGACCATGACGCGAAATCGGCCTGGAATGGTGTTCTCGTCAGCGCCCTTAACCGGCTGATCAAAGGCATGAAAGGCATGCGGCCATGTTTGCAGCCGGTGCAGGTGCCGCTCGACTTGCCCGGAGCCAAACCGCCCGTCACCGACCCGGTCGTGCGCAAGGCAGACATTGTTGAAGTCGCCACTTTGGCCAACGATCTCAGCGTCGCAATGGAAACGGAAGACGCAGCAAAGACCCTGAGTCAGGACGCTATCAATGCGGTCCTGTCCGAGATCGACCTGATCAGGACGGCAGCCAATGCGCCGACCGAGAAACGAAAATTCGCTCGCCTGCGTCAAGGGGTCAAAGGACTGGCCTACATGTCCGGCGCGATCATCAGCGGTGTTTCAATCGGCGTCACGACCAATCTCCTGACAGCCCCTGAGGCCGCAATAACGCTGGCACAACGGCTTCAGCCAATCCTTGACCGGCTGATACACTTCTTCCTATAGGGCGTCAAAGCTCACCCCTTCTTCAGCGCCCGGTTCCCCAGCACTTCCGCGATCTGCACCGCATTCAGCGCGGCACCCTTGCGCAGGTTGTCCGACACGATCCACATGTTGATCCCGTTGTCGATCGTCTGGTCCTGCCGGATGCGGCTGATGAAGGTCGCGTAATCCCCCACGCATTCGACCGGGGTCACATAGCCGCCGTCCTCGCGCTTGTCGATCACCATGCAGCCCGGCGATTCCCGCAGGATGTCTCGGGCCTCTTCCTCGTCCAGGAAATCGTGGAACTCCACATTGACCGCCTCGGAATGGCCGACAAAGACCGGCACGCGCACGCAGGTCGCGGTGACCTTGATCGCGGGATCAAGGATCTTCTTGGTCTCGACCATCATCTTCCACTCTTCCTTGGTCTGCCCGTCCTCCATGAAGACGTCGATATGGGGAATCACGTTGAAAGCGATCTGCTTGGTGAACTTGGTCGGTGGCTTGCTGTCGGTGGGGTTGTAGATGCTCTTGGTCTGATCCCAAAGCTCATCCATGCCTTCCTTCCCCGCGCCAGACACCGACTGATAGGTGCTCACAACCACGCGCTTGATCCGTGCGCGGTCGTGCAGCGGCTTCAGGGCCACAACAAGCTGGGCAGTCGAACAGTTCGGGTTGGCGATGATGTTCTTGTTCTTGTAGCCCATCACCGCGTCGGCGTTCACTTCCGGAACGATCAGAGGAACCTCGGGATCATAGCGATAAAGCGAGGAGTTGTCGATCACCACACAACCCTGCGCCGCAGCGCGGGGGGCGTGGACCTTGGTCGCGTCCGACCCTATGGCGAATAGTGCAATATCCCAGCCGGTGAAGTCGAAGGTATCCAGATCCTGACATTTCAAAGTTCGGTCGCCAAAGCTCACCTCGGTCCCCATCGATTTGCGGCTGGCAAGCGCCGCAATCTTGTCGACCGGGAACGCCCGTTCCGCGAGGATGTTGAGCATTTCGTGGCCCACGTTACCCGTGGCACCGACGACGACGACGTTATAGCCCATGTGTCCGGCTCCTTGGTTAAACCGGGGGCGTCTTATACCCTGATGACGCGGGGTGAAAGGGGGGCCTAGTCTGTCCGGTCCCGCGACAGCAGATAGAGACACAGTCCGACCACAGTGGTCAGTCCGAAGTAAAGGAAAATGGCCGCGAACTGCTGTGATGCCCCGCCCTCCACTGTGCCATGTATCTGGCCCGTCACGACCTGCGCAATTGCCGCTCCCATGATTCCGAACAGGTTGAGCATGGTGACACCACGCCCGGTCAGATGTACCGGGACAAAGGCCCGGCCATGGGCAATGACGATCCCGAACGATGACCCGCAGAAACCGATCACTGCAAACAACAGCGTGGCCGTCACGAATCCTGCATCCGGCGTCCGCCACAAAGCCAGACAGGTCAACGCCACCCCCAGATTGCCCCAGAAGATCACCCATTTCCGCGTGCCGAGCCATCGGTCAAGCGGTCCGTAGGCGAAGTTGCCTGCAACCATCGCCAGCCCCATGACCAGTGTCATCTGCCCGATCTGTCCCGCATCTGCCCCAAACACCTCGGCCGCATAGGGCCCCGCCCACAGGCCGCGCAGGCCCGCCGCCGGGGCGTAGCAGACAAACATCATGGCAAAGATCGGCCACAGCGCGGGTATTCGCAGCACATCGATCACCGATCCCGTCCGCATCGTCCCGATCCGCGGCGGATCTTTCAGCGTCAGGCCCAGCGCAAGCGCGACAGCGAACGTCATCGCCCCCAGACCGCCCATCGTGGCCCGCCAGCCGAACGTCCCGATGGCCCAGGCCAGCGGTGCTGACCCCGCCAGATTGCCCAGCGCCCCGATCCCGATGATTGTTGCTGCCAGCGTGGCGAACTGCGCGGCTGCAAAGGTCCTGGCAAAGATGTAATAGGCCGACATCAGAACCGGCGAACACCCCGCCCCGATCAGCATCATGGCCAGCGTCAGATGCACCGGCGTCTGTGCCAGCGCGAACATCAACGCCCCGCCGCCCCCGCACATTGCAAACAGGTTCGCCACTGTCCGGCGCGGCCCGACGCTGTCCAGCGCCGCGCCGACAGGGATCTGCATCGCCGCAAAGGTAAAGAACCAGACGCCCGAGGCGAAGGCCAGATCCTCGGCTCCCGCCCCGATATCTCTGTTCAGGACAGGTGCCAGAACCGCCAGAAATGAGCGAAAGAACTGCGACAGCACATAGGCCAGAACCAGAAAGACCAGGCCAATGCGCATCAATATCCCATCCCTGCCCATTTTTCAGGCAAGCTGTCCCGTTCGCCCCGCCAAAGCAAGTGCACTATAGCGCCCGGCTGTGGCGTCCTTCCGGCATGTGGAACGTGTCCAGTTCCTGCGCCGCGAGCCGCGCAATAAGTCGCGCCGACTCGGTCAGCCGGATCACGTTGCCCTTGAACGTCATCTGGTCGCGGAACCGGGCCCGCATTCCGGCCGTCATCTCGACCAGATGACCGACCGGGAGGCCGTGAACGGCCGCAATCTCCGGCAGGTCAAGCTCGAACCGGCACATCAGCCGCTCGATCATCTCAGCCCGCAGCGTATCCTCGCCCGACATGGCATGCCCGCGTTCCGTCGCCAGACGTCCCTCCTCGACCGCCGTCGAATACTTTGACGATGTCGAATAATTCTGCGCATAGCCCTGCGGATACCGCGAAATGGCCGAGGCACCGAGGCCGATCAGCGCCTCTGATGTGTCTGCCGTATAGCCCTGAAAGTTCCGCCGCAACGCGCCCGTCCGCGCTGCAACTGCCATGCCGTCCTCTTCCTTCGCATAATGGTCGATCCCGATCTCGCGGTAGCCATCCCACATGAACAACCTCCGGGCCGTTTCGAACAGGTCCAACCTCGCCTCTGCCCCCGGCAGCGCGTCTGCGGGGATCATCACCTGCCGCTTGGCCATCCAGGGCACATGCGCATAGCCATAGAGCGCGACCCTGTCCGGATGCATCGACAGCACCCGCTGGACCGAATCCGCCATCCGCGCCTTGGTCTGGTGCGGCAGGCCGTAAAGGATATCCATATTCAGGCTGGTTATGCCCGAAGCCCGCAGCCGGTCCACCACATCCCGCGTCTGGGCAAAGCTTTGCGCCCGCCCGATCGCATCCTGCACCACCGGGTCAAAATCCTGCACCCCGATCGAGGCGCGAGTCATCCCGATCTGTACCAGCGCATCGATCCGGTCCCCGTCCACCTCTGTCGGGTCGATCTCGACCGAGAAGACCAGATCGTCCGCTTTCGGCCGGAATGCGTTCAGATGTGCCCCCAGATCGCGGATCATGTCCTGCGACAACAACGTCGGCGTCCCGCCGCCCAGATGGATCTGGCTGATCACTACATCGGGTCGCAGCATAGTGCCGACCAGCGCCAATTCCTTCTTGAGATACTCAAGATAAGGCACCAGCGGCCGGTCTGTTGCCGTTCCTTGCGTCCGGCAAGCACAGAACCAGCACAGCCTGCGGCAGTAGGGGATGTGCAGATAAAGCGATACGCGCGTGCCCGCCGGGATCGCCCGGATCCAGCTCTCGGTCACCCCCGTATCCACCTCTTCCTTGAAGTGGTTGGCCGGCGGGTAGCTCGTGTAACGGGGTACCCTTGCGTCAAACAGGCCCAGTTCCCGCAAACGATCATGAGAAGACATTGCACATCCTTTACGAAAGTGGGCTAGGGTGGAGTTATGGATGCTGTAAACCGGGATTTACGAAGCCATGAGCCAGACCGCCGCTGAATCCGAATGCGGAGATTGCCCGATTCGCCATCGGGCCGTGTGCGCGCGATGCGAACCCGTCGAACTCGAACGGCTTGAGCAGATCAAGTATTACCGCAATTACGAAGCCGGCCAGACGATCGCCTGGGCCGGGGACGAAATGGGCTTTGTCGCCTCGGTCATCCGTGGCGTCGCCACGCTGAGCCAAACTCTTCAGGACGGTCGCACCCAGATGGTTGGCCTTCTCCTGTCCTCTGACTTTATCGGCAGACCCGGTCGCATGACCTCGCCATATGACGTGACGGCGATCAGTGACGTCACGCTGTGCTGTTTCCGGCGCAAACCGTTCGAACAGCTTCTTGCCACGACGCCGCATGTCGCCGAACGCCTTCTCGACATGTCGCTCGACGAACTCGATGCTGCGCGGGAATGGATGCTCATCCTTGGCCGCAAGACCGCCCGGGAAAAGATCGCGAGCCTTCTGACAATCATCGCCCGGCGCGAGGCGACGACCGGCCTCATGCGGATCAAGGGCCCGATTGTGATCGACCTTGCGCTCACGCGCGAAGCCATGGCCGATTACCTTGGCCTGACGCTCGAAACCGTCAGCCGCCAGATTTCCGCGCTCAAGAACGATGGCATCATCCAGCTTGACGGCAAACGCCGTGTCATCGTTCCCGACATCCGGCGTCTGATGCTTGAAACCGGCGACGACATGGATGGCGGACTGATCTCGTGACACGGCAAAGGCGGGCCGCACGACCCGCCCGTCGCTCCTGTCCCTGATCGCCGCAATGCCCATCTTCAGTGCGCCATCACCAAGGGCAGCGGGGCCTGTTCAAGCAACTCGCGCGTAGCGCCTCCAAGGATCGACTCCCGAAACCGCGAATGGCCATAGGCGCCCATGACGATGGCGTCGCAGGCATGCTCCCGCGCAAACCGCAGCAGTACTTCGGACACCCGGGGCAGAGTCTGGGACAGGATCGATACCTCGCCCTTCACCCCGTGCCGGGCAAGCATGAGCGTCACCGCCCCACCCGGATCGGAACGCTCGGTCGAATGGCTTGGCGGATTGACCATCACGATGTCCACATGGCTGGCGGCTTGCAGGATGGGCAGGGCCTTGCGAATCGCCGCAAGTGACTCCTCCCCCTCGTTCCATGCAACCATGACCCGCGTGAATGCTTTGCTATAGTCACGCGCGGTATCGGGTACGATCATCACAGGCGCACCCGTCCCGAACAGTTCCGCCTCAACCACCGTCACGACTAAAGGCGACCGGCCCGGACCATAGGGCAGCCCCGCCACGATCAGATCGGAATAGCGGGTCATCCGCGCCACGACCGAGTCAAGCCCAAGGTTCGAAATCACCACCGTCTGCACGGCAACCCGAGTCAACTCCTTCGGCAGCGTCTTTCCAACCCAAGCTGCATTGGCCTCGGCCTGTACTCGTGCAAGCGCCGAATCCGTCTCGATCATGATGGCCGTGGTGCCGATCGACATGGCCTCGTACCGGGCCGGGTCGATCCCCATGCAGATCACGTCAAGATGCGCATCCTCGCGCAGGGCAAGGGCCGCAGCTGCGCCAAGCGCTGCACCATCCGTGGCCGCATCTGTGACCACAACGCTGATTGTCTTGTAGGGCATGACTCGTCTCCTTCAGGGGTCGATTGGGCAAGACTGCCCGGGATGCCGCAGGTCTTGCCTTGATGCCTATCAACCTGTCGCAGAAAAATGATTGATTTGGATCAAGGCAGCCCCCACGGGCATCTGTGAGACACGGCTCACACGGACGTCGTCCGACCCCGCCTCGCGCGGACAACGAACGACAGGGCAAAGGGAATAATTGTCATGTGGGACTGGATCAAGATCGTCGCGCTGGGCGTCATGGCCCTGCTCGCCGCTCTCGCTGCAAATTGGGCAAGAGACTTTGCATATCAGGTGCATATGCTCATCATCATGGCCGTCGCAGCCGGCCTTTTCGTTTGGACGGTGCGCCATACCGACGAGCCGACAGGCCCTCCGGGTGTTGATGGCGAATACATGGACGGAGTCGTCCGGGCAGGTGTCATTGCAACCGCCTTCTGGGGCCTCGCCGGTTTTCTGGTCGGCACAATCATCGCCTTCCAGCTTGCCTTCCCACAGCTGAACTTCGATGCGCTGCAAGGCTACGGCAACTTTGGCCGCCTGCGCCCGCTCCATACCTCGGCGGTGATCTTCGCCTTCGGGGGCAACGCGCTTCTCTGCTCGTCCTTCTACATCGTGCAGCGCACCTCAGCGGCAAGGCTCTGGGGCGGTAACCTCGCCTGGTTCGTGTTCTGGGGCTACCAGCTTTTCATCGTCCTCGCGGCCACGGGCTATCTGCTCGGCGTTACGCAGGGCAAGGAATACGCCGAACCCGAATGGTATGTGGACATCTGGCTGACGATCGTCTGGGTCGCCTACCTGCTCGTCTTCATGGGCACGCTGATGAAGCGGAAAGAACCGCACATCTACGTCGCCAACTGGTTCTTCCTCGCGATGATCGTGACCGTCGCGATGCTGCACCTCGTCAACAACATCTCGATTCCTGTCTCCATCTTCGGGTCCAAGTCGGTGCAGGTCTTCTCGGGCGTGCAGGACGGCATGGTCCAGTGGTGGTACGGTCATAATGCCGTGGGCTTCTTCCTGACGGCAGGCTTCCTCGGCATGATGTACTACTTCGTGCCCAAGCAGGCCGGCAAACCGATCTACAGCTACAAACTGTCGATCATCCACTTCTGGGCCCTGATCTTCCTGTATATCTGGGCCGGCCCGCACCACCTCCACTACACCGCGCTGCCCGACTGGGCTTCCACGCTCGGCATGGTGTTCTCGGTCATCCTTTGGATGCCGTCCTGGGGTGGCATGATCAACGGCCTGATGACGCTCTCGGGCGCATGGGACAAGATCCGCACAGACCCCATCATGCGCATGATGGTCATCTCTCTCGGCTTTTACGGCATGTCGACATTCGAAGGCCCGATGATGTCGATCCGCGCCGTCAACTCGCTCTCGCACTATACGGACTGGACCATCGGGCACGTCCACTCGGGCGCACTTGGCTGGAACGGCATGATCACCTTCGCCGCCCTCTACTTCCTTACACCGCGCCTGTGGAACCGCGACCGGCTCTATAGCCTGACGCTCGTCAACTGGCACTTCTGGCTCGCCACCATCGGGATCATTCTCTACGCGTCCTCGATGTGGGTCACCGGGATCATGGAAGGTCTGATGTGGCGCGAAGTCGACGCCCAGGGCTTCCTCGTGAACAGCTTCGCCGACACGGTCGCAGCCAAGTTCCCGATGTATGTGGTCCGGGCGCTGGGCGGGGTCATGTACCTCACCGGTGCGCTGATCATGGTCTACAACCTCTGGATGACTGCCTTTGGCAAAGAGCAAGCCAAAGCCATCGCCACCCCGGCTGAATGAGAAAGGAGACAGGTCATGGCATTTCTTGATCGTCACAAGATCCTCGAAACCAACGCGACGCTCCTTCTCGTCGGCAGCCTCCTCGTGGTCACGGTGGGGGGGATCGTGGAAATCACGCCCCTCTTCTACCTCCAGAACACGATCGAAACCGTGGACGGCATGCGCCCCTACAGCCCGCTCGAACTTCAGGGCCGCGAGATCTACCTTCGCGAAGGCTGCTATGTCTGTCACAGTCAGATGATCCGCCCCATGCGGGACGAAGTCGAACGTTACGGGCACTACAGCCTCGCGGCCGAATCCATGTACGACCACCCGTTCCAGTGGGGGTCGAAACGGACCGGCCCCGATCTGGCCCGTGTGGGCGGCCGGTATTCGGACGCGTGGCACGTCCAGCACCTGACCGATCCGCGATCGGTCGTGCCGGAATCGATCATGCCTCCGTATGCTTTCCTCAAGGACAACCTGGTCGACGGTCGCTACATCGCGGACCTCATGTCCACGAACCGTCTGGTCGGCGTGCCCTATACGGACGAGATGATTGCCACGGCCCAGGCCGACTTCACCACGCAGGCCGATCCTTTGGGGCCGGGCGACACGGGCGCACTCGCCGACCGCTACCCCGGTGCAGCCATGTCAAATTTCGATGGCGCTCCCGGAGTCTCGGAAATGGACGCCCTCATCGCCTATCTTCAGGTCCTTGGCACGATGGTCGATTTTTCGACCTTCACCCCGGACCCGAGCCGCTAGGGAAGGGGGACCACATGGAACTCTACACCTTCCTCAGGCACATGGCGGACAGCTGGTTCTTGCTGGCCATGTTCCTCTTCTTCCTCGGGGCCATCGCCTTTCTCTGGCGCCCCGGTGCCCGCAAGGCCCACGAAGACGCAGCCACAGTGATCTTCCGTCATGAAGACTCGCCCGCCGCCTCGGCTTCTCACGCCCAACATCGTCACCCCGTTCCGGAGGCCCGGTCATGAGCAAACCCCCCGTAAATCACGCCCCGAATGAAGTGGGCACCACGGGCCACGTCTGGGATGGGGTCGAGGAACTGAACAACCCCCTCCCGCGCTGGTGGGTCTACATCCTCTATGCAACCATCGTCTGGGGCGTGATCTATACGATCCTCTACCCCGCATGGCCCTTCCCCTCGGGGGCAACCCCCGGAGTGCTGGGCTTCTCGACCCGCGGGCAAGTGGCAGCCGACATCGCCGCCATGCAGGAAAAAAACGCAGCCCTGATCGATCAACTGGCCTCGACCGACCTGACAACGCTTGACCCCAACTCCGAACTCTACAGCTTTGCGGTCAACGGTGGCGACGCGATCTTTCGGGCCAACTGTTCGCAGTGTCACGGTTCGGGCGCGGCCGGTGTGCAGGCTTCGGGCTACCCCAGCCTGCTCGACAACGACTGGCTCTGGGGCGGTGCAATCACCGATATCGCCTACACCATCACCAACGGCATCCGCAACGAACAGTCACCTGACTCGCGCTATACCCAGATGCCAGCCTTCGGCGAAATCCTGGCACCCGAGGAAATCGACGCTCTGGTCAATCACGTCCTTGCCATCTCGGGGCAGGAACATGACGCCGCACTGGCCGCAACCGGCACCACGCTTTTTGCTGACAACTGCGCTGCCTGCCACGGCGAAAATGGTGAAGGCAATCACGACCTTGGCGCACCGACCCTGACGGACAAGATCTGGCTATATGGCGGCGATCCCAAGACTCTGAAAGAGACCGTCACCTACGCCCGCTTTGGCGTGATGCCCGCATGGTCGGAAGAATGGCGCCCCGGCGGCGGTGGCCTGACCCAGGCCGAAATCAACGCGGTGGCGACCTACGTTCACCAGCTCGGCGGTGGTCAGTAGACTTTCCTCCCCGGCGGGCCATCCTTCCGGCTCGTACCACTGGGCGGCACCCTCGGGTGCCGCCCTTTTCAATTCCCTTCCGCCGTTCAGGCAAGGACAAAGCAACTTGCCTTCAGGGAATCCACGCACATCAACCGAACCATCATGTCGGTCGTGCCATTCCCGTCTGAATCGATGCGCAGATAGTTCCCGCAATAATGGAACGACGCCTTCCCATCCGCGCGATAGCCCATCTGCTCGAAACTGATCGGACCGAAAGCGTTCAGGTTGGTCTTGTCCTCACCCCAGACGAAACCGTTGATCGTATCCATGGTGGTAGTGGTCTTGCCGCTGTCGCCCGGCGCAAAGACGCTCGTATCCTTTGCCACCACATCCTTCCAAATCGAGATGTCGTCCTTGCCCTTGTCGCACCGGATGAAGTCCGATCCGGCATCGCCTGACAGGGTGTCGTTGCCATCGCCTTACAACATCGTGTCGTTGTTTTCATTGCCTGAAAGCGAGTCTTTCCCCGAACCCCCTTAAAGCGGGTCGTTGCCCGCGCTGCCGCCAAGTTCGTCGTGGTCCGCCCCGCCATGGATCTCGTCGTTGCCCTTGTCCCCCCAGAACAGGTCTCTGCCCGCGTCGCCGTACATCCGGTCATTGCCATCCCCGCCCCCGGAATTGTCTGCGCCGTCGTCTTCACAGATCGTGTCGTTGCGACCATGGGTATAAATGATCTCATTCCGCGCATCGGCGAAGATACTGCTGTGCTCTCCGCTGCCCGGAACGTTGTGCGTTTTGTTGCCAAAGACGTTGTTCACGCCGTTCAGGAAGTAGTCCAGCCACCCCGCAACGTCGGTGGTGGCCTCATTTGTTGTGCCATCCTCGTTCTCGCCCGACCCGTTGTCATTGCCATGCCCAAGGATGAATTTCTGCCACTCTGCCGGATCATTGAACAGCGCAACGGAAATCTTCCGCATCTTGCCTCGCGTGATGATCCCGTCGTCATTCACACGCGTTCCTGTAGATGGCCGTCATCAGCACATCACTCAGGGTCTTTGCCGCCGCGATAGCACCGTCAAGGTCCGACTTCGAAATGGACTTCGTCAATCCGGGGTCCGCCAGCAGCGCGTTAGTCAGTCAATCAAGCTCGTTGGACCACCGTCACTCCTCACACACCACGATTGATCTGACCAGGACAGGGTCTTGGCCTGTGTCTCTTCCAGCCCAAGTGAGACCCAACCCTTCACTGCCGTCTTCCCCGGCAGTGTTATCGAAGGGTCGCGGCATTACCTTGACCCGACGCAACCACAGGCTGACCGATCCGGCAGTCGTTCCTGTCAGTCATCGGCGCGAGACCGTCATCCGGCCATCCCGATGCTCATCCTTCCGCTGATGGCAGAAACGTATCGCCTGATCCCGGCATGATCCCGAAAACCTGCAGCGTCCCCTTGCGACAAAAACCCTTGATTCACATCAAGGCGAAACCGTGCCAAGATGCGCAGAAGGGACTCAACAACAAGGGCAACGGGATTCCATGAGCCAGACCGAAACGCCACCGTCCCTCTATGCGGCACGGGAACCCGTGTTTCCGCGCCGGGTCAAGGGCCCGTTCCGCAACTTGAAATGGGTCATCATGGCGGTGACCCTTGGCATCTACTACATCACCCCCTGGATCCGCTGGGACCGTGGCCCAAGCCTGCCCGATCAGGCCGTCCTTCTCGACCTCGCCAACCGCCGCTTCTATTTCTTCTGGATCGAGATCTGGCCTCACGAATTCTACTTCGTCGCGGGCCTGCTCATCATGGCGGGCCTTGGCCTTTTCCTCTTCACCTCGGCGCTGGGCCGGGTCTGGTGCGGCTATGCCTGCCCACAGACCGTCTGGACCGACCTTTTCATTCTTACCGAACGCTGGGTCGAAGGTGACCGGAACGCGCGCGTCCGCCTCCATCACGCCCCATGGGATGCCCGTAAGGCCCGCCTCCGCCTGACGAAATGGACGATCTGGCTTCTGATCGGGGTCGCCACCGGTGGGGCCTGGATCTTTTACTTTGCCGATGCGCCGACGCTGTTCGTGAACCTCTTCACAGGTCAGGCCCATCCTGTTGCCTACATCACCATGGGGATTCTCACCGCTACGACCTTCGCCTTCGGCGGCTTCTTCCGCGAACAGATCTGCATCTATGCCTGCCCCTGGCCCCGCATCCAGGCCGCCATGATGGACGAAGACACAATCACCATCGGTTACCGCGAATGGCGCGGAGAACCGCGTGGCAAACAGAACGTCGAAGGCCATGGCGACTGCATCGATTGCATGGCCTGCGTCAACGTCTGCCCCATGGGGATCGACATCCGCAACGGCCAGCAGATGGCCTGCATCACTTGCGGCCTCTGCATCGACGCCTGCGACGATGTGATGGACAAGATCGGCAAGCCCCGTGGGCTGATCGACTACTTCACGCTCAAGGATGAAGAGCTCGAGCGCACCGGCGGCACGGCCAGGAACATCTGGAAACACATCTTCCGGCCCCGCACGATCCTTTACACGGCACTCTGGTCGCTCGTGGGTGTTGGTCTTGTCTTTGCGCTCTTCATCCGATCCGATATCGACGTTGTCGTATCGCCTGTGCGCAACCCGATCTACATCACCCAGTCCGACGGCACGATCCGCAACGCCTATGATGTCCGCATCCGCAACATGACCGGTGCCGATCGTCAGTTCCAGATGGGCCTTACCTCCGAAGGCATCCTCCTGCTCAAGGTCGAAGGTGCCACCGACAACGCGGTCACGGTTGCCGCCAACGAACTTGGCCAGTACCGCGTCTATGTCGACGCGGCACCGGATCAGCGCGCTGCCGGCCTTGAACGCAGCGATCTTCGCCTCTGGGTCGAAGACCCCATGAACGAAGCCCGCGCCTACGTTGACACGCATTTCAGCGGCACCGGCCGCCATCAAGAAGCCGAGGACGACTGACCATGACAAACCCCTTCTCCGGCCCGATCACCGGCCCAAAGTTCTTTGCAATCATCTCCTCCTTCTTCATCGTCATCATCGGTGTGAACATCGTGCTGGCCTATCAGGCCGTCCACACATTCCCCGGTCTTGAAACCGACGACAGTTACCTTGCCGGCCAGACTTTTGATCGCGACCGTGAAGCACAACTGGCCCTTGGCTGGACAGTCGATGCCGTGGTCCATCAGGACGAACTGCAACTCACCATCACAGACAGCGCGGGCAAACCCGTGCAGGTGGCCGATGTGACCGGCATCTTCGGGCGTGCGACCGAAACCCGCGATGATCAGACCCCCGCCTTTGTCTTTGACGGCACGATGTACCGCGCCCCGGTCGCTACCTCGGGCGGTAACTGGAACCTCCGTCTTGTCGCCCATGCGCAGGACGGAACGCTCTTTCAGCAACGCATCGTCGTATTGGTGGACTGATCCATGACCGCGGTCGACTATCAGGGTGGAATGGCCTGCGCTGGCTGCGTGGTCGCTGGATCGATCACTGACCGAGCCAATGGTCAGGCCGGGAATGGCCCTGAAGAAGTCCTTCTCGCGCTTCCCGCTGTCCACTGCGCCACCTGCATCTCGACCGTCGAACGCGGCCTTCTCGTCCTCCCGGGCATAACCGAGGCGCGCGTCAACCTGACGATGAAGCGTGCCCGCATCCGCCATGACGGCTCCCGCACCGTCGAAGATCTGATCGCCATCATCGGCCATCTGGGCTACGAGGCGCTCCCCCTCGACATGGTCGCCCTCTCCTCGACCGAAAACGACCGTGTCGGGCGCGAGCTTCTCATGCGCCTCGGCGTCGCCTTCTTTGCAATGATGAACATCATGCTCCTGTCGGTCGCCGTCTGGTCCGGTGCTGCAGACGCCACGCGCGACCTGTTCCACATGATCTCGGGCGCCATTGGGCTGCCGACCGTCATCTTCGCCGGGCAGCCCTTCTTCAAATCCGCATGGGCCTCGCTCCGCGCCGGACAGCTTGGCATGGATGTGCCGATTTCACTGGCCATTATCCTCGCCTCCTCCATCTCGGTCTATGAAACCTTCCACGGGGGCGAAAAGGCCTATTTCGACGCCGCCGTCATGCTCACCTTCTTCCTCCTCGGCGGCCGCTACCTCGACCATCGCACCCGCGCCGTCGCCCGGTCCGCTGCTCAGGAACTCGCCGCACTTGAGGTGCCCCGCGCAATCCGCCTGACGGGCACAACCGAAGAGATGGTCTCAGTCTCCACCCTCGCCGTGGGCGATCTGGTCGTCATCCGGCCCGGTGGCCGCGTCCCCGTGGACGGTATCGTCACCACCGGCACGTCCGAGATCGACCGAAGCCTCCTTACCGGCGAAAGCCTTCCCGTCCACACCGGCCCCGAAATGGTTGTCAGCGCGGGCGAAGTAAACCTGACCGGCGCGCTCACCGTCCGCGTTACCGCCGCCGGCCGCGACACGTCGCTCGCCCGTATGGCCGATCTTGTCACCGTGGCCGAAGAGTCGCGCAACCGCTACACCTCGCTCGCCGACCGTGCGGCGCGGCTCTACTCGCCGCTCGTCCACCTCCTCTCTTTCTCGGCCTTCGGCACATGGATGTGGATCACCGGCGGCGATATCCGCTATGCGATCAACATCTCCGCTGCCGTTCTCATTATCACCTGCCCCTGCGCACTCGGCCTTGCCGTGCCTGCCGTCGTGACCGCGGCGAGTGGCAAGCTTTTCCGCGCCGGTCTCCTCATCAAATCTGGCACCGCACTCGAACGCCTCGCCACCGTCGATACCGTGGTGTTCGACAAGACCGGCACGCTGACACTCGGCACGCCCGAACCCACCAACCTCTCCGACCACGACGAAACGGCACAGGGCATCGCCCTGACCCTTGCCCGCGCGTCCTCTCACCCGCTGGCGCAGGCGCTGGCCGCCACGATCACCGCCCCCGCGCACCGGGTCTCCGACATCCACGAAGTCCCCGGTTATGGCATCGAAGGCACCTTCAACGGCCAGTCCGTCCGCCTTGGCCGCGCCCCCTGGGTTGGTGCCGAACCTGGCACCGTGACCGCCGCGTGGCTCCGTATCGGGAACACGCCCGCGACAGCTTTCACCTTCGCGGACCGCCTCCGCCCCGGCGCCGCCGAGCTTGTGCAAGGTCTGAAAGGGCAGGGGATGCAGGTCCATCTCGTCTCGGGCGACGTGCCCGGCGCCGTGCAGGATCTGGCCGACCGCCTTGGCATCACCAACTGTCAATCCGAAACTCTCCCCGCCGAAAAGGCGACCTTCGTCTCCGGCCTCATCGCCTCGGGTCACAGCGTCCTCATGATCGGTGACGGCCTGAACGATACCGGTGCCCTTACCGCTGCGACTGTCTCCATTTCCCCCGCCTCAGCCCTCGACGCTGCCCGCGTGGCCTCTGACATCGTCCTTATGGGCCGTGACATCGCACCCGTGGCGCTGGCCCTTTCGATCTCGCGTCAGGCCGTCCGCCGGATGAAGCAGAACTTCGCGATCTCCTTCGGCTACAACATCGTTGCCGTCCCGCTTGCCCTCGTGGGCCTCGCCACACCTCTCCTTGCCGCGGCCGCCATGTCCCTCTCGTCGATCACAGTCACGCTCAATGCCATGCGGCTCAAGTCATGAATGTCCTTGTCATCCTCATCCCGGTCTCGCTCACCCTCGGTGCCATCGGCCTTGGCTTTTTCATCTGGACCATGCGCAATCGCCAGTATGAAGACCCTGCCGGCGACAGCGCCCGCATTCTCAGCGACGACTACGACGACCGCCCGGCACCCTGACGGACTCTTGTTCCATTCTGTTGTTTCGTTGTCGAAGCGCGGATTAACCACGGCCTGGCCAGACCAAGCGCCTCGCGCGGAATCCCGTCCCGCAGATAGCTGCGCGTCATCCCCAGCGGACCAAAGAACCGGTTCTCGAACGTCTTTTCGAGTGGCAGCCGCTTAACCGCCTCAATGACCATTCCCAGGATAACTATTGTCGGAGTCGCTGTAGTACCTTTTCCCCTTTTCCTTCAACTGCAGGATCGCAGTTGCCGTCATCACCTTGGTATTGATGCCGATCTGAAACGCCATGCCGCAGTCAACGGCAGGTCAAATTCGGGATCGGCCATGCCCACCGCCTAAGTATAGCGTCACCCCGGCCCCTCGACCGACAGAACCCCGCCTGGTGCTGCGCCGTATTTGTTGCCGTTGACGACCTTTTCAACAATCGGATCAAGCGGCGCGAACACCGCTTCCGGTGCCGTCGTCGCAGCCGCGCAGGTCCCTGCTCCGGCCACGTCTGCCAAAGCTCGCCCAGACAACCCCACTCCGGCCACACAAAGTGCCATCAGGGACATTGCAACGAAACGACTTGAGAAATCTGCAATCAGTCTTCAGGGCCCGACGAGGTCAAGGCATTCCGCTGGGATCAGCAAGCGCGCCCTGGTCGCGACACCAAAGCGTCCCGCCGGCCGGTTCCAACACGATCTCGCGCCATTTCGAACGCGCTCAGTTTCGACGAGTAAGGTTGATGCCAGCCTTTGGACCGCCCTTGGCAAGTCTTTTCCTGTCTGGCGTTCACGATTTCGCTTCCGGCGAAGAGCCGACCCACAATGAGGCACAGGGACTGAAGTCTGTCCCGTCACTGCCTGTTGAATACCATGTGCACAGGAAATGCTCCAATGTCGCGCATGTCATGCTAGATATCTGCAGCACTTATCGAACGACGAAAACAACCAAATCCGGAGTGAATGTGATGAGAATACTGACAGTCACAGTGCTGCTGGGCCTGTCAACAGCTGCTCCGTCACTCGCTGATACGGCGGACGGTGCGTCCCTGGTCGGGCAGGACTGGGAGGCCATCGTGGAAATGGCCCGCGGCGGCGAGGTCAACTGGTTCATGTGGGGAGGTGCAGACAACATCAATATCTATGTGCAGGACTTTGTCGGCACCATCCTCATGAACGAATACGGGATCACGCTGAACCAGATTCCGCTGGCCGACACGGTCGAAGCGGTGAACATCGTCCTTGGCGAGAAGGAAGCAGGAAACCTCGACGCGGGCTCGGTCGACATGATCTGGATCAACGGCGAGAACTTCCGCACGATGAAGCAGGGCGGCCTTGCCTGGTGCGGCTATACGGACAGACTGCCCAACAATGCGCTGGTGAACTGGGACAACCCTGTTATCGCCAACGACTTCGGTGTCCCTGTCGATAGTTGCGAGGTGCCATGGAACCGGGCGCAGTTCGCACTGGCCCATGACTCGGCCACCCTGCCCGAGCCGCCCCGTTCGATCCCGGAACTGATCGAGTGGATCAAGGCCAATCCCGGCCAGTTTACCTATCCCGCACCGCCCGACTTCAACGGGTCGGTGTTTATCCGGCATGTGTTCTACTATGCGGCCGGAGGGGTCGATAACCTGCTGGGCGATTTCGATCAGGCCAAGTTCGATGCGGCTGCGGAAAAGACCTGGGCGATCCTGAACGAAATCGAACCGTCGCTCTGGCGGGAAGGGGCGACCTATCCGACTTCGATCAACCAGTTGAACGAGCTTTTTGCCAATACTGAAGTGGCCTTCACCTTCAATTACGATCCGTCCCAGTTCGGGATTGCTGTCGATGCAGGAATCTATCCCGACACGGTGCGAAGCTTTGGCCTGGTGGACGGAACGATCGGGAATACCAACTACACGATCATCCCCTTCAACTCGCCCAACAAGGCCGCCGCACTTGTATTGCAGAATCTGCTGCTTTCGGCAGAAGCGCAGCTTGAGAAAGCGCGTCCCGAAGTCTGGGGAACAAGCCCGGGGATCGAGATGGACCGCACCGATGCCGCCGCGCAGGAGGCCTTTGCCGCCCTGCCGTCGCATCCGTCGGTCATTTCGGCGGCCGAACTGGGTAAGGCCGCCCTGCCCGAACTTCAGGCTGGCTGGATCTCGGCCATCGAACAGGGCTGGCTGGCGAACGTCGGCAACTAGGCCCAGGCTGGTCCGGTGCAGCGTCGGGAATCTTCGAAGATTCTTGGCAAATTCCTTGCAAGGAATTTGCGCCCGGCCACTCTGTCCCGGCCAGATCATTTACGTCAAAGGCGCAATACTACATGTCTGACCGCATGCGCATAGCCCTCCTCCTCGCTCCGGCGATGACTGTCATCGTCGTGCTGTTTTTCGGCGGGCTGGCCGTGGGCGTCATGCGGTCGTTCAACTGGATGCCCGTGATCGGCCTGACCGAACCCAACCTCGATGCCTATCGGGCGGTCCTCAGCGATCCTGACTTCCTGCGCTCTTTCGGGCTGACACTCTATATCTCCATCACCTCCACCTTGATCTCAGCCGTCATCGCGATCGCCGCAGCCCTTCTCCTGCGGCAGAGCTTTGCGGGGCGAGGGGCGATCAACTTGCTCTTTCAGCTGAACCTGACGGTGCCCCATATCGTCGGTGCCATCGGCGTGCTTTACCTCTTCAGCCAGTCCGGCTTCTTTGCCCGCATGGCCTTTCATATCGGCCTGATCGCGCGCCCTGCCGAGTTTCCGGCGCTGGTCTTTGACCCCTTCGCCATCGGGATCATCCTGCAATATGTCTGGAAGGAAGTGCCCTTCATCGGCGTCATCGTTCTGGCCCAGATGCAGGCACTGGGGACGGATTACGAATCCGTCGCAAGGTCGCTGGGCGCAAGCCGCTGGCAGGCCTTCCGCCATGTCCTCCTGCCGCTGATCCTCCCGGGCGTGCTTTCGGCCAGCATTATCGTCTTTGCCTTCACCTTCGGCGCCTATGAGGTGCCGCTTCTGCTGGGGGCCAGCCATCCGCAGGCGCTCCCGGTGCTGGCCTACAAGACCTATACCGATGTCGATCTTGCCGCCCGCCCCGAGGCAATGGCGATGGCGGTGGTCATCGCGCTCCTGTCAGCCCTCATGATCTGGGCCTATCTCCGCGCGACGCGGGCCAGGCTGCGGTCATGAACGGGCCATCCCGCTTGTCCCGGTCGATGCTGGTCCTGTCCGGCGCGCTTCTGATCATCTGGCTGATCCTGCCGCTGGTGCCCATGCTGATCTGGTCCTTCGCGCACGGCTGGCGGTTCCCCGACCTCTTGCCACAGCAATGGTCGCTGCAGGCTTGGGACTATGCCCTGTCGGACCGTTCGGGCACGCTGGAAAGCCTTGGCGTCACCATCCTGATCGCAGCACTCGCCACGCTTCTGTCAATCCTCGTCGGGGTGCCGGCGGGTCGGGCGTTGGGTCTTTACAAGTTCAGGGGCAAGGGACTGATTGAACTCATGATACTCGCCCCTGTCATCGTGCCGGGGATCGCGGTGGCGCTGGGCCTGCATTCCGTCTTTATCCAGTTGGGTCTGACCAACACGCTGGCCGGTGTGGTTCTGGTCCACCTTGTGCCGACCTTGCCCTACATGACGCTGGTCATGGCCGGGATCTTCGCAAACTACGATCCGGCCCATGAATCCCAGGCGCGCAGCCTTGGGGCCAACGCGGTCCAGACCTTCTGGCACGTCACCCTGCCCGCCATCATGCCCGGCATCATCGTGGGTGGCCTCTTTGCCTTTCTGGTCTCTTGGAGCCAGTATATCCTCACCCTCCTGATCGGAGGTGGTCGCGTCATTACACTGCCGCTTCTGCTCTTCAGTTTTGCCAGCGCAGGGCGGAACGATATCACCGGAGCCATCGGGATCATCTACATCCTGCCCGGCATCCTGATCCTTCTCTTCACCGCGCGTCACCTCTCGGGTTCAAACGGGGCCGTAGGGGGCTTTGGCCGGATATGACCCGCGTCCTTCTCTCCGAGTTGACCAAGACCTATCCCGGTACCGCCGCCCCCGCGCTGGACCGTCTGACGCTTGACGTGCCAAGCGGGGAACTGATCGCGCTCCTTGGCCCGTCGGGCTGCGGCAAGACCACGACGATGAAGATGATCGCGGGGCTTCTGGAGCCCACCTCGGGCGACATCACCTTCGATGGCCGGTCAATCCTGTGGGAAAAGCCGGAAAACCGGGGGGTGGTCATGGTGTTCCAGAACTACCTCCTGTTCCCCTACATGAGCGTCGCCGACAACGTGGGCTTCGGTCTGCGCATGCGGAAAGTTCCCAAGGACCAGATCGCCGCCCGCGTGACCGAGATGCTGGCCCTCGTGAAACTTCCCGACCTCGGCCGCCGCCGCCCCTCCGAACTGTCCGGCGGACAACAACAGCGCGTGGCGCTGGCCCGCGCCCTGATCGTGCAACCCAAGGTCCTGTTGCTTGACGAACCGCTCTCCAACCTCGACGCCCATCTGCGGATCGAGATGCGCGACCTGATCCGGGGTATTCAGAAGGACCTTGGCATCACCACGATCTTTGTCACCCACGATCACGAAGAGGCGGTGGTCCTCGCAGACCGTGTCGCGCTGATCCTGAACGGACAGCTGCGGCAGTACGAAGTCCCTGACGCCTTCTACCGCCGCCCGGCGGATGCCGAGGTCGCAGCATTCTTTGGTGGCAAGAATGTGCTACCAGGTGTGTCTGCCCACGGCACGTTCGACGGCCCGCTCGGCCGCCTCACCCTTCCTGACGGCGCACGCCCCGGCCCTGGCCTCCTTACCTTCCGCCCAGAATCAGTGCGCATCGGACCCGCCCCGGTCAACGCGCTGAAGGCGCGGGTGTCCGAGCGCCTCTACCTCGGCTCCCGGACACGCCTGCGACTGACCGTGGGGGAAACCGTTGTCGATGCCGTGCTGTCACCCGACCTCGTCGAAGGTATCAGACCGGGGGACGAGATCACAATAAACCTGCCGCCCGGCAGCCTTTGGATCATGGCAGGGACGCGATGACACTCCTCAACCGTATCGCCTAACTTCACCCAACCCCAAGCGGGCCTCTTTTCCCCGCGCCTTCCAAGTTTGACACACCCGACAATTGTAAACGCCTTCACAATCACCCAGATTGCCGCCAATCACAATAAGCGAGCCAGTCGTGCAGCCAAGACCTTTCCTCAGTCGCCTGATCCGTGAGCCGCTGCTGCACTTTGCCCTGATAGGCGCGCTTGTATTCTTTCTCTACCCCGGCAATGCCACGACACCGGCCACGCCGGTTGTCGGCAGCTATGTCATCGACGTCACGCCGCAGGTGCGTGACCGTCTCGCTGCCCAGTTTGCGGCCACCTGGAACCGTCAGCCTGAACCTGACGAACTCGCCGGGCTCTTGTCCGAACATGTCCGCGAAGAGGTGCTCTACCGCGAGGCGTTGGCCCTTGGTCTTGACCGCGACGATCCCGTCATCCGGCAAAGGATGCGGCTCAAGATGGAGTTTCTGGGTGAATCGGCCGTCGGCGCCATGACGCCGACAGATGCCGAACTGGCCGCCTGGTACGCGGCCAATGCTGCGGAATATGCCGCGCCAGCGACCATCACATTTGGCCAGATCATGCTCACCGATCCGGCCGAGGCCGAAGCAACCCTTGCCGCTTTGGCTGCGGGGGCCGATCCCGCAACGCTTGGGCGCGGGACGCTGCTGCCGGCGCAGATTGATGCGGGTTCCGCGCAGGCGGTCGACGGCTTATTCGGGACGGGCTTTTTCGATGCCATGTCACAACTAGCTCCTGCAATCTGGGCCGGGCCGATCGAATCTGCCTATGGACCGCACATCGTCCGGCTTGATGTTATCACGACAGCAAAAGAACCCCCGCTCGAAACGGTCCGGGATGCCGTCCTCGAAGACTGGCGCCGCGATCAGGCCGAGGCGCTGCGCGAAAGCCAGTTTCAGGCCTTTCTGTCTCGCTATACTGTGAACCTCCCTGATGACGGTCCCACACCATGAGGGTGATCGTCCTGCTCATGCTTCTGGCGAACTTCCTTGTCTGGCCTGCAACCGCAGCGCGCGCCCATGCGCTCGACCCCGCCTTTCTTGAACTGCAGGACCTTGGCGGCAACTCATGGCGCGTCCTCTGGCGCGTGCCGCAGGTGAACGGCGCCCCGATGGCCATTTCGGTCGTCCTGCCCCAATCCTGCACCCCCGGAGAAGCCCCTCCGTTCAATTTTGACGGCCGAGGGTTTACGGTGGTCTGGGTCGTGTCCTGTCCGGACGGCATCGAAGGCGGCGAAATCTCGGTCCCCGGCCTCGACGCCACCCAGACCGACGTCCTTGTTCGCTACGAACTCTCCCCCGGCGTTGCGGAAAGCAACCGCCTCACGCCGGGCTCGCCCACCTTTACAGTGCCCGCACCTCTCGGGCCGATCGGCGTCCTGCGGACATATTTCGCGCTGGGGGTCAGCCACATCCTCTCGGGAACCGATCACCTGCTGTTCGTTTTCGCCCTGCTCCTCCTCATCCCGAACAGGCGCACGCTCATCGGTGCCGTTACCGCCTTTACCGTGGCCCATTCACTGTCACTCGCGGCCGCCACATTCGGCTGGATCGTCCTGCCGTCCCCCCCGGTCGAGGCCGTCATCGCCCTGTCGATCATGTTCCTGGCGGCAGAACTTTTCCGTCCTGCTGGCACGGGTCTCAGGCTTACCGAACGCTATCCGTGGTCGGTGGCCTTCACCTTCGGGCTGCTTCACGGCCTTGGCTTTGCTGGTGCCCTGCAAGAGATTGGCCTGCCTGCAGGTGATGTGCCACTCGCGTTGCTTTCGTTCAACCTCGGGGTCGAAGCAGGGCAACTCGTGTTCATCGCCTTTGTCTTGACGGTGGGAACGCTGTTGCAAAGGCTCTACCCTCGCATGATTGCTGCGGTTACCATCCGCGGTCGCACAGGAACCCGCACTCTGGGCTACATCATTGGCGGGATTTCCGGCGTCTGGTTCATTGCCCGTCTGGCTGCTTTCTAACGGCAAATCAGGACGGCAATATCGCCGTCATCAGGCTGATCGCCGCTATCCATGCCGCGAGAACTGCACTTGCCACGTGGAAGATCCGACGGTCGGCCCATTCTGCCGCGCTCCAAACAACAAGCGTGAAGATCGCAATTCCAAGCGTGCCCCCAAAAAGCATCAGGCCAAGATCGCGTCCGGCGCGTTCGGAGCCAAGCAAGGGAAGCGCTGTCAGAACTCCTTGTGCGATAGCGACCCCGTAAACGATCATGACCGGGGTGCGCAGCGGAATGAGCGCCCCAAGCGAAATGACAAGCGATGAAAGCGCAATCAAGGCGACGCCGGGCTGTGGCATTACCAGCCATGTGCCAATCAACAATGTGAGAAAAGCCGCCAAGACAAAGGTGGGATAGGCCTTCCGCACCACGCTGATCGGTTGTCTTGCAAGCGCAATGGCGCCGGCTGCCACAAGAAGCCCCTGCGCCGGGTCGGCAACCGGATGCAGAAGACCCTGATAGAACGGACCAAGATCGCCAAAAGCCGAATGCGCCGAAGCAGGCGCGGGCAGACCGATCAGGATCAGCGAAAGACGTTTCACAAAGCTCCGGTCAGGAATCCCAGGCCTCCCAGCGCGATCATCGCCCCCATGGACCGCACCGCAACACGGCCTGCCGGATGCGCCGCCAGTAGCCCAAAGGCAATACCCGCGAGGTGAAGCATTCCGGTGGCAATCACGAAACCCGCCGCAAAGGCGACGGGATTTGCGGCCTCCGGCATTTCGGCGCCGTGGGCGTGTCCATGAAATATCGCAAAGACGGCGACGATCACGGCCGCGATCCAGATCGGCGGGCGAAGCGCCAGCGCGACAGCCAGACCGATCACCAGAGCCGAAGCGGCAATGCCGGTTTCAATCCCCGGCAAAGGGAACCCGGCGACACCAAGCGCGCCTCCCAAGGCCATCACCAGCGGAAAGGCAACTGGCAGGACCCAGATTGCCGGTGCTCCAAGGAATGCCCCCCACAACCCAACGGCAACCATTGCGGCAACATGGTCCCAACCCAGAACAGGATGCATAAAACCGGTCACGAAACCCGCGCCGGCGGCATCGCCCGTATGGGCCGCTGCGGTTCCGGCCCAAAGCAGCAAGGCAAGGGCGGCGATGTTCGGGGACAGGCGCATCATGGCTTTCCTTCAGACTCGGATGCTGCAGCCAGCAGCACATAGTGGGTGATGACGAATTCATCCTCGGGCAGCGCGATCAGGCCGTCATCCAGCCAGCGCCTGAAATCAGGTGCCAGTGACCAGTCTTCACGGTCGAGGAGCACTTTGGCAAGCGCACCCGCGACGGCTGGCTGGGCAGCGGCCAGCTCAGCGAGAGCATCGCGGACGGCGGCCCCCTCGGCGTCGTCGCGGGCGGCGTGGCTGGCAAGGGCAAAGCCGATCTCTCGTAGTTCAAGGACCGAACGGTCAGGATTTTCGAGGTAGTTTTCACGCAGCCAGGCGATGCCAGCATCGCCATCCATCTCGATCAGGGCCGTCGCCCAGGCGGCCAGATGGACGGTGCGGCCGTTCTCCGCAATCGCATCAGCCGCGTGGCGGACAAAGGCCTTGTCAGCCGGGCCATCGGACAGACCGAACAGCAGGATCATCACAGGGGCCCAGTCGGCCCAGACCGGATCAGAAAGAAGCCTCGCCACATCCTGGCGCGGCACACGGACCGGGATTTCACGGATGACAGGATACGGCAGCGTCGAAATCTCGATCATCGCCATACGGCTGAGAGCGGGGTCGGCACTCAGCACAAGGGGACCAAAGAACTCGCGCCGCGCCTGCGGCGAAGAAAGATCCCGCGACAGCACATCTTGAAGGATGGATTTCATTTCGGTGTCGGCCAGATCGTGGATCATCCAGCCACCTGCTGCGGTCCAGGTGGCAACGACCGCTCCGTCTTGATTGGCCGCCAAAGCGGCGGCGCGGTCACGCGAGACAAGGAAGGGGACTTCTGGCACGTCCGGCCCGCCGCGCAGGAAGGCGACCGGCGCGTAGCGGAACGGATCATCGGGCTGCGGCCGCAAGAGGGCCACGACCTCGGCCTGGGCGACGTTATCGGCAAGGCTGTCTTCCGGCATGGCGATGCAGGCCAGACAGGCGTGCACCGGGGGGGCCGCTGCCACAGCCAGCAAGGCCGCCATCAGAATGGCTGCCGCCTTGATCCGCATTCAGTTGACCGGCTTATACCAGATCGGAGAGGTGTAGGCCCTTTCCTGAAGCTGCATGACCGTGCCGGGGAGAGGCTCGGTCCCGAAATAGGCAGCGTCATAGGCCGTCCAGCGCGGCGTCGGGATTTCAAGAACACGACCGTAGTAGAACGCGGACTGCGTTGGGTCGAAATCGGGATCGGTCCAGACGGCGATCAGTTCCGGTGCACCGATTGTATTCGTCCATGTCGCATTGGCCACATCGACCGTCGTACCCACCGGGGGCAGCTTGCCGTCCGCTCCGGGTACGCGTCCGTCCGACCAGGCCACGTCATAGACCTGTTCGTGGGTGGTACCATCCGCGTCGAGCCAGCCCTTGACGATCTGGTAGCGGTCGATATTGGCGCCGATCGGATCGCGCAGCGCGGCGACAAGGAAGGTCGGCGCGCGGCCCTGCGGGTCGGGGCCGAGTTCGCCGCCCATCGGCACGCCTTCGGCATAGCCGATCATGGCCGGATTGCGCGACGTCGCATCCTCGGGTGCGAAATCGTAGCCACCAAAGAAGCGTACGGTCATCCGGGTCCCGGTCGTGGCATAGACTTCACGCCGCTCCATCGCGTCAAAGATCGCCTCGCGGGTATTCTCGGTGGCCCAGACCGCAGCATAGCCGGCCGAAGACACCTGCCACTCCATCACCGTCAAACCTGTCGTGGGATCGGACAGGAACACATTGGTAAGCCGTTCCGGGTTAGGCTCCATCGGGGTAACCTTGCCCCAGAAGTTGTCTTCTTCGACGGCGGAAAGCCCGGTATGCGCATCGGTCGACCCGATCATGCCGAACTGGTAGGGGTTGGTGCCGAACTGCTGTTCAAGCTGCAAACCTTCGAGAAGCCCTGACCGCGCATATTCGTGCGGCAGCATCTCGGGTGTCTTGGCCTCGGTCAGGTTCAGGTTGCCCAGATCAAGGGTTTCGAAATCGGCGAACTCGTCGTTGGGCGACAGAAAGGGGTGTGCCTCGCCATCACCTTTGATCTGGGTGACCTCATACACAGGTTCCCACTTGGCCCGCGTTTCGACATAGGCCTGATCAACGGGCAGGTCGGTGAAAGGCTGGACACTCATCGGGAACATGAGGCCGTTGCTGAGGTTGCCGTTGTGGGCAATGGCCAGAACGTCGCCACCCGTCTTTTCCTCGTAGGCCTCCATCCATTTCCACAGATCGGTGTCAAGCGGGCTGCCCAGGGGCGGCGCCACGGTGAAGGGCAGCACCTGACCCGCGACGTCCGCACCGTCGCGATAGATGACGTTGCGGTGAATGTTGAAGGCCCCCTGCGAGGTCCACTCGTAACCGATGAATGCAGTGAACCTACCGGGATCATTGTAGGCATCTGCCGCTTCGATGGTGTCGTTCCAGGCATCCTTGTACACTTTTGAATCCGGCGTCACAGCGAGTGCGGGCGGAAAGCTGTTAGTGCTCATCGCTGCCACAATCTCGAACAGAGCGTCCATTCCCTGCCCGTTGTTCATCCAGTCATACCAGCGCCGCCCCGTCGGGTCGGCCAGCATGTCGGGATCACCGGCCAGCAGCGCCGGAAAGAACCCCATGTTGTCCGAATGGTCTGCAACGACGAGGAAATCGAGCGGCCGCGTGAGCTGGACCGGCTGACCTGACGAGGCGATCACCTGTTCGCCGCGCGCAAAACGGTAGGCATCGGACGGGGTCAGTCGCGCACCGGCGACGCCCGCATCCATCGACACGGCGGTGTGAAGATGCGTGTCGCCGAACAGTGGCCGTGTCGGAAAGGTCCTGTTCACGGCAGGCGAATAGGCGCGTTGGGATGGCAACACCCGGGACAGATCATCGAATGAAACCGAACCGACATCGCCCAGCGACAGGTTTTCACCCGCCTCCTGCGCAGCAAGGGGGATTGCCGCAAACAAGGACAACAACACTGCACCGGAACCGGGCAGGGTCACGTTACGGATCGGCTTGGACATGATCACACCTCACTATTATCAGATCGCCTAAAGGGCATGGGTCTTACTCTGGACCCTCCGGCGAACGCGCACAATCGTTCATGCTGATACCTGCCCAACGAACTTGGCAGACCTGGCCAAGCGTTCAGCCCTGCGGCGTGTACCAGATGGGCGAGGTATAGGCGCGTTCCTGATGGATCGTCTCGGCCTCTGGCGGGATGGGCACGCCGAAACGCTTGGCGTCATAGACCACCCAGCGGGGCGTCGGGATCTCGATGACGCGGGCATAGTAGAAGGCCGGAAGGGCGGGATCGAACTCAGGATCGGTCCACACGGTTCCCAGTTCGGACGCGCCGATCGTGTTCAGCCAGCCTGCATTCTCGATATCCACCGTATTGCCAACCGGCGGAAGCACTCCGTTGGCATCTTGCGTGCGGGCCGCATCCCAAGCCACGTCGTAGACATGCTCCTGGGTCGTCCCGTCGGCAGCGACCCAGCCCTTGACGATCTGGATGCGGTCAAGGTTCGCGCCCATCGGATCACGCAGGGCATAGACCATGAAGCTGGGTGCCGCATCACCTTCACGCGGGCGCAGGTCGCCACCCATCGGCACACCGCGCGCATACCCGATCCGGGCGAGTTCGCGGCTCGCCAGATCGTTGACACTAAAGTCCCAGCCGCCGAACAGTCGCACGATCATGCGGGGTCCGGTGGTGGCATAGGTTTCCTTCCGGGCCATCGCGTCCCAGACCGCTTCACGCGTATTCTCGGTCGACCAAACCCCGGTATAGCCGCCGGCAGAAAGCTGGTAATCCATGAACGCGCCCTGCGCCGTCCGCACAAAGGCGCCTTCCATACGTTCGGGCGAGGGTTCCGAGGAAACGGTCTTGCCAAAGAAGTTTTCCTCTTCGACCGCCGTCAGCGATGTATGCGCATCCGTCGATCCGACCATTCCGAACTTGTACGGATTTGTCCCAAGCTGTTCTTCAAGCATGAGGCCGTTCATCAACGCCTGCCGGGCATATTCGGTCTGCAACATCTCGGGCGTCTTTGCCTGGGACAGGTCGAGGTTGCCCGCGTCCCAGATCTCGAAATTGGCAAAGGCATCGTCGGGTGACAGCATCGGATGCGTCTCGCCATCGCCCTTTATCTGGGTCACTTCATAAAGAGGCTCCCACCGGTTCCGCAGTTGAACATAGTTGGCGTCAACCGCCTCGCCCGTGTACTGGAAATCGACGGGAAACATCATGCCGTTCGACAGGTTGCCGTTATGCGCAATCGCAAAGGCCTGTCCGCCGGTCACGGCTTCGTAGTTCTCCAGATAGGCGTACAAATCCAGCGGATTGGGTGACCCGACAGGCGGCTGTGTCGTATAGGGGACGACCTGACCGACCCTCTCCGGGCCATCGCGGAACAGAACGTTGCGGTGAAGGTTGTTGCCTGCGATCAGCGAGGTCCATTCAAAACCGATGATCGTCGTGAAGCGGCCGGGATCGTTATAACGCTCAGCGGTCTCGATCACCTTGTCCCAGACCGCCGCAAATGTAGGCGAACCCGGAGAGTACTCATCAAGCAAACCCTCTTGCAGTGTGCCTTGCGCAAAGTTCGTGATCAGATCAACCGCCGCGCCAGCCGCGACCTGACCCCCGACCTGCAGGGCGTCATACCATCCCCGCGCCTGTTCAAAGGCCATCAGGCGCGGAGCCCCGGTGGCCATATCATCCGAAAACCCCATCGCATCAGAGTGATCCGCGATCACCAGCCAATCCAGCGGCCGACCCAGCCGGACAGGCTGCCCGGTCGAAGATATCACTTCTTCACCCCGCGCGAACCGGTAGGCATCATCAAGCCCCAGCGTATTGCCGAACAGCCCGGCATCCGCCGACAGGCGCGTATGCAGATGGGTGTCGCCCCACAGGACCAGGTCCGGATAAGCTCTCTGGGCATAGGGCGAATATGCCGCCCCCGGAAAGACACCGCTTAACGCTTCCCGGTCCATGATCTCTTGTGCAAGCGGCAGGGTCGGAACCACTGCAAACGTCAACACCGAAACACCACTGAAGAGAGAGACCCAAACCTTCAGGCCCTGGCGGATTGATGGCATCTTGCTGCTCCAATTCTGACAGTCGCTGTCCGACGGTGGCGGCGACAGCATGACTGAAGCATTAGCACCTGACACGGATTCGGCGAACAAAAAAATCAAAAGAAGCGAAGGCCGCAAGGACTGCGGCCTCCCTCCCCCCACCTTCCGGACCGGAAATCGCTTTCCCGTCCGGCTTTGGCTGTCAATCACTCTGCCGGCGTGTACCAGATTGGCGAGGTGTAGGCGCGCTCCTGCGTGACCATCGGAACTTCGGGCGGCAGATCAAGGTCAAAGGCCACGGCGTCATAGGCTGTCCAGCGTGGCGTCGGAATCTCGATCACCCGGGCATAGTAAAAGGCCGGAACAGCCGGATCAAACTCGGGGTCTTCCCAGACCGTGCCCAACTCGACGGCACCAATCGTGTTGGTCCATGTCGGCACGGTCAGGTCAACCGTGCTGCCAACCGGTGGCAGCACCCCATCCGAACCCGGCACCCGGCCATCAGACCATGCCACGTCAAAGACCTTTTCCTGCGTCTGGCCACTCGCATCGACCCAGCCCTTGATGATCTGCACCCGGTCAAGATTCGCCCCGTCCGGATCGCGCATCCCGTAAACGATGAACCGCGGCGCATCCGCACCCTCAGGCCGCGCCCACAGGTCAGACCCCATCGGCACCCCGCCCTGATAGCCGACACCGGCCAGATCGCGTGACAGGATGACTGCATCAGGATAGTCCCAGCCACCGAACAGGCGCACGCGGATGCGCGGCCCGGTCGTGGCAAAAACCTCGCGACGCGCCATCGCATCATAGATGGATTCGCGGGTGTTTTCGACCGCCCAGACGCCGGTGATCCCCGACGCCGTATCTTGCCACCCAAAGCGTTCGATCCCAAGTTCCGGGTTCGACTGCGACAGGTTCATCGCGCGTGCCGGGTTCGGCTCATAGCTCACGAACTTGCCAAAGAAGTTGTTCTCGTCAAACGTGGCAAGCCCGGTATGGGTATCGGTCGCGCCGACCAGACCGAACTTGAACGGGTTCACGCCCAGTTGCTGCTGCAGCAGCAGGCCACGTTGAAGCCCCGCCCGGGCATATTCGCCCGGAAGCATCTCGGGCGTCTTGGCCTCGCTCAGGTCAAGGTTGCCGAAATCCCATGTCTCGTAATCGGCGAATTCGTCATCCGGCGACAGGTAGGGGTGGGTTTCGCTGTCTCCCTTGACCTGCGTGACCTCGTAAAGCGGCTCCCACTCCTGCCGCAAACGGGCATAGTCGGCGTCGAGCGGCGTGTTATTGTCAAACGTGTCGACCAGCGGGAACATGATGCCGTTTGACAGGTTGCCGTTATGCGGCACTGCCATGACTTCGCCCCCGGTCTTGTCCTCGTACGCCTGCATCCAGTCCCAAAGATCGCGCGGATTCTGCGACCCGATGGGCGGCGTGGTGGTATAGGGCGCGATCTGGCTGACCTTGTCGGCGCCGTCGCGGAAGATCACGTTCCGGTGCAGGTTGTTGCCGTCTACGAAAGGCGTCCATTCAAAGGCGACAAAGGTCGAAAACGTACCGGGGTCGTTGAAACGTTCTGCGGCGTCGATGATGTCGCCCCAGACACGGTCAAAGGCCGGGTTGCCGGGCTGATAGAGAAGCGCATCGGGCAGTTCGCCGTTGGCAAACATGCCGATCATCTTCCAGACGGCATTCTGCGCATCTGCCCCGCCGCGGTTGAACGCCTCGTGCAACTGCGCACCGATGGGCTCGGCCATGATGTTGGGCGTCCCGTTCAGGATATCGACGATCACGCCCATCCCGTCCGAATGTTCCGTCAGCATGAAAAAGTCGAGCGGCTTGGACAGTTTGACCCGCTGTCCGGAGGTCGAAATGATTTCTTCTCCCCGGGCAAAGCGATAGGCGTCATCTGGCATCAGCCGCGCACCCGCCCCGCCTGCGTCGGCCGACAGAAGTGTGTGTACATGCAGGTCGCCAAAAAAGACCTGATCAGGGAATTCCTGTCCCACATTGGGCGAATAGGCCGCTGGGCCGAACGCAGGGGGCAGGTCATCACCAGTCAGAATCTCGGGCGAAAGGGTCGTGACCTCCTGCGCACGCAACGCAGAAGTCGCGCCGCAAAGGGCGATCGCAATCATGATGGACAAAGGTTTAGACACTGCTCACTCCCGATTCTCAGCACAACGACTGGCCACATAATATCACAGTTTGCACAGTTTTGGCGTGCGCCGTGCGACATTTGTCGCTTGAGCCGGAAAAAGGCACTCCGTGATTTTCAATGGATTCAAATGCTTTATCGACGAAGTCCCGCGACCCGCGCTGTTTGCCAGAGGATGCCATGAAAACTATCCGACTTCCCGCAGTCCCTCTCGCCTCCGCTGTCGCCTTTTCCGGCCCGGTCTTTGCCCAGGACTGGGAATCCTGGGCAAGCCTTGACGGATGGGGCCCGGATACCTCGGTCACTCTCGATACACCGGTCGGCCCGGTCACCGGCGATGTCTCCTTCTCCGAAGCCTGGGAGGCGCTCGACCTCGCCTTCATGGGAACCTTCTCGGCCCAGCGCGGCAAGCTCAGCTTCATCCTTGACACCCTGTTCGTCAGCCTGACCGACCTCCCGCGCAACGCCGGGTGCGCCTGGGCTCACGTCGGCTGACCTTGAATCAAAGATCAACATCACAAACGCCTATGCCATGTGGGAAGCCCTCTCCACTGGCACAGGTCGGCTCGACATCGGTGCTGGCATGCGCTTCTGCAACACCGGCATCAGTGTCGCCTTCATTGGCGGCCCCGGCCCGGTGGGGTTCAGCATCGGCGACGACTGGGTCGATCCTGTTGTAGCCCTGCGCTACCGGGCCTATTTCGGTCGCGACTGGTACGGAACGCTTTTCGCCGATGTGGGCGGCTTCGGAAACGGGTCCGAGTTCACATGGCAGGGCCTCGCCACAGTCGGCTACCGCTTTGCCAACAGCTTCTCGGTCGAAGGCGGCTACCGCATCCTCCAGACCGACCGGGCCGAGGCCAATGGCAGCATCGATATCGAAATGTCGGGCTCGATCATCGGTGCACGCTGGCGGTTCTGAACGTTACTCCCACGTCTTCGCCGCCTCGCGTTCAAGCGCTTCCCGGTCGATGATCGTGATGCTGCCACGTCCCGTCTCTACGCTGCCACCCTCGATCAGCGAACTGAAAGCCCGCCTAAAGGCCGCCCGACTCATCCCCGCCAGCCGCCCCAGCTCCTCCTGCGTTGTCTGAACCGCACCATCAGGGGTAGCCATCCGCAGCATGAGCCGCGCAAAACGCGACTTGGGCGGCAGGACAAGCGACTCTGCCAGCGTCCGCACAGTCAGCGCGCCGTTCAGCGCGGCCAGCCGATACAGAAACATCCAGTCTCCCGGAAACGCTTCGAAACTGCGCATCAGCGACTTGCCCGGAATCCGGAACAAATGACAGTCCGCCGCCGCTGCAACCGACAACATACGCGACATCTCGGACAGCAGCGACCCATCCCCAATCCAGAAGCGCTGCGGCATCCGGGTCACCGTGACCACTTCATCGGTGCCCATCGGGACCCTGATATCGATAAGCCCCTCGCCCACACCATAAAGCGCGTCGGGGGCATCGCCGACCTTCCCCGCGGCAAGACAATCCAGCGGCCCCGCGCGGCGATCCTTGCCTGAAAATCCGATGGCAATTCAGCAAGCCAGCCCGTCGTCGCTTGGGCCCGCAGTTCTGAAATGCCTCTCCGCGTGCCCGCTGTCACATTCTTCTCCCGAAATCGCCGATCCGCACATAGCCTAAGGCCATTGTGATCTGACCGGCCCAACCCTTTGATCTTGGCGGGATATCGTTTCTGTCCATGCACCTCCCCGAATAAGTGAAATCCGTTCCGCTCTCGGCACCGGCACCTCAGATGCGCCGTGCCATCTGATCCTCAGTCTAAGGCATCACGTCCCGCGCCCGTTTCGATCACTTGCTCCGGACTACCGAACGATGAACTCGGCATGCAGGGCGCCTGCGGCCTTGATGCTCTTGAGGATGTCGATCATGTCGAGCGGGGCCACCCCAAGGGCATTCAACCCTGATACAAGCTCTGAAAGCGAGGTTCCGCCCCTCACTTCGGCAAGGCCGGTCCCGGGGGCCTGTTCGATGCTGGCCTCGCTTCGCGGGACGACAACCGTCTCACCACGCGCAAACGGATTGGGCTGAAAGACTTCCGGCGCATCCTCGACCCGCAGGGTAAGGTTCCCCTGACTCACGGCCACCCGGCTGATCCGGACATCCTCACCCACAACAATGGTCCCCGACCGCTGATCGACCACGACCCGTGCCCGCAGTTCGGGCTCGACCAGAATGTTCTCGATCCGCCCGAGAGCATGGGCCGGTGACGACATGCGGGTTCCGTCGATGTCCAGCTGGACCGTTCCGGCGTCCAGCATGACGGCTACGCCCCGGCCGAACTCGTTGTTGATGGCCGTCTCGATCCTGCCTGCCGTCGTGAAGTCCGGCGAACGCAACGCCAGCCGCAAGGATGACAGCGTGCTGAAGTCAAAATCGACTTCTCGTTCAACCGTCGCCCCTGCAGGGATGACGCCCGCAGTCGGAACGCCTTGTGTGACCGTTGCAGCCTCGGCCTCGGCCGACATGCCGCCGGCAATGATCGTGCCCTGCGCCACGGCATAGATTTCCCCGTCCGCCGCATTGAGTGGGGTCATCACCAGCGTGCCACCCAAAAGGCTCGTTGCATCCCCGATGGCTGACACTGTCACATCGATCGGGCTGCCTGCCCTTGCGAAGGGCGGCAAAGACGCGGTGACGAACACAGCCGCAACGTTACGGGGACGAAACTGCTCTCCCGCGACGTTGACCCCCAGCCGTTCAAGGATGTTGGCCATGATCTCTTCGGTGAAAGGAGAGTTTCGGATGCCATCCCCTGTGCCGTTCAAGCCCACGACAAGGCCATAGCCGACGAGATCGTTTGAGCGGACACCGTCGAACTCCACGAGATCCTTGAGCCGCACAGGCGACGCTTGCGCCGCAAAGCATGTCATCAGGAAAAGCATGAGGGCGACCACGGGCCGCAGGGCAATCCTCACCGCAGGTACGCCACAAGCGACAGGTTGGCCAGCCGCGCGGTCAGTGTGTAGTGGGTTTCAAGTTGGGTCTGCACCTCTCTCAGGGCAGAAGCGGTTGCATAGGGGTCAACCTGTGTCAGTTCGTTCCGCATGATCCCAAAGGCCGAAAGCCGTGCCGCATGCCGCGCAGAGGCCGCAGCCACGCGTTCCTCGGACTGACCGAGATCGGACCGAAGATCGGTGAGCGGTTCGGCCACCGACAAAAGACGTGTTGACGAATCCTGCAAGAGCGCACTTCCTGTCGAAGACGGGAGGCCCAATGCAGGGTCTGTCGCAAATGCGGCAATGGCCGTGGCCTTGAGCAGATCCCGCATCGCCTGCCGATCGGCTCGCGCCGTGATCGTGACGGCAGAACCGGTGTCAACAACGCGCACCGGTGCCGCGCCCGCGGCACCAAGATAGCCCGATGTCGCAAAGCCGCCTGCCGGGCTGTCGAACCAGTCAGTCACGATGGAGGTCACATCCGAAGCCGTAACCGCGCCCGCCAGCGCGAGGCGCAGATCGGCAAGCATTGTCTGAGCTTCGGCAAGGGCCGGTTGGTCGGTGGCAGTTCCCGCGAACAGGGAATTGCCCCCGAAGCGGGTGTTCAGGCTGCTGACGACGTCCGCAAACGTCTGTTCGGCGGCCTCGCTTGCACTGCGCATCTGTGACAGCGAACTCGCCGGCGTGATCCGCATGACCTGTTCTGACAAGGCCAGCCGCCGGTCATCGATGCTCCCCATGGCGGTCTGCATCGTCGCCAGCCGCTGGCCAAGCTCCTTAGTGGCGTCGGCATAGCTCTTGCTGAGGGCCAACTGACGGTCGATGTCTGTCAGACGCGCACTATCGCCGCCAAGGTAGGCCGGCAAATCCGAAGCCTTCCCCGTAGAAACCTCCTGGGTCAGTGTGTTCAGCCGATCGCGGATATGGACGTTCTGAAGGCGCTGGATGAAGTGTTGCGACAGGTCGCCAATCGACATCATTGTCATTGTCAGATCTCCATCAGGGTGCGGAACAGGCCTTCGACCGTGTCGATGACCTTGGCATTGGCGGCATAGGACTGTTCGATCCTGAGAAGCATCTGCATCTCGGCATCGCTGTCGACGCCTATGGCAAGTTCGGCCTCGCGCAGGCGGGCATAGCGCGCGTTGGAAAAGCTGATCTCTTCTTCGTTTGTCAGCCGGAGGCTTGAAATGTCGGAGGAAAGAGCCCCGGCATGGGCCACCGCCGAACGCGCGGGCCCTCCTACCGATACCGACCGTTGGGCATCAAGCGCCGTCAGCCAGAGGTTGATCTGCGTCGCCAGACCGACCGGCCCGGCAACTGCAGCATTCACGCCATCGCGCAGCCGCCAGAGCGCGCCGCCCTGCGCGGGGTCAACCGCCGCATTCACCGCGATCCGGCTGGAAATGCCGACACCATTCAGCGGGTCAAAAGCCCACCCTGCGTCTGTCAGAAGACCGGCATCGCCGGGCGCGATGGAAGGATCGATCGCCGGATCCTGAAACCGTTCAACCAGGTCCCGCGCGATGGCATCCAGCCCGGCCTGTGCCGTCACCAGAGTCGAATCCCTCAGGGCAAATGCGGCGCCAAGCGTGCCGCCCGTCAACCGCCCCACCCCGTTGGTCGGGTCAACAGGCAGCCCGTTCAGTGTCAGCCCCGCCAGACCGCCGGATGCAACGGTCATTTCGGGCACGATGGTCTGCGTCGCCTGAAATCCGATCACCGCTGCGCGCCCGTCGATCAGCGTCGCCCCGCCCGGCGTGATCAGCGCAATCTCACCGTTCTTGCGGTCCATTTCGCGAATGGGAACGATGTTGGAAATGCGATCCACGACGACCTGCCGCTGATCCCGCAGGGCTGACGTATCCTCGCCCCGCGTCGTCGCCTGCACGATGTCCCGGTTGAGTTGCTCCATCCGGGTCAGCGAACTGTTCAGCGCCGCGACCTGGGACGCGATGCTTTGGTCGGCCTCCTCCCGCAGGGTCTGAATTTTCGCGGCGCTGCTGCGGATCGCCTCGGTGACATTGCCAAGGCGATCGACAACTGTCGCAAGGCGGATTTCGGAGGACGGTTCCGCACCGGCCGCAACCAGAGCCTGTTCCAGCGCCATGATACGGCTGTCGATCCCCTGCCCGTCACCCATCACGCCCACGGCCGTTTCCAGCCGCGCGAGCGTGGGTGTCATCGCGTTCCGCGCTGACAGGCCGGTTTCGGCCCCGCGCCGGTCGGCGACAAGACTGCGGTCCGTATGGCGGGTGATCCCGTCAATCTGCACGCCTGCCCCCCGTCCCCCGATGGTTTGGGCCGAAAGGTCCACACTTCGCCGGCCATAGCCATCGGTCATCGCATTGGCGATGTTGGACGACACCACTTCTGCCATCCGGGACGAAGCCGTCAGTCCGGTCAGCGCATTGGCAAGAGAATGGGACAGGCTCATGGGGGCAACCTTGCTTTACCGTTTCAGATTGGTGGTTTCCTGCAGCATCTCGTCCACGGTCTGGATGACCTTGGCGTTCGAGGAATAAGCCCGCTGGGTCTGAATCATCTGGGTCAGTTCGGCGGCCACATCGACCGTCGATTCCTCGCGGGCATAGGCTTCGACGGCGCCAGTCGGGCCGTCGCCCGCATCCCAGAGGAAGAAGCCGCCGCTGGCTTGAGTCACGGCAAAGGTCTGGCCTGAACGGGCCTCAAGGCCGTTGGGGTTGGGGACATCGACAATGGGCACCTGATACATCATCCGCGTTTCGCCGGTGTCATAGACAGCATAGACATAGCCGTTTGCATCCACTTCGACCGAAGTCAGGATGCCGACCGAGGCACCATTGCGTTCAGAGCGATAGGGAATATAGCCTTCCGACAGTTGGGTCATGCCGTCGGCCTGACCCGGCGTTCCGATGTTGATGTCCATCGGCCCGCCCGCCACGTTGACCTGCATGGTCCCCGTCGCCGGATCATAGGGCCCGCCCGTCACATCTGTGACCGTGGCCAGCGTGCCCCCGTCGGCCCGCGAGGCGTCAAAGACAAGGTCGTATTCCCCGATCACCGCCCCGCCCGATGCGCTGTCTGTGATCACCATCGTCCAGCTGTTGGACGATCCGCTCGCGGGCACAGTCGGCGTATAGGTAATTGTCAGCGTTTCCGATTTGCCCAGATTGTCAAAGTATTCAACCGTCATCACCTCTGGCCCGGTGGTCGACCCCGCCGTCGTCGACGTGGCAGGAAGGTTGACGCCAATCCCGACCTCGGTCGTCGGAGAGCCGTAGAGCTGGCTTGACGCGATCTGGATGGGTTCCAGCCCTGCCGTCGTGTCGCGGGGATAGCTCGGGATCGTGCCGTTGTCGTCGGCAGGCCAGCCCATAAGGACCAGGCCCGACGAAGTCGTCAGATATCCTTCGGCATTCGGATAGAACGACCCCGTCGTGGTGAGCATCAGCGGCGGATTCGGGTTCCCGCCGTCCACTTCGTTCATCGATGTAACGGGCAGCATCCCGCGCCCGTCGACCGCCAGATCGGTCGCATTCTCTGTCCCGATCAGCGGTCCGCGATCGTCGATCAGCCGGATATTCGTCGTGCTGACGCCGCCGGCCGTATAGGTCGACGGGCTGTTGCCGATGACCATTGCCTCGAAATCCGTTTCGACCCGTTTGTACCCATAGGTCGATGAGTTCGCGATATTGTCCGAGATCGAGGCAAGCTGGGTTGCATTCGACGACAGTCCGGCAACGCTGGCATTCATCGAGGACGAAAGAGACATGCTTGGCCTTTCCTGAGTATTGCATCCGAAGTTGCCCCAGTCCTAGCCCATGCCCCTTAACGCCCGCCTAACGACCCAGAGGCCTCAAATGATCGTCCGGAGAAAGGTGATCTCGATCCGGTCGTTTCTTTCAATTGTCGGGTTCTGGTCCGCAGGCGCCCGGTCCGCATGGCCTGTCAGGCGCCGCACGCGTTCGGATGCAAGTCCGCCTTCCTCCAGGACTCCGCGCACCGCATCGGCCCGCCCCGCCGACAGATCCCAGACTGGATAGTTGGCAAGGACGATGGGTCGGGTTGGCACATGGCCGGCAACTGCGACCGGATTGATCACCATCGCAGAAAGCCGGGCGATCATGGTCACGATCTGCTCCATGACCGGCGTCATCTCCTGTGTCCCGTCAGCAAAGATCGGATCACCAGGCAGGGAAAAGATCTCGATGATCAACCCTTCGTCTGTCAGGCGGGTCACGACATGCTGCAGAACCTGATCGGAAACTGAACTCTCTCCGCTCTGCCCAAGCAGGCTCTCTTCCAGCGCACGCAGCGCCGCGATTTCTGCGGCTTCGGCCTGCACCTGAGCCTGCATGATGGCGGCATGACCGACGTCGATCTCGGCAATCTGCCCCTGCGGGATATCATCGGCGCGCAGGCTTTCAACCGAACTCATGCTATCGCCGCCGAACATCCCGTCAGACCCGCCCGAAACCCGGCTCAGCGGGATCCTGGGCGAGAAATAGTCGGCGAGCCCCTTGCGCTGCTGTTCCGTCGTTGCGTTCAGCAGCCACATCAGCAGGAAAAAGGCCATCATCGCGGTCACGAAATCCGCATAGGCCACCTTCCATGCGCCGCCATGGTGACCGCCCCCGGCGATCACCTTCTTGCGCTTGATTATGATCGGCGCATTCTTGGGCCCCGCCATCCCGCCACCTCGCAACCCTCACCAGACAAGGTGCCTATCAGCCGGGTCGTCAAGACAGACTTAACGTTTCAAATCATGGGGAAAGGCCAGAAATCTGCCATATTTCATCGGGTCCGCAGAACTCGATCAGGTCATAGCCCTTGGCCCGCATGATCTGCCCGATCTCGGGCCCGCCCGAGTTGTTCTCGATCGCCCAGACCCCCACACGGTGCCGTTCAAACGGAAAGGCGGCCAGAGTTCTGACCTCGCCGCCCTCGATATCAAGCGACACGAAATCCGGGTTTTCGATCCCCGCATCTGTCAGGATGCGCGACAGCGTCCGCGTTTCGACCCGGATCGTGTTCTCCTTGTGTCGCGGATCAGCGCGGATCTGCGACAGAAGCTCCGGATCATAGCTCCCGGCCAGCCCGCTCATCTGCATATATCCCTCTGCCACCTCGAGGAAATCCGCCTCGCCATCGGTCGCCGCCACGGCCAGCCCCAGACAGGGACAACGCCGCACCGTCCTTGCCTTTTCAAGCTGGACCGGGACGGGTTCCACCAGAACACCCGTCCACCCGCGCCTCTGTTCAAGGAACAACGTGTTCGACCCGGTCACCCCGTCATAGCCGCCCACATCGACAAACGTCCCGCCCCGCTTGCCCCGGAACAGCCGGTCCACGACCAAATCCTGCCCGGCCTGCGACGCATAGGCATAGCTCTGGTCGAGCATCTTCCGCACCTCGTGCAACCGCCGCACCAGCCCGCCGCGCCGCCGTGTCTTGTCGCTCTCGATCTGCGCGGCAATCTCTTTCTGCGCCGCGAACAGATCGGCCCGCGCCCGCGCGATCAGGTCATCGGGCGTCATGCCGCACCGGCGGAATGGTCGTGATATGACTTCTCTTCCACAATGGCCGACCCCAGCAGCAGATTGATCTTCTTCTTCACCGTCGCCCGCCGGTCGTTCGTCTGATAGACCGCCCGCGCCAGCGCCACAAATGTCGCACCGAAATCGCCCGCCGCGTCATGGTCGCGGATATCATCCTCAATCACCCACAGGGCCGCATTGATCGCCTGCATCTCCTCCCACAGCGCCGACAGTTCTGCGCTGGCCGGCACCGTCCGCTCCACGATGGCAGACAGCACGGCCAATTCATGCTGCACATTCTTCAGCTTCCCCTGATCGCTCATCTTTTCGGCCTTAAGCCGCAGGATCGTGATCTTGTCGATCAACTCACCCGGAGAGACCGGGACCAGAATATCTTCCATCAGCGTCTCTCCCTGCGCCATGCCGCCACCAGCGGCTCCAGATCGGCCTTCACCCGCTTAAACACACCGGTCCAGTCGCGCGGACTGTCCTGCCGGATCAGCCGCATGCCCGGATACCACGGCGTCCGTTCGGCATCCCCCTGCCAAAGCCAGAAGGCGTCCCAGTGCAGCAAGGTCCACACTCGCACCCCCAGCGACCCAGCCACATGCGCGGTCGCCGTGTCAGACGTGATGATCAGATCCATCTCCTCCATCGTTGCCGCGCAATCCGCGAAATCGCGGTCCGTGCTGGCCGTGTCGATGATAAAGGCATTCGTCCCGTCCGCCTGATAGGCCGCAAGTTCTGGGCCCTTGTAGAGCGAGAACATCTGCACATCCGGCACATCAAGCAGACTGTGAAACTCCGTATGTCTGAAAGACCGGAAGGCATTGCCCCGGTAGGTCACTGACCCGCACCAGACCACGCCCACCTTGAACCTGCCCTTGTGCGGCGCCACGATCCCACGCGCCCGAACCTTGCTGTCCTCGGGGATGGACAGGCGTGTGGGCAGGGGCACATCGTCCGTCACGTCGAAATGCAGCGGCGGCAGATCCATCAAGTTGGTCCAGACGTCGAACGGCTGATCCGGCCCCACCTCGGGCCCCATCCAGTCCACGCCATCCACCCGGGCAAACAGCCGCATCAGCGGCTTTTCCGTCAGCAGCATCACTTTGGCCGGGTTGTAGTGCCGCAGCACCGGCAGGAACCGCGCGAATGTCACCGCATCCCCGAACCCCTGTTCGGGAAGCACAAGAATCGTCTCGCCCTCAAGCGATCCGCCATCCCATTTCGGCTGGCTTACCTTGCGCGCGGTCAGTTCGCCCGTCTTCCAGCGGATATCGTAACTGCGGAACCCTTCCGAATACTGCCGCGCCGCAAGCTGGGTCAGCGCAAGCTGGATCTGCAGCTCGTATTCCTGCGGATGCTCGGCAATCGCCCGCGTCAGAACGGCGATCCCCTCGTCATAGCGGCCCATCGCCCGCAGCGCCTTGCCCGTCATCGCCTTCTGCGCAGAATCCTTCGGGTCAGCCTTCAGGATCTGCGCCCGCAATTCCAGTGACCGCTCGTACTGGCCGACATCGCCAAGGATATTAGCCAGATTGTTCAGCACAGACCGGTTGTCCGGAGTCAGCGCATAGGCCTTTTCCTGCGCCTTCAGCGATTGGTCATGCCACCCCTCGCTCCGGAACAGCGACCCCAGGTTGGACCACATCCCCGCATCGTCCGGCGCCCGCGCCAGATAGGTCGCATAGACCAGCCGCGCCTCGGCCCATTTGCCGGCCCGGTGCAGGTCTGCCGCCCTGTTGCGCAATGCGCGCAGAACATCCGTCGCCATCTCGTCTATTCCGTCGTCCGCCGCTTGACCGGCGATACCAGAGTCAATGGCCGCCGCGCCTCTGCCGCCTCGAACAGTGAAAACGTCTGGTTGACATAGTTCACCGCGCCGGAAATCAGGTCCATGTAGTCCTTGAGATCCTGCGTCACCTCGGTCTCGACCACGGCCACGCCTCGATCCTGCGGCATCGTCTCGAACGTGGCATAGAACAGCGGATCACCCCGGTTCACCTTGATCGGCTTGGTCGTGTCATGCCACTCGAACGCCCACATGAGAGGGCGCGGCCAGACGTTGATCGGAAACCGCCCGCCAAAGATCGTGCCGGGCAGCGGATCGCGGGAATAATGCATGAACGGCGCAACCTGGCTCATGTAGACCGGTTCGTCCGCGATAAAGACATAAGGTAGCGACAACTGGATCGTCGGCACATCCGCATGCCGCCACTCGACCTCGGACGTGATGTGCAGCTTCTCACCCAGCTTGGACGCCCGTATCGTGCTTGCCTCGCCCGCAAGATTGCGCAGCACGGGCTTGCCCTTGTCGTCGCGGGCAAAGCCGATGTTGATGTCGAACGGACAGCGGATCACGAAATACCGGCTCTCCAGATTGATGACAGCCGGGCAGCGCGAGGCTGACTTGGCATGCTTGCGGTTCAGATCGACCGACCGTACCCGCTCTGGCGGGTAATAGATGATCCCGCCCTTCTGTTCGGTCAGAAGCCAGCCTACCGTCACCGGCCCGCTGGGAGTGCCTTCCAAGGGGTTTTCAAAGGATACGGACAGTTTCATCAACGCGCCCTGCTCTTGTGGTTTTCGCTCATTGAAACGGCAAAAGGGCCGGTTGTCAAAAACCCATATTCATTTCGGCCCGATTTGCGGCAGCCGCAAAACATCGGCCTTCGCCAGATACAGCACCGCTGTTTCCGTCGTCTCGAAACTTTCGCCCACAGCCGCTGCCAGCCTTGCAAGGGAAATCTGTCCAGACCTTTGCACTGCCAGCGCAACCTTCATGGCCAGTTGATTCGACACGATCCGCCGCTTGTACAGATCCCGCCCCGAAATCATGTCATAGGCATTCATCAAAGCCTCGGTCGGCGGAATCCCCGGCCCAACCATCGTATCCGGCCCGATTGTTCCGGTCGGGTACCCGGCATACAGATCGAACGGGTCCACCTCCAGCGGGCTGATCGGACCCGAAGGCAAGGGTGGGCTCGCCGGCACCCCGGCCTTCCGCAACTCGGCCAGTTCTGCCGCCAGCTCTATGTACTGCGGCACAACCGCACTCCAGTCGAGCCTTGTGCGCGCATGCCGCTGGGCCGCCTCGCCCATCGTCCGCCGCAGGTCAGGATTCTCGATCAGCCGCCGGAACGCCGCCTCATAGGCGGGCACGTCCAGCTGGATCTGCGCCTGCACCAGTGTCAGGTATTGCAGATACCCGTCCGTCATGTCCGCAAACCGCCGGGCAATCACATTCCCCGTCCCCGGCCGTGCCATCCGTGTCGGCACCAGAAACCCGGTTTCACCATGCACTACCGTATCGCGGAACCCGTCCCAGTCCGGCATGACGACGGGCAATCCCGCCGCCATCGCCTCCACCGGGACAAGGCCGAATGTCTCCTGAATCGACTCGGCCGGCAGGGTAAAGATATCGGCCCCCGCCCAGATGTTGCGCCGCACGTCCGCGTCCCGGCCATCCACCATCCGCACCATCACATGCTTGCAGACACCTGCCGCCCCTACGCGGTGCAGCTTTTCCTCTTCGGCGCGGCTCGCCCAACCGGTGATCCACAGATGCACCTTGCGCCCCGTCTCGACCGCGATCCGCTCCAGAGCCACGAACAGCGGCCAGGGGTTGGCCTTCTCGACCACGCTCAGCCGCCCGACCGTGAGGATGACCACCGCATCTTCTGTTGCGTCCTGCGCCGCCCGCATCCGTTCCCGCGCACCGTCCTGCGCCGCAAACCCGGCCGTCTCGATCCCCAGCGGTATCACTGGCAATCGGGGCAGGGGCACCCGCCCTGCCTGGAACCGCTGCCGCAGATACTCCTCTTCCAGCGCAAACTGTCGCGCCACCACCGACTGCACCGCGCGCGACGTGCAGATGATCGCATCCCACGGCTCCACCGGTTCCGACAGCAGCGTATGCAGCCCCTCGATGATCCGCCGGGTCGAAACCGTATGCGTGATGCCGACCAGCGAACAGGACGCCTGCCCGAACCGCTGCCGCAGCCATGTCGCGTTCATGAACCCCGGCGTAGGGAAAAAGATTGTCCCTGCATCGCTGAAATCACCACCACCGCGCAGCGGTGTCGCCCGGATCGGCCGCGTATCGCCCAGCGCCCTGACCTTGGCTTCAAGCGCCTTGGCCCCGTCCGCCGTCTCGGTCACTGCCCGGATTTCCGGCGCGGTCGAGGTTCTCAGATAACCTCTGAGGAAACTTTCCCCAGCACTCCGGCGTCCGACAAGGTCCTTGCCTTCACTCTCGACCTGATCGGGGTGAAAGAAGATCGCCGTCCTGACCTCATCTGTCATGCCGGGCCGCCCCCTGGTTTGCACCGGCCACCCCACTGGCCGCCGGTGCCTTGATTCTTATACCGCCAGATCGACCGAATGCGCCTTGTCCGACGCGACCGCCAGATCCAGCACCTTCTGCAGCGCCGCACCCCGGGCAAAGTCGGGCAGTTCCTGCTTGCCCGCCTGAATCGCCGCGATGAACCGCTCATAATTCGTCTTGACCGGCGGCACGTCGACATCCGCCCAGACGCCCTTGGGCATATTCTCCCCGATTGACGCGCGCAGCTTGCTCACCCCGCGATCCAGCCGGACATCAAGGCCGCCTTTCGTTCCAAACAGCTTGAGCGTCAGGTCATTCAGGTGCCCGCTCGCAAATCGCGAGGCATGGACAACGCCGATCGCACCATTTTCCAGTCGGATCTGCATGGTCGCGCTGTCATTCGCGTCCAGCACATATTCCCCGATCCTGTCGCCCGGCGCCTTGTGGAACGTGGCCAGACGGCACGACACGTTCGTCACAGCCAGCCCGGCCGCAAAGGTTGCGAAATCAAGGATATGCACGCCCACATCGCCCAAGACTCCCAGCGACCCGTGCGACGTCGACAGCCGCCAAAGCCATTGCGATTCCTTGTCCCACGGACCCCAGGCGTTCTGCGTCAGCCAGCTTTGCAGATAGGACGCCTCGAAATGCCGGACTTCGCCAATCGCCCCGTCCGCCACCATCCTGGCCGCATGGATCAGCGCCGGACCATTGCGGTAGGTCAGGTTGACCATGTTCACGACGCCTGCCTTGGCCGCACCTGCCGCCATTTCGGCCGCGTCATTGTAATTCGCGGCCAACGGCTTTTCGCACAGCACATGCTTGCCAGCGGCAAGAAGCGGCATCGTCGTCACATGATGCACCGCATCCGGCGTCACATTCGACACGGCGTCAAACTCGCCCCAGGCAATCGCGTCCGCGACCGAAGCGAAACCTGTCCCGATCCCGTGCTTGGCCCGGAACGCGTCCAGACGTTCCTTGTTCGTGTCCACACCGGCCACAACCTTGACGCCGGGAATGGACTGATAGGCCTCGACATGCGCCTTGGCCATGCCGCCGGTCCCGACGATCAGAATACGGATATCGCTCACCGGAAACCCTCCTCACCGGCATGGTGCAGACGCGGCCCGCGCTCCACGATGGGTTCCAGCGCGACCTCGACCGGCACGTTCGGCGCCGACGTCACATTCTGCACGCGGGGAGAGGCATTGTACGCCCACTTGACCGCGTTCCTGATGACAAGCTGCACATTCGCATCGTGATAGGTCGGATAGGTCTCGTGCCCTGGCCGGAAATAGAACACCGAACCCGCACCCCGCTTGTAAGTCAGGCCGGACCGGAACACCTCACCGCCCTGAAACCAGCTCACAAACACCGTTTCCATCGGATCAGGCACGCCGAACGGCTCGCCATACATCTCTTCCTGCTCAAGTTCGAAATGCTCGGGCAGACCCTGCGCAATCGGATGGTGCCGCGACGTGACCCAAAGCCGCTCGCGCTCGCCCGCTTCGCGCCAGGTCAGGTTGCAGGGTGCCCCCATCAGCCGCTTGAAGATCTTCGAAAAATGCCCCGAATGCAGCACGATCAGCCCCATGCCAGACCAAACGGCCTCGGCCACGCGCTCGACGATCTGGTCCTTCACATCCCCGTGCGCGGCATGGCCCCACCAGACCAGCACATCTGTCTCGGCCAGACGCGCAACGGGAAGCCCATGCTCGGGCTCCTGCAATGTCGCGGTCGTCGCCGTGATCCCCGGATCAGAGTTCAGCGCATCTGCGATGCACGTGTGCATACCCTTGGGATAGATGCCTGCAACGACCTTGTTCTTCTGCTCGTGAACGTTTTCGCCCCAGACGACGGTACGGATGGCCATGATCAAACTCCTCTCGATCAGCGTGCCGGTTAAATGCACCGGTGACAGATTGCGTGCAACCGCGATGTTGGCGCTAACAGCCTTCAGATCAGGTGCACCGCACCGTCCCAGATCAGCTTCAGCCCCACCAGAAAGATCATGGCATAGGTGAAGGGATAAAACACCTCTGCCCGCATGTTCCGGATGATCCAAGCGCCAACGAAGGTGAAGATGACCGCCACAGGCACCAGCAGGGCCGAGGCCGACAGGTTCGCCGTATCGAATTGTCCCAGCGCGAAATAGGGGATCAGCTTGACCAGGTTCACAATGGCAAAGAACAGGACACTCGTCCCCGTCAGGATCTTGGGGTCAAGGTTCAGCGGCATGGTGTAAACCGAAAACGGCGGTCCGCCCGCATGGGCGACAAAGCTCGTATAGCCCGCCAGCGACCCCCAGAAATTCGCCGGAACCGGCTGCTGCGGCGCGGCCATCGCTCGCTTTGCCTTGCCCTGCGTGGCCCAACGCACCACGAACAGGACCGAGATCACACCCACGATCAGCTTGACCACGTCGTCCGAAACAAAGGCCGCCGTGGCCCATCCGACGCCGATTCCCACAATCGCCCCGGGCAACATGTAGATCAACGTCTGATTGTCCCAGGATTTCCACCAGGCATAAAGGCTGAACCCGTCGGTCACGATCAGGATCGGTAGCAGGATCCCTGCCGCCTGAACCGGAGAGATGACCAGCGCCATGATGGGCACCCCAAGGATGCCCACACCCGCCAGCCCTCCCTTGGCCAGACCAACCAGCGCCACAGCGACAAGCGCCACCGCCAGCGCCCATGGGTCGCTGAACGTGGTCCCTAACATATCCTGTTCCCCAATCCCGCCGTGACCCGGTCAAGCCTGGTCCGCGATCACGTCCTGCCTTTGCTGGCCCAACCCGGCAATGCCAAGCTCGACCACGTCACCTGCCTTGAGGTAACGGGGCGGCTTCATGCCCAGCCCCACACCCGGCGGGGTGCCCGTCGAAATCACGTCACCCGGATGCAGCGTCATGAACTGGCTCAGGTAACTCACAAGGAACGCCACACCATAAACCATCGTCTTGGTGGAACCGTTCTGCACCTTCTCGCCGTTCACGGTCAGCCACATCGACAGATCCTGCGGATCGGCCACCTCGTCCCGCGTGACAAGCCATGGCCCGATCTGGCCAAAGTTGTCGCAGGATTTGCCCTTGGTCCACTGTCCCGCCCGCTCGGTCTGGAACGCACGCTCCGACACGTCGTTCGTGATCGCATAGCCCGCGACATGGGCCATCGAGTTCTCGACGGACACATACTTGGCCTTGGTACCGATGATCACGGCCAGCTCAACCTCCCAGTCCGTCTTGGTCGAGGTGCGGGGAATGATGATTGGATCGTTCGGCCCGCAGATCGCGCTTGTGGCCTTCATGAAGATGACCGGCTCCGGCGGCACCGCCATGCCCGATTCGGCCGCATGGTCGGCATAGTTCAGACCGATGCAGATGAACTTGCCGGTCCCGCCCACACAGGGGCCCAGCCGCGTCCCCGCCGCGACGGCCGGAAGTTCGGACGGATCAACCGCACGGATCGCCGCAAGCCCCGCATCCGACAGGACCCCGCCCGCAATATCCGGCACCACACCCGACAGATCACGGACAACCCCGCCTGCATCCAGCATCCCCGGCTTCTCGGCCCCGCTCGGCCCGTGGCGCAACAGTTTCATCTTGGCTCCTCCTGATTGCGGCCCGTGCCGCACGCAACGTCAGACTGACATGTCAGTTGCGGTTCTGATCCGCGCTGCGGACAGAGGCAAGGGGTCAGAACCGTTCTGCGCGCAGAACTTCGCAATCGGTGATGCTGACAACGCCGATATGCCGCTCGACCACCCCGAATGCGGCCTCCAGCAACCCGTCCAGCCGGTCCGGCCGGATCAGGCAGATCACCGCGACCATCCCTGACCGCCCGACCTGCCCCTCGCGCGTCCACTGCCCCGACCGGCCCGACCCGCCCAGAACGGGCAGCACGGTATACCCCGTCACCCCCGCCTTGACCAAGGCATCAGTCAGCCGCCGCTCCAGCGGCGCCTCGATCACGATCTCGACACGTTTCGCCGTATGCGTCTGCATCACGATCCTCCCGTCACGGTCTGCGCCACAGCCACATAGATGGGTATCCCCAGGGTCAAGTTGAACGGAAACGTCACCCCCAGAGACAGCGTCAGATAGACCGACGGGTTTGCCTCGGGTAACGCCACCCGCATCGCCGCCGGTACGGCGATGTAACTGGCCGACGCCGCCAGCACCATCATCAGCGCCACCCCGCCCGTCGACAACCCGACGAGCAAGCCCATCCCGAGCCCCGCCGTAGCCCCGATCAGCGGCATCAGCACACCAAAGCCCACCGCACCAAGACCAAGAACTCCCCGCTGTTCGCGCAGCCCCCGGCCCGCCACAAGCCCCATGTCAAGCAGGAACAGGCACAAGACCCCCTGGAACGGCGACACGATAAAGCTTGAAATCCGCTCCAGCCCTTCGGCCCCCGTGATCGCTCCGATGGCAAAGGACCCGAGCAGCAGGACAATCGACCCGTTCAGCAGGATTTCCCGCATCAGCCCCGGCTCTGAATGCCCCGTCCCCCCGCGCGAAGCGAGCCAGAGCCCCGACAGGATCGCCGGCGCCTCCATCGCCGCTGCGACGGCCACCATATAGCCCTCAGACGAAATCGCCCGTCCCTCAAGGACCGAGGTCGCCGCGACAAAGGTAACGATGCTGATCGACCCGTAATGCGCCGCCACCGCCGCCGCATCGATCCGGCTCAACCCCGTCATCACGCGCAGCAGCGCGAACGCCACAAACGGCAGCCCGAAAGACAGGACCAACCCCACTCCGACACTTGCCAGCAACCGCGCATCCAGGCCGTGCGCCGCCACGCTCGCCCCGCCCTTGAAGCCGATCGCAAACAACAGATAGATCGACAGCGCTTTGGCCGCCGCCTCTGGCACGCTCAGGTCAGACCGCGCCAGCGCCGCCGCCAGCCCCAGAACGAAACACAGAATGATCGGCGACAGCAGGTTGTCCGCCGCAAGATTCAGTATGTCCAACACCATCCCTCACCGCTTCTTGACGGTTTAGGGCGTAGGCCGTGCAATGGAAAGGGGGCGGATCACATCATCCAGATCAATGAATTCGGACTCATCTGTCCGTGTGACACTGGCACAAAGCGTGGCATTCCCGATCCTGTCGCCCGAAAACTCCCCCGGAACCGCCGCCCGGAACCGCCGCGCCAGCTGGTTAGGGCTGAACCCCATCTCCGACGCCTCGCAGAGCCGTGCACCCCCCCGCGCACCATAAAGTGCCAAGCCCCCGCCCGCCTCGCGCAAATGGTTGCCCTTGTCGCGCATCCGCCGGATCAGGTCCCACCAGTCCCGCGCGCCGGCAAGATCAAGCGCCAGCCGCGCCCGCCACAGCCCCACAACCTGCTCGTCCGCCCTGACAGACGACTTCGCGACCCGATGCGCCCGCGCGATCTCCGCCGCCAGCGCATCGCAGATCAGTTGCTGCACCGTGATTTCCCTCTGCCGGGCAACGATGCGTGGTCCACGCGGAGGAGCGGCTCCGGCAAGGTCACCGAAACAGGATCAGGCTCCACACGGTTCTCCGTTCTCACCCCCGGAAAACCACTCAGCCCTGGCCAACTTCACCTTAGAGCGCCACGAACGCCCCGGCATCCGCCTCGAACACCTCAAGGCCACCGGCCGCAATGTCGTTCCACAGCCCGTGCAGCGTCAGCATGTCATCCTCGACCGCCTCGCGCACAAAGGGAAACGTCATCAGGTTCTGCAACGACACGACCACGGCGGCCTTCTCCAGCGCCCGCACTCGCTCCGAATGTGGCCCCGGTGCCAGCATCTCGAACCCGGGTTTCAGGATATCCATCCACCGCCCGATGAAACTCGTCGCCGCTTCAAGTTCGGGCGCATTCCCCGAACACATGTCGTAACACCCCTGCACGCCACCGCAGTTCGAATGCCCCAGCACGATCAGATGCGCGACCTTCAGCGTTTTGACCGCATATTCCACCGCCGCCGACGTTCCGTGATACTGCCCGTCCGGATTGAACGGTGGGACAAGGTTCGCAATGTTGCGGTGGATAAAGAACTCGCCCTGATCCGCACCAAAGATCGACGTCACATGCACCCGGCTGTCACAGCAGGAAATCACCATCGCGCGCGGATGCTGCCCGTCGGTTCCCAGCCGCCTGTACCAGCTCCTGTTGTCGGCATAGGTGGTCGCCTTCCACCCCAGATAACGCCGCACAAGATAGTCGGGAAGCGGACGGGCTGTGGTCATTTGCGCCTCACTGGGTCTTCTGTGACGGCTGCATAAGCCGCCCCACCCCCGAATTCGAGCAATTTCTGTGCCTGCACGCAAGTCATCCCGGCATGACCCAAAGGCCCGGCCCCTTGCGGCCACCTCCCCCGCCGCTACTGTGGCGCAAAATGCGGCTCCACGGCCCAGACCAGAAACGGACCCCCGATGATCCCCAACTTTGCCCCCGCCAACGAAGCCGCCATCCCCCTGACCCTTGTCCGCCCCACGGAACTCGAGGCCACCCTCGCCGCCCTAGACCCTGCCCAACAGGCCTGGGCCCGCTCACAGGGGTTCGCCGCCAAACCCGGCGAATCCCTCGCCCTTCCCGGCCCCGATGGCAACATCACACAGGCCCTCGTCGGCCTCGGTTCCGACGAGGCACGCCGCCGTGGCCGCTTCCTTGCCGCCTCCGCCGCCTCCCGCCTGCCCGCAGGCACCTATCACATCACCTCCGGCGACCCAGCCGACATAACTGAGACCGCCCTCGGCTGGCTCCTCGAATCCTACCGCTTCGACCGCTACCGCAAGCAGGACGCCGCCCGGGCCAGCCTTGTCGCCCCCGATGGCATCGACGTCCCACGTCTCCGCACCATCGCGCAGTCCGAATGCCTGACCCGTGACCTCATCAACACCCCGGCCTCCGACATGGGCCCGGCCGAACTCGCCGCCGCCGCCCTCGCCCTGGCCGACAGCCTCCCTGGCTGCACGGCACACGTCATCACCGGCGATGACCTCCTGACCGCCAACTTCCCCATGATCCACGCCGTGGGCCGTGCCGCCGCCCCCCACCGCGCCCCCCGGCTGATCGAACTTACATGGGGCACCACCGGCCCCGCCCTGACCCTGGTCGGAAAGGGAGTCTGTTTTGACACAGGCGGCCTCGACATCAAACCAGCCTCTTCCATGGGCCTGATGAAAAAGGACATGGGCGGTGCCGCCACCGTCCTCGGTCTCGCCCGGATGATCATCGAACTCCGCCTTCCCTTGCGCCTCCGCGTGTTGATCCCCGCAGTCGAAAATGCCATCGGCTCTGACGCCTTCCGTCCGCAGGATATCCTGACCTCCCGCAAGGGCCTGACGGTCGAGATCAACAACACCGACGCCGAAGGCCGACTCGTCCTCGCCGACGCCCTGGCCTTGGCGAGCGAGGCTGACCCCGCCCTCATCATCTCCATGGCCACGCTCACCGGCGCCGCCCGCGTCGCCGTCGGCCCTGACCTCGCCCCCTTCTTCACCGACGACGACGGTGCGGCTGCCGCCCTGTCTGCCAGCGCCGCGCGCGTGGCCGACCCCGTCTGGCGCCTGCCGTTCCATACACCCTACGAGGCGCAAATCGAACCGGGTCTCGCCGACCTCGACAACGCCCCCTCAGGCGGCATGGCAGGCGCGATCACCGCGGCCCTGTTCCTCCGCCGCTTCGTCACCGCGCCCTATATTCATTTCGACATCTATGGCTGGCAAACCAGCGCCGCACCCGCCCGCCCCAAAGGCGGCGTAGGGCAGGGCGCCCGCGCCATCCTCGACGCCCTCCCCGCGCTGCTGAAGCTTTGACAGCCCAACCCGTGTCTGACCGCCGCCTCACCCCGGCAAATGGCCGCGTCGCCGCCCTCTCCCTCGCCGGGGTGGTCAAGGCCGACCGCTACCTCGCCGGCGACACCCGTCGCGTCGCAGCCCCGGTGACCAACCTCAACAACTCCCCCGGCGGCCCCCGCGACCGCCAGCTTCTCTACGGCGCAACGGTCACGGTCTTCGAAGACCGCGACGGCTGGTCCTTCATCCAATCCGCCCGCGACGGCTATGTCGGCTACGTCGCCACCACCGCACTCGGCCCCGCACGGGACGTGACCCACATGGTAGCGACACCCGCAACCCATCTCTACCGGGACGAGGATTTCAAATCCCCTGACCTCGCCCACCTCTCCTTCGGCGCGCATGTGACGGTCCTGAACGAAACCCGTCGCTTCTGGGAAACACCTGAAGGCTTCATCCCCAAGAACCACCTCCGCCCCCTCGAACGCCGCTTCACCGACCCGGTGACGGTCGCGCAGGCCCATTTCGGCACCCCCTATCTCTGGGGCGGCAACTCGATCCTCGGCATCGACTGCTCCGGCCTTGTCCAGGCCGCTCTTCTCGCCTGCGCGATTTCCTGCCCCGGCGACAGCGACCTCCAGCGCGCCGCACTGGGGTCCGAGATCACCGCCGACACGCCCCCCGAACGCGGTGACCTCTGGTTCTGGAAAGGCCATGTCGGCATGGTCGTGGACCCCGAAACGTTTATCCACGCCAACGCCCATCACATGGCCGTCGCCTACGAACCCCTCCGCGCCGCCGCCCTAAGGATCGAGGCACAGGGCGACGGCCCCGTCATCGCGCGCAAACGCCTCACCTGACTGCGGCCCCTGCCTTCTCCCTGTCCCGAATATCCCGGGTGAGGGCCAAAGCCCCGGGGGCAGAGCCCCCATCCCACCGCCCTCCCTTACCCCCGCAGGGTGGCTGCAACCCACCATGCACCCAAGCGTGGCCGCGCGCCGCGCGGAACGAGCGCGCCCCCTTACCCCCACTGATCCCACAGCAACTTCATCGCCAGCGCAGACGACATCACCACCAGGACCGGTTTGATCACCTTCGCCCCCACCCGCATCGCTAACCGCGATCCGACCGTGGCCCCCGCCACCTGCGCCACGGCCATCAATACGCCCGTCACCCACCAGGGTGCTGCGACGAAGGCAAAGACAGCCATACCCCCACAATTGCTGGCAAAGTTGATAAGTTTCGTATGCGCTGTGGCCTTCAGCACCCCGTACCCCGCCAGTGCCACAAACCCGAGCATGTAGAACGCCCCCGCCCCCGGCCCGATCAGCCCGTCATAGAACCCGACCAGCGGCACCACCGTCGCCGTAAAGACCGCAGGCCGCATGCGCTCCACCCGGTCCACATCGTTCAGCCCCGGCTTGACCGCAAAGAACACCGCAATGCCGATCAGCACGACAGGCAATCCCATGCGGATCACCTCCGCCGGCAGATGGCTCGTCAGAAGCGCCCCGCAGACCGCCGCCAGAAACCCCGCGGCCGCCGCGCCAATCTGCCGGCGCGGGTCCACATGCCCGCCCCGGGCATAGCTCACTGTGGCAGACGCCGCACCGAACAGCCCCTGCACCTTGTTCGTGGCCAGCGCCGTCAGCGGCGACGCACCCGCCATCATCAGCGAAGGCACCGTGATCAGCCCCCCGCCCCCCGCGATCGAATCGACGAACCCGGCGACAAAGGCTGCGCCCATCAGCAGCGACGTCGTCCCAAGCGACACATCCAGCCCGATCACGCCTCCCCACCCTTCCCGGCCAGGGCGCCCCCCTGATCGCAATTCTCTTGGCAGATGCCCGATTCGCCGCCACTCTCTCTCCTAATTCTCCCAAAGCGCGGATGCCATGCGAACCATCGACATCGACTTCGACATTCACCGGCTCATCCAGCTGGAACGCCGCAGCTTTGACGAACCCGACTACGTGGCGCTGCGCCGCCTCCTCAAACTCGGCCCTCCGCCCGAACAGGCGCTGCCCGATGCCACCGCAAAAAGCCTCCGCCCCTGGTCCAAGGGCGGCATAACCCTGCCCCACGGCACCGAACTCCGCATGGAATACAACGGCATCCTTCACCTCGGCCGCATTTCCGACGGCTTCTGGGAGGTCGAAGGCCACCGCGAAAAAAGCCCCTCAGGCGCGGCCAGCGCGGTCGCCCGGACAAAGGACGGCAGCCTCGTCAACGTCAACGGCAAAGCCTACTGGCACATCCGCCGCCCCGGCGACACCGACTGGACACCCTACGCCGTTCTGAAACGGAAGAAATAGCGCCAGAAACGCCCCGTCTCGGGACGCAACTGTCCGCACCGTGCCTCAATACCTCCCATGTCGACGACCCCTGATCCCGCTCAATGCCACCGTCTCTACCGACCCGCTTTCCCGATGCCTCACAGCAGGCCTGCGCCTGCCCCGGCGGGGGCGAAGCCCCCGGGCCTCCGGGGAGGGCAAGGGCTGGCCGCACGCTAAGGCGTCCGGCGGTAAAGCGTCACCCTCACAGCGTGACCAACTCAATGGCCTTGACCATCACCTGGGGGTGCGCTTCAGCGCACCGTCCCCACGCCAAACGCACCGCGTAGGGCGGGGTTCACCCCGCCATCCCCCCATCACGTCACAAACTGATCCCGCTCATACCCCTGCAGGAACAACAACGCGCTCAGATCCCCGAAGTTCACCCGCATCTCGCACCGCGCCGCCACCAAAGGCTTGGCATGCAACGCCACCCCCGACCCTGCCAGCCCCAGCATCCCCAGGTCATTGGCCCCGTCCCCCACGGCCAGAACCTCCTCCACGGAGATCCCCAGCCGCGCCGTGATCTCCTGCAAGGCCTTCACCTTGGCCTCGCGCCCCAGGATCGGCCGCGCCACATCCCCCGTCAGCCGCCCGTCCGCCACGATCAGCGTATTCGCCCGGTTCTCGTCAAACCCCAGCGCCGCGGCCACACGTTCCGTAAACGCCGTGAACCCGCCCGAAACCAGCGCCGCATAGGCCCCGTTCGCCTTCATCGTCGCCACCAGATCGAACCCCCCCGGCATATAAGTGATCCGCGACCCCAGCACCTCGTCAATCACCCCCACCGGCAACCCGCCCAAAAGGCCAACCCGCTCGATCAGCGCCCCTTCAAAGTCGAGTTCGCCATTCATCGCCCGGCGCGTGATGCCCGCGACCCGCTCGCCCACGCCCGCAACAACGCCCAGTTCGTCAATGCATTCCTGTCGTATCATCGTGCTGTCCATGTCGGCCAGCAGCATCTTCTTGCGCCGCCCCGCCGTCTTCTGGACGATCAGGTCCACCCCGCGGCCCTGCATTTCCTCCCAAACTGCCCAGCGATCCGCAGGCACCGCAGGCACCGGAAACTCCGCCGCTTCCTCGACCGACAGCCACCGCACATCCCCGCCATCCCACCGCCCGCGCAGCCGCTCCACAGCCGTCACGTCAAGCACGCGGTCGTCCGGATCAGCAATCAGGGTCACGGTATACATGGTCTCTCCGTCCTTGCCGCAATGTCGCTTTCAACGCGCCAACAGCCGGTCTAGCGCCATTTTCGCCCTTGCGGAACCCCGCATGGCCCCGTATCCCCAACGGCGGGACACCCCTCCCCAACGGGGGGCGCTTATCTGGAAGGATAGCAGCTATGGCACTGACGAAACCGGCCGCGCGGCCGATGAACCCGCGCTTTTCCTCTGGCCCCTGCGCCAAACCCCCCACATGGTCGCTTGATTCTCTTGCTGGTGCCCCCTTGGGCCGGTCGCATCGCGCCGCTGTGGGCAAGAACAAGCTGAAAGAGGCGATCGACCTCACCGCCGAAATCCTCGGCGTGCCCGCAGGTTACCGCGTGGGCATCGTTCCGGCCTCTGATACCGGGGCCGTCGAAATGGCTATGTGGTCGCTCCTCGGCCAGCGCCCCGTCGAAATGGTCGCCTGGGAAAGCTTTGGCGAAGGCTGGGTCACCGACGCCGTCAAGCAGTTGAAACTCGACGCCCGCGTCCACCACGCCGACTACGGCCAGATCGTCGACATGGGCACGCTCGATTATGACCGCGACGTCGTCTTCACCTGGAACGGCACCACCTCGGGTGTCCGCGTCCCGAACGGCAACGCTATCCCGGCCGACCGCAAGGGCCTCACGATCTGCGACGCGACTTCGGCCGCCTTTGCGCAGGACCTGCCCTGGGACAAGCTCGATGTCGTGACCTTCTCCTGGCAAAAGGTGCTGGGCGGAGAGGCGGCACATGGCATGCTCATCCTCTCTCCCCGCGCGGTCGAACGGCTGGAAAGCTACACCCCCGCCTGGCCCCTGCCGAAGATCTTCCGCCTCACCTCCAAGGGCAAACTGATCGAAGGCGTCTTTACCGGCGAAACGATCAACACCCCCTCCATGCTCTGCGTCGAGGATTACCTCGTCGCGCTGAAATGGGCGCAGTACGTCGGCGGCCTCGCGGGCCTGATGGACCGCGCCAATGCCAATGCGCAAGTCATCTGGGATTTCTGCGCGGACCGTGACTGGATCGACAACCTCGCCGCCGATCCCGCGACCCGTTCCAACACCTCGGTCTGCCTGAAGTTCACCGATCCCCGCATCACCGACGGCGCGGCCTTTGCCAAGGCCGTGGCCAAGCGGTTAGAGGCCGAAGGTGCCGCCTATGACGCGGGCGCCTACCGCGACGCGCCTGCGGGCCTCCGTATCTGGTGCGGTGCTACGGTCGAACTGGCCGATGTGCAGGCGATGCTGCACTGGCTCGACTGGGCCTATGCCACCGAAATTGCGGCGCTGTCACAGGCCGCCTGAAGCGGGGGTCGGGGTGAACCCGGCCTCACCTCCGGACCCTTTCATGGCGCGGACCATGTCCCGCCCGACCTGAACATCTTACATATGGACCCCATCATGGCCCCCAAGGTTCTTATCTCTGACGAACTCTCTGACGCCGCCGTCCAGATCTTCCGCGATCGCGGGATCGACGTCGATTTCCAGCCCAAGCTCGGCAAGGACAGGGACGCCCTCGCAGCCATCATCGGCAACTATGACGGCCTCGCCATCCGCTCGGCCACCAAGGCCACCGAAAAACTGATCGCCGCCGCGACCCATCTCAAGGTCATCGGCCGCGCCGGGATCGGTGTCGACAACGTCGATATCCCCGCTGCATCGAAAAAGGGGATCATCGTGATGAACACCCCCTTCGGCAACTCGATCACCACTGCCGAACATGCCATCGCCATGATGCTCGCCGTCGCCCGCCAGATCCCCGAGGCGAACGCCTCCACTCAGGCCGGCAAATGGGAAAAGTCCCGCTTCATGGGCGTCGAACTTACCGGCAAGACACTGGGCGTGATCGGTGCGGGCAACATCGGCTCCATCGTCTGCGACCGCGCCCGCGGGCTCAAGATGAAGGTCGTGGCCTATGACCCCTTCCTGTCCCACGACCGCGCCGACCAGTTGGGCGTCGAAAAGCTCGACCTCGACGCGCTCCTCGCCCGCGCCGATTTCATCACCCTCCACGTCCCCCTCACCGACCAGACCCGCAACATCCTCTCGGCCGAAGCCATTGCAAGAACCAAAACCGGCGTGCGGATCATCAACTGCGCCCGCGGCGGCCTGATCGACGAAGAGGCGCTCGCCGCAGCGCTCCAATCCGGCCAAGTCGCAGGCGCGGCACTTGACGTCTTTGCAGTCGAACCCGCCACCGAATCCCCGCTCTTCCACCTGCCCAACGTCGTCTGCACCCCGCACCTCGGCGCCTCCACCACCGAGGCACAGGAAAACGTGGCCCTGCAGGTCGCCGAACAGATGTCGGACTACCTCCTCACCGGGGCCGTCACCAACGCTCTCAACATGCCCTCCGTCACGGCCGAAGAAGCCAAGGTCATGGGTCCCTGGATCAAACTCGCGGGCCACCTTGGCAACTTCGTGGGCCAGATGACCGACGAACCCGTCGTGGCCATCAACGTGCTCTATGACGGCATAACCTCGTCCATGAACCTCGCCGCGCTCAACTGCGCCGTCATCGCGGGCATCATGCGGCGCGGCAACCCGGACGTGAACCTCGTCTCTGCCCCGGTCATCGCCAAGGAACGCGGCATCCACATCTCGACCACCCGGCAGGACAAGTCGGGCATGTTCGAGGGCTACATCAAGGTGACCGTCGTCACCGGTCAGCGTGAACGCTCGGTCGCCGGCACCGTCTTCTCTGATGGCAAGCCCCGCTTCATCCAGATCAAGGGCATCAACGTTGACGCCGAAATCGGCGCAAACATGGTCTACACGACCAACGACGACGTCCCGGGCATCATCGGCGCACTGGGCGTCACGATGGGCGAAAACGGCGTCAACATCGCCAACTTTACCCTCGGCCGCTCCGCCAAGGGCGGCGAGGCCATCGCCATCCTCTACGTCGACGATCCCGTGCCGGAAACCATCCTCGACAAGCTCCGCGCCACAGGCAAGTTCAACCAGGTCAAGGCGCTGGCCTTCGACATGGCCTAGGGACCAGCGGGCCAGGGATCACACCCCGGCCCTGCCGCTGTTTCCGCAGGACCGCCCTGTAACAATTGACCCGCATATCCTCGGCACAAGGCAGGCCACACCGGCCGCCGCCCGGTCAAACCCGAGGTCCCCATGCACGCCGACCAGATCGCTCTCATCCGCAGCCAGTTCGCCCTGCTCAAGGATGCCGAAAACATCTTCGCCGCCGCCTTCTATACCCGCCTGTTCGAATAGGCCCCGGCGGTCCGCCCGATGTTCACCACCGACATCAAGGAACAGTCGCACAAGCTCTCCATCACGCTTGCCTTCGCAATCAACGCGCTCGACCGCCCTGAAACCTTGCGCCGCGTCGTCACGGCCCTTGGTGCCCGCCACCTTGGCCATTGCGCCAAGACGGGCCAAGTGCGGCCTTGTCGGTGTCGCCCTGCCCGACACGCTGGCCCGCACCCCGGGCGAGGTCTTCGATTGACGCTCCATGGTTGCCTGGGGTGCCGCCCATGGCGCGCTCAGCACCATGATGCTCTAAGGGATACAGGCTGAAACGCAGGCCCGCGCCGCCTGTTCCTCTCCCTTCCCTGCCAGATCGCTGCCCCACTTCATCCCCCGACGCGGCAGTCTTCAGGCAAGTCAGGGCGGACCTCCCGGTCCGCCCTGTTTCATTTCACGCAACCAGAATGGGTGCGATCACTCGCCCGATTCCTCATAGGATTCCTCAGCGACAGGTTCCTCATAGGACTCTTCGGCAACCGGTTCCTCGTAGGATTCTTCCTCGACCGGCTCTTCATAGGACTCCTCAGCGACGGGCTCCTCAAAGGACTCTTCCTCGACCGGCTCCTCGTAGGACTCCTCAGCGACCGGCTCTTCGTAGGATTCCTCCTCGACCGCCTGCTCGCCCGAATCGTCATAGACCTCTTCCTCGACCATATCGTCCGCCGCATCGGCGGCGCCCTGCTCTTCCTCGACGGCCTCGCGGGTCAGCTCTTCGTTGGTCATTTCCTCTTCAGTCATCGTCTCTTCGCTCGATTCTTCCGAGTAAGCCTCTGTCATCTCAGAGGAATACTCCTCCGACATGGCCGTCTCCTCGATATAGCTTTCCGAGGATTCATAGCTTTCGATGATCGTTTCGGAGTATTCCGAATAGAACTCCTCGTACGAGAACGACTCGTACGAGTAGCTCGACCAGGTCGAGATCTCGGTATAGCTGTATGTCTCGTACCAAAGCTCCTCGGTGATCGAGCTTTGGTAGCTGTAGTATTCCCCACCCCGGTACAGGTCGAACAGATAGTCCGTATAGCCCTGCATCAGCCAGTAGTAGACGTAGGTATCAAGGTCGACGGGGGCCGTCACCGGCCGGCTGTCGATGAACGAAATGACGTCACCCGGCAGAATGCCATAGCTGTCTGCAACGCCGCCCGGCGCGGTCGAAACCACGAAGACGCCCGTATCTTCGGCATAAAGCCCGAAGACATTGCGCACACTATTGTCGATCGGCAGCAGCACCGCATCCAACGACCGCGACAGATAGGGTGACGGCAACTTGATATCAGCGCTCGCCAGTGCGGGGAAAAGCAGGGCGGCCCCGGCCATAATGGCAAAGGACGTGCTCAGTTTCAGATTAGACCAGTTCGACATTGGATGTTCGTTTCCATAATGTGTCTGAAATTGTTGAACTTGACTCGGGACAGAAAAGGTATGGCCGAACGGCCTAACCGGAACGACTGCAACATGCTCCTTAATGATCCTGAAAATCTCCTTCGGTCAACGGCGGCCCGGGTCCGCGATTCAACCGGCACCGGGGCGTGGCACGGCGCACACGCTCCCCTGATCGCCGCATGATCAGCGCCCTCGTCATCGGGGCCGGTCCTGCCGGTCTCATGGCCGCCGAAGAGCTCGGTCGCGCCGGTTATTCCGTGACCATTGCCGACGCGATGCCGTCGGCGGGCCGCAAGTTCCTCATGGCCGGAAAGTCGGGCTTGAACCTGACCAAGGACGAACCACTGAGCGCCTTCCTCGCCGCCTACTCGCCCCTCGCGCCGCAGCTTGAAACCGCGCTTCGCGCCTTCGGCCCTGCCGAGGTGATGGACTGGTCCCGTGCGCTGGGCCAGCCCGTGTTCACGGGCACCTCGGGCCGCGTCTTTCCCGTGGCGATGAAGGCGTCCCCCCTCCTCCGCGCATGGTTCCTCCGCCTCGAAAGTCTTGGCGTCAACCTGCGCACCCGCTGGCGCTGGCAGGGCTGGGATGGCGATCAGGCCGTCTTCTCCAAGCCCGAAGGGCTGCAATGCCTCCGCCCTCCCGTCACGATACTCACACTCGGCGGCGCCAGTTGGGCGCGCCTCGGCTCAGACGGCACATGGACATCCCACTTCCCCGGCCAGACCGCCGCCTTCCAGCCCGCCAACATGGGCTTCGTGGTCAACTGGTCCCCCCACATGAACCCGCACTTCGGCCAGCCCGTCAAAGGCACCGCGCAAATCGCCGGTTCCCATCGCAGCCGGGGCGAATTCGTCATCTCCGCCCGGGGCATCGAAGGAGGAGGCATCTACGCCCTCTCCCGCGCCCTCCGCGATGGCGCGGCCCTGACGCTTGACCTCCTCCCCGATCTCGCCCTCTCGGAAATCACCGCCCGCCTCGCCCGTGACCGGGGCAAGCGCAGCCTCTCAAACCACCTCCGCCAGTCTCTCCACCTCGACCCTGTCCGCCTCGCGCTCCTGAACGAATTTGGCCGGCCCTTCCCGGATAACCTCGCACCCCTGCTGAAATCCCTGCCCATCGCCCTTGGCCTGCCCCGCCCGATCGACGAGGCCATCTCGACCGCAGGCGGCCTCCGCTTTGATGCGCTTGATGACACCCTGATGCTCCGGTCCCGCCCCGGCACCTTTGCAGCTGGCGAGATGCTCGATTGGGAAGCCCCGACCGGAGGCTACCTCCTCACCGCCTGCCTCGCCACCGGCCGCCTCGCCGGGCGCAGCGCCGTCAATTGGTTAACCGCTCACCCGTAGGGTGGGTGCAGTCCACCATCCCCGACCAAGCGAAGTGGCGCGGTCCGTACGGATGAGCGCCGCCAAAACCCCAACCCGTCAGAATAAACGCCCTGTTAACCCATCACCCGAGAATACCGACGTAATACCGACGTGATACCGACGTGATACCGACACGCTACCGAAAGGAATAACCTTTTACTTTCAACGCCTTGCATCACTATTCCGACCCACCCCCCGGCGGTACGATCCCCAACCCCACCTCTGGCGCCAAAGACATTAACTCTTCGTTCATCGGATTGAGCTGAAACGCCTGCAGGAACGTTTGCTGGGCCACCTGCCGGTCGCCCATCGCCGCCTGCAACCGCACCAGAACCGACCACGCCGAAACAAGCTGCGGGTCCAGACTCACCGCCTCCTGAAACGACTGCAACGCCATGTCCCAGTTCCGCGTCGTCAGCCCGATTCCGCCCAGTTGCATATAGGTCTCTGGGAAATCGATCCGCGACATGATCCCCGCCTGCCACTCGGCCATCGCTGTCGCCACAGCCGCCGCCTCGGGCGATCCTTCGGCTGGCGGAGTCGCGGTCAGCACCGTCTGCGCCGCCTCGACCCGGACCGACCGCACCTCATCCGACAGCGCCGCAAACACGCGCGGATCATCCGGAAAGGCCGCCATCGCATGCACCGCCGCCGCCCGCACGAGCGGGTCCGGGTCCGCGATCAGCGCGGCCACCCCGTCCGCCTGATCCGGCCGCAGGGCCGGGCCCAGCAGGTCCAGCGCCGTCGCCCGCACGATCCCCGCCCCCGGCCCCTGCGCGAGCGCAAGCAGATCATCCGCCGACGTTACCGGGTCCAGCCGCGCCGCCATAAACAGCGTCCCGAAATGCGGCCCCCGATGCGTGCTGTCTGGGAACCATCCGGCAATCGCCTCGGCCGCCCATTCCGGCGTCTTGTCGGCATGGCAGGTCGTGCAGGCATCCGGCGCCCCGGTCTCTGCCGCCAGATCGGGCCGCGGAATTCGGAACGAATGATCCCCCCGCTCGTCGATCCCCATATAGGTCCGCTCGGTCATGTGGCAGCTCACGCACTGCGCCCCCGGGCTTCCCTCCGCGTGATGCGTATGCTCGGGCCCGTCAAACACTCGCAACGGCAGGTTTTCGAACCGTGGGTTACCCGCCTCGGAATGGCACTGGGTACAAACCCCGTTCCCCTCGGCCCGCAGCGCCCCGGAATGCGGCTCATGGCAATCCGAACAGCGCACGCCGCTGGCAAACATCTTGGACTGCAGGAACGATCCGCCCTCATAGACTTCGCCTAACTGCTGCCCATCGGCGAAATACTGCCCCTGCCGCAACAGGGCGAGCGTGAAGGCATCGTGATACGACGACCCGGGCAGCGGGTTCCCGTCCGCCAGCGCCTCGCGCACCGAATGGCAGGTCATGCACTGCTGCACCTCAGCCCATTGTGAAGAACCAAGCGCCGCCGTCAGCCCGACCGGCGACAACCCCTCTGACATGGGGTTCAGTGCCCCCGCCGCCTGCGCCCAGGCTACATGCGCCGACCCCGGCCCGTGGCAGGCCTCGCAGCCCACCCCCGTTTCGGCCATGCGCGGTGCAAAGGTCCGCGTCTCCACCTCGTAGTTCCGCGTATACCCGGTCGCATGGCACTCGGCGCAACGCGTCTCCCAACTCTTGTAGGGCCCGGTCCAGTGAAACCCGTCACCGGGCGGCGGGGCAGCGCCTTCAAACACAGGATACCACTGTCCCAGATCCACATCCCATGCGATGTCATAGGCTTGCGTCCGCCCCGGCACGGGTTCCAGCAGGTACTGCTGCAGCGGAGCAATCCCGGCTACGCCCACCACCGGGAACGCCTGCCGCACCCCGTCCGCGCCCTCGGTCTCAATGAAATAGGTGCCGTCTCGGGTAAAGAACCGCGTCGCGTAGCCGCCATGTTCATAGGTCACGTCGCTGAAATCGCCCAGAATCGTGTCCGGCCCCGGCGCCATCCAGGCATGCGCATGGTCCGAAACGGCCCATGCCGCCGCAGCCTCCTGATGGCATCCGGTGCAGGCGGCAGACCCGGTATAGACCGGCACATTCTGCGCCACGGCAGCCCCAGCCCCCAAGATCACAAGGGCCAATGCCCGCAGGATCAGCAGCATCGGCCCTCGCATCTTCAACCTCGTCCAGTCACCCTACTGGGCGCCAGCGTAAATCCGGTTCCAGTCATTTGCCATGTCAATGATGACCCAGCCCAGCCCCGGCCCTTCGTCCAGCCCCCGGTTCAGCCGCCCGATATGACTGTCCCGGTCATAGGCGAACTCGCGCACGCCATCCGTGTGGTGCAGCAGCACCCCCAGACGCGGGCCTTCGCCAGCGGTCGACCATTGCAGCATGTCGAAATCGCCGTCCGAATTGCCTGAAGCAAAGATCGGCCGCAGCCCGATATGCCGCATGATCCCTTCCGGCTTGCCCGCCTTGTCGTCGATAAAGGCGATATCCGCCCCCTGCGACACGGTCGGCGCCCCGTCCACGACCGCATAGTCATAGTCGAGATAGGACCCCACGACGTTCTGCGGCGGGATGCCATAGGCGTCTTCCGAAAACGCCCGGACGAACTGGATGCCGCCGCCCGACACGATATAGGTCTGGAAATCCTCGTCCCGCAGATAGCGCAGCAATTCGACCATCGGCTGATAAGTCATGTCCCGATACCGCAGCCCCGTCTTGGGGTTCACCGCCGTATCAAGCCAGGCCCGCACCGAGTCCTGAAACGCCTCGATCGACATGCCTGAATGGCTCGCCTGCACGACCTCAAGCAGCCCGGCCTCGCCCGCCGCCATCACCCCGCCCAGATCACCCGCCGCCGCAGCCCTGAGCACATCTGTCTTGGCCAACGACGGGTCTGCAGCCGCCATTGTCTTGAACGTATCCAGCGCGAAAATGAACTGGAAATACATCGGCTGTTCGGCCCACAGGTTGCCGTCATTGTCGAACACCGCGATCCGGTCCGCCGGGTCCACATAATCGCCCGAAGCCGGATCAGTCACCCGTTCGACAAAGGAAATGATCGCCTCTTTGGTCGCCGTGTCGTTCCAAGAGGGCAGCGGATCGGCCAGCGCCGGAAACGCCACCGTGGCCAGCAAAAGCCCCAGCCCGAATCTCATCATCATCTCAGATTCCCTTCTTCACTTGTGAAAAAGGCAGGCCGGTAAGGGCCTGCCAGTCATGTCATTGGCCTGCGCCACCCGTCACGGGGCGGCGCAGGAACAGTCGCGCCTACTGGTTAGATCCGGCCGTCACGGCCTTCATCACGTTGTCCAGGTTGAAGCTGCCCGGCGCCTGACGCGGCGGGAATTCCCGGAACGACTGGAGCCAGTCTGCAATGAACGCACCGGCCGGGGCGATCATGAACATGCGCTCCATGAACCAGCGGTCATACTCAGCACCTTCATCGGCAGCGAGTTCGAAGGGGTCCATCCGCAGGTTGGTCAGCATCGGCGCCCGCAGCACGGTGAAGGGTTCGATCCAGACGCTCAGCCCGGTGGCGTCCTGCCGCAGGAAGGTGGCTTTCCAGTTGCCATAGCGCAGGGCCGCCACGCTGCCGCCGTCGGTCCAGTAGATGAAGTAATCACGCGGCCATTCCGCGAGACCCTGGAAGAAGGGCATCAGGTTGAACCCGTCCAGATGCGACTTGTAGGTCACCCCGTCGACGGTCAGCCCGGCCTTCAGGTCGTCCACAACAGTCGTGTCACCCGTTGCCGCCATGATCGTCGGCAGCATGTCCATGTGCGACCCGATCTCGTTGACGACGGTCCCCGGCTCGATCACGCCCGGCCAGCGCATCGCCATCGGCACGCGATAGCCACCTTCCCACTGGGTGTTCTTTTCCCCCCGGAACATGGTCGTGCCACCATCGGGCCAAGTAAAGGTTTCGGCCCCGTTGTCGGTCGAGTACATGACGATGGTATTGTCGGCGATGCCCAGCCGGTCGATTTCGTCCAGGATTGCGCCGACTGCCTTGTCATGTTCCGTCATGCCGTCGGCATAGACGCCCAGGCCCGTGACGCCCTGCGATTCGGGCTTGAGGTGCGTGAAAACATGCATCCGGGTCGAGTTGAACCACAGGAAGAACGGCTTCTGTGCCGTCACAGCCCGATCCATGAAGTCGATCGAACGGGCCAGAACAACATCGTCGATCGTCTCCATCCGCTCGCGGGTCAGCGGGCCGGTGTCGATGCAGCGCTGGTTGCCCCAGGCACCGAAACGCGGATCGGGGGCTTCGGTATCGGCATCGGTCGCCACGCAATCCATCACACCGCGCGGACCAAAGGCCTCGCGGAAGGCCGGGTCCTGCGGATAATCCACGTTCTCGGGCTCTTCCTCGGCGTTCAGGTGATAGAGGTTGCCAAAGAACTCATCAAACCCGTGGACCGTCGGGAAATGCTCGTTCCGGTCGCCCAGGTGGTTCTTGCCGAACTGCCCGGTCATATATCCTTCGGCACCCAGCAGGGTGGCCAGCGTCGGGTCCTCGGCGGGCATCCCTTCGGGCGCACCCGGCAGGCCGACCTTGGTCAGGCCGGTGCGGATCGGGGCCTGCCCGGTGATGAACGAAGCGCGCCCTGCGGTGCAGCTCTGTTCGCCATACCAGTCGGTGAACAGCGCACCTTCGGCGGCAATCCGGTCGATGTTCGGCGTGTGATACCCCATCATGCCCAGGTTGTAGGCACTGATGTTGAACTGGCCGATATCGTCACCCCAGATGATGACGATGTTCGGCTTGGCAGCGTCCTGCGCCTGCACGGTGGTGACGGCCGCAACGCTCAGCATTCCGGCCATGATGGCCGTTGCTGTCACGGCACGACGCATCCGCGACGGTAGTTTGGTCATGTGGGTCCTCCGGGTTGTCCCATTCATCTCTATCGTCCACGTGGCAAGCGCTCGGTCGCCAAAGGTTCCATGGATTACCAAAACCGGACAAACGCATAGCCGGAACACGGCCTCTTGCCCGGATCGCTTCCTCACCCTAGCAATGCACGAACCAGACAACAGGAACCAAAGAAAGGTTGTTGCCAGTTGGAACGAATCGCCACGCGTCAATGTTGCACGACGCCTTTGTCAGGCACTGTCCAGTATTGGATGTTTTGATTGATTATTTCCAGGGCACCAGAACCGTCCAAGGGTGTGCTGCATGCTTGACCTCGAAGAGGCCGCCCGGTTTCTGGGTCAGAACGGTTGGCTGACATCCACAACACCCTCATTCCGGGCTGCCATGCTGTCGCGCGCCGTCTTGCGCACCTACGACCGGAACCTTGACCTCTTCCATATCGGCGACGAGCCCGGCGGCCTTTGGGGCCTGGCCGAGGGTGCGCTTCTTGCCGACTTTCCCGGGCCCGATGATTCGCCCTCTGTTGTCCACTACGCCCGCCCTGGCTTCTGGACCGGCGAGGCTTCGGTCATCACGGGCGGAAGTCGCGTCATTGGCCTCCGCACCGCCCGGCCCTCCACACTCCTGCGTGTCACTCGCACCGCCTTCCTCGACATCGCTGTCACCGATCCGCAGGCTTGGCGCTGGATTGCGCGATTGTCGCTTGACCACACGCTGACCCTGCTCAGGCATAACCTTGACCTGCGCATCCCCATTTCCCGCCGCAAGGTGGCATCCATCCTCTGCCACATGTCCGGTGGCGACGCAGGGCCCGTCCCGACCGACAAGATCGAAATCGACATCAGCCAGGAACAGCTTGCCGATTTCTGTGGCATCTCCCGCGCCGCACTGGCCGAAGCGCTCCGCGACTTTGCCGCCCAGGGCCTCGTCGGACTCGGCTACCGCCGCATCATCGTCAACGACCTGGCGGGGCTCGCCCGCATCGGTACCGCGGCAACCTGAAAAGCTGTTGCTGTACGCTTCTGGTAAGGAAAACTGGTGACAAAAACGCGAGGGGCCTCTATCAAAGCGACCGAAGGGCGTCTTGCAGGCGGTTCTGCGGCCCGAAGGGACCCCGTTGGCATGCGTCAGTATCTCATTTCGCTCTCCGTCGGCCTCGCAGTAGCCGCTGCAACCGGCGACCCTGTTCAGGCCTTGGGCGACGGTGCCCGCGCCTATCAGCTTGTCCCGGACGGAACTGCAATCCTCTCCTTCCAGTGGATCGCCCAGCAAGGCAACGCGGGCCTCGATCTCAGCGCCCCGATCCGGCAAACCTCGGTCGATATCGACGTCCTTGTCACGCAATACACCCAGACTTTCCGCATCGGCGATCAGCAGTCGGCCCTCTTCGCGGCCCTTCCGGTCGGCACTTTGAACGGCACACTGGACCTCGGCCTTCCGGCCCCATTCCCCAGCACATTCAAGGACTCGAGCGAGCCTCTGGGTGATCTCATCGTGGGTGGTATCTTCGGCTTCACCGGCTCACCCGTACTTTCTGTGGCCGACTACGTCGCCTATCGTCCCGGTTTTGCTGCCGGCGGTCTGGTCAAGGTCACGCTGCCAACCGGAACCTACAACGCCGAAGACCTGTTCAACCTCGGGACAAACCGGTGGAGCACCCAAGTCGGTGTCGTCATGGGTTACGCCCTCGGCGATTCGCTGGTTGCCCCCAATCTCACGACGTTCGAAATCATCCCGACCGTCACCTACTTCGGCGAAAACGATGACGCCTTCCGTGGCGCAACCGTTTCGCAGGACCCGGTTTACCGCGTCGAAGCCCACGTCACACGCAACCTCAGCCAGGCCGTCTGGCTCTCCGCCGACCTGAATTGGCAGCAGGGCGGCGCAACTACGACGAACGGGGTCTATGACGACAACGACGCCTACTCCCTCGGCGTCGGCGCCAGCATCGGCGTGAACCTCAGTACTCAGCTTTCGCTTAAGGCCACCTACGGTGAAATTATCGACCGCAACGAATATGGCCTTGATGGCAGCGCGTTCCGGCTGGTTGCAAATTACCTCTTCTAGCAAGGTCAAGGCCCTCAGGACGGTCCGGCCAAACCCGGCCAGACCCCGGGTCTTGATGGCCCCCATGCCACTTTCCGCCAAATCCGTCCAAACTGTCGCCAAGCCGCTTTCAATCCATCCGGCGTTCCGGTTAGGAAGGTAGGACGTTGTGGGGAGGACAGACACAATGGCGGAAAGAAGCACCCGCTTCTGCACTGCAGTCAGCGCAATAGCGCTGTTTGTCGCATCCTCTGCGGCTGCGGATGATCGTGGGGTGACCTACACGCTCTATGGCACACCCGGTTTGATCGAGATGCCCACCGCAATCAGTGCGGCAGATGCTGAGATTGCCGGAACACTCAGCTATTTTCCTGGTCAGGTCCGTACGACGTTCACGTTCCAGATCTCGCCCAACCTTTCTGGTTCATTCCGCTATTCCGCTGTACAAGACTACACTGGCGATGGCGAAGGGTCTTACTTTGATCGCAGTTTTGATTTGCGATACAGAATTAATGATGAGACCAATTGGATACCTGCATTCGCCGTCGGTCTTCAGGATTTCCTTGGAACGGGTCTTTTCTCGGCAGAGTATGTTGTCGCTACAAAGACACTGACGGATTCTATTCGAGTTTCCGCAGGTTTGGGATGGGGTCGCCTGGGAAGCTATAACGCTTTCTACAATCCAGTATTCCCGAACAGACCGCCCGTCTTTAATCCGGGAGATACCGGGGGTACGCTGGCGTTCAAGAGCTATTTTCGTGGTGACATGGCGTTTTTCGGAGGGATTGAATGGGCAGCGGCTGATAATTTCACCTTGAAGGCAGAGTACTCGTCAGACGACTCTTACAAAGATCTTTACGGAAATGATTTGATTGAACGCAATTCTCCGCTCAACTTCGGTCTGGTCTATGAGCCAACGGAAGCCTTCCAAATTGGGCTTTCATATCTATATGGTTCCGAGCTTGCACTTACCGGAACAGTCCGCGTAAACCCTCTTACAGCACCATTTCCTGGTGGACTTGATTCTTCTCCTCCGCCGGTAGTGATCCGTTCAAGCGATACTGCTGCCGCACGGACTTGGGAGATGCAGGCAAATACAGAATCAGCTATCGCAATGAATGTAAGGGAGGCATTCATTGCCGAAGGTTTGGAACTTAACTCTATTGAAATATCTGATGTTGAAGTTCGAGTTCGTTACACGAACCTAAGGTATAGAACTGAGTCCCAAGGTTTAGGAAGAGCCGCGCGGGTATTGACTGCGGAACTCCCGGCTTCAATTGAGATCATAACGCTTGAGCCGATGCAGCTTGGTATACCTCTGTCAGGAATCAGCTTCAATCGAACCGATTTGGAGACCCTCGAGAATTCCGTTGGTGGTAGCGAAGAGATCCTTGCTCGCGCGCAGATGGGCTCAGCGGGTGCGGAAGATGGCTTGATTGAGGTGGACCCCGTCAGAGATGCCTTTAGTTGGGGTATCGCCCCGTATATGCAACTAATCTTCTTTAATGGCTCAGAACCACTCCAAGCCACTCTAGGAGTTGAGGCTTCCGCAAGCTATGTGTTGCGGCCAGGTCTTTTTTTGACTGGTGCCATAAGGCAGCCGATATACCTGAAGCTTGACGACGATGAGATCATTTATGATCCGGATCTGCCGGTTGTTCGAAGAAACTCGGCCATCTATTCAAGAGAAGGGATGCCTGCAATAAACTACCTTACGCTTGCCAGTTATGGAAGGTTGTCCACCAACGTCTATACGAGAATCACTGCCGGATATTTGGAGGAGATGTTTGGAGGGATCTCAGCAGAAGTTCTGTATCAGCCTTTTGATACACGATGGGCCTTGGGAGCAGAATTAAATTACGTAGGACAACGTGATTTCAACCAGCTCTTTGGTTTTCAGGACTATAGAGTTGCTATGGGCCATGGTTCTCTCTATTATTCGTTCGAGAATGATTATGTCCTCCAGCTTGATGTTGGCAGATATCTAGCCGGCGACTGGGGGGCAACATTTACATTCAACCGAGAATTTGACAACGGTTGGCAAGTGGGAGCTTACTTTACACTTACAGATGTTCCATTTGATGAATATGGAGAAGGGTCTTTTGACAAAGGCATAATCGTCGAAATTCCAATAGACTTCATTTTCGGGCAACCCAACCGACGGACCGTTGGCACAACTCTCAGGTCACTGAACCGTGATGGAGGAGCGCAGCTTTATGTAGACGGTCGGCTATATGATGTTGTCCGCGAAGGGAATCTTGTTGAGTTGACTGATGCTTGGGGACGATTCTGGAGATGAAAAGACCCTTTGCTTTAGGGACCATGTTCGCGGTTGGGCTTGCAGTTTTGTCAGGCTGCGGCCCGGAAATGGAGCAGCGTGCGATGCAGGCTGCAGTCTACACGTCATCAATTTTTTTGGGGGCTGGTTCAACTCCATATGAAACTGGTCCGACCGTAAGTGACAATTCATTTACTGCCGAGGCTGTTCAGGCCTCTCCCGAAAACTTCCAACTCTTTACCATCAACGCGCTCGGCATCGCCGAACTCGCCCGGGTTCTCGCCGATAACGGAGAAAGCAAGACCTGGATCAGCCAGTCCGGCTTTACCGCAAGCTTCGACAACGGTATCCTCGTCGCCACACGTGGTCTTGTCGGAGAGGACATCATGGCCGCATCTTCACCCGGGCTGCTGCAGTCGCTCCAGGCCGGTGGTGGTACGTCATCGCGGATCATCGAGAAGCTCGACAGTCTGAACAAGATCGAACGGATGACTTTCTCCTGCACCGTCGTCGCCGCGGGGACTGAAACGATCAATCTGGGTGTCCGTGAAGCGACGGGCCGCCGGTTCAACGAAAACTGCCGTGGCGAGACCCTTATCTTTGACAACATCTACTGGTTGGATGCTTCGGGGGCGATCATCGCGTCGCGTCAGTACGTGTCCCCAACTGTTGCATATTTGCGCAGTAACCGCGTCTGATTCTTCGGGATTTGTTTGGAGGATTCGACAACCGGCTTGAGTTAAGGAATCAAATAGGCTATCGCCACTACAACGCTTTGTTATCAACTGGAGTAGAGACATGCGCATCACCAAGACCCTCATCGCCGCTGCCCTGGCAACCACCGTCGCTGGCTCCGCCATCGCCGGCGGCTTCGCTGCGGAAGTTGTGGAAGCCCCCGTCGTCGTCGTCGAGCCCGAAGTTCAGCGCTCTTCCTGGGGCATCGTTCTCCCGCTCGCCGCTTTGGCACTGCTTATCGGCCTGGCAGTTTCGACCGACAATTCGTAACGTCGTCGTTAGGCTTCAGGTCTGAAAGTTAGAAGCGGCTCAAGAAGAGCCGCTTCATTTATTTTTTTTAGATATGCTTTCATTGACTAGTTAGTCCGGAGTGTTCCGGCGTCAGCGTCGCGCCATCATTGCCAGCTTGATAAGCGCCCGCTCGACCAGCGCTTGCTGTGGTGCCGTGCTTGCCGACCGCAACTGCAGGTCCGTATCGATCAGCGCCATCAGCGCCCGTTCCAGCCGCTCTGTGCCCCAGCTTGACGCCTGCCTGACTGCCACATCGCGCGCCGAACCGAACAAAGGCGGCCGCAGCCGTCCCACGCCGCTTGACGGCCCGCCGGGGTCGGATGACACGACATGCAGCATCCGGAAATGCCGCAGCGCCGGGATGCAGATTCCCACTGGCCCCACGCCCTGCGCATAAAGGCGGCGCAGCACCGCCGCGATCTCGCCGCTCCGGCCCCCTGTCACAATCGCCAACAAATCGTCAACCTCGGCCTCGCTCGACTGCGGCGCGCAGGCCATCAGGTCAGCCACCGAAACCTCAGTCGCGTCTCCGCGCTTGTAGAGCCCGAGCTTTTCCACTGTCTGCCGGAAATCCCCGGGATCAAGCCGCCGCGCCAGATCGCCCAGTGCTGCCCGCGCATCGCCGCCCACGCGCGACAACCCCGCATCCGACAGCATCAGCGCGATTTCCTCTGGCCCTGGCGGATCGTCATAAAGGCTGATCGAGACAGCGGTCCTGTGCCCCTCGAACAGCTTCCTCAGGCTCGACTTTCCCGTCAGCTGCCCGCCCGTCACCACGATCTGCGCATCCCCCGGCCGCCACGCCGCAAGCGCGCCCGCCAGCGTCTCGGTCAACCCGTCCGTCGCATCCTCGACAAAGGCAACCCGCGGCCCCGGAAAGAACCCCACGGCTTTGACCGCATCTAGTAGAAGGGCAGGGTCCTTGCGCAGGTCCGCCGCCGGTATCCGCGTCAGCCGCATCTCGGCATCGCCCTGCGGCCCGATCATTGCGGCAATGACCTCCTGCCGCCGGTCGGCGACCCGCATCCCGTCCTCGCCGGAAATCAGGACGCCGGTCCCCTGCGGATCGGGCTTGCGGAAAAAGGCGTTCGCGTCCCGTCCCGTCAGCTTCATCGCATCACAAGTCCTGACTGACCACGATGAGCCGCGCCACGATCAGATCAGCCAGTGTGATCGCCAGCCTGTCCAGCGCGTCCTGCTCGGCCGTACGCGTCGCCACGGTCGTTCCGGTTGTAGAGTAGGCCGTAAAGCTGTCCACGGCGCCTGTGGCCAGTTCTGCGCCCGTTACGGCGTTCGTCAGCGTCCACTGCGCCTCGCCCGGCAGGTTGAACCGCGTGATCGATCCGTCAGGCGTGATCGCGGCCTCCACCTCCTCGACTGAAGTCTCGACCGTCAGCACATAGACCGGCGTCTTGGCCGGCCCCAGCCGGTCCTCCAGCGTCGTCCGCAGGCGGTAATCAAACGGCGTATCATCCGCCGCCACATCGACTGTCCCCCGCAGTGCCAGCGCCGCCCCTCCGGGCGCATAGACCGGCGTGAACCCGCACCCGCTCGCCGCCAGCAGGGCCACGACTGCTGCCAAGCGGAACAGGGCAGGGCGCTGCCGGTCAGATGACAACATTGACGATTCGGCCCGGCACCACGATCAGCTTCTTCAGTGCGGCACCATCCAGCGACCGCACAACGGCCTCATCGGCCAGCACGAGCAATTCGATCTTGGCCACCGCCATGTCCTTCGGCACCGTGATCTCGGACCGCCGCTTTCCGTTGATCTGAATCGGCAGGGTCACCGTGTCATCGATCAGCATGGCCGCGTCTGCCTTGGGCCAGGGCGCCACGGCGATCAGACCCTGACCGCCCAGCATCGCCCAGATCTCTTCGGACAGATGCGGCGTCATCGGCGCCATCAGTTGCGCCAGCGCCAGCGTCGCCTGCCGCTTGGCCGCAGCCCCGGCACCCGACCGCCCCAGCGTATTGGTGAACGCATAAAGCCGCGCAATCGCCGCGTTGAAGCCGAACGACTCCACGCCCTGCGTGACCTCATGGATTGTCTTGTGCATCGCCCGCAGCAGGTCCGTATCCTCGGCCGTGGGGCCGGTATCGGCCATCGCCGCCACATCGCCCGCAATCCGCAGAACACGCGCCAGATGCTTTGCCGCCGCTTCGGCCCCCGAGGCCGTCCATTCCACATCCCGTTCCGGCGGGCTGTCGGACAGCACGAACCACCGCGCGGTGTCGGCCCCGTAGGTCGTCACGATGCTGACCGGGTCTACCACGTTCTTCTTGGACTTCGACATCTTGGCCGAAGGGATGATGTCGACCTTCTCGCCCGTCGCCTTCAGCGCGCCGTTCTCCACATCCTCGGGGAAATGGTAGATGGGCCGCCCGTTCTCATCCCGTGTCATATAGATTTCATGCGTCACCATGCCCTGCGTGAACAGCGCATCAAACGGCTCGATCGCCTTCTGCGGCAGGTGCCCCGTGATCTGCATCGCCCGGGCAAAGAACCGGGAATACAGCAGGTGCAGAATCGCATGTTCGATCCCGCCGATATACTGGTCCACGTTCATCCAGTATTCGGCATCTTCCATCACCGTCGGCGTTACCGCATGGGGCGCCGTGAACCGGGCATAATACCAGCTCGAATCAACGAACGTATCCATCGTATCCGTCTCGCGCCGCGCGGGCTTGCCACAGGACGGGCAGGCACAGTTGCGCCACGTCGGATGCCGGTCAAGCGGGTTGCCGGGGATGTCGAACGTCACATCATCGGGCAGGCGGATCGGCAGGTTTTCCTTCTTCTCCGGCACGACACCGCAGTCTTCGCAATGCACCACCGGAATCGGGCAACCCCAGTACCGCTGCCGCGACAGACCCCAGTCGCGCAGGCGGAACTTGGTCACACCCGTGCCCACGCCTTGCGCCACGCAATGGTCAATGGCGGCATCTACAGCTGCAGCCCCGGTCTGCACCTCGGCACCGGCGAACCCACGTATATAGCGCACAGCCTCGGTCTTGGGCGGCACAAAGGCCTCGCGCAGTGGCGATTCCTCAGCGCCCACGGCCACAAACACCGGCGGAACCGGGAGGCCATACTTGGTCGCAAAATCAAAGTCGCGCTGGTCATGCGCCGGGCAGCCAAAGATCGCCCCGGTGCCGTAATCCATCAGGATGAAGTTCGCGATACAGACCGGGAGTTCCCAAGCCGGATCAAACGGATGCCGCACCCGCAGCCCCGTGTCGAACCCCAGCTTCTCGCCCTTCTCGATGGCCTCCTCCGTAGTCCCGCCCTTGCGCGCCTCGACGCAGAACGCCGCGACATCGGCGCGTTCCGCCTCAAGCAGCTTGGCCAGCGGATGATCTGGCGAAATGCCGACGAAACTGGCGCCCATCAGCGTATCGGGCCGCGTCGTATACACCTCGATTTGGCTATGCCCTGCGGGCCCGTCAATCACGTCCCAGGCAAACTGCAAACCGCGCGACTTGCCGATCCAGTTCGCCTGCATCAGCTTGACCTTGGCCGGCCAGTTGTCGAGCGAATCGATCGCCGTCAGGAGTTCCTCGGAATAGGCCGAGATCTTGAAGAACCACTGCGTCAGCTCGCGCCGTTCCACATCCGCGCCAGACCGCCAGCCCTTGCCGTCGATCACCTGTTCGTTGGCCAGCACCGTCATGTCGACCGGGTCCCAGTTGACCACCGCATTCCGTCGATAGACAAGCCCCGCCGCCAGCATGTCGATGAACAGCGCCTGCTGCTGCCCGTAGTATTCCGGGTCGCAGGTCGCGAATTCGCGGCTCCAGTCAATCGACAGGCCCAGCGGCTTCATCTGTGCCCGCATGTCCGCGATGTTCTGGTAGGTCCAGTCCTTGGGGTGCCCACCGCTGGCCATCGCGGCATTCTCGGCCGGCATGCCGAACGCGTCCCAGCCCATCGGATGCAACACATTGTGCCCGGTCGCAATCTTGAAGCGCGCGATCACGTCGCCCATCGTGTAGTTGCGCACATGACCCATGTGGATGCGCCCCGACGGATAGGGAAACATCTCAAGCACATAGTACTTGGGCTTGTCCCCCGACCGGCTGGCACGGAACGTGCCCGCCTCGTCCCAGGCGGCCTGCCACTTCGGTTCAATCTCGGATGCGATGGTGCGGGACATGCGTCTTGGTCCTTGGAAAGGGTGGTCTGGTGCTGCGAAGGGTGGCGTTACCCTGCCCCATCGGCAGAGGCTAGAGTCCGCGATCCTGCATCCGCAACTGCCGCGCCCGCGACAGGATCGCATCTTCGATCGCCTTCGATGTCTCGAAAGACGCAGGGCCATTGCGCGTCGAAAGCGACACATTCAGCGACCGCGCGTCAAGTGCCGGGTCCTTCACATAGATTGTGGCCCGGTAGGCGGTAGATCCGCCCGGCGGCGTGCCAAAACCGGTCACGATCACGCCGGTAAAGGGATCGGCGGATTCGATCGGAAGAAAGTCCAGAATCTCAAGCGACGCATACCACAGGTACCGGTTCACCGCGACCGTCTCTGCCCCGCGGGCCCGCGTCGCTTCTGTCGTCGCATTCGGCCCGCTGCCTCCGCCACATCCGCTCAGGACGGCAAGCAGGGCAATCGCCGCCACGGTCAGGGTTGTGCGAAAGATGCTGTTAGTCAGGGTCAAAGTCATTCCCCCAAGGGATCCGGCAGTTGCGCTCCTGTGTAACGAAGCCCCCCAAGGCTCACAAGGCCCCAGGGCCGGGACGCAAGGGCCACTGCCTCTTTCACGCCGACCCCCAAAAGCAAAGAGCGGCCCCAAAGGGCCGCTCCCGCTTCTCTCCAGATCCGTCAGGATCAGAAGTTGAAGGTCACTTCGGCGGTCAGACCTTCCTGCAGGTCGAACTTGCCGATTTCGTCGTCGCCCGCGTCTTCAGCCGGGTCATAGCTATCGTCAACAGCGTAGGAGATGCCAACCGAAGCGCCGAGATCGTCTTCACCGGCGAGGTCGATCAGACCAGCGACGTAGTAGCTGTCACCGTTGTCGTCCACACCAGCAGCAACGATAAAGCCATTGCCAATGTCGTAGGCAGCGTCGATGCCCCAGTCTTCATCAGCGAACTGGTCGGTTTCATAGCTGGCTTCGACCAGGATAGCGCCCGACTCATACGCAGCCGCGACACCCCAGTTGTCGCCGAAATCATTGTATTCCGGCAGGTTGGGGTTGTTGTTGATCGAGTAGTAGGCGTCCAGTTGCAGATCACCGATGGTATAGCCGACGGCGATACCGAGGTTGTTCTGGTCGGTGCTGATGTTCTGCACGTAGGCCAGATCGATGTTGAAGCCCGAGAAGACCGTACCGACAGTAGCACCCCAGACGTTCGAGGTGTTGAAGTCGTCGTACGCACTGTACACGCCCTGATCTTGCGGAACCGAGTTGTTTTCGCAGAGGATCGGATTACCGTCCGCATCATCGAACCCGGAATCTTCCCCGGTTGCGCAGAATGCAGCCGATTCTTCCTGATACGCGAACGAGTAGGTGAACGCTGCGTACTGGCCCGACGCACCGAACGACAGCTGGTCGATAAAGTCAGGGGCGCGGACGTTACCGGCGCGAAGCGAACCGGGCTCGGTATCGGTAGCCGGTACCTGGAAATCTTCAGCACCGTCAGCAAGGTTACCCGACAGCGAGAAGGAGTTGTCGCCGAATGTATAATCGCCGCGCAGAACGACTTCGTTGTCCTGCTCAGAGAACACGTCGGCGATCAGCGAACCGGCAAAGCCCCACTGGGTTTCAGCAGCGAAAGCGGTGTCACCGAAGTACAGACCAGAGTTATCCGAGACGATGTAGAACTCGAAATCACCGGTTTCGAGCGTCTGGCCCAGGTTGTCGTTCGACAGTTCGATCGTCAGCGAGCCGCCAGCGGTCAGACCATTGTCAAGCTCGCTATTGAAGCCCAGGTTCAGGTCTGCAGACCAGTAGAACCCGAAGTTGTCACCAACTTCCGAGTTGTTAAAGCCCAGGGTGGCATCAGCACCGAAGGTAACTTCGGCAGCAGCGGCACCAGCGAAGGCGACCGTAGCGACCGAGGCAAGAAGGATGCGTTTCATGATATTCCCTCGTGTTTTGCATTCTCAAGAATGCCAGTGCAACTAGCATTGTTCCCGTATTTGCGCTCAACCGGGTGTACACTCAAGCGATTTGGTCCAACCGGGCAAGGCAGCCGCCAAAATGATGCAACATGGCCACACAGGTGACGAGAGGCTGGAAATAATGGCAAAATCCGGGCAACTGCACCTGCAGCAACACCCGGTACGTACCTGACGCAAGCGAAGGAGACAGCCTCTTGGGACTGCATGAAATCACCGGCAGAATCTCCGCAGCCACGCTGGCGGCGGGCCGCACGTCCGCCTCCGTCCGCCTGATTGCGGTCTCCAAGGTGCAGCCACTCGAACGGGTCATCGCTGTTCTTGAATCCGGTCACCGCTGCTTTGGAGAGAATCGGGTACAAGAGGCAGCGGGCAAATGGCCCGCCCTGCAGGACAGGTTCGGCAAGGTCGATCTGCACCTGATCGGCCCGCTGCAGACGAACAAGGCCCGCGCCGCTGTCGAACTGTTTGACTGCATCCAGACGCTTGACCGCCCTAAACTGGCTGAAACGCTGGCCCGTCTGGCGCAGGAACGCGGGGCAAGCCCGTCCGTCTTCATTCAGGTGAATACAGGCGCGGAACCGCAGAAAGCCGGTTGCCTGCCCGAAGACGCCGACAGCTTCATCGCGCAAACCCGCGCCATTGGCCTGCCGCTTCTCGGCCTCATGTGCATCCCGCCCGACGGCCAAGATCCCGTTCCGCATTTCCGGCTTCTGGCCGATATCGCCGCCCGCAACGGCCTGTCCGGCCTCTCCATGGGCATGAGCGGCGATTTCGAAGCGGCCATCGCCGCAGGCGCGACGCATGTCCGGGTGGGTTCGGCGATCTTCGGGGAACGGACTCCGGCCCCCTGAAGCGCCCCGCTTCACGGCCGTGCTTGTTGTGCCGCCTTGGTCAGCGCACTTGCAAGAACGGCAGCCTCGGGGGGCGTCCCTTGCGTCTTGCGCCACGTCAGCGCCAGCGTCCGCGACAGTCTTTTCCCCGCCAGCGGCCGCGTCACCACCCTTGCATCCGTCCTGACCTCAGACATCGCATAAAGCATCGGTGCCAGCGCGATACCCTGACCGACGGCGCACATCATCCGGAGGGCATCCATGCTGCTGCCCTCATAGGTGTCCGACAATACTGCCCCGGTATCCCCGACCAGACGCTCGGCCTGACGGGACAACGCAAACCCCGGACCCAGCGTCAGGATCGTTTCGTCTTTCAACCTCTCGGGCCAGATCGACTCTTCAGACGCCAGATCATGATCCACCGACATCATAAGAAGGATCGGTTCCTCAAAGACTGCAAGCGACACCAGCCCCGGTCCACGCAGCGGCAACTGCGTCAGGATCATGTCATACTGGCCGTCACGCAAACCATCAGCAAGGCCGTCGGTCGTGCCTTCGCGCACCACAAGTTGCAATCCGGGCGCTCTTTCGCGCAGGATCGAGGATGCATAGGGCAAAAGGTAGGGCCCGACCGAAGCACTGACACCCATCCGCAGAATCACATAGCGCTGCTGGCCCGTCCTTGCCTCGGGTCCGGCGGCGCGCCCCCTTTCGACGATCCGCTGGACGGCATCTATCGCTTCGCGCGCAATGGCCGCCACTGCGCGGCCCTCGGCGGTGGGAATCACCCCGGTGGACCTTCGCTCAAGAAGCGGCACGCCCAACTGCGCCTCAAGCGCACTGACCTGCGCGCTCAGGGCTGGCTGACCCATGCCAAGCATGACCCCCGCCTTTCGAAAAGACCCCGTGTCGATCACCGCCAGAAGCGCCGAAAGCTGCCGTAAAGATGGCTTCACCGGATAAGGCATCTGACACCGCGATCAGGAAAAACGATCACCGGTATATGTGCAGGCCAACTTCCTGAACAAGTTCCGCCCCCCATTTCTTCCCGCAGTTGGGGAGACAATCACGTCCGCGGGCAAACCAGATAGAGGTAAGACATGGCACTTGATGTGAATGGAACGAACGGCAACGACACGCTGACCGGATCGCGCGGCACTGACGATATCTACGGTCGTGGCGGCAATGACCGGCTTTTTGGCGGCAACGGCAACGATGACCTGTATGGCGGCGCCGGAGACGACACACTGGACGGGGGGGCTGGCAATGACGACCTGGTCGGCGGTGATGGCAACGACACTTTCATTGTCGGGTCCGGCCACGACAGCATCGAATTCTTCCGCGCCGGGGATGTGATCTCCTTGTCGCCCTCCCTTGGGGTGGATGACTTTGCTGATATCCTGTCATTGGCGCGTGCGGTTGATGGCGGCGATGATACGCTGATCGACTTCGGCAACGGCAACTCCGTCCTGCTCGAAGATTTCGCCATCAGCGGACTCAACGTGGCGATGTTCGGGTTTTCCGCCGCCCCGCCGCCGCCTCCTCCTCCGCCGCCCCCGCCATCGGCGGACATCCCCACACAGGGCAACGACACGCTGAATGGAACCAACGGCGTCGACGATATCTCCGGTCTTGGCGGGAACGACGTCATCAACGGCCTTGGCGGCAATGATGACCTTTATGGCGGTACGGGCAACGACACCGTGAATGGTGGCGACGGCATTGACGACATCACCGGTGGCGGAGGCTCTGACAGGCTATTCGGCGGAAACGACAACGATGATCTTTACGGTGGCGACGGCGCCGATTCCCTCCAAGGTGACGCCGGCACGGACGACCTCACCGGCGGCCGGGGCAATGACCTCCTGTCCGGCGGGGCCGACAACGACACTCTGACCGGCGGCGCCGGCAGTGACAGGTTCGTCTTTACCGCCGGTGCCGACGTAATCGAGGATTTCGGCGGCTCTGACGCCATCGAGATTTCGACCTCGCTCGGCTTTTCGTCCTTCTCCGCACTCATGGCCGCAACGACGACAGTCGGCGGAGGCGACGATCAGCTCATCACTTTCGCCAACGGCTCCACGCTCCGTCTCGAAGATACGACGCGCAATGAACTGACGGCATCTGACTTCATCTTCGTCTGAGGTCAGCCGGTCCTACAGAACGATCAGTCGCGTCCCGTACCGGATACGGGGCGCGATCCATTTCAGCGCGGTGCGGGGCAGGCCCACACACCCCGCCGTCGGATACCCCGGCCGCCGCCATTGGTGGATGAATATCGCCGACCCATGCCCCCGCACCGCCCGCGGCCAGTTCCAGTCGGTCAGGATCACCAGATCATAGAGCGGGTCCGCCCGGCGCAGTTTCTCGTGACTCTGGCCATAGGGCGCACGCACCATGAGGTTATAGTCCTCGTCCCCCGGATCATCCGACCACAGATCTCCCGGCCCGATCACCAAGGCCCAGTCCGCAGGCCGCGCCATCCGGTCGGGCCGGTAGAGCATCCCGATGATCCCATGCACCCCGCGCGGCGTACATCCATCCCCCTCACGCTTGCGGTCCGTCACCCCGTTTCGCCCGATGCTGCAGGGAAAATGCCGCCCCATGAACCGCAATCCGGTTGGCGTGACGACAAGATCGGACGGCGTCATTCCCGGGCCCCCGTCAGGTCAATAAGCCCCGCTGCGGTCGGCCGGAACCCGCAGCCTGCATAGAAACCGGACAACCTCTCTTCAAAATCCACATGTAACCAGCGCGCGCCACGCGCACGCGCCGTTTCCACGGCCACGCCAACAATCCGGCGCCCCAGCCTGGCTCTCTGAAAATCCGGCGCAACCGTGGTATCCGAAAGGAACGCATGCGCCCCTCCGTCCCAGGCGACGTTCACGAACCCGACCAGCCGGTCATCCTCATAGGCGCCGACGTGGACAAGGCTCCGCTCCAACACCCTTGCCCATCCCCCGACCGACTCGCCCTCCCAGGCCAGGGCCATCAATGCTTCCAGTTCCGCCTCATCGGGGAACGGATCGACAAGTATCCTCACAGCAGATGCCCCGACTTCGCCGCCTTCGTCGCCAGATAATGTGCGTTGTGCCGGTTGCGGCCTACCTTTAGCGGCACCCGCTCGACTACATCCATCCCGCAATCCTGCATACGCGCCACCTTGGCCGGGTTATTCGTCATGAGCCGGACGGACCGGAACCCCAGCTTGCGCAGGATATCGGCCCCGATCCGGAAATCGCGCTCGTCATCCTCGAACCCCAGCCTGTGGTTCGCCTCGACCGTATCGAACCCCTGATCCTGCAGCGAATAGGCCCGCATCTTGTTGGCAAGCCCGATCCCCCGCCCCTCCTGATTGAGGTAAAGCAGAACCCCGGCCCCCTCGGCCCCCATCAGTGCCAGCGCACCCCGCAATTGCGGACCGCAATCGCATTTGAGCGAGCCAAGCAGATCGCCGGTGAAGCAGGCCGAATGCAGCCGCGCCAGCACCGCCGCATCCCGCGACGGCTGGCCGATCTCAACCGCATAATGCTCCTCGGCCCCGTCATCGGGACGGAAGATGTGCAGCCGCCCCGCCTCTGACACCTCCAGCGGCACCCGGGCCGAGATGATGTGGTGCAGCGGGCTCGACGACGTATCAAGGACACCCGCCGCCGGAACCACCGTTAGATCATGCATGGTCGCAAACCCTGCCGCATCTGCGACAGTCAGAACCAGCGCCGCAGGTAGCAGCCTTGCGGCCTTGGTCAGCGCAATCGCCGCCCGGTGCAGCCCCGCATCCCCGTCCCGCAATGTCCGCAGCGGCCCCTTCATCGGCACCCGCAGATCATCTGCCGGGTCTGCAATCGACCGGACCCAGTCCACTGTCGCATCTGACGGCAACACGACCCGCGCCAGATCCCCGTCATAGGCCCGCGCCCGCAACGTCTCGGCCCGCCACTCCGTCACGGACAGAACCACCGGCCCCGCCGCCCGCAACGCAGCAAGCCGCCCCGCGGTGGCCGTCTCGGCAGCCAGCATCACGGCGCTGCCCTCCTCCCCTGTCAGGACAACCGGCACACCCATCCGCAGATCGGCCCGCGCCCGGGCGATCAGTTCCGTGATGTCAGGGGCAAGACTCATCCGCGCATCCGATCCTGGCGACGCGGTTCAGATAATCACCTTGTCCGCAATCCGCCACGGCTTTTCCGACGGTCTGCTGCGCGGCACGGCAGAGTGACGGTGCACGCCCGGTCACCTTTTCCGCCACGCCCCGCCGTACCAACAGCCCCGGAATTCCTTCAGGATTCTTGCCAAAACTCTTGCAAGAGTCTTGATCCACCCCGCCGAATGGCCTTTCTCCTGCGGCACCCTGTAACAATCACCTCGCAGGGCGCACAAGGGTGTGACCCGTCTGCAGCAATTCTTGGCAAACACCCGTCCATCACACATCTGTCAGGCGTCCACTCACGGAGGCGATGATGGCCCAACTGAAAAAAATTCTTCTCGTCGATGACGACGACGACCTGCGCGAAGCCCTGAGCGAACAGCTCATCATGACCGAAGACTTCGACGTGTTCGAAGCCGCGAACGGCCATGATGCTCTCGTAAAGACCAAGGCCGGGCTCTACGACCTTGTCATCCTTGACGTCGGTCTGCCCGATACCGATGGCCGCGAACTGTGCCGCGTCATGCGCAAGCAGGGCGTCAAATGCCCGGTCCTGATGCTGACCGGACATGACACCGACAGCGACACGATCCTCGGGCTTGACGCCGGTGCCAATGACTATGTCACCAAACCGTTCAAGTTCCCGGTCCTCCTCGCCCGCATCCGCGCGCAGCTCCGGACCCATGAACAGTCCGAAGATGCCATCTTCCAGCTTGGCCCCTACACGTTCAAGCCCGCGCAGAAGATGCTCATCACCGAGCAGGACAAGAAGGTCCGCCTGACCGAGAAAGAGACCAACATCCTCAAGTATCTCTACCGGGCCACCGATGGCGTTGTTGCCCGCGACGTGTTGCTGCACGAGGTCTGGGGCTACAATGCCGGCGTCACGACCCACACGCTCGAGACGCACATCTACCGGCTCCGCCAAAAGATCGAGCCCGATCCCTCGAACGCCCGGCTGCTCGTGACGGAATCCGGCGGCTACAGGCTCGTCGCCTGACAAACCGGGGCGGTTTGGGGCAAGCCCTTGGCTTTGCTGACCTAAACCGCCCATGTTATCGCCTGACGAAGGCGGCAGGGACGCCTGATATCCGATATCTTATGGATTACCCGGCACCGTCACTATACTCTATCACAGCGCAACAAGCGCCGAACCGAATTCCTTGATTCCCACAAGAGGCTAAAACGATGCTCTCGACGAAAATCCTGGTCCCCGCACTTCTGGCTTCGGTCGCATTCGCGGCACCTGCCTTTGCGGAGGACATCCAATACCAGATCATCAACAACTCGGCGCTCACGCTGATGGAGTTCTACACATCACCCGCTGACACGGGCTCATGGAACGAAGACATTCTGGGCTCTGACGTTCTGGCCAGCGGTCAAAGCGGCACCGTCAACATCACCGATGGCAGCGACCAGTGCGTCTATGACCTGCGCTTCGTGATGGAAGACGGTCAGGAAATGACTGATCAGGTCGATATCTGTTCGCTGGCGTCCTATACGCTGGAGTAGTGCGCGTTGCGCTCGTCATCAGGCGAACATTCCGGCCTGCCCCGCTGCAAAGCGGGGCAGGCCGATTGTTTTCCCACCCTTCCCTCCAGGCCTGTGGGCAGCGCCCGGCAAGGCATGTCCTGAGGATCGCTCGGGCCTCTTCCAGTTGTCATCCTGAATGAAACTGTGACACGCCCAAGTTTTGCCCCTTTTCAAGTGATCTGAATCTCAGTTTACATTCTTGTGAGTTTAACGGTCTGTTCCTTCAGAGGACCCATTTCAGGAGAGGAATTTTCATGTACAGATTTGACAGGTTTGTGCCCGCCGCCGCCGTCATACTTGCAATCGCGACCCCGGCACTTGCCGATTCCTACGGGATCCGGTTCCGCAACCAGACGAACAACGTCCTGCAATACCTCTATGCCTCGGACACCAACAACGACAACTGGGAGAACGACCTGCTGGGGCAGAACGTGCTTCAACCCGGCCAGTATCTTGATGTGACGATCCACAACGTCAGCAACTGCATGTACGACGTGCTGTTCCAGTTCGACAACGGTGCCGAACTGCAGGATCAGGTCAACGTCTGCACCGTCGGCACCTACACGATCAACCCGTAAGGGCAGACCCGGAAACGGCGGGGCCGTCCGGTCCCGCCGTTTCCTGACGCCGCAAGGGCTGGAACCTTGCCATCCCGCGGGCTAGCGTGGCCTCGCCTGTCAGCAGAGCCTGCCCATGTCGTTCACCCTCGCCTCCTGGAACATCAACTCGGTCCGCCTGCGCGAAGGTCTGGTCGCCCGCCTGATGGAGGAGGAAGCCCCCGACATCCTCTGCCTGCAGGAATGCAAATCCCCTGTAGAACTCATCCCGCTCGACCGCTTCAATGCGCTGGGCTACACCCACATCGTCGCCCGGGGTCAGAAGGGCTACAACGGCGTCGCCATCCTCTCCAAGCTTCCGCTGACCGACGTCGGCAGCCATGACTTTGCCGCCCTCGGCCATGCCCGCCACGTCACCGCCCGGCTCGACAATGGCGTCGTGATCCACAACTGCTATGTCCCCGCCGGGGGCGATATCCCCGACCGCGAACAGAACGAGAAATTCGGGCATAAGCTCGATTTTCTGACCCAGATGCGCGACCACTTCCACGCCGACCGCCCGGCAAAGTCGATCCTCGTCGGTGACCTCAACATTGCCCCGCGCGAGGACGACGTCTGGAACCACAAGCAACTGCTCAAGATCGTGAGCCACACCCCGGTCGAAGTCGAACACCTCGGCCAGACACAGGATGCAGGCCGCTGGGTCGACGTGACCCGAGCCGACATTCCCACGGGCAACCTCTATTCCTGGTGGTCCTACCGTTCGTCCGACTGGGACACCGCCGACAAGGGTCGCCGGCTTGACCATATCTGGGCCACGCCTGACATCGCCGGGGCCGCCCACGGCAGCCGCATCCTGCGCCCGGCGCGCGGCTGGGACGCGCCCAGCGATCACGTCCCGGTCTTTGCGACCTTCGACCTCTGATCTGCTACAGCGCCGCCACCGCCGCCGCGACCGCCGCACCCAACGTCGCGTGCGCCTCGGGTTCATAGTGAACCCCGTCCACCGGGCTCACGGAAACCACGGTCCCGGCATCAAGGAACCCGACTCCCCATGTCGCAGCAAGCGCCTTGTAGAGCGGCGGCAGCGCCTGCGACGTGGCCGCCCCGCCCCAGAATATCTCCTTCAGACACCCCGTCTCCACCACCGGCGGTGGGCAGATCAGCAGCGTCTTGAACCCGCCATGCCGGTCCTGCATGGCCAGCGACTGCGACACCATCAGAAGCCCGGCAATCCCGCCCATCACCGCCGAAGGCGTCGCGCCGAAACAGGTCTTCACGTCATTCGTGCCCAGCATGATCGTCAGCACGTCAATCGGCCCGTGGCTTTCCAGCGCGATCTTCAGCCCCGACACGCCGTTCATGTGCGCCCCCATCACCGCGTCATCGAACTGCGACGTCCGCCCGGGCAAACCTTCCTCGACCAGATCCCACCCCGACCCAAGGGCTGCAAGCGCCAGTCGCGGCCAGCGCGTCGCAGCATCAAACCGACGGTAAGGTTCGCCCAACCGCTGCAACGGCGGCGACCCATGTGTATTGCTGTCCCCAAAACAAAGCAGCGTGCGTGTCATTGGCGGATCACCTCCTCCGGCTTTTTCCCCACGCTAGGCCCGCCACTCCGCCGGGTAAAGCGTGCCTGACGCGCAAACCCCCTTGGCCTTGACGACACGGACGCACATATAAGGCCCGTCAGATCACCGCGAAGGAATCGTGTCATGCTTGGAACGGCAGAACAGCACATCAAGGACGGGACCGATGCCGGTTTCATGGCCGACGTCGTCGAACAGTCCAAGACCGTCCCGGTCATCGTGGATTTCTGGGCCACATGGTGCGGCCCTTGCAAGACCCTCAGCCCCTCGCTCGAAGCAGCGGTGAACAAGGCTGGCGGCAAGGTCAAGATGGTCAAGATCGACGTGGACAAGAACCCCGCCTATGCCGGGCAACTCCGCGTCCAGTCCATCCCAACCGTCTACGCCTTCTGGCAGGGCCAGCCCGTCGACGGATTTCAGGGCGCGATCCCGCCCTCGCAGGTCGGCGAATTCGTGACCAAACTCGCGGCCCTTGCTGGTGACGGTGGCCTGACCGAAGCGCTCGAAGCCGCCCGGCAGATGCTCGACGAAGGTGCTGTGGCCGAAGCCGCCGAAACCTTTGCCGCCATCCTTCAGGAAGACCCGGTCAATGCGACTGCCTATGCCGGCCTTGTCAACTGCTACGTCGCGCTCGGCGAACTTGATCAGGCCGAAGCGATCCTGAACGGTGCACCCGCCGAAATCTCGGTCAAGCCCGAGCTTGAGGCCGTCCGTGCCCGTCTGGAACTCGCCCGTCAGGCCGCCAATGCCGGCCCGGTGACCGATCTGCAAAAGCGCGTCGATGCCAACCCCGCAGATCATCTGGCCAGGTTCGACCTCGCCACTGCGCTCCACGCTCAGGGCGATGTGCAGGAGGCCGTGGATCAGCTTCTCGAACTCTTCCGGCGTGACCGCGAATGGAACGATGGTGCCGCCAAGACACAGCTTTTCACGATCTTCGACGCCCTTTCGGCCAAAGATCCCATCGCCTTGGCCGGCCGCCGGAAATTGTCCTCGCTGATATTTGCCTGATCGGTGGCACGGGCTAGGTCCCTCGCCATGATGACACAAGCCGACCTGCCAGACACAATCCCGATCTTCCCGCTTCCGGGCGCGCTGCTTCTGCCGCGCGCCCGCCTGCCGCTACATATCTTCGAACCGCGCTACCTCGTCATGATCGAGGACGCGATGAAGACCAAGACGCGGCTCATCGGTATGATCCAGCCCTATGACGCGCCGGGCGCTGCCGGCAAACTTCACGCCATCGGCTGCGCCGGTCGCCTCTCTGCTTTCTCCGAAACCGAAGACGGCCGCTACATGATCACCCTCTCAGGCATCTCCCGCTTCCGGCTGGTGAAAGAGGTGCAGGGCTTCACGCCGTACCGCCGCTGCGAAGCCAGCTGGACCGGCTTTGACCGCGACATGGGCCCCTGTGAGAAAGACGCAGGGCTCGACCGCGAACGGTTCCTGAAACTCCTGAACCGCTTCTTCAAATCGCAGGGCCTGTCGACCGACTGGGAAAGCATCCGCGATGCCGAGGATGAGTTGCTCATCAACTCCCTCTCTATGCTTTGCCCCTTTGAACCCGAAGACAAACAGGCCCTGCTCGAGGCGCCCTCGCTTGACACACGGCGCGAAACACTGGTGACCCTGATCGAATTCGCACTGCGCGGCGGTTCGGCGGATGAGGTGCTGCAATGACCGAAGGCGAATTCGACCCCCGGATGCTCGAAGCTCTCATCTGCCCGATGACGCATCAGACGCTGATCTATGACGCCGCCCGGCAGGAACTCATCTCCCGCGCCGCGGGCCTCGCCTACCCGATCCGTGGCGGCATCCCCGTCATGCTCGAAGACGAAGCCCGGCGCCTGGACTGACGCCCAAAAATCTTCGAGAAGATCTTTGCCAAGATCATTCCAATAATCTTGGTTCCGACACACCCGTCAGCCCCGCATCAACTCCGGCAGGTCCCCCGTCAGCCCCGCCGCCTCGCGCATGAACCCGCGCCGTAGGGCAGGGACAGCGTTGACCGCCCCCATCCCCAGATCGCGCAATCCCCGCAACACCGGGTTATCGTTTGAAAACAGCCGGTTGAACACATCAGTCGCCATCGCCAGCGTCGCCGTGTCGAACCGCCGCCATTCCTGATACCGCTGCAGCGCCTGGGCCGATCCCGGGTCCTCGCCCCTCCGCCGCGCCGCACCCAGCACATCCGCCAGCGCCGCCACATCGCGCAGTCCGGCGTTCAGCCCTTGCCCCGCAATCGGATGCACCCCATGCGCTGCATCGCCCACCAGCGCGACCCTATCAGCGATGAAACTCCGCGCCAGGGTCAGGTTCAGCGGATAGGAATACCGCCCTCCGGCCAGCGCGATTTCGCCCAGAAATGACCCAAAGGCCGGCCGCAGCGCCGCAAGGAAAGCGTCATCATCCAGCGCCATCAACTCCGCCGCCCGCGACTCCGTCTCGCTCCAGACGATCGAACTCCGGTGCCCAGTCAGCGGCAGAATTGCCAGCGGCCCATGCGGCATGAAGAACTGATGCGCGACCCCGCCGTGCGGGTGTTCATGGCTCACCGCGCAGACCACCGCCGTCTGGCCATAGCCCCAGCCGGTCCGCCCGATCCCCGCCCGTTGCGCCGTCCCGCTTGCCCGCCCGTCGCAGCCAACCAGCAGCGCACCCGTGATCTCCGAACCCGAAGACAACGTGACCGTAATCCCCAGGGGCCCCACCACCTGCGCCAGTACAGTCTCGCCCGCTCGATGCGTGATCCGGGGCTGTTTCGCCATCGCGTCCAGAAACGCCCGCCGCAGATGCCGGTCCTCGACCAGATGCCCCATCGGGCCTTCCTCGATCTCGGCATGATCGAAATGCAGCATCCACGGACTCGGCCCCTCGCCGGCCCGCCCGTCTGATACCTTGATCTCCAGCATCGGCTGCGCCTCGGCCTTGACCCGGTCCCAGACCCCGATCGCCTTCAGCAACCGGCGCGACGTCAGCGCGAGCGCATAGGCCCGCCCGTCAAACCCCGGATCGGCCCGCGTATCGACCGGCAGCGTGTCGATCACCGTCACGCTGAACCCGCCCTGCGCCAGCGCCAGCGCCAAGGCAGGCCCGTTCAGTCCGCCGCCCACGATCACGATATCTGTTCTGTCACTCATAGCCCCGCACTATCGCCGCCCAAGCAGGATTGTCCATGCGCCGCTTGGCCGCTACCCTTTCCCCAAAATCACGAAAGGATCACGGCATGGATTGGCTTCGGGCAACGGCGGCGGACCTCGGGCGCGGGATCGGGGCAGGGGCCATTGACCCCGTGGCGCTGACCGACGCCTATCTCGACGCCATCACCGCCCACCCCCTCCGCGACCGGATCTACGCCCGCCTCACCCGCGACCGTGCGCTGGCCGAGGCGACCGCCGCCGCTGCCCGCGCCAAGACAGGCCACCGCCGCGGCCCCCTCGACGGCGTCCCCCTGTCCTGGAAAGACCTCTATGACACCGCCGGAGTCGCGACCGAGGCCGGAACCGCCCTCATGGCCGGTCGTATACCGGCCAAGGACGCGCAGGTTCTCCAGAACGCCACCGCTGCAGGCACCGTCTGCCTCGGCAAGACCCACATGTCCGAAATCGCCTTCTCTGGTCTTGGCTACAACCCCGTCACTGCAACACCCCCCAACGTGAACGACCCTGACGGCCTGCCCGGCGGGTCCTCCTCCGGTGCCGCGGCCTCGGTCGCCTTCGGTCTCGCCCCCGGTGCCATCGGCTCGGACACCGGCGGGTCGATCCGCCTGCCCTCCGGCTGGAACGATCTCGTGGGCTTCAAACCCGCCCACGGCTTCCACCCGCTCGACGGGGTCGTCCCCCTGTGTGAGACCTTCGATACTGTCGGCCCCCTCTGCCGCTCGGTCGAAGATGCGGCCCTGATCAACGCCGTCCTCGGCGGCTCCAAACCCGCCGACCTGACGGGCAGCAGCCTTCGGGGCTCCTGCATCCTCATCCTCGACACCATCGTCACCGCCGATCTCGACCCCGCCCCCGCCGCCGCCTTCGATCACGCCGTCACCCGCCTCTCTGCCGCAGGGGCCAGGGTCGTCCACGGCACCGTCCCCGAACTCGTCCGCGCCTACGAACTGGCCCTGCCGCTCTACGGTGCCGATGCCTATGCCTTCTGGCGCCCCTACGTCGAGGCCGCGCCCGAAAAGATGTATTTCCACATTCTCGAACGCGTCCGTTTCGGCGGCACCGTCCTCGCTGTCGATTTCATCTCGGCCTGGGCCGAGCTTCGGGCGATCCGCCAGACCTACCTCGCCGCGACTGCCGGATATGACGCCGTCATCTGCCCCACCACCGCAATTCTGCCGCCCAAACTGAAACGCGTAGCCGAAGACGCCGACTACTACCGCGCCATCAATCTGCGCACACTCCGCAACACGCGCTTTGCCAATCTCATGGGCCTGACTTCGATCAGCCTGCCCACGGGCACCCCCTCCTGCGGAATCATGCTGCAAAGCGCCCCCGGCACCGAAGGCCGCCTCCTCCGCCTCGCCGCCGCAGCCGAGGCCGCCTTGGCGTAAATGCAACAACAGCAGGGCCCAACCCCCCTGATTCGCAGTCCTTTTTCTGGACAGCCGGGGCCATCGGCGCATACTCTGTGTCAAGCGGGGCGAACACGACCCCGGGCATGAGGCAGCGATGGTGTTCCCCGAGCGGTTTTCGGACCTACCGGAATATGCGTTTCCGCGTTTGCGGAGGCTGCTTGACGCCTATCAGCCGGGCGGCACGCCCATCGTCATGACGATCGGCGAACCCCAGCATGCCTTCCCTTCTTGGGTCGGCGACGTGCTCGCGCAAAACCTTGACGGCTTTGGGAAATATCCGCCGAACGAAGGCACGCCCGAACTCCTTTCGGCCATTCAGGGCTGGATCACCCGCCGCTATGGCGTGACCGTTGCGCCAGACCGTCTGATGGTCCTGAACGGTACCCGCGAAGGGCTCTACAACGCGGCAATGGCCCTCTGCCCGGAACTGAAGAACAGACAGCGCCCGGTCGTCCTGATGCCCAACCCGTTCTATCAGGTCTATGCCGTGGCCGCCCTCTCGGTCGGGGCCGAACCCGTCTTTGTCCCCGCCAACCGTGAAAACGGCCACCTGCCGGACTACGCAAGCCTTCCCGCCGACACCCTCAACCGTACCGCCCTGGCCTATCTTTGCTCCCCCGCCAACCCGCAGGGTGCCGTTGCCAGCGCCGATTACTGGCGCGACCTCATCGCTTTGGCGGAAAAGCACGATTTCCAGATCCTCGCTGATGAATGCTATTCCGAGATCTGGCGCGATGCCGCCCCCGTTGGCGCCCTCCAGGTCGCGGCCGAGGTTGGTGCCAACCCCGAACGGGTCGCCGTCTTTCATTCGCTCTCCAAACGCTCCAACCTGCCCGGCCTGCGTTCCGGTTTTGTGGCCTCCGGTCCGCAGTCCATCGCCCGCATGCGCCAGTTGCGCAACTACGCCGGCGCGCCCCTGCCGCTGCCCCTGCAGCGCGTAGCGGAAAAGGTTTGGGCCGACGAAGATCACGTCACCGAAAACCGCAGCCTCTATCAGCAGAAATACCGCGTCGCTGATCAGGTCCTTGCCGGGGTTCCCGGCTATGAACCGCCCGCGGCCGGGTTCTTTCTCTGGCTCCCCGTCCGTGACGGAGAAGAGGCGGCACTCACCCTGTGGCAAAAGACCGGCGTCCGCGTCCTGCCCGGCGGCTATCTCAGCCGCGAGGTGGGCGGGCAAAACCCCGGCAAAGGTTACATCCGGGTCGCACTGGTGGCCCCAACACAAGAAATGCAGCGCGGGCTGACGATGCTCCGCGACTGCCTCTACAGTTAAGAGGCGAGGGACAGATGGCATATCAGACTCGGGGCCGCGATCCACTGCTCGACAGTTCGATGCAGGCCGTCCTTGAAAAACGCGGGAAAGAGCTTCTCGGGCTCGCCCTCATCGGCGTGGGCATCCTGGCCGCCCTGATGATCGGCACCTATTCTCCCGACGATCCCAACTGGCTCGTGGCCACAGATGCCCCCGTCCAGAACTGGCTGGGCCGCACCGGGGCCTCGCTCGCCCATCCCCTGTTCATGATCGTCGGTTGGGCCTCATGGGTGATCCCGCTGGTCTTCCTCACCTGGGGCGTCCGTCTCTTGGCCCACCTTGGCGAAGACCGCGCCCTGTCCCGCGCCATCCTGACACCCATCGCCATTGCCATCGCCGCAATCTACTGCGCCACCCTCACGCCCGGTGCCGACTGGCCGCACAACTTTGGCGTCGGCGGTCTCTTTGGCGATACCGTCCTCAGCGTCATCCTCACGGTCCTCCCCTTCAGTACCGGCTTTCTCGGCGTGCTCCTGTCGCTGATTCTCGGCCTCACCGCCTTTGCCGCGCTCGCCTTCGTCCTTGGCTTCACCAATGCCGAACTGCGCATGGGCTGGCAGTATGTCCTCTTCGGCCTCGTCCGCGGTTACGAGATGATCCTTATCCTCCTTGGCCGCAGCGCCGCCGTCTCGCTCAAGACCGCGCAGGGCATGCAGGCCCGCGTCCAGACCGGCCTTGAATCCCGCCGCGAGACCCGCGCCGAACGCGCCGCTCTGGCCCAGGCCGGGGCGCAGGCCATCCGCCTCATGCCCGAACCCTCGATGACGGGCCTCGCCACCGCGCCGCAGAAACCGCAGTTCCAGCGCACCGCCACCGTTGTCCGGCCCGGTTCTGCAACGACCGCCGCCCCGCGTCCTGCCGCCCCCATGCCCCCCGCCGCCCAACCAGGAACGACCCACCGCATGCCCCCGCCGCCGCACTTCGCGCAGCAACAGGCTCCCCGCACCGCCCCCGCGCCCATGACCGCGACCCGCGATGCCGGCCCGGCACCCCTCGCCGGTCCTGCCCGCGTGGCAGAACCTTTGGCGCAGGCCACCGGCGGCTTCCTGTCGACGCTGCTCAAGCGCGCCGTCGCCACCCCCGAACCGATCCCCGAAATCGTCCACCTCGACCCGCCCCCGTTCGATGCCGACGGCCTTCCTGATGACGACCGGATCAAGTCCCGCATCGCCGACGCCATCCGCGCCCGTTCGAGTGGCGGTCAGCCTGAACCCCGACACGAAGCGCCCGCGCGCCCCAGACGCCCGCTGCCGCTTCTGATCGACTCAGTCAAACTGCAGGCCCCCGCGCTTTCCGCTACCCGGATGGAGCCGCCGCTGACCGCCGCGCCGGTCAGGCCCGCGTTCCGCGCCGAACCCCCGGTCAGCGCCCCCGCGCTGATGCTCGACCTTGTCGAAATCGACGAGGACGAAGAAAACGTGTTCAAAGATGCTGACGCATGGCGCGACGAAATCCCCGCCCCGCCCCTGTCGATCCCGCCCGAACAGATCCGCGTCGTGATTCCCGCCGCCGCACCCGAGGTCCGCAAGCCCGTCGTCCAGCACGCGGTCAAGAAACCGGTCCAGCCCTCCTCCCGCGCCAAGGCCGAGGCCCAGCCCTCCCTCCCGCTCGAAGACCGCTATGCCAACTACGAATTCCCGCCACTCAGCCTCCTGACCAACCCGGCCGAGGTGCAGCGCCATCACCTTTCCGATGATGCGCTCGAAGAAAACGCCCGGATGCTCGAATCTGTGCTCGACGACTACGGCGTGAAAGGCGAAATCGTCGCCGTCCGCCCCGGCCCCGTCGTCACCATGTACGAACTCGAACCGGCCCCGGGCCTCAAGGCGTCCCGCGTGATCGGTCTGGCCGATGACATCGCCCGTTCCATGTCGGCCCTCTCCGCCCGCGTGTCCACCGTGCCGGGCCGCTCGGTCATCGGAATCGAACTGCCCAACGCCAACCGCGAAAAGGTCGTCCTGCGCGAAATCCTGTCCGCCCGCGATTTCGGCGACAGCAACATGCGCCTCCCCCTCGCGCTGGGCAAGGATATCGCCGGCGAACCCATCGTGGCCAACCTCGCCAAGATGCCCCACCTGCTCATCGCAGGCACCACCGGCTCGGGCAAATCGGTCGCTATCAACACGATGATCCTGTCGCTCCTCTACAAGCTGACGCCGCAGGAATGCCGCCTCATCATGATCGACCCCAAGATGCTGGAACTCTCCGTCTATGACGGCATCCCGCATCTCCTCTCTCCCGTCGTGACCGACCCGAAAAAGGCCGTCGTGGCCCTGAAATGGGTCGTGAGCGAGATGGAAGAACGCTATCGCAAGATGTCCAAGATGGGCGTCCGCAACATCGAAGGCTACAACGGCCGCGTCCGCGAGGCGCTCACCCAAGGCGAGATGTTCTCCCGCACGATCCAGACCGGGTTCGACGACGAGACTGGCGATCCCATCTTCGAAACCGACGAATTCCAGCCCGAGGTTCTGCCCTACATCGTCGTCATCGTCGACGAAATGGCTGACCTGATGATGGTCGCCGGGAAAGAGATCGAGGCCTGCATCCAGCGCCTGGCCCAGATGGCCCGCGCCTCCGGCATCCACCTCATCATGGCCACCCAGCGCCCCTCGGTCGACGTCATCACCGGCACGATCAAGGCCAACTTCCCCACCCGGATTTCTTTCCAGGTCACGTCCAAGATCGACAGCCGCACCATCCTTGGTGAAATGGGCGCCGAACAGCTCCTCGGCATGGGCGACATGCTCTACATGGCTGGCGGCGGCCGTATCACCCGCATCCACGGCCCCTTCTGCTCGGATGAGGAAGTCGAAGAAATCGTCAACTACCTCAAAGGCTTCGGCCCGCCTGAATACATGTCGGGCGTGGTCGACGGCCCGGACGAGGAATCCTCCTCTGCCGTCGATGCCGTCCTCGGCCTCGGCCTCGGAACCGAGACAGAGGACGCCTTCTACGACATGGCCGTCCAGATCGTGGCCAAAGACCGCAAGTGCTCGACCTCCTACATCCAGCGCAAGCTTGGCATCGGCTACAACAAGGCCGCTCGCCTTGTCGAACAGATGGAAGACGAAGGCGTCGTCACCCCCGCCAACCATGTCGGCAAGCGGGAAGTTCTGGTCCCCGAGCCGCATTGACGCCGTAATGGCCCACCAGGGCGAAGGCTGAAGGGAAACATAAGCATCGTAAGCCCACAGCGCGGGCCAAGGGTGATGAGGTGAAGGCTCCACATGCCCAAGGGGTCAGTGTAACCAAGATCGCAAGATTGCTGTGTTTGGTCGAGCCAGCTTGTATCGAACACTAGGTGCCGCCGAAACAGTGAAGGAAATCTGAAGCAGTTGCTGATGCTTGAAGAGATCGATCGCACAACCAGCCGCTTGCCCTTCAATCGCGTGGAGATGGACATGGCGATCAGTGCGGTTGACAGAAGAAGGCACGGGCGGTACCCTGTCACCCATCTCAACATGATGCTTGACACCCATTAGACCGTTCTGGCCGAATGGATCCCCACCCAAAGCCTCCATCCCGGCCAAATGGGCCTGCAAAGCCTCGACCGCGAAACCCGCGCCCAACTCTTTCTGCTCTTCCCCGTCCTTCGCACCGGCCCCGCGCCCGACTCGGCCCGCGCTCGCCCGGGTGCCTCCGCCGGCGCGAGGTATTGCCGCGCAAACCCGGCAAGCCCCGCGACCGCCTTGATCTTCGCTATCAGACGGCCTGATATCGCCTATCGCGCAAGGACGTGATGAAACGGCCCTGCAGCCGGGGTGCAAAACCGCACGGCATGCCTTAGGTAGCGAATCATGAAAAACATCCGCCTCTCCGCCGCTTTCGCCTTCACGCTTCTGGCCCTGCCTGCGTCCGCGCAGGAACTCTCACTGGCTGAAATCTCGTCCTATCTGAACCAGCTTCAGACGGCCCAGGGCGGCTTCACCCAGATCAATTCCGACGGCACGATCTCTGTGGGCGAGATCTTCATCAAACGCCCCGGTCGCATCCGTTTCGAATATGCCCCGCCCGACGACTCGATGGTCATCGCGGGCGGCGGTCAGGTCGCGATCTTTGACCCCCGCTCCAACACTCCACCCGACCGCTACCCGCTGAACCAGACGCCCCTGTCGATCATCCTCGCCGCCAACGTCGACCTTGGCCGCGCCAACATGGTGACCGGCCACACCTCGGATGGCGCAACGACGACGGTCACCGCGCAGGACCCGCAGCACCCCGATTACGGCTCGATCCAGATGGTCTTCACCGGCTCCCCGGTCGAACTCCGGCAGTGGATCGTGACCGACAACGCGGGCACGCAGACCACGGTCATCCTGAACGACCTCGCAACAGGCGTCCGGATCGACGAAGGCAAGTTCAACATCCGCGGCGAAATGGCCCGCTGGGAAAACTGACGGGCAGGGCACTTTGTCCTGCCCCGATCCGCCCTCAGGCCCGGAACGGTCTGAAGATTGCGGCACAGATCTCGACAAAAGCCCGGCAAGTTCGGCAGACTTAGGTCCGATGCAGTGCAAACCGCGATATGGTCAATCAAGGGTGTAGAACCGGGTCGAGTCGTGCATTCAATGCGCGTAAAGGTCTTGGTCTTCCATCATCTGTCAGTCCGAAAGCATCCGATGAACGTCCCGCTCCGCCATCTTGCCCGCCTCCTTGGCCCCGTTGCGCTCGGCTCGGCCTTTGCCCTGCTGCCCATCGGTCTGGTCCAGTATTCGGTCGGCGGCCCGGTCGTGTTCGGTCCGGCCGCTGCCTATGCCAAGGATGGCAATCAAGGCGACGATGATCGTGGCGATGTCTTCGACAGGCTCGAGGAACGTCGCGGCGACGACGGCGAAGACGACGATTCCGACGACGACGATGACTCCGGCGACGATGACGACAACAGCGGCTCCGGCGGCGAGGATGACTCTGGCGGCGGCGACTCCGGCGACGACGACTTGGGCAACGATGACAGCGGCAGAGATGATTCGGGCGATGAGGCTGGCGACGACAGCGGCAACGACGACAGCGGGTCCGGCAACGACGGGACGGACAATAACTCCGGCGGCAACAGCGGCCCCGGCAGCGACGACAACAGCGGGTCCGACGACAACAATGACGACGGTGACGACCACAGCGGGTCCGATGACAACAGCGGGTCCGACGACAACAGTGACGACGGTGACGACAACAGCGGGTCCGATGACAACAGCGGGTCTGACGACAACGGCAGCGACGACAATCATTCCACGAAGAACGCCGGAAACGACAATACCCACGTCAATCTGACCGGCACCGGCACCGAAAACGCCAGCTCCGGCCGCCTGCGCGACATCACCGTCACCTATCCCGACGGCTGGGTCGAACGCATCGTCAACGGCCAGTACGAACTCTACGACAACCAGAATCGCCGCGTCATCCGGCGCGCCGCGACCCAGGAGGATTTCGATCGCATGTTCGCCCTGCGGTAGGAATCCGCCTGTCCGACCACACCCCCGGCCGCTGGAGTGTTTACTTTACAGGAATTATCGAAGAATCTGGCGCAATGCAGGAATTATTTCTGCATCCCTGGCTCCGTAATCGTCCCTGCAAACAGGTAGGTTGAACCCATGCTGCACTCCATGAGATCGCTTCTCGGCGCCGCCGCGCTTGTCATCGCTCCGGTGATGGCCTTCGCGCAGGACGCTGCCACCACCCCGCCGCCCCACGTGCCGCTGCAAAAGCAGATCGGCCAGACCTCCCGTCCAGAGGTCGTCCCCTCGCTCATCGTGATGAATTCCGACGGCGCCACGCTTGAAGGCAACACGCTGACCCTGACCGGGATTTCCAGCAACTCCATCGTCTTCGCAGACCGCCCGGTCCGCGCCGCAGGCCATGCGCCGACCGCCGTCCTGATCAGCGAATGGGATACCGGCACCGACAGCTTCGGCGACGATCCCCCGAATGCCACCGTCTCGGTCTTTGGCGAAACCACCGATCAGGTCTATGACGCCGTGGTCACGCTCAAATCACCCCGGATGGACGGCAACAATCTGGTGTTCGACGTCGACGTCCTCGAAGGCAGCCTGACCGGCGCCTCCGGTGCCGCCGCCGTCTTCATCGACATCATCGGCCGCCCGCTGACCCCGGTCTCGGCCGCCGGGGTCGCCCGCCGCACCGCCGCTGGGGCCGCCTGGTATGGCGCCGCTGCCGTTGCCACCACCGCCGCAGTCGCGGCGACCACCTATGGCAATGGCGGCTACTCCGACAACCCCAACGGCCCGCCGCCCTACTGCGGCTTCCAGAACTACCCGCCCTGCCCCTGACAGGGCCAAGGCAACCGGCCCCGCGCCGGTTGCCCCTCCACTCCACCGTTTCCCGTCAGCCTCGGGTGCGCTTCAGCGCACCGTCCGCAAACCCCGGCGCACCTCGCACAACTGCACAAGCGGTGCCCCGGATCTCACTTTTTGCCGTCTGCCAGCGCAGCCACGAGCGCCTCGGCGGCGGGGATCGCTTTGGCAAAGGTGGCAGCCCAGGGCGCATGGCCGCCCTCGCGCAGCACAGCTTCGGCCAACCGCAACTGGTCCAGCGCCTGCCGCGCCTGCCCCAGATCGCGGGTGCGGTCCGCCAGAACCCGCAACGCGAGCCCCTGATTGCCCAGCGCACTGGCCCAGTCCAGCGGCACCCGCTCCCGCGTCCACTCCTCCAGCGCCGCACGATAGGCCGCCACCGCCTGTTCCAGCCGCGCTGTCCCGCTCTCGCGCTGCCCCAAGGTCTGCAGCGCATTGCCAAGGTTCATCTGCGTCATGGCCCAGTCCAGCGGCACCCGGTCCCGCGTCCGCTCTTCCAGCGCCGCACGATAGGCCGCCACCGCCTGTTCCAGCCGCGCCGTCCCGCTCTCGCGTTGCCCCAAGGTCGCCAGCGCATTGCCAAGGTTCATCTGCGTGATGGCCCACTGCAGCGGCACCCGGTCCCGCGTCCGCTCCTCCAGCGCCGCACGATAGGCCGCCACCGCCTGTTCCAGCCGCGCTGTCCCGCTCTCGCGCTCCCCCAGGGTCAGCAGCGCAGTGCCAAGGTTCATCTGCACCGTGGCCCATTGCAGCGGCACCCGGTCCCGCGTCATCTCTTCCAGCGCCGCACGATAGGCCGCCACCGCCTGTTCCAGCCGCGCCGTCCCGCTCTCGCGCTGCCCCAAGGTCTGCAGCGCATTGCCAAGGTTCATCTGCGTCATGGCCCAG
>JAPLPE010000020.1 GCA_026400355.1 Rhodobacterales bacterium | reverse complement strand
CGCGACACATTTGGGATATTGTTTCCATCGAGGATTGTCGCTTGCCGGACCGGATACCCTGCGGGAGGCAACGGATGGGTGTCGTGCGCAAACGGACCTCCCGGGCGCGTTCGTGCCGGACACTACCCCTTTGGGATAGGGTCCCTTTGGGACAGGGGGCCTGTGGTCCACTTCGATCCCGGCCAGCGACAGGCCGTTGATGAAGCGCGAATAGGTCAGCGATTCGTCGACCATGCGGCAGGCTGCGTTGATGCGCTGGATCCACAGGGCGCGGAAGTTGCGCTTGCGGACGTGCCGGTCGCGGGCCGCATACTGGTTGGCCTTGTCGACCGCCTGCTTGGCGACCTTGAAGGTGCGGCGACGGGGTCGCCGCAGAGAGTGACATTTGCCGTATCCGTCACGCCACCGGTGCCCGAAACGGTATAGTCGAACGACAGCTTGTCGGTCTTGGACGTCGCATAGAACGTCATCGTGGACGGTCAGTGCGGACTTGTCGGAAATCGAGTCGTTGTTCAGCACGTCGAACGTGGCATAGCCCTTGCGGGTTGCCACGCCTTCGATCTTGTCCATTTCCGGTATCTTGTCCATGCCGTCCGTGTCGGTGGAAGTCGTTTCTGACTGGTTTGCGACACCGCTTGGCCTGGTAAAGTCGGTCACTTTGCCGGTGGACAGGATCAGTCCTGAATCCGACGGAACCACACCGGGAGAGACCGTCTCGCCGCTGAAATAGACGCCAGCCGGCTGACTGTCACGCTTGCATGTGGCCGAGACGATCTTGACGCCATCGCCGAACATGGTTTCGGCCATGTCCATCGCGCGGACGCCGGTCTTGACGGGCAGTTCCGTGGCCTTGACCGGGTCTTGCAGAGAATCTTTTCCAAAGCTGCCGGTAGCAGAGGGCGCGCTGAACGGTGAGGACGGTCGACAAAGCGTCGGCCACCAGGTTGGAATGAGCCATGACCTGAGCCTATTCTCAGACCGCGGGACGGTCGGGGAAGCAGCTCAGTAGGCGCCCCTGCCGGACGCGACCGCACCGAAGGTGCGCATCAGAATTGCAAGGTCCGTGGTCAGAGAGGCATTGCGGACGTAACCGAGGTCCAAATCGATCATGTCGCCAAAGCCGATGTCGGCGCGGCCCGAAACCTGCCAAAGCCCGGTGATTCCAGGCAGAGTCGCCAGGCGACCCATCGCGCGGGCAGGGTATTCGCGCACTTCCTCGGGCAGGGCCGGGCGCGGACCGACAAGCGACATGTCGCCATTCAGCACGTTGAAGATCTGCGGCAACTCGTCCAGCGACACGCGACGCAGGAACCAGCCGACCGGGGTGACCCGGGGGTCGTTCCTCGACTTGAAACAGATACCGGCGCGGTCGCTTTGTCCCAGCAGGGCGGCACGGCGGGCTTCGGCGTCGACATACATTGACCGGAACTTGTACATGCGGAACGTCTGCCCGCCCTTGCCGACGCGGGTCTGGGCAAAGAACACGGGGCCCGGGCTGTTCAGTTTGACAGCCAGCGCGATCATCAGGAACACCGGCCAGATCACCGCCAGGCCCATCAAGACCAGCACGACATCAAGCGGGCGCTTCCACCACATGCGGGTGGTTGAAGCAAACGGAATTATGACTTCTGACATGGGTGAGGCGTGCATTCTGCAGCTCTTTTCAGTGGTTTGTGTTCTTGCGCGAGAGTGATGCGCGATACGAAGGGGTTACTTCTTGGCTTGAGAGAAGTCGCTCGCGGGGCGGTAAGAGCGGGGGGTGATGAAGGCCAGGTCAGGGGCGCGATGAGTTCGTCGGGGTGGCGTCGGGAGGGGGGGATACCCGTGCGGTTAGGTCGTCTGTCAAAACGGCCTGGGTGGCGGGCGGATCAGTGGAGCATCAGGCCGGGGTCCCCTTTGCATGCGCCGGTAAAGGCGATCAGACCGCCTTGCCGGGGAAGAAGATCCAGCCGCGCGATCCGGCTTGTGACGGCCTTGCGGAGATCGGTCGACCGGATCTCGGCAATCGCCAGATCGGCGGCCGATACGGTCAGTTCCGCTGACAGCATGTCGGACTTGCTGCCCGCATTCAGCACGACCACGTCGAACCCTTCACCCAGCCGGGCCAGAGCGGCGCGGCAGGCGCCCACCGAAACCGAACCGTCGTGCAGGTCGGTCAGATGGCCGCAGGGCAGAACACTCAGGCCCGGTTCGGCAAGGATCGGCAGGGCATCGGGGGCAGCCCCGGCCAGCGCCTCGCGCCAACCGGCGGCACCGGCGAAACCCATGCGGGTGGTCAGCGCGCCCTGGGCCAGATCGGCGTCGATCAAAAGAGTCTTCAACCGCGCCCGGCCAAAGCTGGCAGCAAGCGCAAAGGCCAGGTGGTCCGGCGCGCCCTTGTCGAGCCGTACCACAGCCAACGTGCGCGGCTTGCCCTGCTGATGTGCGGTGCGCAGCGGATGAAGCTGTGCCGCATTGCGCAGACGGTCGGCGGTGGCGGTGATGATTTCACCCTTGCGGGCCACATGGGCCAGCGGCACCAGATGCGTCCACTTCAAGAGCGCATCCGAATACCGGACACGGGTCGACATCATGCCGAATCCCAGCGCCAGCAGAAGCGACAGGAACACGCCTCCAACGAGACCCATGGCGGCATTCAACTTGGTGCTGTCCTTGGACGGCTTCACGGGCACTGAGGCAGGCGACATGATCTCGGCAAAGCCTGGCATCGCGTGGCCGGCCTCAAGCCGGATCACTTCCAGCGCATTGCGCGTCTCGTCCAGCAGGTCGCGCATGGCCTCGGCCTCTTCGGCGAGTCCGCCCAGTTCGATCTGCTTGCCGTTCAGTACCCGCGCCTGCGCCCGGGCTTCGTCCAGCTGGCCCTGAACCTTGGTTTGCAGGGCGATCAGTTCGTTGATGCTGTTTTCTTCCGTCGCTGTGCTTGTATCGGTCAGCGTCCCGGTCTGGCCCAGAACGGTGATCTGTTGCCGGCGGTCGGCCATCGACTGGTCGATGATCGCAATCTCGGCTCGCTTGTCCCGCGCCTGGGGCGAACTGTCCGGATAGCGGGTCAGGATCGTGGCCAGTTCCGCCCCGAGCTTGGCCTTTTCGAAGTTGAGGTCGGCCAGCGCCCGGTCGAGCAGCGTGGCGCGCATGATTTCCTGGTCGGCCATGTCCGCAGACTGGCTTCCATCCGCCGATTGCAGCGAGATCAAGGTCGCCGTGACTTCTTCAAGTCGCCCTTCCAGCGCATCAATCTGCGCCACTTTTTCCAGATGTGCGCGGCGCAACGCGTCAAGACCGTACTCTTCTCCGACTTCGAGCATCTGGGCGCGGATTTCCTGCTGGCGGGCCAGCAATTCGGTTTCGCGGGCCTGCAATTCCCGCAGCCGGGTGTCCGACATGCGGTTTTCGGCAGCGTATTTCAGGTCGAAATAGGCGGCCAGCACGGCATCCAGTTTCGCCGCCGCAAACTCGGGATCGGCACTGTGCGTGACCAGCACGATCAGGCTGTCGTTGCGCTTGATCTCGATCGACCCTGTCAGGTCGTTCGCGGTCATCTCATCCGCCAGTTCGGGAAACTCGGTCTTGAGCGTATCGGTCGCCTGTTCCATCACCGGGTTCGACGCGACATACGACGTTTCGGCCTTGGCAAAGCTGTCAAAGGTCTTGAGAACGCTGTCGTCCCCCGACCGATACAGAATGTTGGCCTCTTGCGGGTGCAGCCTCAGGATCGCCTGGCTCTCATAAAGCTGCTTGCCCGACATGTAGCCGCTCACTGCCAGAACCGGTGCCAAAAGCGTTGCCAGCACACCCACATGGATCCAGCGGCCCCGCATCGCGCGGGTCAGCCCAGTGATGGGGCTTGCCTCGTGCGGCACCCGTTCGGGCAGGGCAGGGATCTCGGGGGCTGCAAAGACGCCTTCGACAACGGCAGCGCTCATGATTGCACCGAACCTTCACGGGTGGTGGCGTCGCGTTCCCAGACGGGTTTGGGGGTGGGTTTCTCAAAGGCAAGCTGCACGCGCACGACCGCCATCACACCGATGAACACGGCCATGGACGGCCACATCATCGGCTCCGGCAGGGCCTTGGACAGCATGGCTTTCACGCTGCCCTTTGGGGCTTCTTCGCGGCGCACGCTGGACACGGCCTTGGCCCCACGCAAAGACCGGCGGCGCACCTTGATCAGGCTGCCCAGCGTGCGCGGTGCGCGGGCGGTAAAAAAACAATTCTCGACAAAAGCCGTCTGTTGACCCGAAAAGGCGCGGCGGATGTATTCGTCATCGGCGGTGATGCGCGGCAACGGGAACACCATCCGCGCCCCCTTTGCCGACAGGGCAAACAGCCCGCCGAACTTGCCCCGCGCGAAATAGGGATTCAGCATCCAGGCCTTGTAGTAGGACCGGACCATCCAGGACGCTCCCCTGAGATCCACCTTCATCCGTCCGCAGGCGGCATCCGCCGTCCCGCGCATCAGTGGCTGGACCAGCGCGATCAGATCGGCCAAACCAACCTCAAGATCGGCATCAAGGCAAACGACCGGACGTCCTTCGATGGCATTCCGGTAGCCGAGATTCAGCGCGTGGGTTTTGCTCGCCACCGGCGTCTCGATCACTTCGGCCTCGCGCATCGCGGCGCGGGCGCGTGCAGCGGTATCGTCGCGGCAGCCATTGGGGATCACGACCACGCGAAAGAAGTCGTGAACATGTGCCTTCCGCAGTGCGCCCAGTGTACGTGCGATCACCGCAGCCTCATTATAGGCAGGGATCAGAATGGTCCCCAACCGGGTCATGCCCGCAGCCCCCGCAGCGCAAGACCGCGTGCGCGGGGCTGGGCGGCCTGGGTCCAGATGAAATCCTGGATGGTGTTGATCAGCCGGGGTTGGGCCCCCGCCGACAGGGTCAGCGCCGGCGTCAGATCCGCGCCGGCTTCCAGCACGGCATCCAGCGTGTCCCACAGCGCCTTGGCGTCATGAACAACCGTCACATTCGACAGTACCGACATTTCCTCGGCGGTGGCCAGCTGATGGTCATTGCGGTGCTCGCCCAACTCGGCCCGGCGCGGCATCAGGATAAGTCGCTTGCCCGCCTCGGCGGCGGACAGGATCGTGCCCATCCCGGCATGGGCCACGACGACGCGGGCCTTTTCCATCGTTTCGGCATAGGTCCTTTGGTCAACCCGAGGAATGGCCTTGAGATTGCGAAACGATCGGGCGCTTGCCCCGGTCTGTGCCAGCACGGGCATGCTGATGTTGCGGGCCGCCCAGTCATCAAGGGCCGACAGCATCCGGTCGAAGGGCAGTTGGGTACCAACAGTTGCGAAGATCATTTCAGTCTTCCCTGACAAGGACAAAGGGGGCGGCGGGTCAGAGGACCGCGCCGGCGAATTCGGTGCCGGTGGCCTGCGCGACGCCGGACCACTGGCTCAGCACCCGGTCGGCCACGCCTTTGGCCAGACGGGCCGACACCGACAGTTCCCGGGCATTGGCAATCGAGTCGATGAACATCGTCCGCGCCCCGAAAAGCTTGGCGAACCTGATTGCCAGAAACCCGCCGCTAGCCCCGGTCGAGATCACGACATCGGGCCGGACCGACAGCACGATCCAGAACATCCGCGCTGCGGCAAGCACCAGCTTCAGCTTGGTATCCTTGTTGGCGTCCGGGTAAATGTATACCGGCGCCGGGACGACCATGACTGCGGCACTCGCATCGACTGTCGCATAATGCACATCTGCACCCTCAAAGGCGGGGCGCAGCCGCATCATCTGCACCCAGTGACCACCGCCAGAAGCGACGGCCAGGATGCGGGGGCGGCGGGGTGTATTGTGGTTTCCGGACATTTCTCAACTCGACTGACATATCGTTTCTGACAGTTCAGGAGATAATGTAGAAACCTGTTTAAATCTTTGTCCTGAAAGGATTGTTGCGGTCTCAAGGGGGGAGGTTCAAATCCCTTGGGCGGGTCTGGCGGCGCAAAGGGTCAGCCAGCTACCCGTTCGTATAGGGAAACCATCCCCTTGGCCTTGACGGGCCACAAACCCTCGGTTGCAACCTTGGTCTGGGCTCCCGCGCCAAGGGAAGCAACGCGTTCCGGGTTGTGTACAAATATGCGAACCGATTCTGCGATTTCTTGCGAAAATGTTGCAGGATCGGTAACTGGCAGCCGGACGCCCGACTGACTGTCCACGATATAGTCCGGCCCGCCACGTGCCGCGGTGATAACCGGCAGGCCATGGCGCATCGCCTCGTACAGCACCCCGCCGGCCGGTTCGCGGAAGGACGGGAAGATGAATACATCATGCGTGCGGTAGAGGTTTTCGATCTCGTCCCGTGGCCTTTTGCCCAGAAACGTCACCCGGTCCGCGATACCCAGCTTGGCCGCCTCAGCTTGACAGATGGCAATCTCCTCGCCGCCGCCCGCGCTGGTCAGCGTGACACCGGGCAGATCGCGCAACGCGGACATCGCCCGCACCACATCGCGCAGCCCCTTGGTCCGCACCCCACGGCCCACATGCAACAGTTTCAGCTTGCCCGGCTCCAGCGGCCTTGCCTGCAACGGCTCGACTTCGTCGATGCCCAATTCCAGCACCGGCTCGAACCGCCTGAGCACGACGCCCGCCAGCACATCCTGCACATAGGGCGCCACGCCCAGCACCAGCGCCGCCTTCTCATAGGTTGCCCGCAGCCACGGATCATGGCGGATGCGAAACCCGTCCAGCGCCCGCAACCGTGTGTACATCGGCGCAGACCCGGCCTCGGCCTTGAAAGCTTCCGGCGTATCCAAAGCCCCGCCCAGCGGCCCGATGACAAAGGGAATATCGAAATGCCGCAAGGGCGAGGCATAGCGCGCCGCTTGCGGCATCAGCTGATGCGCCACATCAAACGTCTCGCCCCGCGCCAGCGCTGCCTTGATCCAGCGCTTCACATGAGATGAAAACATCGGCCAGGCCGGTTTCAACATCGCGTTCAGCCGCTCGTTCTTCCGCGCCCAGGCCGGTTCGGGCCAGGTTTCAACCCTGATGCCCGGCAACTGTTCGGCCAAAGGCTTTCGCCCCGGCCTTTCGAACGACAGAACCGTCAGATCCACCAGCTCACCCAGCGCCACCGCCCATTTGTTGGCGACAAAGGCCTCGCCCACGTCGGTGCCGTCGATATTGGGCGCGATCAGAAGGACCTTCATGCTTTCGCTGCTTTAGGTCCGATCTGGGGCCAGACCTGCCCGAAATCACCCAGCACGGAAAAGAAATGTTTCGCCCGCGCCGCAGCCCCGGGCTGCCGCATCAGCGCCGCAGCCGACCACAAGACAGCACGCGACGCATTGAACACCGCCAGCAGACCAAAACAGGCGATCCCGCCCGCCAGCCCGCCATGCTTGCGGTGCAACCGGATCGTGCCTTCGGTCAACATCACATCGCGCCGGTGGTTCAGGGATCGCACCGATCCGCCACCGAAATGGGTGATCTCGCCCACAGGTGCAAACACCACGCCCCAGCCCGCCGCGCTGAACCGGCGGCACCAGTCGGTCTCTTCGCCATAGAAAAAGAACCCGTCATCCAGCAGCCCGACCTGATCCATCGCCTCGCGCCGCACGAACATAGCACAGCCCGAGATCACCTCGACCTTGCGTTCGTTCCGACGTTCCCAGCCCGTCATCCGATAGCTGTCAAACTTCGCAAACCGGGTCAGCCCCAGCGTCTGCAGCGTCAGCATGCCCAGCGTCGGGAACGCAGTGGAAGACACCTGCACCGTCCCGTCGCCGTTCAGCACACGCGGCCCCATCACGCCCACATGCGGATGCGTATCAAGCCAGGCCACCGATGCAGGCAGAACCGGCCCATGCACCAGCGTATCGGAATTGAGCAGCATCACGTGCCGTCCCCGCGCAATCTGCAGCGCCTGGTTGTTGGCGGCCGCAAACCCCATGTTGGTCGCATTGCGGATCAGATGAACACCCGGAAAATCCGCGTCCACCATATCCGCCGATCCGTCGGTTGACGCATTGTCCACCACCACGACTTCGGCCGACAGGTCGCCCAGCCCGGCAAAGACCGTGTCCAGACAGTCCCGCAGCATCGCTTGCGTGTTCCAGTTGATGATGATGACGCTCAGATCCATGATGCTGCCTTTCAGAACAGACGGGCGACGGGGGTGAACCCGGTCGTGGAGGGTTTCGCGGCCTGTCCGGCCTTTGGGATCGGCGTGTCGTACATCCACGCACCCGACCCGATGAGGAAAATGAACAGCACGAACAGCGCGTTCCACAGATGCACCGTGGCCGCCGCCACCGTGATCCCGAACAGCGTGAACGCCCAGGCATACCGCGCCCGCTTCCATTCGGGCGGGAAATTCTTGCGCTTTGCCACGGCCCAGATCAGACCGCCCATCAGCGCCACCAGAAACAGCCAGGCCGGGATGCCATAGCGCACCGCGATCAGCAGCCAGAAATTGTCCATGCTGTCGGACATCCAGACAGGCCGCACCCAGTCGCCCAGCCCGATGCCAATGAACGGATGCCGCCAGACCTCGGCCATGCCGTATTCGAAAATCAGGATCCGGTTATAGGCCGACACGGTCGAAAAGGTGAAGTAGGTCACGAACACATGGAACGGCGTGCGGTTTGAAAACAGGTCGATCGACAGATAGATGATGGCGAAAAGTCCAAAGAGCATCTGCCAGCGGCCCTGAATATCGCCAAGCACGCGCTGCCAGACCGCCACAAAGCCCTGCATCATCAGCACCACATAGGGCCCGCCCGAGGCGGACAGGAACGTGGCCACGCCAACCCCCGTCACAAGCCCCATGCCCTTGAAATTCGTGAGCTGCCGTTCAGCCACCACGAAATAGGCCATCGAAAACGCCGCAGCACAGAACACGCCATAAAGGATCGGATGGTCGAACGGGCCAAAGGTCCGGGCCAGACCCATGCGTGGCTCGATGAACGGGGCAGGGGGCCCGCCCGTTGCACCCGCCAGCGTGTCATAAAGGATATGCTTGCCCGTCAGCGCCTCGGGGATGGTGAACAGAAGCGTGCCCACGACGATGATCACATAGGCCCGCGCCATCGCGGCAAAGTCCTCGTACGAACGGATGAACAACCGACCCAGAAGGTAGGACCCCGCAAATTCGATGATATAGATGCCGCCGGATTCAATCCCCTGCCGCACACCGCCCCAGGCAATCAGCGCAAACAACGCCCAGATCGCGTGGGCAAACATCAGCCCGTCGAACACATGCATCTTGCCGCGCCTGCCGCCAACCAGCATCACCAGCATCGGAATGAACGCCAGCAGCAGCACCACACGATAGACCGACAACCGCAGCCCGCCCGCGCTGACCGACACCGAAGTCGGCAGCATCATCCCCAGAAAGAACAGGGCGACGACCAGGTGGACGCCAAAGATGGTGCCCTTCTTCTTCGTCGCAGAGACGGACGTGGTCATCGCGATTGCCATGGTGTCAGGCCACCAGAGCCTTGCGGCGGATCGACGGGTGTTCCACCAGATACCAGCTTGCCGCCGCAAAGGGCAGCACGGCGATCAGTGACACGACCGCCAGAATGACAGGTGACAGGCCAGGGAACGCGAACAACACCAGTTGCGCCACCGGCCAGCCATAGATGTAGATGCCGAACGAAAGGTCCGCCTCGGTTGCCTTCGCAGGCAGGGCCCAGGACAGCATGACCAGCCCATAGACAAACGGCACCAGCATCAGCGCCCAGCCGAACGCTGCCAGCGGAAAAAGGATCAGCGACAAAGCCCAAGACAAGGGCAACTCGGCCCGGAACTGCCAGACGGCCATCCCCATCGCAAAGGCAAGGAAAAGCGGCGCAAAGGTATCCAGCCGCGCCGGAAGCCCTTCGATGGTCGCCAGAAGCGCCGCCGCCACAAGGATCAGTACCGCGCCACCGCGCTGGCTCAGCAGACCAGACTTGGCCGCAAGCCAGCACAGCCCATAGGCCGCAACCTCGTGAAAGAGGCTCCAAAGCGGGCCGTTCACCGTCCCCGGATAGGGGTTCGCCGCATAGGCTCCGTCGATCTGACGCTCCAGAGAGACCAGCGTTACGCCGCGCAGGACATAAACCAGCCCGTCAAACACGCCGGGCCTTGCCCCCGAAACGATGGCAAGCACGACCGTCACGATCAGCGCCACCGACAGTCCCGGCAGGATGCGCCGTGCGCGAGCCTTCCAGAACGTCATGGAATCCCGGCGGGATGCGCTTTCCGCGATGAACAGGCCCGACAGGAAGAAGAACCCCATCACCGCCCAGAAACCCAGCGACCGGCCCGTCAGCCCGACCAGCGGCTCGACCGTGCCGCGACCCAGCGCCAGCGGCCATGCATGGCTCACCACCACCGCGCCCGCCAGAACCAGACGGATTAGCCCGGCGTTGTTCGCCCGGCCGTTCTGCATGGCCTCACCAAGTGTCATATCAACCCCCGCACTGTCACCGGACGCCACAGCTTGGCCCGGACGATCCGCTTGATCGTCCCGCCCAGCGACTGCGCCTTTTCGCGCAGCGGCAGCCGCAGCCAATAGCGGAACAGCGGCAAACCCTTGTCCGCCGGAACCTTCATGCCCGTCACCCGCATCGCCAGACGCCGGCCCCAGACCGCGCCTTGCGCGGCCATAAGGTTCGGTTGCGCCCTGGCGATCACGTCCCGTTCGGTCCGTGTGGCGACCAGCGCACCCGCCGCAATCGCATCCTCGATCAGCTTGAGGCCCGCAGATGTCCGCGCGACGATCAGCGACCGCCCCGCATCCGCTTTGCCCGCCGGCGGGTTGTGCCACGGATCACCGACCGAGATATCGGCAAACGCCCCCGTGTGATCCGTGCAGATCCGGCAGCGCCAGCGGCGTTCGGATTGCAGGATGCGGCCCCAGCCTTCGCTGTAAGGGATGCCTTCCGACACCTGTTCCACGCCGTTTTCGTCCAGATACCGCGCCTGCATCAGCCCCGGCCAGCCATCGCCACGATAGCGCAGGTCGGTAAGCGTGGCCTCTTTCGGCACGCCAAGACGGTCAAGCAGACGGTCTGTCGCGACAAGGTTCGGCGCACCGGCACAGAAGATCGCAATCGTCAGCGGCAGCTTGGCCGCAAGGCCTGCATCAGCTGCCTTCGCCTTGGCGACCGAGGCCACGTCGCAGGGCTTGCCCACGAATGCCACCGGCACTTCGCCCGACCGGATCTCGCCCAGCGCTTCCGCCGGGCTCGCCTGCGCATAGCGCGAACCCGCGCCGCGCAGCAGGCCGGTCCGGTCGCGACTGATAACCGCTTCGTTCAGACGCGGATCATTCACCCGGGGCGCAATATGGGCCACGCCGCCGACCACGCCCGAGGATAAGGCAAACAGCGACAGCGCCGTCACCGCCCCGCCTGAAGATCCGCGATGCCGGATTTCCTTATCGGCCGCCCAGCCTTCCCAGGTTGCCAGAACCGGACCCCAGTCCTGATCCACCGCATCCTTGCGGTCGAGCGTCGTGTAGTCCGCCCCCGACCCTGCACAAAGGGACGCCGCCGCCTTGGCCGCCTCAAGCCCGGCCATGGTGGGGGCCACAACCGGACGCCGCCCGTTCACGGGGTCATCGACCATGCGGATCAGCGCCGGAAACGCCGCCGCACAGGCCCCACAGCCGGTGCACAGATTGCAGGCAACCGTGTGGGTGATCGGATCATTGGAAAGGGTTGTGAGGGTCATGCATACACTGTGGAATTGACTGGCGCGGCAATCGTCCCGCGCAGAAGAAGAAAGGCCCGCAGCGTCGCCGCTGCTTCACCAATGGCCGCGAACAGTGCGATCACCGCCAGAGGCTGGCCCATGAAGGCCGCAACAGTCGCCGGGATCAGGGCAAACGCGCGCAGGACATTCGCCCGCGCCGGATCACCCGTCCGGTCCGTCGCCACCGCGATCTGCGACAGAGGCGTCCGCAGGATGCGAAACCCCGCCGCAATGCCGAACGCAGCGGCCACCGGCATGATCAGGTGAAAATCCTCGCCATAGACAAGGTTCACGAACAGCGGTGCCACCAGCGTGAAACCCGTTGCAAACAGCGCGCCCAGTACCACATGGCTCAAGATTGCGCCCTGTGCCACTGTGCCCAGGTTCCCCTGCGCAAAAGCTACCCGCAGACGCGGCGCCAGGAGCGATTGCGCCGCACGTCCGGTGATCTGCGCAGGCAGCATCGCCAGTTGCAGCGCCACGCCATAAATCGCCACATCGGCCCAGCCCAGGAACCCGGCCACGATCAGCCGGTCCGCCTGAAAAATCGCAAACAGCAGAACCGCGTTCAGCACCAGTGGCAGACCAAAGGCCAGCGCACTGCGCATCATTGAACGGTCAAACACCACCGCAAACCGCCGCTTGGCCACCAGATGCGACAGCACAAGATGCGCCGCGGCCTGCGCCACAAGCGCCCCAAGGATCGCCCGGTGATCGGGCCATACCCACAGGCACACCGGCACCATCGCCAGCATGACCAGCGTCGAACCACCTTCGACCATCACCAGCGGGCCATAGCTGAACCCGCGCTCGGCCCGGCGGTAATCCAGATGTGCCATCCCGCGCAGAAGCGGGATCAGCGCCAGCACGCCATAGCTCAGCGCATCCGCGCCATCCGGCAAAAGCCACGCCATTGGCCAGGCCAGGGCGACGAGCAGCCCCGCCATCACCAGCCCGCGCGCCAGCGCCGCACCCTGCAGCGCCGCGATCATCCCCGGCGCATCGCCATCGGGCGATTGCATCAGCATCCGCTCCACGCCGATATCGCTCACCATCTCGGCCAGCCGCAGGGTCAGCGCCAGCAGCATCGCCCGGCCGAGTTCTTCCGGCCCGATGGCCCAGGCCAGAAGAACCGACCTGCCCGTTGCTGCGGCTTCTGCCCACAGCGGCACGATCCATGCGGCCATGCGGCCTTTGCGGGTGGCGGCCACGGTTCAGCCCTCGATCTGACGGACGATCTCGTCCATCTGCGCCTCGGCCCGGGCCCGCAGGGCAGGAACCAGCGTCTGCAGCGTGCGCCGCGTCCGCTCCATCTTGATCAGCGACGCCTGAACCTCATCGGCCAGCGCCGCCGCCGACAGTTGCCGCAGGTCGGCCACATGGCCGCCGATGCCGCACTGGGCAAACACGCCTGCCGCCTTGTCGGAATAGCCCAGCCCCAGCGTCGGCACACCCGACGAGAAGGCCCCGATCGTTGCATGCATCCGCGCGCCCGCAAACCAGTCCAGCCGTGACAGCACCCACTTCAGTTCCATCGCGTTATGCCGGTCCAGCGACACTGCAACCCGGCCCGGATACTCGGCATCAAGCGACGCCTTCAGCGTCAGCGCGGCACCCAGATCGCTTTCCTCATCCTCAACCGGGCGATGCACATGCGACACGAGCAAAAGCTTCATCGCCGGATCATGGTCCAGAACGGCCCGCGCCGTCGCAGCCAGTTGCGCCGTATGCGTATCGGCCAGACCAAAGGTCGATTTGGCGGAATCCGGATGGCAGCACAGCAGCCCCGACACGTTCAGCCCGGCTACCGGGAAATCACGATCCTCGCGCAGCCAGTCGGCCACCACAGGCTCCAGAGTCCTGGCGGGCATCACCGCCGGCAGCGCCACGGCCATATCCAGACCCAGCCGGTGCTTTTCCGGGTTGAACTGGTCGCCCAGTTCCTCTTTCAGGAACGCAAGGCTCGCGGCATCGCGCACCCAGACGGCCCGCGCAGCCGCCAGAATCTCGACCGCTTCGTCCTTGCGGGCCGGGTTCCGGAAGGGCCCCAGCGTCTGCGGCAAAAGGATCAGTGGCAAGCCGTTGTCAAGGGCAAGCCGCTTGGTCATCACCATCGCCCGGAACCGCTTTTCGCCGTAAAGGTCGGTGAAACTGTCGCCACCCGACACGTCAAGGATCGCCTTCGATCCGGCAATCGTGCGCGCCGTCGCGCTGAACCCACCGCCCATCCGGGCCAGCGCCCGTACCGTCGTCAGGCTTTCCCCGCGCCAGTAGCGCCGGTTGTGCGTAAGCCCGATCAGATCGACCGAGGTAAAGCCCCAATCCGCCTCGCGCCGTCCGCGACCGTGATCCGCCACCGCCACCCGGCCTGCAGACCGCGCAGACAGCCCGGCCACCGCCGACATGCACAGGGCGCTCACACCCTGATTTCCGGTGTCTGGTGCTGCGTTGAGAAGGGTAATCATGAGGCCAGCCTGTTCTTTGGTTTTCACTGATGTATTCTTGACGACGCGACGTTTATCGTTTCCTTGCTTGGGTCGTCCCGTGCCGTTCGGGATAACCAGCCGGGGTCCATGGCTAGCCCTTCGCGCAAACGGTTTTGAAGGATGTACCAAAGGGTGAGGAACATACCCGTTCGGATAGGTAAAATTGCCGCCGTTCTGGGGATCCTGGGCCTCGGGGCCTGCGACAGAACGCCTTCCGGGCTACCTTTCGGCACCGGGGGAATCGTGCAGCGTGTGCCCTTCTCCAGTCCGATTTCGGCACCCGGACGCGGGCCAACCTGTGGCGGATCGCCTTTGGAACCGGGAATCAAGGGCCCCGATTCCTCGTCCTCGGGCTTTGCGCCGACCCAAAGTTACCGCGTCGGCCCCGGCGACACGCTCCGTTTCAACATCTTCAACGAAGCGGGCATGAACGACTTCAACGCCACGGTGGACAGCGACGGTTACGTCCAGCTTCCGATCGTCGAAGATGTCCGCGTCGGCGGCATGACGACCCGTGACATCCTCCGCATGCTCAAGGACGAATACGCCACCGAATTCGTGAACCCCTGGCTCACCGTCGAACTGGTCCAGGCGCAGAGCGCACCGATCTATTTCCTTGGCGAATTCCGCCAGCCCGGCGTGATCTACATGTCCGGCGCGACCAACGTGCTCGAAGCCATCGCTCTGGCCGGCGGGCTCGAAGAAGACGCCTACCTTCCCGGTGCCCGCCTCCTTCGCAATAACGAGATGTGCACCGTCGATCTGAACGCGCTCCTGCGGAACGGTGAATTCAGCCAGAACGTCTGGATCAGACCTCGCGATGTGATATTTGCCCCCCGGCGCGAGGATATGTCGGTCTATGTCCTTGGCGCCGTCGCCTCGCCCCAGTCCGTGCCCTTTGGCGCGACGGGGCGCACCATGCTCGAAGCGCTTTCCCTTGCCGGCGGGCAGATCACGACACAGGCGCAGATGAACGGCATCCGCATCATTCGCAGCTATTCACCCACGCGTGGCGAACTCATCGTGTTTGACGCCTTGACAACGCTGAACGGCCTCGCGCCCGATTTCCCGCTGGAACCCGGCGACGTGGTCTTTGTCCCCACCAGCGCCGTGGGCAGTTGGAACGACGCCATCGCGATGATCCTGCCGACACTCACCCTGATCGGCGGCGTGATCACCCCCATCGCCCTGATCCAGAGCATCCAGCAATCCGCACCCTGAGCCGGATCGGTGGTCTCGGCAATGCCGCCAGATGGACCGCCATTCGCGGCCTCAACTTGGAAACAATCGCTTGGTGTGATCAACTCGACCAGCGACCTATCCTTTCGGGTAGGTTACCTATCCGGCTGCGCTGCGGTGCCAATCGGCAAACGAACTTTCCAATTGCGGTCAAATAGGGATTTATCCTCAGAAAACCGGCACAGTCCGAAAGAGCAGCACGTCAGGGCCGGTTCGCCGGCGACGGACCACAGGAAAGGTGATTGTTTCATGAAGGGCATCGTATTCACAGAGCTTCTTGCCATGGCCGAAGACATGCTGGGCGAAGAGGTCGTCGATGCCGTGATCGAGGCCGCAAACCTGCCCTCTGGCGGGGCCTATACCGGCGTGGGCGATTACCCCTGCGCCGAACTCATGACCCTCATCCAGGGCTTCAGCCGCACCACCTCGGTCGCCGAGAACGAATTGCAAAGAATCTTCGGACATTGGATGATGAAGTCGTTCGAGCGTCACTATCCCGGCTTCTTCCGATCCAACCAGGATGCCCTGACCATGCTTGAATCGATCGAGAACGAGGTCCATGTCGAGGTGCGCAAGCTTTACCCCAATGCCGAATTGCCGACCTTCGACACGGTCCGCGAAGCGCCGAACGAACTGCTCATGACCTATACCTCGCCCCGCGAACTTTCACCCTTCTGCGGTGGCCTGATCGAAGGCACGCTGGCCCATTTCGGCACTGAGGGCACCATCACGGCTCGGGACCGTTCCACCCCCGGCACGACGCGCACCGATTTCCGCATCACGGTCGCCGAGAGCCGATGACAGAGGATTCGGACCTGACCTCCTCGCAGGGAACCGTTTCCCGCGTCCGCTATGAACGCGAGCGTCTTGCGCGGACGCAGGCCGAAGAACTTCTCGAAACCAAGAGCCGCGAACTGTTTGATGCCAACACCGCCCTGCGCGGCGAAACCGAAGCGCTGCGCGAAGCACTGGACTCACTCGATAAACTGCGCACCCGCGAAGCCGCCGCCCTGCGCGAAACCGAAGTGCTTTTCGCCACGCTGGGCAGCGTCACTGCAGCGGGCAGCGCCGACCAGGCCGTGGCAAGCCTTCTTGCCGTCATGACGACCCAATTCGCGGCGGATGCGACGCTCCTGCTCAGCCATGATGAAACCGGTCAGAACATCACCGTCGGCGATGCATCTGACGGTGAAATGGTGGGCCTCTCCTGGCCTGACCCGGGCCTCATGCTGACACGGCCCCGCCGCCTGACCGACCTGACCCGCTGTCGATGGGCCACGGGCATCCCCGATTGCCTGCGGGGCTACCGCGGGTTTGCACTTGTGCCATTCATTGTCCCGGACGAGCCGGATATGGCGCTGGCGTTTCTGTCGTGCCGCCCTGCGGCATTTTCCGCCGCCGCCCTGCGCATCATGTGCAAGGCTGCCTCTGGGGCCGCCCCCGCGATCCACGCTGCCAAGATGGCCCACCGCAATGCCCTGCTGGCCGACGTCATCTCGGGCGATGCAGCAGCCGACATCCCCGGCGCCTCGGTCCTTGATGCCCCGCTTGAAGCGGTGAACCGCGCTTTCCTGCGCCTGACCCATGCGCAGGGCAGGGTGGTCGGCATCGTCAACATGCTTCTGAGTGCCCCGATCGAAGACACGGATTCGGTCATCAACGCGGCGCTTGCCGATCTGGGCAAGCTGTCGGGCATGGACCACGTCTATGTCGGCGGTATCGCCGAAGGGAACGCGATCCATTTCTCGCACACCTGGTCTGCACCCCATGTCGCCAACCAGCTGCTATTGGTGCAGGCACTTTCTGCGGATCTCGTTCATCGGTGGCACGCGACTTTCGAAACAGGGGATACCGTCCACATTGCCGAAGTTTCGCAACTGGCCGACGATTGCCCCGAAAAACCGGTGCTCGATCTGTTGGGGATCGGGTCCATCCTTGTCGTGCCGATGATGCAGAACATGCACTTCTACGGTTTCATGGGGTACGATTCCCGTGGTTCCGTCCGCAGTTTCCTTCCGGGCGAAGTCTATCTGATCCGCTCGGTTGCCAACGTGATCGCCACCGTGCTGGAACGTCGGGCCACAACAGCGGGGATCGCCGCCGCCAACGCCGCGCTCACCGAAGAGCGCAACCGCATGCAATCCACGCTGGCGGCCATGCCCGATCTCTTGCTGGAAATCGACCGGGACGGCCGCTTCATGGATTTCCACTCAGGCCTCATTCCGATCCCCGACCAGATCCAGAAAGCCTTCCAGTACCGCCTCCTGGAAGAGGTGCTGCCCCCCGAAATGGCCACCGAAGGCCGCCGCATCCTGCGCGAACTTGACGAAACTGGCCATGCAAGGGGTGTGCAGGTGCCCTTTGATTTCGGCAGCGGCCCGGTTCTTCTTGACCTGACTGCGACCCGCATGGGCGAAACCGGATACCTCTTCGTGCTGCGCGACATTACCGAGGCCCGAAAACAGCAGTCCGAAATCGAACGTCTCAGCGAAGTCGCCCGCCGGACCTCGAACCTTGTTGTGGTGACAGACACGCAGTCCCGGATCGAATGGGTCAACGCGGCCTTTGAACGAAGCACCGGCTTTACCATGGCCGAGGTCATAGGGAGGGTGCCGGGCCATTTCCTGCAGAACGATCACACCGATCCCGCAACCGTCGCCAAGATAAGGAAAGCCATTGCCAAGGGTGAAGAGGTTCAGGTCGAAATCCTCAACGAAACGAAAGAGGGTCGCGAATACTGGCTGAGCGTGGACATCCAGCCGCTGCATGATCCTGATGGTGCGCTGCGTGGCTTCATGGCGATCCAAACCGACATCACGGAACGGCGCCTGCAGGAAGAAATCCTTCGCCTGACCAGCCGCGAGGCGATCGAGGCACGCCAGACTCTCGTCTCGGCGGTTACCACGCTGCAGGATGCATTTGCCTTGTATGACGCAGACGACCGTCTGGTCATCTGCAACGAACGCTATCGGTCGATCTACCCGCTTTCGGCACCGGCCATTATGCCCGGCGCGACCTTTGAATCCATCGTGCGCTATGGGCTTTTGCATGGCGAATTTGCCGAAGCGCTGGGCCGCGAAGATGATTGGCTGGCCGAGCGTATGGCCCAGCACCGCAAGTCCGAAAGCGAGCTTGAACAGCAGCTTGCCGACGGCCGCTGGCTCCGCATCATCGAAAAGGCCACGCCTGACGGCGGCCGCGTCGGTCTCCGGGTCGATGTGACCGCGCTCAAGAAAGCCGAACGTCAGGCCGTCACCGAACGGGCCGAGGCAATGGCCGCGTCCCGCGACGGTATCTCCATCACCGATGGGCAGGGCCTCTTCACCTACATGAACGACGCCCATCTGACGATGTTTGGCTATGACCGCGAAGATCAGGTCATAGGCCGGCCATGGTCTTCCATTTACAGTCCCGACAACGCCCGCTGGATGGAACAGAACGCCATGCCCATCCTCTTCAGCACCGGAAGCTGGCGCGGCGAAGTCGCAGGTGTCGACGTTAACGGCAAGCCTGTCGAACAAGAGGTTTCGCTCACGCTCAAGGCCGACAATGGCATCCTCTCCATCACCCGCGACATCAGCCAGCGCCGCTTGGAAAACGAAGAACGCCTGCGCCTGCGCGAAGACCTCAACCTTGCCCAGCGGCGCGAGGCCATCGGCGAAATGGCCGCAGGACTTGCCCATGACTTCAACAACCTGCTCGCCACGATTTCCGGCACCGCGTCGCTGATCGAGGAACTGTCACCCCCCGACAGCCTCGCGCGCAGCGGTGCAACCCGGATTCAGGCCGCGGGCGAACAGGCCGCCACGCTGGTCAAGCGTCTCCTTACCCTTGGCACCCGCCCGGTTGAACGCAGCCTGATCGACCTCCGCGATCCCGTCCGCGAAGCCGCCGATCTTGTCCGCAGCAGCATCCGCGCCCCGGCCGAGATGCAACTCAACCTCCCCGCCACCCCCCTCATGGCCGAGGCCGACCCCACCGATATCCTGCAGGTGGTCATGAACCTTGCCATCAACGCCCGCGATGCGCTGAACGGCGAAGCGGGCCAGATCGCCATTTCCCTGACCGAGGCCACCGCCCACGATCTTGAGGGCCCCTTTGCCATCGGCGCGGCCGATCCCGCGCGCCGTCACCTTTGCCTGACCGTGGCCGACAACGGCCTCGGCATGTCCCCCGATGTCGCGGTCCAGATCTTCAAACCCTATTTCTCGACCAAGGGCAGCAAGGGCACGGGCCTCGGCCTTGCCATCGTCTCGACAGTGGTCAACAGCAATGACGGCGCGCTCCGCCTTGAGACTGCGCCGGGCAAGGGAACAAGCTTTCATGTGCTTTGGCCCATTGACGCAACCGCCCCTGCTGTCAGCCTTTCTGCGGCACAGCTGACCGGGCGGCTTGACGGCAAGGCCATTCTCTTCGTCGATGATCAGGAAGACGTACTCGGCGTCCTCACCAAATTCCTCGAACAGGCCGGGGCCGAAGTGGCCCCCGCCTCTGATCCGCGCGACGCGCTCGAGGTCATTCTCGAAGACCCCACGGCCTGGGACCTCGTCATCACCGATTTCGACATGCCGGGCATGAACGGCGCCGAATTCGCCCGTGCCATCCGCAAGGCCACCGCGACGCTGCCCATCGTGCTCGTCACCGCCTTGCCCGGCTGGAAAGGCCGCTCCGGCAAGGATGGCGCGCCCTTTGCCGCCGTTTTGGGCAAACCCGTCACCCGCGAGGCCCTTGTCACCACCGCAGAAGCTGCCATAGCATCGAATATGCAGACAAAGGGCAGTTGAATGCGGATACTCATAGCCGACGACCACGAGTTGTTGCGCGACACCCTCGACCTTTGGTTCCAGAAAGAGGGGATTGAAGTGGATGTCGCCAAGGATCTCACCTCGGCCATGCAGGCGATCATGGCAGACGTATCATACGATCTGGTGCTTCTCGATTATGGCATGCCCGGCATGAACGGTCTCGACGGTCTCAAGGCCGTGCAGGCCACGGGCAAGGTCACCCGCGTCGCCATCATGTCCGGCATCGCCCCGCGCGAAGTCGCCGAAGAGGCGCTGGCCATCGGCGCCGCAGGTTTCCTTCCCAAGACGCTGCCGGCCAAGTCGCTTGTGAACGCTGTCCGCTTCATGGCGATGGGCGAACAATACGCGCCGATCGATTTCATGACCGCAGCCGCCGACGCGGCCCCCGTCAACGCGCTGGCCGAACGCCTCTCCGCGCGCGAGTTGCAGGTGCTGCGCGGCCTTTGCGAAGGCAAGGCCAACAAGGAAATCGCCCGCGATCTGGGCATCCAGGAACCCACTGTCAAGCTTCACGTCAAGACGCTCTACCGCAAGATCGACGCCCACAACCGCACCCAGGCCGCCATGATCGCGAAGAAGGCCGGGCTGTTCTAGGCCCCCCACGCACATAGGGTGCGCGCGCGCACGCATCTTTCGTCGGTTCGTCGCCCGCTTAGGGCGGGGTTCACCCCGCGACCCATTGAACGCACCCGCAACCTTTCCTTAACCCCGCCCGTCCACGCTCACATTTCCACAGGCAACACCCGTTTCGCGACAATTCTGCCGAAAACCACCGACGTAATACCGACGTAGTACCGACGTAAAACCGACGCGATACCGAAACGAATCTTCGATTCATCTCAATCACTTACCACCCTATTCCCGAGTCACCCCGCGTCGCCCCTGACCACCGGAAAACATTGCGCGCCCGAAATCACGTCCCGCCGCACCCGCCCCCAAGTACACAAACCGTTAACCCCTACACCGGCCCCTCGGGATTCGGCGGCATCCTGATCCGCCCGGCCTCGGTCAGTTCCCACACATCCCGCCCCTCGATCACTACCGCCGTCAGTGGCCCGCCATAGGCGGCACCCGTATCGATATTCACCCGGTTGCCATAGTGATGCGCCACAGGGATCACCGTATGCCCATGCACGATCAGTGCCCCGTGGTCGCGCCGGTCGTCATGGAACAGCTTGCGGATCCACGTCAGATCCTGCGGCACCTGATCGCCCAAAGGCACCCCAGGGCGGATACCCGCATGAACAAACACCGCCTTGCCCCGTTCGTGCATCAGCGGCAGCCCCTCCAGAAACACACGGTGCGCCACCGGCACCTTGGCCAGCGCCTCGGCATGCACCTCGGCCAAAGGCCGCTCGCCCGCATCGGCCACGCCGTAGCTCGCCAAAGTTGCCACCCCGCCCAGCTTCACATCCAGCCAGTCGAGATCGGGCCGAAGCCCCGGGTCATGCGCCGTGGGATCGGTCAGGAACAGGTTGAACATGAAGTCGTGGTTGCCCTTCAGAACCACCCACCCCTCCGGCCCACCCGAACCGCGCCGCAAATACTCTACAACTTCGGCGCTCTCGGGCCCCCGGTCCACCAGATCGCCCACATGGACAACAGGTGCTTCCAGATCTCCCGTCTCGCGCCGATCCGCCGCGATCCGCGCATGCGCCGCCCGCAGCCGATCCAACTGCCCGTGGATATCTCCGATGGCATAAGTCCGCATTCTGCCTCACTGATCTCCACAGGGCACACGGTGCGGGCACCCATGGCACTGATCGCCTGAAGCCCGCGCTACTGTCCTCTCTCTGGTCGCGGCTTTGCAATCCCAAATGCAGACAACAGCCCCTATTGCAGTCCGGTGCCGCCGACTTTCAACTCTTCACCCCGTCCCGGACAACAATTGCAACAGAACAGCAATCTGGCCGGGGTTGTTATTTCATCCATTCCTGCCATGTTTTTGTAGAAGTCGCGTGATCCCACGCAGATCATGCGCGCCTCGTCGCAAGACCATGAAAGATCAACCCATGTTCCGCGCCACCGCCTTCGCGCTTGCAGCGCTTATTGCCCCCGGTCTCGCCGCCGCCCAGGCTCCCGAACGCCCCTCGGGCTTCAACTATGGTCTCGCCTTTGTCGCCAACAACAGCCCCTACGCGGACGGCGGCTGGGAATTCACCGGCCTGCCGATCCTGAACTACATCGGCGAAAACTGGTCCATCGGTCTACTGGACGGCCTCCGCTACGGCATCGTCAACGGCGAGGATTTCAAACTCGACCTCGTCATCGCCCCCCGCGTCTATCAGGTCATCGTCGACAGCGCCGGCGACCCGCTCGAAGGGGTCGACCGCGGCCCCTCGGGCGAGGCGGGGATCGCCGCGGAATACCAGATCACCGACCTGACCCAGTTCCGACTCCGCGCCGTGCAAGAAGTGACAGGCGTCAACGGCGGGCAAGAGGTCGTGCTGGAACTGCGCCAAATGGTCTTTGCCGGCTACCTGCCGGTCTACCTAGGTGCAGGCGCGACATGGCAAAGCGCCGACCTGTCCCAATACGCCTGGGGCGTCTACCCCGACGAGGCGACGTCCACCCGCCCCGCCTACGCCCCCGGCAATGTCTGGATTCCCAACCTCGCCATCGGCACATTCATTCCCCTGAACGAAAAGACCAGCGTCATCGGCGCCCTCCGCGTTGACTTCCTGCCGGACGCCATCGTCGACAGTCCAGTCGTAGGCCAGGACCGCACAACCAGCCTCTTCCTCGGCGTCACGCGTTCGTTCTGACGAAGAACCGCGCAGCAAAGTTTCCTTCTCTTCCGGCTTCTTCCGGCCAAGAATATCCCGTGGGGTCGCCATTGAGCGCCAATGGTGCAAGCACAATGGCGACGGGCAAAGCCCCGGGGCCTCCCACAAACTCCGCCCCCAGACCCTAAAGCTCAATATCCGGCAAACTGTCGAACGCCCGCTTCAGCGCATCGCCCCAGCCAAGCGAGATCTTCTGGAAATAGGGATCATCCCATTTCACCCGCCTTGACAGGCCCAGCTTCAGCGCATCCCGCTCATAGATCTGCATGTCGATGGGCAGCCCGACGGACAGGTTCGCCTTGATCGTTGAATCAAAACTCACCAGCAGCAGTTTCACCGCCGCCTCGAATGACATATCCGGATCAAACGCCCGCACAAGGATCGGCCGCCCATATTTGGTCTCGCCGATCTGCAGGAACGGTGTATCGAGCCCCGCTTCAATGAAGTTCCCCTCAGGGTATATCAGAAACAGACGGGGCTCGGACCCCTTGACCTGCCCGCCCACGATGATCGACGCGTTAAAGGTCGAGTCGGCCTTCTGCCCGGTCTGGGCATGCATACCGATCACCTCTTTCAGCGTCTGCCCGACAAGACGGGCCACCTGATACATCGACGGCAGCATCAGGATCGACGGGTTTCGCTCGCCCGGCGCCTTCATCCTTTCGTCGATCAGGCTCACCACCGATTGCGTCGTGGCCAGATTCCCCGCCGTCAGGATCGTGATGGTTGTCTCGCCATCTGCCGACCAGGAAAACATCTTGCGATAGGTCGAGATATTGTCGAGCCCCGCGTTCGTGCGGGTATCGGACATGAACACAAGCCCCCGGTTCAGTCGCAGGGCCACGCAATACGTCATCTGGAACTGCTCCGCCTACTGCTGCTGCACCGCGACCGTCACGGTCAGCACCTCCGCCCCCGAACCAAGTCGCATCCCTGATACCGGGGCTGCCTCGGCATAGTCCAGCCCCGTTGCCACGCGCACATATCGCGTGTCTGGACTGATGGAATTGGCCACGTCAAACCCGACCCAGCCCAGATTGGGAATGCAGGCCTCGGCCCAGGCGTGCGTCGCATCCTGATCGACCCGGTCATTCATCATCAGATAGCCCGAGACATAACGCGCTGGCACCCCCATCGCGCGGGCCGCCGCGATGAACACATGCGCCTGATCCTGACAAACGCCGAATCCTGCGGCCAGAGCCTCTTCGGCGGTCGATTTCACATGGCTGCGCCCCGGCGTGTATTTCACCACTTCCCCGGTCAGCGCCATCAGGTCATGCATCCGCTTGAGCACATTGGCCTCGCCGCCCACGGTCTGCGCCAGCTTGCGCGTGGCCGCGCCCGGCTTGGTCAGCGCCGTCACCCGTTCGAACATCCAGACGGGCATGTAACCCGCATGTTGGCCCACAACCCCATGCGTCTCGCGCACCTCGACCTCGCCCGCGCAGGTCACCGTGACGGCCTGCGTGCCCGCATCAAAGCTGATCAGGTCGACAGTATTGCGGTGGCTGTCCTCAAAGGTCAGCTCCTTCTTCCCGCCCTCGACCATGGTCGTCCATCTGATCACCGACTGCGCCCCGTGCGATTTGGGCGTCAGCCGCAACTGCTGCAGCGCATAGGGGACCGGCTGGTCATACACATAACGGGTGGAGTGGGATATCCGCAGGCGCATCAGACATAGAACCTGTAATCGACTTCCATCTGCGCGCCCAAAGCCGACGTCGCCCGCAGGAAATCCTGAATGTATTCGTGCAACCCGCCTTCAAAGATCGTCTCGATCGAGGTGTCGAGCTTCACATCGTTCAACGCATCCGACAACGCGTGCGACGGCAGTCGCGTGCCATAGCCCATCGCCAGATAACCCAGATTGTCAGCCAGCTTTTCAGCACAGAACGCCAGACTGCGCGGCATACGTTTGTCGAGGATCAGGAACTGCGCAATCTCCCTTGGCCGCGCCTCCTGCCCATAGGTCAGGCGGAAACCCCCCTCGGCCGACACCGACCGCAGGATCGTTTCCCACTGCACATTGTCCAGATTCGATCCCACCGCCTGCGCCGATGGCAGCAGCACCCAGTATTTCACGTCCAGAATCCGCGCCGTATTGTCGGCCCGTTCGATAAAGGTCCCGATCCGCGCAAAGTTGTAGATGTCGTTGCGCAGCATCGTCCCGGCCATCGCGCCCCGCACAAAGGCTGACCTTTGCCTGATGATGGTCAGCACCTGCGGCAGGTCGCGTTCATTCACCCGCTTGGCCAGCGCGCCTTTCAGCACCATCCAGCATTCGTTGACGCTTTCCCAGACTTCCCGCGTCAGCGCGGTGCGCACAAGGCGGGCGTTGTTTCGCGCCGCTTCGACCACCGACAGGACGGATGACGGGTTAGCCGGGTCGCGCAGCATCCAGTCGATCGCATTGTCCTTGGTCACATCGCGGTACTTTTCGCTATACCCCCACAGCACCGCCGCCGTCTGAAGGACGCTCGTCCATTCGTCATCCGCCGAGGATCGCGTCAGCGCGATCCGCTGTCCCGCTTCGACCAGACGGGCTGTATTCTCGGATCGCTCCAGATAGCGAAACATCCAGTAAAGCCCGCCCGCCGTCTTGCCCAGCATCGTCATTCTTCCAGTACCCAGGTATCCTTGGTGCCGCCACCCTGTGACGAGTTGACGACAAGGCTTCCCTTCTTCAAAGCGACCCGCGTCAGGCCCCCTGGCGTGATCGTGACCCCATCCGGCGAGACCAGCACGTAAGGTCTAAGGTCCACATGCCGCGGCGCCAGCCCCGCCTTGGTCAGGATCGGGACCGTCGACAGCGACAGCGTCGGCTGCGCAATATAATTCCCCGGCTGCGCACAGAGCTTGTCCCTAAACGCCGCGATTTCCTTCTTGGACGAGGTCGGCCCGATCAGCATCCCGTATCCGCCCGATCCGTGGACCTCCTTGACCACCAGTTCCGCCAGATGGTCGAGCACATAGGCCAGCGCATCCGCTTCAGAACAGCGCCAGGTCGGCACGTTCTGCAGGATGGCCTTTTCGCCGGTGTAGAACTCCACAATATCAGGCATGTAGGAATAGATCGCCTTGTCGTCCGCGATCCCCGTCCCCGGCGCATTGGCAATCGTGATGCCCCCCGCCCGGTAGACATCCATGATCCCCGGCACACCCAGCGCGCTTTCGGGATTGAAGTTCAGCGGATCAAGGTACTCGTCATCCACCCGCCGATAGAGCACGTCGATCGGTTGATACCCCTGCGTCGTCCGCATCGCGACCCGGCCGTCCACGACCCGCAGGTCATGCCCTTCGACCAGTTCGACCCCCATCTTGTCGGCAAGGAACGAATGTTCGTAATAGGCCGAATTGTAGATCCCCGGCGTCAGCACCGCGACGACCGGTGCCCCCCTGGTCGCCGCAGGTGCACAGGCGGCCAGCGACCGGTGCAGCATCTTGGGATAGTTGCTCACCGGCTTGACCCGGTTCTTCGAGAATAGCTCCGGGAACATCTGGAGCATCGTTTCCCGGTTTTCGAGCATATAGCTCACACCCGACGGCGTCCGCGCATTGTCCTCGAGCACATAGAACTGGTCGTCCCCCGTGCGGACCAGATCGACGCCCACGATATGGGTATAAACGCCGCCCGGTGGCGACACGCCGATCATCTGCGGCAGGAACGCCGTGTTCCGCGCGATCATTTCGACCGGAAGCCGCCCCGCCCGGATGATCTCCTGCCGGTGGTAGATGTCATGCAGAAAGGCATTGATCGCCCGCACCCGCTGCTCGATCCCGCGGGCAAGCTTTTGCCATTCGCGGGCGGCGATGATGCGGGGGATGATGTCGAACGGGATCAGCCGCTCTGCCGCTTCGGCCCGGCCGTAGACGTTGAAGGTAATCCCCGTCAGGCGGAATATCTCCTCGGCCTCAAGCTGCTTGCGCTGCAGGCGCGCCGGGTTTTCGGCCTTCAGCCATTTGTCGAATTCTGCATAGGGCGGTCGCAGACCTTCGTACATCACCTGAGATTGCGCCTGCGGCAAAGCGCTCTCAGCCCCCTGCATCTGGCTCTGGCCAAAGCTGCGGCCCCACATTTCGTCGAAAGTCTGTGTCATGGATCAATCTTACGGGGGTTTTTTGCCGCTACAATCCTTCCCTTCATCCCACCCGCTTTGTCCCCGGCATGCGCCGCTTTTTTGGGCGTTTCGTTGTGTGGTCCCGAAGAGGCGGGGTAAACCCCGCCCTACGCCGACGACCGGACGGCTCGCATGGCACCGCGTTGAATGACCAGGGCCATCGCCTTGGTCATGCCCCCCATCTCCGCTTTCCGCCCGGACGCCTGTGCGTTCGGGCAGCGCCTGCCCCTGGGCAGGCAGGCGCTCCGCGCCCGCCGGGGCAGATGTCGCCCTTATGCGAGGCTGGCTTAATCCGGTCCGGGGATAGCAACGGACGTGAGCGGGGCGTTGTGTCCACTGGAAGCCCCGCTGATCCCGCTCCGTTTGGGTCCCTTCGCAACCTGAGACTGCCGGGCCCCATCAGCGTAGGGTGCGCTTCAGCGCACCGTCCCCCCTCTCAATGAAAATCCCTGCTCTTCGGAATGATCCGCGCATCCCGCGGATGCCCCCTGTTCGGTGCCGACATCGGATTGGCCAGCGGATTGCCCAACGGCCGGTTCACCTCATCCGCATGCGCCATCGCGGGGGCAAATCCGTCCGGCGACAGCCGGAGAAGCGCGTCCGACCGGTCCTCAAGCGTATCGGCGACCACATGGATAATCTCCACATCCCGCTGTACCGTCCCGTGGATGACCAGAAGGCGCGACTGCATCACCACCTTGCGGAACGCCTCCATCACCTTGGGCCAGACCACCAGATTGGCCACCCCCGTCTCATCCTCCAGCGTGATGAAACAGACGCCCTTGGCGGACCCGGGCCTCTGCCGGATCAGGACCAGCCCCGCGAGTTTCACCTTCTGCCAGTTCCGCGTTCCCGGCAGATCGGCACAGGCGACATAGCCCTGCTTCTTCAGGCTCTTGCGCAGAAAAGCCATTGGATGCGCCTTGAGCGACAGCCGCAGCGTCTGGTAATCCGCGACCACCTGCTCGCAGACGGGCATCGCGGGCAGAGGCACCGTCACCTCGGCCCCTTCATCCCGCACCTCGCGGAACAGGGGCAGGTCGGGTGCATCCTTGAGCCCCTTGGCCTCCCACAGCGCCTGCCGCCGGTCGATGAACATCGACCGCACCGCATCCGCCTCGGCCAGACGGCGCACGACCGCCGATCCCACCCCGGCGCGGGCCCGGATATCCTCCAGATCGCGATAAGGCTCCTCCCGCGCCGCCATGATCCGCGCGACCGCCTGTTCCTGCATCCCCCCGATCTGCCGCAGCCCCAGCCGCACCGCAAACCCGCCCGTCGAAATCGGCTCGAGCGACGTGTTCCAGTCCGAGAAATTCACATCCGGCGCGCGGATCACCACGTCATGCTCGCGCATGTCGCGCACGATCTGCGCGGGCGCATAAAACCCCATCGGCTGGGAATTGAGCAAAGCCGCGCCAAAAGCCCCCGGATAATGGCACTTGAGCCAGCTTGAGACATAGACCAGCAAAGCGAACGACGCCGCATGACTTTCGGGGAACCCATATTCGCCGAACCCCTTGATCTGGTCGAAACAGCGCTTGGCGAAGTCCGGATCATAGCCGCGCGCCACCATCCGCCCCACCATCTTCTCCTCCAGCTTGCCGATGGTGCCGGTGGACCGGAATGTCGCCATCGCCTTGCGCAGCTCATTGGCCTCCTTGGGGGAAAACTGTGCCGCCTCGATGGCGATCTTCATCGCCTGTTCCTGAAAGATCGGTACGCCCAGCGTGCGGCCCAGAATGTTCTTCAACTCCGCCGGATCATGCGGCGCGCCGGGCGAGGGGTATTCGACCGCCTCCTCCCCGTTCCGCCGCCGCAGATAGGGATGCACCATGTCGCCCTGGATCGGCCCAGGCCGGACGATGGCCACCTCGATCACCAGATCATAGAACTCGCGCGGGCGAAGACGCGGGAGCATGTTCATCTGCGCCCGGCTCTCCACCTGAAAGACGCCCACCGAATCCCCCCGGCAGAGCATCTCGTAAACCCGCGCATCCTCCTTGGGGACGGTGGCCAGATCATAGCGCCGCCCGTAATGCGCTTCGATCAGGTCAAAGCATTTGCGGATGCAGGTCAGCATCCCCAGTGCCAGAATATCGACCTTGAAGATCCCCAGTGCGTCGATATCATCCTTGTCCCATTCGATAAAGGTCCGGTCCGGCATCGCGCCGTTGCCGATGGGCACGGTGTCCGTCAGCGGCCGCTCGGTCAGGATGAAGCCGCCCACATGCTGGCCCAGATGGCGCGGCATGCCGATCATCTGCTGCGCGATCAGGATCGTGCGGCGCAAGACCGGGTCGGACAGGTCAAGCCCCGCCTCCTTCACATGCCCCTCGCCCACATCCTTGCCCCATGACCCCCAGATGGTCTTGGCCAAGGCCCCCGTCACATCCTCGGACAGACCCATGACCTTGCCCACCTCACGGATGGCCGACCGGGGACGGTAGTGGATCACAGTGGCGCAAAGCCCCGCCCGGTCCCGCCCATATTTGCCATAGATGTGCTGGATCACCTCCTCGCGCCGCTCATGCTCGAAATCGACGTCGATATCGGGTGGCTCCTTGCGCTCCTCGGATATGAACCGCTCGAACAGAAGCTGGTGCTGTGCGGGGTCCACCGCCGTGATGCCCAAGACATAACAGACCGCCGAATTGGCCGCCGACCCGCGCCCCTGACAGAGGATCGGCGGGCGCGCCACATCGCGGGCAAAGCGGATGATGTCATGGATGGTCAGGATATACCGCGCGATGTCGAGCTTGGCGATCATCGCCAGCTCCTTCCTCAGCACTGCTTGCGTCGGCAGCGGCACGCCCTCGGGGTATCGCCACTCCGTCCCTTTCCAGGTAAGCTCCTCCAGATAGTCCTGCGGGGTCCGCCCCTCGGGGATCACCTCGCGCGGGTACTCGTATTTCAACTCGTCCAGACTGAAGGTGCAGGCATCCGCCACCGCGCGCGTGGCCCGGATCGCATGGGGCCATTCCGAAAAGAGCCGCAGCATTTCGGCGGGCGATTTCAGATACCGCTCGGCATTGGCCTCAAGCCGGAAACCCGCCTCGGCCAGTGTCGTCTTTTCCCTTATGCAGGTCATCACATCCTGCAGGGGCCGTCGCGACGGGGCGTGATAGAGCACGTCATTCGTGGCCAGCAGGCTGAGCCCATGCTGTGTCGCCAGCCGGTCCAGCCCGTTGATCCGCGCCCGGTCATCGCCGCGATAGAGGTAACTCGCCGCGATATGGCCGAGCGTGGGAAGCAGCTTCCTCAGCCGGGGCAGGGCCCGGGCAAACCCCGCAATGTCCTCCGGCGGCACGGCGATCAGCATGATCCCCTCAGAGGCCCCCGCCAGATCATCCAGCGTCAGATCGCAGACTCCCTTTGCCTGCCAGTTCCCTGCCGGATCCTGCATCCGCCCCTTCGAGATCAGCCGCGACAGCCGCCCGTAGCCGGCCCGGTCCAGCGGATAGGCCAGAAAGACCTCGCCCGAGAGCAGCGCGAGCCGCGCCCCGATCAGCGGCCGGATCCCTGCCTTCTTCGCCTCGCCATGCACCCGCACCACGCCCGCCAGGGTATTCATATCCGCCACCCCCAGCGCGTCATAGCCGAGCGCCCAGGCCTCGCGCACAAGGTCCACGGCATCCGAGGCGCCGCGGAGGAAAGAAAAGCAGGTGAACAGCCCCAGTTCGACAAAATCCGCCCTGGGATTGGGCGTCATCGTGCCGTCGTCAGGCAGCGTCCGGCGGGGTTGCTGGTGGTCGTTCTCAGGCATGGGGCGGCCCCATGACCCGGCCGGAGATTGGGGGCTCTGCCCCCGGCCTTCGGCCCCGACAGACGCACGGTCTCATCCGAAGGCCCCGTGCACGAACCAGCGCGGTGTGTCGCCGCGCCCGTCTCCCACCACGCCGTCGCGAAAAATCCAGTAGCGCTGTCCCAGGTGATCCTCGATCCGGTAATAGTCGCGGAGCCGCGTGCCGGGGCGGTCGCGCCACCATTCGGGCGCGATCCGTTCGGGTCCGGCAAAGCGGGTGACGCGGTGGGTCAGGCGGCGCCAGATGAACTGGGCGGGTGGGCCTTCGGGGACGGCGTAGATGACCTGCACCTCTTCGGGCGGGTCGAACAGGCGGATCGGGCGTTCGGTGCGGGCGGGCAGGGGGGCGGGGGGGCGGCCAGCCATGGCGGGGACCCAGTCCTCGCGCCGTTCGGGCAGATGGCTTTCGTGCAGGGCCGGGCGGCGCAGGGCGCGGGGGCCGAACCGGGCCGCCAGCCGGTCCACCAGATGGGCAAGGTCCGCCCCGTCCCCGGCCTCTCCGTCCAGCCGGGACTGATGGGTGGCGAGTTTCTCGGCCACGCTGGCCGCCAGTGTGATCAGGTCGAACCCGAACCCCGGGTCCATCCGGTCCAGCTTGCCGTCGAACAGCCGCGCCAGATGCCGCGCGTCGCGGCTGGCCTGCGATGTTGCGACCTCGACTGCGGCCACCTCGCCATCGCTGCGATAGATGGTGAGCGTCAGCCGTCGGGCGCCGAAACCGGCCGCAGACAGCCCCGCGCACAGTTCGTCGGTGAGTTCGGGCAGCCATGGCGTGGGGTCCTGCACCGGTTCGGCGAGCTTCGTCTGCACGGCAAAGCGGGGCGGGTCGTCGGGCGAGGAGACGGGTTCGGCCAGCCGCCCCATCATTTGATCGAGCCGGAGGAGCGGGTTTTCCGCCAGCGCCGCCCGCGAGAACCGCCGGGCGAGCGAGAGGCGCGGCACGGCGGCCAGATCGCCCACCGTCTTGAGGCCCAGCCGCTGCAGCAGGAGCACCGTATCCGCCGTCAGCCGCAGGGCGCGGACGGGCAGGGGGGCCACCTGCAGCGCCAGTGTGTCCGCCGGGCAGAGGCTGCGGTGCGGACCAAAGCGGGCCAGCGCCCAGGCCGCGCCATGGGTGGGGGCGATGGCGAGTTGCGCCGTCAGGCCAAGGACGGCCAGCCGCCCCTCGATTTCCTTCAGAAACGCGGCCTCGCCCCCCCAGAGATGGGCGGACCCGGTCGTGTCCATGACAAGGCCTGCGGCGCCGTCGAGGGCCGTCCAGGGGCACCAGCGCCGCGCCCAGAGCATCAGCCGCGTCAACGTCGCCCGGTCGGCCCCGGTATCGGCATAGTCGACGCGGAGCGTGGGGCAGAGCGCGCGCATGTCGACCACGCGGCTGCCCGCATGAACGCCCGCCTGTTCGGCGGCGCGGTTGGTGGCATGGACGACCGGGCCGTGTGGGCCTTCGATGGCCAGCGCGATCGGCAGGTCGTCGGGGATGACCTCGCCCCGCTGGCCTGCGGCGCGGAGCCAGCGTTCCATCGCAAAGCGGGGCAGGTGCAGCGACAGGATGCGCCGCGACAGGGGATCGCGCGTCTCTCCGGGCGGGGCAACTGCGCCTGCGGCGGCACCCGCCCGCCCGGCCTTTGCCGCGTCCCCGGGCAGGCCCGCGCCGGCGCGCCATTGCGGGCGCGTTTGGGGGCGGGGGATGCCCACGGGGCTGAAGCTCTCCTCCTCGTCCCGGGGTTTCGGAGCGGGGGGGCGTTGCCTTGCGCGATGAAGTTCCTGTTCCATCGCGGCCTGCAGGGCGACGATGGCGCGGGCCAGATCGTCAGGATCGGCCCGGCAGGCGGATGTTTCCTGAGCGGTGTCCCCGGCAGGTTCGTCCTTTGGCGGGGCGGGGCGGGGGAAGGTGAGGACGGGCAGCTTGTCCTTGACCGTCATGCCATGCGCCTCTGTCGTCGGAAGAGGAGGCGCCCTTCAGGCACTTGAACAGTCCTGCGCCCTTCAGGCACTTGAAGAGTCATGCGCCTTTCAGGCACTTGAAGAGTCATGCGCCTTTCAGGCACTTGAAGAGTCATGCGCCTTTCAGGCGCGGGCGCGCTGGATATCCGGCGTGCTCTCGATCCCGTGGTCAAGGGTAAGCGCATGGGTCGCCTTGTCATATCGTGCCACCCATCCGGCCGGTTGCCGCCAGCGGGCGCGGAACAGGTCGGCCCGCCAGAGCGGATCGCCCGGGGCCCTGCTGTCCAGCGGATGGGCGAGCGAGGGCAGCGACCCCACCCGCCAGCGTTCCCGCGCCGCCGACAGATCGGGCTGGGCCGCGCGCCGGATAAGCCAGGCCGCCACGCCATGCGCCTCGGACCGGAGTGCCAGCCGCTTCGTCGCGGTAAAGTCGAGCGCCGGGGCCTCGCCCCAGACCTCTCCGATCACGCCGCCCAGACCCGGACAGCCCAATCCCTGTTCCATCGCCCAGAGCACATCGACCGCCCGCCCCACTTCGAGCAGGAGCACGTCGAAGGGCGCACCCATCCCGGCCAGATAGGGCCGCCCGGTTTCGCGCCGCGACAGGCGATCCTGAATCCACAGGACCGGCCCCTTGTCGGCCCGCAGATGCGCCAGCGCAAAGCCCACCGCCGCCGCATCGACCGCCGTTTCTGGGAATATCTCGGCCAAGGTGGCCTGACGGTCCCCCGGGTCGGGCCGGTCTGTCATGGAGGGAGGAAGATGGGGCAGGCACTGCACGGGGACTCGCAGGTTCAGAATGTTCCTATTATGTTCTATTCCGGAACGAAGGCGGCGTCAAATCCGATCATGCTCTGCCGAGACCGGAGTCGAAGGGACCCTCCAGGCGCCGGAGCGGGGCAAAAGAGCATGACTTGACGACAAAACCGGACCGCGCACCGGAATGCCTCTCAGGACCGCGCCTGAACGGCCTTGATGATGTCCTTCTCCAGCAAGTAGGTGCTGGAAATCAGCGCTCCGTCATGTCCCAGCGCGAAAACACCATAGGGTGTTGGTGACAGCTTGCGCAGGTCTTCGGCGGTTTCGATCATCCGGTCAGTGAAAGGAAGACCAAGCTTTGTGGCCGCCGTTCGGGCATTGTCGGCGGCGTCCTCCAGATAGGGGCATTGCGCCGAGCGCAACACCACAAGCCCCGGACCAAGAGCGCGGGCCTTATCCTCCCATCCGTTGCAGAGCCTGGGTTCGGGACCCGGTCTGAAGGCCCGCAGCATCAGGGAAAATCCCGGCGCGGTGCGATCGACGGCCGTATATCCCCGCGTTTCAAGGATACCGGGCGAGATCAGCCAGTTCCCAGTGCTGGTCAGCGTCGCAACGCCACCAAACCCGTTCTGCGTGGCCCAGTCCTCGACCTCGTCAAGCAGCAGGCGTGAAAAGCCCTTGCCCTTGCTCTTGCCGACGACCCAGAGGCAATGGATCACGACGAAATCGTCGGCCCCGGTGATGGCGCGCCAAGCATAGCGGCCCGGAATGAACTCTACAAAGCCCCTCTCGCCATCCCCCAGCAGCCGCATTTGCAGGCCCTCGGCGAAGCGCGCCCGCAACCAGGCGCGTTTGGCCCGCCAGGCCTCGGACTTTCGCGCACTCATTTTGCAGAAGAAGCCGATGGTTTCGACCGAAACATCGGTGACGGTCACGATGCTTGCCATCTCACACCTCTGAACAGAGCAATTGCCACAAGATTGCATGTCGGCCATTTGCGCAGAATGATCCACGTCATGTCGCCAACGGTCGCACGCGGATTGTCAACCGACCACGGTGCCGGTGTCGCTGGTGGCAAAGACCGGGCGGCCAATCTGATCGGAGCGACGGTGAGAAGGGCTGGCGACGACCGCGCTTCTGGCCATCCTTCTAACCGCAAGAGAGGTCTGGCTGAGGCATGTCGATATCACGACCAGCACCGACAACGTCGCCTCCATGAGGGTCGTCGAAAAGGCCAGTGGCAGACGCATAGAAACCTACACTGCCGATCCATCCCTGAGTGGACGGCAAACCGTTCTGTTTCGTGATTCGCTCATCTGCTGCCCGGAAACAACCGGAGGCTCAAGCAGGTCAAAGCTCTGCTTTGTCCGCACAACGGCCACCGACCGCAAGACGGCGAACCCTATCCCCCGCCCCCCAGCGCCGCGTCCGTGACCGCCGACAGGGCCAGCGCCGTGGCCCCCTGCGCCCAGACCAGATCGCCCCAGGCGTGGATCTCGACCTTGCAGGGGGGGCGTCCGTCCGAGAGGGTGAGGGACCGCATCTCGGCCAGCACTTCCTCAGCATAGAGGTAGTCATAGCGCATCCGTTCGCCCGACAGGATGATGAGTTCCGGGTCGAAAAGCTGGATCACATTGGCCAGCCCCACCGACAGATAGCGCCCCGCCCGGCGGAAGATGGTCAGCGCCGCCTGATTGCCCGCCTTCGCCTCGCCAAAGAGCGTTTCCAGCATGGAATGCGGGCTTTGCATGTTGCGCGGGTTGCGCCCCAAGGCCGTGGAGGCCTCGCGCGCCAGCGCATAGTCGGCGAGGTAGGCCTCAAGGCACCCCCGTTGGCCGCAGCGGCAGAGCGCGCCGTCAAGCTGCACCTTGATATGCCCGAGTTCGAGCCCCATCCCCCGGGTGCCCCTGAACAAGCGGTTGCCCAGCACCATGCCCATGCCGACGCCCTGTTCGATGGTCACCACCGCAAAATCCGACATGGCCCGCCCCGCGCCGAACCAAAGCTCGGCCAGCGTCAACACGTTCGAGTCGTTGTCCACATGCACGGGGATCCCAAATCGCGCCTCGAACGCGGGTTTGAGATGCACGTCAGGCTCGCTCATCAACGGCGACCAGGGGATCGACCCGGTTTCATGGTCCACCAGCCCCGGCACGCCGATGCCCACGGCCACGACATCGGATTTCGTCATCCCCGCGTTTGTCAGCAAGGTTGCGATCAGCTCGCCCATCTCGTCCATGATCTGGTCGAGCGTCTTGCGGATTGGCGGGGTGGGAAGGGTTGCGTCGGCCAGCATGTTGCCCGCGAAATCGGTCAGCACGGCGGAATGGCGTTCGTCCGACAGCTTGATCCCGATGACATTGCGCCCCTCGGGCACAACTTCGAGCGCCACGGGGGGCCGTCCGCGCCCGGCCTGACCGCCCGGCGGCGGTGTCCCCTCGACCTCGCGCAGGAAACCGTCGGCGATCAGGTCTGACGTGATCGTCGTGACCGACCCGCCGCTGATGTTGAGCGCCCGCGTGACATCGGCCCGTGCCGCCCGCCCCGCGGCCCGCACATGTTCGAACACCTGCTGGCGGAGAGGCCTGGCCTCATTCCCGGCACTGTGCAGAATCGGCCCGCATCCGACCGGGCCTCCCTCTGATTCGGGCGATTTCGGGACTGTTTCGTCATACATAACTTCAGATTCCGAACTATTTCTGCTGTTTCGAAGTCCTGGTGGCAGGATCTCTCAAACTCTGCCTAAGAATCTTGCGTCCGCCTAGAGGAAAAGGGCCAATACGGGCTGACAGGACAAATTTATATTTTGACAACTGAAATAATATCGGCAACCTGTCAGCGTCGGGCTCAAGGGCCCGCGGCCCCTTTCGGGGGGTATGCGTATTTAGGGAGGACTCATATGCGCAATGCAATCGTTGCCGCCGTCATCGCGACGGTCGGTTTCAGCTCTGCTGCACTCGCCCAGGACATCACCGTGGGTGTGAGCTGGTCGAATTTCCAGGAAGAGCGTTGGAAGACGGACGAAGCCGCCATCGTTGGGGCGCTTGACGCAGCCGGTGCGGCCTATGTTTCGGCTGACGCTCAGTCGTCGTCGTCCAAGCAGCTTGCCGACATCGAATCGCTGATCGCCCAAGGCGTTGATGCGCTGATCATCCTAGCTCAGGACAGCCAGGCCATTGCTCCGGCGATGCAGGCCGCCGCCGATGCCGGTATCCCCGTCATCGCCTACGACCGTCTGATCGAGGACCCCAATGCCTTCTACATCACCTTCGACAACGTCGAAGTTGGCCGGATGCAGGCCCGTGCGGTGCTCGAAGCTGCGCCGACCGGCAACTATGTCATGATGAAGGGTGCCAACACCGACCCGAACGCGGACTTCCTGCGTGGCGGCCAGCAGGAAATCCTGCAGGCTGCGATCGACTCGGGCGCGATCACCATCGTCGGCGAAACCTACACCGACGGCTGGCTGCCAGCGAACGCACAGCGCAACATGGAACAGATCCTGACCGCGAACGACAACAAGGTTGACGCCGTTGTCGCATCGAACGACGGCATGGCCGGTGGTGTTGTCGCTGCTCTCGCCGCTGTCGGTCTAGATGGCATCCCCGTTTCGGGCCAGGACGGCGACCTCGCCGCTCTGAACCGCGTTGCTCTCGGCACTCAGACCGTTTCGGTCTGGAAGGACAGCCGTGCGCTGGGTGCTGCGGCCGGGACCGTTGCCGTGGCTCTGGCCTCGGGCACCGCTCTTGACGCCGTGGAAGGCTCTGCGCCCTTCACCACCCCCGGCGGCAACACAGTCAACTCGATCCTGCTTGCCCCCCTGCCGATCACCAAGGCCAACCTGTCCGTGGTCGTGGATGCCGGCTGGATCTCGCTTGACGTGCTCTGCCAGGGCGTGACCGGTGTGGCTCCCTGCCCCTGATCTGACGATCTGACACTACGGACCGCCCCGGACACACGTCCGGGGCGGTTTACCTTCAAAGAGGGCTGCTAGCCCCGAAGATCAAGATTCCGTCAGGCCAGTTTCCGGGGAGAGAGGCATCTCACATGACTGATACCGCGCAATCGCGTAGCGCTGAAAAGCCGCGCCGCAGCATCCTCGACACGATGGAAATCGACTCGCGCCTTATGGGCATGCTGGGCGTCCTCGTGCTGATCAGCCTTGCCTTCCAGATCTGGACCGGCATCCGTGCGCTTGACACCTTCTCGTGGAACCCATTCGCCTGGCTGGTCAACGGCAAGTTCCTGTCGACCCAGAACACCTACAACCTTGCCATTCAGACCGTGTCTATCGCGATCATGGCGACCGGCATGGTGTTCATCATCGTCACCCGGAACATCGACCTCGCCGTAGGATCGCTTCTCGCGCTCTGTTCCGGCGTCATGGCGATGATGCAGACGGAGATCCTGCCCCATTGGCTCGGCCTTGGCCTTGGCAGCCCTCTGATCATGCCGATTGCCGTCATCTGCGGCATGTTCACCGGTATGGTCATCGGTGCCTTTCAGGGCTGGCTCGTTGGCTATCAGGGCATCCCGTCCTTTGTCGTCACCCTCGGCGGCCTGCTTGTCTGGAGCAAGGTCGCCTACGAGATCGTCGGCGGCCAGACTATCGGCCCCCTCGATCCAACCTTCCTCATGCTGGGCGGCACCAATGGCACTATCGGGTCCACAGCGTCGTGGGTCCTGGGCGCCGTTGTGGCGGTGCTAACCGTCTGGGGTATCTGGGCGTCGCGCCGGTCCAAGGCGGGGCACGGGTTTCAGGTCAAGCCCGCATGGGCCGAAGTGTTCTTGAGCTTGGTCTCGGTCGGCATGATCATGGGAATTGTCGCCCAGATCAACGCCTATCTGATCCCCCCCGCGCGGTTGCAGAAGATGTTCACTGAACGGGGTGAAACGATGCCCGAAGGCTATACTCAGGCCTTTGGCCTGCCGATTTCGGTCATCTTGCTTGCCGTCGTGGCGCTTGTCATGACGGTCGTGGCAAACAAGACCCGGTTCGGCCGCTATGTTTTTGCCACGGGCGGCAATCCTGACGCGGCCGCCCTTTCGGGGATCGACACGAAATGGCTGACAGTCAAGGTCTTTGCCCTGATGGGCGTCCTGACCGCCATTTCCGCCGCTGTTGCCTCGGCCCGCCTAACCAACCATTCGCTTGACATCGGGACGCTGGACGAACTGCGGGTGATCGCGGCGGCCGTCATTGGCGGCACCGCGCTGGCCGGTGGGTTCGGCACGATCTATGGCGCGGTCCTTGGCGCGCTGATCATGCAGTCGCTGCAATCGGGGATGGGCATGGTAAACGTGGATGCGCCCTACCAGAACATCGTCGTGGGCGTGGTACTTGTGCTCGCTGTCTGGCTCGACATCGTCTATCGCAAACGTGCGGGAAAGAAATGACAATGGCCTCCGCTGCAGCCCCTCTCGTCGAACTCCGCAACATCTCGATTTCTTTCGGCGGGATCCGCGCCGTGGACAATGTCTCGGTCGATCTCTTTCCGGGCGAAGTCGTGGGACTGTTGGGCCACAACGGTGCGGGCAAATCTACGCTGATAAAGTGCTTGTCGGGTGCCTATCATCCCGATGCCGGGGAAATCTGGATCAACGGCAAGAAGGTCGCGATCAATAACCCACGCGATGCCCGTGCCTTCAACATCGAGACGATCTATCAGACACTCGCCTTGGCCGACAATCTGGACGCTGCCTCGAACCTCTTTCTGGGCCGCGAACTGGTGTCATCGTTCGGCTTTGTCGATGACGCCGGAATGGAGGCCGAGACCCGCAAGATCCTTGCCCGGCTCAACCCCAACTTCCGCAAGTTCAAGGAACCTGTCTCCGCCCTTTCGGGCGGGCAGCGCCAGTCGGTCGCCATTGCCCGCGCTGTCTATTTCAACGCCAAGATCCTGATCATGGACGAACCCACGGCAGCGCTTGGCCCGCATGAGACGCAGATGGTCGGCGAGCTGATTCAGGAGCTCAAGCGGCAAGGGCTGGGCATCTTCCTGATCGACCACGACATTCACCAGGTCAAGCAGATGTGCGACCGTGCGGCGGTGATGAAGAACGGCCAGCTTGTCGGCATCGTCAAAGTCGCCGATGTGACCGAAGACGATCTACTGGGCATGATCATCCTGGGCAAGAAGCCCGCGCATCTGGCGGGCTGAGTCATGTATCTCGGTCTTGATCTCGGGACGTCCGGCCTCAAAGGCATCGTGATTGACGACGATCAGTCGATCCTTGCCGAAGCGACTGCACCGCTCGAGGTCAGTCGTCCCTTTGACGGCTGGTCCGAACAGTCCCCGGCGACGTGGCTGGATGCAACAGATGCCGTAGTGCGGGCGCTTGGCGCGAAGCTGGACCTTGCCGCCGTGCGTGGCATCGGCCTGTCAGGCCATATGCATGGCGCGACCCTGCTGGACGCCGGGCACGTGGTGCTCCGTGCCTGCATCCTGTGGAACGACACCCGTTCGGCGGTCGAGGCGGCGGCACTGGACGCCGATCCCCGCTTCCGCGCGCTAACCGGCAACATCGTCTTTCCGGGCTTCACCGCGCCGAAACTGGCCTGGGTCCGCGCCCATGAACCGGAGGTCTTTGCCAAGGTGGCGCTTGTCCTGCTTCCCAAGGACTACCTCCGCCTCTGGTTAACCGGAGAGGCCGTGGCCGAAATGTCCGACGCTGCGGGGACAAGCTGGCTTGATACAGGCAAGCGCGACTGGGACGACGGTCTTCTGGCAGCGACCGGCCTGACCCGTGCCAACATGCCCCGGCTTGTGGAGGGCTCGCAAGTCTCTGCTACGCTGCGTGACGAACTGGCCTCCCGCTGGGGCCTGTCCAAAGGCGTCGTCGTTGCGGGCGGCGGAGGAGATAACGCAGCTTCTGCTGTGGGTGTCGGGGTAGTCAAGGCAGGCGAGGCATTCGTATCGCTCGGGACCTCGGGCGTGCTTTTTGCTGCGTCCGACGCATATCAGCCCAACGCGGCCAGTGCCGTGCATACCTTCTGCCATGCGCTGCCGGATACATGGCACCAGATGGGCGTGATCCTGGCCGCGGCCGATGCGCTCAACTGGTATTCTCATGTCGTGGGCGAACCCTCGTCTGCCCTGACGGGCAACCTCGGGCCGCTCAAGGCCCCTGGTCGCACGCTGTTCCTGCCCTACCTTGGCGGCGAACGGACCCCGCACAACAATGCCGCCGTGCGCGGCCATTTCCTGCACCTTGACCATGCTTCTGACCGCGCCAGCCTGACCCGCGCGGTGCTGGAAGGCGTGACCCACGCCTTCCGCGACAGCTTTGACGCGCTTTCGTCGACCGGCACGCGCATCACCCGCCTGATTGGTGTCGGTGGGGGATCCAAATCAGATTACTGGGTCCGCGCCATTGCCACCTCGCTGGGCCTGCCCATCGAACTCCCCATTGCGGGGGATTTCGGCGGCGCTTTCGGCGCGGGACGTCTGGGCATGATGGCCGCAACCGGAGCAGGGGCTGAACTGGCGACCGCGCCAAAGATCGAACGCGTGATCGACCCCGACCCCGCGCTGGCACCTGCATTTGCCGAAGCGCATCAGCGCTACCGTGCCGCCTATACAGCGATCAAGTACCTGACCTGACTTGCCGGGGATCGCGGCCCTGGTGGCCGTCATCCCGGCCCACATGCGCGAAGGACGACCACTACCATGACCGATTTCTTCAAAGGCATCACTGCCATCCGTTACGAAGGCCCGGACAGCGATAACGAATTCGCTTTCCGCGCCTACAACCCCACCGAGGTTGTTGCGGGCAAGACGATGAAGGATCAACTGCGCTTTGCCATCGCCTTCTGGCATTCCTTCGCCTGGCCCGGTGGTGACCCGTTCGGTGGCCAGACCTTTGACCGGCCGTGGTTCGGCGATTCCATGGACCATGCGAAACTCAAGGCTGATGTCGCCTTCGAGATGTTCGAGATCCTCGGCGCCCCGTACTTTTGCTTCCATGATGCCGACGTCCGCCCCGAAGGCCGCGACTTCCGCGAAAACACTGCCCGCCTGCGCGAGATGACAGACTACTTCCAGAAAAAGATGGAGGATACCGGCGTCAGACTGCTCTGGGGCACGGCAAACCTCTTTTCGCACCGCCGGTTCATGGCCGGTGCGGCGACAAACCCTGATCCCGATGTCTTTGCCTTCTCGGCCGCGACGATCAAGACCTGCATGGACGCTACGATCCAGCTGGGCGGGGAAAACTACGTCCTCTGGGGTGGGCGAGAAGGGTATGAGACACTGCTGAACACCGACATGGGCCGCGAACGCGCCCAGGCGGGCCGGATGCTCCAGATGGTGGTAGATTACAAATACAAGACCGGTTTCGAGGGCACGATCCTGATCGAACCCAAACCGCAGGAACCGACCAAGCACCAGTATGACTATGACGTCGCCACCGTTTACGGCTTCCTCAAGGATTTCGGGCTTGAAGGCGAGGTCAAGGTCAACATCGAACAGGGCCATGCGATCCTTGCCGGGCATTCCTTCGAACATGAGCTGGCACTGGCACGCGAGCTTGGCATCTTTGGCTCGATCGACATGAACAAGAACGATTATCAGTCCGGCTGGGATACCGACCAGTTCCCGACCAACGTTCCGGAAATGACGCTGGCCTACTATGAAGTCCTGCATGCGGGAGGCTTCAAGACCGGTGGCACCAACTTTGATGCCAAGGTCCGTCGCCAGTCGCTCGACCCCGCGGACTTGATCCTTGCCCATGTCGGCGGGATGGATGCCTGTGCGGCGGGCCTCAAGGCTGCGGCCAAGATGCTTGAGGATGGCAAGCTTGAAGCCGCCCGGTCGCAGCGCTATGCGGGCTGGGAGACTGCGGCAGGCAAAGCGCTGCTGCAAAGCGACCTTGGCAGCATCGCGGCCAAGGTAGACTCCGAGAACATCAACCCGCAGCCCCGCTCCGGGCGGCAGGAACGGCTCGAAAACCTCGTCAACCGCTACATCTGAACGAGCAAGAGGCCCTGCCCTGACTTGGCTCCCCCGAGGTATTTGACCGACAAAGAAACAGCCGGGGTAGTGTGAGGAAACCCTGGCCTGTGTCAGTTGGCAGCCACTCTTGGGCTGCAGAAAGCCGGTTCCGGGGCGGCAGGCAATGGTGGGCACGGTATTGCGGTCTCTCCGCCGTCGTTAACTGGATGCGACCCTCCGGTTCGGCAGCTACCTCAGCGTCCGGATCCTCGAACCGCCCGGCCTCTGGATGGACCAGCCCGACCTTGACTCGCTCAGCGCAGCGCTGCGCACTGTCTGGTCGCGCAAGTTGGCCGATTGCAGCCTCACCAATGGCGTGTTCTCAGGCGACCGCAGCCGGATTGAGGCGACCGTCATCACGCTCGTCGCACGCAATCACGGCACCGCTGTTGCCTTCTATGCGCCGGCCCTGATGGATGCGGAAACCCTGCCCGAACCGAACGTACTCCTCCAACTTGACCTTGTCTTGGTGGATCCGGGCGAACGATCCAATCACCGGTCCTTGGTGCTCACCGGCCCCACCTGCTTCCCTCTCTTTTTCCGCAGGCAGTTCCGGCCTTTGTGCCTATCCAAAGTGACCAGGGTCCCCGCCGTCGTAAGCATGGCGGCCGAATTAACTTCCGATGTCTGACCCACGCCCCAGGCCAACACCGCAAGCCGTACGCTGACTCAAGCCCCCATGTTCCTTTGTCGATCAAGAACCTTTGGGTCACCATTGTACGGCATTGGTACAAGTACAATGCCGACAGGCAGTGCCCCAATGTCGGCTCCAAACGAGCCCTCAGACCGCCCCGAACCCGCCATAGCTACCGCCGTGAAACACCAGAGGTGCCCCTGGTACCCCACGCGTTACGGCCAGCACGCGCCCTACGACGATCATGTGGTCACCCGCATCATGCCGCGCCTCGGTCTGGCAGACGAACCGCGCCAACGTGCCTTCGATCAGCGGCGTCCCAAACCCGTCAGCGGCCCAGTCGAGATCGTGAAACGCCGTCCATGACCGCGTGAACCCGTCTGCCACCGACTTCTGATCCGTCCGCAGCACATGCACGGCAAACCGCTCGGCAACTGAAAATATTCCGAACCGGCTCGATGCCTTTGCCGGTGACCAGAGTACCAGCGGCGGATCGAGCGAGACCGAAGCAAAACTGTTGGCCGTGATCCCGACCGGCCCCGTGTCCGTTACCGTCGTAATCACCGTCACCCCGGTCGCAAAGGCGCCAAGCGCGTGACGGAATGCCCGCAGGTCCGTTTCCGGAGAGAATGTCTCGGTCACCAGTGCGCGTCCCCCGTCCATCAGCCCTGCTCCTGCTGCCTGCCCCTCCCGACGCGGCTGCGCAACCGCTATCTGCGCCGTTAGCCACGCAGGTCAAGGGACCACCGGCCATATCTGTGTACGCCCCGTACCATTCACAGGCCACCCAACAAAACTGTTGACGAGAATCACTAACGCGTCCTATGACACCGATGTCATGACACCGGTGTCATAAGCCCTTCGGGTCGCACCTCGTCATGATCCCGGTCCGGGAAGGGGCCGGGCAGGGGGAAACGCATGGCGACAATCTATGACGTGGCGCGCCTTGCCGGTGTGTCACCAAAAACGGTAAGCCGCGTCCTGAACGGTGACGGCCCGGTCGGCGGCAAGACCCGCGACCTCGTCGAATCTGCCATGGCTCAATTGGGCTACGTCCCTTCAAACGCTGCCCGGATGATGCGGTCGAACCATTCCGGCCTCGTAGGGTTGATCACCGGGGCTATCTCAATGTCGCCGGAGCCGAACCAGCCTGCGGGCCTTCCCGAGCTTTTCATCGTGCAGGGTATTCAGAAGGCGCTGTCCGAGTCCGGCATCACTCTGATGATCGCTGATACCGGCGGCGCCGTGGAGAGGGCGGTCCCTCTGGTTGACACATTCCTTCGGCACCGCGTCGAAGGCCTGATCTACGTGGCCGAGTACCACCAGAGAGTCTCTCTGCCCCGGGTGCCTGAAAGCGTCTCTCTGGTGCTTGCCAACTGTTACGATGACATCGGGACAACGTCCATTCTCCCGGACGACCAGCGTGGCCAGCAAGAACTTGTCACGCGCATCATTGCTGCTGGCCACAGTCGTATTGCCTACCTGACCCTGCGGTCAGGTGTCGAGGCGGGACAACTGCGCACAGCCGGCTATCGTGACGCCCTCGCTGCGGCTGGAATTCCGTATGATTCCCGGATAGTCGCCGCCTGTGACCTGCCCGACCGCGAGGCCGAAACCCGGCTCCTTGTCAAGAATATCGACCGGATGTTGCGTCTGCCGGATCCGCCGACCGTACTCTGTTGTGGAACCGACAAGATGGCTCTTGAGGTCTATGGCATCCTTCGCTCGCGCGGGACCAAAGTCCCTGAAGAAGTCTCGGTCGCCGGCTATGACAATTACCGCGTCATTGCAGAGCAGCTTTACCCGCAGCTTACGACGGTGGACCTGCCATACCGGGCGATGGGTGAACGCGCTGCGCAACGCATTCTTGCGATGATCTCGAACGAGAAACGAAATGACCCCGCAGTCGAGCGCATTGCGGGTCCGGTGTGCTGGCGCGCATCGGTGAAGGAACTTAGCGCCTCAAGAATCAACTGACTGAACCCAAGCGGAGGAAACAGAATGAAGTCTTTGAACACACTGGCGGGGGCGATGCTGGCGAGCACGCTTTTTGCCGGATCAGCCCTTGCCCAGACCGAACTGACGATGTGGTATCACGGGGCGGGTAGCGAATCCGAGATGGCCTTGGTCAACGCCATGCTGGACGAATTCAATGCCAGCCAGTCGGACTGGAAAGTCGTGATCACGACCTTCCCCCAGATCGCCTATAACGACAGCGTCGTCGCCGCTGCACTGGCCGGCACGCTGCCCGACATCATCGACATCGATGGTCCGATCCTGCCGAACTGGGCCTGGGCCGGTTACATCCAGCCGCTGGCCATCGATGAAACCCTTATCGCCAATTACCTGCCCGGCCCCAAGGGCGTCTGGGATGACAAGCTCTATGGCATCGGCATGTGGGATGCCGCCGTCTCGCTCGTGACGCGCCAGTCCTACCTTGACGAACTCGGACTGCGCACGCCGACGCTGGATGAACCCTGGACCGGCGAAGAATTCCAAGCTGCCCTCGATGCGGCCAAGAATTCGGGCAAGTTCGAATATGCGCTTGATCTTGGCATGGCCTGGAACGGTGAATGGTTCCCCTATGCCTTCTCGCCCTTCCTGCAAAGCTTTGGCGGCGACATGATCGACCGTTCAACCTATCTCACGGCTGAAGGCGTCCTCAACGGCGAAGCAGGGATCGCGTTCGGCAACTGGTGGCAAAGTCTGTTCACCGGCGGCTATGCGCAGGCAACCCAGGACCCGGCCGACCGGGATTCGGGCTTTGCCAACGGCAAATACGCCTTCTCGTGGAACGGCAACTGGGCAGCACTCGGCGCACTCGCCGCCTTTGACGACGTCGTTTTCCTGCCTGCCCCGGACTTCGGCAATGGTCCCACGATCGGTGCCGCTAGCTGGCAGCTTTCGATTTCTTCCACGTCGCAGCATCCCGAAGGCGCAAATGCCTTCATCAACTTCGCGCTCAACCCGGACAACCTGGCCCGCTTCTCCAAGGGTCTGGGTCTGATCCCTGCCACTGCCGAAGCGGCTGCCCTGACCGAAAACTACCAGCCCGGCGGTCCGCTCGAAGTGTTCTACGAACTGTCCAACCGTCAGGGCCTGCTGCGTCCGGTCACCCCGGGATACCCCGTCATGGCAAAGGTTTTCGAAAAGGCGCTGGCTGACATCGCCAACGGTGCCAATGTCGAAGAAACCCTTGATGCCGCTGTCGACGAAATCGACGCTGATATCGAAGCCAACGGTGGCTACGGCTTCAAATGAGCCCGGCCGGGCAGGGGGCCTGTCCCCCCGCCCGCACCAACCATCAACTCAGGCGGAGACCGGCCCCGCGCCGGTTCTCCCACCCCGCCCGATACGCCCAGTAACGGCCGCCGATCCCGCGAGGACCCTATGTCATCCAAGTTCCTGCAATCGAACCGCACCGGCTGGCTCATGGCCGGACCTGCCGTCATCCTCATTGCTGGCTTCTTGATCATGCCGTTCTTCTTCGCGATCGGCCTCTCTTTCACCAACCAGCGGCTGATTTCGCCCAATCCGACCGAATTCGTGGGTTTGGCCAATTACCGTGACCTTCTGGGTCTTGCCACCATCTCGCTTGAACCGCTCCGCGATGACGCCGGTGCCGTGTTGATGAAGGACGGCGAGCCGGAATACCCCGCGCTCCGCAGCTTTACCCGCAACAATCCCGACTATCCCCATCTCGACGGGACCCGGGAATGGTTCAGCTTCGACAGGGGCGAGGGCCGCACATATGTCCTGGCCCGCGACGTCGTCTTCATGAAGGCCATCGTAAACACCTTCATCTTCGTGCTGATCGTGGCCCCCGTTCAGGCGGGTCTGGCTTTGGGCCTTGCACTTCTCATTAACCAGCGCCTGCGCGGCATCAACCTGTTCCGCGCGATCTATTTCATGCCCGTGGTCGTCTCGATCGTCGTGGTCTCTCTGTTGTGGAGCTTCATCTATGACGGACAAAGCGGCCTGTTGAACAACCTCCTTGGCGCGGTCAGTTTTGGCATGATCCCGGCGCTGGACTGGCTCGGCAACCCCTCAACTGCGCTGGGCGCCATCATCGCAATGTCGATCTGGCAGGCCGTGGGCTTCCATATGGTGATCTGGCTTTCCGGCCTGCAGACGATCAGCCCGACGCTGTACGAGGCCGGTTCTATCGAAGGCGCGTCGAAATGGCAGACCTTCCGCTACATCACATGGCCGGGGCTGCGGAACACCGCCGTCCTCATCCTTATCGTCATCACCATGCAGGCCTTCGGCCTGTTCTCGCAGATCGACGTGATGACCCAGGGCGGGCCTTTGGACAGCACACAGACCATCGTCTTCCAGGCCGTAGAACGCGGCTATGGCAAGCAGGATATCTCGGGCGGCTCTGCCATCTCGGTGATCCTCTTCGTGATCGTCCTGTCCATCAGCCTCATCCAGCGGTGGCTTACAAGGGAGCGTACCTGACATGGCCGCCATCTCTGCCGACAACCACGGCCTGCGCCTCTGGACCCGCTATGCGGTGCTGGTGCTGATCGCCATAATCTTCGTCTTTCCGTTGGTCTTCATGGTGATGTCATCCCTGAAGCCCGACCAGCAACTGCTTTCCGACACGGCCTCGCTCCGCGCCTTCCTGCCGGTGGGTGATATCTCGTTCCACAATTACACTGCCGCCTTCGAACGCGCTCCAGTCGGCCTTTTCGTGATGAACTCGGTCATCGTGACCGGCATCACCGTGCTCTTCTCGCTCCTGATCTGTTCGGCCGCGGCCTTCGCCTTTGTCTTTCTCAACTGGAAGGGCCGCGACCTTGTCCTGACCCTGATCCTTGCGACCCTGATCGTGCCTTTCGAAACCTACGCGATCCCGCTCCTCCTGATCGCCTCTAAACTCCCCTGGATCGGGTTCGACGGTCTGACCTGGGGCTGGCTTAACAGCTACCGAGTCCAGATCATCCCCTTCATCGCAGACGGCCTCACGATCTTCCTCTTCGTGCAATACTTCAAAGACCTCCCCGGCGAGTTGATCGAAGCCGCCCGCGTCGAAGGCGCGTCATGGTACCAGGTTTACGCGAAAATCGTCATGCCGCTCGCCGGTCCGGTCCTCGCGACCGCCGCGATCCTCAAGTTCCTCGTCATGTACAACCAATACCTCTGGCCCCTCATGGTCGTGCAGGAAGAAGGTTACCGCCCCGTCATGGTGGGCCTGCAATACTTCTTCCAGCTCAACGTCGCATGGGGCGAAGTCATGGCCTACCTCAGCCTGATCACCCTCCCGGTTCTGGCTTTCTATCTTTACCTGCAGAAAGCCTTCATCGCCTCCATCGCCTCGACCGGCGTCAAAGGCTGACCCGCACATCCCGGGGGCGCGCGGCCCGCCGCCCGCTCTTCCCTGCCCCGCCTCTTTCGAGCCCAAATACCTCGGGGGGAGCGGAGCGGGGGGCAGAGCCCCCCTCCACCGCCGGGCCGAACGCCCGGCAGCAGACCAAAGAAAGGCATCACCCATGGTTTTCGCACTCAAAGACACCTGGCTCTGGGACAGCTGGTATGTACAGGAAGGAAACACCTGGCACGGCTTCTTCCTTCAAGCCCCCAAATCGCTGATTGATCCCGATCTCCGCCACCTGAACGCCACGCAGCGCCATGCGACCTCCAGTGACCTCGTGACCTGGACCGACCTCGGCACCACGTTCGAACCGCAGCGCAATGGCCTGGCTTGGGATGACAGCACCACCTGGACCGGATCGGTCGTAAGCGATGACGCGGGCCTCTGGCACCTGTTTTACACCGGAACCTGCCTCGCTGAAAAATCGCTCTATCAACGCATCGGCCACGCCACCTCGACCGACCTGCACAACTGGACCCGGGTGGGCGACGGCCTGGCGCTTGATCTCACCGGACCCAATGCCGACACCTATGAAAAGGACCACATGGTCGGGTTCTGGCACGACCGCGCCATGCGCGACCCCTGGGTCATGCGCGACCCCGACAGCGACGGTTGGCTCATGTATTTCACCGCCCGCGCCCCGGGCATCGCCGAGCCGAATGCGGGCGGCTGCATCGGCTTTGCGACATCGTCCGACCTTGTCCACTGGACCCTTCGGCCCCCCGTCTTCACCGGCGGCTATGGCCAGCTTGAGGTGCCCCAGGTCTTCCGGCAAGGAGCGCACTGGTATTGCCTCTTCTGCACCTCGTCACAGCACTGGTCGGCCCAGACCCGCGCCACCAACCCGCAGACCCCCGTCACGGGCACCCACTACCTGATCGCCGATCACCCGCGCGGCCCCTGGCGCATTCCTCCGGGCCCGTTCCTTGACGGGGACGAACCCTGCCGCCGCTATGCCGCCCGCATCGTCGAAACCGCGGACGGGCTGCGCATCATGGGCTTTGCCGACAACGGAAAGGACAACTTCGGCGGCTACGAGATGGACCCCGAGCCCGTTATTGTCGGCCCCGACGGACTTCTCACCGTCATCCCAATAGCCAAGGCAGCGGAGTAACCCCATGGCCGGCATCACGCTCAACGACATCCGCAAATCCTACGGGCAGGTCCATGTCATCAAGGGCGTTGACATCACGGTCGAAGACGGCGAATTCGTGGTCTTCGTCGGCCCCTCGGGCTGCGGCAAATCCACCCTCCTGCGGATGATCGCGGGGCTCGAGGATATCACTTCGGGCACGCTCACCATTGGCGACCGCACTGTGAATGACCTGCCGCCAAAGGACCGCGGCGTCGCCATGGTGTTCCAGTCCTATGCCATTTTTCCCCATATGACTGTGCGCGAAAATGTAGCCTTTGGCCTGACCATCGCAGGTGCCTCGAAAGAGGAGAAGGAGGCCAAGGTCGCCGAGGCGGCCCGCATCCTGCAGATGGAACACCTCCTCGACCGCCGCCCCTCACAACTCTCTGGCGGCCAGCGCCAGCGCGTTGCCATAGGCCGCGCCATCGTGCGCAAACCGGCCGTCTTCCTCTTCGACGAGCCCCTCTCCAACCTCGACGCGGCACTCCGGATGGACATGCGGATGGAGATCGGCAAGCTGCACAAGACGCTTGGCGCGACGATGATCTACGTCACCCATGATCAGGTTGAGGCGATGACGCTGGCCGACAAGATCGTCGTGCTTAAGGACGGCATGGTCCAGCAGATCGGCGCGCCGATGGACCTTTACCACAACCCCGCGAATGCCTTTGTCGCTGGCTTCATCGGTTCGCCCTCGATGAACTTCCTCGATGTCGATGTGAAGGCTGTCAACGGCAACCGCATCACCGTCGCCAACCCCTCACTCGACCCGGTCGAGATCACGGCACGCCACGGCAGCTACACCGCCGGTGGCAAGGCCCGCCTTGGCATCCGCCCGCAGTACCTGACCCCCGAAACCGACCGCCGTTCGGGTCAACTGCACGGCAAGGTCGCCCTGACCGAACGCCTCGGCGCTGAAACCGTGGTCGAAGTCACCCTCGCCACCGGCAAATCCGTCATCGCGGCACTGACCCGCGATGCCGTCTATCCCTTGGGCAGCGAGATCAGCCTCAGCTTCAACCCGACCGAGGTGCATCTCTTCTCCGAATGACCTGCTCGGGCCCGGCCGGGCAGGGGGACGCCCCCCCGCTGCGCTCCCCAAGAGATACTTGTGCCAGAAATAAGCTCAGACTGAGCAAAGACGACAACCGATCCTTCTTGAATGCCGACCCGAGACGCAAAAGGCGCAGGCCGCAAGATAAGACCGTCGATCCCGAAACAGCCCTGCGATTCTCTGTCGGCGAAATACCTCGGGGGTGCGAAGCGGGTCGCAGAGCCCCCCTCCACCCTCAGCCGCAGACTCGCCGCCCGGCCACCCAGACCCGCGCCACATTTGTCCGGTTGGCACCAAAGACTACCTTCTCCAGCACCCGGTCGCCAGAATCCCCGGGCGAAAGCCTGATCCCGCCCGTGGCCGCGCCGGTATCAATCGCCATGGCGTCAAACTGCATCGCCGGTCCGACCTAGCCCACCGGCAGACCCAAAGTCTCACCCTGCCCGCCGTGACCAGCCAGAAGGCTGTGCAGAAATCGACCCGCGCCGCACCAGCGCTCGCGCCTCGGGCGCAACCTCGGCGTCCACCCCGCTTTCGCGTATTTGGGACGCTGCCACCGCCGTCCGCGCCGTTTTCGATATCGTTCCCGCCAGCCCGCCCGAAATGTCGGACCCAAGCCCCACATGCAGCCCGCGCTCCAGTGCTGTCCGCAGCGGGAACACCGCCCCCGCGAAATAAGCGTTCGACAGCGGGCAATGCGCCACAGCCGTGCCGTGATAGCGCAACAGCTCCATGTCGGTCCCCGACAGATGCGTCCCATGACTCCATGCGCCCGCATTAGCCCGAAAGCAAAACGCGCCTCAGCATCCGACCGCCCGCAGCGGTCCAATACCCGCGTTGGTACGCCATACCGTGCGGACAAGCATCGTCGTCCTACTCGGCGCAATCGTGGCCTTAGCCGTAATGGGCACGGTGCCGGGGCCGATTTCCCGCGCGCTCAAGGGATTTGCGGCAGCCTCGGTTCAGGCGCTGTGCGCGCCGGGGATCTGGCAGATGCAAGTGGCCTTAAGCGTGTTGACGGTGTCCTGCAACGTCGCGGCGATCACCTTTGCAGCGCGGGCAACGGGCACGGAAATGCCGCTGATCGTAGTGCTGACCGTGCCGCCGCTGATTCTGACGGCAATGCTTCTGCCGATCTCGGCCGGGGGCTGGGGCCTGCGCGAGGGGGCTGCGGCGGCGTTCTGGCCGCTGATGGGCGGAGCGGCAGCGGCGGGGATTGCGGCAAGCATCAGCTTTGGCCTTGTCAGCCTTGCGGCAAGCCTGCCGGGACTTCTGATGCTGATCGGTCCGTCGCGTTGGCGCGCGCCGCTGGGGACCGCGCACCGGAGGTAGGCTTGGGCCAGTATTGACGCGCGGCGGCAAGGACGAAAAGGACCGCCAGTCCCGCGGCCAGCATGGCGGTATCGAGCCAGAAATCCTCGCCCGTTTCCACACGAACCAGTTGCATCCCGAAGTTCAGCAGGCTGCCCATGGCAAAGACCGGCAGCGCGTTCCGCCCGAGCAATGCAAAGGGCGTTGCATAACGGCTGGCGCAGGCCGTTCGGACGAAGGCGAAACAGGACAGGACATAGGCCAGCGCAAGCGCATGCAGGAGACGCGGCAGGGGAAGGAAGGTCTTCTCCAGGCCGACAAGGATGTCCGGCACCCCTGCCTCGCCCATCTGCCAGCGCCAGTCCCAGAGCGGGCCGGACATTGACGGCGGGACATACATCACAAAGCCCAGCGCCAGCACGGCCAAGGCCGGGAGCAGGAGCCACGGCGTCACTGGAACCAGGCGCCGCCCGTCGTTCATGGCAACCCCGGCCATAAGACCAACCGTAAAGATCAGCTGCCAGGCCAGCGGGTTGAAGAACCAGCCCGCCGGATTGGGATAGCTGGGCAGGTTCAGCGCCCAGACATCCGTCACAATCCAAAGCGACACAGACCCCGCCAGAAGGACCAGCGGCACCCGCCACGCGAGCCAAAGGAGAAACGGCGTCACCGACAGAAGCGCCAGATAGACCGGCAGGATATCGACATAGTTCAGATGCTGGACCAGCAGCGGAATGCGGACCATCCCCGATTGCGGCGTGGCAAAGAACTTGTCCACCTGATTGATCCCGAACATGGCCGGATTGTCGAACCAGCGATAAAGCACCACTGAGAGGCCCAACGCCAGCACGGTGATCAGGATCTGCACGAGGTAGATCGTCCAGACCCGGCGCCAGATCCGGCCCGTCCCGGCCATGATCTGCGCTGGTGCGCGGAAGTAGGCCCCGTAGGCCAGCCCCGCTGAAATACCTGCGATCAGAACGAACCCTTCGGCGCCATCAGAGAAGCCCCAGTTGCCAAGGGTGTAGTGGGACCAGAAATTGCCCGGCAAATGGTCGATCAGAATGATGACCAGGGCCAGTCCGCGGAAGACGTCCAACCTTGGATCGCGTGTCATGGTCTGGCCCCCTCCCCTGTCCCGGGCCGGTTGCTGCCAGCCCGGCGGGCCCAAGGCAAGGCCCTACCCGGTGGCAGGCGCGTTCTGCCGGGCGGCCACAGGCTGGCGTCCGATCAGCTTGTCCATCTTCGCCGCCACCCGCTTCAGATGCTTCGCCCGGCTCGCCGGTGTCGAGGAATCCATCAGGTAGTGCGCGGCGAAAACCGTCTTCAGCGGCTTGGCGCAGATGAGCCCGATACCCCAGAGCAAAGTCCGCCGCCCGGGGGAACCCACCACCTTGGTCAGCCACCAGCTCGCCCCGCAGGTCGTAAAAACGCCAAGGCGGGTGATATGGGTAAGGCCGGGGCGGATCGTGCCGTTAGTCTCATCGGGCATCAGAAAGGCCACATCGGGCAGTAGCGCCCTGTCGAGCCAGCCCTTGAGCATGGCAGGCAGACCATACCACCACGTCGGATAGACAAAGATCAGAGTGTCGCACCAGCGGATATGGTCCACATCCTCGGCCAAGGGGGCCTGATTGGCGGGGTAGTCCAGATACCCTGTCCATTCCGGCATGGTCAGCACCGGTTGAAAGCCCCGCGCATATAGGTCGATCAGCCGCGCCTCGGCACCGGCAGTGCGCAGCTTGTCCATGACAAGATCACGAATGGCTGCGTTGAAACTTCCGGGGCTCGGGTGGCAATAGACGACCAAAGCGCGCATCAGAACCGCTCCATCTCGGACTTGACCTTTGAAAGAAACTGGCCCCGCTGGGCGTCGTTAACGCGGTTCATGTCATAAAGCGCCAGATAGCGCATCTTGTCGGGCCGGGTAACGCCCCACAACGCGCGCTTGACCACATGCCGGGGCGGATCGCCCGCAAGGAAAGCGCGGCTCCGCGCGCCACCATAGGTGGTTACGGCGGCAAGCCTGCGGATGTGGGTCAGGTTTGGCTTCACGATCCCGTCCTCAAGCCGGAAGGACACGCCGGGCAGGAACACCCGGTCAAAGAAGCCTTTCAGGATCGCCGGATAGCCAAAGTTCCAGACGGGAAAGACCAGCACCAAAGCCTCGACCCGCATGACCCGGTCAACATAGCCCTGCACGGCGGCGGTGTTGGTCGCCACGTCATGATAGCCGCGCCGTTCGGCGGCGGTCAGAACCGGACTGAACCCTTCGGCATTCAGGTCACAATCATCAACGTCCCAGCCCCGGCCGGTCAGCGTATCCACCACCGTCCTGTGCAGCGCTGCTGAAAAACTCTCTTCACAAGGATGGGCAAAAAGCACGAGCGCCTTTGTCATGCGCCCCACCTCCCTGCGCAAATTCCCCATGTTTCTTTGTCGTCAGAACACCTTTGGAGGGGCCCGAAGGGCGAGGGGCAGACAGCCCCTCTCTGCCGCCCGGTCATTCTGCCGCCCTCATTTCCGGATAGGCATACATCCGGTCATAGGCCCATTTCGGATCATCCCAGGCGATCATCTTGCCGGGGTTGAGCAGGCCCTTGGGGTCGGCCTCGCGCTTGAAGGCCAGTTGCCGGTCATCGACAGCCTGCCGCCCGCCTTCTTCCAGCGTATAGCGGTGCGGGTTGAATATCATCGCCCCCTCGGCCTCGTGAAGGCGGACGATCTCGTCCAGCCTCTCCTCGGTCGTGAACCTGACAAGGCTGAGGCCGCCCATGGCGATCCGGCCATTCTGGCGCGTGACCTCGATATGCTGGAGCACCTCTGGTGAGAACATGGCGCGGATCTTTTCCACCAGCGCCAGCGGGTTGTCGGTGCCATAGCCCACCTGCAGATAGGTGATCGAGGGATCGACCTTGAGCGCACGGAGCGTGGTATGATTCCAGCCGTATTCGAACACATGGCCTGGGTCGCGGGGCCATTGCGACGTGTCGGACCGGTAGATCACCTCGGCCCCCGGCCAGCGGCCGCAGAAGGTCTTGAACCCTTCCAGCGCATGGGGCGCGACCATGAGCGCCAGCACCGACTCTCCCGGCTTGACGTAGGGCGCAACCCGCTGGAAATAGTCCTGCGCGATGGGCGGTTCAAACACGGTCGCGAGCTTGATGAGAATCCCGTCCTCGGAGGCAAGGTCATAGGCAAAGCGGTTGGCATCGGCAAAATTGTCGAGCGACACGAACATACCCACCCAGTCATAGGCAGGCGCTAGCGGAAGTTCGAGTTCCGTGATGATGCCGTTGGTGCCATAGGCATGGCTCACACGGTGGATTTCCTCACCGGTGAATTCGAGAGCGCGGGGTTCGGCCTCCATCGTGATGACGCGGAGGCGGATGATGTTGCCCAGATCGCGCAAGCCCCCCCAGCGGACCGACCCCACCCCGCCCGACCCGCCGGCGATGAAGCCGCCCACGGTGGCCGTAGTCCAGGTCGAAGAAAACATCCGGATTTCCTGCCCGGAATGTGCTTTGCAGGCGGCGTCAAGTTGTTCGAGCACGCAGCCCGGTTCCACGATGACGCGGCCTGGATGGATTTCCCTGACGCGGTTCATGTTGTGCAGGTGCAGAATGCAGCCCCCGGCCAGCGGGATCGCCTGACCATAATTGCCCGTGCCGGTGCCGCGCGTGGTGACGGGCACGTTGTGGGCATAGCATGCGCGGAGCACCTCGATCACCTCGGCCTCGGTCTTTGGCGCGACGACGAAATCGGCGGTCAGATGGTCAAGGCGTGCCTTTAGGATCGGGGAATACCAGAAGAAATCCCGGCTTTTTGCGCGGATCGAGACGGGGTTTTCGTCAAGGTCAAGATGGGCGAGGGCCGCCTTGGCGCCGGCGATATCAGGGGTGGGCAATGTCATGCGGTCCTCATCAGGTGGTCGAGTTCGGCGTAATCGGGCAGCGTACGGGTGATCTGTTGGCCACCCCGCAGCACGATCCGGTCGGATTGCGGGCGGGCAAAGAATTCGTTCCACGTGCGGGCCTTGAAGATCACCAGATCAGCAGGCGCAGCGGGGGAGAGGGAAGGTGCTGCAAAGCCGCAGGCGCGGGCAGGGTTGGTCAGGATCGAATGCACCCAGTCGGGGCCGGTATGATCCAGATGACCGATCCGGGTGGCCTCGCGCAGGACCTCGACCATGTCGAGGTCGCCATGGGCATAGAACGGGTCTCGGGTGTTGTCAGAGGCGAAGGAGACATTGATGCCGCGGGCCTTCATCTCGTGGACAAGCGTGATGCCGCGCATCCGGGGTGTGCGGCCGGGGGTCCGGTCTTGCAGGTAGAGGTTGCACATCGGCAAGCTGACCACATGCAGGCCGGCCTTGGCGACAAGGTCGAGTGTCTGGAGCGCTTCGGTTTCGTGCATGGCCGACACCGAACAGCAATGGCCCACGACGACAGGCGCGTCGTAGCGGGTTTCCAGCACGGCCTCGGCAATAAGCTTGAGCGTGTTGGAGGAGGTGTCGAGCGTTTCATCGACATGGAAATCGGCGGTCAGGCCACGTACCGTCGCCATGCCAAAGAAGGCGCGGATGCGGTCGGCGATGTCAGGCATAGGGTAGGTGACCATACCAAGGGTGCCGCCGCTTTCCGCCACCACATCGGCGGTATGGGCAAATGCGCCATTCGGGTCGCATTGTTCGGCACCGATCAGGCAGGCCGCCTGCAGGTCGATCCTGCCCGCCCATTCTGCGCGGACCTCGCGGAAGACGGCGAAGCTGATATCGTCCTGGGGTGACGCGCTGTCGAGATGGGTGCGGATCGCCCGCGTGCCGTGGGCATAGGCACCCTTCAGTGCGAATTCCTTCCGGGCGCGCACGTCGGCGGCGTTCCAACGGGTGCGGCTGTCGGCGCCCACGGCCGTGAGCGCGCCCATGAAGGTGCCATCCGGGTTGGGCGCGCGGGGCCAGATATGGCCCTTGTCGAGATGGGTGTGCATGTCGACAAAGCAGGGCAGGACCATCGCGCCCTTCATGTCGACATGGGTCGCGCCTTCCACGGGCGCACTGATCTTACCATCGGCGATGGTGAGCGACCCCGAGGTCAACTCCCCTGCCCCCCCGGTCAGACAGGCGGGCCATGAGACGTTGTCGAGCGTCAGCGCCGGGACGGCGGGCAGAGTCAGAAAGTCCATCATGTTTCCCGTTTGACGGCGCTTTCGTGCCATTTGCGAAGAAGAAAGTGGCTGATCAGCGTCGTGGACATGAAGATGATGACGCCCATCACGGCGATCAGAAGAAGTGCCGCGAACATGCGGGGGATGTTGAGCCGGTAGCCCGCCTCAAGAATGCGGAAGGCAAGGCCTGAACCCACTCCACCAGTGCCCGCGACATATTCCGCGACGATGGCCCCGATCAGCGCAAGGCCCCCCGCGATGCGCAGGCCGCCAAGGAAATAGGGCAGCGCCGAGGGGAGTTGCAGGTGGATCAGCCGTTGCCAGCGCGTGGCGCGGTAAATCGTCATCAGGTCGCGCAGGTTATGGTCGGCAGATTTGAGGCCAAGGGTCGTGTTGGCAAGGATCGGAAAAAACGCCACAATCCAGGCGCAAAGGAGCAGTGCGACGAACTTGCTTTCCACATAGATGAAGATGAGCGGCGCGACCGAGACGATTGGCGTCACCTGCAGGATCACCGCATAGGGAAAGAAGCACATTTCGGCAAAGCGGCTTTGGTTGAAAAGAATCGCAAGGCCGACACCGCCGATTATGGCCACGGCGAGCGCCATCAGCGTGATCTGAAGCGTCACGAGGGCTGAACCGGCGAGGATCGACCAATCCTCGATCAGGGTCTGCAGGACAAGGCCGGGGCCGGGCAGGATGTAATGCGGAATCTCGTTCACGCGGACAAGGTAGGACCAGCCCCAGATCGACAAGGTGACCACGATGATCGGGAGAAGCCATCTGGCAACGCTTTCGATCCGCTGGGACCGGGCATGGCGGGCTTCGTCCTCGTCATATAGCGGCTGGGCTTCCAGGGCAGGCGTGCGGGTGTCGGTGATGGTCATGCGTGGGACTCAACCTCCATCAGGGTGCCGCCCATGGCGGACATGAGTGCGTCGGATGTGGCGCGGGCATGGGCTGCGTATTCGGGCGAGGTGCGGAAGGCGAGGTCGCGGGGATAGGGCTCGTCGATGGTGATTTCCTTGACCACGCGACCGGGGCGCGGGGCCATGACAAGGATTCGGTCCGATAGGAATACGGATTCAAACACGGAATGGGTGACGAATATAACGGTACAGCCCGTGGCCGCCTTGAGCGACAGGAGATCGTTGTTAAGCTTCTGCCGGGTGATTTCGTCCAGCGCCGCAAAAGGTTCGTCCATCAGAATCAGGCGCGGGTTCGTGACCAGCGCACGGGCGATCGAGACGCGCATCTTCATTCCGCCGGAAAGCTCGCGGGGATAGCTATCGGCGAATTTCTCAAGGCCGACAAGGGAGAGCACTTCGTGGATGCGATCGCTGACCTTGGCAAAGCGGTCGCCGCGCAAGCGAAAGGGCAGATACACATTATGAGCCACCGTGGCCCAGGGCATCAGGGTCGGTTCCTGAAACACGACGCCAAGATCATCCGCCCCTTGACCGCCTTCCCACAGGATACGGCCCGCTGTGGGGCGCATGAGGCCGGCAATCAGGCGAAGGGCCGTGGATTTGCCGCAGCCCGAAGGGCCGAGGAGCGAGATGAAGTCACCCTCGTTGACCGACAGCGCCATACGGCGCAGGGCGACCACCGAGCCGTTGAACGTCTTGTCGACGTCCTGCATCTGGAGGATGCGGGGCCGCTGACCGAGGGGCTTGATCGGGCGGGTGGTCGTGCTCATCGGCTTTCCTGACCGGAAGGGGCGCGTGAGGTTGCCCTGCCGCGCCCGTGGTCGTTCTTGTTCTGCGCTGTTCTTACTGAGCAGGCTTGAGGTCCAATCCGACGCCCTTGTTGATGAACTGTGTCGTGTAGGAGGCCTTGATGTCCAGTCCGTCGGGGATCAGGCCGGATGCCACCATCTTGGTATAGAAGTCGGCCATGCGTTCGTCGGTCATCGCACCCACGCCCAACGTCAGCGTGTCGCCTGAGTCAACGATGCCGTATGCCTTCATCTTGTCGATGGCATAGTCGATCAGTTCCTGTGTCATGTCCGGGTTGTCGGCCATGATGAGCGCATTGGCAGCGGTATTGTCGTTGTAGATGTAGTTGTACCAGCCCTTGATCGAGCCATCGACAAAGCATTGCACGATGTCGGGCTTGTTGGCGACGGTGTCGGCGAGCGTCTGTATCGTGGTCGAATAAGAGGTGTAGCCCGCGTCAGCCAGCAGCCAGACGTCGGGGGTGAATCCGCCTTCCTTTTCGACCACGGCGGGTTCGGAAGAGAGATACCCCTGCATGGCTGACTGCGGATCGGCGATGAAGGGGGCGGCGTTGAAGGTGTAGGGGACGCGCTGTTCTTCGGTAAAGCCGTAGGCGGACATCATCCATTGGTAGAAGCCGGCATAGCCACCGTCCGAGATCAGGATCGTCGGCAGTTTCTGGATATCGGAAAAGGTTGCGGCGGTGCCCGGATGGGTCAGAAGGATCTGAGGGTCCTTCTGAAACATGGCGGCCACGTTGACGAGCGGCAGACCTTCCTGCACGGCAAAGAAACCGTCGACGGTCCCGCCCATGTAGAAGTCGATGCGGCCTGCCAGCAGCAGGGCCGCGTTGTTCACTTGCGGGCCGCCCGGGACGATGGTCACGTCCAGACCACATTCGGCATAGGTGCCATCGGCCACGGCCTGATAAAAACCGCCATGTTCGGCCTGGGCGACCCAGTTGGTGCCATAGGTGACAGGAATGTTTTCAGCCAGCGCAGGCAGAGCCAGCACCGAGGTCAGGACGGTCGAGGCAGCAATCTTGGCAGTCAGGCGCGTTGTCATGGTGTCCCCTAAAGGATGGTTTCTGCGAATGAGCATAGAAGCACGGTCGTGACGGACGAGGCGTGGCAGCGGGCAACACGCCATCAGGGTAAAACTTGCATGAAAAATCAGCATGTGGCTAGTCATCTGTGCAAGCCCTGAGCGAGACTGGCCTGAGATGGTCTGAAGGGCCCGCGCCCTTGCGGCCGGAGGGCCCGTTGCTGGCAAGAGGACGTGGATAGCAACTGACGAGAGGTAAGCCGATGAAATCCTTGTTTCCGCCGCAGATCCGGAAACCCTTTGCCCGCTATGCCCACGGGGTCGAGGTGCCTGCCGGGGCGCGGCTGGTGGTGAGTTCGGGGCAGCTTGGTATTGCTGCCGATGACTCGGTGCCTGACGGCGCCTTGGAGCAGGCGCGGATCTGCTTTGCGTCCTGCACAGCGATTCTTGTCGAAGGCGGCATGGAGCCAGAGGATGTGATCCGCATCAACGCCTTTGTCACCGACCGCAGCCACATGGCGGGCTACATGGCCGCGCGGGATGAATGGCTGGCGGGGGTGGAACGGTTGCCGGCCTCCACCTTGGTGATCGTCTCGGGGTTTACCCGGCCCGAGTTTGTGGTCGAGGTCGAGGTGACAGCGGCAAAGGTGGATTGAGGAACTCGCGCACCACGGCAAGCAGTTCGTCAAGCGGCAGTAGAAGCGCCTTGCACAGCGCGACCACGACGTTCTTTGCTACGATCGATCCACTGGATCGATCGCTTCAAGCTCGAACCCTGCGCCGGGGTCAACGTCGTCTGCAAGCGGTGCGGCGTGTGGCTCTGGCCGTGAACGTCGTCGCGACCCCGCCACTTCCAGACCGTCTGCTCGCTGATGCCGTAACGCTCGGCCACCATCCATGCCGGGTCCGGGCTCGCCTGGATTGCGGCCCGGATCTTCGGCCCTCGCCATTGTCCTCGGACCAATGGCGGACAATGGCTCGCTCGTCGCCTGCTTGTGCAGAGTGATCAATATGCTCGCACCTCCTCCCGAACCTCAAGGAGGATCGATCTTGCCATGAACAGGGCTGAACGGCGAGGGTCTATGTGATCATCCGGGATGGAACACCTACCAGACCACAGGCCGCTGCTCTCCTGTGGCGACGTTGACGAAGCCCTCGGGGCAGAGGGGTGAGGGGGCGACGAGGACCCAGCGCCAGGGGGAGCAGGTGAGGGTTGCGAACTTGAGGAATTCGGGGAAGCCGGGTTTCCAGAGGGTCAAGTCAGAGCATTCGAAGATCCAGTCGACGCGAGCGGCCGCGGTGTGGAGGGCCTGCATTTCGGCATCAAGCGCTTCGGCCAGGCGGGCGGTCATCAGGCCGCCGATTTCGAGATGGACTTCGGCAGTGATGGTGCCCCGGTGGACAAGTACCCAGCCGCCGCCGATCCCTTGCAGGCGGTTGACAGCCATGGCCATGGCGGCGTCGGAGGACCCCACTGACCAGACGTTGTGGCTGTCATGGGCGACCGAGCAGGCGAATGCCGTGTCGGGATCAGTCGGGCCGCAACCTGCCCAGAACATCTTTGCCACCGCGCCGTCGCCGCGATAGCGGTCGATGACGGCCCATTTGGTGATCAGTTGCGCGGGGTCGCGCTGGACCAGACCATCGGCCACCGGAAGGGTGCGGGTCATGTAGTCGTCCTGCCAGTGGAAGGGGCGCTGGACAGCCGCTTCCATCGTCATGCGACCGGGAGCGGCGGGGATGGCGAAATCGGCAGGCGTCAGGGTGCGGCTGATGTTCATGGTCTTGGCCGCCCAGTCGGGCCAGTCGATGCGGGGCAAGGGACCGGTGTAGGTCCGGGCCGTGGCCACAAGCTGGCCGTCGGCCCAGACATGGGCGATCGCGACCGAGGGCACGTCCTCCAAGAGCACGATATCGGCATAGCGGCCGGGCGAAAGCGCGCCCACGAGATGTTCGATCCGCATGTGGCGAGCGGGGTTGATCGTGGCGCATTGGATCGCGGTTTCGGCGTCTAGCCGATCGTGGATCGCGTGGCGGATATTGTGATCTGACGCGCCGAGTTCGATCGTTTCGGTGGCGCTGCGGTCGTCCGTCGTGAAGGCGACGCTGGACCAGTCCTTCAGCCCGCGTTCGATCAGGCCGGGGATCACCATGTCATGGGAAAACGGGCGCAGTTCGGTGAAGATGCCGCGCATGAGGCGGTCCCAGGCCTCGCCCGCCGACCAGACTTCGTGATCGGCAGAAAGGCCTGCAGCGGTGAAAGCCGAGATATCATGCGGGTCGGTCAGGCCAGAGCCCTGGAATTCGATCACGCCCCGGCTTTCCAGCTTGGCACGGATGATGGCCCACATGCGGGCATAGCCGGGGTTCGTGGGGTCCCAGACCGAGGGCCAGTCCATCACCTCGTCAAGGCTGGTGACCGAGAGGTCGCTGGCGAAGGTTTCGCGCATGATGGCGTGGTCATGATGGCCGCCGCTCTGTTCCCATGCGCTGGGGGCACGGCCGAACCGGGCTGGATGAAGACCTTGAGCGGTGATCCTGCGAGGCGGGCCTTTTGCCAGAAGTCGGTGTTGCGGGCGGAGTTGACGTTACCGAATTCATGGCTCGCCTCGCAGGTCCAGTTATTGCCGCGCGGCAGGACGAGGGCGGCCTCGTATTCCGGGGTGAGGTGGGTGGATTAGATGTGCTTGTGAACCTCACCGAAGCCTGGGACGGCGGAGAGGTTGGGGTAGTGGACACATTCAGCCACCTCGCCCCGGTAGGTGCCCGCAGGGCCGACATAGGCGATGCGACGACCCGACGTGACGATCTCGTGGTCGGGAAGCCATGCGCGCGCATAGGCGGCAAAGACCCGGCCCACACGGATGGCGCGTTCGGCAGGGCGCTTGCCCAGCGCCACGAGGGTGAGGTTCTGGCGGATCGTGACTTCGTCAGCGGCGTTGAGGATGAGGTCCGCGGGGAGGGAGATGAGGTAAGCCTTGGGCAAGGGGCGTGTCGGAGAGGACCCCGCCCTACGATTGTGATCGGGCGGCATCGCGGGGGAAGAGGTGCGTAGAGCGGGTGAAACCCAAGCTATGTGCGATCACGTCAGTTTGCCCGTATCAAGCGCGGCGATGATCCAGTCGCGCCATTTCGGGTCGTTGGTGTTGGACACTGGCGAAACACGCGAGGCTTCTTCCATGAAGAAGCGGTAGCCACGACCCATGGCCTGACCGCTTGCCGTGTGCATGTCGCGGGCGGCGTCGATGATCTCGGGCCGCGCCTCGCCCATGGCGGTCGCATGTTTGGCCCAGTTCACAAGATCATCGCTGACCCGTTCCTTGGGCGAGGTGGCGAGGACGCGGATGGCGTGGGCGGCAAAGAGGAAACGGTCGCCGAGCAGTCGGGCGTAGCGGTGGTGCTGCTGGTAAAGGGTTTCGATCAGCATCGGCGCCTGAGGATTGCCGAGGCCCACATCCTCGACCGCGATAACGGTGAGGCGGGACCAGAGCTTTTCCTCCATCTTGGGCGAGGTGAGGAACATCTCTCAGGCGAGGAGGATCGCATTTTCCAGAAGGCCGCGCCGGATGGATTTCTGAAGCGCGCTGATAACCTCATCAGCCGCAAATCCGTTTTCGGTGGTGGTGCGGGCCCAGGGGTCGGGCGGTTGGCTGACCTTTGTCATGTGCGGCCAGCGGCCCAGTTGACGATGCCCTGCCAGAGGGGATCGTAGCCCGCCCAGTCCACAAACGGCGGGGGCGCCCAGTGGGGGCCGCAGTCGGAGGTGAAGGCAATTGCCCTGCCCTTGCCATAGGTCCCCGCGACCAACAGGGGATCGTCGCCTACGGTCGTGATGACGGTCGCCCCCGGTTTGGCGGTGACGCAGTTGTAGCCGAGGAGATCGGGCCAGTCGGGCGGCACTTGAGCGGTGATCGGGTGGCTCAGCGCCTGCTGCGGGGAGATGCCGAAGGGGTTCTCGGCGCGGTCGTCGTAGCGCGAGAGCGTCACGGGCAGGACGTCTTCGATGGGCGATCCGGCATATCGCGCCTTGGCGTCGATCCCCTGGAAGGTCAGGTAGCCGCCCACCATGACGAGGCCGCCACCGTTTTCGACATAGGTTCTGAGCGATTTCAGACGGTTGGGCAGAGGTTTCGATTTCGAGAAAGTTTCGGGGTGAAGGAGCAGCGTGTTAGCCCCGATGTCGGAGAGGATGACGCAGTCATAGGCGGCCAGCGCCTCGGGCGTGGTGGGAAACTCGCGGGCGGCGATATGGGCGGGCTGGTAGGTGATGTCCCAACCGCCGCGCGTGAGCGCCTGTTTCAGCCAGCCTCCGCCTTCGGCGTATTCGGTGGTGGTGAAGCTGTCGAAGCCCTTCTGGTGGATCGAATGGACGGTCCAGCTTTCTCCGGCAAAGAGGACTTTGGGCATGGAGACTCCTGTCAGGTGGGGTGGGTGGCAGCCCGTGGCGGGCGCGGAAGGCAGTGATAAGGGGGAATGCTGTTGGCGACGATCCTGTCAATCAGTGTCTGCCCCTTGGCGGCGGTGGCGGGACGGGGATCGCCGAAGATGCTGGAGGCAGAAATCTTGCGGAACCGGATCAGATGGTGGCCGAGGGTTTCAGGGAAGACCGGGTATTCGGGGGCGGCCTTACCTGTCTGGACGACATCGAGATGGAGGGCGAGGAGCATGGAGGCTTCAACCTCATCCGCGTGAAAGAAACCGCGGCCTGCGTGTTGGCTGTCACAGATGCGGGCGGCGAGGGGCTCGAGGCCGGGATAGTCGAGGTTGAGGCTGGGGAGCCCTGCGGAAAGCAGGGTCCGGGCGGCGGGCACGATTGGGTCGCGGCTGCCGATATGGCCGTTGAGGGCGACGAGGGCGGGAACGCCCATGCGGGTCGGGCCCCGTCCGATATCGGTGATGAGGGCGCGGAGCGTCTCGGGTGAGGTCGAGATCGTGCCGGGGAAGGCTTCGGCGCTCCCCGCTTCACCATGGAGGAGCGCGAAGAGAAGGATGGCACCGGTGGCCTGGGCGAGGGCACGGGCGACGCCGGTGGCGAGATCGGTGTCCACCGTCAGCGGCAGGTGCGGCCCGTGCTGTCCGACGGCGCCGATGTAGAGGTTGGCGTACGGGTGGCGGGTGAGGGCGGCCTCGATCTCGGGCCAGGTGGCGTGGGCGAGGTCGATCATCGGCGTGTCCTGCGGCTGAGGGCGGAGGGGGCTGTCTGCCCCCCGCCCTGCGAGCTCCCCCCCGAAGGTGTTTTGGCGACCAGAAAACATGGAGACGGACGGGGTGGTCGCCGGGTCTTTCTGTCTTCGTGAGGCGGTTGGATTGGCGGGGAAGGTCATGGTGACCAGCCGATGGTGGTGAGCGGGACCTGCGGGACAATGCGGGTAAGGAGTTCGGTGGTGGGGGCAGTGTAGTCCACAGCGCCGCCCTTTACGGTGCCGAGGGTGGCGGTGGCGATTTCGGACGGTGTCCGGTCATGTGCGAGGAGCGCGATCAGGGCGGATTGGATCGGCTGGATCGTGGGGTTGAAGGAGACGGATTCGATCGCGGCGCCAGTGATTTCGGTACCATCGGTGAGTGTCAGGAGGACGGCACCGGGGCAGCAGGAATAGGGGGTCCAGGCGCCCTGCCCTGCACTGAGGAGACTTTCGGGGATAAGGGCGGCGGGGGTCAGGCCGGGGAAGCTTAATGCACCGGGCACGGCGCCCGCTTTGCCGAGGTAGCCGGGGTCGAAGGGCCAGGGATAGAGTTGCGCCATTGTGAGGCGTTGGCCGATCCGATCGATCAGGACCATGTCGCGGACGGCGGCGAATTCGGAAATGTACTGGCGACAATGGGCGCAGGGGTGCGCCTCGCCCAGGGCAAGGGTCGTGATGGTGCGGCCAAGCTGGAAGGCGCGGGTGATCACAAATCCTTCACCATGTACGGTAAAGGCCAGCGTCGTGCCGGGGAATTCGAGGTTGCAGCCGAGGATCAGGTCGCCTGTCGTGTCGCGCCCGACGGTGCCCACGAAAAAATCCGAGATCGGCGGCTGTGCCCATGTGCGGGCAGCTTGAACGAGATGGCACATCAGGTCCTCGGGCCCGGCAAGGCTGTGGTCGCTCACGATGCGGTCGACGTCGGCGGCGGGGATGACGCGGCCGGGGATCAGGGCGGCGATGGCGGCCTCGCGCAGAGCCTCTCCATCCTGACGGGCGAGGCGTTCGGGGATTGCGGGATCGGTGTGGAAGGGGTTGAGGCTCATCGGTCAAGTTCTTGGCGCGAGAGCAATGCGGCGCCGTCCGCCGCCATTTTAGGCAAATGCTGCGGGGCAGGCAGGATGAGGTTGGAGGGCCGCGTTTGCATTTGACAAGGACACTCACCTTGGCGTCTCTCTGTGATCTAAAGCTGCTTATGGACTTGGGTCAAATGCCTTCTGCCCTTCTTGCCGATGCCACGATCCTGACGGTCGACCCATCGGACCGGACGATTTCGCGGGGGTGGCTCGCGATCGAGGACGGGCGGATCGCCGGGCTGGGGACGCAGGCCTCGATGCCCGATCCGGAACGGTTCGACGAGGTGCATGATCTTGTGGGGCATCTGGTTATGCCGGGGCTGGTGAATGCGCATACCCATACGGCGATGGTGCTGTTCCGGGGGCGGTCCGAAGGGCACAGCCTGCTGACCATGGACGGCTGGTACAACACGATCCGCGAGCCGGAATTGTCGCTGGTCCCGAGCGACATCGGTCCTGCGGTGGCGCTGTCCTGTGCCGAGATGGTGCTGTCAGGGACGACGACCTTTTGCGACCAGTATTTTTTTGCGGAGGAGATCGCGGCGGCCGCGGCTGCGTCGGGGCTGCGGGCCGTGGTAGGCTATGGCATCGTCCAGCTGGGCGATCAGGCGCGGGGGTCCGAGGAACTGGCGTTGGCCGCAGCCTTTGTCGAAGGGCAACGGCAGGGGCGGGTCATCCCTTGGTTCGGGCCGCATGCGCCTTACGTGGACAATGACGAGGCGCTTCTGCGGGCTGAGGTGGTGATGGCCGTCAAGTATGGCTGCGGGATGCATCTGCATATGGCGGCGGGGCCCGAGGACAATGAGCTGACGCTTGTGCGTTATGGGCTCACGGCCACGCAGGCGCTTGCGCGGGACGGGTTCTTTCAGGGACGGGTGCATGCAGCGCATTGTCTGGACCTGTCGGACGACGACATTGCCGTGTTCGCGGCGGCCCCGGCGGCGTCGATGGCGCATTGCGCCAGTGCGGGGCTGCGATCGGGGCGGGAACGCATCTGTCCCGTCGTGGACCTGCGCGCAGCGGGCGTGACGGTGGCCTTGGGAACCGACAATGTGGCCGCCAACAATTCCTATGACATGGTGTCCGAGATGCGGGTCGCAGGGCTTGTCGCATCGCACCGCGAAGGGCAGGCGCAGCCTTTGTCGTCCCGTGACATGACCCGTATGGCCACGATCGACGGGGCCACGGCACTTGGCATCGGGCATGAGACGGGGTCGCTGGAACCCGGCAAGGCCGCCGATATCGTGGCCTTTGACATGCGCGGTCCGGGCTGGTCGGAAACGCCGGGTGTTGAGACGGCGCTGATCTATTCCGGGTCGGGGCGGGATGCGCGGCACGTCTGGGTTGCGGGCGAACAGCTTGTCCGGCACCGGGTGCTGATGCGGCGGCCCTTTGAAGAGATACGGACGGAATACTCGGCCATCCATGCGGATTTCTGGTCCCATGTGGCCACGGCAAGGAAAGTGGCCTGAATGACGCGTCACCCGCTGATACTCGACACAGACGGCGGGGTGGATGATGCGCAGGCGCTGATCCTTCTGGTCGCGCATGGCGTCGTGCCGATGGCCGTCACGACCGTGTTCGGCAATGTGGGGCTTGAGGCCGCGACCCGGAACATTCTTGCCACGCTGGCGGTGGTGGGGGCGGATGTACCCGTCCATGCCGGGGCGGACAGGCCGCTGGTGCAGCCTATCATCGACGCCAAGCATATCCATGGCGAGGACGGGCTGGGCAATGCGCCACGGCCCGAAAAGCAGGCCGAAGTGGCCAGTCACGATGGAGTAGGGTTCCTGCGGCGGACCTTTGCGGCAGCGGCGCAAAAGGGCGAGAAGGTCGATATCCTGATGATCGGGCCTTTGACAAATCTTGCGCTCGCACTGCGGTTGGAGCCGGGCATCATCGCGGGGATCGGTCAGCTTACCATCATGGGGGCCACGGTCCATGGGCGCGGGAACACAACGCCTGCGGCCGAGTTCAACATCTATGCCGACCCTGAAGCGGCGGCGGTGGTTTTCCAGGCTGATATCGACACAATCGTTATCCCGTGGGAACCTTGCGTGACCCATTCCCTGACCGGGAAGCAGATTGATGAGTTGTTTGCCGACATTCCGGCGGGGCTGCCGAAAACTTTCAGCCAGTCTTTGGCCCGACATGCGCGACAAGTGGTGGCAGGCTACGGCGGGGGCGACAGCATGCGGTTTGTCGATCCTTTCGCCTCGGCTGTCGTGCTTGATCCATCGATTGTTACTAAATCGGTCCGCGCCTCGGTCGATGTGGCGCTGGCTCCGGGAATCACGCGGGGAATGACGCTGGTCGATCCATCGGGGCGTCTTGGCACGCCGATGGTTACGCTGATCGAAGAAGCCTCCCTGTCCCGGCTGATCGAAATGTATGCCAGATCAATTTCTTACCGTCCTTGAACCTGAACATCAACCAAATGGAGTGACTGCCATGACTTTGATGATCAACCGCCGCCGGGTGACGCAATTCATCCTCGGCACGACCCTGAGCCCTTTGCCGCCGTCCGGATGGCGGGCGCGCAAGAGCCTCTGAAAGTGGCGCTGGTCGTCCACGGTAACCTTGGCGACAAGAGCTTTTTCGACTCGGCGGCTGCAGGAATGGCACGGGCCACGGCGGAACTGGGCTGCGATGTGCAGATCATCGACGCAGGGCTGGACCGGGGCCGCTGGGAACCGGCGCTGGCCGACGCGACCGATCAGGGCTTTGACATCGTGATCGCGGGCAACTGGGAAATGACCGGCTTCATGGCCGCGCTGGCCCCGGAATACCCCGATACCAAGTTCATCGTATTCGATGACGCACCCGATTTTGCTGCGACGGCCCTGCCCAACATGCTCGCCATCACCTATCGCACCTCCACGGCGGCCTATCTGGCCGGTTTTGCCGCCGCGCGCCTGTCCACCAAGGGCAAGCTGGGCGCGATCCTCGGTGTCGAAGGGGCCACCGTCGTGGAATTTGCCGTCGGGTTCGAACAGGGGGCCAAGGCCGCCAATCCTACGGTCGAGGTGCTGCGCGCCGTGGCCGGCGGCTTTGGTGGCACTGCAAAGGGCAAGGAATTGGCACTGGCGCAGTTTGCGCAGGGCGTGGACATCGTGTTCCCAATCGCGGGCGGCACAGGGATCGGGTCGCTTCAGGCGGCACGCGACGAAGGCAAGCTTGCTGTCGGTGTGGACAGCGATCAGGCATTGATCTTTGAACCGACCGATCCGGCACAGGCGGCGGTCATCTTTACCTCGGTGGAGAAGCGGGTCGGCGATTCTCTGTTCACGGCGATCAGCCAGACAATTGACGGGACTGCGCCCTATGGCACGGCGCTCCTTCTGGGTCTGGCCGACGGGGCGGTCGGAATTTCCAAGAGCAAGTTCCATGAGCAGATCGTTCCGGCCGAGGTGCGCGCCGAGGTGGATGCCATCGAAGCGCAGATCATCGCGGGCGAGATCAGTGTCGACACAGTGATGCAGTAAGGCGAACCAGCCCCGCCGTGGCGCGGGGCTGATCCCATAGGGACCACCATGACCCCGATCATTCAGGCCAGCGGCATCGGCAAGATCTATCCCGGCGGGACCGTAGCCAATGACGGCGTGAACCTGACGGTGATGCCCGGAGATACGGGCGTCCACGCCGCTGCTGTTTGCCACGCCGGGTGGCCTAATTTCAGACCTTGGCGGCGCACTGAACGTCGCGCTCGGAGGATGATGCCGATCGCGGCACTGACCGCCGTAGTCGTGTCAGTCTATGCGCCGTGGTATGTGGCAGTGCTGGCGGCTGTTGGGTCAGGCGCGCTTTTGGGTGCGCTGATGGGGTTCTTTCACCTGCGGCTCAAGGCGGATGTGATCCTTGTGGTCTTTGCGGTGAACATTCTGGCGGCGGGCGGCACGGTGTTCGCGCTGTCGCTGGCCACTGGGGGTGACAAGGGGACCTCGATCAATCTGGTATCCGGGTCGGTGCCGGCGATCCATCCCGATTTCCTTCAGTCGATCCCGGTCGTGGGGCCAACGCTACAGAGCCTTTTGTCGGGGCATTCGGTGCTGACATGGCTGGCGTTTCTGTCGGTCTGGGCGATCTGGTATTTCCTTTACCGCACGCCCTGGGGCCTGTGGCTGCGGGGCGTGGGGGAATATGCGGCGGCCCCTGCGGCGGCGGGGATCCCGATCGACAAGGTGCGGCTCTGGTCGCTGATGGTATCGGGCGCTTTGGCCGGGGCCGGGGCGCGTATCTCGCGATGTTCAACTACATCGGCTTTACGCGCGACATGACGGCGGGGCGGGGGTTCATCGCCTTGGGCGCGGTCCTGCTGGGCGCACGGCATCCGGTGGGGGCGATGCTGTCCGCCCCAGATGGAACAGAAGATGGTGCGGGCTGGCCGGGTCGTCTGGCTTGATCTTGGGAAGGTCCATGCCGCCCCCTAGCGCCGGGACCCGCCCCTGCGCAATCCTATGTGACAGTTTCGTGACAAGCCCGATGCGCCCCGGTCACAGAAAGGGGCCCATATCTTGCGGTTTCCGCAGGCCCAGCCGCCCCATATGGGCCCCTTTCCCCGCTTGCCCCGATTGACGCCACTTATCCTGAAGGGGCGTCCCATAACCCTGACCGAGATTCTTCTGTCCCAGATCACTGACCTGTTCCGCACAGGGCTGATCGTGGCGCTGATCTATACGGCCGCCCTCACCTGCGAAGCGACGGGAACGCTTCTGCCCTTGATCCTGGGTCTGGTTCTTGTGGCCGTGATCATTCCGACGACGGTGCCTCCCGGTCAATTCACCGGACTATGGACGGCCGTCGGCGTCGGTTTTGCGACGAACGCCGTGATACTGGCTGTCGTCATGGGTGTCTGGACGCTGATCCTCCGCTTCCGCGCTGAGGTGGCCAGCACGCGGTGCATCTCGTCCTGCAGGTCCTGCAATTCAAAGGGCTCGGCCAAGAACCCGTGGACCCGTCAACCATCCCGGAATGACTGCCCGCCGTCATCGGCAGGATGCCGCACCCCGCCCAGCCCCGGGTCCGTCAGCCCGGCTCGGCAAATCTCGTGGCCTGACACCTCTGGTAGCATCACGTCGATGAGCACCAGATCAGGCCGGTCGCGCCGTACCCGCTCCATGGCTTCGGCCCCGTTCGCGATCGGCGCCGAAGCCGAGCCCTTGTGCTCCAGCACATAGGCCAAGGCGAAGGCGATGTTGTCGTCATCCTCGACAACCAGGACAAAGGGACTGGCAGACATCGCATCCGCGGACCTGATCCCCGAGAATCAACAGGCCGGTGTTTTCCCTGGCCGGTCTGTGTTTCTCTTGGCGGTGACCTTGTGGTCCGGGTCGTCCTCAAAGTCTTACTTCTTGTGAGTACCACCGCGGACAAAGAACTTGCCGATGACCGGGTTGAACTGGAACGAGCAGTCGTCATCGGCAGCAGTCACCGTGATTTGCGTCTGGTGGGCTGCGGCCAGCATCGGATTGGCCGTCGTGGTCAGGAGGTTGAACACCGGAAAGCAGGTCAGCGCTGCGATGATACTGCCCGCGAGGATGATCGGCTTGCGCCCGATCCGGTCCGAGAGCGAACCGAACTCGAGGATCCCGCCAGTGCCAAGGATCAGTGACCAGGCCACCAGAGTTTTGGAGGCAAAGCGGTCAACCTTGATGACGTTCTGCACGAAGAACAGGGCATAGAACTGGCCTGAATACCAGACCGTCGCCAGCCCTGCGGTCAGGCTGAACAAGGCGATCAGGGCGATCTTGCCGTTTTTCCAGTTGACGAGGGCTCTGCGGAGTGGCGCCTTCGGGGCCGAACCCTCTTCCTTTATCTTCCTGAGGGCGGGGAATTCATTCATCTGCAACCTGATAATGAGCGAGACCAACAGCAGGAAGATCGAGCCAAGGAACGGGATGCGACAGCCCCAGGCGTTGGACGCTTTCATCTTCGACGGCTTGCCATCTGCCAGCATGACCGCCTCGCCAGCTTCGTTCAGCACTGGCTGGTCGGGAAAGTTGCTGTTGATATGACAGGTCACCGTCAGGATCACGATCAGCGACAACAGCAGGTCAAGGGTGGCCGTCGTCTGGATGAACGCGGCATGATATCCGCGAAGTTTGATCGGCGCATGTTCGGCGACATAGACCGCCGCGCCGCCGTATTCGCCGCCAAGCGCCGGACCTTGCAGCATGCGCAGGGTGATCGGGATGATCGGCGCAGCCACACCCCAAGAATAGCACTTCGGCAGTAAGCTGACGAGGAAGGTTGACAGGCCGATGATGAGAATGGTCATCAGGAAGGTGTACCTGCGGCCGATGCTGTCACCGAGCGATCCGAAGACCAGTGCGCCGGAGGGGCGGACGATCAAGCCAGCCGCAAAGTCCAACAGCGCAAACACGTTGCGCGTCGCCTTGGGGAACGGTGCATAAAACTGCGCCCCTATGATCGCCGCGAGCGACCCGAAAAGGCAAGAAGTCATACATTTCAAAGATCATACCTGCAGAGGAGGACATGATGACCTTCCTTTCTACTGCTGCCATCGGACGCGACAGGTTTACCGGTTTGTGGAAGTCATTAACTGCCATGGGTTCTCTCCTTTTCCCTACGCCCCCGTCAGGACCGGCTTTCCCTGTCGCCGGATCTGGCAGCCGGACCTTGCCGACCGTCTGTCATGCCTGTTGACCGGACACGACTTCTCTCTCCGGGGCGGACACATTCGGCGCACCGCCCGAAATGCTTATCGAACCGGCAAGACATATCCTCCCGGGTCCGCGCATCGCGCAGCCCGGCGCTCATCTGTCAGGGAATCGTCCCCCGACGGTCGCTTCGCTTAGGCTGCTACCACCCCCGCGATCTCGCTCTGGCTATGCCGGATGGCCTCGGTTCCTTCCGCCACCGCAGCGCGCAGCAGGTCACCAGTCGAAAGCTGGATCAGACCGCAGGCCTCCTCCAGCATCCGCGTCTGCGTGCCGTTCCCTGCGCCGGGGGACCAAGAAGGATGATGACCGGTGCGCCGAGCGGGATCAGACCATGTTCATGCGGTTGGCAATCAGGTCATCCACCACCGCCGGATCGGCAAGGGTCGAGGTATCGCCCAGCGTGCCAAAGTCGTTCTCCGCGATCTTGCGCAGGATACGCCGCATGATCTTGCCCGACCGCGTCTTGGGCAGGCCCGGCGCCCACTGGATCAGGTCCGGCTTGGCGATCGGCCCGATCTCGTTCCTGACCCAGGCTTCGAGTTCCTTGCGCAGCGGTTCGGTCGGCTCCACACCCTTCATCAACGTCACATAGGCATAGATACCCTGACCCTTGATATCGTGCGGATACCCCACGACTGCCGCCTCGGCGACCTTCTCGTGGGCGACGAGCGCAGATTCCACCTCGGCTGTGCCCATTCGGTGCCCGCTCACGTTGATCACGTCATCCACACGGCCGGTAATCCAGTAATAGCCGTCCGCATCCCGCCGACAGCCGTCCCCGGTGAAATAATACCCTGGATACTGGCTGAAATAGGCTTCCTCGAACCGCGCATGATCGCCCCAAAGCGTGCGCATCTGTCCTGGCCAGCTATCTGCGATGCAAAGAACTCCGTCCGTCTCGGTCTGCTCCTGCACCTTGGCGGTGGCGGGGTCGAGCACGATGGGCTGCACGCCAAAGAACGGCTTGGTGGCCGATCCGGGCTTTTGCGGGATCGCGCCGGGCAGGGGGGTGATGATGTGCCCGCCGGTTTCCGTCTGCCAGAACGTGTCCACGATGGGGCATTTGCCCTTGCCCACGTGATTGCTGTACCAGTTCCAAGCTTCGGGGTTGATCGGCTCGCCCACAGTACCGAGCAGCTTCAGTGACGACAGGTCGTGCTTTTCAACCCATTCCGGACCCTGACCCATCAGCGACCGAATTGCGGTCGGTGCGGTATAGAACTGGTTCACCTTGTGCTTGGCGCAGACCTCCCAGAACCGGCCTGGATCCGGATAGTTGGGCACGCCTTCGAACATCAGCGTCGTGGCCCCGTTCGACAGAGGCCCATAGACGATATAGCTGTGCCCCGTGACCCAGCCCACATCCGCGGTACACCAGAAGATGTCACCGTCATGGTAGTCAAACGTCATATGATGAGTCAGTGACGCATAGACCAGATAGCCCCCGGTCGTGTGCACAACGCCCTTGGGCTTGCCCGTCGAACCCGAGGTATAAAGGATGAACATCGGGTCTTCCGCGCCAACCTCGGCATAGGCGCAGTAGGGCTTGGCCTCTTCCATCTCGGCCAGCAGGTCCACGTCGCGGCCGGCGGTCCAGCTTGTCTGATCGCCCGTATGCTTGACGACCAGCACCTTCACGTCATCCGAACAATGCAAAAGCGCCTTGTCCGTATTGTCCTTGAGCCCGATCTTCTTGCCACCCCGCGGGCCCCAATCGGCCGTTATGACAACCTTGGCCCCGCAATCGTTGATCCGGTTGGCCAGCGCATCCGGGGAAAACCCGCCGAACACGATCGAATGCACAGCACCGATCCGCGTGCAGGCCAGCATCGCAAAGGCCGCCTCTGGGATCAGCGGCAGGTAAAGGACGACCCGGTCGCCCTTCTTCACGCCCTTCGACTTGAGAACATTGGCCAGTCGCGATGTCTTGTCGAGCAGTTCGGCATAGGTGATGTGCCGTGCCGGGGTCTTGGGATCATCGGGTTCCCAGATGATCGCCGTCTGGTTGGCGCGCGTGCCCATGTGACGGTCGATGCAGTTGGCGCTGACGTTCAGCGTGCCATCCTCGAACCACTTGATCGATACATTACCGCGCGCGAACGAGGTATTCTTGATCTTGGTGGGGTCTGCAATCCAGTCGATCCGCTTGGCCTGTCCGGCCCAAAACGTGTCTGGGGACGCGACTGAAGCCGCATAGAGCGTCTCATATCCCGCTGCGTCCACATGCGCATTTTCGACAAAATCCGCCGAGGCCGTATAGACCCCTTCAAGCAATTCCATAGTGTGGTCCCCTCCTCACTTCAGGCGCACGGCTCACGGCACCTGTCCCGCACCATGACTGCGCAGGTATGCCCTGTCCCTATCATAGCGATCCCGTAAACGGATGGGCAACGTAAAGAGAGGATTGGAGCCTCCTGTATATTTCTTTCTGGAACGTACGGAATACTTGCAAATCAAGAAACTGAATGGCTTGGATTCCCACTCAAAATCAATGGACTGCCAGTTTACTTCCCGCTTGACCCGCTTTCACCTGTCCCAAAAGCATAGGGCGGGGTTCACCCCACTCTACCGTCAACCGGCAAAGCGAGGCTGCGCGTCGCGCGGACGAGCGCCCCCTTGCTCCCTATTCCAGTTCCAGCAGCAGATCCTTGGCATCAATCTGCGCCCCCGCATGGACATGCAAAGCCTTGATGGTCCCGTTCCGGTCCGCGTGGATCCCTGTCTCCATCTTCATCGCCTCGATGGTCAGCAGCAGATCCCCCGCCAGCACCGGCTTGCCCGCCACAGCGGCAATCGACGCGATCACCCCCGGCATCGGCGCGCCGATATGCAGGGGATTGCCCGCCTCGGCCTTGGGCCGTTTCGCGGTGATCGCCGCCGCCTTGCGGTTGGGGACGCGGATCGTGCGCGGCTGGCCGTTCAGTTCAAAGAATACCCGGACCTCGCCTTCGTCGGTCGTATCGCCGACTGCCTGAAGCCGGACCTCCAGCGTCTTGCCCGGATCGATCTCGACGCTGATCTCCTCGCCGGGTTCCATGCCGTAGAAGAACGTCTTGGTGGGCAGTGTCCGCACCGGGCCATAGGTCTTGTGACGGCCCATGTAGTCAAGGAACACCTTGGGATACATGAGATATCCGTGAAGGTCCTCGTCATCCACACTCTTGCCGCCAAGTTCCTTCTCGACCCTGGCCCTCACCGCTTCCAGATCGACCGGCGGCAGCGATTTGCCCGGTCGTTCCGTCATCGGCGCGTCGCCCTTGAGGATCTTCTGCTGGATCGCCCCCGGCCAGCCGCCCGGCGGTTGCCCCAGATTACCCTTCATCATGTCGATGACCGAATCCGGGAACACCACGTCGACCGCTGGGTCTTCGACCTGCGCCCGGGTCAGCCCCTGGCTCACCATCATCAGCGCCATGTCCCCCACAACCTTGGACGACGGCGTGACCTTCACGATATCCCCGAACATCATGTTCACATCGGCATAGGCCTGCGCGACCTCATGCCAACGTTCCTCCAGCCCCAAAGACCGTGCCTGCGCCTTCAGGTTTGTGAACTGCCCGCCCGGCATCTCGTGCAGATAGACCTCTGACGCCGGGGCCTGCATGCCCGACTCGAATGCCGCATACTGCCCGCGCACCGCTTCCCAATAGTTGCTGATCTCGCGGATCGCTGCGATGTCAAGGCCGGTATCCCGCTCGGTATGCCGCAAGGCTTCAACAATGGACCCCAGCGTCGGCTGTGACGTGCCACCCGAAAATGCGTCCATCGCCCCGTCAACTGCATCGACCCCTGCCGCGCTTGCCGCCATGATCGTCGCAATCGCCGCACCCGACGTATCATGCGTGTGGAAATGCACGGGGATCGTCAATTCTTCCTTCAGCGCCTTGACCAGCACCGCCGCCGCCGCCGGCTTGAGAAGCCCCGCCATGTCCTTCAGCCCCAGTACATGCGCGCCTGCGGCCTCAAGCTCCTTGGCCATGCCCACATAATACTTCAGGTCATACTTGGCCCGCGCCGGGTCGAGCATGTCGCCGGTATAGCAGATCGCCGCTTCGCAGATCTTGTTGGACTCGACCACGGCGTCCATCGCGACGCGCATGTTTTCGACCCAGTTCAGGCTGTCGAACACGCGGAACACGTCAACGCCCGATTCCGCCGCCTGTTTCACAAAGGCCACAACTACATTGTCGGGATAATTCGTATAGCCCACTGCATTCGAAGCCCGCAGAAGCATCTGCGTCATTATGTTGGGCATCTGCGCCCGGATATCCCGCAGCCGCTGCCACGGACATTCCTGCAAGAACCGGTAGGCCACATCGAACGTGGCCCCGCCCCAACATTCGACGCTGAACAGGCCCGACATTCTCTCGGCATAGGCGGGGGCCGCCTTGATCATGTCGATCGACCGCATCCGCGTGGCCAGTAGCGACTGATGCCCGTCCCGCATCGTCGTGTCGGTCAGAAGAAGCCGCTTCTGCGCCAGCATCCAGTCGGCCACCGCCTTGGGGCCCTTCTCGTCCAAGAGCTGCCGCGTCCCCGGCTCCCATTCGCCCAGAATCTTGACTGGCGGTTTGGGGGCCTTGTGATCGGCGGCGGGCTTGGGCCGTCCGACCGTCTCGGGGTGCCCGTTGACGGTGATGTCGGCGATATAGGTCAGGATCTTGGTCGCCCGGTCGCGCCGCTTTTTGAAGTTGAACAGCGCAGGCGTCGTGTCGATGAACTTCGTCGTATAGGTATTGTTCAGGAACGTCGGATGCTTCAACAGGTTTTCCACGAAAGCGATGTTCGTGGACACGCCCCGGATACGGAACTCGCGCAGCGCCCGGTCCATCCGTGCAATTGCCATCTCGGGCGTTGGCCCCCGCGCCGTGACCTTGGTCAGCAGAGAATCGTAATACCGCGTGATGACAGCGCCCGAATAAGCCGTGCCCGCGTCCAGACGAATGCCGGGGCCAGCTGCAGATCGGTACATCTGGATGCGGCCATAATCGGGGATGAAGTTGTTCAGCGGGTCTTCGGTCGTGACCCGGCATTGCAGCGCATGACCGTCAAGCTTGACCTTGTCCTGTGATGCAACCCCCGTCGCCTCGGCCAGCGTCCTGCCTTCCTCGATCAGGATCTGCGCCCTTACAATGTCGATCCCCGTCACCTCTTCGGTGACGGTGTGTTCGACTTGCACGCGGGGATTCACCTCGATGAAGTAAAACTTGCCGGTGTCCATATCCATCAGGAACTCGACCGTGCCCGCGCATTCGTAGTTCACATGCGCACAGATACGCTTGCCCAGATCGCAGATTTCCTCGCGCTGTTCCTGCGTCAGATACGGGGCAGGGGCCCGCTCCACGACCTTCTGGTTGCGCCGCTGGACCGAACAATCCCGTTCCCACAGGTGATAGATGTTCCCGTGCTTGTCGCCCAGGATCTGCACCTCGACATGCCGGGCGCGCAGGATCATCTTTTCCAGATAGCCTTCGCCATTCCCAAACGCCGCTTCCGCCTCGCGCCGCCCTTCGCGCACCTTGTCGGCCAGTTCCGCCTCGTTGTTGATCGGCCGCATCCCGCGCCCGCCGCCACCCCACGACGCCTTGAGCATCAGGGGATAGCCGACCTCTGCGGCCTGCTTGCGGATCAAGTCCATGTCATCGCCCAGCACTTCGGTCGCCGGAATAACCGGCACACCCGCCGCCATGGCCACGCGCCGCGCACTCGCCTTGTCACCCAAAGACCGCATCGTCGCGGCGGTCGGCCCGATAAAGGTGATTCCGGCGTTCTCGCAGGCGTCCACGAAATCCGGGTTCTCTGACAGCAAGCCATAGCCCGGATGGATCGCATCCGCGCCGCTCATCTTGGCCACGCGGATGATCTCATCAATCGCCAGATAGGCCGCGACCGGCCCCAGCCCCTCGCCGATCCGATAGGCTTCGTCGGCCTTGAACCGGTGCAGGCCCAGCTTGTCCTCTTCCGCATAGACCGCGACGGTCTTCTTGCCCATTTCATTGGCGGCGCGCATCACGCGGATGGCGATCTCGCCCCGGTTGGCGACAAGTATCTTGCGGAATTCAGGCATTGGCAGTCTCCGGGCAGTAACAAACCAGCAGCATCAGCCGCACCACTCTAAGAGTGCTGCAGTGCGGCGCAAGGGGGCCGCGCGGCCCCCTGTCACTCAATTGCCATAGATCATCCAGCCTCGCGACCCGTAGGGTGGGTCAAACTCACCTCATCCGGCTAAGGTTTCACCTCGCTGCTCAAAAAACAGGCAATCTGTTAACCTCTTGTATGGTCCGCCCCTCTGCGCGACGCGCGCTCGACCTCATGCCGGGGCAGGCGTCGGCGCTCACTCCCCGCCGCGCGCAACCCCGCGCCCGGCCAGCGGCACTTCCTCGAGCATCAGCGCTGACAGAAGTCCCAGCACCCCAAGCCCCGCCACGATCCAGTAGATCGGATGGATCGCATCCACGACAACGACCGAAATCGCCGCACGGATATCGTCCGGCAACTGGGCCAAAGCCTGCGGCCCCAGGTTCATCCTCGGCGCAAGCTCAACCCCCTGCGTTATCATCCCCGCAGCAAGCCGCGTGGTGAACAACACGCCAAATGCCGCGACCGCCAGCGATCCGCCGATTTGGCGGAACATCACGCCCGCCGCCGTCGCCGTGCCCAATTGCGCGCGCGGCACCGCATTCTGCACGGCGGTCGTTACGACGGGGAAGATACAGCCCATGCCAAAGCCCAGCACCGCGATGATCAGCCCGAACTCCACAGGCCCCGTCTGCCCCGTCAGCAGTGCAAGCAGCATTGCGCCAACAATGACCAGCGACATGCCGATCATTGGCAGGATGCGATAGCGCGCGGTGCGGCCCATGTAGATGCCGGCAAAGGTCGATGCCCCGATGATCCCGATGGTCATCGGCACCAGAAGCAGCCCCGACTCGGTCGGCGTATAGCCACGCGCAATCTGCAGATAGAGCGGCAGAAATGTGATCGCCCCCAGCATGGCCGCGCCGACGATCACGCTGATGACACTGGTCACCGTGAACACATTGTTACTGAACAGGCTGAGCGGCAGGATCGGCTCCTTCGCCCGGCTTTCGATCAGGACAAAGGCAAAGCCCGCGATCAGCGTCAGACCCACCAGCGCAAGCGATTGAGCCGAGGTCCAGGCAAAGCTTGTCCCGCCGAGGCTTGTGACAAGGATCAAGGCCGACAGACAGACGGTCAGCGCCGCTGCACCCGCCCAGTCGATATCATGGCTCACACGTTCTGCCCGTGCCCCGAAACTCGCGGCGAACATGACGACGGCTATGGCGCCCAGCGGAATGTTGATGAAGAAGATCCAGTGCCACGACAGCGCATCCACGAACCAGCCACCCGCCAGCGGCCCGATTATGCTCGACGCCGAAAACACGGCCGCGAACATGCCTTGAATCTTGCCCCGGTCCCGGGGCGCGATCACGTCCCCCACCACGGACAGCGCCAGAACGAACAGACCACCCCCGCCCAGCCCCTGAATGGCCCGCGAAGTGATCAGCATTGTCATCGACTGGGACATGCCACAAAGCGCCGACCCGACCAGAAACAGCCCGACCGATACGAACACCATCATCCGCCGACCATAAAGGTCGCCGAGCTTGCCATAAAGCGGTGCAACGACGGTCGAGGCGAGGATATAGGCCGTCACGACCCAGGACAGATGCTCGAGCCCGCCCAGATCGGCCACGATTGTCGGCAGGGCAGTCGCCACGATGGTCTGATCCAGTGCCGCAAGCAGCAAGAGAAGCGCCACCGACGCGATGACCAGAAAGGTCGACCCCGTCTGATTTGGGGCAGAACCATGGCCTGCCGTAACAGAGTCGGACATGCGTGAAACCTTTCGAAGGACACAAACCGGGCGGAAGTCAGCCCGCCTGTCCTAATTCCAGGTTATTTATATGTCAATCACACATAACTGCGATTGGCATGTTCTTGACAGATGCATCCTCTGTTGCCATGTGCAGGCGATGACTGTCCGCATGCCCGCCCGCACCCCACCGCGCTTCTACGAAGGCCTGCCCGAAAGGCTGGCCGCCCTCGGCCTGTCCGAGGATGCGGCACGTGCGCTGATGGACCTCGATACCGCGATGTTCCTCTGGCACCGCATGTCGTCCAAGGGTGAAATGCCGGGCCGGATCATCGACGAACTCGGCATTGACCTCGAACTCACCCATTTCAGCTCGCTGACCGCGATATCGCGCATCGAAGCCGGCATCGACGGCCACCCGCCGCGCCCCGCCACCATCGGCCTTCTGGCGGAAGAGATGAACATCGACCCCTCCCGCGCCAGCCGCATCGCCACCGACCTGATCGGCCGTGGCTACCTGCGCCGCGAGGCGGTTCAGGACGACGGCCGCAAGACAGTCCTCGTTCTCACCGATCAGGCCATCGCTGTCTTTGCCTGCTTCTGCGAATGCAAATGGGACAAGATGCTCGACCTTTTCCGCGATTGGAGCGAGGACGACATCACGCGCTTCTCGGTCCTCTTCAAGCGTTACACCGACAGCCTCCGCGATAACTACTCCGTCTGAGCAATGTGGCTGCAATCCACCATCTGGATCACTTCACGACCAATGGCGGAACAGACGGTGAACAACCCTTTCCCTGCCCGCCACATCCCGCTATCATCGCGCACATGAGCAGTTTCAGCGATGATGAGGCTTTTGAGGCCGCCGCCCAACCCCTGTCCCGACAGGCGATGGCTGCACGTCCCGCGCCCTATCTCGACGACCTCAACCCCGCCCAGCGTCAGGCGGTCGAGGCGCTGGATGGGCCCGTGCTCATGTTGGCCGGGGCAGGGACGGGCAAGACCAAGGCGCTCACTGCCCGCATCGCCCATCTGATGACCCAAGGGCGCGCCCGCCCGTATGAGATTCTCGCCGTCACGTTCACCAACAAGGCCGCGCGCGAGATGAAGAACCGCATCGGCCGTATGGTGGGCGAAACCGTTGAAGGCATGCCATGGCTTGGCACATTCCATTCGGTCTGTGTAAAGCTCCTGCGCCGCCATGCCGAACTCGTCGGGCTGAAGTCGAACTTCACGATCCTGGACACCGACGACCAGATCCGCCTGATAAAACAGTTGATCGTCGCGGCCAACATCGACGAAAAACGCTGGCCCGCCCGGATGCTCGCCGGGATCATCGACGGCTGGAAGAACCGCGCCCTTGGCCCCGGCAACGTGCCTTTGGCCGACAGCGGCGCATTCGATCACAAAGGCCCGGGCCTTTACGCCGAATATCAGGGCCGGCTGCGCGACCTGAATGCCGTCGATTTCGGCGATCTGCTGCTGCACATGGTGGTCATTTTCCAGACCCACCCCGATGTGCTGGCCCAGTACCAGCGCCTCTTCGGCTACATCCTTGTCGACGAGTATCAGGACACGAACGTCGCCCAGTACATGTGGCTCCGCCTCCTCGCTGGTGGCCACAAGAACATCTGCTGCGTGGGCGACGACGACCAGTCCATCTACGGCTGGCGCGGTGCCGAAGTGGGCAACATCCTTCGGTTCGAAAAGGATTTTCCGGGCGCGGTCGTGATCCGGCTCGAACAGAACTATCGCTCGACCCCGCATATCCTCGCCACCGCCTCGGGCCTCATCGCCGCAAACAAGGGCCGCCTGGGCAAGACGCTCTGGACCGCTCTGGACGAGGGCGAAAGAGTCCGCCTCATCGGCCATTGGGACGGCGAGGAAGAGGCGCGCTGGATCGGCGAGGAAATCGAAGCCCTCCAGCGCGGTACCCGTGGCCTCGACAAGTTCAGCCTTGATGACATCGCCATCCTCGTCCGCGCCAGCCATCAGATGCGTGCTTTCGAGGACCGCTTTCTCACCATCGGTCTGCCCTACCGCGTGATCGGCGGCCCCCGTTTCTATGAACGGCTCGAGATCCGGGATGCGATGGCCTATTTCCGCCTCGCCGTCTCGCCCGATGACGATCTGGCCTTTGAACGCATCATCAACACGCCCAAACGCGGCCTTGGCGACAAGGCCGTCCAGACCGTGCAAAAGGTCGCCCGCGCTAACGGCGTGAGCCTCGTCGAAGGCGCGCGCCTTGCCGTCGAGGCGCGTCTGATCGGCGGCAAGGGCAATACCGAACTGGGCCGGCTTGTGGCTGGCATCGACCGCTGGCACGCGCAGGTCGTGGCCGAGGCCGACACGCACATGGAACTGGCCGAGATGATCCTTGATGAATCCGGCTACACAGGCATGTGGCAGCAGGACAAGACGCCCGAGGCGCCGGGGCGGCTCGAGAACCTCAAGGAACTGATCAAGGCACTGGAACAGTTCGACAATCTGCAGGGCTTCCTCGAACACATCGCCCTGATCATGGACAATGATTCCGAAGATGCCGAGGAGAAGGTCTCGATCATGACCCTCCACGCTGCCAAGGGTCTGGAGTTTCCCGTGGTCTTCCTTCCAGGCTGGGAGGACGGCCTGTTTCCATCACAGCGCTCTATGGATGAAAGTGGTCTAAAGGGGCTCGAAGAGGAGCGCCGCCTGGCCTATGTCGGCATCACGCGGGCCGAGGAACTCTGTACGATCTCTTTCGCAGGCAACCGCCGTGTCTATGGTCAGTGGCAATCAGCCCTGCCGTCCCGCTTCATCGACGAACTTCCCGCAACGCATGTCGAGGTGCTGACGCCGCCCGGCCTTTATGGCGGCGGGTTCGGCGCAGCGGGGATGATGACGCAGGCCAGCCCCGTGCTGCAGGGCATGGACCGGTCCGACCTGCACCAGAAGGCCGCGACCGCCGATGTCTACAACTCCCCTGGCTGGCGGCGGCTGCAGTCACGGTCGCAGGTGCGCGGCATGTCGATGCCGTCCGAGGCCAGGAATGTCACCATCGACCTTGATGCCGTGTCTGCCTTCACCGTCGGCGACCGCGTGTTTCATCAGAAATTCGGCTACGGTGCTGTCACCGGGATCGAAGGCGACAAGCTCGACATCGCCTTTGACAAGGCGGGTGAGAAAAAGGTGGTGGCCCGCTTCGTGATCTCGGCGGAATCTGCCGACGATGTTCCCTTCTAGGTGCAACCCCAAGATCGTTCGAACGATCTTGCCAAAATCCTTACAAGGATCTTGGTCACGCCCGCCCTAAATTGCCCGCAGCACCGGCCACAGCGTCGCCAGAATAAGCACCGCCATCGTGATGTTGAATGCCCGCAGCCGCGCCTCGCTCGTCAGCACCCGCCGCAACTGCTGTCCCGCAACCACCCATACGCCCACCGAGGGCAGGTTCACCAGCCCGAACACCACGGCAACCAGCAGCACCTCGGCCAAAGTCTGCTCGGACGTGTAGGCGCTGACCGCTGTCAGGGCCATCGCCCAGGCCTTCGGGTTCACCCACTGAAACGCGCAGGCCTGCAGGAAGGTCATCGGCCGCGATCCGGCCTTGGGCGCATCGGGCGACAGGGGCTTGGCCGTCCCGAACTTCCACGCCAGATAGACCAGATACACGACGCTCAGGACCTTCAGTACCGTATGGCTGACCGGATAAAGGTCGATCACCTGCACCAGCCCCATCCCGACGGCCACCGCAAGGAATACAAAGCCGATCGACACGCCAGCCATGTGCGGAATGGTCCGTCGCACACCAAAATTGGCCCCAGATGTCATCAACATAAGATTGTTGGGCCCCGGGGTGACCGATGTCGCAAAGGCGAAAAGCACAAGAGGAAGCAGGAGGTCGATACGCATGATTGAGTGCTCTGCACCGGCCCCTGTCGTGGGTCAAGCCAAGCGCGCGGGCCAGGGGGCTTTCCGCACTTCGCCCGCGGGACTCGCAGGCCCGCGCATGACGATTACAAAACAGACGGGGGGAGCGCCGTAGCTCTCCCCCCGCCAGAGGTCTCGTCCTTCCGGACGATTGCCGCTGCCCGGCCCCCGCAGGGGCCGGACGTGCCGGACGTCAGCCGCCGAAGCTCGTCAGCTTGGCCAGGATGCCGTCCAGTGCCGGCTTAAGGATCGGGCCGATCGCGGTGTCGGCGAGCAAACCGTCGATTGTGGTCTTGAGCGCCGGGAGCGCACCGCCGATGAGCGCCTGCAGCGCAGTCTTGCCGTCACCCGTCAGCGCGCCCACGGCCGTCCCGAGTCCGCCAAGCGCGGTGTCGGCATCGGTCAGCGACTGGACGGCCGCAGTGGCGGTGTCAGCATCCTTTACGCCGGCCAGCGTGCCGGTGATGTTTGTCAGGATGCCCTGGATCGACTCGCCGATGTTCACGCCATCGACGACAAGCGCATCTGCCGCTGCCGTTGCGGTCGCAGGGGCCTCGGTCACGACCTCTTCGGGCTTGGCACCGAAGCGGGTGAAGGCGAACCACGCAAGGGCCGCCAGCACCAGCGCACCGATGATCCACTTCATGATGCCGCCCGACTGAGCCGGGGCGGAGGCCGCAGGGATCGTCGCTCGTGCCGCATTCGTCACATCAGCCGCCTGCGGCAGCAGACCAGAGGCGCTGAGCATCCGGCCGAGGTCCGCAGGAATCGCCCCCTCGATCTGGTTCTTCTGGGTGCCGAGGAGCCGCATCACGCCGGCTGCATCGAGGCCCTGGGTGTCTGCCGCAGTCTTGAGCCCGCCAAGCGCCGCCGATCCGGCCAGGCCGAGCAGGGGCCCCGCCGCCTTCTCGTCAACGCCGGCATAGCTCGCCAGCGTCTTGGCAAGCCCGCCCGCTGCGCCGACGCCGAGCAAGGAACTCAGCATGTCAGCGCCGCCCTGGGCTGCCGAGTTGATCTTGGACGCATCGCCGCCAAGCGCTGCGCCAAGCCCGTCGAGCGGGTTCTTGCCCATGCCGGCAAGAGCTGCACCGATCGCATCCGTGCCGCCCGCAGTCGCGCCCCGCTTCATGATCGATGCGAGGATCACCGGCACGCCCACGGCCATCATCTTCCGCACGATCCCTTCAGGGACGCCGAAGGCGCCCGCTACCTTTCCCGCGATCATCGGGGTCATCGTCCCCGTGATCATCTTCATGATGTCCATTTTCGTTCCTTCCCGTTTGTTCCGTTCGCGTTGATTAGCCAGCCCGGTCGTCTCGCCTGCTGGCCTTGTCGGAGGTTGAAATCATCCAGAGCCTTGTTGCCTTATCGTCCCTGACTAGCAAAATGGGCTGGGCGTCGACAATCCTGTCTGTGCAGGGCCGGTCGTGCCGCCCCGGAGGCGTCAGACCAGCGCGGCATCGATCTCGGCAAGCGTCGCCTTTTCGGCGTCACTGACCTTCACGCCGCCGAAGCCCAGAAAGCCGCCCTCAGAGGCGGCCTCGGCCGCATTCGCGGCGATCGCCGTGAGCCAGGCACGGAAGGCGGGGGCATCCCCGGGAGCCTTGGCCGCAAGGATGGCACTGACCTTCCGCAGCCCCTCAAGAGCTTGCGCCTTGAGTTCTTCAGGCGTCTTGCCCGTCATGTCGGCCTTGATGCCGTCGCGCGCGGCGGTCCTGCCCTCGGCCGTGTCGAAGTCGGCCGCAATGGCTCGGGCGATCGCATTCGCGCCCTCGTCCTTCTTCGCGGCCACAAGCGCGGCGGCGCCCGAAAATCCTTCGCGGATGGTTCCGAAAAGCCCGCTCGGATCGGCCAGCGTCACCGCCATGCCCGCAAGCATCGGGCTAGCGACGATCTGGCGCCATTCGTCGGCGGTGAATGATGATTTGTCAGCCATGATGGTCATGTCCTTCCTGTAGAACCCGAACTGCGGCCTTTCGCCCGTGCCTCCGAAATCCAAACCCTGCGCGCGATGCACCAAAAGGTTTTCGACCCATTTGCAGCCTGAGGCAATCGACCTTTGCTGTAACTTCACTGTCTCCGGCAAAGCAATATGGTCTAGTTGTGACGCCGCCCTGCACGCGGAGGTCATTTGCATCCCTGACAGCGCGTGTCAAACATAATTAGCACGCGTGCTCCGTTCCATCCTCCCGGGAAATGGACCAGACGCCGGTCGTGCGGCCGGGGGCTGCCTTTCATGTGGCGGCTTCGCGGCTGCGGGCGAAGGGCAGGGCGGCACCGGCTCCGCCCTTTGCAGGCTGCGCCGCCCACCCCGGAGTATTTGGACCATCGCCGGGCCTGCAGATGCTGGTCAGGCCGCCAGACGGGCCCGGTCCGCCACATGTACGCTAAGCCCGGCGGCGAGGCCCCAGAACGCGGCGCCGATGCCGAAGGCAGCCACGCCCGAGGCCGTGACCGCCACAGTCACCGCCGCCGGAAACCGTTGCGCGGGTAAGGCAAAGGCCCCTGCCAGAGCGCCGGTCAGCGGCCCGAGCAACGCGAGCCCCACGATCGCCCCGACGAGCGCCACCGGCAAAGCCCCCATCATCACGATCATCAGCGGGCTGAGCAACCCCAGCAGCATCCAGATCGCCCCATAGACCAGCCCCACCTTCCATCGCTGATCGCGGTCTGGATGCACGTCATCGCCCAGACAGATCGCCGCGGTGATCGCCGCCATGTTGATCGTATGCGCACCGAACAGCCCCGTGACTGCCGAAATCCCGCCCGTGACGATCAGCGCCGGGCGCACCGGCGCCTCATACCCCGCCGCGCGAAGGGTCGCAAAACCCGGCAGGTTCTGCGCCGCCATCGTGGCCAGATAAAGTGGCACGCCCAGCCCGATCAGCACAGACGGCCGGAACTCGGGCGCAATGAAATGCAATTCAGGCCCCGGCAGTTCGATTACCGGCAGATGCGCCGCCCCGGTCGAAAAGGCCAGCCCCACGCCCACGGCCAGTGCTGCGAGCACCGCAGGCGCCGGGTTGGCCTTCCTCACAATCAGAAAGGCCAGCACCATCGGCAGCACCAGCACCGGCAGCTCCTTCGCCCCCGGCGCGAGCTTCAGACAGAAGGGCAGCAAGACACCAGCCAGCATCCCAGACGCGATCCCGTCCGGTATCATCGCTACCACGCGGCCAAGCGGCCTCACCGCACCGGTCAGCATGATCAGAACCCCGGCCAGCAGGAACGCCCCCACCGTTTCGGCCATCGTGATGCCCGTCGTGGCCGCAATCAGCGCCGCCCCCGGCGTGGACCAGGCCAGCACGACCGGCACCCGAGTCCACCAGCTCAGCCCCGCGCTCCCCACAGCCTTGGCCAGACATACCGCAAGCACCCATGACGCCGTCTGCGCCGGGGTCGCACCCACCGCCGCTGCGGCCGCAAGCACCAGCGCAATGGTTGACCCAAAGCCCACCAGCGCCGCCACCAGTGCCGCCGAAATCAACGATGCCCGCATGTCCCGCCCTTTGCTCTGGCCCGCACATGACCCGGCGGCCTTGGGGGATGCAAGGCAGGCCAGCCAAAAAAAACGGCGGCAGCCCGGAGAGGAAGACCGGGCGCCGCCGTACAGACAACGGGAACTCAGGGAGGAGGAGAGAGCCCCGTATTCTTGAAACTGTATCGGTGACGGCACCGGGGAGGAGGTTCGGTGCCGTCACCTACCTCGGAAGCGCCCGCCCAGGGAGGAGGAGAGGGCTGCGGCTTCCGGTAGGGTCGCGACGAAATCGGGGAGGAGGTCGATCCCGCCGCTTGAACAGGCACCCGAGGGAGGAGGAGGGGGCACCCACAAGCTTCATCTTTTCAAAACGGCGGCACCCGGGAGGAGGTTGGGTGCCGCCGCCTTGCTCACGATCCGCTCGGGGAGGAGGAGCGAGCGGATCGGCGTCCGGACGGGCCCAGGGAGGAGGACGAGGCCCATCCGAAGAGGAATTACTTCGTTCCGTAAGCGGCCTCAGTGGCGATGCCCTTGATCATCGAGCGGGAAATTCCCAGGTCTCGGAGGTCGCGGTCATCGAGACGTGCCAACTCGTCCAGCGTTTGCCGGTACAGCTTGTATTTCGCGACACGGTCATTCATGGCCGCCCGGAACTCGCTGATCTTCTGGATCAGGGATGCGCCGGAGGCGCGGTTGTCGGTTGCGTATGCCATTTGATGTCCTTCTTTTCTTCTGCTCTAGGTCGTCTTGTCTTCTAGGCGACCCTGTTAACAGCGCCACCAGGAACGAAGTTAGGCATATGCTGCAGATGCACAATGGCTCCATTCCGCAATGCTGCTATGCAGCAAGCGCATATGCGTTGCTGACCTATTTTCGGGCAAAAGGCAGATCCAAAGGGCTTTGAATGAACGTTTTGTGCAATTTCGATGAAATCACGACTGCTTTTGCCGCTGTTTCAGGCGGTCTGCGAACGATTCACACCATATCGCGTCAATGGACGTACCTCAGGAAAGATGTGGCTTTCATCAAACATGTAACCGGAGAATGAACAGATGACCGTTTCCCGCGATGACGTTGTAGCCGGGCTACGCCGAATCGGACTGCCCGACGGGGGCGATCTGGTGTCGCGCGACATGATCCGCGCGCTGGGGATCGACGGCGACAGCGTCCGCTTCGTGATCGAGGCGCCCACCGCCGACATGGCCCGCCAGATGGAACCGCTCCGTCAGGCCGCCGAGGCTGTGGTCGGGTCGATGCCCGGGGTCACATCGGTGAACGTAATTCTCACCGCTCACGGCCCCTCTGCCGCGCCGCGCCCGGCGCCGACGACCACCCCGCCGCCCTCGCTCACCATCGGTCGCCACCCCACACCCCAGACTGGCGGGCCGCAGTCAGTGGCCGGTGTGGACCGTATCCTCGCCATCGGGTCCGGCAAGGGTGGCGTGGGCAAATCCACCGTCGCCTCGAACCTTGCCGTGGCGCTTGCCCGGGCGGGGCGGCGGGTGGGGCTCTTGGACGCCGATATATACGGTCCGTCCCAGCCCCGCATGATGGGGGTGAACAAGCGTCCGGGCTCGCCCGACGGCAAGACGATCATTCCCCTCCACGCGCATGGGGTCACCATGATGTCTATCGGTCTGATGATGGACCCCGACAAGGCCGTGGTCTGGCGTGGCCCGATGCTCATGGGTGCCTTGCAGCAGATGCTGGGCCAGGTCGCATGGGGGCGGCTTGACGTGCTGCTTGTCGATCTGCCGCCGGGCACGGGGGATGTGCAACTCACGCTCTGCCAGCGCTCAAACGTGACTGGGGCGATTGTCGTGTCGACCCCGCAGGACGTGGCGCTTCTGGATGCGCGCAAGGCCATCGATATGTTCCAGACTCTCAAGACCCCGATCCTCGGGCTGATCGAGAACATGTCTACTTATATCTGCCCCAACTGCGGGCACGAGGCGCAAATCTTCGGCCATGGCGGAGTCGCCGCCGAGGCGCAGAAGCTTGGCCTGCCGCTGCTCGGGTCTTTGCCTATCGATCTTGACACCCGTCTGGCCGGTGATGCGGGCACGCCCATCGCGGCAGGCGACAGTATGATGGCACGGGCCTATGGGCAGATCGCGCAGGGTTTGATTGCGGGCGGGATGGCGTAGGGACCGCGTCAGCGAAGTGTTCCATAGCTGCGTGCAAGCACGCACCCTGCCTCTCTATGACCAAGGCCGTCGCCTTGGTTACGCGTCACCATGGACGCTTTAAGGCCGGATGCCCTGCGTCCGGCCAGCCCTTGCCCTCTCCAAGGTCAGGGGCTCCGCCCCCGCCGGGGCAGGGACCGGCCTTTTGCGAGGTAAGTCGAACAGGGTCCGGTGAAAACGTTATGTCGTGAGCGGGCGGTGCTTCCACCGGAAGCCCCGCTGATCCCGCTCAGTTCAAGCAAAGGGACGTGGCCGCAGCTTTGAACTGGACCGAAAGCGGCCTGATCCGGGATCACATGGGAAAACCCCGCCCGATTCCGCCCCGAACACCCGCGTAACCCCGGTCACGCCCGATTCACGGCCCTTCACGGCGCTGGGAACCCCCCGTGATTCTCTGGAAGTTCCCGGGAACGGGGACGATTCCGGCCCGATTCCCCTTACGCCGAACCAGAGCCGTCCGATTCAGCCCGAAAAGCTGACGCCAAAGGGAAGGGCCCAAGGCCCGATTTCCGCCACACATTACTACAACATCTAGGAGGAATACGCCAAAGACCCACGATATTGTGCGTCAAGCTTCTCGTTCACCCAAGGGAGCTTTCCCCTCTTCCCTATGGCGAAAAGGCATCTCCCGCCAATTCCCTGAAATTCCCGTTGCGACCCAGATAATCCCATGTCACAACAGCCTCACGGTAACGACGGGCAGACGACCACGGGACAGACGGACGATAGATCGGTCACCCGCAGGACAAAAAAGAGAGACGGCAGGCTTCATACAGGCACCCCACTTACCAAACGACAGAATCCGGCGCGCGGGCGAGCAGACATCCCCCCAGGTGGCGCGCGCAGTCGGACATCCCGAGAGGGACGAGGGCGGCGGATTGTGCAGTGGCAGCAGCACAATCCGCCGTTTTCATTTTGAAATGTAACACACTTGGGCGGGGACGGAAATGGCCGCGTCACTGTGTTGAGCTTCACCGGAGAGTTCCCGCAACGCCTGGACGGCAAGGGTCGCGTGTCGATCCCCGCCCAGATCCGTCGCGTGATGGACGCAGGTGACCCCGGACGTCCGGACGGCACACTTCCCCGCTTCACGCTCGCCTATGGCGCGCATCTGAAAGGCAACCTCCGCCTTTACACCATGACCGAATTCGACAAGGTCAAGACCCGCATCGAAGCGCGTCAGGACGGCAGCGACGACATGCGCAAGCTGGCCTATGTCTATCTGACCCAGACGGCGGAAATCGAACTCGACAAGGACGGCCGCATCGTCCTCCCCGCCCGACAGCGCGAAAAACTCGGGATCGACGAAGGCGAGGTCGTGTTCATGGGCTTCGGCAGCTATTGCGAGCTATGGAAGGCTGAAACCTTCGCTGCGACCAAGGGCAAGGACATCGAAAACTGGCTCTCCGCCGCCGGTCCCGATTTCGACCCGATCAGTCTCCTCGGGCCGCTGGGCGGAGGCTAGACCGCGATGTCAGCCGCTGCCGCGATGTCCGACCAAGCCCCCCATATCCCCGTCCTGCTGCGTCCGCTCCTTGAAACGGTCGCACCGGTGGCGGGTGTCTGGCTTGACGGGACCTTCGGAGCAGGGGGCTATACCCGCGCGCTCCTCGCGGCCGGCTCTGCCAAGGTTATCGCAGTTGACCGCGATCCGCTTGCCTTCCGGCTCGCCGCTCCCTGGGCCGCGCAATATGGCGACCGTCTGGTCATGCGCGAAGGCACCTTCTCGACCCTCGACACACTGGCCGGGGAACAGCTTGACGGCGTCGTCCTCGATCTCGGCGTCTCCTCAATGCAGATTGACACGCCCGAACGCGGCTTTTCCTTTCAGAAGGACGGCCCACTCGACATGCGGATGAGCGAGAGCGGCACCTCGGCCCGCGATCTCGTCAACCGGATGGACGAAGGCGATCTTGCCGATCTCATCTATCTCTATGGAGAAGAGCGCGCCTCGCGCCGCATCGCCCATGCCATCGTTCTGGCCCGCCCGGTGGAAACGACCCTGCAACTGGCCGGAATCGTGTCCAAATGCCTGCCCCGCCCGAAACCGGGCCAAAGCCACCCGGCCACCCGCACCTTTCAGGCGCTCCGCATCGCGGTGAATGACGAATATTCCGAACTGGCCCAGGGCCTTGCCGCCGCCGAACGCGCGCTGAAACCCGGCGGCCTCCTCGCCGTCGTGACGTTCCATTCGGTCGAAGACCGCATGGTCAAGCGCTTCTTCCAGATGCGTTCGGGCACCGCAGCCAACACCAACCGCTACGCGCCCGAAGCCGTCCAGACCAATGCCGCCTTCACCATCGTGACGAAAAAGGCCGTGGGCCCGGACGACCGCGAACTTGACGAAAATCCGCGCGCCCGTTCGGCGAAACTGCGGGTCGCGCGCCGCACCGCTGCCGCGCCCGGGGATCTCGATCCCGGCGCATTGGGAATGCCCTTCTTCAAGGGGAAAAGGGGATGACGACAATACAGGAGAAGTTGCGTTGAAAGGATTTCTGCATGTCCTCGCAGCAATGGTCGTGATGGGGCTCGCCTTCTGGGCCTATCAGGAAAACTACCGCACCCAGGCTGCCCTCCGTGAAGTGCGTGATCTGCACGACCAGATCGGCCTCGCCCATTCCCGCATCAACATGCTGAATGCCGAATGGGCCTACCTCAACCGCCCCGACCGCCTGCGCGATCTGGCCGACATCAACTTCGAACGTCTGGGCTTGCTGCCGATGCTGCCTGATGCCTTTGGCAAGGTCGATCAGGTGGCTTATCCGCTGCCGCCCTTCTTGCCGCTGGGCAATTCCGTCAACCTCTCCTCGCAGGGCGCAGACGGGATCGAACCGCTATGATACGTCGCCCGCTTCGCCCGCTTGCCCATATCCTCAAGGCCCGCGCCCAAGGTGAAAACCCCGAAGCGATCGAAAAGGAAAACATCCGTATCCGCCACGAAGAGATGCGCGACCGCGCCCGCACCCGCGCCGAGGCCCGCCTGCTCGTTCTTGGCGGCATCTTCCTCATCGCCTTCTGCATGATCGGCGTCGAAATGGCGATGCTCGCGGGCTCGGAACCCGAAGAGCCCCGCGCCGCCGCCTCGGGTAGCCCGATCATCGGCCAGCGCGCCGATATCACTGACCGCAACGGCCGCATCCTTGCCACGAACCTTGAAACCCACGCCCTCTATGCACAGCCGCCCGAAATGATCGACCCTGTCGGCTCTGCGCAGCAACTGGCCGCGATCTTTCCCGAACTGGACGAAGACCGCCTGATCCGCGATTTCACCGGCGACCGCAAATTCCTCTGGGTCCGCCGCCAGATCAGCCCCGAACAGATGCAGGCCGTCCACGACATCGGCGATCCCGGCCTCCTCTTTGGCCCCCGCGAAATGCGCCTCTATCCCAACGGAGCGCTGGCCGCCCATATCCTTGGCGGGGCAAGCTATGGCCGCGAAGGCGTAGATTCTGCAGAGGTCATCGGCGTGGCCGGTGTCGAGAAATACTTTGACAGCTACCTCCGCGACCCCGCCAACGAAGGCGCCCCGCTTGAACTGTCCATCGACGTGACGGCGCAGGCCGCACTGGAACAGGTCCTTGACGGTGGCATGACCCTGATGAACGCCAAGGGGGCCGCCGCAATCCTGATGGATGTCCACACCGGCGAAATCATCGCCATGGCCAGCCTGCCCGACTTCGACCCCAACAACCGCCCTCCGGCGGCCACCTCGGTCGATCCCTCGGACAACCCGCTCTTCAACCGGGCGGTGCAGGGTGTCTATGAACTTGGCTCGGTGTTCAAGATCTTTGCCGTGGCGCAGGCGCTCAACCTCGGCCTTCTCAACGCCGATACGATGGTCGAAACCGCAGGCCCGATGATCTGGGGCCGCTTTCGCATCAATGACTTCCATAACTATGGCGCGCAACTGTCGGTCACCGATGTGATCGTGAAGTCTTCCAACATCGGGACGGCCCACATCGCCCTGATGATCGGTGTCGAACGACAGCAGGCGTTTCTGCGCAGCCTTGGCCTTCTCGCTCCCACGACCGTCGAAATGGTCGAGGCGCCGACCGGGGCCCCCCTTGTCCCGCGCAACTGGTCGGAAATCTCGCTCCTCACGATCTCCTACGGTCACGGCCTCTCATCCTCGCCACTCCACCTCGCGTCAGCCTATGCAAGCCTCGTGAACGGCGGCACCCGCGTCACCCCCACGCTCGTCCGGCAGGACGGCCCACAGAACGGCGAACGTATCGTGAGTGATGCGGTCTCGGCCGAGGTCCGCTCCATGCTCCGCGCCGTCGTCACGCGCGGCACTGCCTCTTTCGGCGAAGTCGAAGGGTATGAGGTCGGTGGCAAGACCGGGACCGCCGACAAGCCCCGCCCGAACGGAGGCTACTATGACGAAAAGGTCATTTCGACCTTCGCAGGCGTCTTTCCCGCCTCCGACCCGAAATATGTGCTGGTCCTCACACTCGACGAACCCGTCGAAACCTCTGGCTCGGAACCCCGCCGCACGGCAGGATGGACGGCCGTTCCCGTGGCAGCAGAACTGATCCGACGCGTCGCCCCCCTCATGGGGCTCCGTCCACAGGTTGAAATCGCCACGCTTGACGATGTATCGATCACCTCCAACTAAGGGGCGATCCCCGGAACCAGAATAGACGTCAGGCAGGACCAACATGGCGGCAGAGCATCAAAAGACCCTCTCGGATCTGGGCCTGACCGCACAGGGCGGGCGCGAGGCGCTTGTCACCGGCCTTTCGCTCGATAGCCGCACAGTCAAGGAAGGCCACCTTTTCGCGGCCTTCCCCGGCAGCAAGGTCCACGGCGGCGAATTCATCCAGTACGCGCTCCGTATGGGGGCAGGGGCGATCCTGACCGATGCTGCAGGCGCCGCTTTGGCGCATGACGTGCTGGCCGAAAGCATGGCTGCTCTCGTCGTCGCCGAAGACCCCCGGCAGGCCTTTGCCCAGGCCGCTGCCCTCTGGTTCGGCCGCCAGCCCGAAACCATGGTCGCCGTGACCGGCACCAACGGCAAGACCTCGGTTTCCACCTTCTGCCGCATGATCTGGGTCGCCCTTGGCCGCAAGGCGATCAACCTTGGCACCACCGGCGTCGAAGGCGGCTGGACCCACCCGCTCAAGCACACCACGCCTGACCCCCTGACGCTCCAATCCGTGCTGGCCGAAGCCGCCGCCGCCGGTGTCACCCATGCCGCGATGGAGGCATCGTCCCATGGCCTCGACCAGCGCCGCCTTGACGGCGTCTGGCTCGCCGCCGCCGGCTTCACTAACTTCACGCAGGACCATCTCGACTATCACGGCACATTCGAGGCCTATTTCGACGCCAAGATGGGCCTTTTCCGCCGCGTCCTCCCCGAAGATGCCGTGGCCGTCGTCAATCTTGACGACCCCAAGGGGCATGAGGTCGCCACCATTGCCACCGCAAGGGGGCAAGAGGTTATCGGCACCGGCCGCAGCCCCGCCGCCCGCCTGCGCCTGCGCGGCCAGCGTTTCGATTCCACCGGGCAGGATCTCCTCTTCGATTGGCAGGGCACGCCCCAGCAGGTCCGTCTGTCACTCATCGGCGGGTTTCAGGCCGAGAACGTCCTTGTCGCCGCAGGACTTGTCATCGGCGCGGGCGAAGATGCCGCCGCCGTCTTTGCCGCCCTTCCGTCGCTCACCACCGTGCGGGGCCGGATGCAACTCGCCGCGACCCGCTCCAATGGTGCAACCGTGTTCGTCGACTATGCCCACACGCCGGATGCCGTCGCCACCGCGCTCCGCGCCCTCCGTCCCCACGTCATGGGCCGCATCGTCGCCATTGTCGGCGCAGGCGGTGATCGCGACCGCACCAAACGCCCACTGATGGGCGCCGCTGCCGCCGAGTTTGCCGATGTCGTCATCGTCACCGACGACAACCCTCGCTCCGAAGACCCCGCCACGATCCGCGCCGCGGTCCTTGCAGGCGTCCGTAGTGCCGGTGGTGGCGATATCGTGACCGAGGTCGGCGACCGCGCTGAAGCCATCCTGCGCGGCGTCGATGCCCTCGGCCCCGGTGACGCGCTCCTCATTTGCGGCAAAGGGCACGAGACAGGCCAGATCGTCGGTCAGGACGTCTTCCCCTTTGACGATGTCGAACAGGCCAGCATCTCGGTCGCAGCACTGGAGGGCCGGATATGACTGCCCTCTGGACCTCTGCCGACGCCGTCGCCGCCACCGGGGGCCGCGCCAACCGCAACTGGCAGGCCAACGGCGTCTCCATCGACACCCGCACGATCCAGCCCGGTGACCTTTTCGTCGCGCTCAAGGCGGCGCGCGACGGCCACGAATTCGTGGCCCAAGCGCTGTCCAAGGGCGCTGCTGCCGCGCTTGTCACACATATCCCCGAAGGTGTCGCGCCCGATGCGCCCCTGCTCATCGTCCCTGATGTGCAACTGGCCCTCGAAGCCCTTGGCCGCGCCGCCCGCGCCCGCACAAAGGCCCGGATCGCCGCCATCACCGGCTCGGTTGGCAAGACGTCGACCAAGGATATGCTCCGCGCCGTCCTTTCCCGTCAGGGCAAAACCCACGCGGCCGAGGCCAGCTACAACAACCACTGGGGCGTGCCCCTGACTTTGGCCCGGATGCCCGCCGATAGCGAATACGCCGTGTTCGAAATCGGCATGAACCACCCCGGCGAAATCGCGCCTCTTGCCTGCATGGCCCGCCCCCATGTTGTCATGGTCACGACAGTCGGCGCTGCGCATCTCGAAGCCTTCGACAGCATCGACGGCATTGCCCATGAAAAGGGTTCGATCTGCGCCGGGCTTGAACCGCACGGCATCGCCGTCCTGAACGGTGACCTGCCCAACAGCTGGATTCTCCTCGACCACGCGGAGCGGGCCAAAGCCCGCACCATCACCTTTGGCACCAAATCCACCAATCACCACCGCCTGACCGGCATCCGCGTCCGCGACGGTGCAACCGTGGGGCAGGGTCGGGCATGGCGGACCCCCTTCTTCCTCAAGATCTCGACCGAGGGCAAGCATTTCGCCGTCAACGCCCTGGGCGTCGTCGCCGTGGCGCATGCTCTAGGGGCTGACCGCACCCGCGCCCTGATTACTCTGGCCGCATGGTCCCCCCCGGCCGGTCGTGGCACGCGCGAGGCGCTGATCCTCTCTGGCGGGCAGGAAGGCGAAACGCTCGACCTGATCGACGACGCCTTCAATGCTAACCCTTCCTCCCTCGCCGCCTCCCTCGCCGTCCTTGCCGCGACCACCCCACAGAACGGCATCGGCCGCGTCGGCCGGGGCCGCCGCATCGCCATCCTCGGCGACATGCTCGAACTCGGGCCGCAGGAAATGGCCATGCACGCAGCCATGGCCGATGACCCTTCGATGTCGGCCGTCAGTGTTGTCCATTGCGTGGGCCCAAGGATGAAGGCCCTGCACGAAGCACTCGACCCCACCCAGCGCGGCCGCTGGACCGCGACGCCCGAAGACATCATCCCCCATCTGCCCCGCATGGTCGACGCAGGCGATGTTGTGCTGGTCAAGGGCTCCAAGGGCAGCCGCGTGTCCGTCGTCGTTGACGCCATCCGCAAATTGGGGCAACGAGCCCCGACCCAAGATCAAGAGGTCTGAAGACACATGCTCTATTGGCTAACGGCGCTGTCCGACGGCGGGGACTTCTTCAACCTCTTCCGCTATATCACCTTCCGCGCCGGCGGGGCCTTCATGACGGCCCTGATTTTCGGCTTTCTCTTCGGCAGACCGCTCATCAACGTCCTGCGCCGCAAGCAGGGAAAGGGTCAGCCAATTCGCACCGACGGCCCGCAAAGCCATTTCGCCAAGGCCGGCACCCCCACCATGGGTGGTCTTCTCATCGTCGGCGCCCTCCTGACCTCCACGCTTCTTTGGGCGCGCCTCGACAATCCCTTCGTCTGGATCGTCCTTTTCGTGACGCTGGCCTTTGCCGGTCTGGGCTTTGCCGATGACTACGCCAAAGTCACTAAGCAGAACACGGACGGCGTCTCGGGCCGCATCCGCCTGCTGATCGGCTTTGCCGTGGCCGCTGTCGCGGCCTATGCCTCTGCTTACTACCACCCGGCCGAGCTTTCCAACCAACTCGCCGTCCCCGTGTTCAAGGACGTCCTCCTGAACCTCGGCATCCTGTTCATCCCCTTCGCCATTGTCGTGATCGTGGGCGCGGCCAATGCCGTGAACCTGACCGACGGGCTTGACGGCCTTGCCATCATGCCCGTGATGATCGCCGCCGGCACATTCGGGATCATCGCCTACTTCGTCGGCCGCGTGGACTTTGCCGAAAGCCTTGGCCTCCACTACGTCCCCGAATCCGGCGAACTCCTCGTCTTCTGCGCGGGCCTCATCGGTGGGGGCCTTGGCTTCCTGTGGTACAATGCCCCCCCTGCGGCGGTCTTCATGGGCGACACCGGCTCACTCGCTCTTGGCGGCGCGCTCGGCGCGATCGCCGTCGCCACGAAACACGAGATCGTCCTCGCCATCGTCGGCGGCCTCTTCGTGGTCGAGGCGCTCTCGGTCATCATCCAGGTCGCCTATTTCAAGCGTACTGGGAAACGCGTCTTCCTGATGGCCCCCATCCACCACCACTACGAGAAAAAGGGCTGGTCCGAACCCCAGATCGTGATCCGCTTCTGGATCGTGGCCCTGATCCTCGCTATGATCGGTCTCGCCACCCTCAAGGTGCGCTGACGTCCTGTCTTTCGGGCCATCACCAACGTGACTCTCTGCTTGCATAACAATGACAGATCAAGGTGACTTGATCCGACATGACAGGAGGTATCGGGTCCATGGCCCATCGCGTTCTTATCCTTGGGGCCGGGTTCGGCGGACTGGAACTGTCCACCACCCTCTCTGAAACCCTCGGCACTGCCGCCGAGGTCACGCTGATCGACCGGGCCGACAGCTTTGTCTTCGGCTATTCCAAACTTGACCTTATGTTCGGGCGCAGCAGCGCCGCCGCGGTCCGCAATCCCTATGCCGATTTCGTCAAGCCCGGCGTCCGCCTGTTCCGCGAAACCGTGACGGGGATCGACGCCGCCGCCCGCCGCGTCACGACCGACGCAGGCACGCATGACTGCGACACCCTCGTCATCGCGTTGGGTGCCGATTACGACGTCTCCGGCACGCCGGGCGTGGTTCTGGGCAAGAATGAATTCTACTCGGTCGCCGGTGCGGCCCATCTGGCCACCGTCCTGCCGGGCTTTGCCGGCGGCGATGTGGTCGTCGGCGTCTGCGGCGCGCCCTACAAATGCCCGCCGGCACCCGCCGAATGCGCCCTGATGATGCACGACTACGTCGTGGCCCGGGGCCTTGCCGCCAGCACCCGCATCACGGTCGTTAACCCCTTGCCCTCGCCCGTGCCGCCCTCTCCCGACACCTCAAAGGCGATCCTTGCCGCCTTTGCAGACCGCGGCATCACCTTCATCCCCAACATCCGCGTCGTCTCCACCGATGACTCCGCCCGGACCGTGACGCTCTCCGACGGAAACGTCCTGCCTTGCGACCTCTTCCTCGGCGTCCCGTGCAACCGCGCCGCTGAAGTCGTGGTGCGCTCAGGCCTGACCGAAGGCGACTGGGTCCCTGTCGACCCCTTCACACTCGCCACCAGGTTCGAAGGCGTCTATGCCGTGGGCGACCTTGCCGCCACCGGCGTGCCCAAGGCCGGCGTCTATGCCGAAGGTGCAGCCCGCGTCGTCGCCGCCAACATCATCTCCCGGCTCCGGAATGAACCCGAAACTGCCCGCAACCCGGGTGCCGGTTCCTGCTATATCGAGATCGGCGCCAACAAGATCGCCCGCGTGGACGTCGATTTCCTGTCCGGCCCCAAACCCTTCGGCACCTTCCACGGCGCGTCGGAAGAGATGCGCCGCGACAAGGAACACTTCGGCGCGAGCCGCCGGGCAAGGTGGTTTGGCCGCTGATCCGGACTCCAGTCCGGTTTGACCCAGACACTTGAGACCCTCCGCTGCCAGCGGCGGACACGTCCCAAAGCCCCTTGCGGCACCTTCGTTCCTTGCCCAAACACGAGCCGCGCCGGTCAGCCACGGCCGTCCACCCATTGGATTGCATCTGACAGCACGTCGCCTCCATGGCAGGTTGCCCGACAGCCGCAACGCCCAAAAGGACCAGTACCCTGTGTCCTCGCTGCCCATGCTTCTTGCCTTCCCTACCGCCGCGCTCGTCTTCGCGCTGACTCCGGGACCGGCCATGTTCTGCGCCGCCGCCCGCACCCTCGCCGGGGGCCGCGCCGCCGGGTTGAAGGCAGCACTCGGCATCGCGCTGGGCGGTTTCGTCCATGACATCCTCGCCGCCGCGGGCCTCTCCATCCTCTTCCACGCCGTCCCTCCGCTCTACATGGCGACGACACCCTCTAGTATTCGTTCGCTCCCTTGCCAGCGATGATCTTGCCCCGGAACTTTTCGATCCGTGCCACCCGCGTGGCCGAGGTCTTGGCCGAACTCAGCGCGATCACATAGCTCTTCTGCCGCCCCGGCGTCAGCAGATGGAACGCCTCCGCCAGATCGGGGTCCGAATCCATCGCTTCGACCAATTCGTCAGGCAATTCGATCTCCTGCCCGACCTTGGGCGCGACGCGCCCCTCTGCGGCATAGCCCATCGCCTCGGCCAGATAGGCGCGGATGATCGCCTCCTTCTCCCGCACCTCTTCGTTCCGGGTGAACCGGATGCAGTCCGCATTCTGCGTGTTCGGTCCCTGCCGCTCAAGGACGCCCTCAGGGTCCGTCATCAGCGCCGGATTGAAGAAGGTCAGCCGGAAATCCTCCCGGAAGGCACCAAAGATGGCGATGTTCCGCCCCGCATGCATGTAGCACGGATGCCCCCATTTCACGAACTCGGCCAACCCTGCCCCAAGACAGATGTGCCGCAGATCGTTCAGCCCCGCTTCCCACCGCCGCGCCGAACAATCCGCCGTCTCGAACCGATTGCACCGCCCGCAGCCCTTCGTGAAATAATCCTCGATCTCGGTAATCACGCCTGGACCTCCCTTTCGCGCCACTCACAAGGCCGGTCGCATCGGCCCGGACATTGCCACACCGCAACGTCGATCCCTGCAGGCCCGCCTTCGCTTTCTCACCATCGCCGCTCCCGAACGCAATCCCCAGTATCCTGCCCTGGGCCCCTCCCGCCCGGTCCTTCCTCGCAGCCAATAAGGCCCCGCCACCTCGGCTGCACCAAATGTCAAACCCGCCCACCTTGTTCCGCAGACCCCGACTTGCCAACTTCAGGCCCAATGCGCAGTCCGACCGGACCGCAGTTCAGGCCCCGTGAAAACCATGAGTGCCCTCAACCCGTTCCCTGTTTCATGGCCTTCAAAGTGGACTGTTCGCACGGATCAGATCGCCACCATCCACCGTTTCGAAACCAAGGTCTTACTCGTCCCGCCCTGGCCCGCACTTTGCCAGTCCGGCGTTGAAAGCCCGCATGACGTCGCGACTGCAACCGTTGAGGACGAGGCCTTGCGACATTTCCACCCCGCACTGGGATTTACCATCACCCTCGCGCCCCAGACCTCGGTCGCCGAAAAGATCGCCTTCATCCTCTCCCATACCGCCACGACGGCAAGCCAACCAACGTGACCACCTCCTTGCTTTCTTCCCCCGTTCTTCTGGCTTCAGATATCCTTGGACGAAGGGGAGGGGCCCATCTGGCCCCTGGGGGAAAGACAGCCCCGCGTCCGCGCGCGCGACCCTCGCCCGCCAACCCCCGCTTGCGGCAGACGCCCAAACCGGAAATATGTCCCCGTCCAGCGGGGAGAGCGTTCAATGATTCCGGTCAAGGGTGTCGAAGGTCAGACCATCGCCGTGCTGGGCATCGGCCGATCCGGAAAGGCCACTGCCCGGGCGCTCGCCGCCGGGGGCGCAACCCCCATTCTCTGGGACGACAGTGCAGCAGCCCGCGAGGCCGCAGCAAACGAAGGTTTCACCATTACCGACCTCACCCGTGCCAAGGCGTTCGACGGCGTCAAACTCCTCGTCACCTCTCCCGGCATCCCGCACCTCTACCCCCATCCCCACCCCATCATCGCCGCTGCCTGGGCGGCAGGGGTCCCCGTCGACAATGACATCGGCCTCTTCTTCCGCTCCTTCGCGTCCGAAGATTGGGACGATTTCGACCAGCGCCCCAAGGTCGTGGCCGTCACCGGATCGAACGGCAAATCGACCACCTCGGCCCTGATCAGCCATATACTCACCGATCAGGGCCGCCCCGCCCAACTCGCCGGCAACATCGGCCGCGGCGTGCTTGACATCGATCCGGCCGAGGATGGCGAAGTCGTCGTCCTCGAACTCTCCTCCTACCAGACCGACCTCGCCCGGGCGCTCACCCCCGATATCGCCGTCTTCACCAACCTCTCGCCCGACCACCTCGACCGCCACGGCGGCATGGGCGGCTATTTTGCGGCCAAGCGCCGCCTCTTTGCCGAAGGCGGCCCGGACCGCGCCATCATCGGGCTCGATGAAAACGAAGGCCTCTACCTCGCCAACCAACTCTCTGAAGGGCAGGGGGATGACCGCGTCATCGGCATTTCCGTCACCCGCAAGCTTGACGATGCCGCATGGTCCGTGACCGCCCGCAAAGGGTTCCTCGCCGAATGGCGGCGCGGGCGGCAGGTGGCCTCGATCGACCTGAGGGGCGTCAAGGGCCTGCCCGGCTCCCACAACCACCAGAACGCCTGCGCCGCCTATGCCGTGGCGCGCAGTCTCGGCCTTGGCCCCAAGGGGATCGAATCCGCCCTCCACAGCTATCCCGGCCTCCCCCATCGCAGCCAGCGCATCGCCGAGGCGGGCCGTGTCATATATGTCAACGACAGCAAGGCAACCAACGTCGATTCCGCCGCCAAGGCCCTGCAGGCCTTTGACAATATCCGCTGGATTTGCGGCGGCCTTGAAAAAGAAGGCGGCCTTTCCGGCCTCGTCCCCCACCTTGGTGCCGTCCGCAAAGCCTATGTAATCGGCCGCGAGGCCCAGAACTTCGCCCGTCAGCTTCCCGGGATCGAAGCCGAGATCTGCACCACGATGTCCCGCGCCGTAGAACGCGCCATGGCCGAAGCCGAACCCGGCGACGTCGTCCTCCTCGCCCCTGCAGCCGCCAGTTTTGACCAGTACGACAACTTCGAAAAACGCGGCGAGGATTTTGTGACCGAAGTGAAAACCCGTCTGCTATGAATGGACAATCGCAGGCCTTGCGCCGCGTCATCTTGGCAACTGACCGAAGCACCGAAAAACATTCTTGATTGATCTATATCAGTACATGGCCTTCGAGACATGTGAAGATGAGTCTGTCTCCTTGGGATCAGGAGGTGAGACGTGCATGTTACATCTCTGGTTTCCGTAGTGTTGATTAGCCTGCAAGTGATAATTCTATGTCTGGCCGCCGACTTTGTCGGCGGCCTTTTCCATTGGGCCGAAGACACGATTGGCGATGTCGACACACCGCTCTGGGGGCCGCTTTTCGTCCGCCCAAACAATGACCATCATGAAAACCCCTCTGCCATAAACCGCGTTCACTGGCTTCTCAGCAACCGGGATATCCTCATCGTGACCGGAACACTGATGGCTTTTTTCTGGTTGGCAGGTTTGATGACCTGGCAGATTCTTGTCTTCTTCCTGCTCATGGGTTTCAATCAGCAGGCCCACCGGTTCGAACATTGCGCCACTGTCCGTCTGCCCGTGCCGGCCCGTCTGTTGCAGCGTGTGGGCCTGCTCCAGAACGCCCGACATCACTGGCAACACCACCGACCTCCCCATCGGAACGCCTATTGCGTGCTGACACCGTGGCTCAACCCCGTGCTGGACAGGTGGGGCTTCTGGCGCCGGCTTGAACGGTTGCTGGCACCCGCTTTCCGGATGCCAAGACGCCCCGACATTGTCTCGCGGCAATGAACGCCGTGGGCGCGATCAAGGGTCCGCCCAAGCGTCCTTCCGGCATTCGTTCCCCGAAATACCCGCCAGCCCTGCCACGTGTAGCCCTTTGGCCCTTCCGCCATGAGCCGATCCTCGCCCAACCGCAGAGTTGAGCCCTTTTGGTCCCCGGGAGTTGAAAAGGGCCAACGCAATACCGACGCCCTGCCGATGGACCCGCATTTGCAACCTTATCCAATGATTCCCGCATCTGGCAGCCGCACGCCACGACCTGAAATCAAGACCTCCCGTGGCCATCCCGTCCCGTTTGCCGCCAGAATGCCCGACATCTCGGAATGATCCGGGAACTGGCGTCTACTTGGCCCAAGGTCTTGATCCGTCTTTTTCAGATTGCTAGAAAAAGCAGCAAGACTGCATGCCCTGACGTGTCGGGTCAGGCGGCTCATGAAACCAACTGGACAGACACCATGCAATTGCAACAACACGTCCGCCTCTCGCGCCGCAGCGCGCTTAAGCTTTCGGTCGGGATGCTGGCCCTGGCAGGGCAAGGTATCCTGCGGCCCGCCCCTGGGATGGCGCAGGACAGTGCACCGGCAGCGCCCGTGATCTATTCGGGCGGTCCCATCCTCACGATGGCCGGACCCGAACCGGCCTATGTCGAGGCGCTGGTCGTCATCGACGGCAAGATCGCCCTTGCCGGCACGATGGACGAGGCCCTCAAACTGCGCACGACCGATACGCGGCTTGTCGATCTTCAGGGCCGGACCCTCCTTCCCGGCTTCATCGACGGACACGGCCACATGATCTATTTTGGCAAGAACATGATCGACGCCGATCTGGTCGGCGTCACAGATATCGCCGAAATCGTCGCGCGCATGGAGGTGCAGGCAGACCGGATGGGTCCGGACGACTGGATCGTGGGCTTCGGCTACCGCGTCCCTTCTCTGACCCAGAACCGCCATCCCACGACCGCCGAACTCGACCAGATATCGCCCGACCGGCCCGTCATGGTCGTGGACGGGTCGGGCCACAACGGCGCCGCCAACACGGCCTTGCTGCGCCTCCTTGGCCTCGATCAGGATACGCCCGATCCCGAAGGTGGCAGCTTCGGGCGCAACTCCGACGGCACGCTCTCCGGGCCGCTCGAAGAAACGGCCCTCTTCTTCGTCCGCGAACAGCGCCCGGGCTTTACCGGCAAGCTGGCGGATGATGTCGCGCTCAACGGCAGCCGCATCTGGGCCAGCTACGGCCAGACCACCGCGCAGGAATCCGGCGTGGGCCTCGGCAAGGACGACATCGACATCATCCGCAATGCCATCGACAAGCAGCTCTTGCCGATCGACCTCTATCTCTGCGCCAAGGATTCGTTGGTCAGCGACGCCCTTGCCGCCGCCTATGCCACCTCGTCCGAATACACCGCTAACGCAACGGGAGCGGTGGAAAAGCTGCTGGCCGTACGCCCCGATCTCGACGACCGCTACATCAACCGGGTGCGGCTTGGCGGCATCAAGCTCTGGCTGGACGGATCGGTCCCGACCACCTGGATGTCCGAGATGTACGAACACAACCCGCCCGACAAAGAAGGCGAATACAGCGGATTTGGTCAGGTGTCGGACGAATTCGTGAACGGGTTCTTTGACAAGTACTGGACCAGCAATCTCCAGATCAACATGCACATGAACGGCGACGCGGCGGCCGAACAGGCCCTGCGGGCGATCGAAAGAGCGATCGAGATGCAGGGCATGGCAGACCATCGCCCCGTCTTCATCCACAACACCTACATGCGTCCCGATCAGATCGAGCGCGCCGCAAAGGTGGGGGCATTCCCGACCTATACGACTGGGTCGCTGCCGCTTGGCGGGGATTCGGCCATCTACTACTGGGGCCGCGACAGGGTCGATGCGTCGATGCCCATGAATACGCTTGAAAAAGCCGGCATCAGGTTCTCTCTGAACCACGATGCGCCGATCCTGCCGCTGCCTGACGTCATGGCCATCGTCGATGCGGCCGTGAATCGCACGACCGAATCCGGAATTGTCGTCGGACCCGATGAACGGGCCTCACCCTATCTGGCCCTGCGCGCCGTGACGGCCTATGCGGCCTACCAGATCAAGGAAGAAGCCACCAAGGGAACGCTTGAAGTCGGCAAGCTCGCCGATCTGGTGATCCTTGAAAGCAACCCGCTTACGGTCGATCCGGTGACGATCAAGGACATCAAGGTTCTCGAGACGATCAAGGAAGGCAGAACGGTATTCCTTCGGGAGTGAAGATCATGCGGCCCTTTGCCATGGTCCTCCGTTCGCGCTCCGCTCAAGGCTGGAATAAGTCATTCGGCGCACGGCTCTATTCTGTCGCTCGCGCCCCCGCAATCGCCATCCCCGCCGCATATCCCGACGCCCAAGCCCATTGGAAGTTGTACCCGCCAAGCCACCCGGTCACGTCAACGCATTCGCCCACAAAGAACAACCCCGGCACATCACGCGCCATCATCGTCTGCGACGACAGCCCCTCCGTGTCCACACCCCCGACTGTCACCTCTGCCGTACGGTAGCCCTCTGTCCCTGCGGGTTTCAGCACCCAGCCCGATAACGCCCCCGCGACCTCTGTGATCGCCGCATCGCTCAGGCCCCCGACGCGCTGGTCCCCGCCGACCAGCGGCGACAGAAGATCCGCCAGCCGCCCGGGCACAATCGCACCCAGCACCGTCCGCAAGGCCCGCTTCCCGGCATCGCGCCGCTGCGCCTTCAGCAACGCCGCCAATTCGCCCCCTGGCACCAGATCAACCGCAATCGGTTCCCCTTCGTGCCAATAGGACGAGATTTGCAGCATCGCCGGCCCCGAAAGCCCCCGATGCGTGAACAACATCGCCCCGGCAAACCGCACGCCGCCAGTTTCGGCCACCACATCCTGCGCCACGCCCGCCAACCCGGCAAAAGGCGCACCGGCAAAGACAAAGGGCACCAGCCCCGCCCGCGTTTCCGTTACCGCCAACCCGAACTGATCCGCGATCTGGTAGGCAAGCCCCGTGGCCCCCATCTTGGGGATCGACTTGCCCCCTGTCGCCACCACCAGATGCCGAGCCGCCACCTCGACCAACCGCCCCTCTCGGTCAAGGCTCACCCTGAACCGCATGCCGTCATGCATGATCTCGCCCACCGCCGTACGCAGCCACACCCGCACACCCGACCCGTCACAGAGCCTCGTCAGCATCCCCACGATATCTTTCGAGGACCGGTCGCAGAACAACTGCCCCAGAGTCTTTTCATGCCAGGGGATGCCATGCGCCTCGACCAGCCCAAGGAAATCCTGTGGGGTATAGCGGCGCAGCGCAGACTTGGCGAAATGCGGATTGGCCGAGATGAAATTGTCCGGTCCCGTCCGCAGGTTGGTGAAATTGCACCGCCCCCCGCCCGAGATCCGCACCTTCTCGGCAGGGGCTGCCGCGTGGTCCACGACCAGCACATCCGCCCCGGCATGCGCCGCGCAGAACAGCCCTGCCGCCCCGGCCCCAAGGATCAAAGTTTCGACCTTCATCCCCGACCCCTTGCCCGAAACCGCACCGCTTTCAAGGCCAAACCCGATAAACCGGCGCAACTTTGCGCAATCCGCACAGAACAGCCCGAACCGGGGCCATCACATAGCGCAAGACTAGCTTTCCGATCCGTTTCGACGTATCGTCCCCCTCAGACCCGGAAAACGGGCGAAGATTGAGGCAGACGGCGGTGCTCCATGACTGAAATGGTCTATGGGACGGTCCCGGTCAGATCCGGCGACCCAGTCCTACCACGATGGTGGCGGACGATCGACAAATGGTCGATGTCCTGCATTCTCCTGTTATTCGTGATAGGCCTTCTTCTGGGCCTCGCAGCCTCGCCGCCGCTCGCGGCCCGCAACGGGCTTGAGCCGTTTCACTACGTGACACGTCAGGCGATCTTTGGCGGCTTGGCCCTTGTCATCATGCTCCTGATTTCCATGATGAGCCCCGTCGCCGTGCGCCGCCTTGCGGTCATCGGTTTCCTCATCTCCTTCATCGCAGTGATCTTCCTGCCTTTCTTTGGCACGGACTTCGGTAAGGGCGCGATGCGCTGGTATTCGCTTGGTTTCGTGAGCTTCCAGCCCTCCGAATTCCTCAAGCCCGGCTTCGTCGTCCTCGCCGCATGGCTCATGGCTGCCGGGCTGGAAATCGGTGGCCCGCCAGGGCGGCTCTATTCCTTTATCCTCGCGTCCTTCATCGTCATACTGCTGGCCCTTCAGCCCGACTTTGGGCAGGCCGCGTTGATCTTGTTCTCGTGGGGTGTCATGTATTTCGTGGCCGGTGCGCCGATGACGATCCTCGTCATCCTCGCCGGGGCTGTGACCTTTGCGGGCACCTTCGCCTATTCCAGCTCCGAACACTTCGCCCGCCGGATCGACGGTTTCCTGTCGGCCGATGTCGACCCCACCACCCAGTTGGGATATGCCACCAACGCAATCCGCGAAGGCGGCTTCTTTGGAGTCGGCGTGGGCGAGGGGCAGGTGAAATGGTCGCTGCCTGACGCTCATACCGACTTCATCATCGCCGTCGCGGCCGAGGAATACGGGCTCATCCTCGTCCTCGTGGTCATCGCACTTTATGCGATCATCGTCTCCCGCTCGCTCTTCCGTCTCATCCGCGAACGCGATCCTTTCATCCGCTTGGCCGGAACAGGACTCGCCTGCGCCTTTGGCGTGCAGGCCATGATCAACATGGGCGTAGCCGTGCGGCTTCTCCCCGCCAAGGGCATGACGCTCCCGTTCGTAAGCTACGGCGGTTCTTCTCTTATCGCCGGGGGGATCGCCCTCGGCATGCTCCTCGCCATGACCCGCTCCCGCCCGCAGGGCGAGATCGGCGACATCCTCCTCCGCCGGGGCCGGTAGGGTGGGGGGCGTCGCCGCACCCCAATGGCAGTCGGGCGAAGGTGGGTTTCACCCACCCTGCGGGTTTGGTGTGGATCGCGTCGAACGCGATCAGTTGCTTCCATCGATACCAACGCGACAGGAATCTGCCGAGGCTGGGCGGGATCAGCGGGGCTTCCAGTGGAAGCACAGCCCCGCTCACGTCCAACCGACTCCCATGGCCCCCGTCCCACAAGCCTCGCCAGAGGGCAGCGCCTGCCCGGCGGGCGCAGGGCGCCTGTCCCGGGCAGGGGAGGTGCTGCCCGGAACGCTAAGGCGTCCCGGGCGGACAGCGTCACCTTGGTCGTGTGACCAAGGCGATGGCCTTGGTCAGATCACGCCAGCCTTACGCACCGCTGCCACATCACCCAGCGTAGGGCGGAGTTCGCCCCGCCACGCCCCCATGGCCCCCCGCACATGACCGCGCCCCTTCTCATCATCGCCGCGGGCGGCACCGGGGGCCACATGTTCCCCGCCCAGGCTCTCGCCGAGGCGATGCTAGCGCTGGGCTGGCGCGTCAGACTCTCCACCGATGAACGTGGCGCCCGCTACACCAATGGCTTCCCACCTGAGGTGACGATCGAAGTCGTTGGCTCTGCCACCTTCGCCCGTGGTGGCATCGCGGCCAGGATCATGGCCCCCTTCCGGATCGCGGGCGGCATCATCGCCGCCACGACCCGCATGCTCCGCGAACGCCCCGCTGTCGTCACGGGCTTTGGCGGCTACCCGGCCATTCCCGCCATGACTGCCGCCTGGGTCCTGCGCATTCCCCGGATGATCCACGAACAGAACGGCGTGCTGGGCCGCGTGAATGAGATCTTCGCGCCCCATGTCGATCTGGTGGCCTGCGGCACATGGCCCACCACGCTTCCCGCCAGGGTCGAAGGCATCCACACGGGCAACCCGGTGCGCGGCGCTGTCCTTGAAAGGGCAGGGGCCGCCTTTATCCCGCCCGGCGACTATCCCATGTCGATCCTCGTCATTGGTGGCAGCCAGGGCGCGCGCATCCTGTCCGACGTTGTCCCGCCCGCCATCGCTGCACTCCCCACACCCCTCCGCCGCCACCTTCGCGTCAGTCATCAGGCGCGCGAAGAGGACATGGACCGCGTCGCCCGCTACTACGCGACCGAAGGTATCCCGGCCGAGGTGCAGCCCTTCTTCTCCGACATCCCGACGCGCATGTCCGAAGCCCAGCTTGTCATCTCCCGCTCGGGGGCAAGCTCGGTCGCCGACCTCTCGGTCATTGGCCGCCCCTCGATCCTCGTGCCCTATGCCTCCGCCGTGCGTGACGAACAGACCGCCAACGCAAGGGCGCTCGTCGATTCTGGGGCTGCGATCCTCGTCCCCGAAAAGCAGTTCAAGGTCGACGCCCTCAGCGCACAGATCGCTTTGGTCCTTTCCAATCCCGACGGCGCATTGCAGATGGCGCGGGCCGCCCTGTCGACCGGTCGCCCCGACGCAACGGACAGGCTTGTGGACCTCGTGAAACGACTGGCAGACGGCAGGAAAGGAAAAGAACAATGATGGACGGAAGCCCCCGGATGAACGCAGCAACCAAACTCCCCCTCGACGTCGGCCCGATCCATTTCGTGGGCATCGGCGGCATCGGCATGTCGGGCATTGCCGAAGTGCTCCTCAACCTTGGCTACCGCGTGCAGGGTTCCGACCTCAAAGGCTCCATGATCACCGAACGGCTCAAGGCACTCGGCGCCCTTGTCTACGAAGGCCACCGCGCCGAAAACCTCGAAGGCGCGGATGTGGTCGTGATCTCCTCGGCCGTCAAACCCGGCAACCCGGAACTGGACGAGGCCCGCCGCCGTGGCCTGCCCATCGTGCGCCGGGCCGAGATGTTGGCCGAGCTCATGCGGCTGAAATCCAACGTCGCCATCGCCGGCACCCACGGCAAGACGACCACGACGACCATGGTGGCCACCCTCCTTGACGCTGGCAATTATGACCCGACCGTCGTGAATGGCGGGATCATCCACCGCTACAACTCGAACGCCCGTATCGGTCAGGGCGAATGGATGGTGGTCGAAGCCGACGAATCCGACGGCACCTTCAACCGCCTGCCCGCCACCATCGCCATCGTGACCAACATCGACCCCGAACACATGGAACACTGGGGCACGATCGAAAACCTGCGGCGCGGCTTCTTTGACTTCGTCTCCAACATCCCTTTCTATGGCCTCGCCGTCTGCTGCACTGACCACCCCGAGGTGCAAGCACTGGTCGGCCGGATAACCGACCGCCGCGTCACAACCTTCGGCTTCAACGCCCAGGCCGACGTCCGCGCCGTGAACCTCTCTTATAAGGCCGGTGTCGCCCATTTCGACGTCCAGCTTCAGGCCGAAGGCATCGTGATCGAAGGCATGACCCTTCCGATGCCCGGCAACCACAACGTCTCGAACGCACTGGCGGCCATCGCCGTCGCCCGCCACCTTGGCATGAAGAAGGACGAAATCCGCACCGCGCTCGCCGCCTTCGGCGGCGTCAACCGCCGCTTTACCAAGGTGGGCGAGGTGAACGGTGTCACCATCATCGACGACTACGGCCACCACCCGGTTGAAATCGCAGCCGTTCTAAAGGCCGCCCGTCAGGCCAGCGAAGGCCGCATCATCGCCGTCCATCAGCCGCACCGCTACACCCGGTTGTCCAACCTGTTCGAAGAATTCTGCACCTGCTTTAACGAAGCCGACGTCGTGGGCATTGCCGATGTCTATGCTGCGGGTGAAGATCCGATCCCCGGCGCCAGCCGTGACGACCTCGTCGCCGGTCTTATCCGCCACGGCCACCGCCACGCCCGCGCCGTGATGGGCGAAGATGACCTTGAACGGCTTGTCCGCGAACAGGCCCGCCCCGGCGATATCGTCGTCTGCCTTGGTGCAGGGTCGATCAGCGCCTGGGCCAACGGATTGCCAGAACGGCTGCGCAGGGATGCCAAGGAATAGGTAACAGGATCACACTATCATGGGGATGACAGGCCATCCCCCACACCACACGGGCGGGAATACAGGCCCCTCCGGCACGACCAAGAAAAAGCGGAAACCGCCACCACGACACGGACCAAGGGCAGCACAAAATAAGGGGAACATCCCATGAGCTTTGCTTTCATTCTCTTCATTCTCTGGCTCAGCCTCTCCGGGTTGACCAACCTCCTGCGCCCGCAGCGCAGGCCGCTGGCCCGGCTCGGCCTGATCGTCGCAGGCCCCGTCCTGCTCCTGATCACGCTTGTGACCGAAGGCTGGATTCCGGCCAGCCTTGTCATCTGCGCGGCGCTCGTCCTCTTCCCGACTGAACTCGCCAATCTCTGGCGCATCGGCCGTCAGACCGTTGCACAGCGCTTGGCCAAAGCCGACTATGGACCGGATCAGGCCACGTGAGCCTGCCGCTGACCCTTGGTTGCCTCTGGGTGCTGATCGCGGCTGTCACCGCCATGCTGCCCATGCGACTGCAACGCTATCCCGGTGTGCCGCTCCTCTTGGCTGCGCCGGTCCTGATTGTCTGGACCGGCGTGGTCCACGGCTGGTTGTGGTCCGCCTTCGGCCTTGCAGCCTTTGCCTCGATGTTCCGCCGCCCGCTCATCTACCTCTGGCAACGCGCCCGCGGCAAACACCCCGGGGTGCCGCAGTGAGCCTGCCTCTCGTCCTTGTCTGCGTCTGGCTGGTCACCGCCAACGTCCTTGCCATAATCCCCAGCCGCGACAACCACTGGGCCCGCGCCTATGCCCTGATTGCCGTGGGCGTCCCGCTGGTGGGCTGGGTCACATGGGTCAACGGCCCGGTCGTGGGCGTACTGGCCCTGGTCGCGGGGGCATCCATCCTGCGCTGGCCCGTCTATTTCCTCGGCCGTTGGATGCGCCGCCAGATGGGCCGGGAATGAGCGTGCCTTTCGATTTCAACGGCGGCAAGTTGGTCCCCTTCTTCGGCTTCGCCGGGGCATTTGCGCTCTGCGACTGGCTGCGTCGCTATTGCTGGGTCTGGCCGCCGCGCCTTCTCTTGCTGGTCCTTGTCATCGCAGGGATCATCTGGACAGTTCGGGGCTTTCAGGCCGCACCTGACGACTGGTCGGGCATTGGTCTAATCATTCTTGTGATGTTCGTTGTCGCCCCCACTTGGCTTGGCGCGCTCGTCGGTGCAGACGTTGGTCGTCGTCACCATGCGAAAGCGAACCCGAACCTTGCCCCTCCCCGCTGATATCCGGACACGTGGCACCCTCACCCCCGACCGCCCCCTCGACGATCTGACATGGATGCGCGTCGGCGGCCCCGCCGAATGGCTGTTTCAGCCAGCGGATGAAGAAGACCTTGCCGCCTTCCTCGCCGCCCTCGACCCCGCCGTGCCTGTCTTCCCGATGGGCGTCGGTTCCAACCTCATCGTCCGCGACGGTGGCGTGCCGGGTGTCGTGGTCCGCCTGGGTCGGGGCTTCAATGCCATCACCATCGACGGTGACACCGTCCACGCTGGCGCCGCAGCGCTTGACGCCCATGGCGCCCGCAAGGCGGCCGAGGCCGGGCTTGACCTCACCTTCTTGCGCACCATCCCCGGCACCATCGGCGGCGCCGTCCGCATGAACGCCGGCTGCTATGGAAGCTACACCGCCGATGTACTCACCTCGGTCCGCGTGGTTCTCCGCAACGGCACTGTGCAGGACTGGCCAGCTGCCTCCCTCCGCCTGGCCTACCGACAAAGCACACTGCCCGACGGTGCCGTCATCACCCGCGCCACCTTTGCCCCGCCCAAACGCGACCCCGCCGCACTGGCCCAACGGATGGAGGATCAGCTTGCCAAACGTGACGCCACCCAGCCCACCAAGGACCGCACCGCAGGTTCCACGTTCCGCAATCCGGCCGGATCTTCCAGCACAGGACGCGCCGATGACACCCAAGAACTGAAGGCTTGGAAACTCATCGAAGACGCCGGAATGCGCGGCGTCCCGCTGGGCGGGGCGGTCATGAATCCGAAACATGCCAATTTCCTGACCAATGCCGCCAATGCCACCGCCGCAGACCTTGAAAACCTTGGCGAACTCGTTCGAAAAAAGGTTTACGATTCATCGGGTATCACGCTAGAATGGGAAATAATACGGGTCGGTAAAGCCTTATACGAATAAAAACCCCGAACGGGGTGGCCCCGGGCAAGGGCGAAGACAAGAAGACGGACCATCAAAGGGTCCGCGAAGAGGCGGCGGGTATGTCGAGCAGGACAGAACCCAGGGTTGTTGTGTTGATGGGTGGCCCCTCGGCCGAACGCGAGGTGTCACTGTCATCGGGGCGTGAATGCGCAGCGGCCCTGCGGACAGCGGGATATGAAGTGGCCGAGGTCGATGCCGGCCTCGACATCGTTGCGCGCCTTCAGGCCGCCCGTCCCGATGTTGTCTTCAACGCTCTGCATGGTCGCTGGGGCGAAGATGGCTGCGTGCAGGGCATCCTCGAATGGCTTCGCATCCCCTACACCCATTCCGGTGTCCTGGCCTCGGCGCTTGCGATGGACAAGGAACGTTCCAAGGCCGCCTACCGCAGCGCGGGCCTGCCCTGCGTGGCCAGCGTCCTCGCCCCGAGAGACGAGGTGCGCCAGCGCCATGTGATGGAACCGCCTTACGTCGTCAAACCGAACAACGAAGGGTCGAGCGTCGGGGTCTACATCGTCAAGGACGGTGCCAATACGCCGCCGCAACTGTCTGACGACATGCCGGCGACCGTCATGGTCGAAGCCTATGCCCCCGGACGCGAACTCACCACCGCCGTCATGGGCGACCGTGCCTTGACCGTGACCGACATCATCACGACGGGCTGGTACGACTACGACGCCAAATACTCCATAGGTGGTTCCCGCCACGAAGTTCCGGCCAAGATCCCGACCGGGATCTTCGACGCCTGTATGGACTATGCGCTGCGCGCCCACCGCGTCCTTGGCTGCCGGGGCCTAAGCCGCACTGATTTCCGCTGGGACATTTCGCGTGGCCTTGACGGCCTGATCCTGCTGGAAACCAACACCCAACCCGGCATGACGCCCACCTCGCTCGCCCCTGAACAGGCAGCGAATGTAGGCATTTCTTTCCCGGAACTCTGCCGTTGGCTGATCGAGGACGCATCATGTTCTCGATGATCCGCCGCCGCGCCCCCGCCCTGTATCCGGTACCCGAGGTCAAGGTCCGCCGTGATCCTGCACCGACCCGCTGGCATTATCGCTACCAGCGCATGATGCTGACGCCGACCTACAGGATTCTGGTCCGCGTCGGCCTGCCCATCCTGACAGTCGCACTCATTGGCAGCCTCTGGTACAACAACGATGCCAACCGCACGATGGTCACCAGCCAGATCGCATCCCTCCGCGCCTCGTTCGAACAGCGCCCTGAATTCATGGTGAACACGGTTGAAATCACCGGCGCCCAGCCCGCTCTCGAACTCGCCATCGCCGACCTCCTCGACGTCTCGCTCCCTACGTCCTCATGGGCGCTCGACCTCGACTCGATGCGCGCCTCGGTCACCGAACTGACCGCCGTCAAATCCGCGACCCTCCGCGTTCGCCTCGGGGGCACCCTTGAAATTGCCGTCATTGAACGTGTTCCGGTTGCCGTCTGGCGCTACACCGACGGGCTCCGCCTGATCGACAGCGAAGGCGTGATGACCGGCATGATCCCCACGCGCGGCGATCGTGCCGATCTGCCGCTGATCGCCGGTGACGGGGCCAAGGACAGGATCATCGAGGCGCTTGCGCTGTTCAACGCCGCCCAGCCCATCGCCGACCGCGTGCGCGGCCTTGTCCGCATGGGCGAACGCCGCTGGGACATGGTCCTTGACCGCGACCAGCGCATCCTTCTTCCGGGGCAAGACCCCGTCGCCGCCCTCCAGCGCGTCATCGCGCTGGACGAGGCGCAAGACATGCTCGCCCGCGACATTGCCGTCGTGGACATGCGAATCGGAACGCGGCCCACCATCCGGCTGAACCAGCCTGCGATGAACGTGCTGCGCAATACAGAACAAGTCGAACCAGTTGCGGGGGAATGATGCGACAGCTTTACCAAAGCCAGCGTGCAATGCGGAACATGCGCAAGGCGGCCATGCAACGGGGCGTCGTGGCGATCCTTGATGTCGGCACGTCCAAGATCGCCTGCCTCATTTTGCGATTTGATGGCCCGGAACGGACCCCCGCCAACGACGGCGTGGGATCAATGGCCGGCCAGTCGCAGTTCCGCGTCATCGGCGCCGCCACCACAAGGTCACGCGGCGTCCGCTTCGGTGAAGTCGATGCCATGCAGGAAACCGAACGCGCGATCCGTACCGCCGTTCAGGCCGCGCAGAAAATGGCCAACCTCCGCGTCGATCACGTCATTGCCTGCTTCTCGGGTGCGCGGCCCCGGTCCTACGGCCTTGACGGCCAGACTGCGGTGCAGGGCACCATCGTCACCGATCAGGATATCGGCCGCGTCCTTGCCGCCTGCGAACTGCCCGATTACGGTGCCGACCGCGAGGTGCTCCACGCCCAGCCGATCAACTTCGCGCTCGACCACCGATCCGGCATGTCCGATCCGCGCGGCCAGATCGGGCAGCAGCTGACCACCGACCTGCACCTCTTGACGGTTGATGCAAGCGTCATCGAAAACCTGCTCTACTGCATCAAACGCTGTGATCTCGAACTCGCGGGCCTTGCCTCCTCGGCCTATGTCTCGGGCATCGCCTCGCTAGTCGAAGATGAACAGGAACTCGGCGCCGCCTGTATCGACATGGGTGGCGGGTCGACCGGGATCTCGGTCTTCATCCGCAAGCACATGATCTATGCCGATTCTGTCCGCATGGGCGGCGATCATGTGACAGGCGACATCTCGATGGGCCTTAAGGTGCCGATGGCTACAGCCGAACGGATCAAGACCTTTTACGGCGGTATCTTTGCCACTGGCATGGACGACCGCGAGATGATCGAAATCGGCGGCGATACCGGCGACTGGGAACGCGACCGCCGTACAGTCTCGCGCGCCGAGCTCATCGGCATCATGCGCCCCCGCGTCGAAGAAATTCTGGAAGATGTCCGCGCCCGCCTTGACGCCGCTGGGTTCCAACACCTCCCCGGCCAGTCCATCGTCCTGACCGGCGGCGGCAGCCAGATTCCCGGCCTCGACAGCCTCGCCTCGCGAATTCTGGGCCAGCAGGTCCGCCTTGGCCGTCCCCTCCGCGTGCAGGGTCTGCCCCAGGCCGCCACCGGACCCGCCTTTGCCGGTGCCGTGGGCCTGACCCTTTTCGCAGCCCACCCCCAGGATGAATGGTGGGATTTCGAAGTCCCGGCCGAGAAATACTCGGGCAAATCTTTCCGGAAGGCCGTCAAATGGTTCAAGGACAACTGGTGACACGCAAGATATTGCCTAACGACCGAAATCAAGCGAACGAACTGACGTCGATTGCCAGATTTTGTGGTGTTTCGGCGTTTTTCAAGTGACGATCACGAACAACAACAGTAGGATCACCCCAATCTTTTCGGACAAGCCCGGTGGGACGGGCCCATAACAGACAGGCGGACAGCGCGATGGCACTCAATCTCTCCCTGCCCGGGCAGGAAGACCTCAAGCCCCGGATAACCGTGTTTGGCGTCGGCGGTGCCGGTGGGAACGCGGTCAACAACATGATCGAGAAGGAACTCGACGGGGTCGAGTTCGTCGTCGCCAACACGGACGCTCAGGCGCTGCAACAGTCCCGCGCCACGTCCAAGATCCAGATGGGCGTCAAGGTGACCGAAGGGCTTGGCGCAGGGGCTCGCCCCTCGGTCGGTGCGGCTGCCGCTGAAGAATCCATCGAAACCATCGTCGACCATCTGGCCGGCGCGCATATGTGCTTCATCACCGCAGGCATGGGCGGCGGCACCGGCACAGGTGCTGCCCCGATCATCGCTCAGGCCGCCCGCGAACTCGGCGTCCTCACCGTTGGCGTCGTGACCAAGCCCTTCCAGTTCGAAGGTGCCAAACGGATGAAGCAGGCCGATGACGGCATCGAAGCTCTGCAAAAGGTCGTCGATACGCTGATCATCATCCCCAACCAGAACCTGTTCCGGCTGGCCAACGAACGCACCACCTTTACGGAAGCCTTCGCAATGGCCGACGACGTGCTCTATCAGGGCGTCAAGGGCGTGACCGATCTTATGGTCCGTCCCGGCCTCATCAATCTCGACTTTGCCGACGTCCGCGCCGTGATGGACGAAATGGGCAAGGCCATGATGGGCACGGGTGAGGCTGACGGTGAAAACCGTGCGGTCGAAGCCGCGGAAAAGGCCATCGCCAACCCCCTTCTGGACGAGATCAGCCTCGAAGGCGCCAAGGGTGTTCTCATCAACATCACCGGCGGCTACGACCTCACACTCTTCGAACTCGACGAAGCGGCTAACAAGATCCGTGAAAAAGTCGACCCCAATGCCAACATCATCGTCGGTTCGACCCTCGACACGTCGATGGAAGGCCGCATGCGTGTGTCCGTCGTCGCCACAGGTATCGATGCCGCCGTCAGCCATGCCGACATGCCGTTGCCGCGCCGTTCCATGGCCAATCCGCTGCGTGAAAAGGTCAGCGCCGAAAAGCCCGCCGTGGCAACCCGCCCGGCAACCGCCCCCGTTCGCCCCTCGATCCCGACCCATGCCGCCGCTCAGCGCCCCGCGCCGCAGCCCGCGATGACCTCGCGCCCCGCGCCGACCCGTCAGGCCTCTCCGCAGCCCGCGTCGGAACCGGTGATGATCCAGGAACCGACGCTGTTCGACGACCAGTATGAAGACGAAACCGCTCAGGATAGCTACCAGACCTTCACCAACGAAACCTACGAAGACGATGTGCCGCCCCCGGCCTACCGTCCGCGCGCGGAACCGGTAATGGAAGAGGGTCCGGAGTCTTTCGTGGCCCCGCGTGCCCCGGCCCCCGGCACCCCTACGCCCGAGGCTCTTGCCCGTCTCAAGGCCGCCGTCAGCCGTGCACCAGAACCCCGTGCGCCCTTGGCTGATCCGCGTCCTGCCGCGACCGCTCCTGCCGCGCCGACCCGCGCCGCTGAAGGCGGCGAACGCCCCCGCTTCGGGATCAACTCGCTGATCAATCGCATGACCGGTCAGCAAGCCGAAGCGGCCCAGGCACCTGCTCGCCAACAGCCTCAGGTCTCGACCCAGCGGGAAGAACCACGGACAGACTCAGATCAGGAACGGATCGAAATTCCGGCGTTCCTGCGCCGTCAGGCCAACTGAAAAGAACTGACACAACGTCACACGTGAACAAGGGGCCGCCCCAAGGGCGGCCTCTTGCATTGCAAATCAATAACTTGATCGTGACCTTCCCTAAACCGTGACGCAGTCATGCCGCGCTGGGGCGTGTTGTTTCAGAACGTTGCAATCTGTGAATTGAGCGATCCGGGCATCGCTCCTACTTCGGGTTATGAGTGAATAATCAGTGAATGCGCACTTGTGCGCCCGAGGCGAACAGACCTTGCAGACGACAGTTCAAACTCCCGTCTCCTTTACCGGCACCGGATTGCACTCCGGCCGCTCGGTCGTGCTGACCGTGAACCCAGCCCAGGCAGGGCAGGGGATCGTCTTCCGCCGCACCGATGTGACGGACCGTCCCAACACCATCCCGGCCCGCTGGTATAGCGCACTTCAAACCCCGCTGAACACCCGGATCGAGAATGCCGATGGCGTGGCGGTATCCACAATCGAACACCTGATGGCGGCTCTGGCCGGTTGTGGCCTGCACAATGCCCTGATTGACGTCGATGGCTCCGAGGTTCCCATTCTTGACGGCAGTGCCGCCGACTTTGTGCGTGGCCTCCTTTCGGCTGGCCAGCGCCAGATGCCTGCGGCTCTCCACGCCATCCGCATCCTGAAGACCGTCGAAGTGTCGCACGGTGATGCCTACGCCCGCCTTGACCCGGCGACGACGCTGCAGATCGGCTTCACCATCGACTTCCCCGGCACCGCGATCGGGCACCAGCAACTTAGCCTCAACATGGCAAACGGGACCTTCGTTCGTGAACTCTGCAACAGCCGGACGTTCTGTCGCCGCGAGGATATCGAAAAGATGCGCGCCAATGGCTTGGCTCTGGGTGGCACACGTGAAAATGCGGTTGTTTATGACGGCGATAGCGTCCTCACCCCGGGCGGCCTGCGCCACAAAGACGAGGCAGTGCGCCACAAGATGCTCGACGCACTGGGTGACCTCTACACGGCCGGCGCGCCTATCTTGGGCCGCTACACCGGCGTCAGGGCCGGCCATGCGATCACCAACCGCCTGCTGCGCGCCCTCTTTGCCGATCCGAAGGCCTACCGGATGGTCCATTGCGACCGTTCCGTACTGGCCCGCCTGCCTGGCAGCGGCGTCAGCCCTGCCGACCTCATCGCTGTCGCCTGACGCTGGCCGATGGCTGACGATGCCGTGATCCGGCACCAACCCGCTCGCAGGGTAAAAGGCATTTTGCACCCCGATTTTTCATGATAAGCGGATCCGACAGGGGGCGCGATGGCCCTCCAAGGATAATCGTGACCGGGGGCACTCGCATGGCAGGCCGGAAAGACTGGGCAAAGGCGCGGGCCGGTATCGCCGCGACCGTGCTCGCCTTTTTGGTATTGACGGGCTGCGACAGCTTTGATGCCAAGGACCCCGGCGCGCTTCAGGGCTATACCGCCGAAGAAATCTACAACCGCGGCGAATACGAACTCGAGCGGAACAAGAATGATGATGCCGCGTTCTACTTTGGCGAGATCGAACGGCTTTATCCCTATTCCCAGTGGGCAAAGCGCGGGCTCATCATGCAGGCCTATGCGTATCACAAGGCAAAGGACTATCCCAACAGCCGCGCCTCGGCTCAGCGCTACATTGACTTCTACCCGGCGGACGAGGACGCGGCCTATGCGCAGTACCTCCTCGCGCTCAGCTTCTATGACCAGATCGACGAAGTCGGTCGGGATCAGGGCCTGACGTTCCAGGCGCTGCAGGCCCTGCGGGTTGTAATTGAACAGTACCCCGACAGCGAATACGCCGCGCCAGCGATGCTGAAATTCGACCTTGCCTTTGACCATCTGGCGGCCAAGGAAATGGAGATCGGGCGATATTATCTGTCCCGCGACCACTTCCCCGCTGCGATCAACCGTTTCCGCGTCGTAGTTGAGGATTTCCAGACGACCACCCACACGCCCGAGGCGCTCTATCGTCTGGTGGAAGCTTACCTCTCGCTGGGTCTCGTGGCCGAAGCGCAGTCGGCCGGGGCGATTCTGGGCTACAACTATCAGTCCACGGTTTGGTATTCAGACGCCTACACACTCCTGACCGGGCAGGGCCTCCGGCTCGAGGCGACGGGCGACAACTGGCTTTCGGCCATCTACCGGCAGGTCGTGCTGGGACAATGGATCTGATCTCTGTCTGCTAATGACGCCGGGCTTACCCGGTGCCGTCGGGACTTGACCGACAGGTTCAGTCAGGCCACTTCACGGATCAGGAAGACGAAAAGGGACAGGAATGCTGCGCGACCTCCAGATCCGCGACATGCTGATCATTGAACGTCTGGACTTGTCCTTCCAACCGGGCCTCAACGTGCTTACGGGTGAAACCGGGGCAGGCAAATCGATCCTTCTCGATGCGCTTGGCTTTGTCCTTGGATGGCGGGGCAGGGCGGAACTCGTGCGTAAAGGTGCGAGCCAGGGCAGCGTGACGGCCACCTTCGACCTGCCCGCCGCGCACCTCGCCCGCGCCGTTCTGGACGAGGCGGGCTTCGACCCCGACGACGATCTCATCCTGCGCCGCGTCAACTATTCCGACGGGCGCAAGGCCGCATGGGTCAACGACCGCAAGGTCAGCGGGGACCTCCTCCGCGCCCTGTCCGACACACTGGTCGAACTCCACGGCCAGCAGGACGACCGCGGCCTGCTTGACCCACGAGGCCACCGCGAACTCCTTGACGACTTCGCCGCCTCCACCCCTCTGCTGACTGAAACCCGCACCGCGTGGGACGCCGTCCGCACGGCACGCCGCGAATGCGACCGTCTCAAGTCCCGTCTCGACGACATCCGCAAGGAAGAGGGCGACCTGCGCCGCGCCGTCAAGGAACTCGAGGACCTCGACCCCCGACCCGGCGAAAGCGCCGACCTCACCAGCCGTTACGATTTCATGAAGGCGGCCGCCCGCCTGCACGAACCCGTGATCGAAGCCGCCAACGTGCTTTTGACACCTTTTCCGGACGGCAAAGGCTTTCCTTACCGCATCGGCGCCTCCCTTCGCCGCCTCGAACGAGTCGCCGACCTTTCTCAGGGACGTTTGACCCCGGCGATCGAAGCTCTCAACCGTGCTCTTGCCGCGCTCGAGGAGGCGGGTTCCGAACTTGAAAGCGTCTCGGATAGCCTCGAATTTGACGAAGCCGAGTTCACCCGTGTAGCCAAGCGCATCGACAAACTTGGTGACATGGCTCTCAAATACCGCATCGGTGTGGAAGACCTGCCCGACCTGCTCGTTTTCAAGAAAAGCCTCCTGTCCGCCCTTGACGATTCCGGCCTCGACAGTGCCGCCGCCACCGCAGTCTTGTCCCTTGCGATGGACACCTACACTTCCGTCGCCACCCGCCTCTCCGCCCACCGGCGCGAAGCGGCGCAGCACCTGACCGCCGCCATGACCGCCGAACTCGCCCCGCTCAGGATGGAACGGGCCATCTTCACCATAGCAATGACAGTCGCCGAACCCGGCCCCGAAGGCATCGACGCGGTGACGTTCGAGGTTTCCACCAACCCCGGTGCCCCTTCCGGCCCGCTCAACCGCATTGCCTCGGGCGGTGAACTCAGCCGCTTCCTCCTCGCCCTAAAGGTCTGCCTGACCAAGGGCAACACCGGGCTGACGCTGATTTTCGACGAAATCGACCGGGGCGTGGGCGGTGCCACGGCCGATGCTGTGGGCAGGCGGCTGGCCGACCTTGCGCAGGCAGGCCAAGTCCTTGTCGTGACCCACTCGCCGCAGGTTGCGGCCAAGGCGCAGCACCATTGGCGGGTGGAAAAGACCGTCACTGGCGACATGACAACCTCCCGCGTCGTCGAGCTTGGCCCCGCCGCACGGATCGACGAAATCGCCAGAATGCTCGCCGGCGACACCGTGACCGAAGCCGCCCGTGGCGCGGCGCGCGTTCTTCTCGAAGGGACTCCTGCCTAGGGTCCCTTGTCCTTCCGGGGTTTGACCTGCGCAGTCTCAGCACTTCTTTGCGATATCGGCAGGTTCATCCCGGCAAAGACGCCCAGATCAATTCCGATTACAAGCACGATCAATTGACCCTGTCTTGTGCAAAACAAAACGGCGGGCCGATGTTTGACACGTGAATGCGGTCGCGTCATTGCCATCGGTCCGCCGCCCTTGTCACCGGTTTCCCGGCTGTCCTGAAAATTGACACCCGTCAGCCACTCACCTCTGCCAGACGCCTGATCTATTCACTTTGGAGCCTTTCGGCCAATCGGAACAAATACCATTAATGCCCCTAGGTTAGGTCGAGTCGCTGAGGCCGTCATACCCCATTTGGGTGAAAGACGTGCGCCCGTTTGGCTTCAGTTCAGATACCTTACAACCAAAGGTAGAACATCTCGCCACTTGAGGAAGAACAGCAACTGCCCGGCATCCGGATAGACCCGGAAATCGATCCAGGAATAATCCTGCTGATGTTCGGCCAGTGTCTCGGGCGGCACTTCGGGATCTTGCAAGCCGTTCAGGAAATGCACCGGGACTGCGCCTCTCAGGGCATCAACCTCGTTCGTCCAATCGGCGGTTTCGTGGCCAATGACCTCTCGGGCAAAGGCATCATGCGCCGAGTGGGTCTCTGACAAGGCAACCTCTGACCCGCAGACCATCGCCTCAAGAACTTCGGGGATCTCAAAGGTCGCAACATCGGCCTTTGACTTGCCATAGACCGCATGGATAAAGCCTCGCTTGCCCAGCCGTCTTGCCAGAGCAAAGCCCGCCTTGACCATGAAAGGCAAAAGATGTGGCGTATACCGTGCCCCGGCAAGGATGAACCGGTGCCATTTGTCCATCCGCTCGTATTGCTCGGGCCGCTTGAGCGGAAGGACACCAGCACAACAGATAAGTGCCGCTACACGTTCGGGATAAAGCGCATGAAACGCAATCGCCAGATAACTGTCGCCGCCAAGCGTGACCATCGGCACGCGGTCCACGCCCAGCAGATCAAGAAGTGCCGCAGTATCCTCAACGATCTGGCTGATATAGGGCACCCCGCGCCGGATCGGAGTCGATGCGCCATAGCCCGGCCGGATCGGCACGATCACCTTGATCCCCAGACGTGCGGCCTCCGCCTCGGCCGAAGCCGGCCACCGGACAAGCCCATAATCGAGCGGAAAGAAAAGACAGGGCCGCCCGTTTGGATTACCCAGAATCAGATAGTCAAGCTGCCGGCCATCCCGCAGAATCATCGTCTGGAACGGCCGCTCGGCCAGTGTTTCAAACCCGCGTGATGCGTCATTCAGGCCGTGCGCAGCGTCGGCCGAAAACTGCACCATTTCCATCGTTGACAAGGTCAGCCTGACAAGCTCGGTCTGACTCCGCGTTTCGGTCTTTCCCATGACGGCCTTAAGCTGGGCACGGATCGTCTCCACGCTCCGCCCCCGCATCTCGGCAATCTGGGTCAGGGAATGCCCCTCCGACAGGAATTGCATGACTTCCGCCTCGGCAGCAGTCAGGTCAAAGGCGGCGCGGAGCATGTCCGAGAAACCCTTGGGCCAGGAAAGCTCCGATGTCACGACGATCACAAACGGCGCTTCACGTTCCGACCGCACCAGACGCATATGAAGTACAGTCAGCCTGTCTGCCCGTGTACAACGGCTCCGCACAAGCACCGGATCGAGAGAATTAGCATCAAACATACGCGCAATCTTGGAGCTCAAATGGTCAATTTCGCCAGGTGCAAAAGCGACATCGGACAACCTTGCCCCACGCGTCACACCCAGGACGCTGGTCGCGGCCGGATTGACCTCGATCAGAGTCATGTTCCGGTCGACGGAAAATGCAGCCGCATGTTCTATATGCGCAAGCATGCCAGCCGCTGTCGAAATACGGGGGTCCTTGATCGCACGGTCAAGAACCTGATCAGCACGCCTGAAATGCCCTTCAAATTCGCGTAATCCGATGGCAGGAGCCTGGGTAGGCGACGCTTCGCTGTTCGCAGCGGCGCGCTGAGGACGGATCATTGCCTCCCAACGGTCCAGCAAAGCCTCATAGCGCGACGGATCGACAGCAACTTCATAAAGCTGCTCGATGACTTCATCGGCCAGCGTATCGTCGATTTGCTTGTCTTCCTCTTTGCCCATACGGGCATGTTCCACCTTTCCCTTGAAACTGATGTGCGAATTCTTTGGCACGATCATAACGATTTCGTGATCCGGCCGGCTCTGATGATGTGACAGCCGCCGGGCTTGGCAGTCTGGACCTTGCGGAGCGGGCCGTCCGTGCTGTTCTGTTGTACGCGTTCGACCCCGTGACCCGCGCGCGCGTCGCGCCGGAATTGCCGGTCGTGTGAGAGATTGGCCGGGGTAGGGGTGCTTGGTACCACCTACCCGCCCGGTCACAGGCGGCGGGCTGTTGTGCGCCTTCGGCCCGCCGCCAACCGTCTAGGGCATGAGGCTATGCGCCCTTGCCTTGGGGGCGGGGCAGGCGCGACGACGTGAGCCGCCACCCCCCTTACCCCGTGCCGCCGTGCGATTCTGGGGTTGCGCCCGGCCACAGGCCCCGGTTGGCGTCAAGTCGGTCCGGGCTTCTCGATGCGTTGCTGCGCTTTTAAGCCTTCTTCTGGTCTGTCAAGAATGCGGTCGGTTTAATCGCACAGGCGTAGCCTTTCGGGCCAGAATTGACCGTTGGCCGCTTAGCCGCCTACCATCGTGGCCCTAGCTTCGGCGTCAGCCGTCCATTGAATACGTGCGTGAATATGTTCAAGCCGCTTCCAAAGCTGTTGTTCTAGTTCGTTGTCCACTGTGAAAACCCCTTCTTTCACAGTTCGGGTACACCGACTTCCTGCACAAGCGACCCGTCGCTTTCAACCGAACAGTAGGCAAACTTCACTTCGGGGAACTTCTTCTTGAACTTTGGCGAAAGTATCGCTTCGAATTCGTTGAACTCTACGACCGCAAGGTTATCGCCGCGCGTCTTGACACGGTAGAAGTTCAACCCGCCGCTAAACTTCAGTTCAAAGTCGTCGTTGTACGCGGCAAGATGTCGTTTCAAATCGCCCACGGTAAAGGTGTCTGACATTCGCTATGCTCCACTATGTTCATGCTTAGTGAAAAACAGAAGCATGCAGGACGGGAACAAACCAAGTCGAAGATGTTGGAACGCTTCGGCCCCTACGTCGGGTGTTCACGCTTCCATGATTGGTTCCGGGGATGCTTTGGCGCGAAAGCTGCCCTGCGAAACTCCAAGCATTGCTTAGGCAGAGAAAGCGCCTTGGGAAATTCTATAGTAAAAACAATGTCTTAAATGGATAATTGGCAGCCCGTAGGGGAGTCGAACCCCTCTTCCCAGGTTGAAAACCTGGTGTCCTAACCGATAGACGAACGGGCCACGCGGTGTGTGGCGTCTCTTAGGCAAAGCCTTTCGCGAGGGCAAGAGGATTCTTGCAATGAAGTGCGCCACCGCCTCTCAATGCGCAGGTGCCGCATCGTCAAGGCGCAACTGGACTGACTTGCGGCCCTGCCAGATGTTCAGATCAAGCTTCCCGGCCAGGTGAAACCGCTGTCCCGGTCGTGCTCTGGCAAGCGCCTTGAGCGGACCGTCCATCGCGCCGAAAGCGATCGCTTCACACTTTGCGCCCAACCCGTCGCCAAAGCTCAGTTTCAGGTGTCCGGTACCGACCTGTTTGGCGAAATGGATAATTACATCGGGAAATGCGAATCTTGGAGCGGGAGAAGATGCTCCAAATGGCCCAGCATGTTCGATTTGTTCAAGTAGATCGACAGTCGCTGCCCCGGGCAACAGCACTCCGTCGAGCCGGAGTGTCTCCGGCCCGCCTGCGCCAGCCCCCTGCCGCGCCAGTAGTTCACCCAGACGGGCCATCGCCGGTTCAAGCTGGTCCCGTGTCACCGTCAGCCCCGCCGCCATCTTGTGACCTCCGCCGCGCAGCAAGAGACCCTCGGACACCAACCTGTGCACAGCTGCGCCCAGATCCACACCGCTGACCGACCGGGCAGACCCCTTGCCAACTTCCCGGTCGAATCCGATCACGACGGCGGGCCGGTTTGTCGCTTCCTTCAGCCGAGCAGCGACAATTCCAACCACGCCGGGATGCCAGCCTTCGCCAGCCGCCCAGACCATTGGCCCATCAAGGCCCCGCACTTCCGCCTGCTCCAGCGCCCGGTCCCGCACTGACGCCTCGATCTCGCGCCGTTCGGTGTTCAACTGGTCCAGGATTGCAGCCAGCGAGGTCGCCTCATGCGCATCTGCCGTTGCAAGTAACCGCGCCCCCAGATCGGCCTTGCCGATCCGGCCCCCCACATTTACCCGCGGTCCCAGAAGAAAACCCAGATGATAGGTCGACGGCGCCTGATCCATCCCCGCCACATCTGCCAGCGCCACCAACCCTGGCCGCTTGCGTCGCGCCAGAACGGCCAGCCCCGCCCACACAAAGGCCCGGTTGACCCCGACGAGCGGCGCCAGATCCGCCACCGTGGCCAGCGCCACAAGGTCAAGCATCTCCATAAGGTCCGGCACGGCCCGGCCTTGCGCCCGCAGCCGTCGGTTCACCTCGACCAGCATCAGGAACACGACACCCGCCGCACAGAGATGCCCGAGATCGCCGCTTTCGTCCTGCCGGTTCGGATTCACCACCGCGATAGCGGGAGGAAGCGTCTCACCTCCCAGATGGTGGTCAAGCACGATCACATCGGACCCTTTAGCCGCCGCAATCGGCCCGTGCGACAGTGTCCCGCAATCGACACAGACGATGAGGTCATGCCGCGCGGCGAGTTCCGCCATCGCCGGTTCGTTGGGCCCGTAGCCTTCGTCAATCCGGTCCGGGATATAGAGCGTCGCCTGCCGCCCCACCTGCCGCAGCCAAGTAAGCAACAGCGCCGCCGACGCCCCGCCATCGACGTCATAATCGGCAAAGACAGCGATGCGCTGTGCCTTCTCCACCGCCCGAACGAAACGCCCCGCCGCCGCATCCATGTCGCGCAGCACCATCGGGTCAGGCAACAGATCGCGCAGCCGTGGCTTCAGAAACCCGGCCGCTTCAGGCGCTGTCACCCCCCGCGCCGCAAGGATGCGTGCCAGCGGCAAAGGCAGCCCGGCATCCCGCGCCAACGCCTCGGCCAGCCGGTCCTCCTCGAGAGACGGACCCTGCCACCGCCGCCCCGTCAGCGACGCCTCGACGTTCAGAAATGCTGCCATGGGCCCATTTGCGTCAGTTCGGCCCGGAATGGCAAGCCACCCGGCCTAATTAGCCGGGTTGCGATAGCTCATCCGCCGCACCGATCCGGTCTTGGACCGCATCAGGATGGTTTCCGCCGTGATGAACCCGATCTCGCGCTTGATCCCGGGCAGAAGCGATCCGTCCGTCACACCCGTTGCCGCGAAGATCACGTCGCCGGTCACCAGATCGTCCCGCGTATAGACCCGGTCGAAATTCGTGATCCCGGCTTTGCGCGCCCGCGCCCGTTCGTCTTCGTTGCGGAACAGAAGCTTGCCAAAGATCTGCCCGCCCATGCACTTGAGCGCTGCTGCCGCCAGCACCCCTTCCGGCGCACCGCCCGACCCCATGTACATGTCGATCCCCGTCCGGGCCGGATCGGCACAGTGCATCACACCGGCCACATCCCCGTCCGTGATCAGCCGGATCGCGGCGCCCGTGGACCGGATCTCGGCAATCATCTCTTCGTGCCGGGGCCGTTCGAGCACGCAGACCGTGACATCCCGCGTCGAACACCCCTTGGCCGAGGCGAGCGCGGACACCCTCTCCGACGGCGACATGGCCAGAGTCACTGCCCCGCGCTTGAACCCCGGCCCGATGGCCAGCTTGTCCATATAGACGTCCGGCGCATGCAGCATCGACCCGCGCGGACCCATCGCGATCACGGCCAGCGCGTTCGGCATATCCTTGGCCGTCAGCGTCGTCCCCTCCAGCGGGTCAAGCGCGATATCGACGGCAGGCCCATGCCCGGTGCCGACCTCTTCACCGATATAAAGCATTGGTGCTTCATCCCGTTCACCCTCGCCGATGACAACCACGCCCTGTATGTCGAGCTTGTTGAGTTCCTTGCGCATGGCGTCGACGGCGGCCTGATCCGCAGATTTCTCATCCCCGCGCCCGATCAGCGACGCGCAGGCAATGGCCGCAGCCTCGCTCACGCGGGCAAGGCCCAAGGACAGCATGCGGTCGGAAAACTCGGTCGTGGCAGTCATGGGCGCGCTCCTGAGCAGGGTGACATGCCCCGGCCTAGCCTGCCGCAGGGTCAGGTTACAAGCATGGGAACGCCAGCAGCGGGATCGCGGGGCCAAGAATCTTGTGACAAGATTCTTTGAAGGATATTGTTACAGGAATCCTTGCGTGTCAGACCGCCTCGATACGAATTGCGACTGTCGGCGCCGCCACAACCCCGGTCGCCGAAAACCCCTCCAGCGCCTCGTCCAGCGCGCTGCGCGTCGTCTTGTGCGTCACGATCAGGACGGGGGCCGTCGTATCCTCGTGCCCGTACTGTCGCATCCGGTCGATCGAGATCCCGCCGTCGCCCAGAACCCGCGCCACCTTGGCCAGCGCCCCCGGTTTGTCGATCAGTTGCATCCGCAGGTAATAGGGTGCAGGGACAGCCGCTTTCGCCGCGCGGGCGGCGCGCAGGGTCCGGGCGGGCTGGCCAAAGGTGGAAAGCCGGTTGCCGCGCGCGATGTCGATCACATCCGATATCACAGCACTCGCCGTCGGCCCCGACCCGGCCCCGGCCCCGCGCAGCACGATCTGGCCAACCGAATCGCCTTCCAGCACAACCATGTTCGTCCCGCCCTGCAACTGACCCAAAGGCGACGACGCAGGCACAAGGCAAGGCGACATGCGCTGCTCAAGGCCCCGTCCGGTCATTTGCGCCACGCCCAAAAGCTTGATCCTGAAGCCCATGTCGGCGGCCTGCCGGATATCCTCGATGGAAATTGCGCCGATCCCCTCAAGCTCCACATTGGCAAAATCGACCCGCGTGCCAAAGGCGATGGCGGACAACAGCGACAACTTGTGCCCCGCATCAATCCCGCCCACGTCCAGATTCGGGTCGGCTTCGAGATAGCCCAGCGCCCGGGCTTCTTCGAACACCGTCTCATAGGGCAGGCCCGCACTTTCCATCCGGGTGAGGATGTAGTTGCAGGTGCCGTTCATCACACCCATGACCCGGGTGATCTCGTTCCCGGCAAGCCCCTCGGTCAGGGCCTTGATAGCGGGAATCCCGCCAGCCACGGCGGCCTCGAACCGGATCAGCAAGCCCTGCGCCTCGGCCGCTTCGGCCAGTTCCTGCCCGTGCAGCGCCAGAAGCGCCTTGTTCGCCGTCACCACGTCCTTGCTTGCCGCAATGGCGGCCTCGGTCGACAGTTTGGCCGGCCCTTCCGACCCGCCTATCACCTCGACAAACACGTCCACATCATCCCGCTGGGCGAGTGCCACAGGGTCATCCTCCCAGGCATAGGCATCCAGCTTCACACCCCTGTCCTTGCCCTTGCTCCGAGCAGACACGGCGCTGATCGTGATGGTCCTGCCGCTCCGCGCTGCCAGAAGACCTGCATGGTTCTGAATGATCCGGACAACCCCGGTGCCCACGGTGCCCAAACCCGCGATTCCAAGGCGAAGGGGAGTGGTCATGGGGCTGCTTTCCGGAAAGGTTGACGACGCAAGGCTGTTAGCCCGTCCGCGCGCCTACTGCAACGCCGGGACGGCGGGCACACTGTCCATCGGGCCGCGCAGGGCACCGGCGCGGGCGTTCAGCGCGGCAGCACGCGCATCCAGTCCCGCCGCCGGATCATTCCCCGGCACCGCTCCCGCTGCGGCCACAATCGGGTCGAGTGGGACAAGGGCAGGGTAGGGTGCGTCCGAATCTGAAGTCAGCCGGACAGGAACCTCTGGCGGCGTGGCGCAGGCGGCAACAAAAAGAAAAGCAAGGAGCGGTCTGATGTTCATGTCCACCTTCTATCAGGTGCCGGGCCCCGCGTCACGGCGATGACCTGTCCTATCCAATCCACCTCCGGCTTGCCAAAGCGTGCCCCACGTCGGATTTGCCGCAAATCCACCCGCCGGCAGGCCAAACCTGTCGCATTACGACTAGCCACCGCAGCGCCACCCCGCGCAGGGTCCACACAACTGTCGAGGAGAGCATCATGAAAGTCGGATTCATTGGTCTGGGCAATGTCGGCGCCAAACTCGCCGGAAGCCTGCTCCGAAACGGGATCGACCTGTCGATCCACGACCTCGACGCGCATGCCGTCGCAGGCTTCGTTGCACGCGGCGCCCGCGACGGCCAAAGCCCCGCCGCCATGATGCGCCATTGCGACGTGGTCATCACCTGCCTGCCGTCGCCCGCCGCCTGCCGCGTGGTGGTCGAAGAGATGCTGCCCGAAGTGGGCCCCGGCAAGATCTGGATGGAAATGTCCACGACTGACGCCGGTGACGTGGCCGAACTCGGGTCCCGCGTCATCGCCAAGGGCGGAGAGGCGGCGGAATGCCCCGTGTCGGGCGGCTGTCACCGCGCTGCAACGGGCAATATCTCGATCTTCATGGGCGGCGCACGGGAAACCTTTGACCATGTCTTCCCGCTTCTCACGATCCTTGGCCGCCGTATCCTGCACACCGGCCCGCTTGGCAGCGCCTCAACGCTCAAGGTCATGACGAACTACCTCGCCACCGCGAACCTTCTGACCTGCTGCGAGGCGCTGGTCACAATGAAGGCTGCGGGCCTTGACCTTGCCACGACCTATGAGGCGATCAGGATTTCCTCGGGCACATCCTTTGTCCATGAAACTGAAAGCCAGATGATCCTGAACGGCTGCCGCGACATCAATTTCACGATGGACCTTGTGAAGAAGGACATCGGCCTGTTCCAGACCATCGCCGAAGAGGCTGGCGTGCCGCTGGAAATCAGCCCGCTCATGGTGTCAATCTTTAATGACGGCATCGCCCGCTATGGCGAACGCGCCCAGTCCGACCGGATCATCGAACGGCTCGAAGAGGCGACTGGCCTGTCGATCCTCGCACCCGGCTTCCCGGCTGAAATGACCGATGACGAGCCCGAAGAGCCCGGCTACGAAGTCGTCCCGCCGCGCTGATCGCTCAGTAACCCGCCTGACACACCGCTGTCGTCTGGTTCCCGTCATTCAGCGGGTTCCAGCAGATCTGGCTGGCAAAGCGCGGGCGGGTGACCACCACCTCATGGGATGTGAAGGCCTCAAGCCCGATGAAGTTGCCGGGCTCGAAATCGACCCAGGCCTCGGTCAGGATGGCGATCTCTTCGTCCGGCATCACCGGAAGCTGGTTGCGCACGTCAAGAATGCGGGCATCCGTCGGTCGGTTTGGCTGGCCACCTCTCCCCTGCGACCAGATGACCCGATAGGTGTCGTCGTCGCGCTCGTATTCAAAGGCCGTGATCCGGATCGCTGAAGGCGAACTGGTATTGGTCAGGAACTCATGCAGATTGTTGAGACTGTCCACGTATTCCGGCGTGATGTAGTTCGTCTCCCGGCTCACCTGGTCGCCAATCGTATAGGTGGCCTTCACGTTGATTGTCTGCGACCGGTATGCGGCAAAGAACACATGCATCCCGGCAAAGCACCAGATCAGCAGCGGGAGCATGATCATGAACTCGACCGTTACCGTTCCGGTCTCATCCCTGCCGAACTGTTTCAACAGCTTGCGCATGGTCATTAACCTCAGTTCGGTTCAACGACGTAGGACGATGTTGAAATCAGGGCATACGCATCCCCGCTCTGCCGGGGAACGAACTCCCCCAGACCAAAGGTGGGGAAATACGGGTCGAACAGGTGGCAGGCCCGCAGGATCATCATCTGGTTCGGCAACCCGGTCTGAAAGTTGAGCGCCGGCAGGGTCAGGTCCGCCCGGTCGATGCAGTCAGCCGTCGCCGGCATGTTGACCCAGGCGCGCGGGTCTATCACGCGCATCTCAAGCTTCAGTTGGGTGTTGCAATTCGGAAGGATCGCCGCCCGGTCACAGATCATGTCCTTGAGAGTATCATGGGTCACGATGGGCACGACCCCGAGCCGCACCTGCCGCACCGTCATGTCAATCCCGCGGTCCAGCATTGTCTGGCGCAGCATGATGGTTCCCAATTCAAAGCAGGATGCGAACAGAAACATGAAAATCGGGAAGATGATGACGAATTCCACCGTCGCCGATCCATCCTCGGATTTCCTGAATCGCCGCAATAGGCGCTTGAGGCGGGTCATTGGATCACTGCCATCGAGTTGATCAGTTTCAGCGCGTTGATCTGGCTCGCAATGGACGAGAAAGATGTCGCGATTTCAAGACCCTGCGCATCGTAGTAATGTGACGGCGTGGACGAACAGTTGAAGATCTGCGTCTCGCCGTTGGTCGGTGCTTCAAAGGCGATGCCGAACACGACGACACCGTTGTCCCGGGCCTGAGTGCAGGTGTCCTGCAACTGCGTGTCCATTGTGCTCACAACAGTTGCCGTGCGGAACGGGGTGAAAGACCCGGGGCCTGTGCCGACCAGGTTGTTGTAGACGGCGCTCTGCGTTGCACCTGACGTGCCCAGGGCGCGGGCATACAACTGCCATGCCACCCAGTTCATGCGCACCGCGCTCCAGACTTGTGGCCAGGTTTGCTGCACGACCCCGCCACCGCTGTTGTATGGTGCCGCTGCCCAACCCGCAGCAGTGTTCGTGCCGTCCACGCACGTCGCCGAGATGCAAAGATGCGGCACCCAATATTCATTGGCCCCCGCAGCCGGCGGACGACCCGAGGTGAAACGGATCGAATACCGGCCGTCTCCCGTGCTGCGGTAGATCGGCGAAGGGCCGGACCTGTAACCGTTGTTCAGGACAAACGACGACGCCTGCTCCCCGTCCGTCATCAGAACGATGACCTTGAGCGTTTCATCCCGATCATAGGCATAGGGGCGTCCGGCAAGGTTCGCTGCCATCGATCCGGCCGAAATCAGATCGGTAAAAATCGGCTGCGTGCCCGGGTCCAGAAGGGCTAGACCCCATTTCATACCCAAATTGATCGACGTGTCCCCGTCGGCCGTCAGGCCGTTGATCTGGCTTTGCAGCTGGGTAATGTTGCGGTTGGGCAGGCGGACGATGTTGTTCGCGAATACCTTGCAGACAGGAACAGCGTCATTGATGCTCGATGTGGTCGTAAACACCGGCGCCTGAGGCGCAATATAACCTGCGCCTATTGTCGTAGCCGATGACGCGTCAAAGTATCCCGATTGCGGCACAGACAACGTCGGGGAAATGCCAGGAGCCGCAAAGACCGAGCTTGGCAAATCGATGCAGTTCGAGTTCGCGATCCCGTTCAGGTCAGTCACATTGTACCGCGCCCGCAGCGTCGGCCCAAGGTTGACCTGCGCGTTGAACGGCACGATCGCGATCGACATGCGGTTCTGGTCATCGTTCTGCAGCACGGTCGACACGAAGTCCCTTGCTGCGTTCCTTAGGTTCTGGATCTTGGAGTTGCTGCGCATCGACCCCGAGACGTCGAGGACCAGAACAATCTCTACATCGGTGATCGTTTCCGTAGCTGCACCCGAGGCAGGCGCGACAAGCGTGTCCACCCCCTTCATGAACATCGTCTGCACATCGAGCGTAGCCGTCACCTCAACCGTCCGGCCGCTCAGCGCCTGAGTCACCTGGATGTTGGTGATCTGATCAAGCAACCCCGCCTTGTCGAAATAGTCCTGAACGATATCGACCGGTTCGAGCGCTTGGCCAAGGTCCGTCGCGGCCAGCACGGCGCGGTCCAGCGTGGCTTGCAGCCGCGCCCGCTTGTTTTCGAACCGCATGGTGTCGATCGCATAGCCTGCGACGAGGAGCATCATCACGATCAGAAACAATGTAAAGATGATCGCCCCGCCCCGTTCATCACGGCGGAAGTCGCTCAGATACAGTCCCAGACGATGGGCAAGGCCGTGCTTCTTTTCAGACGTCATACCTGTCATCACGAACCGATCCCCTGGCTGTTCACCATGCCCCCACCTCCAACGCGAGGCATCGGTGGCACGCACTTCCCCAAGTGATGATATGGACACGGACTCATGACCAAATTGAGGCAGTGTCAGGACCTATTGCGGCGGACTGCTATGAGCACGGGCAACAATGTGTTCTGCTTCTTCGCATTGCATGAAAGGACAGAAACGACTCTCTTTCTGCGCCTCTCGGCATTCACGTTTCCCGTCTTAGTGAAGGCTGCCAACAACTGAATCCAGGGGGTTACGTCCTATCGTTACAGAATCAGCCTTAAGAATAGGCGGAATTTGAACGCGCCCGCCGTTCCGTGCTACCCAGGCAGGGCAGGCCATCATCAAGAGGTGTGAACATGACAGTCGGACCCAGTGCTGCAAGGGAACCCAGCTTCCGCGAATCCGTCGATATGATGTTCAACCGGGCCGTGCGCCTGATGGACTTGTCGCCCGGCCTCGAAGAAAAAATCAGGGTCTGCAACGCGACCTATACAGTGCGCTTCGGCGTTCGCCTGCGCGGTGCGATCCACACTTTCACTGGCTACCGCGCCGTCCATTCCGAACACATGGAACCCGTCAAGGGCGGCATCCGCTATGCCCTCAACGTCCACCAGGACGAGGTCGAGGCGCTCGCCGCCCTGATGACATACAAATGCGCCCTTGTCGAAGTGCCCTATGGCGGCTCCAAGGGCGGGCTCTGCATCGATCCCCGCGCCTGGGACGAACATGAACTTGAACAGATCACGCGCCGCTTTGCCTATGAACTGATCAAGCGCGATCTCATCAATCCCGCCCAGAACGTCCCCGCGCCCGACATGGGCACCGGTGAACGCGAGATGGCCTGGATTGCCGACCAGTATTCCCGGATGCACACCACTGATATCAACGCCAAGGCCTGCGTCACCGGAAAGCCGCTGCATGCCGGCGGGATTCAGGGCAGGGTCGAGGCGACAGGACGCGGCGTGCAATACGCACTCCGCGAATTCTTCCGCCACCCCGACGACGTGACCAAGGCGGGTCTCTCAGGTTCGCTTGAAGGCAAGAAGATCATCGTTCAGGGCCTTGGAAACGTGGGCTACCACGCCGCCAAGTTCCTGTCCGAAGAGGACGGTGCCCAGATCATCGGCATCATCGAACGCGACGGTGCGCTCCTGTCGGACAAGGGCCTGAACGTCGAAGACGTCAAACAGTGGATTGCCAAGAACGGCGGAATCACGGGCTATCCCGACGCCCGCCACCACGCCGAAGGCGCCGAATCGCTCGAGACCGATTGCGACATCCTGATCCCCGCCGCGATGGAAGGGGTCATCAACCTTTCCAATGCTGCCCGGATTAAGGCACCTTTGATTCTCGAGGCCGCCAACGGCCCCATCACCGCCGGGGCCGACGACATTCTCCGCGAGAAGGGCACCGTCATCATCCCCGACATGTATGCCAACGCGGGCGGGGTCACTGTCAGTTACTTCGAATGGGTCAAGAACCTGTCCCATATCCGTTTCGGCCGCATGGAACGCCGCGCCGAAGAGGCCCGTCACCTGCTGCTGGTGAATGAAATCGAACGGATCGCCAGCGGGCGCGGCGCCAACATCTCCCTCTCCGATGGGTTCAAATCCGAATACCTGCGCGGGGCAGGGGAACTGGAACTCGTACGCTCCGGTCTCGATGACACGATGCGCACGGCTTATCAGTCGATGCGACAGGTCTGGCATTCCCGCCCCGAAGTCGAGGATCTGCGCACTGCCGCCTACCTCGTCTCCATCGGCCGGGTCGCGGCCAGCTACAGGGCAAAGGGTCTCTAGTCCCATCACGTGCTGACGGATTCTGTCAGCAGGGCCCCTTTAGTGTGACCATAGCACCAGAAAGGGGATTTCGATGGCAAACTGGATCACGGTCGCATCAGCCGACCACGTCGCGCGCGGCGTTCAGGATGGTTTCATGCAGGTCAACCACGGCAAATCCGCGCCCCTGTGCCGAATGTTCCCCGGCGACAGGATCGCAGTCTATTCGCCCGTCCAGACGTTCGGCCTCCGCGACAGGCTGCAGGCATTCACCGCCTTTGGCCACATCAAACCCGGCGAACCCTACCGGGGCGACATGGGTGGCGGCTTCAACCCTTTCCGTCGCGACGTGGACTGGACGGTGGTCCAACCTGCGCCCATCCACCCCCTCCTTGGCCACCTGGCCCTGACCGCAGGCAAAGCGAACTGGGGCGCCCCGTTCCGGTTCGGCGTCATTAAGATCACCGATGCCGACATGGACCTCATCGCCGGGGCCATGGGCTGTGCCGAACACAAGACCGGCCACGCAACGACATGATGTGTCGCACCCGGGCATGATGGGTGCCGGGGCGTAGGGCATTGCAACTACGCACGGTCCGCGCTTCACTCCCGCGCGGCAATTGGGGCGTTGTGATGAACTATTCGGGCCTGAAGGTAATTTGGGAAGGGCTGACCGGCAACAAAGGCTGGAAGCCGATGTGGCGCGACCCCGTGCCCAAACCCGAATATGATGTGATCATCATTGGCGGCGGTGGCCACGGCCTGTCCACAGCCCATTATCTTGCCAAGAACCACGGTATTACCAATGTCGCCGTGCTGGAAAAGGGCTACCTCGGCTCCGGCAACATCGGCCGCAACACGACCATCGTGCGCGCCAACTATGTCCTGCCCGGCAATTCCGAATTCTACTCCCATTCGCTCAAGCTCTGGGAAGGGCTCGAGGCTGATCTGAACTATAATGTCATGCATTCGCAGCGTGGCCTGATCAACCTCTTCCACTCGGACGGCCAGCGCGATGCCTTTGTGCGGCGTGGCAATTCGATGATAAACCAAGGGGATGATGCGATCCTGCTCGACCGCGAAGGTGTCCGCAGACACCTTCCCTACCTCGATTTCGACAACACCCGATTCCCCATTTACGGCGGCCTCCTCCACCCGCGCGGCGGCACGGCCCGCCACGATGCGGTCGCCTGGGGCTATGCCCGCGCCGCCGATCAGCGCGGCGTTGACCTGATCCAGAACTGTGAAGTCACCGGGATCGACATCACTGACGGCAAGGTGACCGGCGTCCAGACTTCTCGCGGCGCCATCCGCGCCAAGAAGGTCGCCATGATCGTCGCCGGCCGGTCGTCTCAGGTCGCGGCCATGGCCGGCATGCGCCTGCCCATCGAAAGCCACGTACTTCAGGCCTTTGTGACCGAAGGCCTGAAACCCGTCATCGACCATGTCGTCAGTTTTGGCATGGGCCACTTCTACATCAGCCAGTCCGACAAGGGCGGCCTCGTCTTTGGCGGCGACCTCGACTTCTACTCCTCCTACGCCGCGCGCGGGAACCTGCCGATGGTCGAACATGTGATGGAGGCGGGGATGACGCTTATGCCCATGATCGGCAAAGCCAAGGTCCTGCGCTCCTGGGGCGGGATCATGGACATGTCGCCCGACGGATCGCCGATCATCGACAAGGCCCACATCGACGGCCTTTACGTCAACTGCGGCTGGAACTACGGCGGCTTCAAGGCCGTGCCGGCGTCGGGTTATGCGACGGCACACCTTCTCGCCACCGGCACCCCGCACGAAACTGCTGCCAGCTTCCGCCTTGATCGCTTCCGCACCGGACGCGGGATCATGGATGAAGAAGGCACAGGCTCGCAGCACAATCTGCACTAGGGCAGGGGGCTGAGCGCGCGAAGATGAGTTCTTGGGAACAAAGCAACATGCATCCGGAAAGAATGAGGACGGCATGAGGATCACCTGCCCGCTATGCGGCACCCGCGACCGGCGTGAATTCACTTGGCAGGGTGACGCGCTTGCCATCCACCGTCCCGCCCGCGATGCGGGACCCGAGGCATGGGACAACTACATCCACCTGCGTGAGAACCCGGCGGGCAAGACGCGTGATCTCTGGTATCACGACCCCTGCGGCACATGGGCCGTCGCCGAACGCGACACCGTGACCCATGCCGTCCATTCCACGACGCTGGTGACCGAGGTGCCGCGATGAGAGTTGCCGGCAAGGGACTCCTGACCGGGGCCGCACCCGTTTCCTTCACTTTCGACGGCACGTCCTATCAGGGGCTTCAGGGCGACACGCTCGCCTCGGCGCTTCTGGCCAATGACGTCCGCCTCATGGGCCGGTCGTTCAAATACCACCGCCCCCGCGGCGTCCTGACTGCCGGGTCCGAAGAGCCGAGCGCCCTTGTCCGTGTGGGCAAGGGGTCGCAGGCCGTCCCCAACGTCCGGGCGACCCAGCAGGAAATCTTTGACGGTATCGACGCTGCCAGCCAGAACCGCTGGCCCAACCTGAAGTATGACGTCCTGAGTGTGAACGACCTGATTTCGCCATTCCTGTCGGCCGGGTTTTACTACAAGACGTTCATGTGGCCGCGCGCCTTCTGGGAAGGGCTTTACGAACCCTTCATCCGCCGCGCCGCAGGGCTCGGCGCGCTCTCGGGCGAAAGCAACGCCGAGCCTTACGAAAAGGCCTTCGCCTTCTGCGACGTACTCGTCATCGGCTCCGGCCCTGCCGGTCTCATGGCCGCGCTGACCGCCGCCCGCGGCGGTGCCGACGTGATCCTTGCCGATGAGGACAGTCGCATGGGCGGCCGCCTTCTCGCCGAAACCGAGGCCGTCGATGGCAAGCCCGCCGCCCACTGGACCGCCGATATCCTGAACGAACTCAAGGGCATGCCCAACGTCCGCCTGATGAATCGTACCACTGTCACAGGCGCCTATGACCACGGCACCTTTGGCGCGCTGGAACGCGTGGGCCTGCACGGGCCTGCCGACGGCCCCCGCGAATGCTTCTGGCGCATCGTGGCAAGGGGCGCCGTCCTTGCCGCAGGCGCTCTCGAACGCCCCATCGCCTTCCCCGACAACGACCGCCCAGGCATCATGACCGCCGGCGCCGTCCGCGCCTATCTCAACCGCTGGGGCGTTTCCCCGGGCCGTGAAGTCACGATCTTTGGCAACAACGACGACGCCCACCGCACCGCCCGCGATCTGGCCGATGCAGGGGTCCGCGTGGCCGGCCTCATTGACAGCCGCGCGGATGCCAAGGTCACTGGCGATTTCCCGGTCTTCACCGGCGGCAAGATTATCGCCACCCGGGGCCGCCTTGGCCTTGAAAACATCACCGTCGAACATGAGGGGGGCACGCGGATCATCCGCACGGATTGCCTTGCCATGTCGGGCGGCTGGAATCCCTCGGTCCACCTGACCTGCCACATGAACGGCCGGCCCGAATGGAAACCTGAAATCGCCTCTTTCATCCCGCGCCCTGGTGCCATCCCCGGCATGGTCGTGGCGGGCAGTGCGCAAGGGATCTTCTCGACCTCGGGATGTCTCGCCGACGGCATCCGCGCTGCGGGTAAAGTCCTGCAATCGCTAGGCATGAAGGCGCCCACCATCGAACTCCCCACGGCCGAGGATCAGACCTATGCCCTCGAACCCCTCTGGGTCGTCGAAGGCAAGGGCCGCAAGTGGCTCGACTTCCAGAACGACGTGACGGTCAGGGACATCCGCCTCGCCGCGCAAGAAAACTTCCGCTCGGTCGAGCATATGAAGCGCTACACCACGCAAGGCATGGCCACCGATCAGGGCAAGAACTCCAACGTGGCGGCCTTGGCCCTTTTGGCCGACGCGACGGGCCGGGGTATCCCTGAAACCGGCACGACCACCTTCCGCCCGCCCTACGTCCCCGTTTCCATCGCCGCAATGGGCGCAGGCGGGCAGGGGATGGGCTTTGCCCCACAGCGCTTCACCACCTCACATCAGGCGAGCCATGAACGCGGCGCGCCGATGATCGAGGCGGGCTACTGGTACCGCCCCTCCTACTTCCCCCGTCCGGGTGAAAAGACCTGGCTCGACTCATGCAACCGTGAAGTCAACATGGTCCGCGCCTCGGTCGGCGTCTGTGACGTCTCGACCCTTGGCAAGATCGACATTCAGGGCCACGATGCCGCGACCTTCCTCGACTTCGTCTATTCCAACACCTTCTCGACCCTACCCGTGGGCCGCGTCCGCTATGGCCTGATGCTGCGCGAAGACGGGCATGTCATGGACGACGGCACGACCGCGCGTCTTGGCGACAACCACTATGTCATGACGACCACCACGGCGGCGGCGGGTCTTGTCATGCGCCACCTTGATTTCGTGGCGCAAGTGCTTCGCCCCGAACTTGACGTCCAGATCGTCTCGGTCACTGAGCAATGGGCGCAGTTCTCGGTCGCAGGCCCCAAATCCCGTGATCTCGTCAACGCGATGCTCGACAATCATGTCGATGACGCGTCTTTCCCCTACATGGCCTGCGGGTCGGTCAATGTCTCGGGTGTCCCCGGCCGCCTCTTCCGGATCAGTTTCTCCGGCGAACAGGCCTATGAAATCGCGGTCCCCGCACGCTTTGGCGGATCGCTCTACCGCCTGATGACGGCCCAGGCCGAAAGCATGGGCGGCGGCCCCTACGGGATGGAGGCGCTCAACGTCCTCAGGATCGAAAAGGGCTTCATCACCCATGCCGAAATCCACGGGCGCACCACCGCCTTTGACATCGGCATGGACCGCATGGTCAGCCTCAAGAAGGATTGCATCGGCCAGACTGCGTCGCGCCGCGAAGGGCTACTTGAGGATACCCGCGAACAGCTCGTGGGCCTGCGCCCCATCGCGGCCGAAGCAAAGCTGACCGCAGGCGCCCACCTTTTCGACAAAGAGGCCGAAGCCATCCGTGTCAACGATCAGGGCTATGTCACCTCGGTCTGCTACTCGCCCACGCTCAAGACGAACCTTGGCCTCGCCTTCCTCAAGCGCGGACGGGCCCGGCATGGAGAGGTGATCCGCCTCGTCGACCACCTCCGCAAGATCGAAACCCTGTGCGAGGTCTGCGATCCCGTATTCCTCGACCCGGAAGGAGAGCGCCTGCGTGGTTAAGCTTATCGCCAGAACACCGCTCGACGGGCTGACGCCTGTCACCATCGGCACCGTGACCGTGACCGAGGTGACGCTCGACCCCATGACCATGATCGCCCCCTTCAAGAACCAGTTGGCCAAGGTCGATGCTCTGCTCAAGGCCGGCGATGGCGTGGGCTTTCCGGCACCCAACCGGATGGAATCGTCCGATGGCGTCCGGATCCTCTGGGCCGGGCAGGGCAGGGCGCTCCTCATCGGAGCCGACGCGCCGGCCGGGCTGCGCGGGCTCGCAGCGCTCACCGATCAGGCCGATGCCAGCGCGTGCGCCCAGATCAGTGGCGCGGGTGCCGTCGATGCCCTGGCCCGCCTTGTCCCCGTGGACCTGCGCCTGTCGCATTTCCCCGTGGGCCAGACGGCGCGGACCTTTGTCAACCACATGGCGGCCTCCGTCACCCGCACCGCGCCCGACGCGTTCGAGGTCATGGTGATGCGCTCGATGGGTCAAACTCTGATCCACGAACTGACCGAAGCCATGACAAACATCGCGGCGCGCAACGCCTGAGCCCAAGAATCTTCCTCGAAGATCCTTGGGCTTTCACCGTTACGAACCGTCTAGATGACGACCGGCTCCATCACGTCAGGCGTCTTGACATCAATCCCCGCAAGCGCCGCCACCATCTCGTCCGCCGACTGCGCCAGCAGTCCAAAGGTCTTGTAATGGCACGGGATCACAGTCTTGAAGTTGAAGAAACGCTTCGCCGCCCAGGACGCTTCCTTCATTCCCATCGTGTAATGGCCACCTGAACACAGGATGCCGATATCGGGCGCATGGAACTCGCCGATCCAGCCCATGTCGGCCATGATCCCGGTATCCCCGGTGAAATAGATGCTGTGGCCTTCGCCCACGATGACAAAGCCCACCTCGGACCCCACTGCAATCGCATCGCCGCCCTTGTAGTCGATGCTCGACGAATGCGACGCAGGCACCATGCTCACCGCGACGGACCCCAGCCTCACGGTCCCGCCCTTGCCAAACCCCACAGTCTTGGCCCCGGTGTCGCGCGCCAGATACTCGGCCAACTCATGCAGCGCATAGATCGGCGCCCCGGTCCTGAGCGACAGCCGACCCGATTCGGCGGCGTGGTCGCCATGGCCATGCGTCACGAAGATCGCCGAAGCCCCACCGACAGCCGCATCTTCCTGCCCCGCCGGGAACACCGGATTTCCTGTCAGCCAGGGGTCCAGCAGCAATACCTGATCGCCGATCTCGATCCGGAATCCCGAATGACCCAGCCACGTGATTTTCATCTGAACCTCCCTACATGATCAGGACAAGGATAGCCGGTAAACAGGAAGCAGCAACATGGACTGGCTGGAAAAGATCGACGGCTACTGCGAACGCACCGATACGTCCTACTGGTCCGAGCCTTTGAACGCCGTCACCAATGCCGCCTTCATCATCGCGGCGCTCATTATGTGGCGGCGCACGGCGGGTATGCCGATGGCCAGAGTCCTCTGTGCGATTCTCTGTGCCATCGGGACCGGCAGCTACCTTTTCCACACCCATGCCACCGCCTGGGCCTCGGTCGCTGACACGACCCCGATCGGCATCTTCATCCTGACCTATCTTTTCATCACACACCGCGACATTCTGGGCCTGTCGCTCACGCTCTCACTGATCGGCACGGCGCTCTTCATCCCCTATGCCGCCGTTGTTGTCCCGATCCTGAACCGCATCCCCTTCATCGAGATCTCGAATTTCTACTGGACCGTCCCGATCCTCCTCTTCGCTTATGCCGCTTTCCTGAAAGGCCGTGCCCCCGCAACGGCACGTGGCTTTGTCGCGGGCGGCCTGATCCTCTGCCTCTCCATCACACTCCGCTCGCTCGACGAAGCGCTCTGTGCGGTCTGGCCCACGGGCACCCATATCTTCTGGCACCTCCTCAACGGCCTCATGCTCGGCTGGATGATCGAGGTTTACCGCAGGCATCTTCTTGCGGCCAGGGGGGCGGGGCGCTAAACGCGGATCGCGACCGCAATCCGGAGAGACGCCCATGTCAATCGACATCGAAACCGCGCGAAAGGTGGCCAAGCTCGCCCGCATCCGGGTCGAGCCCGATGCCCTGCCTGCACTTGCCGCCGAATTCAGCGCCATCCTCGGCTTCATCGAACAGCTCAACGAGGTTGACGTGAACGGGATCGAACCGATGACCAGCGTCACCCCCATGCGCCTCAAGCGGCGCGACGACGTCGTGACTGATGGCAACCAGCAGGCCGCCGTCCTCGCCAACGCGCCCGATGCGCGCGAGGGCTTCTTTGCCGTGCCAAAGGTGGTGGAATGACCGATCTGACAAAGCTGACCATCGCAGCCGCCCGCGACGCGCTTCGCAATGGCGATGTGACGAGCGTCGAACTGACCGAGGCCTGCCTCAAGGCTGTCGATGCCGCCGCCACCCTCAACGCCTTCGTCCACAAGACCCCTGAAATCGCCATGGCCCAGGCTAAAGGCGCCGACAACCGCCTCAAGCTCGGCATGTCGCCCGACCTCTGTGGCATACCCTTGGGCATCAAGGACCTCTTCTGCACCAAGCGCGTCCCCTCGCAGGCCGCGAGCCGCATCCTCGAAGGCTTCAAGCCCGAATACGAATCAACTGTGACGGACAAGCTCTTCACCGCCGGTGCGGTCATGCTGGGCAAGCTCAACATGGACGAATTCGCCATGGGCTCGTCCAACGAGACGTCCTGCTACGGCAACGCGGTCAACCCCTGGCGCGCCGCCAACGACAGCGCCAACCTGACCCCCGGCGGCTCTTCGGGCGGGTCCGCCGCCGCTGTCGCCGCTGACCTCTGCCTCGGCGCCACCGGCACCGACACAGGCGGTTCCATCCGCCAGCCGGCCGCCTTTGTCGGCATCACCGGGATCAAGCCCACCTATGGCCGCGTCTCGCGCTGGGGCATCGTGGCTTTCGCCTCTTCGCTTGATCAGGCGGGACCGATGACCAAGGATGTGCGTGACGCCGCCATCCTGCTCGGCGCCATGTCAGGCCACGACCCTAAAGACTCGACTTCCGCCGACATTCCCGTCCCCGATTTCGAAGCGATGCTGACCGGCGATATCCGGGGCAAGACCATCGGTATCCCCAAGGAATATCGCATGGATGGCATGCCGGACGAGATCGAGAGACTCTGGGCCACCGGTGCCGCGATGCTCCGCGACGCGGGGGCCCAGATCGTCGATATCTCTCTTCCCCACACGAAATACGCGCTCCCCGCCTACTACGTCATCGCCCCGGCCGAGGCGTCCTCGAACCTCGCCCGCTATGATGGCGTCCGCTTCGGTCACCGCGCCAAACTGGCGCAGGGCGATGGCATCACCGAAATGTACGAAAAGACCCGCGCCGAAGGCTTCGGGGCCGAGGTGCAGCGCCGCGTCATGGTCGGCACTTATGTCCTTTCGGCGGGGTTCTACGACGCTTACTACAACCGCGCCCGCCGCGTCCGCGCCCTCATCAAGCGCGACTTTGACGAGGTTTTTGCCGCCGGCGTCGATGCCATCCTGACCCCCGCCACCCCGTCCTCGGCCTTTGCGCTGGGCTCCATGGCCGATGCTGACCCGGTCGAGATGTATCTCAACGACGTCTTTACCGTGACCGTGAACCTTGCCGGCTTGCCCGGCGTGGCGGTCCCTGCGGGGCTTGATGCCAAGGGCCTGCCGCTCGGCTTGCAACTCATCGGCCGTCCGTGGGAAGAAGCCGATCTTCTGAATATCGCCTATTCACTCGAAGGTGCAGCGGACTTTGTAGCCAAACCTGCAAAGTGGTGGTAATCGCCCTAATCGAATTCGCCAAAGGCAGGGGTATGGCCGTGAGATCGTTCGTCGTCATGGGAGGCATCGGCCTTCTTCTCGCCGGTTGTGCGCCGCAGGTGCCCGACAGCGGCGTAGGCTTTGGCGACTACACGACCTATCAGGCCGAACGCGCCCAGACCGAAGCCGCCCTGACAGGCGCGCCATCCGTCGGCACCACGGCGCTTGCCCCGGCCACCGTCCCACCCGGCGGCATTCCCCCGTCCGACCTCGCCGCAGCGGGCATCGGTGTGACTGGCACCACCGGCGCCTACAGCACCGTTCCGGTGACCGGGGCGCCGCTCAACGCGATGGGCACGGGCGCAAGCGTTGACCTCAACCGTACGACCGGCGTGCAGGCCTCGCCCTCCAACGCGGCACCTGCCATCGTCGCTGGTACCAGTGGCGGGATTTCCCAGCAGGATTTCGAATCCGTTACCGCCCGCGAATCAATCGAAGGTGACGCCGCACTCCGCGCCCAACAGGCGGCCCAGTATCAGGTGATCCAGCCCACCGCCTTGCCAGAACAGCCGCAGAACGTCGGCCCGAATATCGTGGCCTATGCCCTCGCGGCCCCCAACCGCGTCGGTCAGGAATGGTACAGCCGTTTCGTGATGGCCGGGGCTCGCTTTGAACGCAACTGCGCCCGCTACACCTCTCCGGACGAAGCTCAGCGCGCCTTCCTGGACCGTGGCGGGCCCGAAAACGATCCGCTGGGCATCGACCCCGATGGCGACGGGTTTGCATGCGCTTGGGATCCTTCGCCCTTCCTCGCCGCCGTGGGGCGCAGCTGAGGACGGTTGACCACCCCTCGCCAAACCGCGGCCTGCGCCGCGACGGGGCCAGACCCGATATCGTCGTCCTTCACTACACCGCCATGCAAAGCACGGCCGATGCGCTTGATCGCCTGACTGACCCCGTGGCCGAGGTTTCGGCCCATTACCTTGTCAGCGAGCAAGGCACCGTCTTTGCCCTCGTGCCCGAGGATCTTCGTGCCTGGCACGCCGGGGCAGGGGTCTGGGCCGGGGTGTCGGACATAAACTCCCGCTCCATCGGCATCGAACTCGCCAACTCCGGGTCGGCCCCCTATCCGAACCCGCAGATGACGGCACTCGAAACCCTGTTGGCCAGCATCCTGCACCGCCACCCGGTCCCGCCCGCCCGCGTGATCGCCCATTCCGACATGGCCCCCGCCCGCAAATCCGATCCCGGCCCCCGGTTTGACTGGCGCCGGCTGGCCCTTGCGGGCCTCTCCGTCTGGCCGGACCTGACTCCGCCCTCATCACTCCCTGACGGTGGTGTGCCTGGCGCGTTCCGCGCTGCCCTGACCACCTTCGGTTATGGCAGTGCCGTCCCCGACGACCTGCTCCTCCGTGCCTTCCGCCTCCGGTTCCGTCCCTGGGCCGACAGCCCGCTCGACGCGACGGACGTGGCCCTTGCCTGGAACCTCGCCCGCCGCTTTCCCGTTGACCAGTCCGCCTCACAAGCGTAACCGACCCGTTGCGCGGATGGCTGGATGACCGCGGGCTGGCAACAGCACGAGGAAAGTCCGGACTCCGGAAAGCACGGTGCCGGGTAACGCCCGGCCGGGGTAACCCGAGGGAAAGCGCCACAGAGAACAGACTACCCGGGTCGAAACAGAGGTTCGCCTTTGGCGAAACCCGGGCAAAGGTGAAACGGTGGAGTAAGAGCCCACCGCGGACCTGGCAACAGGGACGGCACGGCAAGCCCCACCGGGAGCAATGCCAAATAGGGGCCTCGCGCGGGTGTGATTGGGCAACCGATATCCCCGCAGGGAAGCTTCAACCCAAGAGGCCCGGGTTGGCAGCCAGAGGCACGCCGGTAACGGCGCGTCTAGAGGAATGGTCATCCATCCGGGGTAACCCGGGGGACAGAATCCGGCTTACAGGCCATCCGCGCACGACAGCCTGTTCCCGGCCCGTTTCTGAAACGAAGGTCACGCCTTTGCTCTCGGCACATCACGAAACATTACAATGCGCCGCAAATCTGCATTAGCTAAGGAAGTCCAGTCACAACTCACATCGGGGCCATCACCGTGTTCCTGTCGTTCTTTCCTAAGCCGAAATTCTTTCTGGTCTCCATAATCCTGACGATGGTCCTCGCCACGACCATCTGGTTCACCGTCGGCGACAGCCTCGCCACGGCACTGGGCTTTACTTTGCCCGATCCCGAAGCCGCACCCATCCTTGGCCTCGGCTTCTTCGTCACCCCGGACTTCCTCTGGTTCTATCTCTTCTCGGGCGTATTGATTCTGGCCTTTGCTGTGGGCTGGTTCATGCTCTCGCCCCATCCTTATCAGTACTGGTCCATCCTCGGCTCGGCCCTGATCCTCTTTTCCACCTATTTCAGCGTGCAGGTCTCGGTCGCGATCAACAACTGGCGCGGCCCCTTCTTTGACGCCGTCCAAGAGGCGCTTTCGGGCTCAGGAACCGTCACGGCGGCCCAGCTTTACAGCCTGATCTTCGTTTTCGCCAAGATCGCGGCCCTATGGATCGTCATCTTTGTCGCCACCCGGTTCTTTGTCAGCCATTACGTCTTTCGTTGGCGGCAGGCGATGAACGACTACTATATGTCACGCTGGCCCGAAGTCCGCCGGATCGAAGGCGCGGCGCAGCGCGTGCAAGAGGACACGATGCGCTTCGCCTCCATCATGGAAGGGCTCGGCGCTTCGGTTATCGATTCCCTGATGACGCTGATCGCGTTTCTGCCAGTGCTGGCGGCGCTGTCTGTCCATGTGACGGAACTGCCCCTCGTCGGCCCCATCGCCCAACCGCTTCTCTGGGCAGCCGTTGTCTGGTCCGTCTTCGGTACGCTCCTCCTCGCCATCGCGGGGATCAAGCTGCCAAGCCTGAACTTCCGCAACCAGCGGGTCGAGGCCGCCTACCGCAAGGAACTCGTCTACGGCGAGGATGACGCCGGCCGCGCCGGCCCGATGACGACGCAGGATCTCTTCCGACAGGTGCGGACGAACTACTTCCGCATGTACTTTCACTACGCCTATTTCAACGTGTTTCGGGGCTTCTACCTTCAGGCGGACAACATCTTTGCCTACCTGATCCTGATCCCCACCATCGTTGCCGGCAAGATCACGTTCGGCGTGCTCCAGCAGATCCTGACCGCCTTCAATCAGGTCTCAAGCTCGTTTCAGTATCTCGTCAACTCCTGGACCACGATCATCGAACTCCTGTCGATCCACAAACGCCTTGCCGCGTTTGAAGCCGCCTTTGACGGACGTGAACTTGGCGCAATCGAACGCGAACCGATCACGCAGCCCTGATCCTTTCAGGCAGTGCGTCCGCCCGAAACCGTCCGGACGGCCGCATCTTCCGGTTATTGGGGTTGGGACCTACCCTTTTTCGGCCGCCGCAACGTTGGCCTTGACGGCCCGGAAGGCATCCGGCGTGACCGAGATCGAGTCGATCCCGAATCCCACCAACAGCTTGGCAAAGGCAGGGTCGTTGCTGGGCGCCTGCCCGCAGAACCCGACCTTGGCCCCGACATTGTGCGCCCGTTTGATGACCTCTTCGATCATCCAAAGGACGGCCGCATTGTCCTCCTTGAACAGGGGCGCCAGCGCTTCGTTGTCCCTGTCCACACCCAACGTCAGCTGTGTCAGGTCGTTCGACCCGATGGAAAATCCGTCGAACCGCTTGGCAAATTCCTCGGCCAGAATGACGTTGGCCGGGATTTCGCACATCACATAGACCTGCAACCCATCCTTGCCGCGCACCAACCCGTTCTTTGCCATCTCGGCCAGAACTCTGTCGGCCTCGTCCGGCGACCGGCAGAAGGGGATCATCATGATGATGTTGTCAAACCCCTTTTCGCCCCGCGCCTTGGCAATCGCCCGGCATTCCAAAGCGAACCCGTCCCGGTAGGCCGGCGAGTAATAGCGTGACGCGCCCCGGAACCCGATCATCGGGTTCTCTTCGACCGGCTCGAACTGCCTGCCCCCCAGAAGTGCCGCATATTCGTTGGTCTTGAAATCGCTCATCCGCACGATGACCGGCTCGGGGTAATGGACCGCAGCGATCCGCGACAGGCCCAGCGCCAGCTTGTCGACAAAGTAATCCGGCTTCTCGGCATAGCCCGCCGTCAGCGCCTCGATCTGCACTTTCACGGCAGGGTCCGTCAGCTCGTCGAATCGGGTCAGCGCCAGCGGGTGGCACTTGATCGCGTTGTTGACCACGAACTCCATCCGGGCCAGCCCAACGCCATCCGCAGGCAACCGCCACCAGCGGGACGAGGCGGACGGGTTTGCCATGTTGAACATGACTTTGGTCTTTGTCCTGGGCAGTTCGCCCAGATCGATCTGCTCGATCACGACCTCGGCAATCCCGCCATAGACGAATCCTTCCTCGCCCTCGGCGCAACTTACCGTCACCTCCTGCTCGTCGTGCAGGACATGGGTGGCGTTGCCCGTCCCCACGATGGCCGGCAGGCCCAGTTCCCGGCTCACGATGGCCGCATGCGACGTACGCCCGCCGTGGTCGGTCACGATGGCTGCCGCCCGCTTCATGATCGGCACCCAGTCGGGGTCGGTCGTCGATGTCACGAGAACCGCCCCGTCGACAAACCGGTCAATATCCGCCGCTGTCTCGATCAGGCACACCGTCCCGGTCGCCACCGCCCCGCCCACGCTTAAGCCCGTCAGCAGCTTCGGCCCCGCCTTGCGGATGGAATAGCTCTGCATCGCGCCGCTGGTGTCGCGCGACTGCACCGTCTCGGGCCGGGCCTGCACGATGTAAAGCTTGCCCGTATGTCCGTCGCGGGCCCATTCCATGTCCATCGGCTGGCCATAATGGTCCTCAATGATGCAGGCCTGCCGCGCCAGATCGCAGATTTCCGCATCCGACAGCACAAATTTCGCCCGCTCGGCCTTGGAGGTCGGCACGTTCTTGGTCTGTGCCCCGCCCCCCGCATAGATCATCTTCTTCTCTTTCGCGCCCAGCGTCCGTTCGATCACGGGCACCAGCCCCGGCTTTGCCAGATGCGGCTTGTAAACCATGTATTCGTCCGGCGTGACGGCCCCCTGCACCACATTCTCGCCCAGACCCCAGGCCGCGTTGATCAGCACGACCTTGTCGAATCCGCTTTCCGTGTCGATGGAAAACATGACCCCCGATCCGCCAATGTCAGACCGGACCATCTGCTGCACGCCAACTGACAGCGCGACAGCCGTATGATCATAGCCCTGCAATGTCCGGTATGTGATCGCGCGGTCCGTGAACAGCGACGCATAGCAGCGCTTGCACGCCGAAAGCAGCGAGGTCTCCCCCTCCACATTCAGGAAGGTCTCCTGCTGCCCCGCGAAACTCGCATCCGGCAGATCCTCTGCTGTGGCCGACGACCGCACCGCGACCGAGGCATTCTCGGACCCCGTCCTGCGCCCCATTTCGGCATAGGCCGTCTTGATGTCGGCCAGAATATCGGCAGGCCAATCCCCCGCCACGATCATCGCCCGCACATTTCTGCCAGCCTCGTGAAGTGTGATCTTGTGGGTCGCCAGCGCCGCCATTTCGGCCGCAATCCTCTGCTCCAGATCATTGGCGGCAATGAAGGCGCGGAACGCATCCGCTGTCGTGGCAAAGCCGGTGGGAACCGTGATACCCCGTGGCCCCAGTGTGGAAACCATCTCGCCCAGCGACGAATTCTTGCCCCCGACGCGTGCCACGTCCTTGCGCAACAGCTTCTCGAACCAGATCACATTCTCGGCCACAGTCTGTCCTCCCAAGCAGAATTGCTGATGGCAGCAGGATGGACCCGGTGTTTTCAAACTGCCTTGATGCAGGTCATGGCGCCCGGAAACACGTCCGTTCAGAATTGCGACATGTCATCGCAGCAGGACGGAGGCCCCGATGGACGCTCATGCAGTCAACACCCTCGCCGAACAGATTCAGGCCGAACCGCTATATGACTCCGGCCTCTGCCGGGTCGCATTCGATCTGGTCGAAACCAAACTGCCCGCACTCGACAAGGCGATGATTCGCAACGGGGCGCTGGGCGAAACCGATGCGGTCCTCATGGTTATCGCCCACGCCCTGCCCGGGTGGTCCATCGTGCTCCACGGCACCGCTTCCGACGCCCGAGCTGACTGGACCTGCACCCTCCGCCGCTCGGACCGCCGCGATGATGACCCGGCACTCGGTGTGGGCAAGGGGCCGAAACTCGGCAATGTGCTGATCGCGGCCCTTCTCCGGGGTCTGGCCCGCATCCAGGCCTGACCGGGCGCAAGGTTAACAACCATTCCCCCACGCTTTGCGGTTGACGCGGGGCGCGGGATGGGTAAAAGGCGACTTTCAACGGATTCACGCGAAGGGCCACCTTGCCTCCGCGACAGGAGATACGACGATGGCGAAGCCCACCACGATCAAGATCCGCCTGAACTCCACCGCGGGGACCGGGCACTTCTACGTCACGAAAAAGAACGCTAGGACCATGACCGAAAAGATGTCGGTTCGTAAATACGATCCGGTCGTGCGCAAGCATGTCGAATACAAGGAAGGCAAGATCAAGTAGTCTTGCTCCATTCTTGACTGCCAAGGCCGCGCCCCCGGGTGCGGCCTTTTTCGTACGTGCCTCTCTGATCGCGGTTTTCAGTTGTGTTCCCCCTTCGTCGGGCGTTCCATTGGCTTGACCCGGGGGGAATCGCCATGGCTGCTACAGAACGCCACTTTGTTGACCGCATCGGCTGGCTGCGCGCCGCTGTGCTGGGGGCCAATGACGGGATCGTCTCCACAGCCAGCCTGATCGTCGGCGTTGCCGCTGCCGCTACGGCCCGGGGCGATATCGTGCTGGCGGGCGCTGCTGGCCTTGCCGCCGGGGCCCTCTCGATGGCTGCAGGCGAATATGTCTCCGTCTCCTCGCAGGCCGACAGCGAATCCTCCGACCTTGCCCGCGAACGCGCCGAACTCGCCACCATGCCCGAGGCCGAACTGGCCGAACTGGCCGGCATCTATGAAAAGCGCGGCGTCTCTCCAGCCCTCGCCCGTCAGGTGGCCATCGAACTGACCGCTCATGACGCGCTGGGCAGCCATGCCCGGGACGAACTTGGCCTGTCTGCAATGACCGCCGCCCAGCCCATGACCGCCGCCTTCGCATCGGCTGCCAGCTTTGCCATCGGGGCAGCACTGCCACTTGCAGCCGCCTTCCTGGCGCCCGAGGCCACCATCGTCTGGTGGGTCACCGGCCTGTCGCTGGCCTTCCTCGCCCTTCTCGGCGCGCTTGGCGCCTGGGCCGGGGGCGCACGCCTTGACCGCGCAGTTCTGCGCGTGGTGTTCTGGGGCGCCATGGCCATGGCCGTCACTGCCGGAGTGGGCCGCCTCTTCGGGGCCGTCGTCTGATGCGTCCCGCGGGTCAGCAGGGCTTTGCCGTCCGCATCGCAACAGCCCGCGACGTGGCCCCGGTGGATGCCCTCCTCGCCCGGTCCTATCCGCGCCTCCTGCGGCCGGACTACCCGCCCTCCATCATGGTCATGGCCCTGCCAATCATCAGCCGCGCCCAGCCCGGTCTTGTGGCCTGCGGCACCTATTTTGTGGTCGAGGATTCCGACGGCAGCATCATCGGCGCAGGCGGCTGGACAAGGGCAGGGCGGACACCCGGCAAACGTCCCACCGGCAATATCCGCCACGTCGTCACCGACGACCGCCAGACCCGCCGCGGCGTTGGGCGCAGTCTCATGAGCCAGGTCGTCCGGTCCGCCGCAATGGCAGGCGTTTTGCAGCTTGACTGCATGTCGACCCGCACCGCAGTCCCGTTCTACGAGGCGATGGGCTTTACCACCATCGGCCCCATCACGGTCCCCCTCGGCCCCGGCATCGACTTCCCCGCCGTTTTCATGCGCCGCGCGATCTAGGCCCCTGACAGCATGTAGGGTGACCCTACCCCATCCCGCCCGTCCAGTGTTGTGAACCTCTCCTCACCCCTGGTTCCGTGCACATGACAAACTCGGTCGTGGTCCGGATCACTCAGCACCTCGGCGGGCAGCCTTGTGCCCACCTCCCTATAGCTCGACTCTGCCGTCGCCTCGTTCTTCAGGTAATGTCCCGCAGGCACCCCCGCCTTGAAACACACCGCCTCGGGGCGCAGCATCGTGGCCAAGCCGCTCTCACAGACTGCCACTTCCCCGCACAGCATATGGACGAACTCGTCCACCTCGCGGTGCCCGTGACACAGCGACGACCGCGACCCCGGGGGCAGGATGACTGCAAACGCCCCGAAATTTGTCAGCCCGCCCGTATCGCTGGACCGCAACACCCGCGACGGCCCGCAGGGCGTGTCGTTCGGGGTGATGACTTCGACATGGACGGTCTTGGGCGCGATGATCGGCTTTGCGGACTTCTGTGCTGCCCCCACCGTGCCTCGCCCCCGGAAAAGCGAAAAGGGCCGGTGTTTCCACCGGCCCCCTTGCATACCGACTTATTCAGATCAGTTACGGTTCCCGAAGATCTGCAGCATGAACATGAACATGTTGATGAAATCGAGGTAAAGCTGCAGGGCGCCCATGATTGCCGACTTGCCCAGCCATTCGCTGTCGCCATTATGAGCGTGCTCAAGATAGGTGTTCTTGATATTCTGCGTATCATAGGCCGTCAGCGCCGCGAACAGCAGCACGCCGATGGACGAGATTGCAAAGGTCATGGCGGGCGACTGAAGGAAGATGTTCACCACCATCACCACCAGCAGGCCGATCACGCCCATCATCAGGAAACGGCCCATCGCGGACAGGTCCCGCTTGGTCGTATAGCCGTAAAGCGACAAGGCGGCAAAAGCGACTGCTGTGATCAGGAACACCTGAACGATCGATGTCGCCGCATAGATCAGGAAGATCGAACTGAGGGAGGCACCAACCGCCGCGGCATAGGCATAGAAATAGATCTGCGCCGTCGCGGCAGTCGTCCGGTTCAGCACGGCGCTAAACCCGAAAACCATGGCCAGCGGCAGCAACATCACGACCCACTTCAGCGGCGAGGCATAAAGCGTCACGCCGAAAGACGTGAGGAACATACCATTGGGGAGTTGCGCAGCGGCAGCCTCCGGGTTTGTCGTCACGGCCAGACCGGCAAGCGCCCAGGCAGCAAGCGCCGTGATCACCATGCCCACCGACATCGTGCCGTAGACTTTGTTCATATGGGCGCGAAGGCCCTCATCGATCTGTGCCGAGCTGATGCCGGCGGTCGAGCGGATCGTCGAATATTCAGCCATAGAATCCTCCAAGGTTGGCACGGTCATGCCGTTTCAGCGGCGACCTTGCGCAGAATATTGGAAGGGACGACAGATAATTCAAGAACTCTCCGCAGCAGATCGTCGTAAATCCGACAACTTCCGACGGATTTGCAGCGCCTGCGGCACCTTGCACCCGAACCGCTCAGCGCAGCCAGGTCGCGGGCACGTCCCAAATCGGCCTCTCAGCCTCTTCCAGCGCCTCGGCCCGGGTCACTCCAATGTCGCGCAACTGGGCGTCATCCATCTCGGCAAGCTTGCGGCGCTGCTGCCGGACGCCTATCGCCTGAATGAGGCGGGCCATCGGGCCAGTACCGGAACGAAAGGGAAGAAAGATCGTCGTGGAAACATCGGAATGGGTCATGATCCTGACTTTCGTGATTTGTCGGCTACGTTGCATTCGTCTGCTTGATAAATGGATCCCGTTCTGCAATTAGGAAAATGAATGTTTGATGGCTGAAACATCAGGGGAATTGATATGCCGCGCAATCTCGACATGACGGCCCTGCGGTCATTTGTCGCCGTCGCTGAATCCGGCGGTGTGACCCGCGCGGCCGGTTTCCTCAACCTCACCCAGTCCGCCGTTTCCATGCAGCTCAAACGGCTCGAGGAATCGCTTGACCTTGGCCTGTTCGACCGGTCCGGCCGCACCATCGCCATCACCCCTGCAGGGGAACAGCTTCTCAGCTACGCCCGCCGCATGCTGGCGCTGAACGACGAAATACACGCCAAACTCGGCTCCCGGTCCTTCACCGGAGAGGTCGTCTTCGGTGTCCCCCACGACCTCGTCTATCCAGCGATCCCCCAGATCATGAAGCGTTTCGCGATGGATTACCCCTGCGTGAAAGTGCAACTCATCTCGTCCTTCACGCTCCTCCTCAAGGAGCAGTTCGCCAAGGGCGAAATCGACGTGATGATGACGACCGAAGACAGCGTGGGCGAAGGCGGCGAAGTCCTCACCACCCGACCTCTCGTCTGGATCGGGGCTCCTGGCGGCTCCGCGTGGCGCCAACGCCCGCTCCGGCTCGCCTATGAACGCGACTGCATCTTCCGCCCCTTCGTCCAGAAACGTCTGGACGAGGCCGGCATCCCCTGGGAAATGGCGGTCGACACTACCTCGCCCCGCACGATCGAAGCGACCGTCAGCGCCGATCTTGCCGTGCACAGCATGATCGAAGGCAACGAATGGCGTGATTTCGAACGCATCGCCCACGGCGGCGCTCTGCCCGAACTCCGCTCGGTGAACATCAACGTCTACTACAACCGCCTCTCCGACAGCCCGATGATCGCTGACCTCGTCGCCCTTGTCCGCCGCGCCCATGCCGCAGGGTCCGAGAACGCCGAACAGCCCGGACGGGCGCGGGGCGCGCTCAGGGCTTGATGACAACCTTGCCCGTAGCCTTGCGGTTCCGCAGAAGCGCCAGACCCTCTTCTGCGCGTTCAATCGGCAGCACATGGCTCACATGCGGCTTCAGCCGGCCTGCCGCATACCCGGCCATCAGTTCCGCCATCGACACCGTGATCGCCTCGGGTTCAAAGGCAGCATAGCCCCCCCCAGTAAAATCCGATCACGTCGGTATTCTTCACCAGCAGGATATTGGCTGGCACCGGTTGCACCTCGCCGCTGGCAAGACCGATGACCAGTACGCGCGCCTCGCGGTTGCATGCCCCCAGCGCCGCCGTGAACGCCGCCCCGCCCACAGGGTCATATACCACATCCGCCCCGCCCAGCGCCCGGATCTCTGCCTTATGGTCCGCGCCCGCGTCGATCACATGATCGGCCCCCGCCGCCCTCGCGATGCCCAGCTTTTCTTCTCCCCGCGCCACCGCAATCACCCTTGCGCCCAGCGCCTTGCCCACCTCGACCGCCGCCAGCCCCACGCCCCCCGCCGCGCCCGGCACGACCAGCGTTTCAGTCGCCTTCAGCCGGGCCCGCCGCGTCAGCGCCAGATGCGACGTGCCATAGGCCACCTGAAACCCGGCGGCGACCGTATCGGGCATCCCCTCGGGCACCGCGATGCAGGCCGCCGCCGGAAACACCCCCGTCTCGGCCAACCCGCCCTGGCCGCCGACCACTGCAACCCGCGTCCCCGCCACAGGTGCCGTCACCCCCGGCCCCTGCGCGATCATTGTCCCGCAGACCTCCATCCCCATCGTGAAGGGAACCGCCGGGGTGTCCTGATACTTCCCCTCGATCATCAGCAGATCAGCAAAGTTCAACCCGCAGGCTGCGATCCGCACCAGCACCTGACCCGGCCCGGCAACCGGTCCGGGAACATCCAAAAGATGTGGTGACGACCCGATTTTCGTGACTTGAAACGCCCGCATACCTGCAACCTCCGAATGACCTAATGATCGAATCAAGCGCTATGGCCCGTCCTGATTTCCGCCAAGATGGACAAAACATGCCCATTCGGGCGCGACTGTTACTGCTTTTCACCCGGTCGCCTATCCAAAAAGCCATGATGACTTGTGCAACCACTGCGTGTTTGATGCACCCACTGTCGTTCAATGCTCCGTAAGGATTCGCGGATTAGGTTGAATGCGACGAGGGAGCGAAGAGCGTTTCCGCCGGGTCGTTGGGTATCCGGTTGGCAAGTAACAGGAAGGGTTAGTTATGAAGCATCCGGTGGATGTTCACGTGGGTAAACGGATCCGGCACCGTCGCTGGATGAACGGCACGACTCAGCAGCAGCTTGCTGAAAAGGTCGGGATCAAGTTTCAACAGATCCAAAAGTACGAAACCGGCATGAACCGGGTCAGCGCCTCCCGTCTTTGGGATATCGCTGCCGCCCTCGGCGTGCAGGTTTCCTTCTTCTTCGAAGGGCTCGACAAGATCGGTGCCGATGATCTGGTCGCGGGTACCGACATGCCCGGCGATATCCTCTCGGACCGCGAAGCGCTGGAACTCTTGCGTTCCTACTACGCGATTCCGGAAAACCAGCGCCGCCGCCTGTTCGATCTTGCCCGTGTGCTGAGCGAGGCTGCCTGAGGCAGCCCTTGACCACCTGCTGATCGCCGCGCTACCGCCTGTCTCACCCATGACGGTGCGGAGGCGCGGCAGATGCAGACCACTCTATCGGAAGCGACCAAAGTCAGCCTGATCGCCGTGGCCCATGCCTTGGCCGATGCGGCCCGTCCCGAAACGCTGCGCCACTTCCGCACCGCCATCGACAGCGATGACAAGGATTCAACGGGCCAACGCTTTGACCCCGTCACCGTGGCGGACCGCGCGAGCGAACGCGCCATGCGCACCATCATCACCGAACTGCGCCCCGACGACAGCATCCTCGGCGAAGAATACGGCCATCATATCGGCACCTCGGGCCTGACCTGGGTGCTAGATCCGATCGACGGTACGCGCGGCTATATCTCCGGCACCCCCACATGGGGCGTCCTGATTTCCGTCGCCGACGCCAGCGGCCCCCTTTTCGGCATCATCGACCAGCCTTTCATCGGTGAACGCTTCGAAGGCGGTTTCGGCCGCGCGTCCGTCACCGGCCCGACTGGCACGCATGCCCTGAAAACCCGCGCCCCGCGCCCCCTGACGCAGGCGATCATCCTCTCCACCTTCCCCGAAATCGGCACACCCGACGAACGCGCCGCCTTCCACGCCACCGCCGCAAAGGCAAAACTCGTCCGCTACGGCATGGACTGCTACGGCTACGCCCTCCTTGCGGCCGGACAGGTGGACCTCGTGATCGAAGCCGGCCTGCATCCCTATGACGTCCACGCCCCCATCGCCGTCATCCATGCGGCAGGCGGCATCGTGACCGACTGGCAGGGCAACCCCGCACAGGACGGCGGCCGCATCCTCGCCGCCGCCAACGCCAGCATCCATGCCGAGGCGCTTACCATCCTGAGCCGCGCCGATGCCTGACATCCTCCTCAAGGCCGCGTCCCACGTCCTCACGATGGACGACCCCGGCACAGAACTGACCAATGCCGACGTCCTGATCCGGGACGGCATGATCACGGCAGTAGGGCAGGGGCTCCACGCGCCCGGTGCCGAAACGGTCAACGCCACCGGCTGTGTCCTCACCCCGGGCCTCGTGAACACGCACCACCACCTTTACCAGACCCTGACCCGGGCTGTCCCCGGCGCTCAGGACGCGCTCCTCTTCGGCTGGCTGAAAACGCTCTACCCCATCTGGTCCCGATTCGGGCCCGAGGAAATCTTCGTCTCCGCCCAGATCGGGTTGGCCGAACTGGCGCTCTCGGGCTGCACGCTTACCTCCGACCACCTCTACCTCTATCCCAACGGCGCCCGTCTCGACGACACCATCGCCGCCGCGTCCGAGGTCGGCCTCCGCTTCCACCCCACCCGCGGCGCGATGAGTATCGGCGAATCCCAGGGCGGCCTTCCCCCCGATAGCCTTGTCGAAAACGAAGACGCCATCCTTGCCGACTGCATCCGCGTCATCGACCGCTTCCACGATCCCCGCCCCGGCGCCATGGTCCGCGTCGGCGTGGCCCCCTGTTCGCCCTTCTCGGTCAGCCGCGATCTCATGCGCAACGCGGCCCTTCTGGCCCGCGACAAAGGCGTCATGCTCCACACCCACCTCGCCGAGAATGACGAGGATATTGCCTACTCCCTCGCCCGGTTCGGCTGCCGCCCCGGCCAATATGCCGAAGATCTCGGCTGGACGGGTGACGACGTCTGGCACGCCCATTGCGTCAAGCTCGACTCGTCCGAAATAGGCCTCTTCGCCCGCACCGGCACCGGCGTCGCCCATTGCCCCTGCTCGAACTGCCGCCTTGGCTCCGGCATCGCCCCGGTCCGCGCCATGCGCGACGCCGGCGTCAAGGTCGGCCTCGGTGTGGACGGCTCCGCCTCCAACGACGCCGGAAATCTGATCCTCGAGGCGCGCCAGGCCATGCTCCTCCAACGCGTCTCTCTCGGCGCCGACCGGATGAGCGCCCGCGAAGCCCTCCGCATCGCCACACGCGGCGGGGCCGAAGTCCTCGGCCGCGCCGACTGCGGCCAGATCGCCCCCGGCTTCCGCGCCGACATCGCGCTTTGGGACATCACAACCATCGACTGTGCCGGAAGCTGGGATCCCGTCGCCCTGCTCCTCGCTGGGCCCACCCGTGTCCGCGATCTCTGGATCGAAGGCCACCGCATTGTAGACAACGGCCATCTCGCCACTATTGACATACCCCGCGCCGTGGAACGCCAGAACAAGCTCGCCCGCGCACTCGCAGGTTGATCCCACCCGCGCCGCAATCGCCCGACTGTTGCCCCGTCTTCGCCCCCATTGCGCAGAAGATTCCCTTTCCAAGCCCAGATCCCACCGCATTGCCCCCCTAGCCCTGTCACCGGAATATTCCTGACAAGGACCCGTCGATGCATCGTTTCCCGCTGGTCGCCATCACATTACTGGCCGCCTGTTCCGGCAGCTCGTCGCCCGAGGTGCTCTCCAGCGGAGAGGTCAAACCCCTGCCGTCCGGTGCTGACATCATCTCCGACCCGCCCGATGACAGCTATGTCGGTGACGTCTCCTTCAACACGCTGCTGAATGACACGCGTGCCGACTATGGCGTGGTCTCCATCTCTCCGAACAAAGCACTTGCCAGCGCCGCCTACGCCCATGCTCTCGACATGGAGCAGAACAACTACCTGTCCCACACCGGCCTTGATGGCAGCACGCCGGGTGACCGGGCTGACGCAGCCGGCTACAATTGGGACTTCATCGCCGAAAACATCGCCAGTGGCTTTCATACCGAAACCGGCGTGATGGACGGCTGGATGAGTTCTCAAGGCCACAAGGACAACATCCTCGACCCTCGCGCCGATGACTTCGGCCTTGGTCGTGTCGATGATATCTGGGTCCTGATGCTGGGCAGCGAATTCTGAACTCTGCCGGATCGCTCGACAGGACAGCCGGGCTCGGCCTGGGCTGACGGAAATCAAGCGATCAAGGGTCCGGCCATGCGCTTCACTTCTGTCGTCCTTTGCATTGCGGCCGTTTCCGCTTGCCCCACGGAAATGCCCCCGGTCACTGCTTCGCCTACATCGGCCGTGCCTGCTGCCCAAGGCTCCGCCGCCACCTCGCAGGCCACGAATCTGGCCCCGCTCATCAACGAATTCCGTGCTGCCAACGGGAAGGGGCGGCTGAACGCTTCCGCCCTGCTCAACCTCGCCGCCGAACGGCATGCGCAAGACATGGTCGCCAACGGATATTTCTCTCACACCGGCCTGCACGGATCGAACATGGGTTCGCGCGCCAGATTGGCTGGCTGCCGGTGGACATCTGCCGCGCAAAGCATCGACCAAGGCCAGACCATGCCGCAAGATGTCATGGCAAATTGGATCAATTCTCTGCCTCACCGCGCCAATTTGACGGGCAAGTTTGCCTCTTTCGGTGCCGCCCGCGCTGGCAATACCTGGGTTCTGATGTTCGCCACAGGCCGCTGACCCGCACTTCAGGCATTCCAGCCGATTGCCCCCAATCATATGGCGGGGTTCACCCCGCCCTAACCCAAGCGATGCCATGCATCGCGCGGAACGAACGCCCCTTCACACCCGCTCGCACCTCACCCCGCCAACCCAAACATCCCGGATGGCCCGGTCATCCCCCAGCATGATCGTCGGGAATAACGCATCCCACAGGCTCTCCGCCCGCGCCACCCGCTGGGCAATGACCGGGGTCGAGGTCAGATCGATTACCGCGATATCCGCCGCCGCCCCCGCGCCCAGATGCCCGATCTGCCCGCCCATATGCAGCGCACGCGCCGACCCTTCTGTCGCCAGCCACCATAACTGCGCCGGATGCAACGCCACACCGCGCAACTGCGCCACCTCGTAGGCAGCAGCCATGGTTCGCAGCATCGAAAACGATGACCCGCCGCCCACATCCGTGGCCAGACCCACTGCAATCCCCCGCCGCGCCAGCCCCGTCATGTCGAACAGCCCCGACCCTATGAAGGTGTTCGACGTCGGACAATGGATCAGCCGCCCGCCCACCTCGGCCAGCCTGTCAACCTCCCGCGGCTCCAGATGAATCGCATGCCCGTAAAGCCCGCGTCCCCCCAGCAGCCCGTATCGCTCATAGGTATCCAGATAATCCCGCGCGTCCGGATAGATCGACCGCATCCAGGCAATCTCATCTACCTGCTCACTCAGATGCGTCTGCATCAGGCATTCCGGGTGCTCGGCCCACAGCGCCCCCAAAGCCTCCAGCTGCCCCACCGTCGAGGTCGGTGAAAACCGGGGCGTGATCGCATAGGACGCCCGCCCCCGCCCATGCCACTTTTCGAGCAAGGTCTTGCTCTGGTCATAAGCGGCCTGCGCCGTATCCCGCAGCCCGGCAGGGGCCGTATCGCGGTCCATGCAGGTCTTGCCGCCGACCACCGCCATCCCCCGCACGGCCGCCGCGTCAAAGAACGCCTCCACGCTTTCCGGATGGATCGTGCAGTAACTCACGACCGTCGTCGTCCCGTTATCCAGCGCAAGGTCCAGCGCCCGTCCCGCCACCGCGGCCGTATAGTCCGGATCGCCGAACCGCATCTCTTCAGGGAACGTGTACAGGTTCAGCCAGTCGATCAGCCGCTTGCCCCAGCTCGCAATGATCGCCGTCTGCGGATAATGCATATGCGCATCCACAAACCCCGCCGAAATCAGCGCATTGCCATAGTCCGTCACCGGCACGTCCGGATACGCGGCCCGCAAGCCATCCGCTTCGCCCACGGCGGCAATCCGGCCCCCGTCGATCAGCACGGCCCCGCGTGACGTATGGCGATACGACCACTCCCACCCTTGGGTCAGCGGATCATCGATGAAGGAAAGGGTCTGGCCCAGAAGCAGATGCTGTGTCATGCCCCCAACCTAAGCGCCCGTCCGGGTGGCGTAAATCGCCCAAAAGCGGCGGCGCCCGGGTTGCCGGGCCAAATTCGCCCGCTAGACTGCCAACCAACACCGGGTGCCCGATGACCGAAGAAACCTCTGCAGCTGACCCGGACGACGTCTACGGCCTCCCGCCAGAGATTTTCGACGACGTGCTCGCCGCAGTCGAGGCGCAGGATGCCCCCGCGATCGAAGCACTGCTTGAACCGCTCCATGCTGCCGATATCGCCGACCTTCTCGAACAGATGACGTTGCGCGACCGCAAGGCGCTGCTCACCTTCTGGCGCGGCGGGATGGACGGCGACATCCTCACAGAACTCGACGACAACCTCCGCGAAGAGGTCATCGAAAGCCTCTCGCAGGCCGAACTGGCCGAAGCCGTGGGCTCGCTCGACAGCGACGACGTCGTCGACCTTGTCGAAGACCTCGACGAAGATCAGCAGGAAGCCGTTCTTGACGCCCTCCCCGCAATGGACCGCGTCGCCGTCGAAAAGGCGCTGGCCTACCCCGAGGATTCGGCGGGCCGCCTGATGCAGGTCGAATGCGTCCGTGCGCCTGAACACTGGACGGTGGGCGATGCGATCGACTACCTCCGCTCAGATGGGCTTGCGTTGCCCGACCAGTTCTACCACATCATCCTGATTGACCCGCGCATCCGCCCTGTGGGCTATGTCACCCTCGGCCGCGTCCTCTCCTCCGCACGCACCACGCGCCTCCGCGACATTACCGAAGACAGTTTCCGCACCTTCAACGTCAACGACGATCAGGGCGTCGTCGCCTATGCTTTCAACCAGTACCATCTGATCTCGGCCCCCGTCGTGGATGACGACGACCGCCTCGTCGGCGTCATCACCATCGACGACGCGATGATCGTGCTGGACGAGGAACACGAGGAAGACATGATGCTCCTCGCCGGTGTGGGTGAAAGCACCCTCTCGGACAGCGTCCTTGAAACCGTCCGCCGCCGCGTGCCGTGGCTTCTCGTCAATCTGCTAACTGCCGGCCTCGCCGCCCTCGTCATCGCCCAGTTCGAACACACGATCGAGGCGCTGGTGGCCCTCGCCATCCTGATGCCAATCGTGGCGTCCATCGGCGGCAACGCAGGCACCCAGTCCCTTACCGTGGCCGTCCGTGCACTCGCCACCAAGGACCTCACCCGCTCCAACACATGGCGGGTCTTCCGGCGCGAGGCGTCCGTGGGTCTTGCCAACGGCATCACCCTTGCGACCGTCCTTGGCAGCGTCACGGCGCTCCTTTTCTGGTCGATCCCGCTCGGCGCAGTCATCGGCGCGGCCCTCATTATCAACCTTTTCGTGGCCAGCATCGCCGGAACCCTTGTGCCCATCCTCCTTGAAAAAGCGGGCATCGACCCCGCGCTGGCCTCCGGCACCCTCGTCACCGCCATGACCGATGCCGTCGGCTTCTTCGCCTTCCTCGGCCTTGCGACCGTGGTCCTCCTGTGACCGACCTCACCACGATCAAGGCCGCTGCCCGCAAGGCCGCCTTCGCCCGCCGGAAAGAGGCGCATGCCGCAGGCCACCCCGAACAGGCCGCCCACCTTTCTGCCGTCCTCGCGGGCTACCGTGGCGTCCCCGTCTCGGCCTACATGTCCATGCGGACCGAAATCGACCCCACCCCCGCGATGGAAGAAGCGTCGGCCCACGGCCCCGTCGGCGTCCCCGTCATCATGAGCAAGGGCAAGCCCCTCCGCTTCCGCCGCTGGGAACCGGGCGTGGCGATGGTCGACGGCGGCTTTGGCGCGCTCATCCCTGAAACCGGCGACTGGATGACCCCCGAAATCGTCATCGTCCCCCTCGTGGCCTTCAACAGGGCAGGGGGCCGCCTTGGCTACGGCGGCGGCTTCTACGACCGGACCCTGCAATCGCTCCGCGCCCAGGGCCCCATCCTTGCCATAGGCTTCGCCTGGTCTGCGCAAGAGGACGAAGGCTTCCCTCTCGAACCAACCGACCAACCTCTAGACATGATCGTTACCGAAGCCGGGGTCATCACACCCCGCCGCTGAAAGCGTGCAGAGAACGTTCTTTCCCCAAAAGCACGCCTGCACAGAGCGAATCATCTCCGGCAGGCTTACCCTTCTTTTGCGGCCCGGCATTTCTTTCACCGCCTGCTCCGCTCGGCCTGACCGAAATCCCCAAGTCGCTCCATGTACGGCAAAGTTGTGCCTAAGACAGCATCACTCAGGCCACGATCTCCTGAAAACCCGGTTGATCTTGTCGTCTAAAGGCTTGCTCCCGCGACTTCTGCGGCCTACTCCCTCGCCTCATGAGAATTCTATTCCTCGGTGATGTAGTGGGCCGCACCGGACGCGTCGGGGTGGCAGACGGGCTGCCCGCCCTGCGGACCGCGTGGAAGCTCGATTTCGTCGTCGTAAACGGGGAAAACGCGACTTCCGGCACCGGCCTCTCGCCCGAACACGCCCGGGTGCTGCTGGCCGCCGGGGCCGATGTGATCACTTTGGGCGATCATGCCTTCGACCAGAAGGACATGCTCCAGTTCATCGAAACCGAACCCCGCATCATCCGCCCGCTCAATTTCTCCAAGGCCGCCCCCGGCCGTGGCTTCCGCGTCTATGACGCGACCCAGGGCCGCAAGGTGCTTGTCACCCAGGTACTGGGCCAGGTGTTCATGAAGCGCCCCTTCGACGATCCCTTTTCCGCCGTCGAAACCGTCCTGAAGACCCACCCCCTCGGCGGCATGGTGCAGGCGAGTCTGGTGGATATCCATTGCGAGGCGACGTCGGAAAAGATGGCTATGGGCCACTGGTGCGACGGAAGGGCAAGCGTCGTCGTGGGCACCCATACCCATGTCGCCACCGCCGACGCCATGATCCTGCCCGCAGGTACCGCCTATCAGACCGATGCCGGCATGTGCGGCGACTACAATTCCGTGATCGGCATGGACAAGGCCGAACCTCTCCGCCGCTTCATCACCGGCATGCCCCGCGACCGCTTCACCCCGGCCGAAGGTGAGGCGACACTGTCCGGCCTTTACGTGGAAACCGACGACCGCACCGGTAAAGCTACCCGAGTGGCCATGGTCCGGCAGGGCGGCAAACTGACCGAGTCTGCGCCGTGACGTCCCCCGCACTGCCCCAGGGCCGCCGCCTCTTGTACCTCTCGGTCCTGCTCTTCTGCGGCCTGTCCTGGGGCTCGACCCAGACATTGGGCAAGATCGCCGTCTCGACCGGCCATCAGTTCCTCGGCCTCATCTTCTGGCAGATGGTGATCGGCGTCATTTTCCTGGGCACGATCCTCGTGATCCGCCGCAAGTCGCTTCCCATCAATCGTCAGACTATGACCTTTGCCGTCATCGTCGCGCTGATCGGAACGATCGTGCCCAATTCGACCTTCTACTATTCCATCGCCCATCTGCCCGCGGGGATCATGTCGATCCTAATCTCGACCGTGCCACTCATTTCCTTCCCCATTGCGCTCCTCCTTGGCATGGACCGCTTCAGCGCCGCACGCATTGCGGGCCTGCTCTGCGGCCTGACCGGCGTGGCCCTGATTGCCCTGCCAAGCGCAAGCCTTCCCGACCCCGCCATGGTGGCCTTCCTCCCCATCGCCCTGATCGGCCCGCTCTGCTACGCGTTCGAAAGCAATTACGTCGCTCGCACCGGGACCGCCGGGATGGACGCGATGCAGGCCATGTGTCTCACCTCGCTCGTTGGCGCGATCATCACGCTGCCGCTCGCGCTGGGCGCGGGTCAGTTCATCAACCCGATCCGCCCCTGGACCAGTGCCGAATATGCCCTCGTCGGCTCATCCTGCGTCCATGCAATGGCCTACACTTCCTACGTCTGGCTCGCCTCCCGTGCCGGGGCGGTCTTCGCCTCGCAGACCTCCTACATCGTCACCGGAACGGGCGTCCTCTGGGCCATGATCCTGCTGGGTGAAACCTATTCCACCTTCGTCTGGGCCGCTCTCGTCCTGATGCTGCTGGGACTTGCCCTTGTGCAGCCGCGCGAAACCGCCCGTCTGCCTGCAAAGGAACCTGCCTGATGTTCGGACTCGAAGTTCCCGCCGAATACCAACCCTGGGTCGCAATCATCATCATGGTGCTGATGTTCGCCGCCTTTGTCTGGGAACGCTACCCGGTCGAGGTTGTGGCCATCGTCGGCGCATCAACGCTCCTTATCCTCGGCATCCTGCCGATGGACGGCGTGATGGACATCTTCTCCAACTCGGCCCCCTGGACGATCGCTGCCATGTTCATCCTCGTGGGCAGCCTCGTCCGCACCGGCGGGCTCGACTGGATGAGCAACCTTGCCGCCCGCAACATCTCCGGCAGCCCAAGGCTGACCCTTTCTATCGTTTTCATCGGCATCGTGGCGCTTTCTGCCTTCATCAACAACACGCCCATCGTCGTCGTCATGCTGCCCGTGATGATCCAGCTGGCCAAACAGATGGGCCTGGCACCGTCGAAACTGCTGATCCCTATGGCCTATGCAACGATCCTCGGTGGCTGCATCACCCTTGTCGGCACCTCCACCAACCTCGTCGTTGACGGTGTGGCCCGCGATGCCGGGCTCGAGGCGTTCCACATCTTTGAAATCACCCCCATCGGTCTGCCGCTCGCTATCGTCGGCCTGCTCTATCTCGCCTTCTTTGGTCCAAAGATGCTGCCCTCCCGCGAAAGCATGGCGGGCCTCCTCTCCGACAAATCCCGTGCCAAGTTCTTTACCGAGGCCGTCATCCCGCCCGACAGCAACCTGATCGGCCGTGAAGTGCTCTCCGTCCAGCTGTTCAAACGCGAAGGCGTTCGTCTGATTGACGTGATCCGGGGCGATGCCTCGCTCCGCCGTGAACTGGACGGCGTCAGACTGGAGGTCGGCGACCGCGTCGTCCTGCGCACTGCAATGACCGAACTTCTGGCACTCCAGAACAACAAGGCGCTCCGCCGTGTCGATCAGGTTTCGGCTGTGCAGACCACGACCGTCGAAGTCCTTATCACCCCCGACTGCAAGATGGTCGGCCGCCGTCTGGGCGACCTGCGCCTGCGCCGCCGCTATGGCGTCTACCCGCTTGCCGTCCACCGCCGGGACCAGAACATCGGCCGCCAGCTTGACGAGGTAGTGATCCGCGTCGGCGACACAATGCTCCTCGAAGGCGCATCGGAAGACATAAAGCGCCTCGCAGCCGACCAGAACGTCGTCGACGTGAGCCATCCCCGCGAACGTGCCTTCCGCCGCAGCCACACGCCCATCGTCGTGGCCGTTCTCATCGCCGTCATCGGCCTCTCGGCCCTCGAAGTTGCGCCCATCGAAATCCTGGCCTTCCTTGGCGTGGCTGTCGTCCTCCTGACCCGCTGCATCGATGCAGACGAGGCATTTGGCTTTATCGACGGCCGCCTCATGGCGATGCTTCTCGCCATGCTGGCCGTCGGTGCCGCACTAGATCACTCGGGCGCCGTCGAACTCATGGTCAACTGGGCCGCGCCCTACATGGCCAACTGGTCGCCCTTCCTGATGATCTTCGCCATCTATGCGCTGACTTCGCTGCTGACTGAACTCCTCTCCAACAACGCTGTCGCCGTTGTCGTGACCCCTGTCGCCATCGGCCTTGCCCAGCAACTGGGGATCGACCCCCGCCCCGTGGCAATCGTCGTGATGATGGGCGCCTCCTTCGGTTTTGCCACGCCCATCGGGTATCAGTGCAACACGATGGTCTACGGCCCCGGCGGCTACAAGTTCATGGACTTCGTCAAGTTTGGCGCGCCGCTCAACGTCCTCATGGGCCTTGTCGCAGCCGCGATCATCCCGCTCATGTACGATATCTGACAAAAGGGCAGGGGTGTTGCCCGACCGGGTCCGCCTCTGCTGACCAGCCCCCCCGCGATACCATGGGGGCATCCATGGCACAGGGCGGCATCCGGTTCTCGACACAGCTGTTCCTGATCGGTCTGATCCTGTTCGCCACGGCGTGCGGGCTGTTCTACTGCGGCATGACGACCGGTCTGCAACCCGCGCAAGGCGTCGCCCCGTACGAACCGATGCGCGTCTTCGGGCAGGTCTCGGGCTCTATCGGCGGTTTCGGAATGGTCGCAATCCGGATCGGGATCGTCCGCCGCGCGATGGGCAAATACACCCCCACGTCAGCACCGTGACCCATCCCCGGCCGGGGGTTGCGCCCCGCAAGGGCCCTGACATATAGAAGCCCGCGTCACCCGAACAACATACAAAGGGTCCATCCGATGGCCGGCCATTCAAAATGGGCAAACATACAGCACCGCAAGGGCAAGCAGGACAAGGCACGCTCCAAGGTCTTCTCGAAACTTGCCAAGGAAATCTCGGTTGCCGCCAAGATGGGCGACCCCGATCCCGCCAACAATCCCCGCCTTCGCCTTGCCATCAAAGAGGCGAAATCCGTCTCGGTCCCCAAGGACGTGATCGAACGCGCGATCAAGAAGGCCCAGGGCGGCGACGCCGAAACCTATGACGAAATCCGCTACGAAGGTTATGGCCCCAACGGTGTCGCCGTCATCGTCGAGGCGATGACCGACAACCGCAACCGCACCGCCTCCAACGTCCGCTCGACCTTCGGCAAGAACGGTGGCAACCTCGGCGAAACCAACTCGGTGGCCTTCATGTTCGACCGCAAGGGTGAAATCATGTACAAGGCCGCCGCTGCCGACGCCGACACCGTCATGATGGCCGCGCTCGAAGCAGGTGCCGATGACGTGGAAAGCGACGAAGACGGCCACTGGATCTACTGCGCTGACACCGACCTGCACAGCGTCGCCTCGGCCCTCGAAGCCGCCTTGGGCGAATCCGAGACGACCAAGTTCATCTGGAAGCCAAAGACGACGACCCCCGTCGATCTCGAAACCCTCGAAAAGCTGATGAAGCTCGTCGAAGTGCTCGAAGACGATGACGACGTGCAGTCCGTCACCACCAACTTCGAAGCCTCGGACGAGGTCATGGCTGCCTACGAGGTCAGCTGATTGCCTAGAAAATGTAAGGTCCGCGCGACATTCGCGCGAAACCTGGCGCACCCGGATAATTCTCCGGAAGTCACCCGCCGACGACTTCCCAGACCTCTTCCAGTCCGCCAAATTGTCTGCTCTTGTGCAATTGAATTGTCTCCCTGCAGATGATTCGATTGGTTTAAGTGGTGCGATGAACCGGGCTAGTGTACTTCAATCCGGCGCTCTGGCGGGCATCCTCTGGATGGCTCTTTCCACCCTTTTTGCTGTGGCGACCGGTGCCACGATCAAGCACATAGGGCAGGACGTCCCCGCCGCCCAGTCCGCCTTCCTGCGCTTTGCTTTCGGCCTTCCCATAATCCTGCCCCTGATGTGGATGGCACTGCCCCTGCGCCTTACGCCGCAGCAGTGGCGTCTCTTCGGTGCGCGCGGCGCGCTCCATGCCATGGGCGTGATGATCTGGTACTATGCCCTGACCCATATCCCCTTGGGCGAAGTGTCGGCGCTGAACTATCTGACCCCCGTTCTCGTGGCGATCGGGGCTACGATCTTCCTCGGCGAACGTGTCCTTACATCGCACGTTCTTGCGATTGTGGCAGCCGTCATCGGCACCCTTCTGATCCTCCAGCCCGGGATCAAAGTCATCGACTCCGGGCATATCGCCATGATCGGCACGGCTTTCCTGCTCGCCGGCGGATATCTGATCGCCAAACGCCTGTCGGCAACGGTTCAACCCACGGTCATCGTGGGCATGCTGACCATTGCCGTGTCGGCCTTCCTCTTCCCCTTCGCTCTCTGGTTCTGGGTTCCGCTTGAACCGTCCCAGTATCTCTGGTTCTTCCTCGCTGCGCTCTTTGCGACAGGCGGCCAGTACGCCGTAACCCGTGCCTTCAGGGCGGCCCCGGTCACGGTGACCCAGCCCGCCTCTTTCCTGCAACTGGTCTGGGCCACAATCCTCGGTGTCCTGCTGTTTCAGGAACCGGTCGATTTCTGGGTCCTCCTCGGCGGGGCGGTGATCGTCAGTTCAATCTGCCTGCTGGCCTGGCAGGAATCCCGCAAATCTCCTGCCCGTGGCGGCCCGGTCGCCGCCTGACGATCAACCCGCCCGCGGGTCGAGCAGCTTGCGCAGGACCAGATCGCCCGTGACCTCGCCGACCTGCCGCCCGCCTTCGGCCACGACCACAGGCCAACCGGTATCGCGGATGCGCGCCATCACATCGCGCACCGTCGCCTCTGGCGCCATCGCCTGATCGTTCGCCACGCCGTCCAGCGGCCGCATCACATCCCGCGCCGTCAGCACGCCCAGGGGGTTCATATGGGCCACGAAATCCGCCACATAGTCATTTACCGGATCGGTAAAGATATCGCGCGGCGTCCCGCATTGCACGATCCGCCCGCCCTCCATGATCGCGATCCGGTCGCCCAGCTTGAACGCCTCGTCCAGATCGTGGCTCACAAAGATGATCGTCCGTTTCAGCTTTTGCTGCAGGTCCAGCAACTCGTCCTGCAACCGCGCCCGGATAAGCGGGTCCAGCGCCGAAAACGGCTCGTCCATCAGCAGGATCGGCGCATCCGTCGCAAAGGCCCGCGCCAGCCCGACCCGCTGCTGCATCCCGCCCGACAGCTCACCCACCAGCGCATTGGCCCGTTCGGACAGGTTGACGAGCTTAAGCTCCTGATCAACCCGCGCCGCCCGCTTGATCTTGCTCATCCCCGACAGCTCCAGGCCCAGCCCCACGTTGTCCCGCACCGTCCGCCAAGGCAGCAGCCCGAATTGCTGGAACACCATCGCGACCGATTTCTGCCGGATCGCCCGCAGCGTCTTTGCATCCGCCTTTGTGACCGACATCATGCCCTGCTGCGTGCGCACCTGCACATCGCCCCGGCACACCGGGTTCAGCCCGTTCACCGCCCGCAACAGCGTCGATTTCCCCGATCCCGACAGCCCCATAAGGACAAGGATCTCGCCCTCCTCGACCGTCAGCGAACAGTTGTGCACGCCCAGAACCTGCCCGCAGGCCTGGTTGATCTCGGCCCGCGACTGCCCCTGATCCATCAGGGGCAGGGCACGCTCCGGATGATCGCCAAAGACGATGTTGACCTGATCAAAGATGACTGCGGTCACTTCATCTCCCTCCGCAGCATCCGGTCCAGCATGATGGCCACCGCCACGATCACGAACCCGCTTTCAAACCCAAGCCCCGGATCGTTCCGCCCCAGCGCCTGCACCACCGGCTTGCCCAGCCCGTCCGCGCCCACATATGCCGCGATGACGACCATCGACAGCGACAGCATGATCACCTGATTGAGGCCCGTCATGATCTGTGGAAAGGCATAGGGCAGCTCTACCTTCCACAACGTCTGCCGTGGCGTCGCACCGAACGCCGTCGCCGCCTCCAACAGAGATTGCGGCGTCGCCGACACCCCCAGATAGGTCAGCCGGATCGGCGCTGGCAGCACGAATATCACCGTCGCAAAAAGCCCCGGCACCTGTCCCAGACCAAAGAACACCACCGCCGGGATCAGATAGACGAATGTCGGCAGGGTCTGCATCAGGTCCAGAACAGGGCTAATCGCCTTGTAGGCGTTGGGCCGATGGGCAAAGTAGAACCCCAGCGGCACCCCCAGCCCCATGCAGACCACGCAGGACGACAGCACCAGCGCCAGACTGTCCGTCGTCTCTTCCCAGTATCCCTGATCCAGAATGAAAAGGAAGATGACCAGCACCAGAATGCAGACCTTCCAACTCTTCTGCAGGAACCAGGTCAGCACCACAAAGGCCACAATCACCACGAACCGGTGTGTGTCCTCGTTCCAGAACGACAGCCACGGTTCAAAATCCCGCCCGCTGACCCAGTTGTCCCCGGGCGGGCGCTGCAGAACGGCAAGGATCAGCGAAATCGCCCCGTCCATCCAGGCCGACAGCCCGTCGAAAAACCCCTGCGCCCCATCCTGCAGATAGGCAATTCCGCGTTCCGACACATCGCCCACCGGCAGACTTTCGTCGGTCGCCCCGATCAGGCGCTGCGGCAGCCATGTCACGAACCAGATAAACGCCGGTCCCAGCCAGAGAAGGAAGTCGATCAACGCCTGCACCAGCCATCCGACGGCATATACGACAGACAGAATGGCGTTCCCGAGTGCAGAAATGACCGACATGCTTGGGCGACCTGCTTTGAACGTGGCGCGCCCCGCCCCTGTTCAGGGGCGAGGTTTCAAAGGCTAACGCAGGTCGGTTCAGCCCGCCAGTGCCGCCGTCACGGCCGCGACCGCGTCGCCGCCATCCTTGGTCGTCACACCGTCAAGCCACGACGTCCAGGCAGCGGGATTGGCCGCGAGCCATGCCCTGGCGGCATCCGTCGGGTCCGCCCCGTCATTCAGGATCGCCCCCATGATCTCGTTCTCCATCTCAAGCGAGAAGGCGAGGTTGGTCAGAAGCTTGCCTGTGTTCGGGCATTCGGCAACATAGCCCGCCCGCGTGTTGGTATAGACGCTGCCCGACGCGCCGAACCATTCCTCACCACCCGTCAGATAGGTGATGTCCACGGCCGCATTCATCGGATGCGGGGCCCAGCCAAGGAAGATGATCGGCTCATTGCGCTCATCTGCCCGCGCCACCTGCGCCAGCATCCCCTGTTCCGAGCTTTCGACAAGCTCCATGGCGGACATGCCATAAGTGTCATTCGCGATCAGATCGAAAATCAGCCGGTTACCGTCATTCCCGGCCTCGATCCCATAGATCTTGCCATCCAGAGCATCGGCATTGGCAGCGATATCGTCAAAGCTGTCGATCCCCAGTGCCGCACCGGCAGCATTCGTGGCCAGCGTGTACTGCGTGCCATCAAGGTTGGACCGGACCACATCGACAGTGCCGCCATCGCGATAGGACGCGATATCGCCTTCCATCGTGGGCATCCAGTTGCCCAGGAACACGTCGATATCGCCTTCGGCCATCGACGCATAAGTGACCGGCACCGACAGGATGTCAGTCGTCGTTTCATACCCCAGCGCGTTCAGGATGATGCTCGTCGCCGCGGTGGTGGCGGTGATGTCGGTCCAGCCCACGTCCGAAAAACGGACGGTATCACAATCGGCCAGCGCAGGCATCGCCGCGCAAATGGCAAGCGCCGAAAGGGTCGTCTTCAAGGTCATTGTCTTCTCCCGGTCGTCATGTTTATTGTTGATTGACGAGTCAATAAAGAACCAACTCGCCGGATCGTGCAAGCATTTTATGGCCAAGGCACGTCAGTCCGGTAACAGGGACCAGCAATGCCCAAGCTAGGGATGGAGCCTATACGCCGCGCGGCGCTGGTGAAAGCCACGATCGCGCAAATCGGCGAGACCGGCTCGCTTGACGTCACTGTCGCCCAGATTGCCAAGCGTGCAGGCATGTCCTCTGCGCTCGCGCACCACTATTTCGGCGGCAAGGAACAGATCTTTCTGGCCGCCATGCGCCACACCATGACCGTCTACGGGGCCGAGGTGCGAGGCGCCCTTCTGATGGCGCCCGACCCCGAATCCCGCCTTCAGGCGATCATCCGTGCCGGTTTCGGCCCCGCCAATTTCCGGCCCGAAGTCATCGCCGCATGGCTCAACTTCTACGTCCTTGCCCGCACGAACAAGGATGCCGCCCGCCTGCTTTCAATCTACCACGCCCGCCTCCGGTCGAACCTCCTGTTCAACCTGCGCCCCCTTGTCGGCCCCCGTGCACGCGAAGCGGCCGAACGGCTTGCCGGCCTGATCGACGGCCTCTACCTCCGCGAAGGGCTTTCCGCTGACGCCCGCGACGGCAAATCCGCCGTGGCGCTCGTCCTGCAAAGCCTTGACCTTGAACTCGCAGGGCAGGGGGCCACATGACCCGGCGCAACATCCTCGTCATCATGGTCGACCAACTCACCGGCACGCTCTTTCCCGACGGTCCGGTGGACTGGCTCCACGTTCCCCACCTCCGCGCGCTGGCCGCCCGGTCCACCCGGTACGCCAACGCCTACTGCCCTTCACCCCTTTGCGCCCCGGCGCGGGCCTCTTTCATGACGGGCCAGCTTCCTTCGCGCACAGGTGTCTTTGACAACGCCGCCGAACTCCCCGCCGCGACGCCCACCTTCGCCCACTATCTCCGCGCCGCTGGCTACCAGACCGCCCTCGCTGGCAAGATGCACTTTGTCGGCCCCGACCAGTTGCACGGGTTCGAAGAACGCCTGACCACCGACATCTACCCCGCCGATTTCGGCTGGACCCCCGACTACCGCAAACCCGGTGAACGGATCGACTGGTGGTATCACAACATGGGGTCGGTCAAGGGCGCGGGCGTGGCCGAAATCACGAACCAGTTGGAATATGACGATGCCGTCGCCTTCCAGGCCACCGCCAAACTCTACGACCTCGCCCGGGGCCACGACCCACGGCCCTGGTGCCTGACCGTCAGCTTCACCCACCCCCACGACCCCTTCGTCGCCCGCCGCAAATACTGGGACCTGTACGAGGATTGTGCCCACCTCCTCCCCGAAACCGGCGCGATCCCCTATGCCGCGCACGACCCCCATTCCCGCCGCTTGATGGACGCCTGCGACTGGCAGGGCCTTGACCTGACCGAGGATGATATCCGCCGCTCCCGCCGGGCCTATTTCGCCAACATCAGCTATATCGACGGCAAGATCGGCGAAATCCTCGCGGTCATGGATGCCACCCGACAGGACGCGACCGTGCTCTTCCTCGCTGACCACGGCGAAATGCTGGGTGAACTGGGCCTCTGGTTCAAGATGAGCTTCCGCGAAGGCTCCGCCCGCGTCCCTCTCATGATCGCCTCCCCCACGATGGCACCGGGCCTCGTCACCACTCCCGTCTCGACCCTCTCCGTCGCCCCGACGCTGGCAGCATTGGCCGGGGCCACACCCCCCGACGCCGACGCCCGCGCCCTGACCGAAGCCCTCCCGGGCCTCCCCGTCCGCATGGAATACGCCGCCGAAGGCACGGTCGCCCCCATGGTCTCCCTCGTCCACGATCTCGACGGCACACAGTGGAAACTCATCCTCTGCCCCGCTGACCCCCCGCAGCTCTTCAACCTGACCCAAGACCCCCGGGAACGAACCAACCGCGCCGATACGGACGCCAAACCCTTCGCCGCCCTGATGGCCCTGGCCCACCAATACTGGCCCGACCTGCCCGCCTTCGACGCCGCCGTCCGCGCCAGCCAGTCCCGCCGCCTGACCGTCTACGAGGCACTTCGCAAAGGCAGCTACGCCCCCTGGGATCACGAACCGCGGCAGGACGCCTCCAGCCACTTCATGCGCAACCACATGGACCTCAACATTGTGGAAACCGCCCAACGCTTTCCGCGCGGCGAATAGCCCCGCGCAACCAACAGCCATTCCCAGACCGAAGGCCCACGCCATGCCCTATCCCACACAGCCGACCGCCTCCCACTATATCGACGGGGCCTATGTCGAGGATACGGCGGGCGACCCGATCCCCGTCATTTACCCCGCCACAGGTCAGGTCATCGCCACCGTCCACGCGGCCACGCCCGCCATCATCGAACAGGCCCTGACCACCGCAACCCGCGCGCAAAAGGAATGGGCCTCGCTCAAGGGTGTCGAACGCGGTCGCGTGCTGCGCCGCGCCGCCGATCTCATCCGCGACCGCAACCACGACCTCTCCGTCCTTGAAACCATGGACACCGGCAAACCGCTGTCCGAAACGCTCGTGGCCGACGCCACCTCGGCCGCCGACGCGCTCGAATACTTCGGCGGCCTCGCCGGGGCGCTGACCGGGGAATGCATCCCGTTGGGCCAGGACTGGGTCTACACCCGCCGCGAACCGCTCGGCGTCTGCGTCGGCATCGGCGCCTGGAACTACCCCATCCAGATCGCGGCATGGAAAGGTGCCCCGGCCCTCGCCTGCGGCAATGCGATGATCTTCAAACCGTCCGAAACAACGCCGCTCTCCGCCCTCAAGCTCGCCGAAATCCTGACCGCGGCCGGCGCCCCTCCGGGCCTTTACAACGTGATCCAGGGCATGGGGGCCGTGGGTGCTGCTCTCATTACCGATCCCCGCGTGGCCAAGGTCTCGCTCACCGGCTCCGTCCCCACTGGCCGCCGCGTCTATGCTGCGGCAGCTGCCACCATGAAACACGTCACGATGGAACTGGGCGGCAAATCCCCCCTCGTCATCTTCGATGACGCCGATCTGGACTCTGCCGTCTCGGGCGCGATCCTTGGCAACTTCTACTCCACAGGTCAGGTCTGCTCGAACGGCACCCGCGTCTTTGTCCAGAAGGGCATCAAGGACGCTTTCCTGAAGCGCCTCACCGAACGCCTCTCCGGCGTGGTCATGGGCGACCCGCTCGACCCCGCCACCAACTTCGGCCCCATGGTCAGCGACCGCCAGCGCACAATCGTCGAAGGTTTCATTGCCAAAGGCATCACCGAAGGCGCCCGCCTCGTCGCAGGCGGCACGCGGCCTGTCCGCGACGGCTTCTTCATCAACCCCACGATCTTTGCCGATGTGACCGACGACATGACCATCGCACGCGAGGAAATCTTCGGCCCAGTTCTCTCCGTCCTCGATTTCGAGACCGAGGATGAGGCCCTCATCCGCGCCAATGCCACCGAATACGGCCTTGCCGCAGGCGTTTTCACCGCCGACCTTACCCGCGCCCACCGCATGGCCGCAGGCTTTCAGGCCGGGACCTGCTTCATCAACGCCTTCAACCTGACACCGGTCGAAGCCCCTTTCGGCGGGATGAAGCAATCCGGCGTCGGCCGCGAAAACTCTCAAGCGGCCATCAACCATTACAGCCAGCTTAAATCCGTCTATGTCGGCATGGGCCCCTTCGGCGCCCCGTTCTGAACGCAGGCGCAAGGCGGGGTTAACCCCGCCCGCTGCAAACTCCCTTGGCTGCAATGTAACCCCCGATCCCTTAACGAACCGCTACACGGCCGCCCAAAAAATACCGACGTAATACCGACGTGATACCGACGCGATACCGACAACCCACCGACAAGAAAAATGATTGAATATCAACACCCTGAATACGTTCCGAAAGGACACCCCCGATGATGCAGGCTGACTACGTCATTATCGGCGCGGGTTCTGCCGGCTGTGCCATCGCCTTCCGCCTGGCCGAAGCCGGACGCTCCGTCATCATCATTGAACACGGCGGCACCGATGCCGGCCCCTTCATCCAGATGCCGGGCGCGCTGTCCTACCCCATGAACATGTCCCGCTACGACTGGGGCTTTCAGACCGAACCCGAGCCCCATCTCGGCAACCGCATCCTCGCCACGCCCCGTGGCAAGGTCATCGGCGGCTCCTCCTCGATCAATGGCATGGTCTATGTCCGTGGCCACGCCCGTGACTTTGACCACTGGGCCGAACAGGGCGCCGCAGGTTGGGCCTATGCCGATGTTCTTCCCTATTTCAAGCGGATGGAGGATTGGCACGCCTCTGGCCATGGCGGCGATCCCGCGTGGCGTGGCAAGGGCGGCCCCCTCCATGTCACGCGCGGCCCGCGCGACAACCCCCTGACCCGCGCCTTTGTCGAAGCCGGGCGTCAGGCAGGCTATCCCCTGACCCACGACTACAACGGCGAACAGCAGGAAGGCTTTGGCCCGATGGAGGCCACCATCTGGAAAGGCCGCCGGTGGTCCGCCGCCAGCGCCTATCTGAAGCCCGCGCTGAAACGCGTGAACTGCGATCTCGTGAACGGCCTCGCCCTCCGCATCATCATCGAAAACGGCCGCGCCAAGGGCGTGGAGATTGACCGTGGCAACGGCCGCGAAATCGTCCATGCCCGGGCCGAGGTCATCATCTCTGCCTCCTCGATCAACTCGCCCAAGCTTCTCATGCTCTCGGGGCTCGGCCCCGCGCAGCACCTCCGCGACCACGGGATCGACGTTGTGGCCGACCGCCCCGGCGTCGGCCAGAACCTGCAGGACCATCTGGAAATGTACATCCAGATGGCCGCAACCAAGCCCGTGACGCTCTACAAGTACTGGAACCTTCTGGGCAAGGCGCAGGTCGGCCTGCAATGGCTCCTCACCAGCGGCGGCCTTGGCGCCTCCAACCAGTTCGAAAGTGCGGCCTTCATTCGCTCCCGCGCCGGGGTGGACTATCCCGACATCCAGTATCACTTCATCCCCATTGCCGTCCGCTATGACGGCAAGGCCGCCGCCGAAGGCCACGGCTTTCAGGCTCATACCGGCCCGATGCGTTCGGCCTCGCGCGGTGCAGTGACGCTCCGCTCAGGCGACCCCGCCACACCGCCCAGGATCCTCTTCAACTACATGTCAGACCCTCAGGATTGGGAGGATTTCCGCACCTGCATCCGCCTCACCCGCGAAATCTTCGCCCAGGACGCCTTCAAATCCTATGCCGGACATGAGATCCAACCGGGCAGCCGCCTCCAAACTGATGCCGAACTGGACGAAGCCATCCGCGAACATGCCGAAAGCGCCTACCACCCCTGCGGCACCTGCCGCATGGGCCGCCGCGAAGACCGTCATGCCGTGGTCGACCCCGCGACCCGCGTGATCGGCGTCGACGGCCTCCGCGTCGCCGACAGTTCCATCTTCCCCCGGATCACCAACGGCAACCTCAACGCCCCCTCGATCATGACCGGAGAGAAGGCCGCCGACCACATACTGGGCCGTGCGCCCCTCGCCGCCGCCAATGTCGAACCCTGGATCAACCCGAAATGGAGGGTCTCCCAGCGATGACGGACCTGCGCCACTCCGATATCTGGGACGATGCCGCCGCCGAAAGCTATGACTCGCCCGGCACCGGCATGTTCGCCCCTGACGTCCTCGGCCCCACGGTGGACCGCCTCGCGGCACTGGCTCAAGGCGGCCCCGCCCTCGAATTTGCGATCGGCACCGGTCGGGTGGCCATCCCCCTCCGCGCTCGCGGCATCCCCGTTTCGGGGATCGAGATTGCTGTGCCCATGCTGAACCGCCTGCGGGAAAAGGTGGACGCTGCCACGATCCCTGTCATCCTCGGTGACATGACCACAACCAACGTGCCCGGCTCATTCAGCCTCGTCTTTCTGGTGTTCAACGGCATATCCAATGTCCTGACCCAAGCTGAACAGGTGGAATGCTGCCGCAATGCCGCACGTCACCTTGCCCCGGGCGGCTGCTTTGTCGTGGAACTCTGGGTGCCCGAACTCCCCCGCCTGCCACCCGCCGCGCAGGCCGTCACGGGCCACAGCGAACCGGGCTACCTTTTGGTCGACACCTATGACGTCGTGGCACAGCAGGTGACCTCTCACCACGTCCGCTGGTCCGAGGATGGTCAGACAACCCTCTTCCGCTCGCCCCACCGCTACATCTGGCCTGCCGAACTGGACCTCATGGCACAACTCGCCGGTTTCACACTGGAATCCCGGCACGCAGACTGGTCCGGCACGCCTTTCACCGCCGCCGCCCGGTCCCATGTCTCGGTCTATCGGTTGCCGGCCGCAGGTTAACAAAGCTTAACTTTCCGTTACGTCTGGCCTTGCGAAAGCCGCAAAGGCCTCAGACATTAACGGGATGTTCAGGATCTGTTCCCTCCTCGCCGCAATCTTCCTCTCAGCGCCCGTCCTTGCCGACAGCGCGGGCCGCCTCACCGTGATCGACGGCGACACCTTCGACGTCGGCGGCACCCGCGTCCGCCTCTTCGGGGTCGACGCCCCCGAACACGACCAGACCTGCACTGCAACCAACGGCACGGTCTGGGACTGCGGCGCTTGGGTCACGACCCAGGTCACTTCCCTCTATGATGGCACCCGTGCGACCTGTACCCGCCTTGACACCGACCGCTACGACCGCGAGGTTTCGCGCTGCAGCGTGAACGGTGACGATCTTGGTCAAGTCCTTGTTCTTGCTGGCCTCGCCACGGCCTACCGCGAATACGCGATGGATTACGACCTGGCCGAGAAATCAGCCCAGGTCACGGGCGCAGGTATCTGGTCCGGCACCTTCGAAACCCCCGCCGAATTCCGCGCCGAACAACGCCCCCCCGAACAAGAAGCCCCCGGCGACTGCATCATCAAGGGCAACATCTCGGACTCGGGCCGCATCTTCCATGTGCCCGGCAACGAAAACTACGAAGACACCCGCATCAACACGTCACGTGGAGAACGGTGGTTCTGCACCGAAGCCGAAGCCCGCGCCGCCGGCTGGCGACCCGCGAGAAACTGACCTTCAAATTCAATCTACGAATTCGCTCCATTAACCAAAGAGGATGGTCCGCACCTTCTCTTGGTTCAGAATATTCCGGGCTCCGGGGCAGAGCCCGGGGGCCAATGACGCCCCGCCCGGTTTGCTCATGTCCCGGGCAAGGCAGCAGTAACGCACTCCGTCAGGCGTCTTGGCCAATTGCCGTAGCCAGCCGCGCCTCGTCCCCCGCCTGCAATTCGGTCACCTTGAAACCGAATTCCTGCGAAAGGTTCAGCACAACCGCCGTGCTGACGGGCCGGTTGTTGTTCTCCATCTGGTTCAGAAAGGGCAACGACACACCCAGCTTGTCCGCAAGAGCCCGCTGGGTCAGCCCGATCCGCACGCACCATTTACGCAGCTTGGCCCCGGCATAGAGTTTCAGGACGGCCATATTCCAGGCACTTTCATCGGGTTTGATCCGCCGGAGGCTCGCCTTTGCAAACCCCGGCGATCAAGCGCCGATGCGCGGCACCCGCCGCATAACCAGCAGGATGGACACCGCCGCCATCCCCGAGGTGACGAACATGATGACCTGCAAAGGCAACGTCCCCGTCTCGACCGTCAGCATCGATCCGGCCAGCGCCGACAGTGCCGCGCCCCCGCCTATCATGATCGCCCCACCAAGGCCGCTGGCCGTCCCTGCAAGATGCGGACGTACCGACAAAAGCCCCGACGTCGCGTTGGGCAGCATCATCCCATTCCCAAGGCCCAACGCCGTACACAGCCCGAAGAAGATGATCGGATGTCCGAAACCAGCCAGCGAAATGACCAGAGACAACCCCATCCCTGCTGTCGCTACCAGCGCCCCCAAGAGAGCCATCATGTTGATCCCCAGCCGGACCGAATACCGTCCGGACAGGTAATTCCCGAACATGTAGCCCATTGCCGGTGACCCCAGCGCGATGCCGGTCCAGAGCGGCGTCAGGCCGAACACGTTGCCCGCTATGAAGGAAGACCCGCCCAGAAGCGCAAAGAAGGCACCCGATCCAAAGGCGGCGCAGGCCGAGTAACCCCAAAACCGAGGCGAAGCAAGGAGGCCCGGATAACCCTTCAACTGCTGTCTGAAACTCAGCCCCTTTCCCGCAATCGTCTCGCCCTGATCGGCAAAGACCAGCGCCAGAACACCAGTGCCGGCCAGCGCCAGAAAGGCGAATGTCGCATGCCAGCCGAACGACTGCTCCAGAACCCCGCCGATCATCGGCCCGACCATCGGGATGAGGGACATGCCCATCGTCACATACCCGATCATGGACGCCGCCTCGGCCGCCGGAACCATGTCCCGCACGATGGCCCGGCTCAGCACAATGCCTGTTGCGACAGCCGCCTGCATCATTCGGAACGCCAGAAACACACCAACCGACGGGGCCAGCATCGCGCCAATCGTCGCCACAACAAAGATGGCAAGAGACCCGATGACCATGGGCCGCCTGCCGAACCTGTCCGAAATCGGCCCGATGACCAGTTGCAACAGTGCCGTCGCGACCAGATAGCCCGACAGGGCGAACTGCATCACCGAGTAACTCGTGCTGAAATACGCGGCCATATGGTTCAGCGAGGGAAGAAAGATCGACATGTTCAGCGCAGAAATGCCCGCAAGCATCATCAGTGTGAGGATATGGGGTGGGGTGGTGCGATCCAGAAAACGGGGGGCTGTTGTCATGAAAGCTGGCTACGCCTCCCGTCCGGAAATGTCCACGCGGAGCGGAGCCAGAATCCCTGCGCAAATGCATCTATCCGAAATCCGCCCCTGCCACCGTGGGAAGAGCGGATCGCGCATTTGCCGCCTGCCATTGCCGGTCCATCTGCGGACAGTTCGCAGCTAGTCAGTCCCGATCAATCCAGTAGCAGAGCATCCAGACTTGGACATCAAGTGCGGTCAGCCCTGTCCCCAACACAAACAGCCCTTCACCAAGCGCTGCCTTGAAATGGACGAGATCCTGGCGCACATCGTCTGTAGCTGCTGCCCGGACGGCAGGAGCCGGGGCCGGATCGCTCGTGTATCTCTATGCGAACATCTCCAGCAGCATTCCTTCATGGACATTGGAATGTAGGAACGCGATCCATCGGCTGGGGCATATGGTTCTCATCGGCAGTTGTCATCGAGTTTTCAGTGCGCCCGGTCCGCAAATCAAAGCTTTTGCAAAATTGCCCTTTCGCACTTCTGTCCCTCCGCGCCACCGCCTATGATGCGTCAAAGTCCAGGGGAGGATCGGCGTGAAGGACATCCTGCAAGAGCTTGAAAGCCGCCGCGAGACCGCGCGTCTGGGGGGCGGGGCAGCCCGCGTAGCGGCGCAACATGGCAAAGGCAAGCTGACTGCGCGTGAGCGGATCGAACTACTCCTCGACGAAGGTTCGTTCGAGGAATTCGACATGTTCGTCGCTCATCGCTGCACCGATTTCGGTATGGAGCAGCAGCGCCCTGCAGGGGATGGCGTGGTCACAGGCTGGGGCACCGTGAACGGCCGTATGGTCTATGTGTTCTCGCAGGACTTCACTGTGTTCGGCGGGTCGCTTTCGGAAACCCATGCGCAGAAGATATGCAAGATCATGGATATGGCGATGCAGAATGGCACCCCCATAATCGGCATCAATGACTCGGGCGGTGCGAGAATCCAGGAAGGGGTGGCCAGCCTGGCGGGTTATGCCGAAGTGTTCCAGCGCAATATCATGGCTTCAGGTGTCGTCCCCCAAATCAGCCTTGTCATGGGCCCTTGTGCCGGCGGGGCGGTCTATTCGCCCGCAATGACTGACTTCATCTTCATGGTCAAAGACACGTCCTACATGTTCGTCACCGGCCCCGACGTGGTGAAGACCGTGACGAACGAGGTGGTGACAGCCGAAGAACTGGGCGGTGCAACCACGCACACCCGCAAGTCTTCCGTTGCGGACGCAGCCTTTGAAAACGACGTCGAAACCCTCGCAGAGACCCGCCGACTGATCGACTTTCTCCCGCTTTCCAACCGTGAAAAGCCCCCCGTGCGTCCCTTCTTTGACGATGTGTCGCGGGTCGAGCCCAGCCTTGATACCCTGATCCCTGCCAACGCCCACACGCCGTACGACATGAAGGAACTGATCCTCAAACTGGCGGACGAGGCTGACTTCTTCGAGATTCAGGCCGAGTTTGCAAAGAACATCCTGACCGGCTTCATCCGCCTGGAAGGCTCGACTGTTGGCGTCGTGGCCAACCAGCCCACTGTCCTCGCCGGCTGCCTCGATATCGACGCAAGCCGCAAGGCTGCGCGCTTTGTGCGCTTCTGCGACGCCTTTGAAATACCGCTCCTGACGCTCGTTGACGTTCCCGGTTTCCTGCCCGGCACGGCGCAGGAATATGGCGGTGTCATCAAGCACGGCGCGAAGCTTCTCTTTGCCTACGGCGAGGCAACTGTGCCTAAAGTCACCGTCATCACCCGTAAGGCCTATGGCGGGGCCTATGACGTTATGTCTTCAAAACACCTGCGCGGGGATTTCAACTACGCTTGGCCCACAGCGGAAATCGCGGTGATGGGTGCAAAGGGTGCGGTCGAGATCCTCTACCGCAGTGAACTGGGCGACCCCGCCCGCATCGCCGAACGCACCCGCGACTATGAGGCACGTTTCGCCAACCCCTTCGTGGCCGCCGAAAAAGGGTTCATCGACGAGGTCATCCAACCGAGCCTGACCCGCCGCCGCGTCTGTCGCGCCTTTGCCTCGCTCCGGGGCAAGAAGCAGCAGAACCCGTGGAAGAAGCACGACAACATTCCGCTCTGAGGGGGCCGCATGACTTCTGCCAAAGGAATACGCTTTGCAGCTATACTGGCGATCGGCCTGACATCGGGCCAAGCAGCCGGCGCTCAGGACCTGACCGCACCCTCGGGTCAGGTCGTGAGCTTGTTCGACGTGGTCCTTGAACCTGAAAATGACATGGCCCGCTTTCGCTTCCTCGCGCCCGAACTTGGCCCCGATAACGGCGCGCGCACGTTTGAATCGGTCGAAGGTGATTTCAAATGGCTTTGCGAAATGACAGTCCTTCCCGCGCTTGTTGCAAATGACTGGCATGTCGATCACGTTGTCATCTCCATGTCCGACAAGGAAGTTGCCTTCGGCGCAACCGTTCCGGACGTGATCCAATACTTCGAGGGCTACCGCCTGAATGCCGGAACCTGCGAATGGGAGATGTTCTGATGGAAAAACACCGCGGTTTTCCGGGGCGTCTCACCGGGTCTGACCACCAGTTCGTCATCCGCCACGCCCAGAAGGACGGTGCCACAAAGATCGTCGCACGTGAGCGATTTGCCGACCGCAAGGCAATCGACCGCGCGGCCGACGAAGCCTTTGTCCTCGCCCTCTGGAACCATTTCGGCCAGGAACCGTTTGTCCGGGGAAACCTTGATGCGGGTCGCCTCGGATGGCTTTTCGGTCGCGAAGTGCTTCCCGCCGAAGATCCTTTCGATCCTGCCAGTTACGACGCCATGCTGCGCCTTGATCCGGTGCGGATCAAGAAATCCTTCCCGGATCTTTTCGAGTGAAACCGGTGCCGGCCGGCAATTGCCCGCCCATGTTCCTGCAATCTGGGCGGGAAACAGCTTACGATGCCGCAGGGTCAGGAATGCGCTTTGGCGAATGGCATGGCCTATGTCATCTTGGTAGTGAGGTCGAAGGTTCCGGAAGTACTTCAAGTGCGGATTGTCAATACCGTTACCCTTCCCCAAGGGGGTGCTTCTGTATCGCATGGTCCGGGCCACCCCTGAATGATTGCCCTTCAACACACATCCGGCAATCTCGCCGCGCGTCGACTGTGTTGCGGATTACAAAGCCAGCTTTTGCACGGGAATCCCTACCTTGCGTAACTTCAACAAAGATGGCACGCATAGTGTCGTCTGGGGCAATGATTTCTGGAGATTACTCATGTCGAACAAGATCAAACTTCTTGGTGTTCTCGCAACCTTTGCAGTGCTCTCTGCCTGCGGCGAGACTGATGCAGAACGTACCGCAACCGGCGCCGTCATCGGCGGCGCGGTGGCCGCGGTTACCGGCGAAAACATCGTCAACGGTGCCCTCATCGGCGGCGCCGCTGGCGCCGTCAGCTGCTCGGTCGCTCCGGCGAACCCGCAGTGCATCTGATCTGATCCGGCCAAACGGCCGCTACATAAATGGGCCGTCGGGGGTAACCCTCGGCGGCCTTTTTCGTCACGAAAGCACTGACTGATGTTCAAGAAGATCCTCATCGCAAACAGGGGCGAAATCGCCTGCCGCGTGATCAAGACCGCCCGCAGAATGGGTATTGCCACTGTAGCGATCTATTCCGACGCAGACCGCAATGCGCTTCATGTGAAGATGGCAGATGAGGTGATCCATGTTGGCCCCGCCCCCGCGAACCAGTCGTACATAGTGATCGACAAGGTCATGACCGCGATCACGTCAACCGGGGCCGAGGCCGTTCATCCGGGATACGGCTTCCTTTCAGAAAACCCCAAGTTCGCACAGGCACTCGAGGCCGCGGGCGTCGCCTTCATCGGACCACCCGTCAAGGCGATCGAGGCGATGGGTGACAAGATCACCTCCAAGAAACTTGCCCAAGCTGCCGGCGTGTCCACCGTTCCGGGTTACATGGGGCTCATTACGGACGCCGAAGAGGCGGTCACGATCAGCCGCCAGATCGGCTATCCGGTGATGATCAAGGCCAGCGCGGGTGGTGGTGGCAAGGGTATGCGCATCGCCTGGACTGACGAAGAAGCCCGCGAAGGCTTCCAATCCTCCAGGAACGAAGCGGCCGCCAGTTTTGGTGATGACCGCATCTTCATAGAAAAGTTCGTGACCCAGCCCCGCCATATCGAGATTCAGCTTCTTGCTGATGGCCACGGCAACACGCTGTACCTGCATGAACGCGAGTGCTCGATCCAACGTCGCAACCAGAAGGTCATCGAAGAGGCCCCGTCACCCTTCCTTGACCCTGCAACCCGCAAGGCCATGGGTGAACAGGCCTGCGCCCTTGCCGCCGCAGTGGGTTACACAAGCGCTGGCACCGTCGAATTCATTGTGGACGGGCAGCGCAACTTCTACTTCCTTGAGATGAACACCCGGCTGCAGGTCGAACATCCGGTAACCGAACTCATCACGGGGATCGACATCGTCGAACAGATGATCCGCGTCGCAGCTGGAGAGAAGCTTTCCTTCGGGCAGGCCGATGTGCAACTGAACGGCTGGGCGATGGAAAGCCGCCTCTATGCCGAAGACCCTTACCGCAATTTCCTTCCCTCCATCGGTCGCCTGACCCGCTACCGTCCGCCTGCAGAAGAGAAGAACCTCGCAAGCGCTGTCCGCAACGACACCGGCGTCTTTGAGGGTGGCGAGATCACCATGTACTATGACCCCATGATCGCCAAACTCTGCACCTGGGCTCCTACCCGGGCCGAGGCGATCGAAGGAATGCGCACCGCGCTTGACGCCTTCGAAGTCGAAGGCATCGGCCACAACCTGCCATTCCTGTCAGCGGTAATGGACCATCCGCGTTTTGTCGACGGTGCCATGACTACCGCCTTCATTTCGGAAGAGTGGCCCGAAGGTTTTCAGGGCGTTGCATTGCCCTCCGGTGCCCTGCGCCGGGTCGCCGCCGCTACCGCCGCCATGCACCGCGTCACCGAAATCCGCCGCGCCCGCATTTCCGGCCGAATGGACAACCACGAACGAAAGGTTGGCACCGACTGGATTGTTTCGCTTCAGGGCCAGACTTTCCCCGTCTCAATCAAGGCGGATCGCGCGGGCGCGGACATCCGTTTCGAAGACGCCGAGGTCGTGCGTGTCACCAGCGACTGGACCCCCGGCAGCCCGTTGGCCCGTCTTTTTGTCGGCGGCGTTCCTCTGATCCTCAAGGTTGCGAAGGCCACCAGTGGTTTCCGCATCCGCACCCGTGGGGCCGACCTCCGCGTCCACATCCGCACCCCCCGTCAGGCCGAACTGGCAGCACTTATGCCCGTCAAGCTTCCGCCCGACACATCGAAATTTCTGCTCTGCCCGATGCCAGGCCTTGTCGTCCGCATCAACGTGGCTGAAGGCGACGAAGTGCAGGAAGGTCAGGCGCTTTGCACCGTCGAGGCGATGAAGATGGAGAACATCCTGCGTGCAGAACGCAAGGCTGTGGTGCGGAAACTCAACGCGGCCGCTGGGGCCAGCCTCAAAGTCGACGACATCATTATGGAATTCGAGTGACCGGGCCCCTGTCCATCGGTATTCAATCGTTCTGTCCCGCGCAGCGTGCCGCTGGCTGGAAACGCGATCGTTCGGGCAGTTTATTGCCTCTGCGGCTGATCGCGAACCTCCTGAATCCTGAGAGGCATCTTGTCGATTTGGCGCCCGATTTCGCGTACATCCCAGGGATCAGGCTTGCGAAACCCTACGCGACCGTCTTTGTCCATCAGAACAAGACTGAATCCGCGCGGGCGCAGCGTCTGCCGGACCGAAGTGCGTGCCGCAGGGTCGCTGTCCAAAATGACGATCACGTCCCGGATGGCCAACCCCGAAAGATCGCGCTGCAGCAGGCGCAACTGCTCCTGATACTGTGGCTGGTTCGGACTGTCCGCAAACACAATCAACGGACGCGCCACATACTGCAGCGCCGTCAGATCAATCTCGGACGCTTCAAAGAACGTCGTCTTGTCGGCTTGCCAGCGCTCGATGACGCTCAATTCTGCCGCATACGTTGCCGTACCGTCCGTCACGGCCGCGACGTCCTGCGCAGATGCACCCCCCGCAGTCAAGGCAACGAAAACAAGTGCAGAGAACGCGAACCGATCCATCATCATGGCAAAGGATATAGGCGGCTGCCTCGGAAATGCGAAGGGTCAGGGCGTCGGTCCCGGGACTATTTTCTGCATGAACCGATGCGTCACTATCATTGCACCAAGACGATCGCAACCGCACCAGCCCGGAGCCCTCAGGGACACCTGGCCGCCGAACGCCTTTGGACTTCGGGAATGCAACGGAAATCCGAATGCAGCAGTCTCTCGAGTGAGGTTCAGTCACTCGCCCAGCAGCCTATCAAAGGACATAACCTTGGGAAACAGCACTTCATGGTCTGAGCAGGCACGGACGGAACTCCGCGGCAAATCCCCTGACATGCTCAGATGGGATACTCTCGAAGGCATCCCCGTCCGCCCACTCTATACGGGCGAAGACCTCGCGCGACTGTCCCATCTTGGCACAATGCCAGGCGAGGCACCGTTTACCCGGGGCATAAAGGCCACAATGTATGCGGGCCGCCCATGGACAATCCGTCAGTATGCCGGATTTTCCGCCGCCGAGGAGTCGAACGCCTTCTACCGCAAGGCACTTGCCGCCGGACAACAGGGTGTTTCGGTCGCTTTCGACCTCGCCACCCATCGCGGCTATGACAGCGATCACCCGAGAGTGGAGGGGGACGTCGGCAAGGCTGGCGTTGCCATCGACAGCGTCGAGGATATGAAGATCCTCTTCGATGGCATTCCGCTCGACAAGGTGTCGGTCTCGATGACCATGAACGGTGCCGTCATCCCGATCCTCGCCAGCTTCATCGTCGCAGGCGAAGAACAAGGTGTTCCCCGCGCCGCCCTCTCCGGCACGATCCAGAACGACATCCTCAAGGAGTTCATGGTTCGCAACACCTACATCTATCCCCCCGCACCCTCAATGCGGATCGTGGCCGACATCATCGAATACACTGCGGCCGAAATGCCCAAGTTCAATTCGATTTCGATCTCTGGCTACCACATGCAGGAGGCGGGCGCGAACCTCGTGCAGGAACTGGCCTTCACCCTCGCCGATGGCCGCGAGTATGTCCGCACCGCAATAGCGCGCGGCATGGACGTGGACGGCTTCGCGCCCCGCCTGTCCTTCTTTTTCGCCATCGGCATGAACTTTTTCATGGAAGCCGCCAAACTCCGCGCCGCCCGCCTCCTCTGGCACCGCATCATGTCCGGCTTCGGCGCGCAAAAGCCCGAGAGCTTGATGCTGCGCACCCATTGCCAGACTTCTGGCGTCTCCCTGCAGGAACAGGACCCCTACAACAACGTCATTCGTACGGCTTACGAAGCGCTCTCAGCCGTTCTTGGTGGCACCCAGTCTCTCCACACCAACGCGCTGGACGAGGCCATCGCGCTTCCGACGGAATTCGCCGCCCGGATCGCCCGGAACACCCAACTCATCCTGCAGGAGGAGACCGGTATCACCAAGGTCGTCGATCCCCTTGCCGGTAGCTATTATGTCGAAACGCTGACGCATGAACTCGCCGAGGCCGCCTGGGCCCTGATCGAAGAAGTCGAGGGGATGGGTGGCATGATCAAGGCCGTGGCCTCGGGAATGCCGAAACTCCGGATCGAGGAATCTGCGGCCCGCCGTCAGGCCGCGATCGACCGGGGCGACGAGGTTATTGTCGGAGTCAACAAGTACCGCAAGGACACCGAAGATCCGATCGACTTCCGCGCCATTGACAACATTGCTGTCCGTGACGTCCAGATCGCCCGCCTGCACCAGGTGCGGACCCGCCGGAACGAAGACGACTGTCAGGCTGCGCTCACCGAAGTCACCCGCCGCGCAGAACAGGGCGGCAACCTTCTCGCCGCCGCCGTCGATGCCGCTCGCGCGCGCGCCACCGTAGGAGAGATCAGCATGGCCATGGAAAAGGTCTTCGGTCGCCATCGTGCCGAGGTCAAAACGCTCGCTGGAGTTTACGGCGCCGCCTACGAAGGCGACGCAGGCTTCGAGGCGATCCAGCAGGATGTCGAGAAGTTCGCCGAGGAAGAAGGTCGCCGTCCCCGCATGCTTGTCGTAAAGATGGGTCAGGACGGTCACGACCGGGGCGCCAAGGTGATCGCGACCGCCTTTGCAGATATCGGTTTCGATGTTGACGTTGGCCCCCTGTTCCAGACACCCGAGGAAGCGGCCCAGGATGCCATAGATAATGATGTCCATGTCGTCGGCATCTCTTCGCAGGCGGCGGGTCACAAGACGCTGGCCCCGAAACTCGTAGCTGCCCTGAAGGCCGCTGGGGCAAAGCACATCATCGTTATCTGCGGCGGCGTGATCCCGCAGGCCGACTACGCCTTCCTCCACAATGCCGGAGTCAAGGCGATTTTTGGCCCCGGTACGAACATCCCCAAGGCTGCTGCCGACATCCTCACCCTCATTCGCGCCGCACGCACATGAATGGGCAGGTGCCGTAGCCCCCTTGCCTTCCTCTTTCTTACCCTTTCTTCTGGTTCCAAGCATCCCGGGGGCATCTGCGCCCTTCGCGCAGCCGGAGGCAGAGCCCCCTGTGCTGCCCGGGTCAGGAAACAGGCCCATGGAACTCGACCACCTCGCCGTCACATGTCCCAGCCTCGAAGAAGGTGTCGCCTGGACCGAAGCCTCCCTCGGCGTGACTCTCCTTCCCGGTGGTCAACACACGCGATATGGTACCCACAATCGCCTTTTGGGCTTGGGCCCCGGCCTCTACCTTGAGGTCATTGCCCCCGATCCGTCAAAGCCGTCGCCCGCGCATCCCCGCTGGTTCGGCCTTGACCAAAGCACTGCCCCCTCCCTGGGCAACTGGATCGTCCGGACTGACAATCTTTACAACGCGATTCAGACGGCACCAGAGCCGGTCGGCGAACCTGTCGCCCTCTCGCGGGGCGATCTGGCCTGGATCATCGCCGTGCCTCCTGATGGCAGCCTACCCATGCAAGGTGGATTTCCCACGCTCATCCAATGGTCTGCCGGAACGCATCCCTCGATGCGCCTGCCCGAAAGCGGGTTGCGCCTGACCCGACTGGAGATTCATCACCCAAAGGCAGCGATCCTTGCCAACGTCCTCAGTGCGGGGCTGACGGATCCCCACGTCAAGTTCATCCAGTCCGGCATACCGACCCTCCGCGCGGCGTTTGCAACGCCAGCGGGCGAACGGTGGCTCGGTTGATCCGCCCAGCCCGACCAGGGGACGCCACCGCAATCGGGGCCATCTGGAATCCTTACATCCGCAACACGACCGTCACCTTCAACCCGGTCGAAAGGTCTGACGCCGAGATCGCGACCATGACCGCAGCCCCCCATGCCTTCTTTGTCTGGGACGACGGCGACCGCCTCCTTGGCTTTGCCCGGTATTTCCAATTCCGCGGCGGCCTTGGCTACGCTCGTAGTGCCGAACACACGATCCTCCTTCATCCTGACGCGATCGGTCGTGGGATCGGGCGGGCCCTCATGACCGCGATCCTGGACCATGCGCAGGCTGCCCGCATAGGGTCCATGATCGCTGCGGTTAGCGCCGAAAACACCTCAGGACTAGCCTTCCATGTCGCCTTGGGGTTTGTCGAGGTGGGGTATCTTCCCTCGGTCGGTTGGAAGTTCGACCGCTGGATTGACCTCATCCTCATGCAAAAACGTCTCGCCGCGCCGCCGCATCCGCTGATAGACTGATTGCATGTCGATCTGGTCCCGCATCGCCGACGCGCTTGCCTCCCTTCGCAATAGCGAAGGGCTTTCTGCGATGTTCGACCATCTGCGCGGCCAGCCCGACAAAACAGTGGCATTTGCCATTGCCGTGATCGGGCTTGGCGCTAAGATCGCCAAGGCAGATGGCCAAGTGACCCGAAACGAAGTCACCGCCTTCCGCGAAATATTCAATATCCCGCCAGAGGAAGAGGCTAATGCAGCCCGTGTCTATAATCTCGCCCGGCAGGACATCGCCGGGTTTGAGGATTACGCCCATAAGGTCAAAAGGATGTTCGCCGAAGATGCCGCCGTTCTCAGCGACCTGCTTGAGGGGCTTTTTCACATCGCCGTTGCTGATGGGGATTATCACCCCGGTGAGAATGCCTTTTTGAACCGTGTGGCTGAGATATTCGGCTTTGACGAACGCCTCTTCAGCCGGATACGTGCGCAGTTCGTCCCAGACGCAGAGCTTGACCCGTATGACGTGCTTGGCGTCAATCCCGATGCAAGTTACGACGTCGTGCGTGCGGCCTGGCGTTCGCTTGTGCGCGAATCCCATCCAGATCGTCTGACTGCCCGCGGAGTCCCGGAAGAGGCCGTCCGATTGGCCGAGAAGCGCTTGATCCTTATCAATGGCGCGATGGAGCGGATCGACCGCGCGCGGGCCTGATGCGGATTGCAACCTATAACGTCGAATGGTTTGACACTCTGTTCGACGATGCAGGCCATCTGATCAACGATAACACATGGTCTGGTCGTCGGGACATCACACGGGCCGACCAGACTGAAGCGATAGGGCGGGTCTTCAAGGCCGTCGACGCGGATGCCTGGATGATCATCGAAGCCCCCGATCAAAGCCGTCAGCGCAATGCTGCACACGCCCTTGAAAGCTTTGCCTGCCGTTTTCATTTGCGGGCCACGAAGGCCCTGATCGGCTTTCCCACGGATACCCAGCAGGAAATCGCCTTGCTTTACGATCCAGACCTTATGACCGTGCGCCATGATCCTGTCGGGGTCAGGATTCAGAAACGTCATGACGGGCGGTCGCCGCGATTTGATGGGACGTTCCGACTTGATCCTGATGTCGAAGGGCCGCCTGATCATGTCACATGGTCCAAACCGCCGCTTGAGGTCGCGGTATCCCCAGTCGCGGGCAAGTCATTCCGGTTGATTGGTGTCCACGCCAAATCAAAGGCGCCCCATGGTGCAAGGTCCGAGGCCGAGATCGTCCGCTTGTCGATCGAGAACCGCAGAAAACAACTCGCACAATGCATCTGGCTGCGGGCGCGTGTCGATGAACACCTGGCTGCAGGAGAGCCGCTGATCGTTCTAGGGGATTTCAACGACGGCCCTGGCCTCGATGAATACGAGAAGCTCTTCAACCGGTCCGGCATCGAGATCGTCCTTGGCGAGGATCGGGCCATCCGTTTGCATGATCCGCATGCACATCAGGTCCTGTCCCGCCGCGTTGTAGCCGCACCCTCGACAGCACGTTTCCGCCTGCCGCCGGACGGACGGTATCTTTCGGCACTCCTCGACTACATCATGGTTTCGCCCGACATCGCGGGTACAAAGCCGCGCTGGCATATCTGGCACCCATTCGACGATCCCGCTTGCTATGAGAAGCCCGTTCTAAGGCATGCGTTGCTCACGGCTTCCGACCATTTTCCGGTAACACTGGACTTTGATTTCTTCTGATCTTGGGAATCAGAAGGGGAGCTACTATGTTCGAGCCATGATTCGGATTTCGCCCCTCGCACTGTGTTATTGCTTGATCGCCGGGCCCGCTCTTGCGCAGGGTCAAGATTCGCAGACAGATGGATCCAGTCCCGGCTACGACCTGATGCAACAAGGTGCCGAACTGTTTCTGCGCGGCCTACAGAGCCAGATCGAACCGACCATCAAGGACCTGAGCGATCGGGCTGAAGAACTGCAGCAGCAACTGGAACCAATGCTACGCTTGCTATCAGATCAGATGGGAGAGGCGCTGGTCGCGCTTTTCGAGAAGATCGATGACGTGAGCAATTATGATATGCCTGAGATACTCGAAAACGGCGACATCATCATCAGGCGCAAGCCAGACGCTCCTCCGTTTGTCGCAACACCCGAAGAGCCGATAGATGGCGTAGACCTTTGACGAAATCGTTCGTCAATCTACAATCGTCACGGTTGCCGTCGCACCCATTGCCGTTGCCAAATTGTTCAGCCGGGCTTGTGCCACTTCTCCGAACAGCGGCCGTGCTCGTCCTTGGAGAATGAGTTGCAGCTGCTTCTTTTGAGGCTTCCACTTGAACGACCCGGGCGCATCATGTGCGCCAAGCCATAGCATTGCGCCAAGCCGCATCGCGCGACCAAGCACCTCGGCCTCGCGTGTTTCTTCTTCGGTCAGGAAACTGAACAGCTTCTCGTATCGGCTGCTTTCGCGGCGGCTCGAATATCGGTGCAGCAGTGCCATACCCAGAAAGACACGCTCGACATGCTTCAGACCGCCCAGATTGGCCCGCGTTGCGTTATCGAAACAAACCTCCGCCCGGTAATCCGGATGCGCGCGCCAGCTGACATCATGTAAAAGGCAGGCTGCTCGGATAATGCGCCTGCGCTGCCAATCCGCATTAGGAAAGAGAGGAAGGACAAAGTCGTAGAGCACATTACCAAACCCCGGCAGGCGGGCATCCTTGGCCTCGGCAAAGCGGCAAGCCTCGATCAACGGGTCACGTTCACGCAGGGCGGGGGGCATTTGTTCATAAAGCATCCCCTCGCGGATGCCGTAGGACGAAACGGCAATGTCCTTGGGCTCGAACACTCGGACAAGCTCATCCAGCACTTGTACAGCGATAGGGACCAGTACCATACGGTCCTCCGAAATCGCACATTTGGACTTTAGCGCGGCCAGATCCGCCGTGCCAATGTATTCCCGTGTCAACGAGACATTCTCGGCCGTCATCCGGTATTCGTGCAGTACAGTCAGCGGATAGTCACGCCGCTCCATGTCGATCCGTGCAATCGCCCGCCACGAACCTCCGACAAGGAAAAGGCGCATTCCGGTTTCATGTTCCATCTCGTCATGCAGGTCAGCGATGACCTTGGCGATGTGGGCCGTCAGTGCTTTCTGACCGCCTTTGATTTCCTTCAACTTGAGCGGACCGAGGGGTGATGTTACCCGTCGACCGACCTTTCCATCTGCAAGATCTGCCAGTTCCATCGACGATCCGCCTACGTCGCAAACCAGCCCATAGCTTCCCGGCCAACCCAGGAGGACACCTTGCGCCGACAGCCGAGCCTCTTCTTCACCTGTAATGACGTGCAGGACGACACCTGTCTCGTGCAGCACCTCCTCACAGAACTCGGGTCCGTCGATGGCCTCCCGTACCGCGGCGGTTGCAACAGCAGTCAACGGAGGAATACTCATCCCTCGCGCCAAAGCGGCGAACCGCCGCAAGGCCGCTAGCGCACGCATCCGTCCTTCAGGGTTCAGTCGGCCGGTTTCCGACAGCCCCGCACCCAAGGCGCACATGATCTTTTCGTTGTAGAAATAGGCGGGGCTGCGGGCCGCGCCGTCGAACACAACTAGGCGGACAGAGTTCGAACCAACATCAACCACGCCAACCCGCGAAAGTGCCCGGGCTGCCGTATCGGACAGGCTCTGGCTTTCGCCGAAAACTCTCGGTCCGAAAAAACCCCAGTCATCCGCAGCCGGATCTTTCGTTCCGTCCATGGCATCCCCCTTGCGCGCACGAGCAAGGATGCGAGCCGCAACGGTGTCTGTCAACGGATCCCCGCTCACCTGCGACTGTCAGTCATGGGTATGGGTCAGTTGCACCACGTCTGCCGCACCGGCAGATCCACGCCCGGAGAGTGACGGATTCTCCATGAAGAAACGATGGCAGTTGAACGCGAAACTCCCATCAGCCGGCAAGTCGGCCCGTGTAAATCGGCCATCCGGGCCCATAATCCAAGTCTGCGCCACATCGGCCAGGTTTGCCGCCATGATCTGATCCACGATTTGTGCCTTCACCGTCGGGTTATTGACCTCGACTAGCGTTTCTACGCGTCTTGTCAGGTTGCGGCCCATCCAATCCGCAGAACTGATGTAGACGCGCGCCTTGAGGGACGGCAATGCGTGGCCACTTCCAAAGCACACAATCCGGCTGTGTTCCAGAAACCGTCCGACGATCGACTTGACCCGGATATTCTCGCTCAAACCCTTTATCCCGGGCCGCAAGCCACAAATACCGCGGATGACCAGACTGATCTTTACCCCCGCTTGACTGGCGGCATAAAGTGCGTCGATGACATCCTCTTCGATCAGGGAATTCATCTTGGCCCAGATCTCGGCCGGGCGTCCTGCGCGGGCGTGGTCTGCCTCCTTTGCCATCAGTTCAAGAAGCCGCGCCTTGAGGCTGATCGGCGAGATCGCAAGGTTCTCAAGTCCCTCGGGCTGGGCATAGCCACCGATATAGTTGAAGACCTTCGTCGCATCCCGACCCAGCCCTGCGTCACAGGTAAAGAGCGAAAGGTCGGTGTAAATGCGTGCCGTGATCGGGTGGTAGTTGCCCGTGCCGAAATGCGAATAGGTCACCAGCTTGTCGCCTTCTCGGCGAACCACTACGCTCATCTTGGCGTGCGTCTTCAACTGCGTGAAGCCATAGACGACATGCGCCCCCGCCCGCTCAAGCCGCCGGGACTGCCGAATATTGGCAGCCTCATCAAAGCGAGCCTTGAGTTCGACAAGCGCGGTCACCGACTTCCCGGCCTCTGCCGCCTCGCAGAGGGCATCAACGATCGGGGAATTACGCGACGTGCGGTAGAGCGTCTGCTTGATTGCCACGACATCGGGGTCAAGCGCAGCCTGTTGCAGGAAGCGGATTACCATGTCGAATGTTTCATAGGGGTGATGCAGCAGCATGTCTTTGTGCCGGATGGCTGCGAACATGTCGCCGTCGTGGTCGGTGACCCGTTCCGGCACCCGTGGTGTGAAAGTCGGCCAAAGCAAATCGGGCCTTGAATCAAGGACCAGTTCCTTTAGGTCACCGATCCCCACCAGACCATGAACCTCGACGACTTCTTCGGCCTGAACGTGCAACTCGTCCATGATCAGGCTACGTAAAGATGCCGGAGCCCCGGCTGACATCTTCATCCGCACGACCTCACCGCGTCGACGCCGCTTGAGGGCCGTTTCGAATTCCCGAACCAAATCTTCAGCTTCTTCTTCGACTTCCAGATCGCTGTCGCGCAACACGCGGAACGCGCAATTGCCCTTGAGCCGGTAACCTGGAAACAGCCTGTCCAGAAACATTAGGATCAGCTCTTCCAGTGGCAGGAACCTGTGCCCTTCCGTCGTCGGCAACGGGATGAAACGGTCGATCTGATGGGGCACCGGCAAAAGTGCCTTGAGCGGGCGTTTGTCCGAAATACGCTCCAGCTCAAGTCCCAGAGCGAATCCTTCATTTGGTATGAAGGGAAAGGGATGCGCCGGATCGATCGCCAAGGGCGATAGCACCGGGAAAACACCATTCAGGAATAGATCTTGCAGAAAGGGTCGGTCTTCCTCGGGTACTTCTGTGAGCGTGAGGATCGCAATCCGCTCCGCCTTCATCTCGGAAGATACTGTGTTATAGACTGATTGTTGCCTCTTCATGAGGCTGCGCGCTTCCTGATCGATCCGCACCAGTTGCTCGGCGGGGGTCAGCCCGTCGGCCGCAGGTGTCACGTTGCCCGCCCTCGCCAGTTCCCTCAAACCGGCGACACGAACGGAATAGAACTCGTCCAGGTTCGTTGCCGAAATTGACAGGAAACGCAGACGTTCCAAAAGCGGAACGCGCGGGTTCTCTGCCTCCTCCAGCACACGCCAGTTGAAGGCCAGCCAGCTGAGCTCTCTGTTATGGAATCGGCCCGGCCCGGTCATGTCGCCGTCGGCGGACTGGGGTTCGGGGAACGGGGCGGTGAGGAAATCTGCGTTTGACATGAAATTCTTACTGGCCGATCTTTGTGACGCGGCTATGACGGGTTATCGCGCCCGATCTGCAAGTTTGTCCAGCACGTCGCGAACCAACGGGCGATTGATTTCACGACCTTCGGCCAACGCGGCTGAATCGAGTGCAGCTACGACGTCTGCCGCCGCACCGAAAGACCGTTCAATGCGCGCCACGAGCATTGAAATGATCTCGGGCGCGGGGGAAAGCTGACGATCGGCAAAGAGTTTGGTCAGGATGGCGCTGAGGAGTCGGTCGTCTGGATCACTCATGCGAACAATCGTTGTGGCCTGCATTCGGCTGGCAAGATCAGGCAGCAGAATTGGCCAGCGCGACGGAGCCTGCCGTGCAGTCATCAGGAGTCTGCCGCTGCTTTGGGCCAACCTGTTGTGAAAATGAAAAACGATCTCCTCAGCATCTTGGGAAAGCTCGTCCATGTCCTCAATTATGAGCGCAGTCGTTGTCGGTGGCACGGTCTCTTCATTCTGCAGATCTGCTGCAGAGACCAGGAATGCGCCAGAAAGACCCTGCCACACGCGCGCAAGATGGCTTTTGCCCGCGCCCGACGACCCGACGAGAACCAGTTTTCCCGATGGCCATTCAATCGAGCCAGTTACCATGGAATAGGCATCTTGATTTGCGGTCGAAACAAAGAAGTCATCGGCGCCAAGCGAAACGTTGACCGCAAGGTCGAAACTCAATTGGTTTGTCATGTCACGTCGGACCCGTACCGCCTCCGGTACCGCGATAGAGCATTCCGTCCTTATACCTGCTCAGCAGGAACCGGGCAAAGACGCCGATCATGGCGGATACGGGCACGGCCACCAGCATTCCCACAAACCCGAACAGCGATCCAAATACGGACAAGGCGAAGATCAGCCATACCGGATGCAACCCGACCGAGCCGCCGACGAGTTTGGGTGTCAGGATGTTGCCCTCGATGACTTGACCGGCCGCAAAAATGCCCGCCACAATCCCAACGGAAACCCAGTCGCCCCAAAACTGGAACAGCGCGATCCCGATGGCAAGACCGCCGCCGACGAGCGCGCCAACATACGGAATAAAGGTCAATACGCCTGCAAAAACGCCGACCAGCAACCCGAAGTTAAGTCCGGCAAGCATAAGGCCGACCCCGTAAAAGGTGGCCTGAACAAGGCAGACCGCACCCTGACCGCGGATGAAAGACGCAAGCGTGGCGTCGATCTCACGAGCGAGTTGCCTGACGGCTGGCGCATGATCCCGCGGCAGGAGGTCGTCGAGCTTCGCAATCATCTTGTCCCAGTCAAGGAGCAGGTAAACCGTCACGACCGGCACGATGACAATAAGAAGCACGACACTGATCACACTCATGGCCGATGTCACGACCCCGTTCACGAGTTCGCCGCCCCTGGCCTGAATAGCTTCGCCGATCTTTAACAACTGCCGACGCACTATGCTGTCGGAATCCATAAGTTCCGGAAAGCGCGTTGTCAGCCAGGTCTGCAATTGCTTGAAGATTTCCGGGGCGGCGTTGATCAGGTCGCGCGTCTGCTCCACTAGCAAAGGAATCACCAGCAAGATCAGAAGGACAAAGGTTAAAGTCACCGCCAGCGAGATCACGGTAACCGCCATCGGCCGTGTCAGCCCCGCCCGTTCCATTCGGTCCACGATTGGGTCAAAGAGATAGGCCATCGCCCCGCCCATGACGAATGGCAGCATGACATCGCCAAGGAACCATAGGGCAAAAAACAGCAGTGCTGCGGCGAGGCCCCAGTATTTTGCTTGTTGTGAAACGGGAAGTGCCATTTGTCCGTCCTATGATTTCATGGGCACAGATGGCGCAGGACCGCTTGCCATGCAAGCAAAAGGCGGCATCCGTCGTTGTCGGATGCCGCCGGTGATTTGTTCAAGTTCAGTTCAATGGCAGGCGGGGCGCGTGCCGGGCAGCAGAACTTTGTCGATCACGTGAATCACACCGTTGTCGGCGACAATGTCCGCGACAACCACATTTGCGACCTGTCCCGTGCCATCCGCAATGGTCACACCGGTGCTGCCGCCAGTGATGCAGAGCCGGCTATCGGCAAGGATCGGGCGGAAGTAGTTGGACCCGGCGGGGATGTCTTTGGCCATCAGGAGCCTGTCATCAACATGATAAAGCAACACATTTGTCAGTTGCTGCTTGTTCTCGGGCAGAAGAAGTGACTCGACCGTGCCTTCTGGCAGTGCTGCAAACGCGTCATTCAGCGGTGCATAAACGGTGAAGGGCCCCGGTCCGGACAGTGTTTCGACAAGGCCTGCCGCAGTAACGGCGGCGACAAGGGTCGAGAACCGTTCGTCCCCAGCGGCGATGTCGACGATGGTCTCGGCATTGGCGACGGAGGCGAAGCTGGCGGTAGCGAAGGCCAGGGCGGCAATCTTAGCTTTATAGGACATGAAGGTTCCTCTTTCTGTTGGCATGCAATCATCTGCATGTGACACTTATACGCGGTGACACTGACGCTGGCTCAGCGATTTGCCGCATCCGTGATCGACCGTCATCAATGTTACAAATCTGGACTAAACGGACAGTCGCTTGCCTGTCCTCCGGCTTGGGCCTAAACCCATTCGCGACAATGCCCGTTCAAGGTTACAGACAAATGCGCCTGACCCGTTACTTCCTGCCCGTCCTGAAAGAAGACCCTGCCGAGGCGCAGATCGTAAGTCATCGCTACATGCTGCGTGCCGGTATGATCAAACAGCAGTCATCTGGAATCTATTCCTGGCTGCCTCTGGGCTACAAAGTGCTGCGCCGGATAGAACAGATCGTCCATGAAGAGCAGATCCGGGCGGGTCACATCCCTCTGCTGATGCCGACCCTTCAGTCTGCGGATCTTTGGCGCGAAAGCGGGCGCTATGATGACTATGGCCAGGAAATGCTGCGCATCAAGGACCGGCAGGAGCGCGAGATGCTCTATGGTCCGACCAACGAAGAGATGATAACGGACATCTTCCGCAGCCATGTGTCGAGCTATAAGGACTTGCCGTTGACGCTCTACCACATCCAGTGGAAATTCCGGGACGAAATGCGTCCCCGTTTCGGCGTCATGCGTGGCCGCGAATTCCTGATGAAAGATGGCTACAACTTTGACGTCGATAAAGAAGCGGCCTTGCACGCCTATAACCGCCATATGGTCAGCTACCTGCGCACCTATGAACGCATGGGCCTGACTGCAATCCCGATGCGCGCTGATTCCGGCCCGATCGGAGGTGACGACACCCATGAGTTCCTCGTACTCGCGTCGACAGGGGAATCCGAGGTGTTTTACGACAGCGCCGTGACCGAACTGAAACTTGGCCAGCGAGAAGTGAACTACGACGACCGCGCCGCCGTAGCGGCGATATGCAAGGAGTTCACGACCCTCTACGCGCGGACCGACGAAACCCACAAGGAAGACCTGTTCAATCAGATCCCCGAGGGACGCCGCAAGGTCGGGCGCGGGATCGAAGTTGGACAGATCTTCTACTTCGGGACCAAGTATTCCGAACCGATGAAGGCCACCGTCCAGAATGCCGACGGGTCCATCTTGCCGGTCCACATGGGTTCTCACGGGATTGGTGTTTCCCGCCTTCTCGGCGCGATCATCGAGGCGAGCCATGACGACAAGGGCATCATCTGGCCCGAAGGCGTCACCCCCTTCCACATCGGGATAGTGAATCTCAAGCAGGGCGATGCAGAGGCCGATGCCGCCTGTGACGCGATCTACAAGGCTGTCACTGCTATAGATTTGGAACCGCTCTATGATGACCGCGATGAACGGGCTGGGGGCAAGTTTGCTACGATGGACCTGATTGGTCTGCCTTGGCGCATCACTGTCGGCCCGCGCGGACTCAAGAACGGCGTGGTTGAACTGACCTCGCGCCGCACGGGTGCAAGCGAAGAAATGTCTCCCGAACTCGCCGTTGCGCGGCTTGCAAACATTTACGCGGGCATCTGAGTGGCTCTTCGTCCTTCCCGACTTGCGGTTCGAGATATCAAGCGTAGCCGCGACCGGGACCTCGCTTTCACTACGCCTAACATGAACTCACCCGTTGACGGGACTGGCTGCAAAGGAACGATCCATGACCAAGGCACTCATCACCTGGGGCGGCTGGGACGGCCATGAACCTGACAAGGTTGCCGCCATTTTCAAGACGATACTTGAAACGGCCGGGATCTCGGTTGATCTGACGGACGCACTGGAATGCTTTGACGATGCCAAAAGAGTCCGCTCCTACGACTTGATCGTTCCAGTCTGGACAATGAGCAGCCTGACTCGGGACCGTGCCACCAATGTCTCCGAAGCGGTTGCTCGCGGTACGGGCATCGCCGGTTGCCATGGCGGTATGTGCGACGCGTTCCGTGAACAGGTGCTCTGGCAGTTCATGACAGGGGCCAACTGGGTTGCCCATCCAGGAGGTGACGGGGTCCGCTATCGGGTCGAGATCCGTGATCACGACCACCCACTGACCGAAGGTATTCCTGATTTCGATGTCGCTTCCGAACAGTATTACCTCCATGTCGATCCAGCGAATCACGTTCTGGCCACGACACGGTTTCCGACCACAACCTGGTATCACACTCCAAACGGTCCGGTTGATATGCCTGTCGCCTGGACGCGCCGCTGGGGTCTCGGTCGGGTCTATTACAACGCGTTGGGCCACAAGGCCAACGTCATTGCAACCGGCCACGCGCACGAGATGCTGCGCCGTGGACTTGTTTGGGCCGCTGGATCAAAGACTGCTGCCGCCATGGGTAAGGCTCGCTATGATGACTTCGCCCGTCCGGGCGCACATCTTTAGGGCGATGGCCCCGCCCTATGCTGGACGCGTCTGACTGCGCGATCAAGTGGATGATCCTCCGGCAGGTGATCACGCTTGCCGGAGGCAGGGTTGACGCCGATGGTCCATCTGACCAGACTCTTAACAATAAGGATCGGAACCCCGCGTGGCAGGCAGCACTCCCCCCTTTGCCGCATTCGAATGGATGATCGCCTTGCGCTATATCCGCGCAAAGCGGGCTGAAGGCGGTGTGTCAGTGATGACATGGATCAGCCTGATAGGCGTCACTCTTGCTGTCTTTGCTCTTATAGCAACCCTTGCAGTCCGGTCAGGATTCCGGGCCGAGTTCGTGGACACGATCCTTGGCTCGAACGCCCATGTCACGGTCTACTTCACGCCCGAGATCAGCGATTCAGGCGCTCAAGACCGGACGATCCCCGACTATGCCGAAGTCGCCAGTCGCATCGCCGCCGTTGCGGGCGTGACCCGCGCCGCCCCTATGGTTCGGGGTCAGGTGATGGCCAACAATCAGAATGCGAATACCGGGATCGAGGTCTACGGTTTGGCAAATGCTGATCTGATGACCATTCCCCGCATCGTGAAACCCGAGGGTTCCGAAGGCAACATTGCGCGTTTCGAGGATGGCATTGCCATCGGCTCTGGTGTGGCCCGATCACTGGGCGTCGACGTCGGTGACAGAATCCGCATCATTTCGCCCAACGGCGCACGGACAGCGCTTGGAACAAGTCCGCGCGTCAGCGCCTACGAGGTTGTCTACATCTTCACCGCCGGTCGCTATGACATCGACCGCACGCGCGTCTATATGCCCTTGGCTGAAGCGCAGTCATTCTTCAACCGGGATGGGGTCGCTGACGAGATCGAAGTCATGGTGGCCGATCCTGACGCTGTCGAAACCGTCATCCCATCGATCCTCGCGGCGGCCGGGCCGCGTGCTGTTTCATGGTCTTGGCGGGACTCCTCGGGCGCATTCTTGCGGGCACTGACAGTCGAGGACAACGTAATGTTTGTCATTTTGTCGATCCTTGTGCTGATCGCTTCGATGAACATCATCTCGGGCCTCATCATGTTGGTGAAGAACAAGGGGCGCGACATTGGCATCCTCCGGACAGTGGGTCTGACCAAGGGATCCATCTTGCGGATATTTTTCATCTGCGGGGCTGGGATCGGCTCTGTCGGCACGCTCCTTGGTGTACTTCTTGGGTGCCTGTTTGCCATTTACATCGACCCGATATTTGCCGCCGTAAACTACGTTTCAGGCGGGGGCGTCTGGGACCCCTCGATCCGTGGCATCTACCATCTTCCGGCCAAATTGGAATGGGACGACGTGCTTTCCGCCGTCGCCCTGTCGTTGGGCCTTTCTTGGGTCGTCACGATCTTTCCGGCCCGTCGCGCCGCCCGCATGAATCCGGTCGAGGCGTTGCGCTATGAGTGATCCCGTCCTGCGCCTGCATGGTGTTGCGAAGATCTACAACAAGGGCCGTCACAACGAGGTTCAGGTGCTGAATGGCATCGACTTGGCCATTGCTCCGGGTGAAGTGGTTGCTCTTGTCGCCCCTTCCGGCGCGGGAAAATCGACGCTGCTTCATATTGCAGGGCTGCTTGACACGCCGGACACCGGTGAAGTCTGGATCGGCGGTGCCGACATGACGCATCTGAATGACCGCCACCGTACTGCAGCGCGACGTGCCGATGTGGGCTTCATCTATCAGTTCCATCACCTTCTGCCCGAGTTTACAGCGCTTGAGAATATCGCCCTGCCACAACGCGCCAATGCTTCCGGCGCAGCAGGCGCCGAAGCTCGTGCAAGAATGTTGCTTGAGCAGGTCGGTGTTGGTCAACGAGCCGATCATCGTCCTGCTGCGCTGTCAGGTGGAGAACAGCAGAGGGTTGCGTTTTGCAGGGCACTTGCAAATGCGCCGCGCTTGCTTCTTGCCGATGAGCCGACAGGTAACCTTGACCCGAGCACATCTGAAAAGGTCTTTGGTACTTTGATGGACCTAGTACGCGGTACCGGTCTTTCGGCACTGATTGCAACGCACAACCTTGATCTTGCTGCCCGAATGGACCGAATCCTGCGACTTGTTAACGGCAGTCTCGTTCCATGACCGAGGTGTCACTGGCTGACATTGAGCGCAGGGCATGCGAGGCACTTGAACTTCATGGTGCCGGGACGTTTCAGGCAACTGAAGTCGCAAAGGCAATCGTGCGGGCCGAGGCCCTTGGTAACGTCATCTGTGGATTGCTCTATCTCGAGAGTTACTGTCTGCAGCTTGCTTCTGGACGGGTGAATGGTTCGGTGGAGCCACAGATTGATCAGTCACGTCCGGGCGCCGTTACCGCAAATGCCCGTTTTGGCTTTGCACAACCTGCGTTCGCGCGCGCCTTGCCTCTTGCTCTGGACGCGGCCCGGACCAATGGTGTTGCGACCCTCGCTGTTGCAAATGCACATACCTGCACATCGCTTGGCTACTTTACTGAACAGATCGGGGCGAATGGATTGATTGGCATTGGCTTTGCCAATGCCTCTCCAGTCGTTGCACCGCCGGGTGGTACACGTCCTGTTATTGGCACGAATCCGATTGCAATGACTGTTCCGGGGAACGATCATGACCTGGATCACCCTCGGCTGCACTTTGATTCTTCGACAAGTGCTGTTGCCCTTGGAAAGATATCGATGGCCAAAGCAGGTGGCCTGCCAATTCCAGAAGGCTGGGCTCTCGACAGCGAAGGCCAACCGACGACAGATCCGGAGCGGGCTTTGAACGGTTCCCTGCTCAGTTCGGGGGGCTACAAGGGATGGGGCTTCGGCCTCATGGCGGAAGTGTTCGCTGCATGCCTGACCGGATCGGTCAATTCCATTGACGTGAAGGCCCTCAAATCGCCTGTCGGACCGCCGCACGGTCTTGGCCAGTACTATGTCCTGATCGATCCGAGCACCCATTGCGATGATTTTTTTGACCGGTTTCATCGCCTCGCCACAGCAGTAGCCGTTCAGGACGGAGCACGGCTTCCTGGGACTGAGCGCAAAGTTCTTGATTCGGTAAATGTGCCTGACTCAGTTTGGTCCGACGTAATTCGCCTGTCTGGGTGGCGGCCAGCTGGACTCTGACTCAAACCATCGTGGAAACTGGAACTGCGTCGTAGCACGATGAAAAGGCGTAAGCGTCCGGTCTGGCCGGAATGCCGCGGTTTGAGAGTGTGGAGTAGTGTCCACGATCGATAGTGGGCACTTTGGTGATGGCGTGGCGCGGCGGGCGAAGCGGCTTTGGACGGATGAAGAGAAGCGGTCGATCTGTTTCCAGACAACAGCGCCGGGTGTTTCGGTTGCTCAGGTTGCGCAGCGCTATGCGGTGAATGCCAATCCGATCTTCACTTGGTTGCGTGATGGACGCTTTGCGCCGGATCCAGCTTTGATGACGTCCTCGCCTGCGGAGTCACGGTTCTTGCCAGTAGAGATCGTCGCAGAGGCGCGGCCACCACTGGCGGCGCCTGTCGTTGAGAACCTCATCGAGATTGAGTTGGCGGGCGGTCACCGGATGCGCATCAGTGGCAGGCATGACCCTGAATCGCTGGCTCGCCTGATCCGGGGACTGTCGGTTTGATCCCGGTTCCGGCCAATACGCGAGTCTGGCTGGCGGCCGGAGTGACGGACATACGCAAGGGTTTCACGGCGCTGGCGGCGCAGGCCGAAGCCGTGTTGAAGCAGGACCCCTTCGCCGGGCACCCTACCTTACCACGATCTTATTGATCGCAATGGCCGCTAGCATCGTCACGCTGACCTGGATCAAACCTTTGGATAGTGCAAAGTCGCCCTGACCGGACGCTTACGAAAAGGCAGAGCGATAGCCAATTCCATTGGACTTGTGAGTCCCTTAGGCGTGGCTGCTTTGTTTTGACTGGCCCTATCAAGGAGCCAGAGCTGGACCACCAGATGGCGACGACTTTCTCGGGGCTATTTTCTAAGCAAAGTCAATAGACTACAGGATTTACAGCTTGGGCAAGTACGTGATCCCGGACAGAATCAGAAGCCACCAGATCGGCCAAAGTAAGGGACTCCAGCAAGAGCAGATAAGACCAGAACACCTCTGCAAAGACCTTGCGCAGACGGCATGTCGCCTCGTCAGCGCAGTCTTCGCAACGCTGATAGGCCTTGCGCGAAAGGCAGGGCAGGGGCGCGATTGGCCCGTCTATCATGCGCAACAGTTCTGAAAGCGGCACGGCCTTGGGGTCCTTGATCAGGACATATCCACCGCTTCGGCCCCTGATGCTCGCAATGAAGCCGGCATTCCGGATCTCCAGCAGGATATGTTCCAGAAATCGTTTTGGCGTATCCGAGCGCCGCGCGATCTCCTCAATCGACAATGCTCTTCCTGCCCCTGCCTTTTCATCAGCAAGTTCCATCAGTGCCTTGAGCGCGTATTTCATCTTCTGAGTGAGCATAGATCCCAGATACGGTCTGCCACCGCTGGTCTCAAGGAAAAATCACCCGCCGAGTCGTGATTTCCAAATCAAGGCACGTCTGAAAGACCTGCCGCATTTGGCATGAAGTGGTAGAGTTGTGCATCCCGTTGAGGAGCCCCGCCGAAGCCGAAACAGCCCGCCCTTCCCGGTCTTCGCGATGCGATGAAGACAATGCAGACGCGACGGGAACTGTTGCTGGCGGAGATGGATGCAATGGTGCCTTGCCCGCAACGGTGGTCGTCGCGCGTATCGCGCCGCTCGGGCTGAAGAACGGGCATTGGATCGCGCCCGTCGGCCCAAACCCTGCCACTTGGCCTTCAACCCGTCCCTGTGCAAACTGGTCGCTGGAAAGCTGTCGGATCAATGGTCACCAGAGCAGATCGCAGGCTGGCTGAAGGCGCTGTATCCCGGAGACGCTTCCATGAACGTGTCGTACGAGACGATTTATATCTCCGCAAGTTCACCGTGGCCACCGACGTCAGCGTCTACTTCTGTGATCCGAAAAGCCCTTGGCAGGGCGGAAGCGATGAAAACACCAATGGCCTGCTGCGCCAATGCTTCCCGAATGGCACGGACCTATCCTTTTACACACAACATGACCTTGATCACGTCGCCATCCGGCTCAAAACCAGACCCCGAAAAACGCTTGGCTTCAAGACGCCAGCTGATAGCTTCAATCAAGCCGTTGCGCTGACCGGCTGAACCCACCGCAGTCTTCTTCGCGAGGGAGGGAAATCGGTGAAGTCCTCCTTCATCGATGCAAAGAAGGCCAGCTTCTCGCGCATCAGGCGTGCAGTGCGATCCTGATCTCTATGAGTGGGCGCGGAAACTGCTACGACAACTCGATGGTGGAAACGTTCTTCAAGACCATCAAGTCGGAGCTGATCTGGCCGGTCGCATGGCAGTCCCGCCAGCAGGCCGAAAACGCCGTCGCCAGATACATCGACGGGTTCCATAACCATGTCAGGCGACATTCATCGCTCGGCTTTCAGAGCCCCATCGCCTTCGAGCGAAAGTAAGCGGTGGCTGAGGACCGTCCTAGTTTCCGCTTGACTGGTTTTGGAATGCCCATGGCATGAGGTCGTCGATGCGGGACGCTGGGTGGCGGTTAGCGATGGCTGTCAGGGTTGCGCGAAGGTAGGCGTAAGGGTCGAC
>JAPLPE010000027.1 GCA_026400355.1 Rhodobacterales bacterium | reverse complement strand
TAGGTGATCACCTGACCGGGAAGCGCCGGCGTCGTCACCGCCGAAGCATCCGCAGTCTTGACCAGCGCCACTGACGGGTCGCCCGTCAGCGACGAGGTTGTCGACGACGTGTCCGTGGCCCGCAGCACACCGCCCGATCCGTCCGTTGCATAATCCCCGGTTACTGTCGCGGTATTGGTCAGAACACCGGCGTCAATATCGGCTTGGGTCAACGTGTAAGTGGCCGTGAAGGCCGTGCTGTTGGTCGCGCCGGGCGCAAGGCTGGGGATCGGGCTGCCGGTCAGGTCCAGCCCCGGCAAGGGATCGGTGACCACAACGTTGCGCAGGTTGGTGGGCCCGGTGTTGGTGACAGTGAAACTGAAACTGACGGTATCTCCCACTGCGGGAGGAACAGTCACAGCGGAAAGATCGACAGACTTCAAGAGGTCGATCGCGCCCAGATTGACCACGGTCGGGGTGTCGTTCGTGGCATCCGTGCCCGACAGGTCCTGGACTGTCAGGTCACCACCACTGCCATTCACACCCCAGGTGCCGGTGGTGGTGGCCTGATTCTGCACCTTGCCGGCGTTCAGGTCTGCTTGAGTCAGCGCATAGCTGGCCGTGAAGGTGGTGCTGTCGCTGGCGCCCGGCAGCAGGACCGGGATCGGCCCGCCCGAGATGACGATGCCGGTCAATGGATCGGTCAGGCTGACATTGGTCAGCGTCACGTTTCCGGCATTCCTGATCGTGAAGGAATAGGTGATGAGATCGCCCAGCTCGGGATCGCCGATTGCTGAGGCGTCAGCGGTCTTGACCAAAGTGATGGCGGGGGCGAAGGGCACGGTGACCGGCGTCGGCACATTCTCGCCCGTTTCGTTGGCGATACCGTTGCCGTTCGGGTCGGGGTTCGTGCCATCTGTCGAAGGGTCGGTCAGTTGCGGATTGGACGCAGGCGTCTGGCCGGTCCATTCGCCTGTGCCGGTGATCGTCGCCTGGTTCCGATAGCGCACGTTCGCCGAAATCGCGACCGGCAGCGGGACGGTGGGCTGCACCTGCAGGGTCAGCGTCACGGTACATGCCGCATTCGGTGCCAGCGTCAGGCCCGACACCAGAACCTGGTCGCCCGAGCCGTCAAAACTGGCGTTCCGGCCAGTACATGACCCGCCGCTGGCGGTGACACGATAGCTGCCGACACTGAGCGGACCCGAGGAGTCCAGGGTCCCGAAAAGAGGCGAAGCACCGGCCAGTTGATCAGTCACGCTGACCGATTGGAGCGGTTCAAGGCTGAAGTTCCGGAGGTTGAACTGGAACGCCACCGAGAACGAGCCGTCCGCTGCGACCACTGGCGTGCTGCTGACCGCCTTTGCGATGCCGATGCGGGCCTGTGGAACCTTTGGAAACAGATAGCCCGTGGCATTCGTGAGTGACGGAAGCGAAATCGACGAAATCACCGTCGCTCCGTCCGAGGTCCCGAGGCTGGTCCCGGGGATGGCCGGGCGCGCGTCCAGCCAGGGCTCGGATATCGTGCCTTGGGTGACCGTGTAGAGGCCCTGCGCCAGAAGCGTGAAGGTGTAGCTGCCGTTCGAGGCCGTGTTGACCGACTTGTTGACCGTCTTGCCGTTCAGATCCGTACCGGTCAGGGTCATCTGGATCGAACCGATACCGGTGTCGTTCGCGTCAAAGACGCCGTTGTCGTTGAAATCGCGGAACACCTGCCCGGCCAGGGTAGAGGCGCTGACCTCCACCGCCCCCGAATTGCTGTTGTTGCTGGTGTTTACGTCCAGCGAACTGGTTGTGACACTAGCGGTATTGGTCAGGGTCTGCGGGCTTGTGGTGATCGTGTCGACCCGGACCGGCACGGTCACATCGATGATCCCTCCGGTCGAGAAGGTGCCGAATTCGCAGGTGAAGGATGTGGCGCCCGCCGCGCCCGAACAGGCCTGTTTGGTGGCAGTGCCCGCGACCACCACCGCTGTGGGCGTGCCTGTCAGGATCATGCCGGCAGGAAGATTGTCCGTCAGAACGACGAGATCGGCTTCCGACAACAACGGGCCGACGAGATTCTCCACCCGGACCACATAGCTCAGCGCCTGCCCCAACGCGGGAGTCGCATTGCTTGGAACCTTGCTGGTCACCGCCACATCTGCCCGGGTGCGGACGGTGGTGTTCTGGCTGGTCGCGTTGTTGCCAGGCTCGCTGTCAAAACTGGCCGAGCCATCTGCCGCGACAGAGGCGGCATTGACAGTCACACCCTTACTTTCGCCGCGCAGCGTCACCTTGATTTCACGCGCCTCCTGCGCCGACAGCACCGGGAAGGTGCAGGTGATCGAACCGCCGATGACGTTGGGCGTCGCCGCTACCAGGCAGGAAGCATCGGTCGGAGCGCTGAAGGACTGATAGCTCAGAAGGCTCGTCGGCAGCGTATCCACGACCACGACATTCTCGGCTGCCGATGGCCCGCGGTTGACCGCGCGCAGCGTGTAGACCGTATCCTCGCCCACGGTGACCGGGTCGACGCTGTCGACCTTGCCGATCAGGAGGTCGAACACCGGAGCGGTGACCGGCGTCGTGACGGAGGCATCGTTGTTGGTCGTGTCGGTCTCGGTCGTCGTAGTCGACACGATGACGCTGTTGGTGACCGAGTTTCCATAGTTGCTCTGGTTCGGCCGCACCGTCACGATGACTGTTTGCTGCGAGTCATCGGCCAGCGTACCAACGTTGCACACCAGAGTGTCATTCCCTGGCCCCGTGACTGATCCGGTCGCAGGTTTGGTCGCACAACTGCCGGTCGAGGGGACGGCTGACAGGAAGGTCACATCGGTCGGCAACGTGTCTGTCACGGTGACATTTTCGGCCGCACTCAGCCCGTCCTTCAGATTCTTGGCCGTCAACACATAGACCACAACCTGCCCGGCCGGTACGGGCGAGGGTGTCGCGGTCTTGGTCACGATCACATCGGCCCGCGCCTCGACGGTGAAGGTCGCGGTCGAGCTGTTGTTTGCGGTGTTCGGATCGGCTGTCGTCTGCGAGCCGATCAGCGCCGTATTGCTGCGCGGACCGCCATTGACCCCCGGGCGCACCGTGATCTCGAATGTCGGGCAGTCGCTGCCGGATGTGCAGACCGGCAGCCTGTCAATGGTGCAGGTCTGAAGCACGCTTTGCGGCCCGGTCACCGCGACCGAACAGGCCACGCCCTCCGCCAGGCCTGGCACTGTGACAATCCCGCCATAGCCTGCGCCCGCCCCCGAGGTCGCGTTGTTGGCAAGGCTGTTAAGCGCATCCGTCAGGGCCAGGTCAAGCGACACTGCAGGGCCGTCGTTGATGACTTCGATGGCGTAGATCTGCTCTTGCCCGGCCGCCACGATCGGGTTCACCGCCGTCTTGACCAGCCGAATATCGGCCGAGTTGCCCGGCTGGCTGCCGCCGACGTTCGAATTGGTCGTATCGTTCCCGGGATTCAGATCGGGCAGGTTGCCGCCGATGCCACTGATCCGCGCGCCGTTGCTGATGGGCCCGTCCTGGGTGACCGTCGCGGTCAGGGTGATGTCGGGGGTCTTGCCGCCGGCCGGCAGGGGGCTTGCTGAGGTATAGACGATCTCGCAGGTGATCGTGACCGGACCGACCTGATCCGGCGCAGGCTGACAGGTCCAGCCTGTGCCGCCCACCGCCGTCACCGTCAGTCCGGTGGGCACGAAATCCTCGATCCGCACAGTGCCGTAGTAGGGCGCGTTGCCAAGGTTCGATCCGCCCAGAGTGTAGTCATAGCTGTTGCCTACAACCACGAGAGGCGGCTGTGGCCCCGACTTCGCGATGGCGAGGTCGATCCGCGGCGCCTCGATGATCACACCGCCATCATCTGCCGTGTTGTTCGACAGGTTCGGATCGAAGGGCGAGGCCGCTATGACATTCGCTGTGTTCGTCGCCGCGCCGGCCCCGACCACCTCGGCCACCACCACGACATTGCCCAAAGAGACCCCTGCCCCCGGCACCGTGCCAGAAGCCTTGGTGCAGGACACCTCTTGCCCCGAGGTGCCGCAAGTCCATCCGCTGCCCGAAGCGGGCGTGACCGAGACGACCCGGTAATTGTTCGGCAAAGTATCGGTCAGGGTCAGGCCGGTGGGCACATCACCGGTGTAGCTTGGGGCCAGCGTGAAAGTGACGATGCCGCCCACCAGCAGCGACCCCGAGGGGCTGCGTGTCTTGCGCAGGCTCACATCGCTTCCGGCCGTGACGGCGGTGTCGAACAAGGCAGTATCGTTGCTGGCATCGGGGTCCGGGGGCGTGCCTTCCGACACGCTGCCAGACACTGTGATCGTGGAATTGGCACCGACTGCGGCGATGCCGGTAAAGGTGAAATCCAACTTGCCGCCGACTGGAACGGTCTGGGACACGGTGCAGTTTGCGGTCGATCCCAACAGAACGCAGCCCGGTGGCAACACGACATTGCCCACGCTGGTCGGCATCGGTACTTGGAGGACGAACCCGGTAGACGCGTAGGGTCCGTCGTTGGTGGCCGAGAACGTATAGCTCACGGGCCCCCCTGCAGGCACCGTCGTCGTCCCGGTCAGCGCCAGCGAGATATCTGCGCCCTTGGTGATCGTCGTGGTGATCGTCTGGCTGTTGTTGGTGGTGTCGGCATCCGTATCCGGGATCGTGGGCGTGACCGAGATGACCCCTTCCGAGGTCGTCAGGAACCCGATATTCAGAACCACCTCTTCGTCAGGTCCAAGCGGCGGCACCGTACAGGTCACCAAGCCCGACACCTCGGCGCAGCCGGTGATGCTGCCCGATGCGCTGACGAATGTCGTCGTATTGGGAACAGCTATTTCGATTGTCGTGGCCGGGGCCGGCCCGAGCGCATCATTGAAAACGGTCACGACATAGCCCGCGACGCTGCCCGCCGGGACGGGGACCGGTCCATCGTTACGAACGTTCACAACCCAGTCGTAGAGGCTCGTCTGCGCAACAGCCGCCTGTCCTAGCGACAGCAGAAGCGCTCCGATGAAAGCAAGCCGTCCAAAACGCATCAGTCGCAGGCCAGAAGTGAGGGACATCAATTCGTTGTTCCGGCAAAGAGGAAAGTTGTCCAGCGCTCTCTGTCGAGAGGAAGGAGAAATCGAGCGCACCTGTGGCAGCCGTGCCGCTGCCGCATTCCAGGCCGATGGAGCGACAATAGCCGTGACTTCAAAGAGACAACGAACTGCGGAGAAACAATCACTCGGGCAAATCAGGGCACCGCGCCCCAAAGTGTGGAGGCGTCGGCGGGCAGAAGGACCAGCGCTGCCGGGTCATCGAACACATCCGTGGCCACGGCGGCGTGTTCGGCCTCTCACCGATGCTCTCGCGAAGATCGACTTGGGCGGACCGACACAGCGTGCCACGAGGCAGTGGCTTCGCATTCACCAGCTTTGCAGCGGTCTTAACTGATGGGTCTTCTTGCTGATATGTCCCTTCATCCGGCCCAGCAGCCTGTCAAGCTCTTGGATCCCTTCGAACACGAAGGGTCCTTTGTTCAGCATCACGCATTCCGCGCGCGCCGCCATTGCTGCATCTGTCATCTCGCCTCGTGATGGAACACCGGTCTTGATCAACCCTTCCAGAACCTGAGTTGCCCAGATGACGGGGACATGTGCAGCCTCGCACAACCACAGAATCTCTTCCTGCATTTCAGCCAGTCGCGCGAAACCGATTTCTACCGCAAGGTCACCTCGGGCGATCATGACGGCGGTTGGTTGCTGCCCGGCCGCCTTGACGATCAGATCCGGCAGGTTTCGGACTGCCCTCTGCGTTTCGATCTTCAGGACCAAACCGATCTTCTGCCAGTCATCTGGCCTCTCCTGCGCCAGAAGAGATTGAAGAGATTCGATGTCCTCTGGCGATTGCACGAATGAGAACTCAATGCCGTCTGCATGATGCGCAACAAAGCGCAGTGCCGCGCGATCTTCATCAGTCAGCGCAGGCACGTCGATCTCTGTGTCGGGAAAGTTCACGCCCTTTTCGGGCTTGAGTTTGTAACCCTTGCCGTCAGGGCCAGCCTCGATCCTGACCACGACGCCCCAATCCTCGCACCGTCGCACGACAGTGTCGAGTTTGCCGTCATCGATCAGAATCCTTTGCTCCGCTCTTGCAAGCCGCAAGACCTCTGACAAGGAACATTCAACGGCGGGCATGCCATGCGGTGCGTCGTCAAGGTGTCCGGGCAAGGTGATCGCCAGTTCAGATCCGATAGAGACCCAGCGCAGTTCTTTCTTGTCGCGACTCTTGCCGGTCCGGATCTTTGGTCCGGCAAGGTCCATCATGATCTTCATCTGGATTCCCGTGGCCGCGGCTGCCTGGTTGACGTTGTCGACCATACGTTTCCACGCGACTTCATCATCGTGAGCGCAATTGATCCGGACCGCTTCGACGCCAAGCTGAGCAAGACGCAGCAGGAAATCGGGCTCATCTGCCGCCTCGGATGGCAAAGTCACGAGCAGGCGGATCGGGCTATCGCTCGTGACCTGGCCGAGAAGGGAGTCAGCCCGAGCTGCTATGTTTCGGTCACCACTATTGAAGAGCTCACTGGAAACGGGACACCATTCAACACCTTGCGACACCGACTTCAGAAGTCCGATCACAGCATCAAGCGATGGAAGCACGCGACTTTCGGCACGCCCGAGCGATGACAGACCCGCTTGCATCAGACGCTTCTGCAGATCCCTAAGATCATGGTGCCGCAAGGAAAGGTAGCAGGCAAAGTTGCTGGCACTGCCTGCAAATTCGCTGTCCTTGAGCCAGTCATTCCAGCGCGAAAGGATAAGGTCACCTTCCTCGGTGACCAAACGACGCAGTTCAAGAACCTCTGCTAGCAGGTCGGAAAGTTTGAGTTCGTCCATGACTTGCCCCTTTGGGGATGCGATATGCTCAGGTCATGACAGTCAGATGACCGATGGTCGTCCGGGGGAACACTTCCAGCTTCAGTGCCGCAGCCCTTATTCTCCCAGAATTCACCGTTGACCTCGAAGTTGGTTGTCTCAACGCGTCTACGATGGCCAAGCCCTATGGGACCGATCTGGGCTAATCACCATCCTGATCAGACCTGAATTGTTCGGATACCGCACATCGCGTTATCCCATCGTTACGGCATGGACGCTGTCGGGGCCCCTCCAGCCAAGCAGGTGAATGACTCGTTGTTGCCCTGTTGTCCGCCCAGATCGACCTGCTGCGCCAAGGTCATGCGGGATAAGTCGCAAAGCCCTTGCCTGTCTTGCGACCCAGATAACCTGCGCTCACCATCTGTTTGAGCAGGGGGCTGGCGCGATATTTTGGGTCGTCAAAGCCGTCGTAGAGCGTTTCCATGATGTTGAGCACCACATCCAGACCGATCAGGTCACCGAGAGCCAGCGGACCCATCGGATGGTTGGCGCCGAGTTTCATCATGCTGTCGATGTCTTCGGGCGTGGCAAGGCCTTCGTAAACGCAGTTGATCGCTTCGTTGATGAGAGGGGCGAGGAGGCGGTTGACAATGAAACCATAGCTGTCCTTTGACACCCGGGGCGTTTTGCCGATGGCAGCGGTGACGGCAAAGATCGCGTCGGCCACGTCATCGGTCGTCTGCAGGGCACGAATGATTTCAACGAGCTGCATGACGGGGACAGGATTGAAAAAGTGCATCCCAATGACCCGATCAGGGTGAGTGGAGGCGGCCGCAAGTTGCGTAAGTGAAATCGATGAGGTGTTGGAGGCAAAGATCGCATCGTCGCGGCAGATCGTGTCAAGCTTCTGCAGGATGCTGGTCTTGACGTCGAGCCGTTCGACGATCGCCTCGATCACAAGATCGCGGTCGGCCATGGCGGCGACATCGGTCGTGGAGGCAATGCGTGCCAGCGCGGCATCGGCGGCATCCTGCGTCAGCGTGCCCTTCTTCACCTGCCGGGCAAGACTGCCTGTCATCGTGGTGCCTGCGCGGGCCAGCGCGTCCTCGGAAAGGTCCTGAAGGATCACGGCATAGCCTGCGGTGGCGAAGGTCTGGGCGATGCCGTTGCCCATGGTGCCGGCGCCGATCACGCCGATGGACTTGATCTCTTTCATGGTCGGGCTCCGATACGGGTTCAGTGGGCTGTCCAACCGCCATCGACGGGGATGGCGGTGCCGGTAATCTGGGAAGCAGCGGGGCTGCAGAGGAAGACAGTCAATGCGCCGATCTGGCCGGGCTGGACAAAGGTCTTGGTCGGTTGCGCGGCAAGGAGGACATCGCGGATCACCTCTTCTTCGGTGATGTTCCGGGCCTTTGCGGTTTCGGGAATCTGCGCCTCGACCAGCGGTGTCAGCACATAGCCGGGGCAGATTGCATTGGCGGTGACGCCGAATTCGGCCCCTTCCAGGGCCACGGTCTTGGTCAGGCCGACGACGGCATGTTTGGCCATCACATAGGCCGATTTGAACGGCGAAGCGACAAGGCCATGGGCCGAGGCGATGTTGACGATGCGGCCCCATTTGCGCGCCTTCATGCCGGCCATGGTAAGCCGGGTCAGGTGCCATGCGGCAGACATGTTGATCGCCATGATCAAGTCGTAGCGGTCGACCGGGAAGTCCTCGATCGGGGCCACGGTCTGGATGCCTGCATTGTTGACGACGATGTCGACCTGACCAAAGCGCGCCTCGGTCGCGGCAACAAGGACCGCGATATCGTCGGGTTTGGACATGTCGGCCCCGTTATAGGCGACGGGACTGCCGGTTTCGGTTTCGATGGCGGCACGGTGCGCTTCGATTTCGGAGGCGTCGCCAAATCCGTTCATCATGACGGCATGTCCCGCTTCGGCCAGAGAGCGAGCGATGGCAAGGCCGATCCCGCTGGTCGAGCCGGTCACGATGGCAGTCTTGAATTCGGGCATCTGAGGCTCCAGTCCGGGTCAGGCAAGCTGCATTTCGGGGATGTCGTGGGACACGATCAGGGTCGCCCCGGTCGCAGCGCGGATTTCGTCCACGGTGACACCGGGCGCGCGTTCGCGCAGGACAAGGCCGTCATCCGTCGGCACAATCAAGGCAAGGTCGGTGACGATCAGGTTGACGCGGCGCTGCGCGGTCAGGGGCAGGGTGCAGCGCGGCACGATCTTGGCCTCGCCGCGGGCGGTATGCTGCATGGCGACGATGACCTGCGCGGCTCCGGTGACAAGGTCCATCGCGCCGCCCATGCCCGGCACCATCTTGCCCGGCACCTTCCAGTTGGCGAGGTGGCCCAGTTCGTCCACCTGCAGGCCGCCCAGCACCGTCATATCGAGATGCCCGCCCCGTATCAGTCCAAAGCTCATCGCGCTGTCGATCGAGGCGGCACCGGGGACGGCAGTGACGAAACCGCCGCCTGCGTCGGTGAGATGGGGGTCCTGCATGCCTTCGGGCGGGCGGGCACCAAGACCGATCACGCCGTTTTCCGCCTGAAAGAACACGCCCCGGTCAGCGGGAACAAAATTCGCGACCATGCTGGGCAGGCCGATCCCGAGGTTGACGAGCATGCCCGCCTTGATCTCGATCGCAACCCGGCGGGCGATGATTTCCTTTGCGTCCATGTCCGGTTCCCCCCTACATCGCACGTTCAAGGATGTGATCGACCAGAACGCCCGGCGTCTTGACCGCATCGGGCGGGATGACACCCACGGGGACGATGGATTCGGCTTCGGCGATCACGATGGCCCCGGCCAGAGCCATGACCGGATTGAAGTTGTGGGCGGTCAGCATGTAGCAAAGGTTTCCCGCATAATCGGCCTGATAGGCCGAGATGAGGGCGAAATCGGCCTTGAGCGGGGTTTCAAGGAGGTAGCGGCAGCCCTGCACCTCGATCACATGCTTGCCCTCTTCGACTTCGGTGCCAAGGCCGGTGGGGGTGAGAATGCCGCCAAGGCCGACGCCGCCCGCGCGGATGCGTTCGACAAGCGTACCCTGCGGAACGAGTTCAACTTCGATTTCGCCCGCGATCATCTTGGCCTGTGTTTCGGGGTTCAGGCCGATATGTGATGTGATCACACGGGCGACGCAGCCGGCGCTGACAAGCTTGCCGATGCCCCGGCCCGGCATCGCCGTATCGTTGGCGATGATGGTCAGGCCCTCGGCCCTCCGTGCGACCAGGGCGTCGATGATGCGTTCGGGGGTGCCCACGCCCATGAAACCGCCGATCATCAGGCTGGCTCCGTCCGGGACCATGGCCGCAACGGCGGCGGGCTTCAGAGCGGTCTTCATGCGGCGACTGTCCTTTCGGCGCTGGCAGCCAAACTGCGGGCCGCGCGGGCGATGACAAGTTCTTCGTTGGTCGGTATGATCAGGACGGTCGTCTTCGCATCTGCCGAAGAGATGACGCGGGAATTGCCCTCATTGGCAGCGGGGTCGATTGCTATGCCCATCCAGCCCATCCGTTCGCAAATGCGGGCGCGGATATTGCGGGCGTTTTCACCGATGCCGCCACAGAAGACGAGCGCGTCGATGCCCCCCATGGCCGCGGCCATAGCGCCGAGTTCGCGCTGCACGCGGAAGACGAAGTAGTCGATGGCCTCGGCCGCCTCGGTCGTTTCTGCGGCTTCGAGCACACGCATGTCGTTGGAAAGGCCCGAGAGGCCCAGAAGGCCGGACTTCCTGTAGAGCAGATCCGAGATTTCGGCGGGGCCGAGATTTTCCTGTTCCATGAGGAAGAGGACGACGCCGGGATCAAGCTGGCCCGATCTTGTGCCCATCGGCAGGCCGTCGAGGGCAGAAAAGCCCATCGTCGAGGCGACGGACCGGCCGTTTTCCATCGCGCACATGGATGCGCCATTGCCCAGATGGGCGACTACAACCCGGCCAGCATGAATCTGTGGCGACGTGCGGGCGAGTTCGCCGGAGATGTAGTCGTAGCTGAGCCCGTGGAAGCCGTAGCGGCGCACGCCCTTGTCATAGTAGGCGCGCGGCAGGGCGAAGGTATCGTTCACCCAGGGGTGATTGCGGTGGAAGGCGGTGTCAAAGCAGGCCACCTGCGGTGTGCCCGGAAAGGCCGCCTGGGCCGCGCGGATGCCCGCGATGTTGTGGGGCTGGTGCAGAGGTGCGAAGGGTGCCAGCGCTTCGATCGTTGCGACAACGGCATCGTCGATGAGGGCCGGTGTTGCGAAGTCTGGTCCGCCATGCACGACGCGGTGGCCGATGGCGCGGATATCAGCCTGTGGAAAAGCTGCGTCGAGCGACGCCAAGACAAGCTGCAGCGCCGCAGGATGGCTGGCAAGATCACCAGGTGCTGTGGCGATATCGGCTCCCAAGGCATCGCGCAGGCGGATCGTGCCTTCGTTGCCGATGCGGTCCACAAGACCGCTGGCGAGCGGGACATCGTCGTCTTCGGCGAAAAGGGCGAACTTGAGGGAGGATGACCCGGCATTCAGGGTCAGGATCGTCTGGATCATGCTGAGTATCCGGCAAGGCGGAAATGATGGATCGCCGCGACGGCACAGGATGCCAGCCGCGACATGGGGCTGTCAGAGCGGGAATTAAGAAGGACCGGCACCTTGGCGCCCAGAACAATTCCAGCGCTTTCCGCATTGCTGATGAAGGTCAGTTGTTTGGCCAGCATGTTGCCCGCATCGATGCCCGGAGCCACAAGAATGTTGGCACGTCCGGCAACTTCTCCGGCCAGGCCTTTCGTCCGGGCGGCTCCCAGATCGACGGCATTGTCCATGGCGAGCGGACCATCCACGACCCCGCCGGTGATCTGCCCGCGTTCCGCCATCTTGGCGAGAAGCGCCGCATCGACCGAGGACTGGATGGCCGGGTTGATCGTTTCCACAGCAGACAGAACGGCCACGCGGGGCACGTCGGTGCCAACGGAAATGGACAGGTCGATTGCGTTCTGGATGATGTCGATCTTCGTCGCCAGATCGGGCGCGATGTTGATCGCTGCGTCCGTGACCATGAGCGGATGGGACATTCCCGGCACATCGACGACAAACACATGGGTAAAGCGCCGACCGGCGCGCAGGCCGCTTGTCTTGTCCAGCATCGGGCGGAGCAGGTCGTCGGTATGCAAGTGGCCTTTCATCACGGCCTGCGCCCGGCCCTGATTGACCAGTTGGCAGGCGATGACGGCTGCACCTTCGTCACTGGCCGCGTTGATGACTTCGATCCCGGACAGATCGGCGCCAAGCGTCGCGGCGGCCGTGGCGATGCGGTCTGCATTGCCAATGAGGATCGGAGTGATCAGGCTTTCTCTTGCGGCCAGCAGTGCGCCGTCGAGCGATTTCTCCTCGTCCGGGCAGACCACGGCGGTGATGAGCGAAGGAAGCGGACGGGCGCGTTCCAGGAGTGCCTCGAAATGACGGTGACGCTGGACGATCAGGCCGGGAAACTCGAGGCCGTCACGGTCGAACCTGACCGAAGGGGCCACAACCTCGGCCTCACCACTGACCATCAGGGCTTCGTCTGGCAGGCGGCGCACCTCGGTTGCGAGGGTGATCATGCCAGTGTCTTCCTTGGCAGTGACGCGGACGCGGCACACCAGTTCCTCACCCACGCGGGCGCGGTCGTAGAAACCGAGGGTCTGGCGGCGGTAGAGGGTGCCGGGACCGGGAAGAAGGGTGCCGAGCACCGCCGAAATGAGCGATGCCACGAAGAGACCGGGTGCCACACTGTCAGACTTGCCATCGCCGTCCACATCCTGACCGGGCATATGCATCGGGTTGTGGTTGCCCGAGGCAACGGCAAAGACATAGATGTCGTCCTGGGTGATCAGGCGGCGCAGTTCGGCGGTGTCACCGATGGCGATTTCGCCGAAGGTCCGGTTGACGAGTCTCAATTCCTGGTCTCCGGCGGATTGGTGGTTCCGGCCTTGGGCTTGCGCAGAGTGGAAGCCTTTTTGGCCGGTGCACGGGTCGCGGTCGGCGAGGGGGCGTCGAGCGGGGCGGCCGCACTGGTTTCAAATAACGGGGCCTTTCCGCCTTCAACGGCTTCCAGCGCTTTGGGGACTGTCACTGCTTGGGGTGCGATCTCCGCCGTAGGAACAGGGGCGTCTGGCACGGGGACAGAGACAACGGGGGACTCGTGCGTTTCGGTCGGTATAACGACGGAAAAGTCTTCGAGCGGGTCGGTCAGAATATCTTCGGTGAGCGGTTCAAGGCCCAGAACCTCGTGGAAACGATGTTCAAGCGCCAGGGTGCGCGGAGACATTTCGCGGATGATGCCCGGCACGTATTGCACGACGCGGGCGGCAAGCAGGCGTTCTTCAGGTGTCTTGAGAAGCAACGGCAGGGTTTCGACCGCGCGTTCGGGTTCATATGTGGCGATCAACGTCTGTTCGCTGATCATCCGCGACCGGGCTTCGTCACCCAGCGACTTGAAGGGTTCGTCCTGCGTCAGGACCTGGCTTGCGCGTTCCAAACGGTCGCGGCGCACAGTGCCCCTGTCCTCGGCGAGAAGGACGAGCATGCGGATCACCGCCTCGACGAAGCCGCCCTTTTCGATGTTGCGAAGTGCACTGGTGACTTCGGGCAGGGCGCGCAGTTCGTCGTTGTTCTTGAGCGTGCGGCGGGTTTCGTGAGTGCGGCCAAAGCTGCGCATCCAGGGGTTTGACCACATCGAATAGAAAGTGAGTTCATACATCATGTCGCGGGTGTCGCGGATGAGGTCGATGGATTGTTCAACGGTCTGGACCCAGAGCGCCTCGGCGGCAATGAAGGGGTTGTCGGGGCTGGCCTTGTGGCGGTCGGCGGCGACGTTCCTGGCTGCATCCGGCAGGGCCGACATCATCGGGTTGCGGGACGAGGCCAGCGCGCGTGTCAGGCGGTTGGGATGGAGGGCGCGACCCATTTCAGCGGTGGTTTCGGTGACCATCGCCTTGACCATCGGGCGCACCATCGTGTCATAGACCTGCGCCTGAACTTCAGAGGCGCGGGCGACGGCAGCGAAGGGTTGTTCATCAGCATAACCGTCATCAAGGCCCCGGATGTCGTCGAAAGTCCGTTCGACGAAACCTACGGTATAGCTGCGGGTGCCATCTTCCTCCCGCACGTCCTCGATCACCATTTCATAAAGTCCGGGGGCGAGCGCTTCGATGGTCTTGAGCGTCGAGGCCATCTCGGTGTGTTCCTTTTTCGCGATCCTGGAGGACACGAATATCCCCAGATGGCCCACATCCTGATGGACCATGTAGATGATCCGCTGGCCGCGGATGCGGATTTCGGACACGTCGGCATAGGTCTCGACGATCCAGTTCAGTGCCTGCTGCGGCGGGGTGATGTTGTCGCCGTGGCTGGCGAACACGATCACAGGCGCGCGGATGGCCTTGAGGTCGATCGGACGGCCGGGTTCGATGCGGGCTTCGTTCTTGACCAGGCGGTTGCCGACGAAAAGCTGTTCGACGATCCAGCGGATCTCGGCCTCGGTCATGAGGAAGAAGCCGCCCCACCATTTTTCGAATTCGAGGAAGGTTTCATCACCCTTGTCGATGTCGCGGTAAAGGTCAGTGTATTTGCGGAACAGTGTGCGGCCGGGGTTCAGCATTTCGAAGTTCTGCACCAGCGCCGCACCGTCAAAGATGCCGCCCCCGAGGTCGGACATCAGCATCGGGATCCATGTTCCGCCCAGAACGCCCCCGTTATAGCGCATCGGGTTGGTCCCGATTTCGCCCGCCCAGGTGGCAACAGGGGCGCCGTTGATAACAACGGGGCCGGTCAGGTCGGGGTTGGTCGCGGCCAGAAGCAGCGTTGCCCAGCCGCCCTGGCAGTTGCCGGTGACGACGGGCTTGGCCGACTCCGGGTGCCGGCGCATGACCTCACGGACAAAGGCCGCTTCGGCCCGGGTGACATAGGACAGGAACTGACCTGGTTCCGGCATCCGCTTGAAGCTGACGAAGTAGACCGGGTGGCCCGCATGCAGGGCGACGCCGACCTGGCTGTCCGTCTTGAAACCGCCGATGCCAGGGCCGTGACCCGCACGGGGATCGATGATGACATAGGGGCGCTTCTTGTCGATGATCGTGACGCCTTCGGGCGGCAGAATCCGGAGAAGGGTATAATTGGAGGGGAAGGGCAGGTCTGCCCCGTCCATGATGACCTCGTAGTCGTAGATCAGGACGGGCGGGCAGCCGGCTTCCTCATGTTCAAGAAATATGTCACCCCGCTTGCGCAGCGTATCCATCGTGAGGACGGTGCGTTCGGCCGCGTCGCGCAGGTATTCGGTCCAGAGTTCGCCGATCTGACGGGACCCTTGCGCGCCGCGCAGCCCTTCGGCCAGCCTTTCAGCAGCAGCCAGGGCATCGCGGGTGCGTTCGGAATGGGTTTCGAGGATGCGCTGGCTGTGGGTCAGGAAGGCCTTGGCCTGTATCTCGGTCGTGCGGGAGATCGAGTCGATCTCGCGCTGGGTGTCGTCAAGGCTGCGGCGCATGACTTCCAGTGCGTCGTCTTCGACACGGGGAACTTCTGGCTGGCGGCGCGGGTCGAAGAGATCAAAGACACTGGTCATGGCTGTCCCTTTCAGGCGGTAATCGAAAAGCCGCCGTCGATGTCATGGACACCGCCGGTCAGGTTGCGGGCCTCGGTTGAGGCAAGGAAAGCGGCCATCGCACCGACATCTTCGATGCTGGCCAGCTGGCGGGTCGGGGCGCGATCTGCGGCGACAGAAAGAAGCTCGTCGAAATGGGCGATGCCCGAGGCGGCGCGGGTCGAGAGCGGACCGGGTGACAGCGCATGCACGCGGATCCCCTTGTCGCCGAGTTCGGCGGCGGCATAGCGGACGGTGCTTTCCAGCGCGGCCTTGACCGGGCCCATCATGTTGTAGTTGGGCACGACACGGGAGGAGCCGAAGAACGAGACCGACAGGCAGGTGCCGCCCTTGTCCATGAGCGGTTCTGCAATGCGGATCATGCGCAGGAAGGAATGGACCGAAATGTCCATGGCCGTAGCAAAACCTTCGGCCGAGCAGTCCACCACCCGGCCATGCAGGTCATCGCGGGGGGCAAAGGCAATGGAATGCAGGACAATATCAAGCCCGCCCCATTCCTGACTGATCGTATCAAAAACGGCTTCAAGCTGCCCCGGCGCGGCGACATCCAGCGGCAGGATGATCTCGGAACCGAGTTCTTCGGCCAGGGGACGAACGTGGGGTTCAGCATTGTCATTCAGGTAAGTCACGGCGATTTCCGCACCCTGATCTCTGAGCGCGCGGGCACAGCCCCAGGCGATCGACTGGTCATTTGCGATCCCGACAACCAAAGCTTTCTGACCTTCGAGGGAGAACATGGCTGAAACCCTTTTGCACCGCGTGGACATCAGTCGATTCTCTGCACCGCAGCGTGTCAGGCCTGTGAAGGTTTTGCGTCGGCTTGCAAATCCACCCGACCGGAACGCCATTGACCGGCGCTTCAGTGGCGACGGGACTCGGGGGCAGGAAAGGGCCCCGCGTGTGGTTCAATGGCAGACGGGTTGTTACCGGATAGTCGGGCTTTATTGCACAAATCTGACAGGGTTCCCTTTTCGACTCCAGTCTGTTGGTCTGGTTTGCTGTGGCGGCATGACCTCGACCGCGTGCATTCGGGGTCAGACATCGTGCCACCCGAACTGTCTGATCGAGAGACGGCTTGACCGAAAAGAAGAATGAGCCGACCTTGATCTTGAAATGCAGTTCCGGTGGGGAATTGCTGGGAAACCGGCGGATCAGAGAGTTCAGCCAACAGCAAGAAAGGACATGCCCAATGCGCATGAATCGCCGACTGTTCATGTTGTTATCGTCGACCGCAGTTTTCGCGCCGCCGGTTCTTGCGGCAGATCCCGGCGGGCCTGCCGATACGATTTATGTTGGTGGGACGATCATCACTATCTCGGACTCCATGCCGAAAGCCGAGGCCGTGGCCGTCAAGGATGGTCTCATTCTGGCCGTCGGGACCCGGGCCGAGATTGAAGGCACTTACAAGGGTGATATCACGACTGTCATTGATTTGGGCGGCAAGACATTGCTGCCGAGCTTCATCGACCCCCACTCGCATTACATAAACGCGCTTCTCGTCGCCAATCAGGTCAACGTCTATGCCCCGCCTTCCGGCACCGGTCAGGACGTGGACAGCATTGTCGCCTCGATCAAGGCCTTTGCTGAAGCAAAGAGCATCCCGAAGGGCGAACTGATCATTGCCTATGGGTATGATGACTCGGTCATGCCGGACGGGCGGCTTCTGAACCGCGACGATCTGGACGCAGCCTTCCCGGACAATCCCGTCCGTGTCGATCACGTGTCGATGCACGGGACAGTTCTCAACAGTCTTGCCATGCAGAAATACGGCTACAGTGCCGACACCGTCACGCCGCCGGGCGGTGTGATCGTGCGGAAAGAAGGCACGAACGAACCCTATGGCCTGATCATGGAGACGGCCTTCCTGCCTGTCGCAGCCGTTTCCGAGCCGATGACACCCGAGCAGGAGATCGCAGCCTCAAAGGCCGGACAGATGCTCTATGCTGCGGCCGGAATCACGACAGCGCATGAGGGTGCGACGCATCTTGGACCGCTTCAGACCATGAAGCGGGTGAGCGACGCGGGCGCAAACATCATCGACATCGTGGCCTTTCCGTTCATCACTGACCTCGACCCGATTCTGGCCGAGATCCCGGTAGAATACTGGGGCACCTATCGGAACCGGCTGAAGGTCGGGGGTGTGAAGATCACGATCGACGGATCGCCGCAGGGCCGGACAGCCTACTTTACGACGCCCTACCTGCGCGGTGGTCCGGCGGGCGAGGCGAACTGGTTGGGTGAATTGACCTTCCCGCAAGACATGGTTAACGACATGGTGAAGCGCGTCTATGACATGGGCGTGCCGCTTGACCTGCATGCAAACGGCGACGCGGCCATAGACGCATTCTTCACGGCGCATGAATTTGCGGCCGCCGATGATTTGACCAAAGATCGCGGCGTGACAATGGTTCACGCGCAATTCACGCGTAAAGACCAGATCCCCAAGTACGTCGAATACCGGATCCGCCCGTCATATTACACGCTGCACACCTACTACTTCGCCGAAACTCATATCGCGAACCGTGGTCTGGAACAGGCGTCCTATATCAGCCCCATGCGGGATTCGATCGACGCCGGGCTTCATCCGACCAATCACACCGATTTCGTGGTGGCGCCGCTGGATCAGATGTTTGTGCTGTGGTCGGCCGTGAACCGGATTTCCAGGGCGGGCGCCGAGATCGGCCCGGACCAGCGTGTCACGCCTCTTGAGGGACTCAAGGCGATGACGATCTGGGCGGCCGAGCAATATGGTGAGCAAGAGACAAAGGGCTCGCTTGAACCGGGTAAGCTCGCCGACATGGTGATCCTTGACGGGAATCCACTGACGGTCGATCCCTTGGCAATCAAAGACATCAATGTCTTGGAAACGATCAAGGAGGGCCAGACGATCTACTTGCGGGCCTGAGGTAGAGAGCCGCGGATAGCCGCGACGGCGCGGGCGTTGCTCTCGGAGCTTCTGGAGTGTGACGTGAAGATTGGCCGTCAGGTCCGCAGTCCTCCGGGTCCCGGGGCCACCCGAACTCGGGGCAAAAATGGTCTTTGCAAACCAATATCATGAGAAAGTGGCTTAACAGATCTAAGCCAAAGCACTGTATCGTGACCGCTCTTGTTGAAGATGCGTCACTTCTTGAAGTAACGGCAATGAGCAATGTTTGGCGAAAGATCGGCCAAAACCCTATAAAGCGGTGTCCGGCGAAATTCGCGATTACCATTTTTCTGAGAGGTCGGCCGGGTCGGTCTTTTTCCGGTACCATGTTTGGTGTTCAGTCCAGGCAACTGGTGGATCGGTTTTGGGATGGATCGGTCTGGCTCTGATGACCAGATCTTGCAGATGTATTCGCAGGGCGTGAGGCCTCCGAGCGTCTTGAGCCGTCGGACGAAGTTGTAGGCTGCCAGGAAACCTGTCAGGTGGGTGCGCAACTGGTATTGGGTTTCGTAGTGGAAGCGCTTGATCGTGGCCTCCTTGATCATGCGGTTCATTCGTTCGACCTGGCCGGTCTTCGACGGATGGTTCGGCTTGGTCGGCCGGTGCGCGATACCGTCTCGCCACGGTCGCCCGGACCGGTGGCGCAACCGCGGCTCGACCTCGCAGATCATGTCAAAGCGCATCGGCCGGGAGTAGATGGTGTTCCGGTTCCCCGGCTGCGCGGCGAATTGGATGCCCCTCGCCATTGTCGCTCTGACCAATGGCGCTCCAATGGCTCGAACGGTCAAGAGATGGTGTGGACCTGATAGGGCACGGCCTCAAGCATATGCTGCAGGAACTCTAGGGCGGTCTTTCAGTCAGCCGTCGCAACGAGTTGCGCGACAGCGAACCTGGCTGTCCGGTCGATGCCGGCGAAGCGGAAGAGCTTGC
>JAPLPE010000039.1 GCA_026400355.1 Rhodobacterales bacterium | reverse complement strand
CGTGAAACTCCCTTGCGACTGGGAACCTCCATCCGGTGCTCATTTTGGTGCTCCACTGCAAACCTCCCGCAAACTCAGTTGCAGGCCGGCATGCCCGAAATGGTCTCAGGCCGAAACAACGGGGCCGACGCACCGCTTACGTTGTGGGCGAAGTCATTTCGGATGCGTCTGATTTGGTGCAGGTCGTTGTGCTCGATCTTCCTGATAAGGCCTAGGGCGTAGCAGGTGGTGATGCGAGCGCTGAACGAGGCGAGAGGGGCGCTACCGCCTTCGACCAGGCTCGACAGAGATGCATCATCCACGAAGTACTCCAAGAGGACTTGCTTGAGTTGCTCTGTAAGCCTGTCGAAATGAGCACTTTGCCCCGGTCGCTTTCGGTGCGGAGCTTGTCCATGAAAACGGAGAATTCTTTAGGGTGGGGGTGGGTCTCGTGGAGAGGCTTGGACTTTATTTCTTCTTCCCTTCATCAATGGTTGAAAACCGCTCCTTCAACTCGCCAAGCCTTGCAATGGCACTCGGCCCCGTTCTGGGCGGCTGGATCCTTGACAACACGGGAAGCTATGGCGGGCTTTATCTGACGAACTTTGGTTTCGGCCCAGGTGCGTACTTGATCGCCACGACCTTCCGGCCCTTCTATCGCCCGGGGCCTGCGGTTCAGCCTGCGCGGGGTGCGTGGTCAAACGCACTGCCTGTCAGACCATCCGGATCACATCCTTGTCGATGGCGAGCATGTATCCTCGCCGGGCGATGTTCTTGACCAGTAGTTCGCTGACCATCTGGTTGCCCAGCGTATCGCGCAGGCGTTTGATGCGCGTGGCGCCTGCCGCCTCATCACAATCGGCGGCATCCCGGCCCGAGATCACGGCCTCTATCTCGGCACCGGAAAGAACCTCGTCATCCATCCGCGCCTCGGCCAGAACGGAAAGTGTTTCAATGGCCGCTTCGGTCAGCTTGAATTCAAAGTTGTTGAGATACACAATGTTCTGATCGCGCGAGATCAGAAGCGAACTCACCGCGATCCCCTTCCGTTCGATCTGGCCCATCCGCTTGTTCAGCGTGATGAGCATGATGAGGAACGCAACCGCCGCGATGAGTAGTGCCGTCGCAAAGACCAGCAGAACGAAGTTCATGAAGCGATAAGAGTCCAAAGTGTCAGAGAAGGCCGTCCCGGATTGGGCGAGAATCTCGAGCAGCTTGATCTCGGCCTGCGATGTCAGGTTGTTTTCAACAAAGACCCGTTCGACCCGCGCGTTGAAGGCGTTGGCATCGGGCAGGTTCAGGAACAGAAGGACAGCCACCAGAAGCAGGATCAGGACGATGGAGGCGATCCCACCGATGACGATCTTGTTCCCGGTCTGGCGGACTTCAGTAGCGGAGGAAGTATTCGCCTGCACTGTCGCGCCTTTCATCCAACCCGGATTCGTCAAATACACCCAGAACTTCGAGCAACTGCCAGCCGTCAGCCGCCAGCCGTCCGGCCAGTTCGTCTGCAGCGCCCGAGACGCTGCAATCCCCTCTTATCTCTGCCACTCCATATTGCAAGCGCAGAGGGTCGTCCTGCTTGGCCTTGTAGTCCGCATAGCACGCGGCCTGAGCTGCGGATGCGGCGCTGAGGAAGAGCAGGGATGTAAGGATGATCTTGTGCATGATCCCCATAACCGCACGCCTTGCCGGGATATTCAATATCGCAGGGCAGGGGGTAGCTGCTAGCCGATAACCATGTGGTGTTATTGCCTGCAAGCAGAAGCCGGGCGCAGATGAGCTTGTGGGTCCGATAGGGTCGGGCAGAGGCGCGGCTCACTTGCCCCAGCTGTGTCGCGCCGGGCAGGGCGGGGGAACAGACAATCCCCGCCCCGACCCCAATCTCGACAACCTGCGCAGGACATGCCTTTGTCCGCGCCATGACGCGCCCTGATTTCACCTATGAGACCGCCGCCCGTGCGCTGGGCTATGCCCGGATCGCGGGCGTTGATGAGGCTGGCCGCGGTCCGTTGGCCGGGCCTGTGACGGCCGCTGCGGTGATCCTTGATCCTGTGCGCATCCCGGAGGGGCTCAATGACAGCAAGCAAATGACCGAGAAGCAACGCGACCGGCTTCATGCCAAGCTTCTTGAGGTCGCCCTTGTCTCGGTCGCCCACGCAACGGTCGAGGAAATCGACGAACTGAACATCCTTCGCGCTTCGCATCTTGCCATGATGCGGGCCATCGCCGGCCTGCCGCAGGTACCCAACCAAGTCCTCATCGACGGCAACTTGATCCCCCGCGACATGACCATTCCGGCGCGCGCGATCGTCAAGGGCGATGCGCTTTGCCTTTCGATAGCAGCGGCCTCAATTGTGGCAAAAGTATGCCGTGACAAGGTGATGGTGGATTTGGCGCAACAACACCCCGGCTATGGCTGGGAACATAACGCCGGCTATCCGACGAAAAGCCACAAAGTTGCCATAAGAAATCTTGGTGTCACCCCACACCATAGGCGTTCGTTCAAACCGGTCTACAACATGTTGTATCAAGCGTGATTATTAAGTGCTTGATTCAATAAAGTTTTTGACAGGGAATCACCTCTGACTCATCCTGCCACCAACCAGACAGAGCGGATCATCCGCCGGGGACGAGGCAAGGAATGACGATGACAAAGGATAAGGGCGCGGCTGCGCTGTCCCTGAACACGATCCTTGATGGCGATTGCATCGAGGTGATGCGGTCTCTGCCGGAAACGTCTGTGGACCTGATCTTTGCCGACCCGCCCTACAACCTCCAGCTTCGGGGCGAACTGCACCGGCCCGACAATTCCAAGGTGGACGCAGTCACAGATCATTGGGATCAGTTTTCCAGTTTCGATGTTTATGACCGTTTCACCCGCGACTGGCTGTCTGCCGCCCGCCGCCTGTTGAAACCCCACGGGGCGATCTGGGTCATCGGCAGCTATCACAACGTCTTCCGAATGGGGGCCGAGCTTCAGAACCAGGGCTTCTGGATCCTGAACGATGTCGTCTGGCGCAAGTCGAACCCGATGCCGAACTTCAAGGGCAAGCGGTTCACCAATGCGCACGAGACGCTGATCTGGGCGTCCAAGGAAGAGGGCAGCAAGTATACCTTCAACTACGAGGCGCTGAAGGCGCTGAATGAAGGCGTTCAGATGCGGTCGGACTGGGTGCTGCCGATCTGCACCGGGCACGAGCGGATCAAGGACGACGCAGGCGACAAGGCCCATCCGACGCAAAAGCCCGAAGGTCTGCTGCACCGCGTCCTGATCGGCACGACCAATCCCGGCGATGTGGTGCTTGACCCGTTCTTTGGCACCGGAACGACCGGCGCCGTGGCCAAGATGCTGGGCCGCAATTTCATCGGGATCGAGCGCGAGGAATCCTATCGCGCCATTGCCACCAGGCGGATCGAAAGCATCCGCAAGTATGACAGCGATGCCCTGGGCGTGACCACCTCCAAACGCGCCGAGCCACGGGTGGCGTTTGGTGTTCTTGTCGAACGCGGCATGCTCCGCCCGGGTGAGGTGCTGACCTCCTACAACGGCCGGAACGCGGCCAAAGTCCGGGCGGACGGGACGCTGGTCGCGGCAGACATGACCGGTTCGATCCATCAGGTAGGGGCACATCTGGAAGGCGCGCCAAGCTGCAATGGCTGGACCTACTGGCATTTCAAACGCGACGGTAAACAGGTCCCGATCGACTTTCTGCGCCAGCAGATCAGGTCCGAAATGGGGGACGCCCCCTAGGAACCGGACCCTGCAACACCCAAAGTTTTCAACAGTTTACCGCCGGTGCCTGCGAACGCTCTCCGCCTCGCACGCACTAACTTGGCCCTGCTTGTCCGAAAGGATGGGCGGGGTTTTTTCTCTAGAGCCTTCGCCATGTGGCACGCTCCTTGGCAAGAAGAACCAGAATGCAATAACGGCAATCGGATGTGTTCTAATTCTCAACACTGTTGCAACTAGTGTTGCCCGCCTGACAGAGGATTCCTGACTGGTTTGGGGCGTGTCATTGTCGGGGCATGACACGTGATGACATCTCCCACTACCTTGGCCACGCCGACCGCGCACATCTGGAAGCGCTGCGCGCCAACCGTAACACGCCCTGGAAGATCGTCTGGCGGGCCAAGATCGTTCTTACGACGGCGGATGGGTGCGGCACCGGCGAGATCATGCCGGGCGCCCAGTCGTCCAAGCCCCACTTGCAACTGGGCGACAGTATTCGTTGAAACCGGCTCTCACCCCACCCGCCCGTAGAACCCCTTCTGCTCTTCCGGCGTGAACTTGACGCCCGGCCGTTCGTAGTAAGAGAACACGGCAATGATCCGGTCGGTTGGTCCTTCGACGGGAGTTACCCGGTGCGCGGTGTTCTTGCCTCGAAAGACGTTGAGCGTGCCGGGGCTAAGGGTGATGGCCTTGAGTTCCGGGTCCTCACCGCGCAGCAGTTTCGCGACGCCGTCATAGTTGGGATTGTCGGAAGTGCGCAGGTCAGAACGGTATTCGAACAGCCCACCTGCGTCGGGTGCCTGAAGCAGCAAAGTCGTGGTGAATTCGGACCGGTCGAAATGCCAGTTCAGCCCCTGTCCCGTCGCGTAGTCCATGACGTTCACACAGGCGAGCCGATCGTCCATGGTGTAAAGAGCGGGTTTGTCCATCGTCGCGGCCAGGAAGGCTGCGAAAGGCTCCCACTCATAGAGCCGCAGGATGGTGTTCCCGGCGATCTGATCGGCGCAGAGCGTCCGGTTGATCGTCTCGACCTCGTGCAGGGCCGGATGGTCGGGGGTAAGCTCCGGGATCGATTTACGGAAGTAAATGTTGTGCTTGCGGGCATGGACAAAGGCCTCGCGGTCGAACACGGGTGCAAGCGACTCGGCAGCCTCGGCCGTGACCAACGGGCGGAGGAAGCCTTCGAGATTAAACATGCCGTCTCGCGCCAGATCGGCCTTGGCCTGTGCCACGAGGGCCAGCCAGGCCGGGCTGCCCGACTGATCCAGCGGATAACGGTCTAGATCGATCATGTCGCGCATGTGGGCCTCCTCGGTGTTGCTGGGACAGACTGCGACACCTGACCCCGTAATTGCAACGGCAAGCCTTCTGATGGACCATTAGAAAAACTTAAGGTGAGTCATGACTGATCCGCGCCCAGCCCCCTCTTTGCCGCCCCTGAACGCTCTCCGCGCTTTCGAAGTCGCAGCCCGCTGCGGCAGTTTCGTGATGGCGGCAGCCGAACTGGGCGTGACCGCTGCTGCAGTCAGCCAGCAGGTCAAATCGCTTGAAACGCGTCTGGGAAAGCGCCTTTTCGAAAGGCAGGGCAACCGCATCGTGATGACCGATGCCGGACGCGCGCTATATCCGCGGCTCGAGTCGGCCTTTGCCGACCTGGCGGCGGCCACCGATGACCTCACCGACGCACCGGTCCGCCATCGTCTTGTCATCTCCGTGCTGCCCGCGTTGGCGGAACACTGGCTCATTCCGCGCCTCAAGGGCCTGACACTAGACCCCGCCATCGAAATCCGGATGGAAGAGGATCCGGTCAACCTTGTCCGCGATGGGATCGACCTGCGCCTGACTTACGGTGCCCATTTCTATCCTGACCACAAGATCGAGGTCCTATTTCGTGACGAAGTCACTGCTGTCGCTGCGCCATCCTTTCCTGGACGGGAAACCAGATTGTCTGACCAGCCCGATTCCGCCTTCGTTCATACCGGATGGGGCCCCTCGTTTGGCACGCAGCCCGGTTGGTCCCAATGGTTTGCAGGGCGCGATCCGGATGCCACCTGGGGCGGCCTAACGGTTCATCATGTTGGCTTGGCTCTTGCCGCTGCACGGGCCGGCCTTGGCGTTGCACTCGTCCCTGAACGCCTTGCCGCCTCCGACCTTGCGCAAGGCCGCCTTTTCCGCCTCGAAGACCGCAGCCTGCCATTGCGTTGGGATTTCGTCCTTGTACACTCTCACGCCTTGCGCCGTCGACCTGCCCTGCAAAGGCTGATCACGCATCTTCTGTCTTGAAATGTGATCTGGCCGCAGCGTTGGTGCGACCCGGAAGGTCAATTCCGAAAGCGTCAGCTTGACCGCAACGGTCGCGCTTTGCCCAACTGCGGCGGTGTTGCAAACGACCTAGGTCGCTGCAGATGCAACCATGATGGTGTGTCTGTGCAGCATGAATGAACCTGCTCAAAAGCGTCGATTGACATGATGGGTCAAAGGAAGCCGACAAGAATTACTCGCCTTTGGCTTAAGCATATACGCCAACAAGCATTCGCCAAGGGGAAAAATGATGTTCCGGCGTCACGCTACGCGTCAGGGCGCGCCCTTGGGCATCGGCAGATCGCCCTTCTTGTACGCGGTCCAGTCTGACACATCCGGGTAGTGCCGCTTGCGCCAGGCCTGGACTCTCGGGTTCATGACCCGCCGCCAGGCGGGTGGCACCAGAGCAAGAACCCCCATCACGGGATAGCTATAAGGTAACTGGGGCGCATCGCGATCTCCATAGGTCTGCAGAAGCGGGAAACGACGGTCGGGTTTGTAGTGGTGGTCAGAATGGCGCTGCAGGTTTATGAGTAGCCAGTTTGAAGCCATGTGCGCCGCATTCCACGAATGGCGCGGCATGACATGTTCATACTTGCCATCACCCAGATGCCTGCGTGTCAACCCGTAGTGCTCGATGTAGTTCACCAGTTCAAGTTGCCAAACCGCGACGAGCGCCTGCAGCAGAAACAGCCCGAGTCCCTGCCACCCTCCAATCCAAAGGGCCAGCACGATCATTCCTGCCTGCAACAGGGCATAGAGCCAGAATGGGTTCTGAAGACTCATCATGCCCTTGCCCCTGCGTGCCAGCAGGGCCCTTTCCGCCCGCCATGCTGATGGCGGACAATCCAGCAAAACTCTGAAAAAGTACCGGTGGAACCCTTCATTGTATCGCGCCGAGACGGGATCGCGGGGCGTGCCAACATAAAGATGGTGCACCCGCAGGTGTTCACTCCGGAAGTGACTGTAAAGTACCTGAGCCAGTAACAGATCACCCAGCCCCCGTTCGACCCGGTTCTTCTGGTGCATGAGTTCATGTGCATAGACGATGCCGACAACGCCCGAGAGCACGCCAACCCCAACGAAAAGGGCGGTCTTTTCCCAGACGGCAAGGTGATCGGTTACAGTCACATACCAGATGAGCCCGAAAGTCAGGCAGAACTGGATCGGGAACCACATCACTGTAATCATGCGATACCAGAACAGATCCGTCTCTGCCGTCTCTGTATCAGCATTCTCCGTATTCAGCCCAAGGACGAAATCGAGGATATCGAACAAGACCCACGTAAAGAGGACGAGCAGGAAAACGGTCCAGCCGCCATAGACTGCCCCGATAACGCCAAGCGGCACCAGACCCAGCGACATCCAGAAGGGCAGGGCATTACGAAAAAGGGAAATCTCGGGGCGCGTTGTCATGGGATACCCTGCTAAGGCGACATGATTAGAAATCTAGAACATTTCGCTAGTCTAGACATGGCAGCAGCATGTCTCAATCATGGCCAAAGGCCCCGGACGCTAGGTAATGGACCTTGCGCATCACGGTGGGCAAGGTCGCCGGGTCAAATCTGTCCGCGGCCCGAAACTCGCCCCGTTTGGGGATGGCATCCATCGGCAAACGGGCTGTCACCACGGCAAGTCGCAGATGAAAGTGGGTAAAGGTGTGCCGCGCCTCTGCGTCAAGTATCTGCCAGTCGCCGGGCACAGGCGGGCAGGGTGCCGGATCATCACTCCAGTCCGACCCAGGAAACCCGATCATCCCGCCCAGAAGGCCCTGAGGCGGACGAGTCTCGATCAACCAGGCACCGTCTTCACGCCGGCCGACATAGGCATAGCCGCGCCGTATCGGATGGACCCTTTTTGGCGACTTGCGGGGGAGTACTGCAACTGTTCCGTTCCGACGCGCAAGGCACGGCTCGCGCCAGGGACAAATGCCACATGCCGGACTGCGCGGGGTGCAAATCGTCGCCCCAAGATCCATCACGGCCTGGGCATGATCCCCGGGCCTCTGCCTTGAGGTCAGGCCGGCCGCTAGCGCGGTCAGTTCGGCCTTTGACCCTGGCAATGGGGCATGGATGTCATAAAGGCGTGCCATGACCCGCTCCACATTTCCGTCAACCACGACTGCGGGTTCGTCATAGGCAATGGCCGCGATGGCCGCTGCGGTATAGGGCCCGATTCCCGGCAATCCGATCAACTGATCCCGGCTGTCCGGAAACACGCCGCCATGATCCGTCACAACGGCGCGCGCACATTTCAGCAGGTTTCGCGCCCGAGCATAATACCCAAGCCCCGCCCATTCTGCCATCACATCAGCGTCTTCGGCGGCGGCAAGTGCACCGACATCCGGCCACCTCCGCGCAAATCGCAAGAAATACTCAGTTACTGCAGCCACGGTCGTCTGCTGCAACATCACCTCGGACAACCAAACGCGATAAGGGTCCGGTCTCACCCCGGCCCGCCTTGCCGCCGGGGGGACGCGCCAGGGCATCGCCCTTGCATGCCGGTCATACCACTCAAGCAACTCACCACTCAGGTCATCCATACTGGTTTTCATGCCCTTGGCGCGCAGTTTCTCTGGCCTCTTGGCCCTCTCCTTCTCTACAATAGATTGCAACCATGAAATCGCCATCCCGCCCATCGCAAACCTACGGCTTCACTCGGGCTTCCAGCCTTGTGCAAACGCGGATTCGCGTGGCTGCCGAATCACGCGGCTTTGCTGTCACCCGCCTGCTGACTCACTGGCCCGAGATTGTGGGTGACGCGGTTGCCCGTATCGCCCGTCCCGTCAACGTCAGCTATGGGCGCGAAGGTTTCGGCGCGACGCTCACGATCCTGACCACTGGGGCACAAGCTCCGATGCTCGAAATGCAAAAGGATCAGATCCGCGACAAGGTCAACGCCTGCTATGGTTATCGCGCCATTTCGCGGGTCCGGATCACGCAGACCGCGCCAACCGGGTTTGCCGAGGGGCAAGCAGTCTTTGCACCTACCCTCAAGTTCGAACCACCTGCCACCGTAGGCCCTTCACCAGAAGCCACAAAAGTCGCCTCTGACGTGCAGAACACGGAATTGCGACTTGCGCTTGTAGCACTTGCAGACAATGTCCTGAACAAACGCAAATTCTGAAGCCCGAGGTTTCCTGATGAAGAAGTATCTCACCCTGACCGCGCTCGCGCTTGCCTTTGCGGTTGGCGGCGCATGGATGATAACCCGTCCGGCCCCGCCCGGCAGCCTGACAGATGGTCTGCTTCCGGGCGCCGCTCAGGCGCAGGAGGCGACCGCTGATACCGCGGCCGAGCCCGCCATCGACATCTCGACCATTAACGACATGGTCCTCGGCTCGCCTGATGCACCCGTCACGATGATCGAATACGCATCCTTTACCTGCCCGCATTGCCGGGATTTCCATGCCGACCAGTGGCCCCAGATCAAGGCCAACTATATCGACACTGGCAAGGTGAAGTTCATCTTCCGCGAAGTCTACTTCGACCGTTTCGGCCTCTGGGCGTCGATGATGGCCCGTTGTGGCGGCGATCTCCGCTTCTTCGGCATCACCGACATCATCTACAACACCCAGGAAGAATGGATCGCCGGCGGCGAACCCGCATTGATCGCAGAGAATCTCAAGAAGATTGGCCTTACATCCGGCATGGACGAAGCCACGGTAGACGCCTGCATGCGGGACGAGATCATGGCAAAGACACTCGTCGCTTGGTACACTGAAAACTCGGCCCGCGACGAAGTCACATCAACGCCGACCCTGTTCATAGATGGCGTCAAGTACTCCAACATGCCCTATGACCAGATCGCCCCGCTTCTTGATGCGGCGATCGCAGACTGAAACTCTGCTGAACGGGCAAGGTAACGCGGGCCGGGGTAGGTAATCCCGGCCCGCAGTATCTTCAGGAAGACATTCCGGATCCCACAAGCCGCAACCGCGCAGCTTCAGGAGCCTTGGACATCCCCCAGAGCGCGCCCGATGGCCTCATCAATCGGTCGCCAGTCCGCGATTGTCAGGCGTACGGGCAAGGTCAGTACCTTTGACCGAAACGCCTCTGGCAAGCGGACTGCGTCCTTTTCTGTTGTCACCAGTTGTGCCCCGATCGCTCGGGCCTCTACCTCAAGACGAGACATGAGGCCGCCGCCCAATGGCTGATGATCCTCCAATGCCTCACCCCGCAGAACCTCGGCACCCAGACCCCGCAAGGTCGCAAAGAACTTCTCTGGATGACCAATCCCCGCAAATGCCAGAACCCGCATACCCCTCCATGGCATCCCGGTCGGCAAGGGATCCAACTGGCCCGCAGCCAACGGCACCGAACCAAGTAGATTGCCCCAAAGCGCGCCGAACGCCGCCTGTTGCACCGAATCGCCGACAGCCAGAACCAACCCTGCCCGCTTCAGCCCTTCTGCAACCGGTTCGCGCAACGGCCCAGCGGGCAGAACCCTGCCATTGCCAAAGCCGCGCCCCGCATCCACGACGACGATCGAAAGATCCTTCACTACGGATGGATTCTGAAATCCATCATCAAGGATAACTACATCCGCCCCGGCTGCTTCGGCTGCCTTCACCCCTTCGGCTCTGAGCCGGGCAACCCAAGTCGGTGCAAACGCCGAAAGCAAAAGAGCTTCATCGCCCGTCTCTGCCGCGCTGTGTCTCCGTTCGTCCACGCGAATCGGCCCGGCCAGTCTGCCGCCATAACCGCGCGTCACGACATGCGGCGACAGGCCTAGCGCCAGCAACCTTTGCACCAAAGCAATAGCCGTCGGGGTCTTCCCGGTGCCTCCGACGTTGATGTTCCCAACACAGATCACGGGCACACCTGCGCGGTGGCCAGGTTTGTTCACCTGGTGCGCGGTCGCCGCCGCATATATCCAACCCAACGGGGCCAGCAGACGCGTCTCGATCGATGGATGGTCAGGTGAAGTGAACCAGAATTGCGGCGCGGTCATGTTCTATGGCCCATTTATGCCGGGCTGGCAAATTGCGCGGACATTCCCGATCAGGGGTTTGGCATCATCCACGGTGCCTCTCAGCCCCCTACCTTGTCGAGTCCGTCTCGGATCAGTTCAATCACCCTATTGCCCGCATCCGCCCCGGCTGTCGTCACATCCCAGGCTGCATGCGCCATCGCAGCCGCTTTGTCAGGTGCAAGCAAAGCTTCCACCGCACGGCCCAGATCCGTCCCCGTCCGCACCGACCTGCTCGCCCCGGCGCGGGCCAGACGCAAATAGGCGGCCCCGTGCGGATCGGTCTTCGGCCCATGCAATACTGCCGACCCAAGTGCCGCCGCTTCGAAAGGATGCCGCCCACCCGACCCTTCAGCTAGCGTTCCACCCATGAAAACAACTGGAGACAGCCTGTACCATAGACCCATTTCAGCCAATGAATCTACCAGATAGACCTGAGTAGCCTCGTCTGGCTCACTTCCTTCTGTGCGCAGAGCAAACCGAAGTCCTGCCTCGCGCAGCGCATCCGTCATTGCCTTGCCTTCGTCAGATAATCGCATAACAAGGATCAAGAGTAGGCGGTGGGCCGTCCGGCTCGCATATCTGTGCGCCGCAACTACTTCCGGTAGTTCCGACATATCAATCCCCGCCGCCAACCAAACAGGCCGGGACCCCATCGTCTGGGTCAGGTCACGCCGCTCTCTCTCGTTGCAGGGCAGCACACCGGCATTTGTATCAAGGGCCCCCGTGACTTCGACAAGCCGCTCGTCCATTCCCATCCGTCGCAACCGCAGCCCCGCCACATCGTCAAGAGCCAGGGCACAATCGAACCGCTGCACCATCGCCTGCGTCATCCCGGGAAGCCAGCCTGCGCCCTCCGCCCGGATCATCGAACCGTCCGCTTCAATGAGCAGGCGCGCCTGGATTCCCGGTCGGGCCGCAGCTTCTGCCAGAAGGGCAGGGCGAAAACTGCCTCTCATCCAAAGCAACAAGTCTGGATTCCAGTGATCCAGAAAAGCCCGCGCACCCGCCGCAGTGTCCTGAGGCACCGGCTGCACCACCATCCGCAGCCCGCTCCCGCTCCCCCCCATTGGAAGCGTGACAAGAATGTTCAACCGCTCCCCTTCAGCGGCAAGCCTTTCGGACAAGGCAGCAAGCGCCGGTAGGCGCTCCGGGTCCGGGCAATGGGCCCAGATCAATGGTCCCTGCGGCCGTGTCGTCCCGATGGGCGCGGTATCGCTGGCTCCGCCGCGCCGGAACGCAAGGTAGGCACCAAGTGACAGAGAACGTGCCATTCAGATCAGGGTATCAGCTACCCAGTTCCTCGGTCGCCGAGGCCGGGGCTTCTTCGTCGCGCAAGCGGTGCAGGTGCGCAATGAAGTAACGCATATGTGCATTGTCCACCGTCCGCTGCGCTTCGGCCTTCCATGCTGAAAAGGCGCTCGCATAGTCCGGGAACATCCCCACGATATGAATGTCCTTCACGTCTCGAAAGACGTTCTTCGTTGGATCGACAAGCTCTCCGCCAAAGACAAGGTGCAGGCGCTGGGTCATCGGTGGTTCCCTTATGCAGCACGCCAAGCGGACCCTAGGCAATTGCGCCAATGGGTCAAGCTGTCAGATGCCGCAGTTGCAATCGTGGTTCAGAACGGAAAGCGGACCAGATCCGCGTCGTCGCTATTCTCCTGCCAACACCATCGCGTCGATCAGGATCGACGGGATCACGCGGCTCAGATGCGCTCTTGCATCGTTGGCAGGCACAATCCGAAGCAGCATGTCACGCAGGTTTCCGGCAATCGTGCATTCGTTCACCGCATGCGTGACCTCGCCATTTTCAACCCAGAATCCACTGGCCCCGCGCGAATAGTCACCGGTGTTCGGGTTGATGGTCGACCCGATCATTGATGTCACAAGCAAGCCGGTCCCCATCTGCGAAATCAAATCGGCTCGGCTCGCCGTGCCTTGCGTCAGCGCAAAGTTGGTCACCGATGGCGAAGGCCCCGACCCGGCGGATCGGCTTGCGTTTGCGGTACTTGAAAGGCCCAGCTTGCGCCCGGTAGCAAGGTCCAGCGTCCAGCCTGTCAGCACGCCGTCATCCACGATCCGGTTGACTCGGGTTGCAAGGCCTTCGCCGTCAAACAGACGCGAACCTGAAACGCGGATCCGATGCGGATCCTCGATCACCGACATCCCCTTGGGTAGCACCTGCTGTCCCAATGCATCTCGCAGCCACGACGATCCCCGCGCAATGGCCGTTCCGTTGATGGCACCAAGTAGATGCCCGATCAGCGATGACGCGATGCGCTCGTCAAACAGCACCGGATAGGTCCCCGTCTTGGGTCTGGTTGCGCCCAATCGGGCAACAGCCCGCTCTCCAGCGATCCGTCCGATCTCTTCTGCTGAACGCAGATCCGCCTGATGGACGCGTCCGTCATGGTCCCAGTCCCGTTCCATCCCAGTCCCGGTGCCACTTATCGCGACGCACGAGATGTTCCGGTCCGACCGTTGATATCCCGCCGAAAACCCGTTCGTCGCGGCCATGTGGATGTTCTGCCGCCCATAGGCCGCGGAACTGGAATCGATCTGCGTCACACCCGGCACTGCCATCGCGGCCGCCTCGGCCCGCCGCGCGTCATCCTCAAGCGCCGACGGATCAGGTTCCGCGCTCGGGTCAAACAAATCAAGCCGTGCCGTGTCTAGGTCTGTTGCAATCTGTGAAGGATCGGCCAGTCCCGCATGCGGGTCTGCCGGGGCCTCGCGGGCCATGACGACGGCCCGTTCAGCCATTCGCAAAAGCGTATCGTCCCTCGCGTCTGATGACGACACGATCGCACTCTGCTTGCCTACGAACACCCGGAGACCGACTTCGATATCCTCGGACCGTTCGGCCTGTTCCAGCTTGCCCTGCCGGACATCAATCGAAATCCAGGTCCCTTCGACGGCAACAGCATCAGCCGTATCGGCGCCTGCGGCCATTGCAGCGTCGATCAGTCGGCCAGTCAGATCGGAAATCGGTGCGGGCATGGCATCTCCTTGGGTCAAGCCGGTTCCCCGGCCCGTTGCGTCCAAGGAGGTAGTCGCCCCGAGCCTCGCCTGCAAGGCAAGACACAGTTACTGAATCTGCTGACCGTTCACCTTGATATGACCATCCGCAGTCATTTCGACAGCGGTGGTCAGTGTATCTTCTCCGGTCAGGTCCGCAACCATCGCAAGGCCAGGGCCCATCATTGTGACATCAGCTTCAGTCACGATTCCCAGTTGAACAAGCTTGTCCGTGAAGGCGTAAAGGCCTGTGAGCGTCGCAGAAGCCGTTCCGATCGGGCGTGGCAGACCATCATAGGTCACCAAATCGGTGTTGTCGAACGTAAAGGCCGCCTCGCCCGTGGCCGACATGCCAACTGCAGAGGCTTCGACCCCGGTCACACCAAGATCAAGAAGAGAGACCGGCAGAAGCCCAGCGTTGATCTGTCCTTCAAGTTCGGACAACGACATGAAGTCGAACAGGTCCACCGAATTCGAGACATTGCCACTCAGGTTGAAGGCCAGTGTGGCGGGATCACGCGGCAGGATGCCACTGTAATCGAACATCGCCCAGACCGGTTCACTCAGCGTCAGATCACGCAGTTCAAGTCCCAGTTCGACAGGCTGCGGTGCGGGGCTCGCGCTGATCGGAAAGCCGATGACCAGCGCGGCGCGCGACATGGCCAGCGATACCGGGTCAGGAATAAGATCCGGCTCTGTCATGTCGAATGCAATATCTGTCCCAGAGGTCGTCAGATGGAAACCATCCTGCGCCAGATGAAGGGTTTGCGTTGTCCGTCCGACAGATTGCTTCTGATCCGACAAGACGGTTCCGGATATCTCTGCAATCGTCTGAGTGAAAGTGCCAACCGCATCAGAAGTGATATCGAAAGCAAGGCCATCCCGGAACGCGACAGCAAGGTTCATCAGATCGGACGATGTATTGGGCAGGGCAATCCGCGATGTTGCACTACTTGACGTCACGCCACCTACGCTGCGAAATTTCATGCCAGTTTCGTCACTGAAGCTCAGGTCATACACCGTGGCCCCGTTGGTGCCCTGCGTATCGATGACCACTGCATCCCCGGCCGTGATCCGCGTCGTTGAAACCAGTTCTCGCATGGTGAAATAGGCGGTCAGATCAAACTGTTCGATACTTGGCGCGATGTTGACGTTTCCAAGTGCCAGATCGACAAGCCCGGCCGATGATTGGTAGGTGATATCCCCGGGCGTCCCTGCGGCAATGCTCGCGAATCCCTGCAAGGTCAGCGTGAACTCGGCCTTGACCGACCCGCTATCTCCCTCGGCCGTGATCATTGCCGAAGCGACGATGTTGCTCTGCTCCGGATAGCCGACACTGACTGTCCCATCCGCATTGGCCGTCAACGTCATGTCAGGCAGCATCAGGTAAAGCCAACCCAGCCCCATCGGCACGTCATAGGTCAGTTCCAGACCCTTAATCGTCAGGTTGCCCCCGGTCTCCTGCGGCATAGCGGCGACCGTTAGTCCGATAGCCTGCATATAGGCCATTTGGTTGTCCCAGACATCCTGAGGCGTGATCTGCGCCGCAAGAGGGGTTGCCAGCAGCGTCAAGACTGTACCTTGGGCAAGACGGCTAAAGACCTTCATGGCATCTGTCCTCATCAATGAACCGGGCATCGATACGAAACAATCAGGGCCCGGAGCGCCGCAAAAGGCATCATCTCCAGACCCGCAAACCCAAAGAGCCGTCAACAGTGACCGGCCCCGCAAAGGTGTCGGGCCGCCCACAGTGCAGCGGCGGCCCGTCTGATGTCAGTTCAGAGGCTGACCATTGGCAAGAATCTTGCCGTTTGTGACCTCGATGGTCGAGGTCAACTGATCGTCGCCTGTCGCCACCGAGAACATCCCCAGCATCATCTGACCCATTGTTGCCTGATCTTGCGGCAGCAGGCCCATCTGGACCAGCTTGCCCATCAGGCCGTTCACACCGCTGGCGGCAATATCGATCTTGCCTTCAGGACGGGGCATCCCGGGGATGGTCATCATGTCAGAGTTGTCAAAGGTGAATGCACCTGTCCCAGAGACTTCGGCACCGGCCAGCTTGATCAGCAGGTTGTTGAGGCTGACCGAGTTGATTTCGCCCGGTGCGGCGGCAGCGGCCATAGCTTCGGCCTGTGCGGGGTCAGTCAAGTCAAACAGCAACTTGGCCGTCCCGGTGAGATCGAGAAGGATCGTCGCCGGATCGTGCGGAAGAACAGCCCCCGTATCGATCATGCCCCAGATTTCCTCGTTCAGCGAAAGATCCGTGAGGTTCACGCCAAGGCCGAAATCCTGCGGCTCTTCGCTCTTGGACATGGGCATCAGGAAATCTATGCCGTATTCGGCCAGACTGATCGTGACCGGGATGGGCATCATGGCGCTGTTCAGGTTGACCGCAATCGAAGTCGCCGAAGAGGAATAGCCAAGGCTTTCGGCGCTCACGGCAAACAGGACTCCGCCGTCCTTTGCCGTTGCGTTGCCCGTCGTGTCGCCCGTCGAAGGATCAGTGACAGTGAAGTCAAAGCTCGAGCCGCCAAAGGCATAGCTGCCTGTCGTCGCAAGGCCATCCATCAGGATCGTCTCAGGCGTCGTGTTCTCGGGCAGAGGGACGACCATGTCGACATTTGTTTCGATATTCTTGACCCGGCCCGTCATCTTGAAGGCCGATCCATCGTCGGGATTCGTCGCATCAACCACAACATCCATGGTACCTGCGGTAACTGCATATGTGATCGCACGCATATCGGCCGTCGCGACGGTGTATGTGCCACCCACTTCATTCAACGCAATCGATGCGGTCACTGGGATTTCAGCCCCGTCGTCAACGACGCTCACCAGATCGATGCCATAGCGCGTGGCGCTCAGGTCATAAGTCATGTCCTCGGGTGTCCCGCTTGCAAGGAGCTCAAGTTCGCTTTGCCGAAGCGCCATGCTCACGGAACCGGTCGTTCCATCGTCATTCGTGAAAGTGAATTCAATGGGACTCTCTTCGGCGGTCTCGATGGAAACGCTGCCGTCGCCAAGCTCGGTAAATGTGATCCAGGGAACAGTCAGCGATCCTTCCGAACCCTCACTGCTCAGGTCGAGCGTCAAGTTGGTCACCGTCAGGACGCCATCAACGGTTTCCTCTGATTCGACGGTCACACCTTGATCGCCGTAGATGCCGAAGTTCGCTTTCCAGTCGTCCCAGACCTGCTGGGCAGTCACCTGCGCAAAGGCTGACGTACCGGAAAGCAGGAGAGCCACGGAAACGGCGGGCGCTGCGTACTTAAATGTCATGTTCATTCTGCCTTCTCTGTTGAAATGCGTGGACATCACCTTTTCCCGCCCGTGAAACCCGGTCAAGGTCAGGAACTCTTGCTCGGACCCTAAACGGGGTTTGTCACAAGGAAAAGATGGCATGGAGGCCAACAGATGTGGCTTGATGAAAATGTCGTTATCGTGACGGGGGCCAGCCGTGGCATTGGTGCTGCTGCAGCCCAAGCCTTTGCAGAAAACGGTGCCCGCGTTGTCCTTCTTGCTCGTGACAGCGCTGCGATGCGCGAACTGGCGACAGGTATCGGACCGCGTGCAGTCGCAATTCCCTGTGATGTAACGGATTTTCTGCAAGTTCAGACCGCTGTCGATGCGACCCTTCGCCATTTCGGACGTATCGACGTCATGGTGAACAACGCTGGTGTGATGGGCCCAATGGAACCCATGGCCACAGCCGATCCGTCAGACTGGGATCAGACCATCGATATCAATCTCAAAGGCGTCTTCTATTGTATCCGCGCCGTCTTGCCTCCGATGCTCGGTCGTGGCGGCGGGACGATCATCTCGGTTTCCTCTGGCGCAGCGTTTCGGCCAACTTTCGGTTGGTCGGCCTATTGCGCGTCAAAGGCGGGCGCAGCCATGTTGACGCAGAACCTCCATCTGGAATATGCGGCGCAAGGGATCCGCTGCTTCGGCCTGTCACCTGGCACGGTGGCCACCGACATGCAGCGCACAATCAGAGAGTCGGGCGTGGGCCCTATCGCCGCGCTCGACTGGTCCGTGCACATCCCCCCCGAATGGCCGGCCCGTGCACTTGTTTGGTTGTGCACGAAGGACGCCGACGATCTGGCAGGGACCGAGGTTTCACTCCGCGAAGAAGCCATCCGTCGCCGGGTCGGTCTGGTACGATAAGGCGGCGCGCCCCAACATCACTCCCAGATCGCTACCCTGTTGGCCCTGGGCGTTGTTGCACAACTCTGACCGGAGAGGATTCACAATGTGAATCCATGCGGTTAGACGGGCTGCATCTGCAAGCCGATACCCGCCCGCTACTGCACGACGAACTGGTCCAGCTACAGCGCCTCACTGAAGAAGCGCGGGTCGCCGGCGATCTGGCTGGACAGGGGGCATGGCCTGGCTCGCGCCGCACGACGGCAGCCCTGGTCACCCCGCGGTTTTCTCGGATACGGCGATCCAGTTCTGCCTGACCATCAAGGGTCTGTTCAGGCTGCCACTCCGGCAAACGACAGGGATGGTCGCCAGCCTGCTGAAGTTGGCCGACCCGGACTGGGCCGTGCCGGATTACACGACCTTGTGCCGGCGACAAAAGACCCTGGCCGTCCAGATCCCCTGTCGCCG
>JAPLPE010000040.1 GCA_026400355.1 Rhodobacterales bacterium | reverse complement strand
CACATGGTCCACCACCCGCTGCCGGAGCTCTACAGGATGCGGCTTGCCCATCGTTGACCCCCATATCTGCCTCGCAGACAGGGAATCACAGATCAAGCCTCAAGGGAATCCTGAATCGCGATGACCGCAACACGCTCTAGTCCCGCCCGACCGTCAACGTCATGCGGAAGGTCATGTCCCCCTCGCTCCACATCGAAAAGTTGGTGCCCCATTTGTTGTTGAACAGGACGAACCTGCCGCCCTGATCCGGGTCCGGCAGGTCCTTTGCAAAGCCAAGGAAGGGTTGCGAGGAAAGTTGGAAGAGCGGGGCGTCAAAAGGGGTGAGCGTCAACCGTGCGCCTTGGGCGCTGTCAAACTCGACAGACGTTACGCCATGGAGTTGCCGGTTTCCGGCGGGAACGACATTGCGCGGATCATGTGTCAGTCCCATCTTGGTCAAGCGAAGCGTACCCGGGGCAAGCAGGGGCTCGACATGCCAGAACCCGGCCTCAGGCTGTCGGTTGGCTGCCTTGCCGTGGAGAGTCAGGGTGACGGTCAGAGTGTCGCCGATGGCCTCGTAGCTTGAGGTGACCTTCCGTGGTGCGCCGAAATCGTGGACGGCGTCCGGAGGCATGGAGGTCGAGACATGCAGCGCGGCGGTGTCGCGGGTGAGGTTCGGGTCTTCGGTCAGGAAGGTCGCCGTCCGGGCAGTCTGTGTCTTCTCGAACCCCGGCTTCAGATGGTCGCGCCATGCCCAGTCGGGCCGGGCTGTTAGGTAGCTGTCGACCGAAGCAAAGAGGTCCGCCGCGTCAAAGCTCTGCTGACTGAAGGCAAAGAGACCTATGCTGCCGGGGCGGGCGGTCAGCAGGGGCTTGCCGTGGTGATGGAGAAAGCGGACGGCACCTGTGGCTGGATCGAATGAGATTAAGAAGGGACCGATTTCGGAGGGATCGGTGAGCGTCGCGGCCTTTCCCGCAACGACAGGCGCCGCGACGGTTGAACAGGCGGCGCGGTCCTCGGGCGTCAGGTGGGCGATCGCCTCGGCCACGATCCGGTCCTGTTCGGCCCAGGCGGCTTCGGTGATGGCAAAGCGGGGGTTGGTGCGACGGGCCTCTTCAAGGGCGGGGCGGTCGAAGGCGGTTTCGTCACGAAGGAAAATCTTGATGTCGACGCCCCAGGTATGTTCGGGAATCTCCATCAGCTTGCGGGCAAAGGCGCGGCGGGCAGGCGTCACCTCATCCCAGCCGTCAAAGGCGCGCTGGGCGGCAACGAAGTGGCGTATCCGGGCAGGCGCGCTGGCGGTGCCGTGGATCCAGGTGTCGCCAATTTCCTGCGTGACGACAGGCAGGCGGGCAGCGTTGGGCCGCAGGCTGGACCAGTAATCATCAAGGCTCGCGGCGCGGACGGTCAGGTCTGGGGCCATGAGTGCCGCCTCGCGGTGGTTTTCGATGACCTGCGTGATGCCCTGCGGGCCGGTGTTGTCGTTGGTATGGGCGAAGGCGATGGCATCGGGCACGCCCTCCACCCGCTGTAATGCGCCGTAACTCGGCTGATACATGACCACGACCGAGGCGCCCGAAGGGGCCTGCCAGTGAAAGACGGGCGGCACATCGGGCACGGGCGAGGCCGAATTGACGCCCAGATGCAGAAACTCGATCCCCTCTTCGGCCATGATCTTCACAGCACCAAGGGTATGACCGGGTACGTCGGTCATCTTGGCGGCACGGGTTGTCAGGCCAAAGCGTCGGTCAAGCTCCCGCGCGATGCCGATGCCTTCGCGGAAGAGACGTGGCGACATGAGTTCGGTATGCGTCGTGAAGGGCAGCGCGTGCCAGCGGATCAGGCCGTCTGCGATGGCGCGTTCCAGACGGCGTACCTTTTCCGCGCTTTGGGTTTCCAGATGATCCCAGATCAGCCATGATCCGGTTGTCCAAATGAATTCCCGGCCACCTTCGGCGCGGAAATGTTCTCCGGTATCAAGCGCCATGGGGATGAAATGATCATGATACTGCTCCCGCACCGCTGACGCCCGGCCGGTAAAGCCGAGGTCAAGATGGGTCTTGAAGATCAGATGAAGCGTGCCAGACATTCCGGGCCTGTCACACTGGCGCAGGGTTGCGGCTGAATCCCGACTGGTGCCAGTTGGGATAGGGCAGGGGTGCGGCGCTGGCCGCGTCGAGCCGCGCCATCTGGGAGGGGTCGAGCCAACAGCCAGTCGCGCCCAGGTTTTCGCGCAACTGGTCCGAATTGCGGGCCCCGATGATGACGGTCGACACGCTGGGGCGTGACAGAACCCAGTTCAGCGCGATCTGTGGAACGGTGCGGCCAGTTTCGGAGGCAATCGCGTCGAGCACATCCATCACGGCATAGAACCGTTCATCGGCCACCGGGGGCGCGGCATTGCTGGTCTGTGTCGCGCGGGCATTGGCGTCGATCGGATTGCTGCGGCGGTACTTGCCCGAAAGGCGGCCCCAGCCGAGCGGGCTCCACACCACCGCACCCACACCCTGATCGAGTGCGAGCGGCATCAGATCCCATTCATAATCCCGCCCGATCAGCGAGTAATAGGCCTGATGGGCGACATGGCGGACGTAGCCGTGGCGGTCGGATAAGGCGAGCGACTTCATCAGGTGCCAGCCCGAGAAGTTGGAGCAGCCGACATAACGTAGCTTGCCCGCCTTCACGAGCGTATCAAGCGTGCCCATGACCTCCTCTTGCGGGGTGATGGCGTCAAAGCCATGAAGCTGAAACAGGTCGATGTAGTCGGTCTGGAGACGCTTCAGCGCGCCATCCACCGCGCGGATCAGCCAGTGGCGGGAGGAGCCGACATGGTTGGGGTCGCCCGACATTGGGAAGGTCGCCTTGGTCGAGATCAGCACGCGGTCGCGGCGGCCCTTGATCGCCTCGCCAAGGATCTCTTCCGCATGGCCAGCGGAGTAGACATCGGCGCTGTCGAACATTGTCAGACCCGCATCCAGACAGATATCGACCAGCGCCCGCGCCTCGGCAACGTCAGTGGTGCCCCAGGCCTTGAAGAACTCGGTCGAGCCGCCGAAGGTGGCAGTGCCGAGTGTCAGGACGGGGACCATGAAGCCTGAGTGTCCGAGGCGGCGGTGTTCCATGGCGTTCGTCCTTTGCTGTGGGTTCGGTCGGAAGCGTCAGGGCGAGGGTTTTACACCCCCGCACCCCCGTAGGATCTTTGAAGCCGGAAGAAGGCCGGATCAGAAACTTCAGGCATGGATCGGCCCGTCTCCGCAAGCGAGCGCAGCTTCGCGGACAGCCTCGGAATAGGTGGGGTGGGCGTGGGTGGTACGGGCTATATCCTCGGCCGCAGCGCCGAATTCCATCGCGAGGCAGATTTCGTGGATCAGATCGCCTGCTGCGGGGCCAATGATATGGGCACCCAGGATGCGATCAGTGGCCTTGTCGGCCAGGATCTTGACGAAACCGTCGCCGGCGAAGTTGGCCTTGGCGCGGGCATTGCCCATGAAGCTGAACTTGCCGACCTTGTAGGCGCGGCCTTCGGCCTTGAGTTGTTCTTCGGTCTTACCGACATTGGCAAGCTCGGGGTGGGTATAGATCACACCGGGGATCACGTCGTAGTTGACGTGTCCCTGCTGACCGGCGAGCATTTCGGCCACGGCCATGCCTTCATCCTCGGCCTTGTGGGCGAGCATGGGGCCCGCGATGGCATCGCCGATGGCGTAGATGCCCTTTACACTAGTCGCATAATGCGCGTCAGTGACGATCTGGCCGCGGGGCGACAGTGCCACGCCAAGCGCGTCAAGGCCGAGGCCCGTCGTATAGGGCTTGCGGCCCGTCGCGACGAGGACGATGTCGGCGTCGAGCGTCGCCTCGGCCTCGGTCTTGCGGAGTTTGTAGGTGACGGTGGCCGTCCCGTCCTTGACTGCGACGCTCTGCACGGCGGCGCCAAGAACAAAGGTTAGGCCCTGCTTGCCCAGAAGGCGCTGGAAGGTGCGGGCGACTTCGGCGTCCATGCCGGGGGTGATGACGTCAAGATACTCGATCACCGTCACCTTGGACCCGAGCCGGGCATAGACCGAACCGAGTTCCAGCCCGATCACGCCCGCGCCGATCACGGCCAGACTGTCGGGCACACGGTCAAGCGTCAATGCGCCGGTCGAGGTGACGACGGTCTTTTCATCGACTGTCACACCGGGAAGGTGCGAGGGTTCGGAGCCGGAGGCGATGACGATATTCTCTGCCTCATGCACCGTGTCGCCGACCTTGACCTGACCGGGTGCGGGGATGGTGGCCCAGCCCTTGATCCAGTCGATCTTGTTCTTCTTGAACAGGAATTCGATCCCGCCCGTATTCTGGCCGATGACGTCGTCCTTGTAGGACAGCATCTGTTTCCAGTCGACGCCGGTCGTTCCGGTCAGACCCATCTTGGCAAAGTTGTGTTGGGTCTCGTGCAGCATGTGGCTTGCATGGAGGAGTGCCTTGGACGGGATGCAGCCCACGTTGAGGCAGGTGCCGCCAAGCGTGGCGCGGCCTTCGACCACGGCGGTCTTGAGACCAAGCTGCGCCGCCCGGATCGCGCCGACATAACCGCCGGGGCCGGCCCCGATGAAGATGACGTCATAGGTGGACATGGAAACTCCTTTGGTCGGTCAGGGGGCGGCTGTGCTGCGCCTGCCCCGCGCATGCGGATAAACCGCTTTCCATCACAAAATGGCAACAACGAGCATCAGTGCTGTGGCGCACCAGCCCACCGTCCAGATGATCGTGCGCCATGGGTTGAGGCCGAAAAGATAGGCCGGGATGTAGAGGATGCGGGCAAAGAGATAGGTCCAGGCGAGATTGCCGGTCAGGCCCGAGGTCTTGTCGGAGAGATAGAGCGTGACGACGGCGATCGTGAACAGGATCAGTCCTTCGAAATTGTTGTTGAGCGCCCGCTGGGACCGCCCGGCCATCGCCGTCAGCTGCACTGGCGTATCGCGCGCGCTGAGCGCGTAGCGCAGGCCCACCTGTTTGTTCGCGATCACGACATAGATCAGGTACTGAAAGCATTGCAGGAGACCCGCGAGGGCGAGGACCTTGAGTTCGGTTGTCATGTCACCTGCCTTGCCAGATTGCTGCGCACGCGGACAATGATCACGGCATGGGTCAGGATGGCAATGGCCAACGATGCCCCGTTTTCAAGCGGGGTAGCCAGCGGCGAGAGTGCTGTCATAGACCCTGTTGGACTGAAGGCGTCTATGGGAGGTTTCAGGGGTGATCATTCGGCCTCACGAGGACCATGCGCAAGGAACTGTCGGATAAGTTCCCAATTCTCTTTGTATGTCTCTCGATCATTAATCCTTCGTGTCATCACCTTTTTCCACCCGTCGTCGCGTCGTGCCGCGAGGACAATACTCATCGGGAAAACGAAGATTTCTGGCGCCTTCTTCCCTCCCACCTGACTTCGCAAGCGATTGCCTCGGTTAAGCAGAACAATAACGACGAAGTCTGCATCGGTATTCTTTAGTGGGAAGCCATGATCAGAGTCACTTGCCCAGCGACTTTTGACCTGAATGCGTGCGGAGGTCCCAGCTTCCGGACTAGCCGCGACAAGGTCATATCCGGGCATTTGCGTGTATGTCTTGTAAGTCGGAATTCCTTCGATGAGCAGATAGGCGCAGACCAAGAACTCTGCGCCCTCTGCCTCGAGCCTCGTGTTCTGTCGATGATCAGCCACCGCTCACAGGTCCATCAGCAACCGGCGCGGGTCTTCGAGCGCTTCTTTCACGCGGACGAGGAAGGTAACGGCGCCTTTGCCGTCAACGATCCGGTGGTCATAGGACAGCGCCAGATACATCATCGGGCGGATCACGATCTGGCCGCCGACGACGACGGGGCGGTCCTGGATCTTGTGCATGCCAAGGATGCCGGACTGCGGCGGGTTCAGGATGGGCGAGGACATGAGCGAGCCGTAGACGCCGCCGTTCGAGATGGTGAAGGACCCGCCCTGCATGTCGGCCATCGACAGCTTACCGTCGCGGGCCTTAATGCCAAGTTCGGCAATGCCCTTTTCGATCTGGGCAAAGCTGAGTTCGTCCGCATTGCGCAGGACCGGCACGACAAGGCCCGTGGGCGTGCCGACGGCCACGCCCATGTGGACATAGTGCTTGTAAACCACCTCGTCGCCGTCGATTTCGGCGTTCACATCGGGCACTTCCTGCAGGGCATGGACGCAGGCCTTGGTGAAGAAGGACATGAAGCCAAGCTTGACCTTGTGCTTTTTCTCGAACTCGTCCTTGTACTGGTTGCGAAGCTCCATGATCGCTGACATGTCCACCTCGTTATAGGTGGTCAGCATCGCGGCAGTGTTCTGTGCCTCCTTAAGGCGGCGGGCGATGGTCTGCCGCAGGCGGGTCATCTTGACCCGTTCCTCGCGCGCGGCATCAGCTACTGCGACGGGCGCGCGCGGCGCGGCGACCGGGGCCGCGACGGGGGCGGATTCGTGCGCGGCGATTGCGGCCAGCACGTCCTCTTTCATCACGCGGCCGTCCTTGCCCGTGGCGGTGACGGCGTCCCGCGACAGATTGTTTTCGGCCAAGAGTTTCTTGGCCGAGGGGGCGTCTTCGACGTCCTTGGGTGCAGCGGGGGCGATGGGCGCAACCGCGGCTGCCGATGCCGGGGCTTCGACCTTGGGCGCGGCTGCGACAACCGCACCTTCGCTGATCTGTGCAAGGAGCGCGTTCACACCCACCGTCGTGCCTTCGGGCGCCACGATCTCTGCCAGTGTTCCTGCGACGGGTGCCGGAACCTCGACCGTGACCTTGTCGGTTTCCAACTCACAGAGCATCTCGTCAGCGGCAACAGTTTCGCCGGGCTTCTTGAACCAGGTGGCCACGGTGGCCTCGGTCACGCTTTCGCCAAGCGTGGGGACGCGGACTTCGATGGTCATGTCAGTTTCCTTCGGTGGTGAGCGCGTCGTTCACGAGCGCCTGTTGTTGTGCCTTGTGCTGGCTGGCCAGACCAGTCGCGGGCGAGGCGCTGGCCGCGCGGCCGGTGTAGATCGGACGGGTGTGTTTCGCGCGGGTCCGGCTGAGCACCCATTCCAGATTCGGTTCGATAAAGCTCCAGCCGCCCTGGTTCTTGGGCTCTTCCTGGCACCAGACCATGCGGGCCTGCGGGAATCGCTGCAGTTCCTTGACCAGCGACAAGGCCGGGAACGGATAGAACTGCTCGATCCGGAGCAGATAGACATCCTCAAGCCCCCGGGCGTCGCGTTCCTCGAGCAGGTCATAGTAGACCTTGCCCGAACACATGATGACTTGCTTGATCTTGTCATCGGCCACAAGTTTCGTTGTCGAATTGCCCTGCTGCGCATCGTCCCAGAGGACGCGGTGGAAGGATGACCCCGTTATCATGTCGGACGCGCGCGAGATCGCGAGCTTGTGCCGCAAGAGCGACTTCGGCGTCATCAGGATTAGCGGCTTACGGAACGTCCGGTGCAGCTGTCGCCGCAGGATGTGGAAGTAGTTGGCGGGCGTCGTACAGTTGGCCACGATCCAGTTGTCACCGCCGCACATCTGCAGGAAACGTTCCAGACGGGCGCTGGAATGTTCCGGTCCCTGACCTTCGAACCCATGTGGCAGAAGGCAGACAAGGCCCGACATCCGCAGCCATTTCGATTCACCCGACGAGATGAACTGGTCGAACATGATCTGGGCGCCATTGGCAAAGTCGCCGAACTGGGCCTCCCACATGGTCAGCGCGTTGGGTTCGGCAAGCGAATAGCCGTATTCAAACCCGAGCACTGCGTATTCCGAGAGCATCGAGTCGATGACCTCGAATTTCGCCTGTCCGTTACGGACGTTGTTCAGCGGATAGTAGCGCTGTTCGGATTCCTGATCGATGAATGCGGAATGTCGCTGAGAGAATGTGCCACGGGTGGAATCCTGCCCCGACAGACGCACCGGATAGCCTTCAAGAAGGAGCGAGCCAAAGGCCAGTGCCTCGGCCGTGGCCCAGTCGAAGCCATCGCCGGTGTCAAACATCTGCGCCTTGGCTTCAAGCTGACGCTCGACTGTCTTGTGCAGGTTGAACCCTGCGGGTGCGTGGGTCAGCGCCTTGCCCAGTTCGGCCAGTGTGCCGACCTTGATCGCCGTCTTGCCACGTTCGTATTTCTTCTCGTTATGGTGTTCGAGATGCGCCCAGCGACCGTCAAGCCAGTCGGCCTTGTTCGGGCGATAGGTTTTGCCCGCCTCGTATTCGGCATTCAGCTTGGCCTGAAAGGCGGTCTTCATATCCTCGATCTCGCCCTCGGGGATAAGGCCGTCCTTCACCAGGCGTTCGGTATAGAGCGTCAGCGTCGTCTTCTGTTTCTTGATGCGGGTATACATCGCGGGGTTGGTGAACATCGGTTCATCCCCCTCATTGTGACCAAAGCGGCGGTAGCAGAAGATGTCGATGACCACGTCCTTGTGGAACTTCTGCCGGAATTCGACGGCCACCTTGGCGGCATGGACCACGGCCTCGGGGTCGTCCCCGTTGACGTGAAAGATCGGCGCTTCGACCATGAGGGCGATGTCGGTGGGGTAAGGGGACGACCGGGAATAGGACGGCGCGGTGGTAAAGCCGATCTGATTGTTCACGATGATATGGATCGTGCCGCCGGTGCGGTGGCCGACAAGGCCTGACAGGCCGAACCCTTCGGCGATGATGCCCTGCCCGGCAAAGGCCGCGTCGCCGTGCAATAGAACGGCCATCACCTTAGACCGTGTCGTGTCATTCTTCTGCGCCTGTTTGGCGCGGACCTTGCCCAGAACGACGGGGTTGACCGCCTCAAGGTGCGATGGGTTCGCGGTCAGCGAAAGGTGGACGACATTGCCGTCGAAATCCCGGTCGGAAGAGGCGCCAAGGTGATACTTGACGTCACCCGAGCCATCCACATCCTCGGGCTTGAAGCTGCCTCCCTGGAATTCGTTAAAGATGGCGCGGTAAGGCTTGTTCATCACATTGGCGAGCACCGACAGGCGGCCCCGGTGGGGCATGCCGATCACGATTTCCTCGATCCCGAGAGCACCGCCGCGCTTGATGATCTGTTCCATCGCGGGGATCAGGCTTTCGCCGCCGTCCAGACCGAAGCGCTTGGTCCCCATATATTTGACATGTAGGAACTTTTCGTAACCCTCAGCCTCGACCAACTTGTTCAGGATGGCCTTGCGGCCATTCTGCGTAAAGTTGATTTCCTTCCCGTATCCTTCGATCCGTTCCTTCAGCCAGCCAGCCTGTTCCGGGTCGGAGATATGCATGTACTGGAGCGCGAAGGTGCCGCAATACGTCCGGCGAACCAGCGAAATGATCTGGTTCATCGTCGCGATTTCAAGGCCCAGCACGTTGTCGATAAAGATCGGCCGGTCCATGTCGGCATTGGTGAAACCGTAAGACGCCGGGTCGAGTTCCGGGTGCGGCTTCACATCGCGCATGCCCAATGGATCAAGGTCGGCGATCAGATGGCCCCGGATGCGGTAGGCGCGGATGATCATCAGCGCGCGGAGCGAGTCGAGCACCGCTGTGCGCACCTGCACCTCGGACAGGCCGACACCCCTTTCGGCTGCCTTGGCCGCAATCCTTTCCCCTGCCTTGACCGGGTCCGCGGGCCATTGGCCGTCAAGCGCGGCGGTCAGGTCATCATTGGGGATACGCGGCCAGTCGGTGCGCGACCAAGACGGCCCGTTCACCTCGGCCTGCGCCTCGGCGGGCGTGTCGCCCAGTGCGGCAAAGAAGGACCGCCAGCTTTCATCCACCGAACCCGGGTTGTCGGCATAGCGGGCATGCAGATGTTCCATATAGTCGGCATTCGCGCCCTGCAGAAAGGACGAGGCGTGGAAAAGATCGTTGGGAGAGTGTTCGGTCATGATTGCCTCACTCGGGTTGGATCGGGGAAAAAGGGTCACGCAGTGGCCCCAGTTGCAGGTTTGCGGGCGACGATGCGGACGGAGTCATACTTGTCCTCGTCCCGGGCAAAAGCGCCGCTTAACAGCAGGCGGATATAGGGCAGGATGCCCGGCTTGGGCTCATGCAAAGCATCGGCCGCCTTGACCTGCATCGCCACCCATTCGACGCCGAACTGCCGGTTGAAACCGGTGTATTCCAGCGCCTCGGGCTCAAACCCGCAGTCCTTAACCAGCGCCATCAGGCTTTTCGGGGTGAAGAAGTTCAGATGGCGCGGCACGTCGAGCCAGAACCACACGTCGCCAAAGATGCGCGCCCCGGCGGCCTGATTGTTGGGCACCTCGATCAAGATCTGACCGTCATCCTTGACCAGATCGAGTGCATTTCGGACGGCCAGCACCGGGTCAAGACAATGTTCCAGCGCATGGATGATAAAGACCCAGTCGAACGTCTGACCCTTGATCTCTTCAGGCAGATCCTCGGCCGTACCGGCATAGGCCTCGAACCCCAGACCGCGCGTCACGCCAAGGGCCACGGGATCAGACTCGACTCCGATCGCCTCGTGTCCGGCATTTCGCAGCTTGAGCAGATTTGTCCCGTTACTGCAGCCGATCTCCACACAGCGCCGCTTTTCCCCGCCCGCCATGCGGCGGCACCAGTCAGCGGTCAGGTCTTTGCCCATATCGCGCCGCCAGGCCAGATTCTGCAGCAGCCGCCACGCGAAACTCCGGCCCCCGGCAGAGGCGCCCACGTCGCCTTCCTTGTCGTAGTAGCTCGGGATCTCATAGAAAGCGTTGATCTGCGACAGCGTTGGGCGGGGCAGAAGCTGCCCGAAACCGTCCGCATCCCGCCAGTAAAGATCGAATTCTTCTCCGGCCGAAGGGCGGCGCCAATCGCCAGGAATATGGGCCCGCAGGGTGACGCCTGGATCGGTTATCTCGAGATTAGCAAACATGACACGCGCCTTTGCTGAATGACCCGACAGCCCGAACGCGACGTCCGGACTGCGACAGGCCCTTTGGGGGCAGTGGGGTCGGCAGGGGTGACATGCCCTTTCAGCCGATGGCCTTGAGCACGGCCTCGCCCAGCGACGCGGGGCTGTCGGCCACGATGATCCCGGCGGACAGCATCGCCTCGATCTTGCTTTCCGCGTCACCCTTGCCACCGGCGACGATCGCCCCGGCATGGCCCATGCGGCGGCCCTTGGGCGCGGTGCGGCCGGCGATGAACCCGGCGGTCGGTTTCCAGCGGCCGCGCTTCTTCTCGTCCCTGATGAACTGGGCAGCCTGTTCTTCTGCTGCACCACCGATTTCACCGATCATGATAATCGACTGGGTTTCGGGGTCGGCGAGGAACATTTCCAGCACGTCGATATGCTCGGTCCCCTTGATGGGATCGCCGCCGATACCCACGGCGGTGGACTGGCCCAGACCCACATCAGTCGTCTGCTTCACTGCCTCATAGGTCAGCGTGCCAGACCGCGACACGACCCCGACCGAACCCCGCTTGAAGATCGAACCAGGCATGATCCCGATTTTGCACGCGTTGGGCGTCATTACGCCGGGGCAGTTCGGCCCGATCAGGCGGGTTTTCGACCCTTCCAGCGCCCGTTTGACCTTCATCATGTCCAGCACGGGGATGCCTTCGGTGATGCAGACGACAAGCGGGATTTCGGCGTCAATCGCTTCGAGGATCGAGTCTGCGGCAAACGGCGGCGGGACGTAGATGACAGACGCATTCGCGCCGGTGACGGCCACAGCCTCGTGGACCGAGTTGAAGACGGGCAGGTCAAGATGGGTCGTCCCGCCCTTGCCGGGGGTCACGCCGCCGACCATCTTGGTGCCATAGGCGATGGCCTGTTCGGAATGGAACGTGCCCTGACTGCCGGTAAAGCCCTGACAGATCACGAGGGTGTTTTCGTCGATGAGAACGGCCATTCGGGGCCTCCGTATTTGTCGGGCGACTGGCCCGGCTGGGTGAATTGTCATTGCACGTAAAGCGTAGCGCCCGTCAGGACCCCGTGTTGTGTTTCCGCGTCAAAGTCGATGTCGGCCTGAATCCAAGGTGCGCGGACAGAGTCCATGTCCATCACACAACCCAGATCGAGAACGTCCTGCGCAAAGCCTACGCCATTGGCGACGTGACCCAGTTCGTGTTCCTCAAGCGCCTCGATCATGCGTTCCCATTCCGCATATTCCTCTTCGTAGAGGTCTGCGTCTTCGGACAATTCCGGCATGGTGATCGTTGAATCGACCCGTAGTTCGCAATCAGCGGACCAGCTCACATACCATTCGGTCAGCGCCCAGAAACCCTGCGGGCCGTTGACGGCCATGTCGTCCATCAAGTCCTGCAGGGACGACCCAGAGACGGTGTAGTATTCGTAGGTGTTGGAAACGAACACGTCGCCTTCATAGTATTCATCGACATACTCGCCCTCGTCTTCTTCCTGGGCTTGCGCCGCACAGGCGCACGTCAAGGCAGTCAGCGACGCCGCAAGGATCAGAGGATACCCGCGCATCGTGAACCTCAGCCCCGGACCGCCTTGACGATCTTGCGCGCGGCGTCCGACAGGTCGTCACCCGCGATCACGTTCAGGCCGGAATTGCGGATGATCTCCTTGCCAAGTTCCACATTCGTCCCCTCAAGCCGGACGACCAGTGGAACCTGAAGCCCCACTTCCTTGACCGCCGCGATCACGCCCTCGGCGATCACGTCGCAGCGCATGATGCCGCCGAAGATGTTCACAAGAATGCCCTTCACGTTCGGGTCCGAGGTGATGATCTTGAACGCCTCGGTCACCTTCTCACGGGTCGCTCCGCCGCCCACATCAAGAAAGTTGGCGGGTTCGGCGCCGTAAAGTTTGATGATGTCCATCGTGGCCATCGCCAGACCGGCCCCATTGACCATGCAGCCGATTTCACCATCCAGCGCGATATAGTTCAGATCGAACTTGGACGCGGCGAGTTCCTTGGGATCCTCTTCCGTTTCGTCCCGCAGTGCTGCGATATCGGGCTGGCGGAAGATCGCATTGCCATCGAACCCCATCTTGGCGTCAAGGCAGTGCAGGTTGCCTGCCTGCGTGACGACCAGCGGGTTGATCTCGAGCATCTCCATGTCCTTCTCTACAAACAGCTTGTAGAGCGTGCCCATGAGACTCACGCATGCCTTGACCTGATTGCCGGTCAGGCCGAGCGCAAAGGCAATGCGACGGCCGTGGAATTGCTGATAGCCCGCGACAGGATCGACCGAGAAGGACAGGATCTTTTCCGGCGTGTCATGGGCCACCTGTTCGATGTCCATCCCGCCTTCGGTCGAGCAGACAAATGAAATCCTGCTTGTCTGACGGTCCACCAGCAGGGCGAGGTAAAGCTCGCTGGAAATGTCGGAGCCGTCTTCGATATAGATCCGGTTGACCTGCTTTCCGGCGGGGCCGGTCTGCTTGGTCACCAGCGTGCGGCCCAGCATCCTCTTGGCTTCTTCGGCCGCCTCGACCACGGAACGGGTGATGCGTACGCCGCCCTTGTCGCCTGCATCCGCCTCGACAAACTTGCCCTTGCCGCGGCCACCAGCGTGAATCTGCGCCTTGACCACCCAGATGGGCCCGTCGATCTGGCCTGCGGCGGTTTTCGCATCCTCGGCCTTGAGAACGGCGCGTCCATCGCTGACCGGCGCGCCATAGGACCGGAGCAAAGCCTTGGCCTGATACTCGTGGATGTTCATCGACTGGTCCCTTGCTTGCGCTTATCTGCGCCCTTGAACCACAGTAACCAAGGGGGAAGAACAGGGATCTAATGCAAAAGCAGGAAAATCCGACATTTGTGATCACACGCTGGAAAAGTGTGATCACAAAAAGGTATCAAAGGGCGGTCCGTTGATTCGCCAGGATTCCGTTCAGTTCAGAACGACGATCAAAAGGCCCGCATCGCCGCCTACCATCTCAGTGAACATCATCAGGTTGGTGCCGCTGATAACCGGTCCCTTCTCCATATACGGCACCAGAGTGAAGCCCTGAAACAGGCCTGCCACGTCCATCTCCGGCGGGTCCCGGAAAAGCCTCGCCAGATTGATCCCTGCCCCGTCGCCCAGGCGCCAATAGGGGATCAGCAGACGTCCGGTCAGCAGCCCTTCGGCATCTGCCAGCACAGCCTGCCAGCGCGCACCAGTATTCTTGGGAAATGCGATTGGCAGAACGGATTGCTGCCGCTTGTTGGGGATCCACTCTAGTTCATTGTCCTGCTCCTGCGCAACGCGGCTCCAGAAAATGCGATTGTCGGCGATCATGTCCAGAAAATGCGCATGCGCGGCACGGGAAAGCTCCACATCGGGTTGCTGTTCCAGCGCACCGATCAAAATCGCTATCAGGTCAAGGATCTGGTCGGCATCTCTGAACAGGTAGTCGTCCGCCATGTTGCGCACGCCTGGCGTCATGGCCTTCATCGTGGCGGTAGCCTCCAGCACATGGGTGATGGCCTTGGTCGGTGAAAAGGCCATGACCACGTCGGACACGCCCGACAGAAGATGCGCGTAGGCCGAAAGCCAGGCCGCGTCGGCCGTGTCGAACCGGACGGTGATGTCGGCCCTTGCCCCGTCGAAACCTGCCGGGATCAGGAATGACGCGACCTCGGTCAAGCCCTCCCCGGTATCGCGGCCACCCGATGCGTTGATGTCGAACCAGATATCGGCTGTGTCGATGGTCACGCCCACGGCATCCCCATCCGTGATCCGGTCCAGCGCCACGATGGCCCCGTCAAGGTCGGCAGTCATTTGCCCGAACATCGTATCGATGATCGCCGGCTCAAACGGTTCCGGCGCTGGATTCTCCGGGATCGGAAGACGCAGAAGCGGCATGTCCGACATCACGGCAAGCCCGCTCGTCATCCCTGTGCGGTAGCGGGTTTGCAGGGCGGTCTCGATGGCCGCAAGGAACCGCACCCCGCCCAGCGCGAACAGGTCATCCGACGTCGGCGCGGGCAGCGCCTGAAGCTCTGTCATGGTGGCTGAGAGCCCGTTGGCCGCGATGCGGGAGGAAATGGGCTCCTCAGCCCGGGCAGATTGAGGCATGGCGAGGGAGGCAACAACGAGTGGAAGGGCAAGGGATTTCATGGCACAACTCCAACACGAATGACATGAACATCGCTCATGAACAATGTTCAGTCAAGTTCATCTTCCATGGCCAAAAAAGGCGTGGTCAGAATGGCTCAGCAACTCTGAACATGGCCCACTCCAGCCATGAAAAGCAGTCGGTTTGTCGCCAAATCGGAAACATCCCGAGGCAGAGCAGTGAAGAAGAACACAACGTCCGCAAACTGCAGATTTGATCTGGACACATGGATCAGCGGCACGCTTCTTGGCGGCACGGGTGCGGACACGTTCCCTTTCGTCAGCAGCCAAGTTGACCACGTGATTTCCGACTTTGATCTGGATGAAGATGACGCCACCGTCTTTGCAGCGGGTCTGGTCGCGCCGGATACGTCGCCTGCGGCGGGGCCGCTCTGGTGCTGACCTTTGACACTGGCCATAAGCTGACACTGCTCGGCTTTGCCAATACAGACATGTCTTGCTCACGCACGGAAGGGGCAGCCTTGCTGGCAAGGTCGCCCCTTCCTTTTTCTCTGATTGCAGGAATCAGGCCAAGCTGGAGTCGATCCCCTTGCAGGCCGCCACGAGGCCGCGCACAGCCTCGACCGACTTGTCGAACATCGCCCGTTCGTCACGGGTCAGGCTGATCTCGATGATCTTTTCTACACCATTCGCGCCAAGCACAGTGGGCACGCCCACATAAAGCCCGTTCAGCCCATAGGCCCCGTCGACATGGGCGGCGCAGGGCAGGACGCGGCGCTGGTCCTTCAGGTAGGCTTCTGCCATTTCAATGGCACTTGCGGCGGGCGCGTAGAACGCCGAACCGGTCTTGAGCAGGCCCACGATCTCGGCCCCGCCGTCGCGGGTGCGCTGGACGATGGCGTCAAGCTTTTCCTGGCTCGTCCAGCCCATCTTGACCAGATCGGGCAGGGGGATGCCGGCCACGGTCGAATAACGGACCAGCGGCACCATCGTGTCGCCATGGCCGCCCAGCACAAAGGCCGTCACGTCGCGCATCGACACTTCGAATTCAAGCGACAGGAAATGACGGAAGCGGGCCGAGTCGAGCACGCCAGCCATGCCGACGACCTTTTTGGTGGGCAGGCCCGAGAATTCGCGCAGCGCCCAGACCATCGCGTCAAGCGGGTTGGTTATGCAAATGACAAAGGCGTCGGGTGCATATTTCTTGATGCCTTCGCCGACCGACTTCATGACCTTGAGGTTGATGCCCAGAAGGTCATCGCGACTCATCCCCGGCTTGCGGGGCACGCCAGCGGTCACGATGACTACGTCAGACCGACGGAGGAAGGCATAGTCGTTGGTCCCGACGATCTCGGCATCAAAGCCCTGCACCGGGCCGGACTGCGCGATATCAAGCGCCTTGCCCTGCGGGACGCCTTCGGCGATGTCGAACAGCGTGACATCCCCCAATTCCTTAAGCCCGACGAGGTGGGCAAGCGTGCCGCCGATCTGTCCGGCGCCGATGAGGGCGATCTTGGGTCTGGCCATGAACATGGGTCCTTCAAGGGTTGAGATCGGCCCCTTGCCTAAACCCCTGTGGCCCGTCGCGCAAGTATGCCGCACTGCAGCGTGGTGAAGTCCGCCAAAGATCACGCTAACTGGCGGTCAGGTGCCCTGATCGGTGTTCGGCAACGCCTCGACCGTCAGTTCAAATGCCTGACCCGAAGCGACCAGACAGGTCGGCCCGCCGGGAATCGTCACGGTGATCGTCCAAGTCCCGGTTTCGGCCGAGGCGAAGGTTTCCACAATGGTGTTGTCAGACCCAAGACCAACCGACTGGCGGCTTTCGCCATAGGCCTCCGCCAGGCGCTCGACGACCGTGTCATGCGGGGCGCAGTTTGCCGTTTGCGCGACAAGTGGCGCGGCGCAAAGGGCCGCGCCGATGATCAGGCCAATGGAAAGGAGGAGCGTGCGGTTATTCATCGTCATCTTCCTGTTGCCGGGGCCAAGGGGGCCGTTGCGGGACACCGAGATCCTCACCCGTGGCTTCCCAAGAATTGGTTAATGAACCGTTCGCTCATGTTCGGGGAGACGGGTTGTGCGCGGCCATGCTGCGCTGAGGTAAGGCCAGCCCCGAATCCTTCGGGCAGCCTTGATCATCCTGACCCCGACACAGGCCGATGCCGAAGGTCTTGGCATCGCCATTCTGGATGACCGGATCGTCGAGAGCTTGCATATCCTGTCCGCGCGCGCGACCTTGGCAGAGGAAGAAGCCATCGCAGGAATGGAAACGACATGATCTGGTTGATACTCGGGGTTTTATTGTGGGCAGGCGCGCATCTGTTCAAGCGCATCCTGCCGGGGGTGCGGGGCCCGATGGGCGATGCGGGCAAGATAGTGGTCGCCGTGGCGCTGCTCGTGTCCATCGTGCTCATGGTCTATGGCTACAAACACGCGGAAGGCACCTTCTACTGGGGCCGCAGCCCAGCGATGGTTGGCATCAACAATCTGCTGATGCTGCTGGCCTTCTATGTCTATGGCTCGTCAATGGCCAAAGGCGAAAAGGTCTGGATCGCGACGAAGATCCGCAACCCGCAACTCACCGGCTTTTCGATCTGGGCGATTTCACACCTCCTGGTGAACGGCGACACGCCGTCCTTTATCCTCTTCGGCGGGCTGTTGATCTGGGCGCAGGTGGAAATCCAGCTTCTCAACCGCGAAGCGGGCCCTTGGGTCCGCCCCAAGCAGGCCCCCGTGCGCAAGGAAATCGTGCTGGTCGTGATCACCCTTGCGCTGACCACCGTGGTCATGCTGGTCCACAACTGGCTCGGCGTTCCGCCTTGGGGATGATCTGATGCGCGCCTACCGCTTTCTGACCGAAGACGACACTTCGGACTTTTGCCACAAGGTGTCCGGGGCCCTGTCGAACGGATGGGTGCTTTACGGCCCGCCCACCTATGCCTTTGACGCGGTCCGTGGCGTGATGCGCTGCGGGCAGGCCGTGATGAAGGACGCCCCGGGCGATTATTCGCCCGACATCAAGCTGGGCAATCTTTGACCACGACCAATCCGGGCCGCTTCTTTGAAGACTCCAGTGTGGGTGACACCATCGTTCACGCGGTGCCCTGGACCACGTCGGGCGGGGAACGGGCGCTCTATGACGCGATTTATCCCGCCCGTCATGCGCTGGCCTCGTCCGATGCCTACGCGCATGCCTGCGGCCTTCCCGCCGCGCCATTGGATGACCTGATCACCTTCCACACCGTTCTTGGCAAAGCGGTCCCCGATGTCTCGCTCAATGCAATCGCCGACCTTGGCCATTCCGAGGGGCGCTGACTCCACCCCTCTTGGCCCGGCGACACGCTAACCGCCGTCAGCGAGGTGATCGGGTTCAAGGAGAATTCCAACGGCGCATCCGGCGTAATCTGGGTCCGCACGACAGGTCGCAATCAGCATAGCGCTCCGGTCCTGACCTATGTCCGCCGGGGCATGGTGCGCAAACGCGGCCAAGGGAATGCGCCTGATGCCGTCGTGCCGATCCTCGCCCGCACCATCGCGGCAAACGATCTGATCGTCCCCGACCGGCTCGGCTTCACCCGCTACGATTTCGTCCTTGCAGGCGAGCCGCACCGCTGGGGCGATCATGGCTTGGGCGAGGTGATCGACCACGAGGATGGCGTGACCGTCGAAGAAGCCGAACACATGATCGCCACCCGCTTCTGGCAGAACAAGGTCACGGTCCATTTCGACACCTCGGCGCGCGAAGATGGCAAGCGGCTCATTTAGGGCGGTCATGTCATCAGCCTTGCCCGGGCGCTGTCCTTCAACGGGCTCGCCAATCCGCAACTCGTCGTCCGCCTGAACGGCGGCAACCACGCCAACCCCAGCTTTACCGGCGATACCGGCCGCGCCTGGACCGACGTGCTGAGCCTTCCCGAAGACCGGTTGGCAGGCTGTCTGATGCTTGTTAGCATGCAATCGACTCTTGCAACCCCCTGCTCGCCAGCGCTCCAGCCGGTGACGGCTCCCAGCCCAGCCTCGTGCTCGTCAGCGGCGATGCAAACCCTGCGATCGCCTCGGTCCTGCAGGGGGAAATCGACAACCTTAACGAACAATTCAACCTTCCGACCCGGATCGCCGTCAAGGTCGACAGCTGTGGCGAAGCCAACGCCTTCTATATGCCAGACGACAAGTTGATCACCTTCTGCTCCGAATACGTTGATCTCTGGGTTCTGCTTTACGAGGCAAACACACCGCAATGACTCGCTGCGGAAAGTGACCGACAGGAATACATTCTGGGTTCTTATCTGGCCACAGGGCGCACTGGCCACGGGAAAGACGCAAAATGCGCGGGTGGCACCTGCAAGACGGTCACGCATCAGCCTCGCCAGAACGAGATTGATTCCACACGATACTGCAGCGCAGCAAATCTTGTGATCACACGCCATTGCCGTGTGATCACAAAATGGAATCTTCTGCAGCAGAAGGCCTGAATCGCGACAATTAGGTACGACTGGGACAGTGACACCGCTGAAAGAGTTGCTAGAACAGTAAGGCATCAGGGCGTGACCCGCCCCGTCCGGTTGAGGAGTTCGGGAGTCATGGCAGACGTGAACCGCGGGAACCGTCCGCTGTCGCCGCATCTTACAATCTATCGTCCGCAACTGACGACGATCACCTCGATCCTGACGCGGATCACCGGAAATGCGCTGATCGTGGGGGCGCTTCTGGCGGTCTGGTGGTTCGCTGCCGCAGCCGCCGGGCCGGGGTCCTTCGCCATCGCCGACGGCGTGATCACAAGCTGGCTTGGCAAGCTTTTCATGCTCGGGTCGATCTGGGCGCTTTGGTATCACAGCCTTGCGGGCGTCCGGCACCTGATCTGGGACTCGGGCCATATGCTTGACATACAAAAGGCCGAAAGACTGGGCTGGGCCGTCGTCATCGGGTCCTTCGTCCTCACCATTCTGACCTTCGTCGTACTGTAGGGGGAACTGGAACATGGCATATCTCACAGACCGCAAGCGCGCCGTGGGGATGGGTGCATCCAAGACCGGCACGATGCATCACTGGCACATGATCGTGACCTCGGTAATGTTGGTCGGCCTGATCCCGCAGTTCATCTTTACCTTCGGGGCCGCGTTGGGCGGTACACATGACGATGTTCTGGCCTACTACAGCCATCCCTATCCCGCCATCGTGGCCGCGCTGACATTCCTTGTCGGATTTGTTCATTTCAAGAACGGGGCAATGGCGCTGTTCGAAGACTACACGCATGGCCTTGCCCGCAAGGCCTGGATCATCGGCACGACATGCCTGTGTTACACAGCTGCCGCCGTGGCGCTTTTTGCGATCGCGCAGATCGCACTGTGACCCTTGCACCCTGACCGATCGGAGCAAAGACAAATGGCCGCTTACCAATACGAAACCCATGCCTATGACGTTGTCGTCGTGGGCGCCGGGGGCGCGGGCCTGCGGGCGACGCTGGGCATGGCGGAACAGGGCCTGCGGACAGCCTGCATCACCAAGGTTTTCCCGACCCGGTCGCACACAGTCGCGGCTCAGGGCGGGATCGCCGCCAGCCTTGGAAACATGGGCCCCGACAACTGGCAATGGCACATGTACGACACCGTCAAAGGGTCAGACTGGCTGGGCGACATGGATGCGATGGAGTATCTGACGCGCGAGGCGCCCAAGGCCGTGTACGAGCTTGAACATTACGGCGTGCCATTTTCCCGCACCGAAGAGGGCAAGATCTACCAGCGCCCCTTTGGTGGCCATACCACGGAATACGGCGAAGGCCCCCCTGTGCAGCGCACCTGCGCCGCCGCTGACCGGACGGGCCACGCGATCCTGCATACGCTTTACGGTCAAAGCCTCAAGCAAAAGGCCGAATTCTATATCGAATACTTCGCCATCGACCTCATCATGTCCGAAGATGGCGTCTGCCAGGGCGTTCTTGCCTGGAAGCTTGACGACGGTACGATGCACGTATTCTGCGCCAAGATGGTCGTGCTGGCCACCGGCGGCTATGGCCGCGCCTATTTTTCAGCGACCTCGGCCCATACTTGCACCGGCGACGGCGGCGGCATGGTGGCACGCGCCGGTCTGCCGCTGCAGGACATGGAATTCGTCCAGTTCCACCCCACCGGCATCTATGGCGCAGGCTGCCTCATCACCGAAGGGGCGCGGGGCGAAGGCGGCTACCTGACCAATTCCGAAGGCGAGCGTTTCATGGAACGCTACGCGCCGACCTACAAGGATCTCGCCTCCCGCGACGTGGTATCGCGCTGCATGACGCTGGAAATCCGCGAAGGCAGGGGTGTGGGCAAGGACAAGGACCACATCTACCTCAACCTCAACCACCTGCCAAAAGAGGCGCTGCATCTGCGCCTGCCCGGCATTTCCGAAAGCGCCCGGATCTTTGCGGGCGTCGACGTGACCAAGGAACCTATCCCGGTTCTGCCGACGGTCCACTACAACATGGGCGGTATCCCCACGAACTACTGGGGCGAGGTGCTGAACCCCACCGCCGACAACCCCGACCGCGTCTCGCCCGGCCTGATGGCCGTGGGCGAGGCTGGCTGCGCCTCGGTCCACGGGGCGAACCGACTCGGCTCCAACTCGCTCATCGACCTCGTGGTCTTTGGCCGCGCCGCCGCGATCCGCGCGGGCCAGGTCGTGGATCGCGCCGCCGCGATCCCCCGGCCGAACCCGAACAGCATGACCAAGGCGTTCGACCGTTTCGACGCGCTCCGCAATGCGTCAGGCAGCATCGGCACCGCCGAACTCCGGCTTCAAATGCAAAAGACGATGCAGGCCGATGCTGCCGTCTTCCGCACCGACAAGACGCTGGCCGAAGGCGTGAAAAAGATGGAGGCCGTCGCCGCCAAGATGGACGACCTTCGCGTCACGGACCGAAGCCTTGTCTGGAACAGCGACCTGATGGAAACGCTGGAACTGACGAACCTGATGCCCAACGCGCTGACCACCATTGTCGCCGCCGAGGCGCGCAAGGAAAGCCGCGGTGCTCATGCGCACGAGGATTACCCCAATCGTGATGACGTGACCTGGCGCAAGCACAGCCTTGCCTATGTCGACGGGTCCAAAGTGCGGCTCGATTACCGCCCGGTGCATCTCGAACCCCTGACCCGCGAAGACGAAGGCGGCATCTCGCTCAAGAAGATTGCGCCAAAGGCCCGCGTCTACTGATGGCCCACGCGGGCTACTCCGGCACGCCCTTGCACCGCAAACTGGGGCTTAAGGACGGGCAGCGCGTGGCCTTTGTCGGACTGCCTGATGGGCTGGCGGCGCTGGCGTCAGCGGGCGTCTTTGCAACTGTCGAACGTCTGCAAGACTGGCAGGACGTCTCGGATGCCCCTCACGACCTGATCCACCTGTTCACGACGTCTTCCGCGATGGTGGATGCGGCGCTCCCGGTTTTGCGGGACCGGATCGCCAGGGACGGCATTATCTGGGTCTCTTGGCCCAAGAAGGCGTCCAAGATACCCACTGACGTGACCGAAGACGCGATCCGCAACCGCGCTCTCGCCGATGTGCTGGTCGACGTCAAGGTCTGCGCGGTGAATGAGGTCTGGTCAGGCCTGAAACTGGTCATACGCAAGGAACTCAGGGGCTGACGGGTGGAACTGTTCCGCGACATCACCATCATTGCGCCGGGCCCAGCCACACATGACGGTCTCCTGCCAATCGGTGGTCCACTCTGGCCAGACTTCGATGCACAGATCGATCCTCGACATTTCCGTAAGGGCAAACCGATTGACCTGATGCCTGGGCCTTGGCCGGGACTGTGGGACGTCATTTCCGGCCCTGTTGTCTGTGGCGGCATCATGCACGATGCCTTTGGCCATCTCGTTGCGGAACTGACAACCCGCCTGCCGGCTTCGCTCTGGGAACGGCCCGACGATCTTTACCTGTTTATGACTGGCATGGGTAAATCCAAGCCCGTACTCGCGCCGCATATCCCGACTCTTCTGGAATGGTTCGGTCTGCCCACGGACCAGTGGCGTCTGGTTCAGTCGGGTCTTCATGCGGCAGAACTGCGCGTCTTCCCGCAGGAAGAGCAGCTTTGGGGTCCACCTCCCATGGACGATCATCTGGCATTGCTGGATCAGACCGCATGGCGTAATGGTCTTGTGCCAATTGGACAGTCATTGCTTTATGTCTCAAGGATCGGCATCATTCTGCGTGGCACCGGTGCCCATGCAGGCGAAATCTATCTTGTCGAACGCCTGCGGTCTTTGGGCATTTCCGTTTTTGATCCGGCTTCAGCACCCCTTGCCGAACAACTGGCTGCATATGACGGCGCCGGGACGTTGATCCATGCCGAAGGATCTGCGGTGCACGGCCGCCAACTTCTTAGCGCGCGCGACCAGCGGATTGTGATCCTGAACCGCCGCCCCTCAGAACGCCTTGCCCGAACTGCACTGACAGCCCGAGTAGCCGATCTTTCCTGTGCCGAGGTAACTGGAAAGATCATGGCCTGTGTGAGAAGTGACGGCGCAATCCGTTTCCAGAAGGGGTTGGCGTTCTACGACCTTGACGTGCTTTTCGCGGCCTTTGCAGATGTGGGTGTCGACCTGCACGCAGATTGGGACAATGAAGCCTATTCTCGCGCCCTTCTGACCGATCTTGATGTTTGGGCCGCAAAGATGGCCGCCATGCGCGGCTCGACCGATGCCGATGCGACCAAAGAAAGACCGATCGAGGCACTGGAGACCGTCGGTCTTTCCGCCTATGCCCCGGCAGTGATAAGCAGGATAATGCATGCGTCGATTTAGCTTCGTCGTGCTTCTTCTTACCGCCTTTTCCGCCTGCGCCCCCGCGCCGATGGACCCCGAACGCGCCGCCATCCTGTGCGAGGACCGCGCCAGATCGTCAGGCGGGCCCTCGGGAAGTGTCACGATGAGCATGAATTCGCAAAGCGGCCCGTCAATTGATGGAGAGATCATGGTGACCGGTGATTACGTTCGGGGTCTTGATCCGATACAGGTATACGAGATGTGCGTATTCCAGCGCACAGGACAACCCCCGATCCGGACTCCGGTCTTCAGGTAAGAAAAGAAGGAAAATGAATATGAGGATGATGTTTCTGACGGGCGCCCTCCTGGCTGTGACGGCCGGTACGGCCATGGCCCAGGATGACGCCGCGACCACCGCCGCCAAGGCACTGATCCTGCCAATGCTGGCCGAAACTGCCCCCGGTCCTGCCAGCGTCGTGCTGACTGATTGCGTGATCGCCTCCGCCACACCCGAAGAGATTGCGACCTTTGCGGCCGCCAGTGCGCCCAGCATGGCCGTCGGCCAGAAGATCACCGAAATCCTCGCCCGGCCCGATTCGATTTCCTGCATCTCGGCCGCGACGCAATGACGGACGGCGATGCCCCGCACGGCACGGGGCCGGCCCGCAAGGGCACGGCCGGCTCCGGCGTGCCAGCGGGCGGTATGGCGAAACAGGCGCAGCGGCAGATCGACAAGTTCCTCGCCTCTGCAAGGGGACTGCATCCCCGCTTCTGTCCGATCTGCGGGGCCAGAGCGAAGTTCGCCGTCTTCGGCCACCCGCCCCGGTTCGACGCGCGCTGTACCCAGTGCGGGTCACTGGAACGGCACCGTCTCTTTGCGCTGTTCGTGGAACGGAACGAGTTCTTCAAACCCGGGCAGGTCGTCTTGCACTTTGCACCCGAACGCCAGCTCACCCCGTTGATCCAAAGCGTCGTCGGAACCTACGAAACCGCCGACCTGTCCACGCGCAAGCCGATGACGCACCATACCAACATCGAGGCGACAGGCCTGCCGTCCGACCACTATGACCGCATCATCTGCAATCACGTTCTGGAACATGTGGACGACAAGAAGGCCCTGTCGGAGATCTTCCGCATCCTGAAACCGGGCGGCAAGGCGATCCTGTCCTCTCCTGTCGTCGAGGGCTGGGCGCAGACCTACGAAAACCCTGACGTGAGAACGCCCGCCGAACGGGTCGTCCATTTCGGTCAGGCCGATCATGTGCGCTTCTACGGCCGCGACATCCGCGACCGGATCAAGGCCCCCGGCTTTACACTCGCCGAATTCACGGCGGTGGAACCCGACGTGCTCGTTTATGGCCTGAACCGGGGCGAGACCATGTTCATCGCGACCAAGCCCGCGTGACACCGCCCAGATGCGCCGCTTTCACCTGATCGACACCTCCGTCGCCTCTGACAATGAAGGCGACCGGATCATTTTGGAGGCAGTGCGGCGGCAACTCTCCCCCGTTTCGGCCGATGCCCATATCTTCCGGTCATCCGGGCACCATGGGCCGGGCGTCTTCGGACGCGATCTGGTGAAAAAGGCCGATCTGGACCTGATGCTCGGGACGAATGTGCTGTCGGCGCGTTGTTGGCTCAATCACCATTTCATCTGGCGTGATCTGATGGTTCTTCGTGGCAAGGTCGTGCTCTTGGACGTCGGCGGCAACCGTGATTTCGAGAAGATGGACTGGCGGCGGCGCTGGTTTCTGGGCCAGCTCCTGTCCCGCGACCACCTTTATTCCGTGCGTGATTCGGTTGGCAAACGGACCGTCAGGGAAGCAGGTCACAAGGTCAACAACACCTCCTGCCCGAAACTCTGGACCCCGCCCGCCGCCGTGCCCGAGGGGAAGGCGCATCGCGCCGTCTTCACCCTCAGCGCCGACAAGCCGCACAAGACGGACGCCCGCCTGATCGCAACCTTCCTCCAGCTTTACCCCGAGGTCTGGTGCTGGCCCCAGCAACCCCGCGACCTCCACTACCTGCGCAAACTTCCCGGCCACGACCATGTGCGCATCGTGGCCGCCAACCTGCCCTTCCATGACGCGCTTCTCTCTGCCGCCCCTATCGACGTCGTCGACACGCGCCTGCATGGCACGATCCGGCGCCTGCATTATAACCGCCGCAGCCTTGCCATCGTCATCGACAACCGCGCCCGCGACATCGGGGCCGAAGTGGGCCTGCCCATCATCGGCCGGGACGAGATCACGGGTCAGCTTGCCACTCGCCTGCAAGGCCCGAACACGACAAACCTGACGCTGCCGCAGGCAGCCATCACATCCTTCCTGAACCAGTTCCGGGTCGCCGCATGACGCGCCCTGCTGGCGAAGTCCAGCGGGATCAAGGGGGCGCGCTGGGCCTTAGCCAGATTTGCAACCAGGAGGTATCGATTATCACCACCGCCACAACGTTATTTGCTGCCATTTGCCGGTTTGGGTCGTGACGGCTGTGCTCTTGAGGGAGAAGCCCCAGTCCGCGTTTCGGCAAGCGCAGAGTCTTCAAGAGCTTCTCGAGGCCCGGGACGATTCCATCTATTGGCCCGGCGATTCCCCTCTGCCGACTGGCTATCTTCGCGACCTCGGAAGTCAGCCCTGCATCTACAAGCTGGTTAACGCGTGCTTTACGCCTGGTGGTTTCCTGGCGCCAACTGATCCTGAGTCGGACGACCGGGATGCTGAATTGCCGGCAGGAATAACTGGCAAGGGCCGCGCTCTGTTGACTACTGGAACGCTCGAGGTCTTTGCAGAGTCCTTTACAATGGGACGACGTGCCCACCGGGCAATGAGGTTTGGCAGCGAGGGCTGGAAAGTCAGACTACCTGTCGAAATGCTTAGAGACGATAGCCCCAGCTTTTTCATTGAGAGTGTCTGTTCCCATTTCGGTCATGTCCTGACCGACATGGTCGGACGGCTTTGGCCGCTTGACAGCAAAGACCTGGCGCTGGTCTTCCGAGGCATGAAGGCCGTTGGCGTTTCGGTGCCGGAAAGAAGTGGCAGCGAGCCGCACGATCTAACTGATTGGAGCACTGGGCTTCTCGATGCAATCGGACTTTCCCCGCGTCAGGTGAGGGTGGTCAGACGGCCAACCGTCTTCAGCGAATTGTACGTCCCATCCCGCGTAGCCCCGTTTCTGTCGATCTCTGGACCCCGGTACGACCGCATGATGGTCCGGGCTGGCGACCACCTTGCTTTCGGCTTGGCGGATGGCTTGGACCGTCGGCTCTTTCTGAGCAGATCAAGACTGTCCACCGGATTTCGCAGCGCGGGAGCAGACGCGGAGCAAAGACTGGACAGCATATTTGAGCGTCGCGGCTTCAGGATATTTCATCCGCAGGAGCACCCGATCCGTGAGCAGATCAGCGCCGTTCGCGGCGCAGACATGATTGCCGGTCTTGCCGGGTCACAACTGCACCTTGCCGTGTTCAGCCGACGACCGGTTCGAATGTTGCGCATCGCACCAAGCTACTTTCCCGGTCCTGTCGACAGCAAGATCCTTGCCGAGAAACGTGGCAACTTGACCCATATCTTTCTCGACCGTGTCCTGCCAGAAGGGAAGAAAATGCACAGAATTGCATGGGCAATCACTGAATCGGAGATGGCCACGATTGCACAATCGATCGATCTTTGGATCGAAGAAAGCCAGCGGCAGATTGACAGGGTAAATGAGGATTGTGGTGACGAGCGTCCGAACGGTGAACAATACCTTGATGTGGCCCCGAGGTGGCCCGAAAACGAGACAGACAGATAAGGTGCACCATGGTTGAACTGACCCTTCCCAAGAACAGCAGGATCACGGTCGGCAAGACCTGGCCCAAGCCCGAGGGCGCCAAGAACGTGCGCAAGGTCCAGATCTACCGCTGGAACCCCGACGACGGGAAGAACCCGCGCCTTGATACCTATTTCATCGACCTTGATACCTGCGGCCCGATGGTTCTGGACGCGCTCATCAAAATCAAGAACGAGATCGATCCGACCCTGACCTTCCGCCGGTCCTGCCGCGAAGGCATCTGCGGGTCCTGCGCGATGAACATCGACGGGATCAACACGCTGGCCTGCATCTATGGCATCGACGAGATCAAGGGCGACATCAAGATCTACCCCCTGCCGCATATGCCGGTCATCAAGGACCTGATCCCCGACCTGACCCATTTCTATGCCCAGCACGCCTCGATCATGCCCTGGCTTGAGACGAAAACCAACCGCCCTGCCAAGGAATGGAAGCAGTCCATCGCCGACCGCGAAAAGCTCGACGGCCTCTATGAATGCGTGATGTGCGCCTGCTGCTCGACCTCCTGCCCGTCCTACTGGTGGAACGGCGACCGCTACCTCGGGCCGGCGGCTCTGCTGCACGCCTACCGCTGGATCGTGGACAGCCGGGACGAGGCGACGGGCGAACGGCTCGACAACCTCGAAGACCCGTTCAAGCTCTACCGCTGTCACACGATCATGAACTGCGCCAAAACTTGCCCCAAGGGCCTGAACCCGGCCAAAGCGATTGCCACGATCAAGCATATGATGGTGGAACGGGTCGTTTAGTCCGCACTGTTCTGAAAATCGCCGCAATCAGGAAGCATCCTGGCCTTTATGGAGCAGGATGACCCAAGTCCATCGACCGGGATCGAATGGATTGCCGCACGCCAGCGTGATGGCTTGGCCGTTGAAGGCTTGGAAATCGTCGGTGCGATTGCGATCTTCCTTTTCGTGGGTGCGGGGCTGTTTCTAGTCATCCGGTATCTGCGCCGAAGATCCGCAGTCTCGGCCTGCGCATGGCGGTCAGATCAGTGCAACCCGGGTGCAATCAGCCGCTGGACCTGCGAAAACTGCGGTGCCGAAGGGTTTGGACGGGAACGCAACCCTCCTTCAAACTGCGCCCGCCATTCCAGACCAAAGGCATTGTAACGCGCCGGGTTCCGTCCATACTGGCCCCTGAACCCGGGGGACGATGCGAGTCATGACGGACCAGATCAGCACCGATACGATCATCCGTGCGCGCGGCCTGAAGCGCACGTTCAAGACCCGCGGCGGCATGGTTGAGGCCGTCAAGGGCATTGACCTGACGGTCGAGCGGGGCCGGATCGTGGGGTTTCTGGGGCCGAACGGCGCGGGCAAGTCCACCACGCTCAAGATGCTGGTGACTCTGCTGACGCCCACCGAAGGGCAGGCGACGGTCGTCGGCTGCGATCTGCGCAACGATCCCGTGGGTGTGCGCCGCCGGATCGGCTATGTGGCCCAGAACGGCACCACCTCGCCCGAGGCGAAAGTCGGGCTTGAGATCGTCAGTCATGCCGAACTCTATGGCATCCCCCGGGCCGAGGCGCGGCGGCGGGGTGAGGAGTTGCTGGGCGCGTTTGACCTTGACGGGGTCTGGACGCGCACCTGCGGATCGCTCTCGGGCGGGCAACGACGCAGGCTCGATATCGTCATGGGGCTGATCCACCGGCCCGAGCTGGTCTTTCTGGACGAACCCTCCACCGGGCTCGACCCGCAATCGCGCGCGAACCTCTGGTCCCATATCCGGGGCGTGCGCGATAGGCTGGGCACGACCGTGTTCCTGACGACGCATTACATGGACGAGGCCGACAGCCTGTCCGACAACCTTCTGGTCATCGACCACGGCAAGATCGTCGCCGAAGGCACCTCCGCCGATCTCAAGTCCAGGGTCCGGGGCGATGCGATGACGCTGACCCTGCGCAGCCCCGACCAGATGCCGGGCGCCGTTGCCGTGGCGCAGGCTGTGGCGGGTGCGGGGAATGTCCAGAGCGAAGGCAACGTCCTGCGGTTTCAGGCACCCAACGGGGCGATGGTCCTGCCGGGCCTGATCCGCGATCTGGGTGCCGCCGGGATCGAACCCATCGGGGCCGAAGTCGCCCGCCCGACACTGGAAGACGTGTTCCTGACCCTGACGGGCCGATCCCTGCGCGATTGAGGAGGCGAAAATGACTGTTCTTCGCGACACATGGATCGTGTTCAAGCGGGCGATGCTTTTGTCCCTGCAGAACCCCGCCTGGGTGATCATCGGGCTGATCCAGCCGATCCTCTACATCGTCCTCTTCGGCCCGCTGCTGACACAGATGGCCAACGTCCCCGGCTTTCCGCCCGGCAATGCGTGGAACGTCTTTGTGCCGGGGATTCTGGTCCAGTTGGGCATCTTTGGCGGGGCCTTTGTCGGTTTCGGAATCATCAGCGAATGGCGGTCGGGCGTGATCGACCGGATGATGGTGACCCCCGCCGCCCGGTCGGCCCTGATCGCGGGCCGTGTGCTGCGGGATGTGGTCGTCCTGCTGGTGCAGTCTGTTGTCCTGATCGCGGTCGCCATCGGTTTCGGCCTCGACGTGCCTGTCTCGGCGCTGTTGCTGGCGCTGGTTCTTGTCACACTTCTGGGTGCCGCCTTTTCGGCACTCTCCTATGCGGCGGGCCTTGCGCTCAAGTCCGAAGATGCGCTGGCGCCACTTCTCAACACGCTGGCCCTGCCGATCGTGCTCTTGTCCGGCATCCTGTTGCCGATGAGCATGGCGCCGATGTGGTTGCAGCATGTGTCCGACGTGGTGCCCTTCAAACATATGGTCGACGCGCTCCGGGCGATCTTTCAGGGGCAGATCTGGGTGGCAAGCGTGGGCATAGGCTTTGGTCTGGCCTTCGTCTTTGCGATTCTGTGTCTCTGGCTCGGCACACAGGTCTTCCGTAGCCAGACCCGCTAACGGGATGCTCCGGACCAGCCGTAATCCGACGGAGGCGCGTGCCGCGCCGTTTCCTTCGTTGGAAGCCGTGCCGGGGGCACGGCTTCTGCACCTCCGGCGGGCGTTCTTGCCGCCAAGATGAGAAGGGGTTTTCAATCCCTCTGTGACCGGGTTGAATACCACCCATGACAACCGTACCCCCACCCGATGCCGAACACCGCCGCGCCATCCGCCCGGTGATCTGTTACCCTGTCGAAACGCTGCCCGTGCCCGACATGGCGCTCTACATGACAGCGCTCGCCGTCGCCCGACCCATGGCCAAAACCGTGGCCCAACCGCGCGAAGCCACAGCGATCTGTGTCCCCACCGGGCATTTCCTGAAGATCACGAGCGTCGACGGGCCGCAGGTGGGCGATCTGAACCTGTTCAACGCCCATGACCTGACTGAACACTTCTTTTCGGGCAAGACCCGGGCGCTGCACGGCACGCATGTGACGACGGGCGACAGGCTCTGGTCGAACCTGCCTTTCCTGCGGCCGATGGCGACCATCGTTGCCGATACGCTGGAATGGTACGGGATCGACAGCTTTGGCGGGTCTGTCCATGATGTCATCGGCACGCGCTGCGACCCCTATACGCACCAGCTCTTGTCCGGGTCGGACTATCACCACTGCTGCCATTCCAATCTGACCCGGGCTCTGTCGGACGCCGCCGGTCTGCCACTGGCCGAGGCCGAGATGCTCGTGCATGACGTGCTCAACGTCTTCATGTGTACCGGTTTCACCCGTGACACCGGGAAATATTTCATGAAGGCAAGCCCCGTACGCCCCGGTGACGCGCTGACCATGCTGGCCGAGATCGATCTGCTGGCGGTCCTGTCGGCCTGCCCCGGCGGGGATTGTTCGTCGGAGCATTCCAGCGATGCCGCCGCCTGCTTCCCTTTGCAGATGGAAGTTCTGGCCCCTGGTGATGGCGCGCTTCCCGGTTGGCAAAGCCCGGAGCGGAACCCCTATCCCAGGACCCACGGCCGCTAGGCGAACGCCGCCTCAAGTGCGATTTCGACCATGGCGCCAAAGCTGCGCTCGCGGTCCCCGGACGGCAGCGCCTCATGCGTGATCAGGTGGTCGCTGACGGTCAGCACGGCCAGTGCCCGGCGCTGGTGACGGGCTGCAAGGATGTATAGCTCTGCCGTCTCCATCTCGACCCCGAGTATACCGTGGCGCTGCATCTGCTCGGTCAGGTCGGGCCGTTCGTCATAGAACGTATCTGACGAATAGACCCCGCCGACATGTGTCCGCACGCCCCGCGACAGCGCGGCCTTGTGCGCAGAGGCCAGCAGCCCGAAATCGGCGCAGGGGGCAAAGTTCAACTCGCGGAAGACCGTGGATGACGGCGTCGAGACCGATGTGCTTGTCATCGCAAGGATCACGTCGCGGATGCCCACATGCGGCTGCATCCCGCCGCAGGAACCGATCCGGATGATCGTTTGCGCACCGTAGTCCCGGATGAGCTCGTTCACATAGATCGACAGGGACGGCATACCCATCCCGGACCCTTGAATCGAAACACGGTGGCCGCGCCACATGCCAGTAAAGCCCAGCATTCCGCGGACCTGCGTCACGCAGACAGGATCGGTCAGAAAGGTTTCAGCCGCCCATTTCGCCCGCAGCGGGTCTCCGGGCAACAGGACAACGTCGGCGATTTCACTGGGTCTTGCGCCAATATGAACAGTCATGAAATGGTCCGCCGGCAATCACGGGGCAATGCCGCCTGCGGCGCCCGCAAAAGCGGGTGCCGCAAACAACGACTTCAGATTGCGAAATCGGAAAGTTGACGGCCAGCGGCCTCCACCTCAAGTATCCAGCGCGGTTTACGGCCGCGGCCGGACCACGTTTCATCACCATTCGCCGGATTGCGGTATTTCGCTGGAGTTTTCGGTTTGCCTCCGCGTGCCGCCTTTGCAGCGACCGCGCCAGTCAGTTCCGAAAGCGAAAAGCCGTGTTCGGCGGCAGCACGTTCTACCGCCTCCAAAGCAGCGCGGCGTTCACGAGCCGCAACGGTTGCAATGGCCTTGTCCACGTCAGAGCGGAGCTTAATGAGCTCTTTGCGCGACATGGAACTAATATCAATCGTCATTGTAGTCTCCCTGGTCTAGGTCCGAGAACCTGAAAGCACCAATAAACCCATTCTTGGAAATCACAAGAAGCAGATCCGGATTTGAATGCAATTGCGCAAGAATTAATAAGCTTCTTTCCGCCGAACCAATGGCGTTTAGGGGAAGATTATCGAACGACGCCAGAATACAGACGAACTACGCCAGAATACAGAGCCGTGAACGCAAAGGATATGTCTGCAAGACAGATGTACAACCTCGGTCTGGACTTATGACTATCTATAGATTAAGTCCAGAACTTCTCTCCCAAGCAAGCGCAATAAAGTCCGACATTATTCGGTTGATCTGAAAATCCATGGGCGTGTAAACCTGTGAAACTCCCAGTTTGAGAAGAGAAATGGCATCTTGTTCCGGAAAGATGCCTCCTGCAATCATGGGGATATGTCCAAGCCCAGCTTCGCGCATTCGTTGCATTACCTTTGCCGCCAATGGCAGATGTGATCCCGACAGGATCGACAATCCAACCACATGCGCCCCTTAAGCCTTGGCATTGTCCACGGTCTCCTCGGGCGTCAGCCGAATACCGTCATGGCGTATCTCCGTTCCGCAATCACCGGCGCGGGCCGTGATCTGTTCGACCCCGTTGGAATGTCCGTCCAACCCCGGCTTGGCCATCAGGAACTTCAGCCTGCGGCTCAGACGCCGCGAAACCGCTCAACCTCGGCCCGGATCGGCTCAAGCCCTCCGGTCCGGTTCGAAACCGCCACCGACACGCCTGTGGGCGCGCGGTACTGCCCGAACACGGCCCCGCATCGCCTCGGCCCATTCCCCCGTCGCTGCGCCCGCGCGGGCGCAGCGACCTTCCACGCTGCCAGACGACCTCGCTGATCTGCTTCCGCCCCCTGATCCGCCGCGATCACCGCTCCCTCTCCACCGATAAGCGGCGAAGGCTCGCCGTTTTGACAGCGATTGACGCCGACAACTGTCGTTTCACCGTTTTCAATAGCAGCAATTCGCGCCGAATTGGACTCCACGAGCCACAATTTCATGCGGGCTATCGCCCCGATCGCCCCGCCCATGGCATCAATCTGCGCCAGTTCCGCCCGCGACTTGGCTTTAAGCGCCGCGACCTTGCGGTTAATCGCAGGATTGCCGTCAAAGAGATCCTCGTACTCCAGAAGATCGATTTCATGGGCCAGGATTTGCTGCATCCGCAAAAACCATTGCTGATCCCAGGGCCGGAGCAGGCCCAGCGCCTCGTTCCAGGCCGGCAACTGCACGGCGCGGGCACGCGCGTTCCTTGACAAAGTGACCGCCAGCACTTCCAGAAGAATGCGATATACATGGTTCTCGGGCTGCTGCTCGGCTAGAACTAGTGAATTGACCTGTACCCCATAAAGGAACTGGCTGGACCGGACGTCCATGATCCCGCAGCGGGTTTCGGTGATCTCGTCCCACAATTTGACAACCGCCCGCATCTTGCACATCTCGGTGACGAACCGGATGTCGGCAACAAAGAACGAAATCGGCCCGACCATTTCCGGGAAATGCTCCGGCGCGACCTTGCCCCTCAGATCGTCCAGAACGGCACAGGCCGTAGCCAGCGCAAAGGCCAGTTCCTCCTCGGGCGTCGCACCCGCCTCCTGCAGATGATGGGAACACACGTTCATCGGTTCCATTTCGGCAGATGTTCCCGCCTAAACGCGGCCACATCCGTGATCATCCGCAGCGATGGTTCCGGCGAAAAGATAGCCGTCTTGGCATCAGCCCAACGTTCGTCCGTATGGTTACCAATCGACGCAGACGCAAAGCCCCTCTTGGGAGAGACCATTTTCGCCCTTGGTTTTCCATATACGGACATTTTTCCTGAACAGGGCCTTTCTGTGACTGGCGGCAATGAAAGCGCACTGCCACAGTTGAACGACGCGACAGCATGGGTGATGTTCTCGGCGCCAGTTCAGCCCGGAAACAGCGGTGGACCTTTGCTCAGTGAAAGTGGCGAGGTGCTTGGGGTCGTCGTCTCCCGCGCGAGTGACAGCTGCGTTCTTGAACAGACAGGTACGCTTCCTCAAAGCATGAATTCTGCAGTACCGACCCAACAGCTCAATGACTTTCTGACAGAACAAAAGGTCTTGTTGCCGACACGAGCAAGTGGCGGGTTCAGGCTAGATGAAGGGGTCCCCCAAGAAGTGCAGGACTCGGTTGTCACTGTTCTGTGCTCTTGACACAATTCAGAACGGACGCTGAGGGGTTCACGCGTCATATCTTAAGCTGCGGTCTACAACCCCGTAGTGTTCTAGCCTTCCACACAAACCTGTTTGCGTTCATTGCCAGGTATGCGGCGAATATGTCTGTCGGATCGGCTGGGCGGGCCTGCGGGGGATCGTGTCAGAGTTTAGAATCATTCCAAACCTTGACTTGGGAGGTGGGGAGGCGCATATCTCGAACCTGACATAAAAAGGTTGTCCTTGCCATGTTCATCCAGACCGAATCCACGCCGAACCCCGCCACGCTCAAGTTCCTTCCCGGTCTGACTGTGCTGGACATAGGAACCGCGGATTTTCCGACGGCTGATTCGGCGGTGAAATCGCCTCTGGCCGCGCGCATCTTTGCGGTGGATGGGGTGACGGGCGTGTTTTTTGGCATGGATTTCGTCACGGTGACGAAGGCCGATGCCGTGGCATGGGATCATATCAAGCCTGCGATCCTTGGCGCGATCATGGAGCATTACCAGTCCGGCAAGCCGGTGATGGAGGGCGAGCAGACCTCGGGCGGGCATGCGGCCCATTCTGGCGAGGATGGTGCGATCGTCAACCAGATCAAGGAGTTGCTGGATACCCGCGTGCGGCCTGCCGTGGCGCAGGACGGCGGCGACATCACGTTCCACGGGTTTGACCGGGGGATCGTCTATCTGCACATGCAGGGCGCGTGCGCAGGTTGCCCGTCATCCACGCTGACGCTCAAGATGGGGATCGAGAACCTATTGCGGCACTATATACCCGAGGTGATCGAGGTTCGCCCGGTCGCGGCGTAATGCCTTGAATATGCTTGCGTTCGACACATCGGCCGCGCACTGCGCGGTCGCTTTGCTGTGCGGCGAGCGGATTGTCTCGTCGGTGGCGCTGATGGCGGTCGGGCAGGCTGAGGAGCTTATCCCGGCGCTGGAGGACCTGCTGACACAGGAAGGGCTGGTCTGGCGTGATCTGGACGCACTGGCCGTGGGGACAGGGCCGGGGAACTTTACCGGCATCCGGATCGGTGTGGCGGCGGCGCGGGGGCTGGCGCTGGGGCTGGGGATACAGGCGATCGGGGTGTCAGGGTTCGAGGCGGCGGCATTTGGTCTGCCCCGGCCGTTGACGGTGACGCTGCCTGCACTGCGAAGGCAGATCTATGCGCAGCGACTGCATGAGGACCGGGCCGATGCGCCGGAAGTGACCGATGGCATGGCCGAGGCGATGTCGGCCGAGGCGCTGGTGACGGCGATTGTGCGGATTGCAGCCAAGCGTGTCGGGCAGGATCTGCCGCGCCCGGCGCCGCTTTACGTGCGTGCCGCCGATGCGGTTCCGGCGCGGGACCCGGCCCCGACGATCCTGCCGTGACGCCGGAGGCGCTGGCGGCGACCTATGCCGCAGCCTTTCAGGCTGAGCGGGCCTGGACCGAGGCAGAGTTTGCGAACCTTCTGGGCCAGCCTGGTGTGATCCTCTGTGGTGAGGTCCGGTCCTTTGCGTTGGGGCGGGTGACACTGGATGAGGCAGAGGTGCTGACGCTGGCGACGGTGCCAGCGGCGCGGCGGCAGGGGCTGGCGCGGGCGGCGCTGGAGGCGATGGCGGTTAGCGCAGCAGAGGCCGGTGCCGCGAGGATGTTTCTGGAGGTGGCCGAGGATAATCTGCCTGCCATCGGGCTGTACCGCAGTTGTGGCTTTCTTCAGGTCGGGCGCAGGCCGGGGTACTACGTGCGTCTGTCGGGGCAGAAGGTTGCGGCGCTGGTTATGGAAAAGGCCTTCGGGCCAGTGTGACCCTACGTCATCTATAGCTGCGCAAGAGGACGCACACGGTAAGTACGCTATGCAATGCAAAAACCTGTTGACCACTCCCGCGCGGCATTGCCTTATCCCGCAATGATCCGGCCCGGAGGCACCTCTGGACTTGGCTGGTTCGGCTTACCCCGGGGACAGCGTCTGCCAGACGTGACTCCTCCAAAACGAGTGATTGGGAGAACCACATGACCTTCATGAAGAAATTCCTTGGCGCAACCGCTGTGCTAGCCCTTTCGGCTGGTGCCGCTCTCGCCGATCCTGCGATCATTTTCGACCTTGGCGGCAAGTTCGACAAATCCTTCAACGAATCTGCCTTTGGTGGTGCGACCCGTTGGGCCGAAGAAACCGGCGGCACCTTTGCAGAGGTCGAGCTTCAGTCTGACGCCCAGCGCGAACAAGCGCTGCGCCGCTTTGCCGAAGCGGGCAACAACCCGATCGTCATGGCCGGTTTCGCTTTCGGAACAGCGCTCGGTGAAGTCGCTGGCGACTATCCCGATACCAAGTTCGTCATCATCGACATGGTCGTCGATGCGCCGAACGTGCGTTCGGTCGTGTTCAACGAACATGAGGGTTCCTACCTTGTCGGCATGCTGGCTGGCATGGCGTCCAAGTCGGGCACTGTCGGCTTTATCGGCGGCATGGACATTCCTTTGATCCGCAAGTTCGGCTGCGGCTATGCCCAGGGCGTTCTGGCGGCCAACCCGGATGCCAAGGTTGTGGCCAACATGACCGGTACCACCCCTGCCGCATGGAACGACCCGGTGAAGGGTTCGGAACTGACGCTCGCCCAGATCAGCCAAGGCGCTGACGTGGTCTATGCCGCTGCCGGTGGCACGGGCGTGGGCGTTCTGCAGACCGCTGCCGACAGCAACATCCTGTCGATCGGCGTCGACGCGAACCAGAACTACCTGCACCCCGGTCAGGTTCTGACCTCGATGCTTAAGCGCGTGGACAATGCCGTGTACGAAGCGATGACCGCTGGCCCCGACGTGGTCACCGGCATCAACGTCATGGGCGTGGCCAACGAAGGTGTGGGCTGGGCGCTGGACGACAATAACCGTTCGCTGATCACGCCCGAGATGGAAGCTGCCGTGACCGCCGCTGCCGCTGCGATCGCCGATGGCTCACTCGTCGTGCATGACTACACTTCGGACGAAACCTGCCCGGCGCTGACGTTCTGATCCGCGCCGTCGCATGACATCGGGGCTGCGCCAGACCAACGGCGCGGCCCTTTTTCACAGGTTCTGACATCCGGGTGAACGCATGAACACCGCTGTACCGGCCATTGAACTCAAGGGCATTTCCAAGGCCTTTGGCCCTGTGCAGGCCAACAAGGACATTTCCATCCGGGTCATGCCCGGCACGATCCACGGAATCATCGGGGAAAACGGGGCGGGGAAATCGACGCTGATGTCGATCCTTTACGGGTTCTACAAGGCGGATGCAGGCGAGATTTTCATCAACGGGCAGTTGACGCAGATCCCTGACAGTCAGGCTGCGATCAAGGCCGGGATCGGGATGGTGTTCCAGCATTTCAAGCTGGTCGAGAACTTCACCGTGCTGGAAAACATCATCCTTGGGGTCGAGGACGGGCCGATGCTGCGCCCTTCGCTGTTCAAGGCGCGGGCGCAGTTGAAGCAACTGGCTGATGAATATGAGCTGAACGTCGATCCGGATGCGCTGATCGAGGATCTGGGCGTGGGGATGCAGCAGCGGGTCGAGATCCTGAAGGCGCTCTATCGCCGGGCGGATATCCTGATTCTGGATGAACCGACGGGCGTGCTGACCCCGGCCGAGGCGGACCACCTGTTCCGCATCCTTGAGAACCTGAAGCGCGAAGGAAAGACGATCATCCTGATCACGCACAAGCTGCGCGAGATCATGGAGATCACCGATACGGTGAGCGTGATGCGGCGCGGGCAGATGACGGCGACGGTAAAGACCGCTGAGACTTCGCCCCCGGAACTGGCCGAGCTGATGGTGGGCCGCAAGGTGCTGCTGCATGTCGAGAAGAAGCCCGCAACGCCGGGCAAGCTGGTGCTTGAGGTGCGAGATCTGCGCGTGACCGATGAGCACAAAGTGCAGCGGCTTAAGGGGATTTCGTTTGATATCCGGGCAGGGGAGATTCTGGGGATCGCCGGGGTGGCCGGCAACGGGCAGTCGGAACTCCTGGAGGTGCTGGGGGGCTATGGGCGGGCCACTGGTTCGGTCAAGCTGAACGGCGAGTCGATTGACCTGACGGGGCGGCATTCGGACGGCCAGACGCGGCGCGCGCGGGGGATTGCCCATGTGCCAGAGGACCGGCAGCACGAGGGCCTGATCATGGATTTCACGGCGTGGGAAAACGTGGCGTTCGGCTATCACAATGATCCAAGGTATCAGCGGTCTTCGCTGTTCATGTCGAATCCGGCCATCCGGGCGGATACGGCGGCCAAGATGGAGCGGTTCGACGTCCGGCCACCGAACCCGGAATTGTCGGCCAAGAATTTTTCGGGCGGGAACCAGCAGAAGATCGTCGTCGCGCGCGAGATCGAGCGAAACCCCGACCTTTTGCTGATCGGACAGCCGACGCGGGGCGTGGACATCGGCGCAATCGAGTTCATTCACAACCAGATCGTGGCGCTGCGCGATCAGGGCAAGGCGATCTTGCTGGTGTCTGTGGAACTGGACGAGATCCTGTCGCTGTCGGACCGGATCGCGGTGATGTTCGACGGGCAGATCATGGGTGAACGCCTGCCGGAGAACACGGATGTGAAGGAGCTTGGCCTTCTGATGGCCGGGGTCAAGGGGGAAGCCGCCTGATGAAGCTTGAGATAACACCAAAATCCCGAAACACGGGCAACGCATACACGCTCGTGGAACAGGACCTTTTAACAACTCGTGCCAGACTCACAAAAGATGGAAAGCTGGTGCTGGACGTCCAAGTTGGACCGATGGAAACGTCGGGCAATTCTGATGGAACTCTCACACTGACGATTGCTGAGATTTATGGGCTCTTGGGAATACTTGAAGAGCGAAAGCTTGCGGCAATTCGATCAACCAGCAAGGCCTGAGCCTCGACCCCATGAGTCAATGAACTGAGTCAATGAACGTATCGGGAGACTGAATTGGACAAGATGCCGAAATGGGCCGACATCATCCTGATCCCGCTGATCAGCCTCCTTCTGGCGGCGCTCTTGTCGGCGCTGGTGATCCTTGCCATCGGAGAAAGCCCGTGGAAGGCGCTTCAGGTCATGGTGTCTGGGTCGGTCATGTCGACCTATGGCTGGGGCTATACCCTTTATTACACGACAAATTTCATCTTCACGGGTCTTGCCGTGTCGGTCGCCTTTCATGCGCGGATGTTCAACATCGGTGGCGAAGGGCAGGCGATGATGGGCGGGCTGGGGGTTGCGCTGGTCTGTATCTTTATCCCCTGGCCACATTGGTCGCTGGCGCTGATCGGGGCGACCCTGGCCGCCGCGGCCTTTGGCGCGGCCTGGGCAGCGGTGCCGGCGTTCCTGCAGGCCAATCGGGGGAGCCATATCGTCATCACGACGATCATGTTCAACTTCATCGCGGCGGCGCTGCTGAACTACCTGCTGGTCAATCAGTTGAAACCTGTGGGGGCGATGGACCCGGCGACGGGGAGGTTCCCCGAGGCCACACATCTGCCGTCGTTTCAGGACATGTTTTCGACGGCGGACAATCCGCTGTTCCGGGGGGCGCCAGTCAACATCACCTTCTTCATCGCGCTGATCGCCTGTGTCGCAGTCTGGGCGCTGATCTGGAAAACGCGGCTGGGGTATCAGATCCGCGCTTATGGGTTTTCCGAGGCCGCGGCGAAGTATGCGGGCATCGGGCCTACCAAGATCATCGTGCTTTCCATGATGATCTCGGGGGGCCTCGCGGGCATGATGGCGATCAATAACGTCATGGGCGAGGCCGAGCGGCTGGTGCTGAATTCGGTCGAGGGGGCCGGGTTCATCGGGATTGCAGTGGCGCTGATGGGGCGGAACCATCCTGTGGGCGTCTTGCTGGCGGCGGTGCTGTTCGGGTTCCTCTATCAGGGTGGCGCGGAACTGGGCCTTGCCACGTCGATCCCGCGTGAATTGATCGTGGTCATTCAGGCGCTTGTCATCATGTTCACGGGGGCGCTGGACAACATGGTCCGCTGGCCGCTTGAACGCATCTTCTTGTCGATACGCCGTTCATCGGCCAATGGCACACCAGCGGAGTAAGTCATGGATCTGATGACGCTTCTGCAACTTCTGGATTCAAGCGTGCGTCTGGCGACGCCACTGCTTCTTGCCTGTCTGGCAGGGCTTTTTTCGGAACGGGCGGGGATTTTCGACATCGGGCTTGAGGGCAAGATGCTGGTCGCGGCCTTCGTTTCGGCGGGCGTAGCCTATGTGTCGGGCAATGTGTGGGTCGGGCTGCTGGCCGGGATCGGGGCTTCGCTGGTGCTGTCGGGCATTCACGGGCTGGCGTCGATCTCGTTCCGGGGGAATCAGCTGATTTCCGGGGTAGCGATCAATTTCCTCGCCGCCGGTCTGACGGTGGTCGTGGCACAAAGCTGGTTTGGTGAGGGCGGGCGGACGCCGCAACTTGCCGGGGCGGCGCGGTTCGATCCGATCACCTTGCCGGGGGCCGAGGCGATGCGGGATGTGCCGGTCATCGGGCCGATCTATTACGAGCTTATTTCGGGTCATACTATCCTTGTCTATGTGGCGCTTTTGCTGGTGCCCTTGACTGCATGGCTTCTGTTTTCCACGCGGTTCGGGTTGCGGCTGCGGGCGGTGGGGGAGAACCCGGCGGCGCTGGACACGGCCGGCGTTTCGGTAGTGCGTATGCGGTTTGCGGCTGTGGCGATCTGCGGCGTGCTGTGCGGGATCGCGGGGGCGTATCTGTCGACCGCGCTGCAGGCCGGGTTCGTCAAGGACATGACGGCGGGCCGCGGATATATCGCACTGGCGGCACTGATCTTTGCGAAGTGGCGGCCGTGGTATGCGCTGATGGCCTGCATGTTGTTCGGCTTCCTGCAGGCGCTGTCACTACGACCGGACCTTTTGGAAACGGCGCTGCATTTCAAGATTCAGGTCCAGTTGCTGGACGCCCTGCCGTATATCCTCACGGTGGTGATCCTTGCCGGTTTCGTAGGCAAGGCCATCCCGCCCCGCGCCGGAGGCGAACCCTATGTCAAAGAGCGCTGAACTTGCCCGCCTGATCCGGTCCCGCGCCGGGGAGGCACCGGTGACGCTGGGGCTGATCCTTGGGTCCGGTCTTGGGCATCTGGCGGGGGCCGTGGATGGGGCGGCGATCCCCTATGGCGATCTGCCGGGGTTTCCGCACGCGGGCGTGTCTGGGCATAACCCGAACCTTGTCGTGGGAGAGTTGAATGGCGTGCGCGTGGCCGTGTTCGGGGGCCGGGCGCATTACTATGAGAAGGGTGATCCGGCGGTGATGCGCCTGCCGCTTGAGGTGCTGAAGGAACTGGGCGCCGGGCTGGTGATCGCCACCAATGCGGCGGGGTCGCTGGACCTGAGGATGCCAACCGGGTCGATCATGTGCCTGTCGGACCACATTAACTTTTCCGGGCTGAACCCGCTGATCGGAGAGCCGACAGATGCGCGGTTCGTGCCGATGAAGGACGCCTATGACCCTGCGCTGCGCGCCCGGTTGCGGCAGGCGGCGGCGACGGAAGAGGTCGAGATGGCCGAGGGCGTCTATGCCTGGTATTCCGGCCCGTCGTTTGAAACTCCGGCCGAAATCCGGGCGATCCGGATGCTGGGCGCCGATGCGGTGGGGATGTCGACCGTGCCCGAGGTGATCCTTGCGCGGTTTCTGGGCCTCAAGGCGGCGGCGATTTCGACGATCACCAATATGGCGGCGGGCCTGTCGGACGAGGCGATCAGCCATGAGCACACCAAAGCGATGGCCCCGATCGGTGCGGTGAAACTCGAAACTGTGCTTCGCAGGTTCCTCCGCGATCTTTGATGGCCGCAGGGCGGCATCAAGGGTGGAAATCGCAGGCCAAGGGTGATTCAAGGAGGGTAATCCGGTGCGGATACCGCCATGCAGCTTTACCTTCCCATTGCCGAGGTCTCGGTCGACCCCATCCTGATTCTCGGGTTAGGCGGGCTGGTGGGAATTCTGTCGGGCTTGTTCGGCGTGGGCGGCGGGTTTCTGATCACTCCACTGCTGTTTCTGGCGGGGATACCTCCTTCTGTCGCGGTGGCGACGAGCGCGAGCCAGATCGTGGCGTCGTCGTTCTCTGCGCTGCTGTCGCATCTGCAACGCAAGAACGTCGATATTCCGATGGGGGTGGTGCTGCTGATTGGCGGACTGATCGGGTCGGCTTTGGGCGTTGTGGTGTTTAACTATCTCAAGGCGATGGGTCAGGTCGATCTGCTTGTCAAGCTTTGCTATGTGGTCTTTCTGGGGATCGTAGGCGGGCTGATGCTTTTGGAGAGCATCCGTACCCTGAGGCGGGTGCGAAGCGGGGCTGCGCCCAAGCGGCGCAAGCATACCGCGGTGCAGAACCTGCCGCTCAAATTCAAGTTCCGGGTGTCGGGGCTTTATATCTCGGTCATACCGCCGGTTCTTGTCGGGTTGTTCGTGGGTGTGCTTGCCGCGATCATGGGGGTCGGTGGCGGGTTCATCATGGTGCCCGCGATGATCTATCTGCTGGGGATGCCCACCAAGGTGGTGATCGGGACATCGCTGTTCCAGATCATCTTTGTGACTGCATTTACCACGCTGCTGCATGCGACGACGAACTTTACCGTCGATATCGTACTGGCGCTGCTGCTGATCCTTGGGGGGGTCGTGGGGGCGCAGATCGGGACAAGGATCGGGACAAGGATGCGGGCCGAGCAGTTGCGGATTCTGCTTTCGGTGCTGGTTCTGGCAGTCTGTATTCAACTGGCGCTGAATCTGGTGATCGAGCCGAGCGAGTTGTTCTCGGCGGAGCGGGGGCAACCGCTGTGATCCGCTGGCTGGTAATCCTTTTGTGTCTGGCAGCGCCGGCCCGGGCCGAGAAGATTGTTCTGGGCCTTTCGGCGGACGAGGTGGGCATCACCGCGACGTTCAACGGGTCTGACATTCTGATCTTTGGCGCAGTCAAGCGGGACAGTCCGGCTCCTGCGGGGCCGCCCTTGGAGGTGGTCATCACCGTGTCAGGGCCGCTGACCCCGGTCACAGTGCGGCACAAGGAACGGCGGTTCGGCATATGGCTGAACACGAATGCGGCGCATGTGGATGCGGCGCCGTCGTTCTATGCGGTGGCGACGACCGGGCCACTGGCCGATGTGCTGAGCGATACGGAGGATGTGCGCAACTCCATCTCAATCCCCAGGGCGATACGGTCGGTGGGGAACGCGGTGAGCAATTCGGCCGAGTATACCGAGGCGCTGATCCGCATCCGCGAAAGCGAGGGGCTGTATCAGGTGCTGGATGGAGCAGTCACGCTGGATCAGGAGACGCTGTTCCGGACGCAGATCGGGCTACCTGCCAATCTGGTCGAGGGCACTTATGACACGCGCATCTTTCTGACGCGGGGCGGCGCGGTGGTGGACAGCTACAAGACGACCATTGACGTGCGGAAGGTGGGGATCGAGCGGTGGCTGTTCAATCTGGCCCATCAGATGCCGTTGGCCTATGGATTGTTGTCGATCGCGATGGCGATTATTGCCGGATGGGCCGCTTCCGCGGCGTTCCAGGGGCTTCGGCGATAAGCCAGAATTAGAGCGTGTTGCGGTCATCGCGATTCAGGATTCCCTTGAGGCTTGATCTGTGATTCCCTGTCTGCGAGGCAGATATGGGGGTCAACGATGGGCAAGCCGCATCCTGTAGAGCTCCGGCAGCGGGTGGTGGACCATGTG
>JAPLPE010000017.1 GCA_026400355.1 Rhodobacterales bacterium | reverse complement strand
GTGAAACTCCCTTGCGACTGGGAACCTCCATCCGGTGCTCATTTTGGTGCTCCACTGCAAACCTCCCGCAAACTCAGTTGCAGGCCGGCATGCCCGAAATGGTCTCAGGCCGAAACAACGGGGCCGACGCACCGCTTACGATGTAGGTGTCGGCGGTCACGATATAGGCAGTGCCGTCTGGCTGCGCCTCGAATGACATCACGAATATTGGCAGGGCATCGACCGTGCCATCGAATCGCAGAATCAAGGCGGCTGCCGCGTCCGGAGTTGGCAGGGTTTCGCAAAGGACCGTGTCGGGTACGGGGCGTCGGGGTGTTTGGCCCGGGTTGTCGCAAGCGGCAAAGGCCGCGTCGAGAAGGCCCTGGGGATAGGAGGTGAAACTGGCCATCTGCTGCCCGGCGGGAAGCATGCCCTGTTTGGCGGGGGGCGCTTCTTCGACCATGGGGAGATATTCCACCGGTGCGCATCCGGTGCAAAGAAGCAGGGCGACCAATATTTTTGCACGCATCAGCGGCCCCGTTCTCTGTGGCAAGCGTGGCACAGGGTGAGGGAGCGGATTGTCCGCCAGAACTCCCCGTGTGGCGCAATATGAGCCAGCTGTTCCGATGCGAGGTCAGTGCGGCGTGACCCCGAAACGTTCAAGCTGATTCTCAGCGGTCGCGTGTAACGCTACCGTGAAGCCCGCTTTTCCGGGTTTCATTGATCGAAAGCATGAACTGGACCGTCGGCCTTAACGGTCTGTGGACAAGTCTCGGGATGAATCGGCTCCACCCTTGCGACGGGTGCGGTCCTGACAGCGTCAACCGGAAAATTGCATCATGTGGTGCAAGATTGGCGTTGACCCCCTAGCGATAGATGCGCCAGTTTGTGCTGGCTGACCGGGGAACCACAATATCTAGTGGCGGGCGGCAAAGGGGAGACATCCTGAATCGTACCGCAGCCAATAAGGGGTGCGCACGGGCCGACCATACGTCGGCTTGCGGGGTCCCTTTGCCTGAACCGCTCGTGTCGGGAAGCACGGGGGGCGGAGGTCAAAGACCCCGCCGGATAATCAACAGCGCCGCAGCAACGGCGCAGGACGAGGGGCAAGGCGCGATGAAGATCGAACGCAATTTTACCAAGGCCGGGCAGGATGCCTATGCGGCGCTGAATTTCCGCACGACCACCTCGGAGATTCGCAATCCTGATGGCACGGTCGTTTTCAAGCTGGACAATTGCGAAGTGCCCGAGGGCTGGTCTCAGGTCGCATCCGACGTCATCGCACAGAAGTACTTCCGCAAGGCGGGCGTTCCGTCTGCCATGAAGCGCGTGAAGGAAAAGGGCGTGCCGGCCTTCTTGTGGCGCGGCGTCCCCGCCGAGGGGGTGACGATGGGCGGCGAGACATCGGCCAAGCAGGTGTTTGACCGTCTGGCCGGTGCCTGGGCCTATTGGGGCTGGAAGGGTGGTTACTTCTCGACCGAGGCAGACGCGCAGGCCTATTATGATGAGATGCGCTTCATGCTCGCCGCGCAGATGGCGGCGCCGAACAGCCCGCAGTGGTTCAATACGGGCCTGCATTGGGCCTATGGCATCGACGGCCCCGCGCAGGGGCATTTCTATGTGGACTACAAGTCGGGCGAACTGACCAAGTCGGAAAGCGCCTATGAGCATCCTCAGCCGCATGCCTGCTTTATCCAGTCGGTAGCCGATGATCTGGTCAATGACGGCGGGATCATGGACCTGTGGGTCCGCGAGGCGCGGCTGTTCAAATACGGTTCGGGCACGGGCACGAACTTCTCGTCCCTGCGGGGCGAGGGCGAAAAGCTGTCGGGTGGCGGCCGGTCGTCGGGGCTGATGGGTTTCCTCAAGATCGGGGACCGCGCGGCGGGCGCGATCAAGTCGGGTGGAACGACGCGCCGGGCGGCCAAGATGGTGATCGTGGATGCCGATCACCCCGATATCGAGGATTTCATCAACTGGAAGGTTATCGAAGAGCAGAAGGTGGCGTCGATCGTCGCGGGCTCCAAGATGCACGAACAGAAGCTGAACGCGCTGTTCGCAGCGATCCGTGCCTGGGATGGCAAGCCCGAGGATGCCTATGATCCGGCGGTGAATACCGCTCTCAAGACCGCGATCCGCGAGGCCAAGAAGGTCGCGATCCCGGATACCTATACCAAGCGAGTGCTGGATTATGCGCGACAGGGGCATACGAGCATCGAGTTTCCGACCTATGACACCGACTGGGATTCGGAGGCCTATGCGAGCGTTTCGGGCCAGAACTCCAACAACTCGATCCGGGTGACGGACGCTTTCCTCAAGGCGGTCGAGCAGGATGCCGACTGGCAACTGATCAATCGTAAGGACGGGAAGGTTTCCAAGACGATAAAGGCCCGGGCGCTGTGGGATCAGGTGGGCCATGCGGCCTGGGCCTGTGCCGACCCCGGCATCCAGTATCATGACACGGTCAACGCCTGGCATACCTGCCCGGAAGATGGCGCTATCCGGGGGTCGAACCCCTGTTCGGAATACATGTTCCTGGATGATACGGCATGCAACCTTGCCTCGATGAACCTGCTCACATTCTACAAGGATGGCTTGTTTCAGGTTGAGGACTACATCCACGCCTCGCGGCTTTGGACCATTACGCTTGAAATCTCGGTGCTGATGGCGCAGTTCCCATCCAAGGAAATCGCGCAGCGGTCCTTTGAGTTCCGCACGCTCGGGCTTGGCTATGCCAATATCGGCGGCCTGCTGATGAACATGGGGCTGGGCTATGACAGCGACGGCGGCCGGGCGATGGCCGGTGCGCTGACAGCGATCATGACGGGCGTGTCCTATGCGACAAGTGCCGAGATGGCGTGCGAGGTGGGGCCTTTCCCCGGCTATGCCAAGAACAAGGCGCATATGCTGCGTGTGATCCGCAACCACCGCAATGCGGCCCATGGGAAGGCGGCGGGTTATGAGGGGCTGAACGTGGCACCCGTTGCGCTGGACCATGCCAACTGCCCTGATCCGCGGCTGGTGGGCATCGCGATGGGCGCCTGGGACGAGGCGCTGGCGCTGGGTGAGAAGCACGGTTTCCGCAATGCGCAGGCGACCGTCATTGCGCCCACGGGCACCATCGGCCTTGTCATGGACTGCGACACGACCGGGATCGAGCCGGACTTTGCGCTGGTCAAGTTCAAGAAGCTGGCCGGTGGGGGCTACTTCAAGATCATCAACCAAAGCGTCCCGGCTGCTTTGAAAAAGCTGGGTTATCCTTCGGGCCAGATCGAAGAGATCATCGCCCATGCGGTTGGCCACAAGAGTCTTGGCAATGCGCCTTTCGTCAACCGGACGGCGCTTATCGGGCACGGGTTCGGCATGGGCGAGATCGAAAAGCTTGAGGCGGCGCTTCCTGCGGCTTTCGATATCCGGTTCGTGTTCAACCAGTACACGCTGGGTGCCGATTTCTGCACCGGCACACTTGGCATTCCGGTGGACAAGCTGAACGATCCGTCGTTTGACATGCTGCGCCACCTTGGCTTTACAAAGGCGCAGATCGATGCGGCGAACGATCATGTCTGCGGGACGATGACGCTGGAAGGCGCGCCCTACCTGAAGGCGGAACATCTGAGCGTGTTCGACTGTGCCAATCCCTGCGGCAAGACCGGCAAGCGGTTCCTGTCGGTCGACAGCCACATCACGATGATGGCTGCGGCGCAGTCCTTCATCTCGGGCGCGATCAGCAAGACGATCAACATGCCGAACGATGCCTCGATCGAGGATTGCCAGAAAGCCTATGAAAAGTCCTGGAGCCTCGCTCTCAAGGCCAACGCGCTTTACCGTGACGGGTCCAAGCTGTCGCAGCCGCTGGCCTCGGCGCTCATCAGCGATGATGAGGAAGCGCAGGAGATCATGGAGACCGGGACGCTTCACGAAAAGACGGTTCTGATGGCCGAGAAGATTGTCGAGAAGATCATCATCAAGGAAATCCGCAACCGCGAACGCGAGAAGATGCCGCAGCGGCGCAAGGGCTATACCCAGAAGGCCATCGTCGGCGGACACAAGGTTTACCTGAGGACCGGCGAATACAGTGATGGTTCGCTTGGGGAAATCTTCATCGACATGCACAAGGAAGGTGCCGGTTTCCGGGCGATGATGAACAACTTCGCCATCGCGGTGTCGGTCGGGCTTCAGTACGGCGTGCCGTTGGAGGAGTTCGTGGACGCCTTCACCTTTACCAAGTTCGAACCGGCGGGGATGGTTCAGGGCAACGACTCGATCAAGTCGGCGACTTCGATCCTTGACTACATCTTCCGCGAGTTGGCGGTGTCCTACCTTGACCGGACGGACCTGGCCCATGTGAAGCCGGAAGGGGCCACGTTCGACGATATCGGCCGGGGCGAGGCGGAGGGCATCCGCAACTTTGCGCCCGTGTCCGAAGGGGCGGCGTCGCGGTCGATTGAGGTGCTCAAGCAGATCTCCTCGACCGGGTATCTGCGCAACCGGATGCCGCAGGATCTTGTCGTACTGCAGGGCGGGCTGATGAACACGGCCTATGCCGTGGATGCGGTGCAGGCGCTGCAGACGCTGGTGCCGGGCGTGGTGAACGGGTCGATGACAACGACCGCCGTGGTGAGCGGCACGGTCAGCCTGACGGCGCGGGACAAGGCCAAGATGCAGGGCTATGAGGGCGAGGCCTGCGGGGATTGCGGGAACTACACGCTGGTCCGGAACGGGACCTGCATGAAGTGCAATACCTGTGGCGGGACGAGCGGGTGTAGCTGACCCGGGGAAAGGGTTAGGGCGGAGAAAGGCCGGGCGGATGCCCGGCCTTTTGCATTTTGGCCGAGAGGCAGCGGGCGTTGCTTGGTAGGACGAAATCTGCCTGTGGCGGGGGTTGTGAGGGGTGGTTCGCGGGTTGGGTTTGTAAGAGCCTGCAATTGTTGTGAAAAACGGCAAAGAATCGCGTCGGTGGAACGTCGGTATCACGTCGGTATTACGTCGGTATCACGTCGGTATTCTTACTGACTTGAAGGTTTAGGGGCCGTGCGTTGGGCGATCCTGATGCCTGTTTGTGGAGGTTCGGTGAAGGTGCCGCGCGTTGCCTGATGCGGGCCAAGAAGGGATGCCAGAAATGACAACGCCGCCCCGGGGGGCGGCGTTGGGGTTGTCCCGGCGCGGGGGCCGGGCGGGCGTGCTGAGCCTAGTCGCTGGCCTTCTTGGCCGCTTCCTGGAGGGTCTGAATATCAGCCTCGGTCAGTTGCGGACGGTCGATGGTCATGTTCAGCTTGTCGATGGTGCCGGTGAAGGCAAAGGGCACCTGATAGTCGGCGTCATTGACCGGGGTGCCGGTATCCGACCCGATGTCCATGTTTTCGTCCCATGCAAGGATGAGGGGGATTACATTCGCCATCTTGTCCGTTGCCACGACGGTGCCGTCGACCGAAAGGGTGCCGGTCCCGCTTTGGCCGATGCCGCTGGGGCTGCCGTAGGCGAGTGTGCCCATGCCAAGCCCGTCATACTTGAAGTCGAAGACGAGCGTGTGCTTGCCCGGTGTCAGGGCTTCGGTGCCTTTCCAGGTCTGGACCTTGAGACCGACGAGGTTCCACGCAAAGGTCGGGATGCCTTCCTTGATGTAGAAACCGTAGCCGGTGAAGCGGCCGCCCTGGGTGATGATGACACCGTCCCCGCCATTGTCTGGCACAGTCACTTCGGCAGTGAAAGTGTAGGAGGAGTTCAGGAGGGAGGGTGCGACGCCGTTCGAAATACCCGTCATTGCGCCGGGGAAATCGAAGGAGGTACGTCCCGCCGTGGCACTGGGCCGCGGCGTCAGCAGGCGCGTGACGACTGTCCCGTCAAGCGGGTAGACGTTGTTGCGCGTGGCTTCCTGGACCCAGAGGTCCTCGAGTTCCTTCAGCTTGTCGGGATACTGGGCGGCAACGTCGTTCGATTGCGTCCAGTCAGTGTTGATGTCGTACAGTTCCCAAGGAGCCTGGGTCGGGTCTTCACCACCGCCCATTGTGTTCCAGGGCGGCCTGGTGACTTTGGACACTGCCATCCAGCCTTCATGATAGATGGCATGCTGGCCAAACATCTCGAAATACTGGGTGATGTGCCGCGAGGGTTCGTCGGCATTGTCAGTGTCGAACGTGTAGACGAGGCTCGAGCCTTCCATCGGGCTTTGCGCGATCCCGTTCACGACCGAGGGTTCCGGGATGTTTGCCGCTTCGAGGATGGTTGGCACGATGTCGATGACGTGGGCAAACTGGTCACGCGTGCCACCCTTGTCGGTGATCACGTTCGGCCATGCGATAGCCATGCCCTGACGGGTGCCGCCAAAGTAGCCCGCGATCTGCTTGGTCCATTTGAAGGGCGTGTCGAAGGCCCATGACCATGCAACCGCCATGTGGGGATAGGTATGTTCGCTTCCCCAGATGTCGTAGAAGTCCTTGAGCTGGTCTTCGACCGGCACGTTGACCTGGTTGAACATGGCCACTTCGTTCGGGGTGCCGATGAGCGTGCCTTCTGCCGACGATCCGTTGTCACCCGAGATGTAGATGATCAGGGTGTTGTCGAGCTTGCCCATATCCTCGACCGCCTGAATGACCCGGCCGATTTCATGATCGGTATAGGCCAGATAGGCGCCATAGACATTGGCCTGACGGATGAACATCTTCTTTTCATCGTCAGTCAGGTCTGTCCAGTTCTTGAGAAGGTCAGAGGGCCATTCGGTCAGGACGGCATCCTGCGGGATCACGCCAAGACGTTTCTGGTTTGCGAAGATCGTATTGCGCAATTCGTTCCAGCCGGCATCGAAGAGATGCATGTCTTCGATCTTGGTGATCCATTCCGGCGTCGGATGGTGCGGGGCGTGCGTGCCGCCGGGCGCGTAGTAGACTAGCCAAGGCTGCGTTGGCGCGATTGTGTTCAACTGCTGCATGTAGTCGATGGCTTCGTCGGCCATCGCTGTGATCAGGTTGAAGTTCGGGTTGCCGATCGAGGGATAGATCTGGGTGGTGTTGCGGAACAGGTTGCCCGGTGTCCACTGCGAAGTGTCGCCCCCGAGGAAGCCGTAGAAGTAGTCGAAGCCCATGCCCGTCGGCCACTGGTCGAAGGGACCGGCGATGCTGGTTACGAAACCGGGCGTGTTGTGGTTCTTGCCGAACCACGAGGTCGCGTAGCCGTTGTCGCGCAGGATCGTGCCGATGGTGGCCTTGTCCGGCGTGATGATGCTGTCATAGCCGGGGAAGCCGGTGGACTGTTCCGAGATCACACCAAAGCCCACGTCGTGGTGATTGCGCCCGGTGATCAGCGCGGCCCGCGTGGGCGAGCAGAGCGCGGTCGAGTGCATGTTGGTGTAGCGGAGGCCCATGTCCGCGATCCGGTCGAGCGAGGGGGTGGGGATCACGCCGCCAAAGGTCGAAGGCGCGCCAAAGCCCACGTCATCGGTGATGATCAGGAGCACGTTGGGGGCACCGGCCGGGGGCACGATGCGGGGCTGCCAGAACGGCGTCGAGGTTGTCGCGTCCTTTGTGATCACGCCACCGAACGCGATCGGCGGGGCGGGCAGTTGCAGCCCGTCGATGGTCCGGGTCGCGGAAGGCGATCCGAGGGGGGGTGCGGTGTCTTCTGCCAGGGCGGCGCCCGCGAGTGCAAGCGCCAGACCGGCGGCTGCAACAAGCGGACGAAGCAGCAGACGACCAACGCTGCGTGGTCCAAACTGCATATTAGTCCTCCAAATCGTGAAAGGTGATTTATCGTAATGCGCCAACTGGGTTGCCGCAACAAGTAAGTCTGTCGTTACGGTAGATCGGAACGAAAAGGCGGGGTAGACTGGAAGTGTGCGCCCGGATGCAGCGCTGACCCATGGAGAAAATCGGCGGGGGTTGATCTGGCTCAAGTTGCGGGGCGGAGGTTGCGCCCTATGGTGGCGCTAACAGACTGCATCGTCCGAGAGGGGCGCGCGGGCGCGGGTCGGAGGAGGAGAGGCATGATCGAGACAGCCGGAGTGGGGGCGGCGCAAGACCTGGAGATTGCAGAGATCTGCGCACGGTTCGGCAATGACCGGCACCGGATGCTGGATATCCTGCTTGACGTGCAGGAGGCGCGGCGCTGGATTTCGCCTGCGTCGATGGACGCGATTGCGGCGGCTGTCGGTCTGACGCGGATCGCGGTTGAAGGCGTGGCGAGCTTTTATTCCTTCCTGTCGCTGGCGCCCAAGGGGCGGGTCACGATCCGGCTGTGTGACGATATCGTGGACCGGTTTGCAGGGCTGGATGCGGTGGTCGCGGCGTTTGCCGAGGAATTGGGGATCGCGCCGGGAGAGACTTCGGCCGACGGGGCGTTTTCGCTGGAGTACACGCCCTGCATCGGCATGTGCGATCAGGTGCCGGCGGCGATGATCAACGAGGTGGTCGCGGTGCGGCTGACAAAAGCGCGGGCGCGGGAGATTGCGCAGAGGCTGAAGGCGGGGATTGCGCCGGGCGAGGCGGTGTTGCCGGGGTTTGCGGAACTGGGGGTGCAAGAGCGGGTGCGGGCGCAGGTCGAGAACAATATCCGGCAGGCGGGGGAGGTTCTGCTTGGGCCCGTGATGCAGGACAGGGGGCTGCAGGCGGCGATGGCGATGGAGCCGGGGGCGATCATCGACGCGGTCGAGGCGAGCGGGTTGCGCGGCTGTGGTGGCGCGGGGTTCACGACAGGGCGCAAGTGGCGGTTTGCGGCGGGGACACAGGCGGACCGGCGGATCGTGATCTGCAACGCCGACGAGGGCGAGCCGGGGACGTTCAAGGACCGGGTGATGCTGACTGAACGGGCCGATCTGGTGTTCGAGGGGATGACGATTGCGGCGCGGGCGGTGGGGGCGCTTGAGGGAATTGTGTATTTGCGCGGGGAGTACAGATATCTGCTGGATCATCTTCATGCAGTGCTTGAAGAGCGTCGGGCGCGCGGTGTGCTGGGGCAGGGGTTCGATATCCGCATTCAACTGGGGGCAGGGGCCTATGTCTGCGGCGAAGAAGGTGCGCTGATCAGTTCCTGCGAGGGCCTGCCGGGCGAGCCCAAGACGCGCCCGCCCTTTCCCGTCACGCGGGGCTATCTTGGGTTTCCGACGGTCGTCAACAATGTCGAGACCTTTGCCCATGTGGCGCGTCTTCTGGATCAGGGGCCGGGATGGTTCCATGCGATGGGGACAGAGCGGAGCCACGGGACGAAACTGTTCTCGGTTTCCGGCGATTGCGAGAGGCCAGGGGTTTATGAACTGCCCTATGGGCAGAAGGTCCGCGACTTGCTCGCTCTGGCGGGGGCGGAACATGCGGCGGCGGTGCAGGTGGGTGGGCCGAGCGGGACGATGATAGGGCGGGATAGCTTCGACCGCTGTCTGAGCTTTGACGATCTGGCGACGGGAGGGGCCATCATCGTGTTTTCGTCGCAGCGGAATATCCTTGAGATTGTAGACTATTACATGTCGTTCTTTGTGCATGAAAGCTGCGGCTACTGCACGCCCTGCCGGGTCGGGAATGTTTTTCTGAAGAAGGCGATCGAGAAATTCCGCAAGGGACAGGCGAGTGACGAAGATATCACCTACCTCAAGGAATTGTCGGGCACGATCATCGAGACAAGCCGCTGTGGGCTGGGCATGACATCCCCCAATCCGGTGCTGTCGAGCCTTGAGAATTTCCCTCTGGTCTATGCGGCCCTGACGCGACCGAGCAAGGATGGGGTGAAGGCGACATTCGACATTCAGTCGGCCATCGACGGGGCCCGGGGGATTGCGAAACGGCGGTCCTACATCTTTGACAAGGATTTCAGCAAATGACCGGAGAGTCCTTTGTCTTTCACATCGACGGGGTCGCTGTCACAGCCAAGCCCGGTCAGACGATCATGGAGGCTGCTGATGCGGCTGGCATCTATATCCCGCGCCTCTGCGATGTGGAGGGGTTGCGGCATCAGGGGGGCTGTCGGGTCTGCACGGTGAAGGCGGACGGCCGGAGCGTGTCGGCCTGCACGCAGCCTGCGGCACCCGACCTGAAAGTTGAAAATGACACGCCCGCGCGCAACCGCGTCCGTCGCGATCTGGTCGAGATGCTTTTTCACGAGGGTAACCACCTGTGCCCGATCTGCGAAAAGAGCGGTAACTGCGAATTGCAGGCGATGGCCTACCGGCTTGAGATGACGGTGGCGACGCGGTTTCCCTATCTTGAGCCCTGTCGGGAACTCGACGCCTCGCATCCCGATATCGCGCTTGATACCAACAGGTGCATTTCCTGCGGGCGCTGTATCCGTGCGTCGCAGGATGTGGATGGCAAGGGTGTGTTCGGCTATGTGGGCAGGGGTATTCACCGGCGGGTGGCGGTGAACGGGGCGGATCTGGCGCATACGGACGCGGCGGTCACGGATCATGCCATGTCGGCGGCGGTCTGTCCCGTGGGGTGCATCATCCGCAAGGACGAAGGGTTCCGGGTGCCCATCGGCAGCCGCCACTTTGACCACGGGCTGATCGGACACGAGATCGAGGAAAAACGCGAATGACAGATCCGCGCAAGGCCCGGGTCGCCACAGTTTCGCTCGCCGGATGTTTCGGCTGTCACATGGCGATCCTTGACATGGATGAACGGCTGATCGGGCTCATGGAGAAGGTCGAGTTCGACCGCTCGCCCCTGACGGATATCAAGACCTTTACCCGCCGCTGCGACATCGGGATCATTGAGGGCGGGTGTTGCAACGAGGAAAACGTGCATACGCTGATCGAGTTCCGGAAGAATTGCGACGTGCTGATCGCCCTTGGCCAATGTGCGATCATGGGCGGGCTGCCTGCGATGCGGAACGCGATCATGCATGCGGCCGAACCCCTGCGGGAATGTCTGGAAGAGGCCTATATCTCGGGCCCTTATCTGCGGAACATGACACGGCTGATTCCCAATGATCCGGTTCTGCCGCTGGTGCTCGACCGGGTCTATCCCTGTTCCGAGGTCGTGGATATCGACTACCAGATCCCCGGCTGTGCGCCGTCGGGCGACATCATTTATTCCACGCTTGCCACCCTTCTGGATGGCAGGTTCACGGGGTTCGACCGCGAAGACATTCGCTTCGACTGAGGAAGGGCGGCACAGCATGTCAGAGACGCGACTGATCGAGATTTCCCCCGTCACAAGGGTCGAGGGGCATGGCAAGGTCACGATTCATCTGGACGAGAACAACAATGTCGATGAGGCGCGGCTGCATATCGTCGAGTTTCGCGGGTTTGAAAGGTTCATCCGGGGGCGGCTGTTGTGGGAGGTGCCGGTCATCGTGCAGCGCCTTTGCGGCATCTGCCCGGTAAGCCACCATCTGGCGGCGGCCAAGGCGATGGACCAGATCGTGGGCGTGGACGTCCTGCCGCCCACGGCCGAGAAGATGCGGCGGCTGATGCACTACGGGCAGGTGATGCAGAGCCATGTGCTGCATTTCTTTCACCTGTCTGCGCCGGACCTTCTGTTCGGCTTTGGCGCGCCTGCGGAGAAGCGCAACATATTCGAGGTGATCCGCGAGAACCCCGAGCTTGGCCTGCGCGCCGTGCTGATGCGCAAGTTCGGGCAGGAGATCATCGAGGCCACGGCAGGCAAGAAGATCCACGGCACGGGTGCCATTCCGGGCGGGATCAACCGGAACCTTGATATCGCCACGCGCGACCGGTTTCTGGCGCAGGTCGATCAGATGACCGGCTGGGCGCTGGATGCGCTGGGGATCGCGCGGGATTATGTGCTGGGGCATCTGGAGATGGTGGAGGGGTTCGGCACATTTCCTTCCAACCACATGTCGCTTGTCCGCGAAGGGGACGGGGCGCTGGACCTTTACCACGGGCGGATGCGGGCGGTTGACCGGGGCGGGGCGCCGATCTTCGACATGCTGGACTACAACGACTATCACAAGGTGCTGGTCGAGGATGTGCGCAGCTGGTCCTACATGAAGTTTCCCTTCATCCGCGATCTGGGACCGGAATATGGTTGGTACCGTGTGGGGCCCTTGGCACGGATGAACACGGCGAGCCATATCGACACGCCGCTCGCCAATGCCGCGCATCGGGAGTTGCAAGCGCTGACCGGGGGCCGGCCAAACCACACGACCCTTGCCAATCACTGGGCGCGGATGATCGAGGTGGTGCATTGCGTCGAAAAGATCCGCGAGTTGCTGCATGACCCTGATCTTCAGGGGACCGATCTGCGGGCCGAAGGGGAACGGCGGTATGAGGGGATCGGCGTGATCGAGGCGCCGCGGGGCAACCTGATCCACCATTACAAGGTCGATGAGCGGGATCAGGTGACCTATTGCAACCTGATCGTATCGACGACGCATAACAATGAGGGAATGAACCGGGCGGTAAAGAACGTGGCCGTACAGCATCTGTCGGGGCAGGCGCTGATCACCGAGGGCATGCTGAACCATGTCGAGGTCGCGATCCGGGCCTATGATCCTTGCCTGTCCTGCGCGACACATGCGCTGGGGCAGATGCCGTTGCAGATCGAGATTTACGACGCGGAGCACCGTCTGGTCGACCGCGCAGGGCAGTGTATGTGACCGGGCGGGTTCTGGTCATAGGCTATGGCAACCCAGGGCGCGGGGATGACGGGCTGGGGCCGGCCCTGGCGGCTTCGGTTGAGGCGATGGGCCTGCCGGGAGTGACGGTCGAGACCGACTATCAGCTGACGGTGGATCACGCCGGGATGATGGCGGGGTTCGACGTGGTGATCTTTGCCGATGCGATGATGAGGATCGAGGGGCCGTTCCGGTTCTTTCTTGTGCCGTCCGAGGCACCGGGGGACCTGGGCAGCCACCAGGTCTCGCCCGAGGCCGCGCTGGCGTTGGCGCGGTTGCTGTTTGGGGTTGAACCTCAGGGGTGGGTGCTGGGGATCGCAGGGGAGGCGTTCGGGGAGGTCAGCGAGGGGCTGAGTGTTCGGGCGGAGGAGAACCTGCGGGAGGCGGTGGAGTTTCTGCGGGGCGTGATCACTGATCGCTCTGGAGTTGATCTGGGCCATCGACACGCTGCGTTGTCCTGATCCGACCTGCTGAGGGCCGTCTGGCACCGTACAGCGTAGGGCGCTGACAGGATGTGTGGCAAGAAGCCCCGGATGGCGTGAGAAAGTCAGGGGTGGCCGTAAGCGGCGTGCAGGTTGACTTCGGCGCGGGCCAGCAATGCCAGCATCGCATCTGTCGCAGCACGCTCGTCGCGGGCGGCAACGTGCTCGTAGATCGCCCGGTGCTCTTCGAAAGCAAGCCGCAGGGCTGCAGCGGTGTTTGTCTGGCCGCGATGGCTTGCCATGAACGCTTCAAGCAGTGATGTTTCCATCGCTTCGAAAAGATAGGTCAGCACGCGGTTACCCCCGGCCAGAGCGAGCGCCTGATGGAACTGCACATCCGCCAGATCAAAGGCGAGATCGGCTGTGGCATCGTACCCGTTCTCGGGCATGGCGCGTGCCGCGTCCCGCATGGCATTCAGCGCCGCTTCGATGGCGGCCAGACCGGAGCGGCTCGCGTGGCGGCAAGCGAATGTCACGGACTGGATTTCAAGCGACCGGCGGATCTGGAGAAGGTCGAACATGCATTTCGGGTCGGACTTGATCAGCGACTTGAGGAACGCTCCAAACATCGCCCCGTCAGGCTGCGTCACCACGGCGCGCTTGCCCCGGGAGAGGCCAACCAGCCCGCGTCCGGCAAGGATCTTGAACGCTTCACGGATCGTCACGCGGCTGACGTTGAAGCGCGCGGCAAGTTCGGCTTCGGACGGCAGATGGGCACCCAGCGGCAGCTTGTCGATGATCTGGTCAGACAGGAGATCGGCGACATTGCGGGCGGCAGAGGTGAGGGGAGCCTTGCGAATCGATGTGATATCAATAGCTGTTGTCATGCCAAAGATGTAGGACAGGTTTTGCGATCAGTAAATCCGACTTACGCGGCTTCTGGACCTCGTTGAAAATCTGGTCAGCGCCATTGTCATAAAAACAAGGCGCTAATGGATGAAACCAAAGGCCATCTTTCCGTCGACGCACCGCTTTCAGAGAATCCTTTACAGGCTTGTATGATTCCACTAGCGATTCTTATCGTGGCCCCCGGCGTGCGAAAGACCAACAACTGCACTGTAGGGTCCGATCCATTTGGGAGGATACAATGATTTCTGGCAAGTTCTGGCTTCAGGCTGCGGCCTGTTCTGCGGCTGCATTTCTGGCGACTGGCGTGACGGCCGATCCGACGGAAAAGTGGTGCTCGGGTGTCACCATCGCGGCGTTCCCCGGCGGCCCGCAGGGCGGTGTGTTCGCCAATAACGTCTATAACGGCTTCCGGCAGGCCGAACTCGACCTCGGGCCCACCGTGACCTACTATTTCTCGAACTGGGACCCCAACCTGATGCTCCAGCAGATCCAGCAGGCTGTTGCGACCGGCGTGAACGGGATCGCGACCTACGGGTTCGCGGGCGAAGCGGCAACCGGCCCGATTGTGCAGCAGGCCTTTGACTCCGGCATCATCTTTACCACGCTGAACACCTCGCTGCCCGACAGCCAGGCCAAGTTTGCACCGAACGGTTTTGGCTATGTCGGCGCACCGAACTATGCCGCCGGCCATGCTCTGGCCGCAGAGGCGGTGAAGCGGTCGGGCGTCGTAGCGGGCGATTCGGTGTTTGTCTGGGGCCTGCAAGGGCAGGGTGGCGATCGGGGGCAGCGGACAGTCGGCGTCATCGACGCCTTCACCGAAGCCGGCCTGAATGTGATCTATCAGGAAATCGACGCGGCGACGAATGCCGATCCCAATGCCGGGACGGCCACCTTCGTCGGCCTGATGGGCGCAAACCCGGGCGTCAAGATTGTCGTGACGGATCATGGTGGTCTGACATCCAATGTGGGCGTCTATGCACAGGCCGCAGGCCTGACCCCCGGCCAGGTCTATTTCGCGGGCTTCGACATGTCGCCCAACACCGCGCAGGCGGTAAAGGACGGGTTCCAGAACCTTGTCATCGACCAGCAGCCGTTCCTGCAAGGCTATCTGCCGATCCTGAACATCTGCCTGACCGAAAAGTACGGTTTCTCGGGACTCGACATCAATACGGCTGGTGCCTTTGTGGACGCCACCAACGTGGATGCAGTGGCCCCGCTTGCAGCGGTCGAAATCCGCTGATGCAAAAGGCCCCCGGCATATCGCCGGGGGCCGTTTTCCTGAAGGGTTGACCATGTCCGAGACCACCCCGACACCGGCAGGAACGCCGGTGATCGAACTGCGCAATGTGTCCAAGACCTTTGGCGAGGTCCGCTCGCTTTCGGGCATCGATTTTGCCGTTTACCCGGGCGAAATCGTGGGCCTCCTGGGCGACAACGGCGCGGGCAAGTCCACGCTGGTCAAGACCGTGATGGGCTTTCACCGCCCCGATCCGGGCGGCGAGATATGGTTCAACGGCAAACTCATCGATGACTGGTCGGTGGCCCGTGCGCGGGATCTGGGGATCGAGACCGTCTATCAGGAACGGGCGCTGTGTGAGAAGCAGCCGATCTGGCGCAACATGTTCATGGGACGCGAACCCCGGACGAAATGGGGCCTGCTTGACGTCAAGAAGATGCGGTCTGAATCCGCACGGCTGATGAGCGAGCATATGGGCTTTACCTCGGCCGCCGTGCATCCGGACAACGTCGTTTCCACGATGTCGGGCGGGGAAAAGCAGGGCGTTGCCATCACGCGCGCTCTCTATTTCGATGCCAATCTTGTTATTCTCGACGAACCCACGATGGGGCTTTCGCTCACCGAGACCGGCAAGACGCTCGATTTCGTCCGCAACATCAAGGCTGTCGGCAAATCGGCGATCTTCATCGACCACAACATCTTTCACGTCTATCCGGTCGTGGACCGGCTTTATGTGCTCGACCGCGGCAAGGTGGCGGGCGTCTATGACAAGACCCAGATTTCCATGGAAGACCTGATCGACCGGCTGTACCGGGTTGCCCGGACCGGCTCTTTGACCTGAGGGGCGGATGTCATGAGTTCTGAAACGACCATCAAGAAACCCGCCGACAACCGCGTGGCCCCTCCTTCGTTTCTGCGCCGCTACGGATCGCAGATGGGGATCATCGGGGTGGGTCTGGTCATGTGGCTGGGTTTTGTGGCGGCTGCCCCGACTGTGTTTACCAACGCGAATATCTATCTTGCCTTTGCGCAGACAACGCCTCAGTTCGGCATCATTGCAATTGCGTTGACCTTTGTCGTCATCACAGGCGAGATCGATCTGTCCTTCCCCTCGATCATGGCTTTGGGCACGGCGGCATTCTGCCTTGTCGTGCAGGCCGGGGGGGGCTGGCCCGTGGGTCTTGTCGCGGCCTTTGCGACAGGTGCGGTCTGCGGATGGATCAACGGGGCACTTGTATCCTATCTGAACATCCCGTCGCTGGTGATCACGATCGGGACGTCGTTCCTGTTCCGAGGTCTTGAACTGGTCCTGATGAATGGGACGGGTGTTCCCTTGACTGCCGAAGATTATCCGGCAATGCATGCCATCTTCCGGTCCACGCTCTTTGGTATACCGATCCAGACGATCTGGATGGTGGTGATCCTGATCGGTGCGTGGTTTCTTCTCAATCGCACCCGTTTTGGCGCGCATGTCTTTCTTGTGGGCGACAACCCGACATCCGCCCGTCTGATGGGTATTGACGCGGTCAGCGTAAAGACCCGTTCCTTCATCCTCGTGGGGCTGATGGCCACGTTTTCGGGCCTGATGACGTCGATCTACGGGTATTACTTCTGGCCCACGACGGGTGAGGGGTTTCTGCTGAACACGATTGCCTCGGTCTTTCTGGGCGGTACTTCCGTCTTTGGCGGCACGGGAAGCGTGGTTGGCACCTTTGTGGCTTCTTACATCATTGGTGCGATCAATGCGGGAATTGTCAGTGCGGGGATCAACGCTTTCTACACCCAGCTTGCCTTTGGGTTGGTCATTGTGGTGTCGGTCGTGCTGCAGACGCTCATCGACCGCAAGATCCGCCGTCAGTCGATGACCGGGCGGTAGGTCGATGAAGATCACACGGATCTCGGCGCAGGTGGTCAACGCCCGTCTGCGCAACTGGATCTTTGTCCGGGTCGAGACCGATGTGCCGGGTCTTACCGGATTGGGTGAGGCGACACTTGAGTTTCAGACGCGGGCCGTGGTTGGGGCTATCGAGGATCTGGCCCCACTGATTGTGGGCGAAGACCCCCGCAACATCGAACACCTCTGGCAGGTCATGTTCCGCCACCCCTTCTTCAAGGGCGGCATCGTCACGATGTCGGCGCTGTCAGGGATCGACCAGGCGCTTTATGACCTGAAGTCCAAGGATCTGGGCATTCCTCTTTGGCAGTTGCTTGGCGGGCTCACCAGGAACCGGCTGCGTATGTACGACCATCTGGGTGGCGGGGATTCGACGGCGGTCTATGACTCGGCGCAGGTCGGGTCGTTTGCGGAAAAGGCGGCGCGGTCGAAGGCGGATGGGTTCAGTGCGGTCAAGATACTGGCGGTGGGCAAGACGGCCCCGCTTGACGGTCTGGCAGCCCTTCGGCAGGCAGAGGCCCTGATGGCCGCCGCGCGCGAAGGGGCGGGTGAAGACATGGATATCATGGTGGACCTTCACGGGCGGACGACAGCCGCGATGGCGATCCAGTATGCCGAAGTGCTCAAGCCCTACAGGCCCTGGTTTCTTGAGGAGCCGTGCCAGCCCGAGGACAGCGAAGGTATCGCGCGGGTCGCGCGGTCCACCACGATCCCCATCGCGGCGGGCGAACGGCTGGTGCATCGGCGCGAGTTTCTGCCCCTGCTGCAGTCCGGGGCCATTGCCGTTGCCCAGCCTGATGTCTGCCACGCGGGCGGTCTCACCGAGGTCCGGAGGATTGCGGCACTTTGTGATACCTTTGGTGTGTCGATGGCCCCGCATAACCCGCTGGGGCCGGTTGCCACGATGGTGAACATCCATCTGGGCTTTGCGACCCCCAACTTCCTTATCCAGGAGGTCATGCGGTCTGACGTGCCGTGGCGGGACGAGGTCGTGACGGGCGGTGCGCCGATTGTCGGGGGCTGTGTGACGCCGCCACAAGCGCTTGGGATCGGGATCGAGATTGATGAGTCTGCGGCCAGCCGTCATCCTTACGAGGAGGCCAAGCCGATACAGTGGTATCATCACGACGGGTCAGTGGCAGATTGGTGAGGGCGGATGGGCAGGCTTGACGGGCAGCATGTTTTTGTGACGGGCGGCAGCCGGGGGATTGGCGCGGCCACGGTCGAAAAGGCACTCGAAGAAGGGGCCCGGGTCAGCTTCATAGACCTTGAGGCCGCTGCCGGGGCGAAACTTGCCGCGGGGCTGGGGATTGACCGGTGCCATTTCGGGCAGGGCAATGTCACCAGCGCCGACGATATCGCGCGTGTCGCGACCGCAGCTGTGGCCCGTTTCGGGCCTGTGACCGGACTTGTCAACAATGCAGGGCGCAATTCCTATGCTGACCCGGTCGGGATGACCGAAGCGGAATGGGACGATGTTTTCGCAGTCGATCTCAAGGCGGCATGGCTGGCGGCGCGGGCCGTTCTGCCCGGCATGATTGCGGCAAAGGCAGGGTCCATCGTCAATATCGCATCCGTTCACGCCGACATGACCTATCCGGGGTTCTTTCCATATGCCGCCGCCAAATCGGGTCTTGTCGGGCTGACCCGGTCACTCGCGCTTGAGGTAGGTCCCCATCAGATCCGGGTGAATGCGCTGTCGCCGGGCTATACCGAGACGGCGCTGGTGAAGGAATTCTTTGACCAACATGAACCTGAACTGCGGGAAAAGGTGCTGGAGACCCATCCGATGCGCCGCATCGCAACGCCCCGCGAAATTGCCAACTGCATCGTTTTCCTGCTGTCGGACGAAGCTTCGTTCGTGACAGGGGCCAACTGGAAGGCCGATGGCGGTCTGACAGCGCGTTTCGCGGGCTAGGGTCAGCCCCGCATCGCTGGGGCAAGGCCAAACACTTCCAGTGCGGACTTGCCTGAGGCCAGGCTTGCGATCCAGCCCTCTTCACGGGCCAGTTTTGCGTCGGCATCGGCAATGCGGGCGCGGACAACTGAAGGCGAAAGACAAACAAGGCCATCGTCGTCGCCGATGACGAGATCCCCTGGCGACACAAGGCAGCCGCCGATCACGACCGGCAGGTTGACGGCACCACGGTCCGCACCGTTCGGGCCGCGCGGGGTGATCCAGCGCGAGAAGACGGCGAAATCGTCCCAGCGGCCCAGGGTACCGGTGTCGCGCACTGCACCGTCACAGATCACGCCGGACACGCCTTTGTTGCGCAGGTGGCCGGACAGGATGTCGCCGATCATTGCGGTATCGCGGTGACCTGCAGCATCAATCACAAGGACCTGCCCGCTTTGGATGATGTCAAGCACATGGACCACGGCACCGAAGTCGGGTGCTTCGCAGCGCACGGTCACGGCCTGACCGAAGAGGTGGGGTTGGGTTCCGGCGGGCCGGAGGGGCCGGACGGCCGGATCAATCTGTCCGGCGTCGCGGCCAAGATCCACGGCGACGGCAACGGGGACCTTGCGCCAGCAGTCGATTTCCGCAGAAGTCAGAGATGACGGGGGCGGCGTAAAGATCGTGACGGGCATATGCGACTTCCGATCAGGGAAAATGGTGGGATTTCAGGGCATCACCAAGGGCTTTGATGCCCTTGAGGATGTTGTCTTCTGATGCAGAGGAGAAGTTGAGGCGCGCGAAATTCGGGCGCGGCATGACCGGAAAGAAAGTGCCACCGGGCACATAGGCGACCCGCGCCAGAGGAAGGGCCACGTTGCGCATGAAGTCAGCCGCATCGAAACCTTTCTGGAAGGTGGCCCAGGTGAAGAGGCCGCCCTCTGGATCTGTCACAGTGATCTCTTGCGGGAAATGCCGGCGCATGGCGTCCAGCATCACATCCTTCTTGTGCCGATAGGCTGATCGCAGGGTCGCGATATGGGCCGCAAGGTCGTAGCGGTCGAGGAACAGACTGGCGGCCGCCATATTGAGTGTTGAGGTCTGGGTATCGGCCGCGACCTTGAGCAGGCCCATGCGTTCAAGGATCAGCGGCGATGCGACGGCCCAGCCGATGCGCAGGGCGGGAACAAGGACCTTCGAGAAACTTCCCAGATGAATGACGCGCCCCTCGGTATCGAGTGACTTGAGCGTCGGGAGGCTTTCGCCCGAAAAGCGGATGTGCCGGTAGGGCGTGTCTTCCAGCACGATCAGATCATATGCGTTTGCCAGTGCAATCAACTGCCTGCGGCGGGCGCGTGAAAGCGTGACGCCGGTCGGATTCTGGAAATCCGGCACGGTGTAGATCATGCGGGCCCGGGGATTTGCTTTGAGTATTGCTTCAAGCCTTTCCGTCTGCATGCCGTGTGCATCAACCGGGACCGCCGCATAACGCGGCTGACTTGGCGCAAAGGCGATCAGAGCACCGAGGAAGGTAGGGTCTTCGGTCACGATCACATCACCCGGGTCAACGAACATCCGCGCCGCGAAATCGAGCCCCTGTTGGGACCCCTGCAGGACAAGAACATCCTCGGCGGTGCTTGGCGTGCCATCGGTGGTCATCAACCCGGCGATCTGTTCCCGAAGGCGGGGAAGCCCGTTTGAAGGCGCATACTGCATTGCCGTCCCGCCGGGCGCACGGATGATCTCATGAAAGATGGTGTCGAGTTGCGCAGCCGGGAAAAGAGTTGCATCGGGGTAGCCGCCGCCAAAGGAAATGATCGACGGATCGGCCCCAAGGGCCAGCAGTTCGCGGATGGCCGAGGGCCGGACCGTTGCCATGCGTTGCGCAAATCGGGGTGTCATCGGGTTTCTTTCCTGTCGTCAGGTACAGGGATACCCGATCCGGCCGCGTTGCAAGCAGGCGGAGGGGCTTTTCCTACTTCAACTGGCTGTCTTTGGAGCCACGACGATTGATACCACCGCGCAGGACAGGACGGGCATCGCGTTCAGACTGACAGTCGATACACGATGTTACGCCGGGGATGGCCGCACGGCGCGCCTCGGGGATCGGTTCCCCGCATTCGGCGCAGTGGGTGCGGCTTTCGCCGCGGGCCCTTTTGCCCGCGTTCATCCGCTTCAGCTCTTCTTCGATCGAAGCCTCGATCTGTTCGTTGACCGCTCCGTCGCGTGCCCAGCCACCTGCCATCATGCGTCCTCGTTGATTGCTGCCAGACCCTAGCTTGAGAGGGTGGGGCGGGTCAAAGGACTCAAGCCTGTGTCGCTCCGTCCGGGCGATGAGGAACGCCAAGTCGATCTTCGGCCCTTGTCTGTAAAGACGGCCGCCTGGTTCATGCTGGCCGGTGATCCCAGCCATCAGGGGGTTTTGGTAGGCCCGGCAGGACTTGAACCCGCAACCAAAGCGTTATGAGCGCTCTGCTCTAACCATTGAGCTACAGGCCCCCCGGGGACTGACTAGCAGACCCTTGGTGCGGGTCAAGGATCAGTCTGCGATCCGGACGCCTGCAACCTTGCCGCGGAAGCCTTGGGCGGTGAACATGCCGGCGGATTTGTCGGGCAGGCCGGCGGAGATGAGGCCGCAAAGCGCGCCGTCTGTGGAATCGTCGATGCCGGTTCCGAGAAGCGCGGAAGTGACAGAGGCGGCGTGGTTGTTCAGGATGATCAACCTGGTCAGAGAGGGTGCATTGTTCATGTTGAAGGTCGTGTTGTTTTCCAGAACTTCACCGAAGGGTGCGGTTCCGTCCAGACCATTGATCCGCAGGCTGCCCCGCCCCGAATTGAAGCCGGTCGTCGCCCGTCCCGTGCCGGTGGTGCTGTTGCCGGTCGCATCGAGGATCGCGTAGCGGGGCGTTACGCTCTGACAGAAACGGGAACGCAAAGTTGAGTATTCGGGCGGGCGCCGTGCCGGTTTCGGCGTGCAGGTCTGACCGAAGGGACGCCGTTCACTCTTGGTTCACGTCTTCGACTGTAATAGGTTGCACGTGGCCTAACGTCGTTGTGACCCTTCCTTACACCGTTGTAACCCATACGTTTCGCTATCCTTGAACAATCACATGCGTTATCGCGGCGCCAGATTTGGGCCCGGTGTGCGGAGGATCGACGGATGAGCGGCGGAAATGGTCTGACCTATGCGCAGGCGGGTGTGGATATTGATGCCGGGAACGCGCTGGTCGAGCGGATCAAACCTGCGGCAAAGCGGACGACCCGGGCCGGTTCGATGAGCGGGCTGGGCGGGTTCGGGGCGCTGTTTGACCTGAAGGCGGCAGGCTATTCCGACCCGATCCTTGTGGCCGCGACCGACGGGGTGGGGACCAAGCTGCGGATTGCGATTGATACAGGGCATGTGGGGACGATCGGGATCGATCTGGTGGCCATGTGCGTTAACGATCTGGTGTGTCAGGGTGCCGAGCCGCTGTTGTTCCTTGATTATTTCGCGACGGGGAAGCTAGAGGTCGAACAGGCGGCGCGGATCATTGAAGGGATCGCGGATGGCTGTGCGGCCTCGGGATGTGCGCTGGTTGGAGGCGAGACGGCCGAAATGCCGGGGATGTATCACGGCGGAGACTTTGATCTGGCCGGGTTCGCCATAGGCGCGATGGAGCGTGGGACGGACCTGCCGCAAGGAGTTGTGGCGGGTGATGTCCTGATCGGTCTGGCGTCGGATGGGGTGCATTCCAACGGCTATTCGCTTGTGCGCAAGGTGGTCGAGGTGGCGGGGCTGTCCTGGGAGGACAAGGCGCCGTTTGCCGAGGGCGCGCTGGGGGCGGAACTGCTGGTGCCGACGCGGTTGTATGTAAAGCAGGCTTTGGCCGCGATCCGGGCCGGGGGCGTTCATGGGATCGCGCATATCACCGGCGGGGGGCTGACCGAGAACCTGCCGCGTGTGTTGCCCGAGGGGCAGGGGGCCGATATTGATCTGGGGGCATGGGTATTGCCGCCAGTGTTCCGTTGGCTGGCTGAAGCGGGCGGGCTGGCCGAGGCCGAACTGCTCATGACGTTTAACGCAGGCATAGGGATGGTGCTGGTCGTGGCGGCTGACCGGGCCGGAGCGCTGGCCGAAATGCTGACAGAAGCGGGTGAGCGGGTACATGTGATTGGCCATGTCGTGCCGGGGCAGGGGGTCAACTACAGCGGGCGCCTTCTGTGACCTTGGCGCGCGTCGCCATCCTTATTTCGGGCGGTGGGTCGAACATGGTGGCGCTTGTGCGGTCGATGACAGGCGACCATCCTGGGCGACCGGTGATCGTGGTGTCGAACGTGCCCGGGGCGGGGGGGCTGGCCAAGGCCGAGGCCTTGGGCGTGCCGGGGGCGGTGGTGGATCACAGGCCGTTCGGCAAGGATCGGGAGGCGTTCGAGGCGGCGCTGAACGAGGTTCTGACGGCAGCCGCGCCCGATGTGATCTGTCACGCCGGGTTCATGCGGATCGTCACGCCAGGTTTTGTGAGGAAGTGGGAGGGTCGGATGCTTAACATACACCCATCGCTGCTGCCCAAATTCAAGGGACTGCATACCCATGTGCAGGTGCTTGCGGCGGTTGATGCTGAACATGGCTGCACGGTGCATGAGGTGACGGCAGAGCTTGATGGCGGGCCGATCCTCGGGCAGGCGCGGGTGCCGGTACTGCCGGGCGATACCGAGGTGACGCTGGCGGCGCGGGTGATGGTGCAGGAGCATCTGTTGTATCCGGCGGTGCTGCGGCGGTTCGTGGCCGGAGACCGGACGCCCGTCTTTCTGCCTTGACGATCCAGTCACTTTCCAAGCCCCGGGGAATGGCCTATCTCTGTCCCGAACACGCTGGTCAAGGCCGCGATATCCCAAGACGTACAGGCCGGAATGAACATCATCACCACGACCGAGGCCCTTGCCGCGTTCTGCGCCAGGGCAGCCCAGTTCCCGTATGTGACGGTTGATACAGAGTTCCTGCGGGAACGGACATACTACTCCAAGCTGTGCCTCTTGCAACTGGCCCATCCGGGGAAGGAACCCGAGAGTGCGGTCGCTGTGGATACGCTTGTCGAGGGGCTGAGCCTTGAGCCGCTTTATGAGTTGTTCCGCAACCCGGATGTGGTGAAGGTGTTCCATGCGGCCCGGCAGGATCTGGAGATCTTCTTTGTCGATGCGGGGGTGATCCCGGCGCCCTTGTTTGACACGCAGGTTGCCGCGATGGTCTGCGGTTTCGGCGATCAGGCGAGTTATGAGACGCTGGTGCGCAAGATCGCGAAGGCCGAGGTCGACAAATCCTCGCGCTTTACGGACTGGTCGCGGCGGCCTCTGACGGAGGCGCAACTGACCTATGCGCTGGCCGATGTGACGCATCTGCGGGTTGTCTATGAATACATGGCGGCCCGGCTGGCCAAATCGGGCCGTGAGCGCTGGGTCGCGGAAGAGATGGCGGTGCTGAATGATCCGGCGACCTATCGGGTGGATCCGGATGAGGCCTGGGAACGGGTCAAGACGCGGACAACCTCGGCGCGGTTTCTGGGGATCGTACGGGAACTGGCGCGGTTCCGTGAGGGCTATGCGCAGGCGCGCGACATTCCCCGCAGCCGGGTGTTCAAGGATGATGCGCTGGTCGAACTTGCATCAAGCAAGCCGCTGACCGAGGCGGATCTGGGCAAGTCGCGCCTGTTGCTGCGCGAGGCACGGCGGGGGGATATTGCGGATGGGATCCTGGCTGCGATCAAGCGCGCGGTCGAGATGAAGCCCGAAGACCTGCCCAAGCCTGACACGTTACGCGACCAGATGCAGGTGAATCCGGCGCTGGCCGATCTGCTGCGCGTGCTTCTCAAGGCCAAGGCGGAAGGCGAGGGGGTGGCGCAGAAGCTTATCGCGTCTTCGGCCGATCTGGACGCGATCGCGGCCGGAGAGAGGGACGTGCATGCGCTTAAGGGCTGGCGGCGCGAGGTTTTCGGGACCGATGCGCTGTTGCTGTGCGAGGGCAAGGTGGCGCTGGCGGCAAAAGGCCAGAACGTGGTGACAATCCGCCTTCCGGCCTAGCGGGAAATGATCCTTGTCGTCGTGTCACCCACGACGCGCACGGTGCGCACGGCATCCAGCGTGGCACCCGCGACGGAGGTTGCGACGTTGAGCGTGCGAGAGGCAATGCTGCCAACCGAGACGCTGCCTGTGGGTTCTTCGGCCCGCATTTCGTAGGTGAGGACGCCGTTCTCGAAGGATTGCAGGACAAGCTGGGCGTTGTAGTAGCCTTGGGTCGGTGCCACGCCGGTGGCGCGGATGATGGCGCCCTGCGGTGTCTGTTCGATCACGAGGCCCGTGATGTCGGGGACGCGTTCGCGGGTGTCGGGGGCCGGGTTCAGGCCGCCTGCGGGGACGAGCGGGCGGGTTTCCGAGGTGGCGGCGGGCGTTGTGGGGACGACAGTCGAAGAGCCGAACCAGTTCAGCGGGTTGAGGTTGGACGAAGAAACGCGCTGACAGCCCGCAACCGAGAGGGTGAGGCAGAGACAAAGGGCAAGCGGGCGCAACATCGGGACACCTTTCCAAGTTTGCTTTGGGGTAGCCGAAAGGCCGCTGCTTGGAAAGCGTCCACTGGACGGCGGGCGGCGCTGTGCCTAAGTCGGAGGAAAGACAGCCGGAGCAGCCATGGCCACGCCAGCCTTTGAAGAGATCGCCGAGACCTTTGACTTCCTTGATGACTGGGAGGACCGCTATCGCCATGTGATCGAAATGGGCAAGGCGATGGACCCGCTGGAAGAGGCGTTCCGCGTGCCTGCGACCAAGGTCGATGGCTGCGCGAGTCAGGTCTGGCTGGTGCCAAAGACCGAGGGTGGCGTGTTCAGCTTTCGCGGGGACAGTGACGCCATGATCGTGCGGGGGCTGATCGCGGTGCTGGGGACGCTCTACAACGGGCTGCCCGTGGCCGAGGTCGGCCGAGTCGATGCGCTGGCCGAGTTCGGGCGGCTGGGGCTGAATGACCACCTGTCGCAGCAGCGGTCGAATGGCGTGCGTGCGATGGTGGCGCGGATCAGGAAGGTCGCTGCGGCTGCGGTTGCCTGAGGGCGACCGTTGATTGGTGCGACCTTAGGCGATCCCGGCCCGATTCTACCACTTCAGGATGTGGGGCCATACCTTTGGGCCCGTGATGACCCGGATGGCACAGTAGGCGGAAACAGAGTTTTCTGGTCTGACCCTTGACTAGCCATAGGGTAACTTCCCTTGTATAGGCATGCAAAACCAGAGCAGACGGCACTGACGGAAGATACATGGCGGACGATTTCGAACTTGATACCGATGACCTGACGCGGCGGATGGAGGGTGCCATCGGCGCGTTGCGGCAGGAGTTTTCCTCGCTTCGGACCGGCCGCGCATCTGGTTCCATGCTGGAGCCGGTGATGGTCGAGGCCTATGGCCAGATGACGCCGGTGAACCAGTTGGGCACGATCAACGTGCCGGAACCGCGTATGGTGACGGTCAACGTGTGGGACCGCGGGATGGTTTCGAAGGTAGAAAAGGCCATTCGTGATTCGGGGCTGGGCATCAACCCGCAGACGAATGGCACCATCATCATGCTGCCGATCCCCGAGCTGAACGAGGAACGGCGGCGCGAGTTGACCAAGGTTGCGGCAAGTTATGCCGAACACGCACGCGTTGCTGTGCGGAACCTGCGCCGCGACGGGATGGACCAGATCAAGAAGGCAAAGGCCGATGGCCTGAGCGAAGACGACGTGAAGTTTTGGGAAAGCGAAGTTCAGGACCTGACGGACAAGTATATCCGGATGGTCGATCAGACATTGGATGGCAAACAGGCAGAGATCATGCAGGTCTGACCCGCAGGGATCCTTTTCAGGAGGCCGTATGGGCCAAGTCGATCAGAAGACAATGACTAATAAGGTCCCGGACCACGGGCCCAAGCATGTGGCCATCATCATGGACGGCAATGGCCGCTGGGCGCAGATGCGCGGCAAGCCGCGTCTTTTCGGGCACCATGCCGGGGCCAAGCGCATTCGCGAGATCGTGGAAGCCTGTCCCGATCAGGGTGTGAAGTATCTGACGATCTTTGCCTTTTCGACAGAAAACTGGAAACGGACCCAGGCCGAAGTCGCCGGCCTGATGCGCCTGTTCCGGGCCTATATCCAGCACGAGGCGCGCGATCTGTTCCAGCGCGGTGTGCGGGTGCGGTTTATCGGGGACCGGATCAAGCTGGATGACAAGCTGGTCAGCCTGATGGACGAGCTTGAACTTCTGACCGCCGGCAATGACCGGGTGCATCTGACGATCGCGCTGAACTATGGCGGGCGTGACGAGGTGACGCGCGCGGCGCAGCGTCTGGCCTATGAGATCGAAATGGGGCGGTTGTCGTACAAGGATGTCGATGCCGAAACGCTCGCCAAGTTTCTGGACACGCATGTTCTGCCCGATCCGGATCTGGTGATCCGGACAAGTGGCGAAGCGCGGATTTCCAACTTCCTGCTCTGGCAGTCGGCCTATGCGGAATATGAGTTCATCGACACGCTTTGGCCCGACTTTACCGAGGCCGAGTTTGCCCGGATCGTCGGGGCCTATGGGACCCGGGACCGCAGGTTCGGGGCGGTCAAGGCGTAAGCATGGCGTCTCCGCCCGACAGTGGCAGGTGGAGCGATCTGAACGCCCGGATGGCATCGGGGACAGTGATGGTTGGAATCGGGTCCGTGGCAATCGTCGCGGGCGGGGTCTGGTTCCAGATGCTGGCGGTCTTTGCATCGGCCGTGATGGTCTGGGAACTGTGGACCATGATCGAGCCGGAACACCCGGGAACGGGTGTTGTCCTGACGGCGCTGGTGGCGAGCGTCATGTCGGGGCAGATGGTGACCGAACAGGACTGGGGGTTTCTCCTGTTTCTGGTGGTGCCGCTGATCGGCGTATTGATGCTGCGGCGGGAACGGATCACGTTTTTCATTTATGCTCTGGCGATCCAGATTGCAGGCTGGGGTCTGGTCGGGTTCCGCCAGGACTATGGCTTTACCTGGCTGATGTGGATGATCCTTGTGGTCGTGGCGACCGATCTGGCGGGCTATTTCGCGGGCAGAGCGATTGGCGGGCCGAAGTTCTGGCCGGCGATCAGTCCCAAGAAGACATGGGCCGGGACAGCGGCGGGCTGGATTTCTGCAGGCTTGGTCGGGCTGCTGTTTGATCTGTTCTTCGCGCAGGTCAGTTTCGTCATCGTCCCGATCTCCATGCTGCTGAGTTTTGCGAGCCAGATGGGGGACATCGCGGAAAGCGCGCTGAAGCGGCGGATGAACGTGAAGGATTCCTCGCATCTGATCCCCGGGCATGGCGGGCTTTTCGATAGATTTGATGCCCTGCTGGGGGCGTCGCTGTTCATGCTCGCGATCTATTTCCTGTTCGGGAACCCGGGAGTGGCCTTTTGAGGCGGGTGACGATTCTGGGGGCGACGGGGTCGATCGGGCAGAATACGATCGACCTGATTGTGCGTGATCCCGAGAGGTACGAGGTCGTGGCCCTGACCGGAGCGCGCAATCTGGACCGGCTTGCGGCGGATGCGGTGCGGTTGCGGGCCAAGGTTGCGGTGACGAGCGACGATGATTCGTATCTGCCCCTGAAGGAACGGCTGGCGGGCACAGGAATCGAGGCGGCAGCCGGGGCCGCGGCGTTGTCAGAGGCTGCGGCGCGGCCTGCGGAATGGGTGATGTCGGCGATTGTCGGCGCAGCGGGGCTGGTGCCGGGGATAGAGGTTCTGCGGCGGGGCGGGACGCTGGCTCTGGCCAACAAGGAAACGATGGTGACGGCGGGCCCGCTTGTCATGGCGCTGGCGCGGGAACGGGGCGGGACGGTTCTGCCGGTCGACAGCGAGCATTCGGCGATCTTTCAGGCGCTGGTCGGAGAGGATGTGTCGCAGGTCGAGCGGATCATCATCACGGCTTCGGGCGGGGCATTCCGGGACTGGCCGCTGGAAAAGATCGCGGGCGCGACTTTGGCCGAGGCTTCGAGCCATCCGAATTGGGCCATGGGTCAGCGGATCACGATCGATTCGGCGTCCATGTTCAACAAGGGGCTGGAGCTTATTGAAACAAAAGAATTCTTTGGCGTTCCGCCCGAGAAGATCGAGGTCATCATCCACCCTGAAAGCCTGATTCATGCGATGGTGGGTTTTGCCGACGGGGCGCTGATGGCGCATGTCGGACCTCCGGACATGCGCCATGCCATCGGCTATGCGCTGCATTGGCCCGAACGGAGACCGCTGCCGGTGGCACGGCTGGATCTGGCCAAGATCGGCGCCATGACATTTCGGACGCCGGAGGCCGCGCGATACCCGGCTTTGGCTTTGGCGCGGCGGGTGATGGAGCAGGGCGGGTTGATGGGGGCAGTGTTCAACGCCGCCAAGGAACGCGCCCTGGACGGATTCATTGCCGGAGAGATCGGTTTTCTTGAGATGGCAGAGGTTGTGGAACAGGTTCTCGACACCATGTGGTCAAGGGACGGGCTGCAAAATGCCGAACTCAGTCTAAATACGGTGTTGCAAACTGACGCGCTTGCCCGCATCCGGGCGGCTGAAGCTATCAACAGGATGAAGTGAGCGACCTTTGGAACTAACCCAGCTTCTGCCACAGTTCGGCTCTGTCGCCTTTACGCTTGTGGCTTTTGTCATTGCCCTGTCGATCATCGTGGCGATCCATGAATACGGCCATTACATCGTGGGGCGCTGGTGCGGGATCCATGCAGAGGTGTTTTCACTGGGATTCGGACCGGTGCTGTACGCGCGCACAGACAAGCGCGGGACAAAGTGGCAGATCGCGGCGCTGCCGTTTGGCGGCTATGTGAAGTTTCTGGGCGATGCGAATGCGGCATCGGTCGGCACGGTGGGTGCGATCCGCGCGGCGGATCGACGCAAGACGATGCTTGGGGCACCGCTCTGGGCGCGGGCGGCCACGGTGGCTGCGGGGCCGGCGTTCAACTTCATTCTGTCGATCATCGTGTTTTCGGCCGTCATCATGATGCAGGGGCGTCCGGTTGACCCGGTGACGATCCGGTCGTTTTCGGCCCTGCCCGAAGGCTATGTGCAGGATCTGCAGCCGGGTGATCAGCTTTTGTCGATCGCCGGAATCGCGGTTCCACCGCCTGACGGCTTTACGGTGGCGATCGAAGGTCTTCCGGTCAAGCCGGTGCTGGATTATGCGATCCGGCGCGACGGGCAGGAGATGGTGGCCAAGGGGCCCTATCCGTTTGCACCCATCGTGGTGGGTGTGTCGCCGAATTCCGCGGCCTATGACGTGGACATCAAGCCTGGTGACGTGATCACGGCTGTGGATGGGACGCCCGTCTTTGCCTTTGAGCAGATCGTGGAGCGGGTCACAGCTTCGAACGGGGCGCCGATCCTTCTGGATGTGTGGCGGGACGGGCAGGCGCTGACCTTTACCGTGGTGCCGCGCCGGGTTGATCTACCCGGGCAGAATGGGAGTTTCGAGACGCGCTGGCTTATGGGTGTGTCGGGTGGGCTTTTCTTTGAGGTGAAGACAGAGACACCGGGGGTATTCCAGTCCATCGGCGAGGGTGCGCGGCAGATCTGGTTCATCATCGCCTCGTCGATTTCCGGGCTGGGCCACATGATTTCGGGTGCGATTTCAACCTGCAACCTGTCAGGGCCTGTCGGCATCGCGCAGGCCAGCGGGGCGATGGCATCACAGGGCTGGGTCAGTTTCATCTGGTTTGTGGCGGTGTTGTCGACCGCTGTCGGCCTGATGAACCTGTTTCCGATTCCCGTGCTGGATGGGGGCCATCTGGTGTTTCACGTCTATGAGGCGGTGACCGGGCGTCCGCCGAGCAACGGGGCTTTGCGGATCCTGATGGCTGTCGGGCTGACTTTCATCCTTGGGTTGATGTTCTTCGCGATCGCGAACGACGTATTTCTATGCCCTTAGACAATCTGCCATGATGCTGCCGCAATCCCCGCTTACGGGTTCCTTGATGTGTATGTTTGCGGGAGATGACGATGCAGATGGTCATGGACGGCACGGCTGGTCTTGGACTGCTGATCAAGCTGAATACTGACCGGATTCTTTATCTGGTGACGATCCTTGTGTCCTTGGGCATCGGGTCGTGGATCGGTTCGCTGATTACCCAATAGGGCCGGGCCGGCAGGCCAAGGCAAAACACCGCCAATCTGTGAGGGGTGCATTCGGGCGCCCCTTTTGTGCTTTTGACAAGGCCGATCAGACCCGATACTCCCAACGGATAATGTCTGCACTGGCGGTAAAGATGATCGGTTCTGGCGGGAGCATCCTTGGGTGCAATCTATATGGTCGTGGCCAGAGATCTGCGACCCTTGCCGGGGTTCTCGCGTGTTTTCTGATGGTCATGGTAGCTGCGCCCGTCATGGCGCAGTCCTATACGTTCGATGCTGTGCGGATCGAGGGAAACGAGCGGATCGAGACAGAGACGATTCTGACCTATGTCGGCATCGCGCGCGGCGAGACGGTGACTGCAGGCGATCTGAATGCCGCTGCGCAGAGCCTGCGGGGCACGGGGCTGTTCGAGTCCGTGGATGTGATTCCCGAGGGCGGGACGCTTGTCATCGCGGTGCAGGAATATCCGACGATCAACCAGATCAACTTTGAGGGCAATGCGCGGCTCAAGGACGAGGATCTGGCGGCTGTGATCGGTTCAGTGCCAAACCGCGTTTTCAACCCCTCGCAGGTCGAGGATGACGTGTCCGCCATCACGCAGGCCTATGTCATCAGAGGCCGTATCAATGCGACGGTGACTCCGTCAATCATCCGGTTGGACGACAATCAGGTCAATCTGGTGTTCGAGGTCTTTGAAGGCGCCGTTACCGAAGTCGAGCGAATTTCGTTCGTGGGCAACCGCGCCTATTCCGAACCGCGGTTGCGCGGAGTTCTGGAAACCAAGCAGGCGGGGTTTTTCCGGACATTCATCCAGCGCGATACCTTCGATGCGCAGCGGCTGGACTTCGACAAGCAGGTGCTGACGGATTTCTACAATTCGCGCGGTTATGCGGATTTCCGGATCCTGAACGTCGATGTCGCGCTGACGCGCGAGCGGGATGCCTATCTGATCACCTATAACCTTCAGGAAGGTCAGCAATTTCGTGTGGGGTCGGTGACTGTGAGCAGTCAGATTCCCGAGGCGGATGCGCAAATATTCATGGATGCCGTGAGGCTGAACAGCGGGCAGGTCTATTCGCCGGTCCTGATTGATAACGACATCGAGCGGCTGGAAGACCTTGCGTCGGATATCGGGATCAACTTCCTGCGTGTGGACCCGGTCATCACCCGTGATGAGCGCGGTGGTATCCTGAACGTGGATTACAGTCTTGTTCGGGGCGAGCGGATCTTTGTCGAGCGGATCGACATCGAGGGCAATACGACCACCGTTGACCGCGTGATCCGGGATCAGTTCACGTCGGTCGAGGGTGACCCGTTCAACCCGCGGGCAATCCGAGACAGTGCGGAACGGATCCGTGCGCTTGGCTATTTCAGTGTCGCAGAAATTGAAGCGCGACCGGGTTCCACGCCGGATCAGGTTGTTATCGACGTCAACGTGGAAGAGGCGCCGACCGGGTCGTTGTCATTCGGGGCGAACTATTCGACGGATAACGGGTTCGGCCTTTTGGCAAACTATACAGAAGAGAACTTTCTGGGGCGCGGTCAGTATCTGAACCTCGAGATCTCGACCAGCCAGAACAACCGGGTCTTTACGTTTGACTTTGCGGAACCCAGGTTCCTGGGCCGCGATCTGACCTTCGGGTTCGAGCTTGGCTACCAGAACACGTTCCAGGATTATGCCGTTTACAATACCGAGACGTTCCGGTTTGCCCCGCGCTTCAGTTTCCCCATCGGCGAGAATTCGGCGCTGACGCTTTATGTTGCGGCCGAGGCTACGGACATCACGGACGTTGAGGGTGAGCCGACCGATCCGCCAGACGAACGCGCCAGTCTGATCATCTTCAATGAAGCCGATGAGGGTGTGGTTTGGAACGAATCGGTCGGCTACGCCTACACCTGGGACACAGTCGGAACCGGCGTGAATCCTGACAACGGGTTATTCTTCCGTTTCGGTCAGGAGTTTGCGGGTGGTGATACGACCTTTGTGAAGACGACCAGCGTTCTGACAGGTCAGCTTGGTGTACTTGGGGAGGCAGTCACGCTGATCGGTACGGTTGAAGGCGGGATGCTCTACTATATTGAAGGCTCGAGCCGCGTGACCGACCGCTTCTTCCTGGGTGGTCAAGCATTGCGTGGCTTCCAGCCGAACGGCATTGGCCCGAGGGACGCTTCTACTTTGGACGCACTTGGGGGCGATGCATTTGCGGTGGCAAGACTTGAAGCCAACTTTCCGCTGGGGTTGCCCGAAGAGTACGGCATGATGGGTGGGGTGTTCTTTGACTATGGCTCGGTCTGGGATGTTGGAAATATCACCCCCGAGTCACCAGACCAGATCCTTTACAACGACTTCACGCCGCGTTCCGTGATCGGTCTGTCGTTGTTCTGGAATACCCCGCTAGGCCCGCTGCGGTTCAACTTCTCACAGGCGCTTCAGTATGAAGCGGAAGACGAAACCAGGTTCTTTGACCTGACGGTTTCGACCGCGTTCTGATGCGCCTGCTCGGGTTAGCCGGAGCGATCCTCTTGCTGCTGGCGGGCGGACCGCTGGTGTCGCAGGACACAGGGGGGACTTCGTCCAATGCCTTGGTGCGCAGCCCGGTCCTGACGATTGATCCGGATCGGCTATTTGCCGAGACAGTATTCGGCCAGCGTGTGACGGCAGAAGTAAAGCGCGATGCCGCGGCGCTGGAAGCGGAGAACCAGCAGATCGAGGACCAGCTGACCGCCGAAGAGCGGAGCCTGACGGAACGACGTCCCACGATGGAAGTGGAGGATTTCCGGGTCGAGGCGGAAGCGTTTGACGCGCGGGTTCAGGCCATACGTGCAGAGCAAGATGCCAAGGAACGGGCGCTTCAACAGGCCGTGACCGAGGGCAGGAGCAAGTTCCTTGAGGCTGCTAGACCGATCCTGGCCCAGATCATGATCGAAAGCGGTGCTGCGGTGGTTCTGGACCTGCGCAGCGTTTTTCTGGGTGTGGGTGCGGTCGATATCACTGATGCCGCGATCAAGGCTGTCGATGCAGCTTTGGGAGACGGGACGGCGATCCCGGACGAGGCGGGTGATATCGGGGATGCGCCGGCGCCCTAGGCGGGTGGACTTGTCCAGCCCCGGCCGAGTTGCTAGTCAGACATGACGGCAGAGAACCGGACGATCGCAAGAGGGAGAGTGGCGTGACCGAGATTGCGACCCAGAACGGGCAGGATGCAGCGCCACTGACCGAGGCGGATATGCAGATCATCCAGCGGATCCTGCCGCACCGGTATCCGTTTCTGCTGGTGGACCGCGTGACCGAGATCGACGGGCTCAAGACCGCCCGCGGACTCAAGAACGTGACGATGAACGAGCCGCATTTTACCGGGCATTTCCCGGGTCAGCCGATCATGCCTGGCGTCACCATCGTCGAGGCCATGGCACAGACGGCGGCGGTGATGGTGGGTGTGTCTTTGGGTCTGATCGACAAGAACATGCAGATCTATTTTCTTGCGATCGACGGCTGCAAGTTCCGCCGCAAGGTGGTCCCGGGTGATCAGTTGATCCTGCGGATCGAGACGCTGCGCGGCAAGGCCGGCGGCAAGATCTGGCGGTTCCGGGGTGTCGCCTATGTCGAGGATGATGTGGCCGCAGAGGCCGAGTTTACAGCGATGATGGAAGGCCAGCCCGGATGACCGTCCTGATCCATCCGACGGCGGTGATTGCGGACGGTGCGCAGATCGGTGCCGATGTCCGGATCGGGCCGTTCTGTGTGGTGGGGCCGGAGGTGGTGCTGGCCGATGGGGTGGAACTGCGTTCACATGTGGTACTGGTGGGCGACACCCATGTCGGGGGAGGATCGCGGATCTTTTCCTTCGCGGTGGTCGGAGAGATCCCGCAGGATTTGAAGTTTGCAGGCGAGCCTGCGCGGTTGCGGATCGGGGCGCGGACCACGATACGGGAACATGCGACAATCCATATCGGGACAGAACATGGCGGGATGGAGACCCGGATCGGGGATGACTGCCTGATCATGGGAGGCGTCCATGTGGCGCATGACGTCAAGATCGGCAACCGGGTGATCTTGGTGAATCATGTTGGCATTGCGGGCCATTGCGTCATCGAGGACGACGTCATCGTTGGCGGCCTCAGCGGCATTCATCAATGGGTCAGGATCGGGCGGGGTGCCATCATCGGTGGCCTGTCGGCGGTGACGCGCGATGTGATTCCGCATGGTCTGGTCGAGGGGCCGCGGGCCACGCTGGCGGGGTTGAATCTGGTAGGGCTTAAGAGACGGGGTGCCGACCGGGTGGAGATTCTGGCGGTTCGCGCGGCCTATCAGGTTCTGAAGGATGGCGATGCGCCGTTTCAGGAGCGTGCACGGCAGTTGCAGGAAACGACCGAAAGCCCGCTGGTCCGCGAGATCGTGGACTTTGTGATGGGGCAGACCGACCGTCAATTCCTGACACCGGTCTGAGGCCGATGCTTGCGCTGATTGCGGGGACGGGGGTCCTGCCGCCATTGCTGGTGGACCACCTCGCCGCGCAAGGCGAAGTGCCGCTGATCTGCGAGCTCGAGGGCTTTTCCAGTGCCGTTCCGGCGGGGCTCGAGCGGGTGACGTTCCGGCTTGAGCAGATCGGCGCGCTGTTGCGGATCTGGGCTGAGCGGGGCGTGACCCGGGTTTGTCTGGCGGGGGCCGTCGAGCGGCCGACGCTCCATTTGCGCAAGCTTGATCTGCGGACCCTGCCGCTTTTGCCGCGTCTGATGCGGGCCTTGCGGCGGGGTGATGACGGTGCCCTGCGCGAGGCGATCGCGATCATCGAGGAACGGGGCATCGCGGTGGTCGGGGCAACGGACATCATGCCTGATCTGTTGCCGACCGAAGGGGTGCCAACGAAAGCACGGCCCATGGCCCGGCATGATGTGGATGCACGGCGGGGCGAGGTTGAGGTGGCAGCCATGGGCCTTGCCGATCTGGGGCAGTCTTGTGTCGTCAAGACGGGCGAGATCATCCAGCGCGAGGACCAGCGTGGAACGGATTACATGTTGGCCCGTCTGGCGCCGCCAGGTCCCAAGACGACCGGAGCACGCCCGGCCGTCAGAGCCATTCTGTTCAAGGCGCCGAAACCGGGCCAGGACCGTCGTGTTGACCTGCCCGTGATCGGACCGCAGACCGCTGAGAATGCCATCAAGGCAGGGCTCGACGGGATCGTGATCGAGGCGGGCGGGGTCATGGTTCCTGATCTGGGGACTGTTGTGGAACGGCTCGATGCGGCGGGGCTGTTCCTATGGGTCAGGGGCCGGTCGTGAAAGTCTTTGTCATCGCCGGAGAGCCTTCGGGCGACAAGCTTGGGCAGGCGGTCATGAAGGGGCTGCGTTCGCTGGTGCCCGATGTGACATTCAAGGGCGTGGGCGGGCCCCTGATGCAGGCCGAGGGGCTCGCGAGCCTGTTTCCGATGGACGAGTTGTCGGTCATGGGCTTGGCCGAGATCCTGCCCAGGGCGTTTCATCTGCTGCGCCGCGTCAGGGAAACGGCAGAGGCGGTCCTGCGGGATAAGCCTGATGTGCTGCTGACCATCGACAGTCCGGATTTCTGTCTGCGGGTTGCGCAGAAGGTCAAAGCCGCGTCCCGTATCAGGGTTGTCCATTATGTTGCGCCGACCGTCTGGGCCTGGCGGCCGCATCGGGCCGAGAAGATGGCGCGTTCTGTTGATCAGGTGCTGGCGCTCTTGCCGTTTGAGCCGCCCTATATGGAACAGGCCGGCATGTCCTGCGACTTTGTCGGGCATCCCGTTGTGGCCGATCTGCAGGCGACTGTTGCCGAGGCGCTGGCCTTCCGGGCCGCCCATGGGATCGGGCGGGCGCCGCTGATCCTTGCCCTGCCGGGGTCGCGCCGTTCCGAAGTGACACGACTGATCGGACGGTTTGGCGATGCCTTGCGGAACGTGCAGAAGGCACAGCCGGGGACGCGGATCGTGCTGCCCTGTGCAGCCCCGGTCGAGGGGCTGGTCCGGGAAATGACGTCAGAATGGCCCGGGCCGCCAGTGCTTGTCATGCCGTCCCGCGATCCGGACGGGGCGGTCAAGCGGGCGGCTTTCCTTGCGGCGGATGTCGCTTTGGCGGCGTCGGGGACGGTGTCGCTTGAGCTTGCGGCGGCGGGAACGCCGATGGTGATTGCCTATGACGCGAACTGGCTGACGCGGAAGATCGTTTCACGGATGCTTCTGGTTGACACCGTGACACTGGTGAACCTTGTGAGCGGGACCCGCGTCGTGCCGGAGTTCATCGGAGACCGGTGTCGGCCGGATCTGATCGCGGAAGGGGTTCTGCAGGTCATGTCCGATCCTGCGACCCAGCTTGCCGCGATGGACCTGACGATGGAGCGTTTGGGGCGTGGCGGCGAAGACCCTGGGCTGGCCGCCGCGCGGGCGGTTCTGGCGCGGCTGAGGGAAGTGCCTCGGCGCAGCTGAAGCGGGGTTGGCGCGATCGGGGGCAGGGCCAAGATCCTTGAAGGATCTTGGCCGAACTCCGGAAAGAGTTCCGGGACCTGACCCTACCGACCGCGCCAGATCCAGCCGCCGCCAAGCACGCGGCTGCTGTCGGGATCATAAAAGACGCAGGCCTGACCGGGTGCAACGCCTTCCTCGGCGACGAAGAGTTCGACCTCGGCTTCGGTCGAAGAGATCGGGCGGAGCACGGCCGGAAGAGGTGGACGGGTCGAGCGGACGCGCACGTCGACAATGCGTTCGGCCAGACCGGCAAAGCTACCATCGCCGAGCCAGTTCACCTCGCGCAGGGGGATGCGGCGGGTGGCCAGCAACTCCTTGGGTCCGACAACGACTTCACTTCGGTCCACGTCAAGACGAACCACATAGAGCGGATCGGCCAGACCTCCGATGCCAAGGCCGCGCCGCTGCCCGATCGTGTAGTGGATCACGCCACGATGGGTGCCAAGGACGTTGCCCAGACTGTCCACGATGTTGCCGGGTTCTGCGGCGCCGGGGCGGAGTTTTTCGATCACGGCGGCATAGTTGCCGTTCGGGACAAAGCAGATATCCTGGCTGTCGGGCTTGTCAGCCACGCTGAGCCCATAGCGGGCGGCGAGCGCCCGGGTTTCTGCCTTTGAGTCCAGATGGCCCAAGGGGAAGCGCAGATAGCCAAGTTGTTCCGGTGTGGTCGAGAAAAGGAAGTATGACTGGTCCCGCGCCGGATCCGCCGCGCGGTGGAGTTCGGGGCCGGAGGGCCCGAGTCGCCGCCGGATGTAATGACCGGTGGCCATGCAATCGGCGTCAAGATCCCTGGCTGTGTTCAGCAGGTCCTTGAACTTGACCCGTTCGTTGCAGCGGATGCAGGGCACCGGGGTCGCGCCCGCGAGATAGCTGTCGGCGAATTCGTCGATGACAGCCGCGCGGAAGGTGTCCTCATAGTCGAGCACGTAGTGCGGAAATCCCATGGTTTCGGCCACGCGGCGGGCATCGTGGATGTCACGGCCGGCACAGCAGGCACCCTTCTTGGCCAGGGCGGCGCCATGGTCATAGAGTTGGAGAGTCACGCCGACGACGTCGTAGCCTTCTTCGGCAAGCTGGGCCGCGACGACAGAACTGTCGACGCCACCCGACATCGCAACGACGACCCGCGTGTCGGCGGGTGCCTTGGGCAGGCCAAGCGAATTCAGTCTTGCGTCAAGCGCCATGGCAACCGTCCGTCCGGGGGAGTGCAGGTCCGAGGAAATATAGGAAAATGCTACTCACTCACAAGCCCCGGTTTCATGACGCGTTAAGCGGACGATCCCAAGGTGCCCGCCGCAAGACTATCACGGAGGGGTGAGAGATGTATTTGCGCAAAGTGGACGGGCCAAGGTCGGTGACCTTGCCCGATGGAACGATCATGACCAGGGCCGATCTGCCGCCGGCCGAAACGCGCCGCTGGGTGGCATCGCGCAAGGCAGCCGTGGTGCGTGCGGTGTCTGCGGGGTTGATCACGCGGGAACAGGCCCTGTCGACCTATGAGTTATCAGACGAGGAGCTTGGCGGATGGGAAACGGCGGTGCGCCTGCATGGCGAGGCGGCCCTGCGAGCGACGGCCAAGAAGCGAAATTGACAACCTTAAGTAGAAATGCCAAGCATGGTTCTTGGGTAACGGGTGGTTAACCATTGCGCTGTTAAGGTGAATACATGGAGCACTTGGCGGAGACCTTGGATGCGCGTTTTGCTGGTGGAAGACGACCCTACGACATCGAAAAGCATTGAACTGATGCTGACCCACGCCAATCTGAATGTCTATGCGACCGACATGGGCGAAGAAGGCATTGATCTTGCCAAGCTCTATGACTACGACCTGATCCTTCTGGACATAAATCTGCCGGATATGAGCGGGCATGAGGTCTTGCGCCAGCTCCGGTTGAGCCGGGTTGAAACGCCCATCCTGATCCTGTCTGGCGACATCGGGACCGAGAGCAAGCTGAAGGGGTTCGGCTATGGTGCGGATGACTATCTGACCAAGCCGTTCCATCGTGAAGAGCTTGTGGCCCGCATACACGCCATAATCCGGCGGTCGAAGGGGCATGCGCAATCGGTCATACGGACCGGGCGGATCGCGGTCAATCTGGACGCCAAATCGGTGGATGTCGGCGGGACGGCGGTGCATCTGACCGGCAAAGAGTATCAGATGCTCGAGCTTCTGAGCCTGCGGAAGGGGACGACGCTGACCAAGGAGATGTTCCTGAACCACCTTTATGGCGGAATGGATGAGCCGGAACTGAAGATCATCGACGTCTTTATCTGCAAACTGCGCAAGAAACTCAGCGAGGCGACCGGGGGCGAAAACCATATCGAAACGGTCTGGGGCAGGGGATATGTCTTGCGTGACCCCGAACCTGCGATGCGTCATCCGGAGAGGATGGCCGTCGGAGCCTGAGCCCAGTTCGGCAAGACTGGACGCAGGGCGGAGGCGACCCTATCACTTGGGCGGCGGGCAAAGGCCCTGCTGGCATGAGGATGGGGGCACGGCGTGGCGGAGATCGGAACGGCGGGAGTTTCCGTCGATGACCTTACAGAAGCGCAAGCGGCGGTAGAACTCGCGCGGCTTGCTGCTGCGATTGATGCTGCGAACCGGGCCTATCACACCGAAGACGCGCCAGAGATCAGCGATGCCGGCTATGACGCGCTCAAGCGCCGGAATGCGGATATCGAGGCGCGGTTTCCGTTGCTCAAGAGGACGGACAGCCCTTCAGAGCAGGTTGGTGGTGCGGTCAGCGAGGGGTTTGGCAAGGTTGTCCATGCCGTCAGGATGCTCAGCCTTGAGAATGCCTTTGGCCGTGACGAGGTGGCCGCGTTCGACGAGCGGGTCAGACGTTTCCTGAACCTTGGTCCGGAGCAGGCGCTGACGTACACGGCAGAGCCAAAGATTGACGGTCTGTCTCTTTCCCTGCGTTACGAGAACGGTGTCCTGGTTCAGGCGGCGACCCGCGGCGATGGAGAGGTCGGCGAGAACGTGACTGCCAACGCGAGGACGATTGCGGATATTCCGCAGAATCTGGTGAGTGCACCGCCAGTTCTTGAGGTGCGTGGCGAAGTGTACATGAGCCATGTGGACTTTCAGGCATTGAACGCCCGCGCTGCAGCCGAAGGAAGCAAGGTCTTTGCCAACCCACGCAACGCGGCGGCCGGTTCCTTGCGCCAGCTTGATGCGACGATTACGAAATCCCGGCCGCTGCGGTTCTTTGCCTATGCCTGGGGCGAGGTGTCGGAGCCGCTGGCTGCCACGCAAAGCGGTGTCATTGCGCGGTTCAACGAATTGGGTTTCAAGACAAATCCCCTGACGGTAAACTGCAGCGACACAGAGGGATTGCTTTCGCAGTATGACCGGATCGGGGCCGGGCGGGCCGATCTGGGCTATGATATCGACGGGGTCGTCTACAAGGTCGACGATCTGGAGTTGCAGCGGCGTCTGGGGTTCCGGTCAACGACACCCCGCTGGGCGATAGCGCACAAGTTCCCGGCCGAACTGGCCTGGACGCGGCTTCTGGCCATCGACATTCAGGTAGGCCGGACCGGGGCGCTGTCGCCGGTGGCGCGGTTGCAGCCTGTCACGGTGGGGGGCGTCGTGGTGTCGAACGCCACATTACACAATGAGGACTACATTGCCGGGCGTGATTCCACAGGGGCCGCGATCCGCGAGGGGCGGGATATTCGCGTCGGAGACTGGGTTGAAGTCTATCGGGCCGGGGACGTGATTCCCAAGATCAGGGATGTCGATCTGGCGCGACGGCCGGCGGCGGCGATGCCCTACGTATTTCCGGACAAATGCCCGGAATGCGGATCGGATGCCGTGCGCGAGGCGGGGGATGCTGTCCGACGCTGCACCGGTGGCATGATTTGCCCCGCACAGGCCATTGAAAAGCTGAAGCATTTCGTGAGCCGAGCGGCCTTTGACATTGAAGGTCTGGGTGCGAAGCAGATCGAAATGTTCTTTGCCGATGACATGCTGCCTGTCCGGGAACCGGCAGATATCTTTACCCTGGCAGAGCGCGATGCCGCCAATCTGGCCAAGCTGAGTCATCGTGACGGTTTTGGCGAAAAGAGCGTGACGAAGCTGTTCCAGGCGATTGAGGACAAGCGGCAGATTCCACTGGCGCGGCTGATCTTTGCATTGGGCATCCGGCATGTGGGCGAAACGGGGTCGGCATTGCTGGCGAACCACTATGTGTCATGGGCGGCCTTTGAGCGGGCAATGACGGAAGCAGAGGTGGGTCAGGGGCCTGAGTGGGAGGAGTTGAACGCGATTGACGGTGTGGGGAGTGTTCTGGCCGCATCTGCCATCACGACGTTCCATCAGGCGCATGAGCGGGCCTCTCTCGACCGGCTGGTTGCGCAATTGCAGGTGCAGGACGCGGTAATGGCGCGGACGGCGGATAGCCCGGTCAGCGGCAAGACCGTGGTCTTTACCGGAACTCTGGAAAAGATGACGCGGGCCGAGGCAAAGGCGCGGGCCGAGGCACTGGGGGCCAAGGTGTCGGGGTCTGTGAGTGCCAAGACGGATCTGGTTGTGGCCGGGCCGGGGGCTGGGTCAAAGGCCAGGCAGGCCGAAGCGCTTGGCGTGGAGATGATCGACGAGGACAGCTGGCTGCGCCTGATCGGCGCGGCATGAGCGGGCCGGAGGGGGAGCGGCCCCCAGCAAAAGGGCGGCCCGAGGTGTTGTGGCCGCTGTTCGGCGAGATCACCAAGCTGGACGGAATCGGGCCGAAGTCGGCGCAGCTTTTGGCGACGATCGGGATCGAGCGGCCGCGCGATCTTTTGTTCACGCTGCCGCATTCGGGCGTGGACCGGCGGTTCCGGGCGACGATCCGGGATGTTGTCGCCCCGGCGACCGTCACGGTCGAGGTTATCGTGGGGATGCATCATCCGCCCAAGACCAAGGGCCGGCCCTATCGGGTGACCGTGCAGGATGCCGAGATCGCGTTTCAGATCGTCTTTTTTCATGCGCGCGGCGATTATCTGCAAAAGCTTTTGCCGACCGGGCAAAGGCGGATTGTGTCGGGCAAGGTGGAACTGTTCGACGGGATCGCGCAGATGGTGCATCCCGATCATGTATTGCCACCTGCCGAAGCGGAGAACATTCCGCAATTCGAGCCGGTCTATCCGCTGACCGCAGGTGTGACACAGAAGGCGATGTGGAAGGCCACGCGGTCCACGCTCGACATGGCGCCAATGTTGGCGGAGTGGATTGATCCGGCGCTCAAGGCGCGGGAAGGCTGGCCGGACTGGCGTGTGGCGCTCGAGCGGGCGCATGGGCCGGAGTCTTCGGTCGATCTGTCGCCAAATGATCCGGCGCGGCAGCGATTGGCCTATGATGAATTGTTTGCGCATCAGATCACGCTGGCGCTGGCCCGGGCGACTGCGCGGCGTGCCAAGGGACGGGTGACGACTGGCGGCGGGCATTTGCGGGCGAAGGCCCTGGCGGCTTTGCCCTATGCGCCGACGACGGCCCAGGTTCGGGCCGTGGGCGAGATTGCTGCGGACATGGCGGCGCCACAAAGGATGAATCGGTTGCTGCAGGGGGATGTGGGATCGGGGAAGACCCTGGTTGCGTTTCTCGCGCTGCTGGTTGCGGTCGAAGCGGGCGGGCAGGGGGTGATGATGGCACCCACCGAGATCCTTGCGCGGCAGCATCTGGACGGGCTGCGTCCCTTGGCGGCCTTGGTCGGGATTGAGCTGGAACTCTTGACCGGGCGGGACAAGGGCGTGGAGCGGGCGGCAAAGCTGGACCGGCTGGCGCGGGGCGAGACTGGCATTCTGGTTGGGACACATGCGGTGTTTCAGAAGGATGTGGTGTTTCACGATCTGCGTCTGGCGGTGGTGGATGAACAGCACCGGTTCGGTGTGGCGCAGCGGATGGAACTGGGGGCCAAGGGCAGTGCTGTCGATGTGCTGGTGATGACGGCCACGCCGATCCCTCGGTCACTGGCGCTTGCACAGTACGGGGACATGGATGTCTCGGTTCTGGATGAGAAGCCGCCGGGGCGGACGCCGGTCAAGACGGCATTAGTGACAACGGGCCGGATGGACGAGGTCGTGGCGCATCTGCGGCGGGCCGTGTCCGAGGGGCGGCAGGCCTATTGGGTATGCCCGCTGGTCGAGGAGAGCGAAACATCAGACATGACGGCTGCCGAGGAACGGTTCAAGCGGCTGCGGGCGGCCTTGGGCGAGGGGGTCGTGGGGCTTGTGCATGGTCAACTGTCCCCAACCGAAAAGGACGCGGCCATGGCGCGGTTTGTCGATGGTGTGACCAAGGTACTGGTTGCTACGACCGTGATCGAGGTGGGCGTAAACGTGCCCAATGCATCGATTATGGTGATCGAGCGGGCCGAGAGTTTCGGACTGGCCCAGTTGCATCAGTTGCGCGGGCGCGTCGGGCGCGGGGCTGCGGAGTCGACTTGTCTGTTGATGTATCAGCCGCCGCTGGGGGAGTCGGGGCGGCGGCGGCTTGAGACTTTGCGGGAAACGGAAGACGGATTCCGGATTTCCGAAGAGGATCTGGCAATTCGGGGCGCTGGCGACGTGATCGGGACGGCGCAATCGGGGCTTCCCCGGTTCCGGATTGCCGATCTGGAGCGGCAGGCGGCGCTGATGGCGCTGGCGCAAAGCGATGCGCGCAAACTGCTGAACGATGATCCCGCGCTGAGCACTGCGCGGGGGCAGGCGGCGCGAGTGCTGTTGTGGCTGATGGAGCAGGACAAGGCGATCCGGCTGATCACGGTGGGTTGAGCGCGGAATGTTCACGTTTGTTCTTACAATGTTCTTTACAACGCGCCAGAAATATGAGAACAAAGCAGCAACAAAGATGAAACCAGACAGGAGGCGAGAATGGCGAAAGACATAAGGACGATGATTGAAAGATCGCGTGACACCTTGGTTTCGGACGCGATTGGCGCCTTGTCTTTGGTTGTCATGCTTGTTGCCGGACTGTCCCTGCCCGGGCTGTTCTGATTTGCCCTGCGATTCCGTGCCGGCGTCCGCCCGTTTGCCCAACCCCTGAGCGGACGGTTTCGAAGGAACGACTTTGCCCGTCGTGGTCCTTTCCGGGGTTTGCCTGCCCCATGTGGATGTTCCGGGTCCCACACGGAACCGCCTTGACTGCCGCCGCCATCCCGCAACGGATGTGCGGCGGTTTTTTCTTTTGCTCAGACCTGGGCGGTGGCAGTTGCCTTATCGAAAGCCTCGAGCGTGGCATCGAAGGCGAGCATGATCGAGGCGTGGCGGTTCTTGTAATCGCGGGCAGGTTCGAGGACGCCGAGCCCCTGGAACGGGGCTTCAGGAACGGGGCCGTTCGATTTCAGCATGGCCAAGAGTTGGTCGCGACCCTTTTGGACCTGATCGCGGGTGAGGCCCACGACCGTGGAGCCCACGATGGAGGCTGCGGCCTGACCCAGAGCGCAGGCCTTCACATCCTGACCATAGTCGCGAATGACGCCATCCTGCACTTCGAGATCGACCGTGACGGTTGAACCGCAGAGGGGAGAGCGACGGCGGGCGGTGCCGGCGGGCGCGGTCAGCCGCGTTGTGCGCGGCATGTCCGCCGCAAGGGCAAGGATCTGCGCGGAATAGAGGCGGATGAGATCGCTGTCGGACGACATGAGTTTGCCCTTTGAAAGCTTGACCTCTAGATAGAGCCGGTCGCGGTCTTTGCAAAGGGAGTCTGAGGATGGCGTTTGATGTGGCTTCCTTGAGGTTTGACGCAAACGGTCTGATCCCGGCGATTGCGCAGGATGCGGCGACCGGCGAGGTTTTGATGATGGCCTGGATGAATGCCGAGGCCGTGGAGCGGACGTTGGCGACCGGACGGGTGACCTATTGGTCGCGGTCACGGGCGGCGTTCTGGGTCAAGGGCGAGACAAGCGGGCATATGCAGGAACTGATCGATTTCCGGGTGGATTGTGACCGGGACGCGCTTCTTCTGACGGTGCGGCAGACGGGGCCGGCTTGTCATACGGGGCGGCAGTCCTGCTTTTTTACCGCTGTGCAGGATGGGGCCGAGGTGGAGCTGATGGCGCCGCTATAGGCCAATCATGCGGCGGATGTCCTGTCGCGTCGCGCCTTCCTGCCGGTAGAGCCGGATGGCCCGAGAGCCGTCCCGCTTGGCGAGGCGTTTACCGTTTTCATCGCGGATCAGGCGGTGGTGGTGGTAGATTGGGGTCGGCAGGGACAACAGACGTTGAAGGACCACATGAATCTTGGTTGCTTCGAACAAGTCCTGACCGCGGACGACATGGGTAATGCCCTGTGTCGCATCATCAAGGACAACGGACAGGTGGTAGGATGTGCCGATGTCGCGTCGGGCAATTACGACATCGCCGATGCTGTCGATCAATTCGCGCCTCAGGACGTCTATGAAGCCGCGCTGTCCGGCGGGTCCATGGCCGTCCTCTTGAAACCAGAACGCATGGCCTTCGCCAGCGCGCGGCTCACTGGCTCCGGCGGCTTGCAGCATATTGAGTCGAAGCGCTGCGTCAGGATGCGACCGAAAGTCAGGTTCAAACCAATAGGCCGGACGACATGTTCCGGGATAGACCACGCCGTCGGGACCAGTTGGATGCGACCCACCTTCCTGTGGTGCAGCAAGCGCATGGAGGATATCGGCGCGGGTGCAGGTGCAGGGGTAGAGCAGGGACTTGGCCTTGAGGCTGTCGATAGCCGTCTGATAGGCTCCGACCCTGTCAGACTGTCGCATCACAGGTTCGGGCCACCACAGCCCCAGCCATTCAAGATCCTCGTAGATCTGCTTCTCCCATTCCGGCTTGCACCGCTGGCCGTCGATATCCTCGATCCGGAGGAGCCATTGGCCCCCGTTTTCCATTGCCATGTCGAACCCGACAATCGCCGAATAGGCATGTCCCAGATGCAGCGGACCGGTGGGGGACGGCGCGAAGCGCGTGATCATTCGGCGGCGGCGCGGGCGTCCTGTCCGAGCCATGCCAGCCAGTCGGCCTTGGCCCGGTCGGTATAGCCCTTGTAGCGGTCCTTGCGCCCTTTGCGGCCGCCCCGGGCGGCGTCGAGCGGCGGGAAGAGGCCGAAGTTCACGTTCATCGGTTGGAAGGTTTTCGCGTCAGCCCCGCCGGTGATGTGATGGACGAGTGCGCCCATGGCAGTGGTGGGCGGCACCGGGGCAAGCGGGCGGCCGGTGATTTCGGCAACGGCCATGCGTCCGGCGAGAAGGCCCATGGCGGCACTTTCGACATAGCCTTCGACGCCGGTAATCTGGCCTGCAAAGCGGATATGGGGCCGGGATTTGAGGCGCATCTGGGCGTCAAGGAGCGTGGGCGAGTTGATGAAGGTGTTGCGGTGAATGCCGCCGAGGCGTGCGAATTCGGCATTCTCAAGACCCGGAATCATTCTAAAAACAGTGGTTTGTGCGCCGTATTTCATCTTTGTCTGAAAGCCCACGATGTTGTAGAGTGTGCCGAGTGCGTTGTCGCGGCGCAGTTGCACGACAGCATAGGGCTTGGTCGATGGATCGTGGGCATTGGTAAGACCTACCGGCTTCATCGGACCAAAGCGGAGGGTTTCGCGGCCGCGTTCGGCCATGACTTCAACCGGAAGGCAGCCGTCGAAGTAGCCTGCCGTTTCACCTTCATGGAATACCGTTTTGTCGGCGGCGAGCATGGCGTCGATGAAGGCGTCATATTGCGCGTGGGTCATCGGGCAGTTGATGTAGGCGGTGCGTTCTTCCTCGGTCTCGCCCTTGTCATATCGGGACTGAAGCCAGGCCACGTCCATGTTGATCGTGTCGGCATGGACAATGGGGGCGATGGCGTCAAAGAAGGCGAGCTGATCGGCACCCGTTTCGTCCCTGATCGCGGAGGCGAGGGTGGCAGAGGTCAGGGGGCCGGTTGCCATGATCCAGCAGCCAGTTGAAGGAAGGGTCGTAACTTCTTCATTCGAAACGGTAATGAGAGGGTGAGTGCGCAGTGTGCGGGAGACGGATTCAGCAAAGGCATCACGATCCACGGCCAAGGCACCGCCTGCGGGAAGGCGGTGAGCGTCCGCGGTACGCATGATCAGGCCACCGGCGGCGCGCATTTCCCAATGCAGAAGGCCCACGGCATTCTGTTCGTCGTCATCCGAGCGGAAGGAGTTCGAGCAGACCATTTCGGCAAGACTGCCCGAACGGTGGGCAAAGGTACCGACGGTCGGGCGCATTTCGTGAATGACCACGGGGATGCCTGCGCTCGTGGCCTGCCATGCGGCTTCGGACCCGGCCATGCCGCCGCCTACAATGTGAAGTGTCTCCGTCATGGGACGGGATGTAGCCGGGCCTTGGGGCCAGTTCAACCCATGGTCAGATGAGCGCGATGCGTTCGCGGTTTTCCGGATCGGGATAGGGGCGATAGAGGCCAACGAACATGGTACCGATCATCTGATGCAGATGGTCGTAGTGACGTTCTGACTGGCCGTCCGATTGGCTGAGGGTGCAGAAGATCTGGTCGATATGGGCCAAGCTGGCGATTTCTATTTCGAGGATGAAATCGGTATGTGCGCCGGAGGCCAGACCAAGCTTGCGGCGCAGAAGGCGCCATTGGACGATCAGATGGCGTTCCTGAAGATGGGTCATCCAGTTTTCGACAGCACAGGCGAAGGCAAGGGCCTTCGCCTCGCTTCTGAGTTCGATCAGGCAGTGATAAAGGTTCATGATGCATTCCTGTCCGGTGGGGCAGCAATGCATGGTTCAAGTTGAGGACGGGTTAAAATCCTTGCAGGACATTGAACAGGCTGCGGGGCTGAAAGGTCGTGCCCTGATTCGGGCCAATGGCGAGGGTCACGCCGAGCGCAACAAAGTTGTCATCGGTGGCGTTGCCGGTGATCGTCCCTGCCTCGGCATAAAGGAGAGGGCCGACAGCCATCTGGTACTGGGCACCGATGCCAAAGCGATTGTAGCTTCCTTCGAGTTCGACCTGATCGTAGCTGGCAGAGAGAGAGATGGCGCGGCCGACCGTGATCGTGCCTTCGGCGCCAAAGACCGAGCCGTCCGAGAGATCGCCCTGCACCGCCCCAAGATAGCCTTCGATCTGGGTCCCGCCGAAGGCTGCCATGCCTTCGATCCCGTAGAGGCCGGCCTGGGTGCCGTCTGAACTGTCCTGTGCAAAGAAGAGGCCGGCGTTGGAGATCGGGTTGATGCCATAGATAAGATGGCCCGTGGCGTTGCGGCCATCCACGCCAAAGACACTGTTGCCATAGTAGGCAAGGTCACCCTCGACACCGAAGTTGCGCCAGAGGCCGAACTGGATGCCGCCTTCGTAGGAGGTCGCGCCGAAGTCGCCGTCGTTGGAATAACCAAGTGTTTCCAGCGTGATCTGGGCGCCCTCAAAACCCTGAGCCTGAACCGAAACGGCCAGACCTGCGAGAAGCGTGCCGATGATAAGGTAATGACGTGCCATTGTATGCTCCTTGGTTCTTTTGCCTGTCTGGTCTGCCTTGGCCGCCCCTGCGTTGCGCCGGTTCGATCCGGCTGTCCTGCGGGGGCGGGTCTTGATCTATTCTGTTTCGTCTTCGCTTTGTTCGGCGATCCATGCGACGCTGGCGACTTCTTCATCCGTGCCGGTGTTGAAGACCTTGACCCCGCCTGCGGAACGCGAGCGGAAGGAAATGCCTTGGACGGGGACGCGGATCGACTGGCCGGTGGAGGTGACGAGCATCACCTGATCTCCAAGTTCGACGGGCAGGGCTGCAACGACCGGGCCGCCGCGCATGGTTTTGTCAATCGCCGCGACGCCAATGCCACCCCGACCACGGACAGGATAGTTGTGGCTGGAGGAAAGCTTGCCCGAGCCCTTTGCAGTGATGGTGAGGATCAGGTTTTCGGCCTCGGACATTTCGGCGAAACGTTCGAGTGGGAGGCTTCCGGCTTCGACGGCAGCGTCTTCTTCCTCGTCGGTTTCCGTCTCGGCCTCGTCCGTCGCGCCGAACTGGGCGCGGCGCATCTTGAGATAGGCTTCGCGTTCTTCCGGCGTCGCTTCGAAATGACGGATAACGGCCATGGAGACGACGTGGTCATCGCCGCGCAGGGTAATGCCGCGAACACCTGTCGAATCGCGGCCCTTGAAAACGCGCACCTCGGTCGTTGGGAAGCGGATGGCACGGCCCGAGTCGGTCACGAGCATGATGTCGTCATCTTCGGAGCAGATGCGGACGTTGACGATGCTGGTGCCGTCTTCGGGCAGTTTCATCGCGATGATGCCGTTGCGGCGGACGTTGGTGAAATCCGAAAGTGCGTTGCGGCGCACATCGCCGGCGCTGGTCGCAAAGAATATCTGGAGTGCGTCCCATTCTTCTTCGGGCCTGTCGACGGGCATGATGGCGGCGATGGAGACGCCGGTGGGAATGGGCAGGATGTTGACGATGGCCTTGCCCTTGGCGGTGCGGCCCGCAAGAGGGAGGCGCCAGCATTTGAGTGCGAAGGCCATGCCGTCGGTGGTGAAGAACAGGAGTTGGGTGTGGGTATTGGCCACGAAGAGAGTGGTGACAACATCCTCTTCCTTGGTCTGCATCGAAGACAAGCCCTTGCCGCCGCGCCGTTGGGCGCGGAATTCGGACAATGGGGTGCGCTTGATGTAGCCGCCCGAGGTTACGGTGACGACCATGTCTTCGCGTTCAATCAGGTCTTCGTCTTCAAGATCGCCAGCCCAGTCCACGATTTCGGTACGGCGGGGGACGGCGAAGAGGGTTCTGACCTCTTCAAGCTCGGACTTGATGATGGCCATGATCCGATCGCGGGAACCGAGGATCTCAAGGTATTCGCGGATCTTGCCAGCGAGTTCCTGCAGTTCGTCGGTCACTTCCTTGACGCCAAGTTGTGTAAGGCGCTGGAGGCGGAGGTCGAGGATGGCGCGGGCCTGGGCGTCGGACAGGTTATAGGTGCCATCGGGGTTGGCGGTATGGGTCGGATCGTCGATAAGCGCGATGTATTCAAGGATGTCGCGGGCGTTCCAGCGGCGCGTCATCAGCTTTTCGCGCGCGTCGGCGGCATCGGCGGAGTTCCGGATCGTTGCCACGACTTCATCAAGGTTCGAGACGGCGACGGCCAGGCCGCAGAGGATGTGGCTGCGTTCACGGGACTTGCGGAGTTCAAAGGCCGTGCGGCGTGCAACGACCTCTTCACGGAAGTCGACAAAGGCGGTCAGAAAGGCGCGCAGGGTCAGCGTTTCGGGGCGGCCGCCGTTCAGTGCGAGCATGTTGCAGCCGAAGGAGGTCTGCATCGGGCTGAAGCGGTAGAGCTGGTTCAGGACCACATCGGCAGTGGCGTCGCGCTTGAGTTCCACCACCACGCGGACGCCGTTCCGGTCGGATTCGTCCTGCACATGGGCGATGCCTTCGATCCGCTTGTCGCGGGCGGCTTCGGCGATCTTGTCTATCATGGCGGACTTGTTCACCTGATAAGGAATCTCGTCCACGATGATGGCCCAGCGGTCCTTTCGCAGTTCCTCGACATGGGTGCGGGCGCGGATGATGACGGAACCGCGCCCTTCGAGATAGGCCTTGCGGGCGCCCGAGCGGCCGAGCATCAGCGCGCCGGTCGGGAAATCGGGGCCGGGTACATATTGGATCAGGTCCTCTGAGGTGAGGTCCGGGTCAGCGATCAGGGCGATGGTGGCATCGATGACTTCGCCCAGATTGTGGGGAGGTATATTTGTAGCCATACCTACGGCGATGCCGCCAGCGCCGTTGACGAGCATGTTGGGGAATCGGGCGGGGAGAACCGAAGGCTCGCGATCCTTGCCGTCGTAGTTGTCCTGAAAGTCGACCGTGTCCTTGTCGATATCGGCGAGGAGATAGGCGGCGGGTTTGTCGAGGCGGACTTCAGTGTAGCGCATGGCGGCGGGGTTATCACCGTCCATTGAACCGAAATTGCCCTGACCGTCGAGGAGAGGCAGAGACATGGAGAAGTCCTGCGCCATGCGGGCGAGTGCCTCGTAAATGGCCGAGTCGCCATGGGGGTGATATTTTCCCATCACATCGCCTACGGGGCGGGCAGATTTGCGATAAGGCTTGTCGTGGGTATTGCCCACTTCATGCATAGCATAGAGAATCCTGCGGTGCACCGGTTTCAGCCCGTCGCGCAGGTCTGGGATAGCGCGGGAGACGATGACCGACATAGCATAGTCGAGATAGGACGACTTCATCTCGGCCGTGATGGAGATCGACGGGCCGTGATGGACCACCCGCGTCGGGGCAGATTCGTCTTCGGATTCAGGGGTTTCCGGTGTGTCGCTCAACTGGTCTGCCTGTCTGGGTTCGGGACTGCTACATATTGTTGAATGGGTTATACCACCCCCATCCGGTAGGGTGCAATCGCTGATGCCGGATTGCATTGGCAGCAACCGGCCGTGATTGACAACAAATTGTTTTTATTGACTTTTAATGTGGCCGTGCTGGGATCGTGGTGTGAAGTTGAGAAACGGAGCGCATGATGGCCTCGCACCCCCCTTCGGAAACCGGGCTGATGTTCAAGGGCTACGGGCTGACCACTGCCGAGTTCTTCTACCGAATGCCGGATTACGAGTCGGTGCTGAACACCTTTATCTGGCAGGACTACGATCTTGCACCCGATCATCCAAGGCTCTTCAGATTCATCGAGTTCTGGCAGGACCAGATCGAAGGCCCGCTGCATTCGGTGCGTTTCGTGCATCGGAGAATGATTTCGCCGGGGGACTGGCGGAACGTGGTAGGGGAGTTCCGGTTTCACTGACGGTGGCGTGAGGTGTGCAGAATGCGCACCCGACGATAATGTGCCGGGGCCTTCTCAGGAATCGATTCCGTTGGCTTTGGCAATAAAATCAGGGAGGTGGGGAACGTAATCTTCGGGGCCTGTCCCGCCGTTCGACACGGCGATGGCATAGCTGTTCTTGACGGCGCTGGTCAGGCTGGTAGCGATCGGCGCGGCATTAGCCATGCTTTCGAGATAGCGCATGTCCTTGAACGCATTGGACAATGTGAACTTGTGCGCCTCGCGGTTGCCTTCGATCGTGTAGCCCATGAATGTCTGATAGAAGCCGCAGTCCATGCGGCCGCCCCGGATGACGGAATCGAAGGTTTGCGGGGTGATGCCGACCTTGCGGCCCAGTGCGAGGGCTTCGGAGTAGAGCGCGGCATAGCCGAGCGAAAGGAAGTTGTTCAACAGCTTCATGCGGTGGCCGTCGGCCACGCCGCCGATATGGACCACCTTGCCGGCCCAGGCGCGGATCACGGGTTCGATGCGGGCGAAGGTTTCGGGGGTGGCGCCGACCATGGCGTCGAGCGTGCCGGCCCAGGCCTCTTTCGGGGTGCGGCCAAGGGGGGCGTCTGCGAAATGCACGCCGAAGGGCGCAAGATCTGCGGCCAGACGTTCGGTGACGGTCGGGTCGGCGGTAGAGCAATCGACGATGACCGTGCCTGCGGCGAGGCCAGGTTTGAGGCCTTCTACGACCGAAGCCACCTCGGGTGAACCGGTAAGGCAGAGGAAGATGATGTCCGAGGCGCGGGCAAGATCTGCCAGATCCGGGGCCTCGGTCGCGCCGGCCGCGACAAGTTCCGCGACAGGTTTGCGGTTGCGGTGGCCGATCACGGTCAGGGGCCAGCCTTTGGTCACGATGTTCGTGGCCATCCCCTGACCCATGAGGCCGATGCCGACAAAGCCGATACGTTCTTTCATGATGATCCCCCACGTTTCAGGGGGACCATAGGGTGCGCGGGCGCGGGGTTCTAGCCCTTGGCGCGCATCAGCATTCCGAAAAGGTCGCGCGGTTCGTCAGGGTCTGCGACCATATCGAGATTGGCGTAGAGACCGGTTTCAAGCGCCTTGGCAAAGACATAGCGGAGGGCCGAGAAGTCCTCGATCGCGAAACCGACCGAGTCGAAAAGGGTGATTTCAGTCTGGGATGTGCGGCCAGAGGTGGCACCGGTCATCACCTGCCAGAGTTCGGTGACGGGATGATCGGGGGAAAGCTGCTGAATCTCGCCTTCGATGCGAGTCTGGGGCGGGTATTCGACGTAGATGTTCGAACGCAGGAGAATGTCGCGGTGCAGTTCTGTCTTGCCCGGGCTGTCGCCGCCCACGGCGTTGATATGGACGCCGGGGCCGACCATGTTGTCAGTAAGTATGGTGGACAGTTTCTTGTCCGCCGTGACGGTGGTGATGATCTGGGCACCTTCGATGGCCTGTTCGGCCGAGGTGCAGGAGATGACCGTGAGGCCGGAACCGGCAAGGTTGGCAGCGCATTTTTCGGTAGCGGCGGGGTCAATGTCGTAGAGGCGGACAGTGTCGATTCCCACGACGCGCTTGAAACCGAGACACTGGAATTCGGACTGCGCGCCGTTGCCTATGACCGCCATGGTCCGCGCGCCCTTTGGGGCGAGGTGTCTGGCGGCCAGCGCCGACATGGCGGCAGTGCGCAGCGCGGTGAGCATCGTCATTTCAGACAGCAGGACCGGATATCCGGTATGCATGTCGGCCAGAAGACCAAATGCAGTAACAGTTTGCAGGCCGGACTTCATGTTGACCGGATGACCGTTGACGTATTTGAACCCGTAAACCTCACCATCCGATGTGGGCATGAGTTCGATCACGCCTTCGGGGGAATGGGCAGGGATCCGAGCCGTCTTGTCAAACATCTCCCACCGCTTGAAATCCCTTTCGATCGAGTCGGCGAGGTCGGCCAGCATCGTCTCGACCCCGACATGGTGCACGAGTTGCATCATGTGGGCGACAGAGACGAAGGGAACGAGAGCCAGACGGGACGGGAGGGTGGCGTGGGCGTTCATGCGAAACTCCGGGTCGGACGGTCAAAGATGCGGCGGCCAAGGAGGGAGGCCGTCAGATCCACCATGACCGAGGCGGTGCGCCCGCGGTCATCAAGGAAGGGGTTCAGTTCAACGAGGTCGAGAGAGGCGACACAACCGGCGTCGCAGAGCATTTCCATGACCAGATGCGCCTCGCGCAGGGTGGCGCCACCGGGAACAGTGGTACCGACAGCGGGGGCAAAGTCGGGGTCAAGAAAATCGACGTCGAGCGAGACATGGAGGAGACCATTGGCTGCCTGCACGCGGTCGAGAAAAGCGGCAAGCGGGGCGCGTACGCCGGTTTCGTCGATAGCGCGCATGTCAGTCAAGGAGACAGAAGTCTGGGCAAGGGCGGCACGTTCTGCCTGATCGACAGAACGCAGGCCGATCATGGCGACGTTTTCGAACGGAACCCTGGCGGTGAGCGCCGGGAAGGCCTCAAACCCGTTGCGACCGGTGACATAGGCCACAGGAGTGCCGTGGAGGTTGCCGGTGTCGGTGGTCAGCGGCGTGTGGAAATCGCTGTGCGCGTCGAGCCAGAGGAGGAATAGGGGGCGGCCGAGGGACGCAGCATGGGCAGCCATTCCCGAGACGGTGCCAAATGCAAGCGCGTGGTCGCCACCGAGGAAGATGGGAAGGCCCAGCTTGGCCGCCTGCAGCGCGGCATCATGCAGCGTGATGGTCCAGCCAACGTTCTCGGCGAGGGCATGAACCTTGGGGTTCGGGGCAGGGGCCACACGGACCGGGGCCGGCGCGAGATTGCCCATGTCGGTGAGCTGATGACCCAGATCGGTGATGGCTTCGGCAAGGCCGGCCGTGCGGAAGGCATCGGGGCCCATGAGGCAGCCACGGCGGCGTTTGCCACAATCGACGGGAGCGCCGACGAGAATGATGTGTTCTTGAGTCATGGGCGGAGTCTCTTTGCAGTTGGGGGATGTTGGAAGGGGACAAAATGTGCAGAATGGCTCTAAACAGATCGAAACGGAACTTGCAGATGGACGAACTGGATCAACGCCTGTTGGCGGCCCTGAAGCGGGACGGGCGAGCCAGCCTATCGGAACTGGCGCATGACCTTGGCGTCACACGCACGACGATCAGGGTGCGGATGGAGCGGTTCGTCAAGAGCGGAGAGATTGTGGGCTATACGGTCGTTACGCGGGCGGATGTCGCCACAAGTCCTGTCCGGGGGCTGATGATGCTGTCGATCGAAGGCAAGGGGACGGACCGCATCATGCAGCGTCTGGCCGGGATGCCCGAGGTGAGCGCGGTTCACACGACAAACGGCAGTTGGGACCTGATCGTCGAGATCGGAACGGGGACTTTGGAGGACTTGGACGAAGTGCTGTTTGCGATCCGCCGTCTGGATGGGGTCACGCGGAGCGAGACGAACCTGCTGTTGTCGACCCGCCGCGCCATCAGGCGCGGGGGCCAGACCGCAGGGCGGCCATGATCCAGAGCGCAACGAGCACGGCCGAGAAGATCGCGTTCAGCGACGCCATGGAGAGGCCGAAGATCTGCCAGGAGATCTTGTCGCAGAGGATCAGGACCGGCCCGTCGAGAGAGAGGAGATCACCGCCTGTCAGGCCGTCAAGGCCGCCCGCGCTGGTGCAGCTTGAGGGGCCCGCCCACCAATGTTGTTCGACTCCGCTGTGATAGACGCCGATCGCGGCAGTCGTCGCGGCGGCGAGCGCCCCCAGCAGGGGCAGCCAGCGGCCGGGCAGAAGCAGCGCAAGGACGCCGATGACGATCGCGGCTGCATGGGGCCAGCGTTGCCAGAGGCACATCTTGCAGGGCAGATAACCAAAGACCTGAAAGGTAAAGGCACCGGTCAGAAGAGCAAGCGATCCGCCCGCGGCAAGAAGGATGTATTGGGTCCGAGTCACATCTGGCCTCTTGTCTTGCTGTTGCGCACACCGATCACGGTGCGACCAGCAAAGACAAGAGCCCATGACCGGCGATGAACCGTCAGCTAATCACTTTTCATCAGAACGTGATCAGCCTATCGTACTGCGCGTTGGATCAGGCGGCGTTGATCGCCGGAGGAGTGTTCAGATGAAGTGGCAGGGTCGCAAGCAGAGCAGCAACATCGAAGACCGTCGCCGCAGTGGAAGCAGTGCCGGGGTTGCGACCAGCGTCGGCGGACTTGGTGTTCTGGTCATCGTGCTGATCAGCTACTTTCTTGGTGTCGATCTGACGCCTTTGTTGGACGGCGGGAACGGTGCCACGATCTCGCAGGGTGGCGATGTCGAGCTGACGGCGGCGGATGAAGAGGCGGCGGCCTTTGTCTCGGTCATTCTGGCGAGCACGGAAGACGTCTGGGGTGACATCTTCCGGAATGACTACAACCAGACTTACCGGGCGCCCGTGCTTGTCATGTTCAAGGGCGCGACCCAATCGGCCTGTGGTGGGGCGAACGCGGCGACCGGGCCGTTCTATTGTCCGCCCGAGAAGAAGGTGTTTCTGGACACCGATTTCTTTGTGACGATGGAGCGGCAACTGGGGGCCGGGGGGGACTTTGCAGCAGCCTATGTCGTGGCGCATGAGATCGGCCATGCCGTGCAGGACCAGCTGGGCATTCTGGATCAGGCCAACACGCGGCGGGCGCGGGTGAGCGAGACTGAATCGAATGCGATCTCGGTCAGGATGGAACTGCAGGCCGACTGTCTGGCCGGGGTCTGGGCCAACCGCGCCAATCAGGAATTCGGCTTTATCGAGCGTGGCGACATTGCCGAAGCCATGAATGCGGCCGAGCAGATCGGGGACGATACATTGCAGCGCAATGCGGGGCAGGTGGTGCGGCCGCATACGTTCACGCATGGCACGTCCGAACAGCGGCAGCGCTGGTTCAAGCGCGGCTTTCAGGCCGGGGACCCGGGGCAGTGCGATACCTTTTCGGCGCGGACGTTGTAGGTGGGCGCAGCCGCCTTCTAGAACACGATGAAATCGGCCGAGGTCAGCACCAATCCGGTGCTGATGGTTGCGAACTGCACCTTGGCTGCCGCCCCGGTGCCGTCCGTGTCAAAGAATACCTTGCCGGTGTCGCTTTCATAGATGATCCGGTCCGTCGCGTCGCCCGCGTTCCCGGTGGTGTTGGACGCAAAAGCGCTGCCAGCCAGCGTGCCGACCGCCAGCCCCGTGAACACCGCGTCGTCCAGCCGGAATGTGTCGTCGGCGGCGCTGAAATTGTTGATGCTGTCGATGTTCGTGGACCCGAGCGCGGTCGAGAACACGAAGCTGTCAGCCCCGGCAGAGCCGTCCAGCGTGTCATTTCCTGTCAGGCCGTTCAGCGTGTTGTTGCCCGCGTTGCCGGTGATCGTGTTGGCGGCGGCGTTTCCGGTCCCCGACGCATTGGCAGCACCCGACAGGGTCAGGTTTTCGAAATTCGTGCCAAGGGTAAAGGACTGCGCGGATTGCACCGTGTCGGTGCCGCTGTCGGCGCTTTCGATCAGCGTGTCATCGCCATCGGTGATGAAGCGGTCATTGCCCGCCCCGCCGCGCAGGATGTCGTTGCCGTCGCCCCCGTCCAGCGTGTCGTCGCCCGCCCGACCGCTGAGGCGATTGTCGGAGGCATTGCCGAGCAGCGTATTGGCCCCGGTATTGCCCGCGCCGTTGATGTCGTCCGACCCGATCAGTTCCAGCGTTTCGATATTCGCGCCGAGCGTGAAGGTGACGGTGGACTGCACGAGGTCGGCGGTGCCCGAGGTGCCAAGGCCGTCTTCGACAAGGAGGACGGACCCGGAACTCACGATGTAGGTATCATTGCCGTCGCCGCCCGCCACCGAACCGGTCACCGTGCCGCCGCGCAGGTCGATGGTGTCGTTGCCGCCGCCCGTCAGAACGTCACCGTCAACCATGCCTGTGTTGGTCACGGTATCGATTTGGTTCGAAGTGCTGAGATCACCCACAATGGTGCCAAGATTCTGAACATTGCCCCCGCCGTTGGCCCCGACGATTCCATTGATCAGGCCCGTATTCTTGATGTCGGCTGTTCCGGTCACGATGACGCGGCCAATGATTTCGCCGCTATTGTACAGTCGTATGTCGTTGGCGGAAATGAAAATCGCACTGTCGGAGGAGCTCGAACGCGAAATAGTGCCTGTGTTTGACAAGAGAACGAAGGAAGTCGTTTGGACGTCTACGACAGTGCTCGCGAGAGAACTCACTAGACCTGAATTGTTGATCTCAATCAAGCCAGCGCCAGTGTTGGCGGAGATCGCAACGCTGTTTGTGCTCAAGATCGTGCCAGTGTTGATCAGGGCCAACTGGGCAGAGTCATCGGTCGTGTTAAACTCGATCGCTTGGAATTTGGCACTGATCGTTCCAGCGTTGGAAATCGACAATTTAGTCGAGTCATCGACTTCGATTGCACTTTCTTGTGCCGAGGTGATCTGCCCGTTTACACCCACGTCAATGATTGTGGACGAACCACCAGCCACGTCGATGACATCCCCGACGCTTGAGCCGACCACGCCCATCACGGTGATGCTTGTTGAGCCGGAGCCGATGATCGCATCACCGGTGCTGCCCGAAGGGATTGCCTGAAGGTAAAGGTTGACGCCGACGCCGACAAAGCCTGACTGGCCCGTCGTTAGGGTCTGTTGGGTGGTGGACGAGGTGTTGAGGGCAAAGCTTGGCATTGGGAAATATCCTTCTGAATCGTGTATCCGGCGACGCTAGCGCAATCTCGTCCGCGGACATAACGGTTTCGGCGGGCCGATGTGCCCACCACCGCGTTGACGCCCCTCTTGCAAGGCAGTATCAGACGCGTGCTGGCCGGTGTGGCGGAATGGTAGACGCAGCGGATTCAAAATCCGCCGGGGCAACCCCCCGTGAAGGTTCGAGTCCTTTCACCGGCACCAGATCATCCGACATACGATTCGATTTGGGGAACCGAGAATCAAGGCGAAACTGCGGCCGGGTTGTTATAGGTCATCATTTTTCGATAATCGCACTGATATTTGTGGATTGGTTCCAGGCGATGGACATTAAATGCTTGCCAAATCAGCGCGGCGTCATGATCTGGCCACAATCAGTCGCCGCGACAACTTCTCCCAAACTCGAAACAATCAGAGTGGCGGTTCAGCCATGGGTTGCTGAGAATAGTCCTCTGGGGCAGTAGGAGCCTCTGTTCCCGGCCTATTTGCATCCGAAACTGGAAACAATCGAAAGATGGCGTCGGAAGATGCCATCTTGACCTGGGGCCGATTTGGCCGTGTTCCGCCTCTTCCAGGGGAAACCATGCCCATTTTATGCTTTTTTTGCCGCAATCTTGTCGCTATTCAAAAAGCACCCGTGGGGGGTGGCGATCGACTGACGCGATCGCAGGGTGAACCGAAGTTGGCCCGATAATCGAAAGTCTGCGGGGGGCTGCCGCCCTTTGACGTAACACATCTGATCTGCTGCGGCCCGGCCGTCGCTGAAAACAGGAAGTAGCAGGCCTTGTGACGTATCGGCGTCGCTTGGCTGCATGAGAGCGTTTGACGCGGCGATGCCGCAGCCTTTGCGGGCAGGGGGAGTAAGGCGATGCCGGTAACGACCAACAACGGACAAGATGACGGTACCGTCCAAGGTACGTCCGGCAACGATTTTATCGATTTCAACTATACGGGCGACCCGCAAGGCGACAGGATCGACCACAATGACGCCATCCTGCCAGGTGCGGGGCCGAACGACGACTTGGTCTATGCATTCGGTGGCAACGACGTCGTCAGCGCTGGCGAAGAAAATGACGAAGTTTACGGCGGTGAGGGTGACGACGTCGTTGGTGGCGGTGAAGGCAACGATACGGTCTATGGCGATGCCGGAAACGACCTTCTCAAGGGCGGGGTGGGGAACGACACGCTTTATGGCGGGCCGGGCGATGACACGCTGCGCGGCGAGGCAGGCGACGACACGCTTTTCGGTGATGTGGGCAACGACACGCTTGAAGGTGGTTCCGGAAACGACACGCTGAACGGGGATGAAGGCAACGATACCCTTGATGGCAGCACGGGAAATGACTCGATCGATGGTGGCCAAGGCGCTGATACGCTGAGCGGCGGTGACGACCGCGATCTATTCTTCGTCAGCAACAGCACTGATGGGATCGGCGACGCGGTCTATGGCGGCGGTGGCGGCGATGACTTTGACACGTTGAACTTGCTGAATGCCGGACCATTCCGGATTACGAACGTGACGCCGGATACCGAAAACAACGGGATCAACGGGACTGTCGAATTCCTTGATCCAGACGGTAACGTGACCGGCACGATGAACTTTGAAAACATCGAAGAGATCGTTCCCTGCTTTACTCCGGGCTCCATGATTGCGACGCCGCGTGGCGAGCGTCTGGTCGAGGAGTTGAAGGAAGGCGACCGGATCATCACCCGCGACAACGGCATTCAGGAAATCCGCTGGGTGGGTCGCAAGGAGATTTCGGGCAAGGCTCTGGTCAACGCGCCGCATCTGCGCCCGGTGCTGATAAAGGCCGGTTCGCTGGGCAACGGGTTGCCCGAGCGGGATCTGATCATTTCGCCCAACCACCGTGTTCTGGTCGCGAACGAGCGGACGCAGCTTTACTTCGAAGAAAACGAAGTACTGGCAGCCGCCAAGCATCTGGTTGGAACGCCGGGCATCTTTGATCTCGACACGATGAGCACGACCTACATCCACTTCATGTTCGACCGGCACGAAGTTGTGCTGTCGAACGGGGCCTGGACCGAAAGCTTCCAGCCCGGCGACTACAGCCTGAAGGGGATCGGAAATGCGCAGCGGTCTGAAATCCTTGAGCTGTTTCCGGAACTGAAGTCGCAGGCGGGTCTGGAAGGCTATCAGGCTGCCCGGAAGTCACTGAAGAAGCATGAAGCGCATCTTCTGGTGAAGTGAAGCAAAGACCATGTCACCGATGGCCCTGACGTATGCTGCGGCTTCAGCGTCTACGGTCCTTGTTCCTGCCGTGACTGAGAGAGACATTTGAAACGGACCGCCGGCGCGGCATGCCGGGTGTGCGCAAGTGGACAGATATGGTTCATTTGCTGACGACTAAGCTGAACGGGCGACAGGATGCAGCGTGACTGAGGCACCATTGGGTGCACTGTCGGGAAACGGGGGGCGGGAATGCCCCCCGTTTTCTTTCTTGCTGTCCTCTCCCGGTTGAGACGCGGGCCTATCCTTTTTCGTGAATGATGTATCCCGACAAAATGACCTATTGGCATTCGATCTCCGACAAGTCGGTGGTGTCGCAACAATGCATCCACTTATGTCCCGATTGGCCCGCGTTTTCTGCCAAAGACTGCGGGGTTGAGTCTGTTGTGTCACCAAGATCGGCCGCGCCGCCTTGGGGATAAAGCTGGTAACGCTCTGATGTCCGGACAGCTACTCCCCGACTCTTGGACAGATTTCCGGGTGATTTAAGCTACTGCCTGCACCTGCTGATCGGTTTCAATGCTGTTGGAGTAGACCACGGCGGGCGACCGCATTGACCATCAAGATAAGATCCTGCCCTGCTTTGGTCCCGGAGCGCGGATTGTGATGGCCTGGGGAGAGCGTCTGGTCGAGGAACTGCGGGGATCGGATGATCACACCGGACAATGGCATTCAGGATATCCGCCGGGTCGGCCACAAGGAGAGATCGTGCTGGGCGATCGTGCACGCGCCGCATTTGCGGCCCGTGGTGATCACGTCGGGTCCGCTCGGGGGTGGTTTGCCGAAATGGGATCCTCTGCTCTCACCGCACGATCGGCTGCATTTATCGAACCCCAAGACCCAACCGTACCTTGGTAGGGGCCAGGTTCTGGGAGCCGCCATGCTCGTCGGCTGGGTCAGCGACCGGTTTCGGTGCGCCAGGCAGCCCATTCTTCCGGTGTGTCAAGGTCGCGGCGGGCGTGGTCGGCGGGAAGTGGGACAAGAAGGGTCTGGTCAAGGCGGGGGCGAATGATGCTGTCCCCGCCGTGATCACCTGTCAGCGTGGCAAAGGCCGGGCGGAGGCTTTCGTCGAAGATGATCGGATGACCGGGGGCGCCGGTCTGCGTGGCGCCACGCCAGATCAGGTGACAGGGGTTGGCTGCGCGGGAGGCGATGAGTGTTTCCAGGTCAGAGGCCGTGATTTCGGGCAGGTCTGCCAGAAGGATCATGAAGGCATTGCAGTCGGGCAGTTGAGCCACGGCGTTGCGCAGGCTGCCGCCCATGCCTTCTTTGGCGTCCGGGGCGGCAAGGATCGTGACTGGAAGATCGTTAAGCAGTCTGACCCTCGGGTGATTGAGGGAGGGCAGGGCCACGTGGACTGGTTGGCCGGTCGCAATCGCCTTGCGTACTTGCGCAGTCAGCAAAGGGATGCCGTCAACAGGTTCGGCAAGCTTGTCTGACCCGCGCATCCGGACGGATTGGCCGGCGGCGAGGATCATGATCGGAACATTGCCCGTCATGGGCTCGAGGGGGGCGCTGCCCCCCTCTTGGCCTTTGGCCAATTCACCCCCGGGGATATTTCTGGCCGGAAGACGGACAAGCGACGGCCTATCCACGCATCCGTGCGCCGTCCTCGTCAAAGAGGGGAGCCATGGTCAGACGGGCCGGGCGGCGTTCACCGAGGATTTCGATTTCGACTTCGAGACCGTCCCTGACCTTGTCCGCCGGGACGAAGGCCATCGCAACGGATTTGCCCGTGTAATGCGAATAGCCGCCCGAGGTACAGTAGCCGACGACCGCATCGTCGAGCCAGACCGGTTCCCAGGCCACCACGTCCGCTTCCTTGGCGTCCACGATGAAGTTGCAGAGCCTGCGCTTCGGACCAGAGGCCTTTTCGGCGGCCGCGGCAGCCCGGCCGATGAATTCGACGGGCTTGTTGAAGCGGATGAATCGGTCCAGGCCAGTTTCTGCCGGGGTGTAGTCGGGCGAGAATTCGCGGCCCCATGAGCCGAACCATTTGTCGAGGCGGAGCGACATCATCGCCCGCATGCCGAAGGGGCGCAGGCCGAGGTCCTGCCCCGCGTTCCAGAGTGTGTGCCAGAGGTGGCGGACAGACATGTGGTCGGTGAAGATTTCATACCCAAGGTCGGCGGTGTAGCTGACGCGCTGGACGATGCAGTTGGCCATGCCGACGGTCATGCGTTTCACGTCCATGAATTTGAACGCGTCGCCGCTCACATCAGAGCGGGTCGCGCGGGCCAGAAGCTCGCGCGCCTTGGGGCCGGCAATCTGAAATCCAGAGCGGGAATCCGATATGTTTTGCACTCTTACGCCGGGGTCTTCATGTTGTTCGAACCAGCGGCCATGCCAGCCCTGGGCACCGTACGAGGCCGTCAGCTGGAATTCGGTTTCCGAAAGGCAGGAGACGGTGAAGTCGCCGATGATCTTGCCCGATTCCGCGAGCATCGGGTTGAGTGACAGGCGTCCGGGTTTGGGAATGGAGCCCGCCATGATCCGATCCAGCCAGGCGCGGGCATTGGGGCCGGTCACCAGGTACTTGCCGAAATTCTGGACCTCGTTGATGCCGACGCCGTTACGGACGGCCATGACTTCTTGCCGCGTTGCCTCCCAGGCGTTGGAGCGGCGGAAGGTCGGTTCTTCGTACGTGGGTTCGCCGGGCAGGGCGTAGTAGTTTGGCACTTCGAGCCCGTACTGCTGGCCCCAGACGGCACGCATGTCTGAGAAGATGTCGTACATCGGCGTGGTGCGGAAGGGGCGGGCGGCGGGGCGTTCTTCGTTCGGATAGCCGACCGAAAAGCGCATCTGGTAGTTTTCGATGACTTTGGGCACGGTGTAGCCGGGCGAGGTCCAGTTGCCGAAACGGGACACGTCAAAGCCGCGCGGGTCGCGTTCGACTTCTCCGTTGATCATCCACTGGGCGAGGGCGAGGCCCATGCCGCCGCCCTGGCTGAACCCGGCCATGACGGCGCAGGCGGACCAGTAGTTGCGCAGGCTGGGCACCGGGCCGATCAGCGGGTTGCCATCGGGGGCGAAGGTGAAGGGGCCGTGGATCACCCGCTTGACGCCGGAGCGTTCGAGGACGGGAATGCGGGCATTGGCGAACATCACCGAGTCTTCGATCTTTTCCCACTGTTCGTTGAGAAGCTCGTGACCGAAGTTCCACGGGGTGCCGTCCACGGACCAGGGTTCGCAGGGCTTTTCGTAAAAGCCGATGCAGAGGCCCCGGCCTTCCTGGCGGAGGTAGAATTCGCCGCCCGGATCCATCACATGGGGGAATTCGCGGCCTTTGGCGAGAATATCCATGATTTCCGGCACGTCATCCGTGACGAGGTATTGGTGCGCCATGGGCAGGAGCGGCAGATAGACGCCAGCCATCGCGCCGATTTCGCGCGCCCAGAGGCCGCCGGCGTTGACGACATGTTCGGCGTGAATCGTGCCTTTTTCGGTGACGACATCCCATGTGCCGTCAGGCCGGGGGTTGGTTTCCAGCACACGGTTGTGCAGGACGATTTCGGCACCGCCCATGCGGGCCGCCTTGGCATAGGCATGGGTTGTGCCCGAAGGATCGAGGTGCCCGTCGAGCGGATCATAGAGGGCGCCGATGATGCCTTTGACGTTGACCAGACCGTCGGTCATCCTGGTCACTTCCTCGGGCGAGAGGATTTCGGTGTCGAGGCCCATGTACCGATGCTTGGCGCGTTCGGCCTTGAGCTGTTCGAAACGGGCGGTGTTGTCGGCCAGTGTGATACCACCGACGTGGTGGAGGCCGCAGGACATGCCCGTGATGGCCTCGAGTTCCTTGTAGAGGCGGATGGTGTAGCCCTGCAGGGCAGCCATGTTGGTGTCGCCGTTCAGGGTGTGGAAGCCACCTGCCGCGTGCCAGGTGGAGCCGGATGTGAGATCAGAGCGTTCGATCAGCATGACATCGGACCAGCCGAGTTTGGTCAGGTGATAGAGGACGGAACAGCCGACGACGCCTCCGCCGATGACCGCGACCCGGGTAGTGGTTTTCATGGACTGACTCCTTCAGCTTCTGGTCTTTCCAGGGGTGAACTTGGTCTTGTGGTCGAAAGCTGGCTTGCCAGAGGGCGACCATTCGTGTCGCCTTTGGCGATGGCGCTTTGCTGTATGACCGGATGAGGTTCATACTGCAAAAGGCATACTTATCCCTTGGGATCACCTTGTGCTGGCGACGGGTGCGACATAGCGGAGTGATCTGGTCAAACCACAGTCGGGCAATACGGACGGTCCTTCGGATGGCGCACTACCGTCAGCTGCATGTTGACCAGTCGTCGGGTCGTCCCGGTCAGGGGATGATGCGGGTGTACTTGGTGCCTTCGATTGTGGCACCCACACGCAGACCCGTCTGACCGAAAACAACGGCGATCACCGGGGAAAGCGTCGTCGTCGTGTCGGCGATCAGGGTTTCGCCCTGGGTGTTGGCGACATATTCGATGCCCGCCCCGGCAGCCCAGCCGTCGGACTGGCGAAACTCGGCCAAAGCATCCGGGGTCATGAAGAACAGGACGTGGCTGTACTGTTGCGCACCGATCTGGAGGCCCGCGCTGGCCGCAGCGGCGGAATAGAAGTCAACGGTGACGCCGCCGATCCGCAGAGCCCCCTGCCCGAACGAGCCGCCCAGACCGAGGCCTACTTCGGTCACGAGAGGCATGACGAGCATGCCGGATGATCTGGTCGCGAGGTCTTGCGTCCCAGGGTAGCTTGCAAAGAGGTAGTCGAGAGTGCTGTCAACGCGGGCGTCAATGGTTGCTGCGCCATTGCTTTCAACGCCGTTGCCGCAGGCCGCAAGCGTGGTGGCTGCGAGGGCATAGAGCCCGAAACTCCGCCGGGAGAATTTGGTCATGGTGTCCGCCTCTGTTCTGCCTTCAAACGTCAGCCTTGTATCCGGCTGATCTGGCAAGACTATAGGCGGGTCTTGGCGTGCTGTCACCGGGGGGGTGCGTGTTCGGCGGCAATCGGCCAAAGTCAGGCCGTGGCGACGGCGTCGCGGCGCGATCGTATGGCGACAAGAATGCCGGCAATGGCGACAAGAGCGATGCCGGACAGGCTGATCAGACCGGGGATGTGGTCAAAGAAGAGCCAGCCGAACAAGCCTGCCCATGCGAGGTGGCTGTAGTTCACCGGAGCGAGAACAGAGGCGGGCGCCTCGCGGTAGGAGGCGGTCAGGAGGACGTGGCCAAGTGTCGCGAGGACCCCGAGGGACAGGATGATGAAGAGGTCGAATGGTGCGGGAAAGGTTGTGGGCCATGTCCAGGGAAGGAAGGCCGCAAAGGCGAACATTCCGACAGCGGCCGTATAGACCAGCATGGCCATTGTGGTTTCGGTCCGGGCCAGAAGCCGGGAGAGCAGATGATAGGCGGTCGAGGCGGCGGCGACGATCATGGCAAAGAAGACGCCAAGAGCATCAAGTCCGCCACCCGGGCGGGCGATCAGGAGGACACCTATGAACCCCAGAGCGGCGGCAAGCCAGCCGGTCAGGCTGACCTTTTCACCAAGGATCACGCCGGAGAGCAGCATGACGCCGATTGGCGCCAGATAAGAGATGGCAACGGTTTCGCCAACCGGCATCCGGCGCAAGGCAAGCCCTGTGAACAGGGAAGCCACCGAGAGACATGCGGCGCGTAGCAGGACAAGGCTCGTCCGGTTCGTCCGGAACAGGCTCGCGCCATGGCGGGGCGCAAAAATGGCAAGGAGGAGGAGGAGGTTGATCGCGTAGCGCAAGGAGATGACGAAAGGGATCGGATACCGTTCAGTCAGGTATTTGGTAAGTGAATCCCCGAGGCCGAAAAGAAAGACACCGGTCACGACAAAGAGGATGCCCTTGAGCGCGCTGCCGGTGGCGACCGGAGGGCTGGCCACCTCTGACTGATCAGGGATGTCCATCCGGTTCAGCCCAGTATGCGGGCTGCTTCGGGGGCAAAGTAGGTGAGGATGCCGTCGCAACCGGCACGCTTGAAGCACATGAGGCTTTCCAGCATGACTTTGTTGCCGTCGAGCCAGCCATTCTGGGCTGCGGCCATGAGCATCGCGTATTCGCCCGAGACCTGGTAGGCAAAGGTCGGGACACCAAAGCTGTCCTTCACACGACGGCATATGTCGAGATAGGGCATGCCGGGCTTGACCATGACCATATCCGCGCCTTCGTTCAGGTCGCGTTCGATGAGGCGCAGCGCCTCGTTGGAGTTGGCAGGGTCCATCTGATAAGTGCTCTTGTCTCCCTTGAGCGCGGCAGAGGCACCGACGGCATCGCGGAATGGACCATAGAAGGCGCTGGCGAACTTGGCCGAATAGGACAGGATCGAGACCTTGTCATGGCCTTCGGATTCGAGTGCCGTGCGGATCGCGCCGATGCGGCCATCCATCATGTCGGATGGTCCGAGGATGTCGGCCCCGGCCTCGGCCTGAGCAAGCGCCATCCTGACGAGCGCCTCGACCGTGCGGTCATTGACGATCTCACCATCTTCAACGAACCCGTCATGGCCATTGATGTTGTAGGGGTCGAGCGCGATGTCGGTCATGACGGCGATGTCGGGCGCAGCATCCTTGATCGCGCGGATCGCCCGGTTGGTCAGGTTGTCGGGATTCCACGCTTCGGCGCAATCCTCGGTGCGGTATTCCATTGAGGTATAAGGGAAAAGGCAGATTGCGGGGATGCCGAGGGACTGCGCCTCGACCGCGGCCTTGGCGATCCGGTCGACCGTCTTTCGCGTGACACCGGGCATCGAACTGATCGGCGTTTCCAAATCCGTCCCAGCCATCACGAAGACCGGCCAGATAAAGTCCGAAGGGTCGAGATGTGATTCGCGGACAAGGGCGCGCAGGGCGGGGCTCTTGCGGACGCGGCGTAGACGGGCGGCGGGGAAGGGGGCGACGGTCGGTTTCATGGGCATCGGGCCTTTCTGGTCACACCCCTTGGGTCGCACGGTTTTTGCCGCATCACAAGACTGGGCAATGTTGGACGGTGGCGCTAGGTTCCGCCGGAATTGCAAAGGACGAATGGCGCAGTGAACCTGACGACTACCATCTTCGAGGTCATCGACATGCGGTCTTTCTCGAACCTCTGGTTCTGGATCGCCCTGGCGGTGGCTTGGTCCTCGGCAAGTCACTATGTTATTGGAATCCCATTCGACATGCTGCAGCGGGCGCGGAAACATGGCGGTCAGGCGCTGGTTGATTTCGAGGATTGCGTGCGGATCAACGTGAACCGGGTGCTGCTTATCGCGACGCAGGCGGGGCACTGGCTTCTTGGTTTTGTGGCGTTCGTTCTTACCGGGCTGGCGGTGCTGGGGTTCTGGTATGAGGTCGAGTTTGCGCAGGCGGTGTTTCTGCTTGCTCTGCCGATGTCGATTGTCGGCGCGTTGAGCATCGCCACGGCGCGAAAGATCTATGATGAAGAGCCGACGGGAGAAGCCCTCTACCGGCGGCTGGTCCGGCACCGGCTGATAACGCAGACCATCGGGATGATCTCCATCTTTGTGACCGCCGTTTATGGCATGTACCAGAACCTTGTTGTTGTCCCGGGGTTCTAGGCTTTCTTTCTGCCCGCACAGTTGACACCGTCCAAGGACGGGGTAGGTGAACGCCATGCCAAAACCATCGCACCACATCACCGTCAGCGGTGCGCCGGAAGGCCATGATGCCCGGCTGATCCTGTCCGAGATCGCAAAGTCGGGTAAGCCCATCGTCCATGTCGCCCGCGATGACAAGCGGCTGGCCGCGATGCAGGCTGCAATCGGGTTCTTTGATCCGTCGATGCCGGTGTTCTTGTTTCCAGGTTGGGATTGTCTGCCCTATGACAGGGTCTCGCCCAATACCGAAATCTCGGCCCAGCGGATGGCGACCCTTGCCGCTTTGGTGCATGGGATGCCCGAACGGTTCGTGATGCTGACCACGTTGAACGCGGCGACGCAGCGGGTGCCTGCGCGGGAGCTGATGCGGGAGGCCGCGTTCAAGGCGCGGGTTGGCGACCGGGTGGACGAAGGTGCGCTGCGGCAGTTCCTGGTGCGCACGGGCTTCACGCAAAGCCCGACGGTGGTTGAGCCCGGCGACTACGCCGTGCGGGGCGGGATCATCGACATCTATCCGCCGGGGCATCCGGGGCCGATCAGGCTCGATTTCTTTGGGGATGTGCTGGACGGGGCGCGGCGGTTTGATCCGGCGACGCAAAGGACGACGGAAAAGCTGACATCGGTGGAACTGGCGCCGGTGTCAGAAATCATCCTCGACGAAGCGGCGATCACGCGGTTCCGCCAGTCCTACCGGATCGAGTTCGGGGCGGCCGGGACCGATGATCCGCTGTATGAGGCAGTGACGGCCGGCCGCAAGCATGCCGGGATGGAACATTGGCTGGGCTTTTTTCATGCCCGGCTGGATACGGTGTTCGACTATCTGCCGGATGCCTCGATCACGATGGACGACCAGACGGATGCGGCGCGGGATGCGCGCTGGACGTCGATTGCCGATCAGTATGACACGCGGTCGCATGCGCTGACCCAGAAAGGACGGATCGATTCGGTCTACAAGCCGGCACCGCCGACGCTGCTTTATCTGGATGACGCAGCCTGGGAGGCGGCGGTTGCCCGTCGCCGCGTGTTGCAGTTCGTGGCTTTGCCCTTGCCCACGGGCCTTGGCGTCATTGATGCGGGCGGGCGGATCGGGCGTGATTTCGCGGTAGAGCGCCAGCAGGAAAAGTTAAGCCTTTTCGGTGCATTGGCGTCTCATGTGAAGGTCAAGCTCGAATCCGGGCCGGTGGTGATCGCGAGCTACTCGGAAGGCGCGCGCGAACGCATGACCGGGCTGATCGAGGATGAGGGTGTTGGTGAGGCGATTCCGGTTCCTGACTTCACGCGAATGGGCAGGCGCGGGCTGCATCTGGCGGTCTGGCCGCTGGAGCATGGGTTCGAGACGGCGGACCTGACCGTCATTTCGGAACAGGACGTGTTGGGTGACCGGCTGATCCGGCAGTCCAAGCGACGGCGTCGGGCCGAGAATTTCCTGACCGAGGCGCAGAGCCTGTCACCGGGTGATCTCGTGGTGCATGTGGATCACGGGGTCGGACGGTATCAGGGGCTTGAGGTGATTCGGGCGGCGGGGGCGGCGCATGAATGCCTGCTGATCGAATATGCAGAAGGGTCCAAGCTTTACCTGCCGGTCGAGAATATCGAGCTTCTGTCGCGGTTTGGCCATGACGAGGGACTGCTCGACAAGTTGGGCGGCGGGGCCTGGCAGGCGAAGAAGGCAAAGCTCAAAGAACGGCTGCGGATGATGGCCGAACGGCTGATCCGTGTTGCGGCTGAACGGGCGCTGCGGACAGCGCCCGAGATTGTGCCGCCAGAAGAGGTCTGGGACCAGTTTCTGGCGCGGTTCCCCTATTCCGAGACGGACGACCAGTTGCAGGCGATCGAAGATGTGTTGACCGATCTGGGGTCGGGCACGCCAATGGACAGGCTGGTTTGCGGGGACGTGGGATTCGGCAAGACCGAAGTCGCGATCCGGGCAGCCTTTGTCGCGGCGATGGCCGGGTTGCAGGTGGCGATCATAGCGCCCACCACGTTGCTGGCGCGGCAGCATTACCGGGCCTTTGCCGAACGGATGCGTGGCTTTCCCATTGTCGTGCGGCCCTTGTCGCGGTTCGTGGCGGCGCGGGATGCCAATATCACGCGTGACGGCATCGCAGACGGGACCGTGGATATTGTCGTGGGCACCCATGCGCTGTTGGCCAATGGTGTGAGGTTCAGGAACCTTGGCCTGCTCGTCATCGACGAGGAACAGCATTTCGGCGTGCAGCACAAAGAGCGGCTGAAGCAGATGCGGTCGGACGTGCATGTGCTGACGCTGACGGCGACGCCGATTCCGCGGACGCTGCAATTGTCATTGTCGGGCGTGCGCGAGTTGTCGATCATCGGTACCCCGCCGATCGACCGGCTGTCGATCCGGACCTACATTTCCGAATTCGATTCGATCACCGTTCGCGAAGCGCTGCTTCGGGAACATTATCGCGGCGGGCAGTCGTTCTTTGTCGTGCCCCGGATCAGCGATCTTCCCGAGATGGAGGACTGGCTGCGGCGTGAAGTGCCCGAGGTCACGGTCGTCGTGGCACATGGGCAAATGGCTGCCGGGGAACTCGATGACCGGATGAACGCCTTCTATGACGGCAAGTTCGATGTTCTGCTTGCAACGACCATCGTGGAATCGGGGCTGGATATTCCGACGGCCAATACAATGATCGTTCACCGGGCGGACATGTTCGGTCTGGCGCAATTGTATCAGATCAGGGGGCGTGTCGGGCGGTCCAAGCTGCGGGCCTATGCCTATCTGACCACCAAGCCGCGCCTTAAGCTGACGCCCGCGGCCGAGAAGCGGCTTCGGGTGCTGGGATCGCTGGATACGCTTGGGGCGGGATTCACGCTTGCGGCGCAGGATCTGGACATTCGCGGTGCAGGCAACCTGTTGGGCGAAGAGCAGTCGGGGCAGATCCGCGAGGTTGGCTATGAGCTTTACCAGCAGATGCTTGAAGACGAGATTGCACGGATCAAGTCGGGGCAGTCCGAGGGGATTGTGGACGATGGCCATTGGGCGCCGCAGATCAATCTGGGTGTGCCTGTGTTGATCCCCGAGGAATATGTGCCCGATCTGGATGTGCGTCTGGGGCTGTATCGGCGGCTGTCGAACCTGTCGACAAAGGTCGAGCTTGAGGGCTTTGCGGCCGAGTTGATCGACCGGTTCGGGCCGTTGCCGAAAGAGGTCAATACTCTGATGCTCGTCGTGCGGATCAAGGCAATGTGCAAGCGGGCAGGGATTGCGGCGCTCGACGGGGGTCCCAAGGGGGTCACCATCCGGTTCCACAATGACAAGTTCGCCTCTCCCAAGGTGCTGGTCGATTTCATCGCGTCTCAGAAGGGCGAGGCCAAGGTAAAGGACAACAAGATAGTGATCCGCCAGGACTGGTCCACGGATGCGGACAAGATCAGGGGATCGTTTGCGATTGCGCGTGATCTGGCCGACAGGCTTGCCGAAGAGAAGAAGACAAAGGTCAAGGCGTGACGCACTGCGCGGGGCATGCTAGGGCGTCCCGCATCATCCAGTCGGAACTGCAAAGTCCATGCACCAGATTTCCGTTGTGATCCCGGTCCACAATGAGGCGGGGAACATTGCCGCCCTTGTGACGGAAGTGTTTGGTGTGATCCCGGAAGAGATGCTGGGCGAGGTGATTGTTGTGGATGATGCCTCGACCGACGGTTCTGCAGAGGAAGTTAGGTTGCTCTTGCCCGAGAAGCCAAATCTGCGGCTGATCCGGCACGAGACGAACGCGGGCCAGAGTGCAGCCGTAAGGACAGGTGTGCAGGCGGCGCGGTTCAGCTTGATCGCAACGATGGACGGGGACGGGCAGAATCCGCCCGGCGATATACCGAAACTGGTGGATGCCTGGCGGGCTGAAGGGCCGCAACTGGTTGGCGGGCACCGGACAAAGCGGCGCGACACATGGTCGAAGCGAACGGCATCGCGATGGGCGAACCTGTTGCGGCGTGCCATGTTGCGCGACGACTGCCCAGATACAGGCTGCGGCCTTAAGGTGTTCGAGCGGGAACGCCATCTTGCATTGCCCTTCTTTCATGGCCAGCACAGGTATCTGCCCGCTTTGTTCAAGGCGCAGGGCTACACCGCGGTTTTCCTGCCGGTCAGAGACCGGAACAGGGTCCATGGGAAGTCAAAATATACCAATTGGAAGCGCGGGATACAGGGCATTCCTGATCTAATGGGGGTGGCGTGGCTGATCCGCCGGGCGCGACCTGTCAAAGCACATGAGGAGCCTTCGCGATGATAGAGATGTTCAATGAATTCATTGCACATTCATCGGAGATCGAGATCATCTGGCTCGTTGTGGGATTTGCCGCGCAGATGCTGTTCTCCGCGCGGTTTCTGGTGCAGTGGATCGCGTCGGAGCGGGTGAAACGGTCGATTGTGCCCGAGGCGTTCTGGTACTTTTCTTTCCTCGGCGGGGCGATGCTTCTGGCCTATGCGATTTATCGTAAAGACCCGGTGTTCACTTTGGGGCAGGCCTTCGGGCTGCTCGTCTATTCGCGGAACATCTGGTTCATCTGGAATACACCCCGGAAGAGTGACGAGGACGGATCCACAGGCGGCACATGACCAGAGCATCTTTCTGGCCGCTGCTGTTTTGCGGGTACTTCCTGCTGCAGGTCGTCGTACGGCTTGCCTTCGGACCGGGTCTGGAACTGGACGAGGCTGAGGCATTCTACTTTGCCCGGCAACTGGCTCTTGGCTACAGTGCGCAGCCGCCACTGTATTTCTGGCTGCAATGGGGCGTCTTTCAGATTGTGGGCGAGAGCATATTCGCGCTGGCGGTCCTGAAGGCGGTGCTTCTGTCGTTTGTCCTCGTCTTGCTGTATCGGCTGTTGCTCCGGGTCGTTGACCCGGTGGTGGCGGGGATCGGGGCGGCTTCGTTGGCATTGCTGCCGCAGATCCTCTGGGAAGCGCAGCGGGCGCTGACGCATAGCGTGCTGGTGCTTTGCATGGCGGTCTTGCTGTTTTCGGCGTTTTGGCAAGTGCTGGAACGGGGGAGGTGGCGGGACTATCTGGTTTTGGGTGCAGTGGTCGGGCTTGGACTTTTGTCCAAGTACAACTTTGCGCTTCTCCCCGTCGCGCTCGTTCTTGCCGCGCTGATCATGCCGGAGTTGCGAGGGAAGCTTCGCTGGCCGGGGCTTGCAGTGGCACTGGTCATTGCGGGTCTGATGGTGGCGCCGACTGCTTTTTGGGCGCTGTCCCATGCGGATGTAGCGGGAGGAAGCATCCACAAACTGGGGATGGGGGCAGAGGATCCCGTCTGGGCCCGGGTTTCGGGCACAGCGGCGTTTGTCGTCGGGCTGGGAGGCTTTATGGGGCTGGCGATTGTTGTACTTGCCCCGTTTGCCATCTGGCGGGACCGGGGCAGGGTCAAGGTGACGCCGCTCCAGCTTCGGTTCATGGTGCTGGGCGCTGGCCTGACGCTTGTCCTTCTATGGCTGGTGCTACTGGCGGTCGGCGGGACGGCGGTCAAGGACAGGTGGTTGATGCCGCTGGCCTGGGTCTTTGTGCCGGTTTCGGTCGTCTGGTTGTGGCCGTCCTTGCGGGACGGTCAGCGAAGAGTTTTGGGCGGGATCGTAATGGGGCTTTGGGCCCTTGCGATGCTCTGTCTGCCCTATGCGACTCTGCGCGATCCGGGGTATCGGTCTGCCGATTTCAGCGCCTTGATGGCTGCGATCCAGGAGGTTCAACCCGGGGCGGATGTGGTCGCCTCGGACTCAATCTGGATTCTGGGAAACCTTGCGTACGCCCGGCCTGACTTGACACTGGCACGGCCGGGTAATCTGCCCGAAGCCGCATTTGTGATGGTGTCGGAGAACGGCGCGGACATCGGGCCTTTGGCGGGTAAGGTCGGTCCGGCGGTGCCATACATGATTGCTCATGGCAACAGGTCCAAGACTGTCGAGATAAGGGCCGTGTTGCCCTGATCAGGGTTAGGCCGAACGCTTGATACGGCGGGCGAGAAGGAAGGCCAGCGTCGCGCAGGCGGCCACGCCTATGGCTATGGGCAGGGGCGTGCCGTTGAACTGCTGGCCGATGGGAGCGGCGATTAACACCGAGCCTACTGTTGCAAGAGCGGCAGTGACAGAGGCCGCCATGCCGGCGATATGCCCCATCGGCTCCATCGCCATTGCGTTCAGGTTGCCGATGGTCAGCCCACCCTGAAAGAAGACCGAGATGACCCAGATCAGGAAGATCGCAAACTCGACCGGTGTGGGGATCGGCAGCAGGACTGCGGCAATCATGATGAGTGAGAGGACGACCTGGAGGGCGAGCACGCTGGTGATGACGCGGCGCATCCCGAGGCGGACGATAATGCGGGCGTTGAGGGCGCTGGCCCCGGCGGAACAGACCGCGATAAGCGCAAACCAGAGCGGGAAGTAGGTGCCCTGACCATAGCTTTGGTCAAACATCGGCTGAACGGTGGACAGAAGGCAGAAGAGGATGGAGAAGGCCAGCGTCTGCACCATGATGGCGAGGCGGGTGGTGGGGTGGGACAGCACCTCAACCAATGCACTCCAGAGCAAGGCTGGTTGCAGCGGGCGGCGGTCTGCTTGGGACAGCGTTTCGGGCTGACGCAGCAGAAACCAGACCATGGTGATGATCGAGAACACGACATAGGTCGCAAAGATCCCGCGCCAGCCGAAGCCCGCGATGATGATGGCGCCAAGCGATGGTGCGATGGCCGGGACGATCATGAAGACGATCATCGTGAAGGACATGATGCGGGCCATCTGACGACCGGAGTAGAGATCGCGGACGATGGCCATGGAGACGACACGCGGACCTGCGGCGCCCAGGCCCTGCAGGAGACGTGCGGCCAGCATCCATTCCAGCGTCGGAGAGGCCCAGGCGATTGCCGCACCGGTGCAATAGATTATGGCGCCACCTATGATGATGGGCTTGCGGCCGAATGCGTCTGACAATGGACCAGTAAAGAATGTGCCAAGACCCATGCCAAGGACGAAGGCCGTGAGAATCAGTTGGGCACGATTCAGTGCATAAGGTGAGAGTTCAGCCCCGATTTCGGGCAGGGCGGGCAGCATGGAGTCGATGGAGAAAGCGACCGTTGCCGAGAGCATGGCCATCAGGGCGATGAATTCGCCCTGTCCGATAGAGGATTTGGGTCCGGTCATGAGGCGGTGCCACCGGCGAGTTTGGCCTGAATGTCAGCGATAATCCGGTCCCACATTTCCGGAGGCTGCGCGCCGGGGACGGCATGTTGCTGGGCCACGATGAAGGTGGGGACGGCATTGACGCCCATTCTGCGGGAATGGGCATCGCGGACCTGAATTTCGGCCACGTCGGCATCGGTCGATAGCAGGCGCGAAACGACCGACGCGTCAAGGCCGGCCCAGTCTGCGATGTCGGCCAGAACCTCGGGGTCGCTGATGTCGCGGCCTTCGACAAAGTTGGCACGGAAGAGGGCTGAGACGACCGGGCTTTGCTTGCCTTCGATCCCGGCCCAGTGAACCAGGCGGTGGGCGTCGATGGTGTTGGGGATGCGTTCCATTGCATCAAAGTTGATCGCGAGCCCGGCAGCCTTGGCAAACTGCTGGACGCGCTGTTCGGCGGCGGCGACCTTGTCATGACCGCCAAACCGTTCAGCCATGTAGGCGCGGCGATCGCGGCCTTCGCGGGGCATGTCGGGGTTGAGCTGGAAGGGGTGCCATTCGATCACGAAGGGGTGGTCGGGAGCGCGTTCAAGGGCGCTGTAAAGGTTCGCCTTGCCGACATAGCACCAGGGGCAGATGGGATCGGAAAGGATATCAAGCTTGACCAATGCAGACTCCGGCGGGCAGAGGTGGAATGGGGTGCCGGGTGCCATAACCCTGCGGGTCTTCCCGCACGGTTATTGTCCGGGAACGGGAGTTGCAAGTCGGGCCGTGCGGGGGTGTTTGTGAGAAGATGAAAGGGAGGCCATCTGGCCTCCCTTTCATGTCACTGGAGCGCCATGTCGACAAGGCCGGTGGCGACATCGGTCGTCGTCGAAACTGCGGTTCCGGCGACACTCGCCGTGGTACTGACTGCGGCCCCGGCGACAGACACCGGCGTGCAGGCGGACAGGGGCGCCAGCACGGGAAGGATCAGGAACCATCTAATTTTCGGCATACCACCAGACATCGGGCTGCCAGCCGGGCCAGTCACCAAACAGGGGTATCTGTTCCGGAAAGTGCAGGTTCTTGGAATGGGCGATCCGGGCGACGTTCCATTGGTAGATCGGGATGACGTAACGCCCTGTCGTCATGAGACGGTCCAGCGCCTGTGCGGCGGCAAGGAAGTCCGTCTGGTCGGCCGAGGTCAGCAGGTTGTTGATCATTGCATCGACGGCGGGGCTGGCCACGCCCATGAGGTTGCGTCCGCCTACGGTCGCCACGCCTTCAGACCCGAAGTAGAGGTACTGTTCGTTGCCCGGGGAGAGCGACAGGGCACGGCGGTAATAGGTCATGCCGAAATCGAAGTTGTCGGTCCGTTCCTTGTACTGGGCACTGTCAACCATCGTCAGGGTCGGCACGATCCCTATCCGGCTGAGCGACTGCATGTACATCTCGACGATGGTCTGCATTTCAGAGCCGCCCGTTTCGAGGAGGATCTCGAAAGAAAAGGGCTCGCCTGCGGCGTTCTTCATCACGCCGGCATCGTCAAGGTTCCAGCCGGCTTGGGTAAAGAGGTCAAGCGCTCGGGCGGTGCCGTCGCGGTTGCGTTCGGTGCCGTCGCTGACGGGGAGCGCGTAGCCTTCGAGGGCGCCGGGAAGAAGGTCGGCGGTGAAGGGTGCAAGCATTTCGGCCACGCGGCCTTCGGCGGGGCCCGATGTCATGCCGAGGGGCGAGTTGGAGAAGTAGGAGGTGATGCGTGGCTGTTGACCTCCGGTCATGGAGTCGTTGATGAATTCGAAGTTGAAGGCTTCGATCATGGCCTGACGGACGCGCCAGTCCTGGAAGGCGGGCTGGCGGGTGTTCATCACAAGGCCCGTCATGCCAGAGGGGCGCTGATGCGGGATGACCGATTTCACGACGTCGCCGGATTGGGCGAGCGGGAAATCGTACTGGCTGTCCCAGCGGGCAACGTTGGTTTCGCGCGTCAGGTTGGTTTCGCCGGTCTTGAACGCCTCGAACGCGGCGGTTTCGTCGCCGAAGAATTCGTAGCGCACTTCTTCAAGGTTCATCGTTCCCCGGCGGAAGGGGATTTCCGCGCCCCAGTAGTCGGGGTTGCGGGTCAGCGTGACGGATCGCCCGGCTTCGAAATCGCTGATGATATAGGGTCCGGAGGTGATCGGGACGATAGCGAGACCGTCGCTTTCGGCGAAATCGACGCCTTCCCATTGGGATTTCTTTAGGATCGGTCTGATCCCGGCCAGCATCACCAGTTCTCGGTCTGGGGTGTTGAATGTGATCCTGACGGTGCGTTCGCCCGTGGCCTCGATCGTGGCGACCTTGGACCAGAAGGTGGCGTAACGGGGGTTGCCCTGCGTGCCGAGTGTTTCATAGGACCAGATCACGTCATCGACTGTGACTGGGCTGCCATCCGAGAAGCGGGCGTTGGGATTGAGTGTGAAGGACACCCATTCGCGATTCGGTCCGACCTCGAGCGATTCTGCCAGAAGCGGGTAGAGCGTGAAGGGTTCGTCGAGCGTCCGGCCCATCAGCGTTTCCCCGGTCAGGGAACTGAGCTGCCAGGGAACCGAGCCCTTGCGGATGTACGGGTTAAGGCTGTCAAAGGTCCCAACCTCGGCCGTGATGACGCTGCCGCCCTTGGGCGCATCGACATCGGCATAGGGCAAAGCCACAAAATCCGGTGGCAAGGCGGGCTCGCCATACATAGCTATGCCATATTGGGGCTCAGCGCTTGCTGCGCTGCCCAGCATCGCGGCCAGACCGAGCCCAAGGCCCGTGGCCAGATTGCGAAGCGATCTGAAAAACTCTGGTTTCATCTTGGCGACAATCCTTCTGCTCCCTGCGTTTCTTGCGGACCAGCCTATGACACCGTTTGAGCATTATCAAACTTTTAGCTGGCAAAGCGGCGCGAGATTGCCTATAACGACGTCACTGCTCGATAGGTTTCTTGCCTGTATGAAACCTGCCTCAATAACTTAGCGCCCGCCTTGTGCGGGCGTTTTTTTGTGCAGTTGGCGACCTTGAGCGAATTGCGCGAGGCCTTTGTTTGTTGGAAGGTCAGCTTCTCCAGAGCGGGCGACCCACCAGATGGGGACGTTAGTGTCAGCCTGAAGGCTCTGTTTGCGAATCACCTGGCGGGATGGTGCGGCGCTTTCCTTTGGCAGGTGCAGCAACTACAATGCTGCAATGCAACAAGAGGAGCGCTGCCATGGCACTTTCGGGCAAGACGGCCGTGATTACCGGATCGAACTCTGGCATCGGGCTGGGCATCGCGCGGGCGCTGGCGGCGGCAGGCGCGGATGTGGTCCTGAATTCGTTCACGGACCGGCCGGAAGATCATGCGCTGGCCGAAAGCATCGGGAAAGAGTTTGGCGTGATGGCCCGCTATAGCAAGGCGGACATGTCGAAGGGTGACGAATGCCGCGCCCTGATTGCCGAGGCAGGGCGGTGCGACATTCTGGTGAACAATGCGGGTATCCAGCATGTGTCGCCAATTGAAATCTTTCCGGTTGAGAAATGGGACGCGATCATCGCGATCAACCTGACTTCGGCGTTTCACACGACGGCAGTCGCGCTGCCGATGATGCGGGCGGCGGGATGGGGACGAATCGTCAACATCGCCTCGGCCCACGGATTGACGGCAAGCCCGTTCAAGGGTGCCTATGTGGCGGCCAAGCATGGTCTGGTCGGCCTGACCAAGACGGTCGCACTTGAAACGGCACGCGAGCACATAACCTGCAACGCAATCTGTCCGGGCTATGTCCTGACTCCGCTGGTTGAGGCGCAGATCCCGGATCAGATGAAGGCGCATGACATGGACCGCGAAACGGTGATCCGCGAGGTCATGTTGGACCGGCAGCCGTCAAGGGAATTTGCGACCGTCGAACAGCTTGGCGGGACGACAGTGTTTCTGTGTTCTGATGCAGCGGTCCAGATCACAGGAACCACGATCAGTGTGGATGGCGGCTGGACGGCACTGTGATGCTGAAGATCAATCTGGCCCTGCAGGGCGGTGGGGCGCATGGTGCGTTTACCTGGGGCGTGCTGGACCGGGTGTTGCAGGATGACGGGATCGAGATTGCGGCGATCACGGCCACTTCTGCCGGGGCGCTGAATGCGGCGGCGCTGAAGGCCGGGTTCAAGGCGTGCGGGCGCGACGGGGCGCGGGCCGCATTGGACGATGTTTGGGGGCAAGTGGGGGCAATCAACGATCCCCGGTTTCAGGACTGGCTGACCGCGGCCGGGACGGGGACCGCGTTTCTGGCCAAGGCGCTGGAGTATTCGCCGGCATTCGCCATCTTTGACATGACATCGCGGATGCTGTCGCCCTATGCATATGGGCCGTTCCTGCGCAATCCGCTGGAAAAGATTGTCAGGTCGCTTGATTTTGCGGATGTCTGCGCGACGTCGGGGCCCGAGTTGCATATCTGTGCGACGAATGTCCGGTCGGGCAAGATCCGGGTGTTTTCGGGGACCGAGATCGGGCCGGAGGCGATCATGGCTTCGGCCTGTCTGCCGACGATGTTTCAGGCCGTAGAGATCGAAGATCCGAAGACAGGCAGCGTCGAGGCCTATTGGGACGGCGGCTTTACCGGGAACCCGGCGCTGGGGCCGCTGCTTGCGCCGCATCTGCCCGACGACATCGTGATCGTGAAGATCAACCCGATGTACCGCGAGGCTTTGCCCTATGATCTGCAATCAATTCATAACCGGATCAATGAGATAAGTTTCAATTCTTCGCTGTTGCGCGAACTTCGGGCCTTTGGGTTTGTTCATGATCTACTGGAATCCGGCGCCTTGCAGCGGGGAACAATGAAGGACCCGCTGATCCATTTCATTGCAGATGATGACCTCATGAACACGCTGAATGTCGCGACCAAGACGATTGCGACGCCGATCATTCTTGCGCGGCTGAAAGCAGCCGGGGCGGCAGCGGCGGATGCGTTTCTTGCCGCAAATCGGAGCGATCTTGGGCGGCGCGGGACGGTCGATCTGGCGGAACTGTTCAGCTGAGAAGAAGACCCAGAGCGAGCCCGAACATCACGACGGCGATGCCCGCGTCAAGGATGCGCCAAGCCTTGGCAGACTGCATGAACGGGGCAAGGAAGCGCGCGCCGTAGCCCAGGCTGAAGAAGAACACGTATGAGGCCAGGATTGCCCCGATGCCAAAGGCGATCTTCTCGGACTGTTCAGGGAAACCCGTCGAGACGGCTCCGACCAGCCCGAGCGTATCAAGGTAGACATGCGGATTGAGCCATGTGAACGCCGCGCCGGTTGCCAGAGTGGCCCAGAGGCCTGCGGATTGGCCTGACAGGACAAGGGCATAGTCGCCCTTCCATGCGGCGCGAAGGCGGGTCAGGCCGTAGAAGAACAGGAATGCCGAACCGGCGAGCGCCATGATGCGGGGCAGGGCGGGATAGAGCGCGGTGATCGCGCCGAAACCGGCAACGCCGGCCGTGACGAGGATGGCGTCAGACGTGGCGCAGAGCAAGCAGAGCCAGAAGACATGCGCGCCCAGCAGGCCCTGCCGCAGAACGAAGGCATTCTGCGCCCCGATGGCAAGGATGAGTGAAAAGCCGGTCGCAAACCCGGTCAGCGCTGGTCCGAACATGGGTCAGGCGGCCGCGATCCGGGCCGCGAGGCGGGCGTTGTTCAGAACGAGGGCGATGTTGGCCTTGAGACTTTGTCCTCCGGTCAGTTCGAAGAGGCGCTGAAGAAGAAAGGGCGTCACGGCTTTGGCGCTGATCTGCCGAGCCTCTGCCTCCGTCAGAGCCTGCGCGATGAAGGGGGCGAGTGTGGCGCCGGGAATTTCGTCTGCGGCGGGGATCGGGTTGCAGACAAGCTGGCCGCCGGGAAGGCCGATTGCGGTGCGCATCCGTTGCGCGGCAGCAATCGCGGCAGGGTCGTCCATCCGGAGTGGCGCCTTGATGCCAGAAGTCCGGGACCAGAACGCGGGAATTTCGTCCTGTCCAAATGCAATGACAGGAACGCCCAATGATTCAAGAACTTCAAACGTCTTGTCAAGGTCAAGGATGGCCTTGGCCCCGGCAGCGACGACCGTGACCGGTGTCTGCGCCAGTTCATGAAGGTCAGCCGAAATGTCAAAACTCGTTTCGGCTCCGCGGTGTACGCCGCCAATCCCGCCTGTGGCAAAGACGCCGATCCCGGCAAGGCGGGCGGCGATCATCGTTGCAGCAACGGTCGTCGCACCGTTTCCGCCCCGCGACAGGCAAACGGCAAGGTCTGCACGGGACAGTTTGGCGACGTTCTTCATCTGCCCCAGAACTTCGAGCTGGTCGGAGATGAGGCCGATATGGATCTGCCCGGCGATAACGGCGATGGTCGCCGGGATGGCGCCATGGGCGCGCACTTCTGCTTCGACCAGGCGGGCGGTTTCCACGTTCTGCGGCCAAGGCATGCCGTGGGTGATGATAGTGGATTCAAGAGCGACGATGGGCCGGTTTTCGGCAAGGGCGTCGGCAACCTCGGGCGAGAAGGCGAGGGGGATCATCTGGGGGTTTCTCCCGAAACATAGGTTGCTGCGGCGCGCAGGGCGCGGGCGAGGGCAGCATGGCGATCCATGCCTTGCCGTTCCGACACAACATGGGCGGCCATGAATGTGTCGCCTGCGCCGGTCACGCGGATCACGGGGACTTCGGGCGGGGTGGCGGTGATCACGCTGTCGCCCGTCGCCTCGGCGGCGGTGCGGCCACCATCGGTCACAAGAACGCGGCGGGCACCCCGGCGGATCAGGCCTAGTGCGGCCTTTTCGCTGTTGGCAAAATCGGACTGACACAGAAGGCTGGCTTCTTCGAGGTTCATATAAAGTCTGGCACGGGGGTGGTCGAGGAGAGCCAGAAGGCGTTCGGCCTTGCCCGGGCTGGCTGGCGCAACCCGGAGGTCGGAGGCTGCGAAGAGTGGTGAGCCTGCGATATCCTCAAGGAGTTCCGGGGTCAGATTGCCGTCAAGTGCCACCAGTCCCTGCCAGGGCGCCTCGGGCGAGCCCAGGCGACCATCTGCCAGCGGGCGCAGGATCCTGGCGCCGGCGGCTTCGAGGCTGTGGGCATCGGCGATGGCGGCAACAAGGCCACCGGGCCCCTCGATAGCCATGTACCGGTCGGTCGGCAGATCGTCTGACCGATAGACATGGTCAGTGATGATGCCCATGCGCGTCACATCTGTCATCAGTTCCGCCCCTTCGGCGTCCTGCCCGATGGAAGTCAGGATGGCTGGGGTAAGGTCAAAGCGGCGCAGCGTCATCGCGATGTTCATCGCCACGCCGCCCGGCAGGCGGGTGATCCGGCCGGGAACGTCGGCACCAAGGCGCATGGGGATGGCAGTGCGGCCGATCACGTCCCAGAGGACGGAGCCGATACAGAGGATGTCGGGGCGGCCTGTCATGGACCGCTTCATGGCGGAGGGCGCGGGGTGGGTCAATCCGGTCCTGCCGCTGTGGCGGAAGGATTCGCTTGTCCGGCAAACCACGATCCGCAAGGGTGATCGCCAGTTGGGGAAGTGTGATGATGGTTCGGACTCTGACGCTGGGGGTCATCGTGGCCCTGTCGGGATGCGCGATGGCAGAGGAGGAGGTGCCGTATCGGGATCCCTGCATCGATACTCTGCCGCCGACGGCGACAGGGTCAGTGTCGATCTGATCTGCTCGCAGAACAGCCCGCTGATCCTGGCCGTGGGCGGGATGTCTTATGATTGCGACTATTATGCCGGGTCTCCGATGCTCGAACTGGGATATGGAGAGGAGGACGGCAGCGTGCGGCGGGTCGATATCGAAGGTGGCAGGACCGGGATCAGAAGGCTTGATGCGCCGACGGATGAGGCGGTGTTCAGGGTTCCGGTGGGCGTCTGCTTCGTCACCTGAGCGGACGGACGCGCTGGCCCGTCTTGCGGCGGCGCTGATTTGGCAGGTGATACCCGGCTTGCGAAACCCGGCAGGGGGCTTGCCTTTCCTGCCGGGACCGTCTAACGCCACCTTCACTTCGCAGACGAAGGCGGGCTTCGTGGGGAGAAATCCCACGCGGTCCACCGGTTGGGCAAGACCCTCATCCTTCGTCGTGGCATAAACCGGAAAGGAAAATGAGCATGGCTCTTCCCGAGTTCACCATGCGTCAGCTGCTTGAAGCTGGCGTTCACTTTGGCCACCAGACCGCACGCTGGAACCCCCGGATGCAGACCTATATCTATGGGTCGCGCAACGGCATCCACATTCTTGACCTGACCCAGACCGTCCCAATGCTGGATCAGGCGCTGCAGGTCATCCGTGAGACCGTTGCCCGTGGCGGCCGTATCCTTTTCGTCGGCACCAAGCGTCAGGCGCAAAAGGCGATTGCCGATGCCGCTGAAAAGTCGGCCCAGTTCTATATGAACCACCGCTGGCTGGGTGGCACGCTGACCAACTGGCAGACCGTCTCGCAGTCGATTGCCCGCCTGAAGCAGATCGACGAAGCTGCAGCCCATGGCTTTGAGGGTCTGACCAAGAAAGAGCGTCTGGGTCTTGAGCGCGAACAGGCCAAACTTCAGGCGTCGCTGGGCGGCATCCGTGAAATGGGTGGCGTGCCCGACCTGATCTTTATCATCGACGTGAACAAGGAAGATCTGGCGATCCTCGAAGCCAAGAAGCTGGGCATCCCGGTTGTGGCCGTGGTCGACACCAACTGCTCGCCCGCCGGCGTTGACTATGTCATCCCCGGCAACGACGACGCGGCCCGTGCGATCCAGCTTTACTGCGATCTGGCGGCCCGCGCAGCACTGGACGGCATGAGCGCCCAACTGGGTGCCGCTGGCGTGGACATGGGTGCCATGGAGCAGCTGGCCGAGGACGAATTCGCAGCCGAAACTGCGAACGCCTGAGCCTGAGAAGGGCCAATCTAAAGGCCTGTCGCAATTCTGATACCGGTTGCGGGCATGACCCCTGCAACCGGAAATCCCAATCGGATGGAGATGAGCATGTCGATCACGGCAAGCATGGTAAAGGAACTGCGCGAATCGACCGGCGCAGGCATGATGGACGCCAAGAAGGCGCTGACCGAAACAAACGGCGATATGCAGGCAGCCCATGACTGGCTGCGGACGAAGGGTCTGGCCAATGCGGCCAAGAAGGCCGGCCGGACCGCCGCCGAAGGGCTGGTGGCTGTCGCAGTCAGGGACGGCCGTGGCATTGTCGTCGAAGTGAATGCCGAGACCGACTTTGTGGCCAAGAACGAAAACTTTCAGGGCATGGTCAGTTCGATCGCCAAGGCGGCGCTGGTTGTGAACACGCTGGAAGAACTGCGGACCCACAGGACCGATGGCGTAAGCGTCGAGGAACTGATCACGGCGTCGATCGCCAAGATCGGCGAGAACATGACGCTGCGTCGTATGTCGGCGCTACATGGGCAGACGGTCGTGTCCTATGTCCATAACTCGGCCGGAGACGGCATGGGCAAGATCGGTGTGCTTGTCGCCCTGAACGGTGCCGACAACGGGATCGGCAAGCAGATCGCTATGCATATTGCCGCAGCAAATCCGCTGGCCCTTTCGGTCGCCGAAATGGACGTGGCCGTCATGGAGAAGGAACGCTCGATCCAGACCGCCAAGGCGATGGAAGAGAACTCCACCGCGTCCAAGCCCAAGCCCGAAGCGGTGATCGAGAAGATGATCGAAGGCCGGATGAAGAAGTTTCTGGCCGAGTCGACCCTTCTGGGCCAGGCCTTTGTGGTAAACCCCGACCTGACGGTCGCCGACGCCGCCAAGGCGGCCGCAGTCGAGGTCACGGGCTTTGTCCGGCTGGAAGTCGGCGAAGGTATCGAGAAGGTCGAAGAGGATTTCGCGGCTGAAGTTGCAAAGATGACCAAGGGTTAAGTTCATCCCCGAAGCCTCTGTTTCTCCGGTATAACGCCGTCCGTGAACTTCACGGGCGGCGTTCTTCGTCAGGGAAAGATTCACTCAAGAACACCGACTTGGTGCGACACCGTGCGCGGGAGAAGCACGGTGTCGCGTCTTCAGGCGCGCCTCCCGATCGGGGACGAGGGCCTGCGCGCCTTTGGTGTGTCGGCACCGGGATGCAACCATCCCGTTTCCGGCTGTGGCCGATCGGTTCACCCTGTAATCGCAGGGACTTCCGACCCGCCGTTCCATGGCCTTAGGCCACCAATCTCGGAACAATCGTAGCTTCGCATTTGATGTCGCGTCACGGTAGTCAGGGAAACCTTACCTTAACGATTTCATGCATCAGCGGGCCATAACGCCCCCGGATCAGGGGGGCTCGCGGCGTTCCGGCGTCGTTGCGGCGCCATAGATTAGAAGTGCAATGTAATTTGTTTTCAATAACTTAGAAGCAAGACCAACAGTGACCTACGCTTCGAGAATGAACATCTGGTTGTAGAAGGCGGCCTTAAGTACCGCTTGGGCTGTCGTTTCGACATCCAGAGCTTCTCGCGCGAGACGGAGATGCTTTTCGACCGTCGCAGGGGTCAGGCCGATGAGAAGTGCGATGTCCTGGACGGTCTTGCCGTCGCCAACCCATTGCAAGACCTCGCGTTGCCTTTTTGTCAGCGAGCGGGAGCCTGAATAGGGCAGGGTCAGCAGCTTGAGGTGGGCCACGTTGTTGCTGACGAGAATGTCCTGGCCGTGCTTTGCCCAGACTTGCTCAACAGCATCCTGCGACATGCCGACCTTTGCAGTCAGGGCAATGGCACCTTTGGAACGTATCGAGACCGAACGAAAGCTGACCGTGTACCCGGCTGTGACGCCCATTTTACGATTGAAATCCACGACTTTCATCTCGGACGCCGTAAAGGCGTCCTTGCGCACCATCTCTTCCATCCAGCGCCATGAGCATGCACCGTTGTTTTCGAGCGCCCACTTAAGCATGGGTGCATGAAAATAGAGACCTTCCTCGATGAAGGGATGCATATAGGCCGGAGACTGGTTCGTCAGCACGACCCAGTCCTGCGGATCGCCCAGAGACGTTCCGGTCCGGTACCGCGTAAAGCCATAGATGATGCGGTCAAAGCCATAAGACGCCATCTGCTGGGTGTGCAGATTCCAAAGTGCCTCGATTGTCGGGGCGTTGGTCAGTTCTTCAAGGTACGGCGCAAGCTCCTTCATGATGGGCTGGCCTTACCATCTTTCGCCGGGCTAAAGAACGGGGAAAAGTTCGCTCCCAGATTGTTAACATAATACTTATTATGCGAATCATATGTGATCTTACCGGCATCACCGTGCCGGAAGGATGACGCTGAACCGGGTGCCCTTGCCTACGCTGCTTTCGATCCGCAATCGCCCCCGGTGGCGGTTGATGATGTGCTTGACGATAGCAAGCCCAAGACCGGTGCCGCCTACCTCGCGCGAGCGGTGGCTGTCCACGCGATAGAAACGTTCCGTCAGCCGCGGGATGTGATGGCCCGCGATGCCATCGCCATGATCTGTCACGGTCAGATGGACGCCTTCGGTTCGGATCGTAGGTTCCAGCATAGGAGCTGACAGGACCAGATCGACAGGCTTATCTCGGCCGCCGTATTTGATTGCGTTCTCGAGAAGGTTGCTTACCACCTGCTGCAACTGCCTGACATCGCCCGGGATGACGACCGGGTCTGGCGGCAGGTCAAGTCGGAATGTGTTGCCATTCTGGGTTGCCATCGGGGAAAATGCCTGCACCGCTGTTTCAAGCAGCGCGGAAAGATCGACGGGCGCCGTGGGGCGCACACGCTCTTCGGCCTCTACCCTGCTGAGCGACAGAAGGTCGTCGACGAGCTGCGCCATGCGGGCGGCCTCGCGTTCCATGATGGCAAGGAAGCGGTCGCGCGCGACAGGATCTTCACGGGCCGCGCCGCGCAGGGTTTCGACGAACCCGAGAAGCGCCGTCAAGGGCGTTCGCAGTTCATGGCTGACGTTGGCCACAAAATCGCGCCGCATCTGACCTGCCTCTTCGACGGCAGTCACGTCTTCGAAAGTGACAAGAGTCATTGGTCCCGAAATGGACTCCACCCCGCAGACGTTGACCCTCCAGGTTGTGTCGCGCAATCCCTCGGATCCAAGAAAACGGGCGTTACGTGCCATCCCGTCCTTGAGCGTCTGTTCCACGGCATCAAGAACAGCGGGCTGGCGGATCACCGTGATATAGTGGCGACCCGTTGCATCCAGGCCAAGAAGCGCGGTTGCGGGGGGGTTCAGGGCCTCGATCTTTTCAGATTCGCCGATCAGAACAGAGGGCAATGGAAAAGCATAAATCAGACTGGAAAACGATGTCGGCATAGAAACCCCAACTTTCAGGATCAAATGCGTCCTGTCTATCAAGGACTTGCTAACGTCGCAATGAGCGCCGAGGCCAAACCAGTTTCCCGCAAAGGTTGAATTGACTGCCCTAAAGACTATCCTTTGGCTGGACCTTTACGGTCTTTGGAATATGTGACTTCCGGTAGCGCGGGCTATGTCACCTTTGATGTAGGAAAGCCTTTTTGGGCGAGCAGGTTCAGGCCTCTATCTGGAGTCGGGCGTCCATGGTCATCGAAGGACAGAGTCACCACGCTGCGCCTGTCGTGGTTGTGGTCGGGAGTATTCGTGGCTGGGCTCGTGACAAGCGGAGACTCCCGGAGATTGACGGTTTTCATTTCGTCGGGTTTGGCGACATAGATGAGCCCCTGTTCGAACGGCTTCATCCCGAAATAGTCTTGTCCGCCTTGATGGGCGAAGGTTTTGACGCCATGGATCTGGCCCGCCGTTTGAATGCATCGGGGTTTCGGGGACGTTATCGCGCGGTCACGACTGCCCTGCCGCATCCCCTTGCCGTGATTGAAGAGATCAGGGCAGCGGCGCCGGGGATCGACTTTGACCTGTTCATCGTTTCCGGCCCGCTATCCTCGTAGCGAGGTCTTCAGGCGACGGCGTTCGCTGCTGCGACCAGTTCAGAGATCAGCAGGCCCGGGTCTTCCACGCCGACGGATACGCGAAAGAAGCCTTCGCTGATGCCAAGGGCGGCGCGCGCTTCGGGGGTCAGGGCGCGGTGGGAACTGGAAGCGGGGTGTGAGAGTGTTGTGCCGACGTCACCCAGGGTGGGCGCAAAGGCGACCTCGGGGGCGGCCCGGGTAAAGGCGTTGGCAGCCGCCCTGCCCCCGTTCAGTTCAAAGCTGAACATGTTGCCGCCCTGCCCGCCCAGAATGCTCATGGCGCGGTTATGATCCGGGTGATCAGGCCGCGTCGGGTAGATGACGCGCTTGACTCCGGGACTGGTTGCCAGAGCGTCGGCCAGTTTGGCCGCATTGGACTGAGCGCGGTCAAAACGGAGGTCAAAGGTGTGAACCCCGCGTTCGGCCAGCCAGCAATCAAAGGGGCTTGGCGTGAAGCCCCAGGTCGCGTTGGCAAGCGCGATTGCGTCACGGATGGCCGGGTCTTTGGCGGCAATATAGCCCAGCGTGGCGTCGGAATGGCCGGCAAGAAGTTTGGTGACTGAATGGATGACGATATCTGCGCCATGCAGAAACGGTTGGTAAAGGCGCGGTGTGGTGAAGGTGTTGTCGACCACAAACAGCGCTCCGGTCTCGCGGGCGAGTGCCGCGATGCCTTCCATGTCGGCGACGCGGATCGTCGGGTTCGAGATGACCTCGACCACAATCATCTTGGTATTGGGGCGGATGGCGTCTCGCATGGCCGCGACATCAGTCGGATCAGCGAAGGATGTTTCGATGCCAAGGCGCGGCAGATCGAACCGCATGAGGCGGAGCGTCCGGCCATAAAGCTGGTCTCCACCAAGAACATGGTCGCCACTGTTCAGGCAACCCAGAAAGGCGGCGCTGATGGCGGCCATGCCTGAGCCGGTGATGACACCGGCAGGCTTGAAGAGGTCCGGGGCGCCTTCGAGGCGGTCGATCTTGGCCGCCAGAACCTCGGCATTGGGGTGGCCTTCGCGGGCATAGGTGAAACCTGTGCCTTCGGTATACTGGCGGTCCAGCGCATCAGGATCGGGTGAGGCGTAAACGACGGATGGCTGCAGGGGCGTCACCACAGGGCGCGAGGTGGATGTGGGCCAATCGGTGCGACGGACGTTGCTTGAGGGCGGTTTGATCATGGTCAGATTGCTTTCATGCCAGCCCGGAACCGGCGGGCGTTTTCCTGATAGCTGAGCGCCGAGGCGCGCAGACGCGCGATGCCGGCTTCGTCGAGTTGGCGCACGATGCGTCCGGGGGCACCCATCACAAGGCTGCCATCGGGGATGACCTTGCCTTCGGTGATCAGGGCCCCTGCCCCGATCAGACAGTCACGGCCAATGACCGCGCCGTTCAGGACCGTCGCGTTCATGCCGATCAGGCTGTTGTCGCCGATCGTACAGCCGTGGAGCATCGCCTTGTGGCCGATGGTGCAGCCCGCGCCGATGCCGAGAGGATAGCCCATGTCGGTATGAAGTACCGAGTTCTCCTGAATGTTGGTCCCCTCGCCCACGATGATCCATTCATTATCGCCGCGCAGCACAGCACCGAACCAGACAGAGCTGTCCGCCAGAAGATGCACCTTGCCGACCAGTTGCGCACCCGGTGCGACCCAGGCGCTGTGGTTCAGTTGCGGCGCATGGCCATCGAGTTGCCAGATCATGCGTGGTCCTCGTACTCGCGGTTCAGGTCCCGGACAAAGCCGGTAAGCCAGGGTTGCCGTTCACGGCGCAGGCGTTCGGCCGTCAGGATGGCGATCAGTTGCTGTTCACAGGCGTCCAGATCGCGATTCACAAGGACGTAGTCGTATTCGGCCCAATGGCTGACCTCAGAGAGGCTTTTTTCCATCCGACCGGCGATCACGGCGTCGCTGTCCTGCCCCCGGTCATGCAGACGGCGTTCCAGTTCCTTCATCGACGGCGGCAGGATGAAGATCGAGACGACGTCCTGACCAAGCGCCGAGTTACGGATTTGCTGGCCGCCCTGCCAGTCAATATCGAAGAGCGTGTCCTGCCCTTCGGACATGGCCTGTTCCACCGGCCCCCGAGGACTGCCGTAGCGGTTGCCAAAAACCAGTGCGTGTTCAAGCATCTGCCCATCTGCGACCATCTGTTCGAACTGGTCATGGCTGCGGAAATGGTATTCGCGCTTATCCTGTTCACCGGGGCGGGGTGCGCGCGTGGTGGCCGAAACGGAAAAGCGGATCGCGGGGTCCCAGGCCCGTAGGCGTTTCGCCAGGGTCGATTTCCCGGCCCCGGACGGGGACGACAGGATGATCAGGAGACCACGGCGGTTGTCGTTTGACGACAAGAGTTTACTCCACGTTCTGAATCTGTTCGCGCATCTGGTCGATCACCGCCTTGAGATCCAGCCCGATGCGGGTGAGGTCGGCGGATTGCGCCTTGGAGCACAGGGTATTGGCTTCGCGGTTGAATTCCTGCGCGAGGAAATCAAGCTTGCGGCCCTGCGGTTTGGGATCGGTCAGGAACTCCAGCGCAGCAGCGACATGAGCGCGAAGGCGGTCGATTTCTTCGGTGACGTCCTGTTTGACCGCGATGAGGGCCAGTTCCTGAGCGATGCGGGTTTCGTCCAGCTCGGGCACGTCTTCGAACACGCGGCGCAGGGCAGCGCGCAAGTTGGCGCGTGAGTCTTCGCGGCGGGCGTCGAGGGCTGACGCGGCGGCGGTGACGAGCGTGTCGATCTGGTTGAGTTGGTCGGTCAGGATGGCGGCAAGGGCCATCCCTTCGGATTTCCGCATAAGCAGAAAATCGGCGATCAGTGCATCGAGATCGGCAGCGAGCGCCTTTTCGACGGATTCATCCGGTGTCTGATCCATCGGTGCCGAAAGGACCACGCCGCGCTGAGCCAGAACATCGGCTGCAGTCGGTTGGGCCAAAGTCACGCCCATGGCAAAGGCGCGTTCCTGCACCTGTTCAAAGGCGGCAAGGACGCGGTCAAGCTGGGCGGTGTCGATGGTCAGTTCGCCCGCTGCTTCGTTCCGGGCGATCCGCAAGTTGAGCGTGACGTTCCCGCGCGACAGCTTTGCTGTCAGTACGGAACGGGCCGTTGCCTCGAGCGCGGCCTGACCATCGGGAAAACGAAGGCGGAGGTCGAGGCCACGGGCGTTGACGCCGCGCATCTCCCAAGCCCAGATCAGGGCCCCGGCGCCGCCCGTGCGGCTTGCGAAGGCGGTCATGGACTGGATCATGGCGGGGCTTTCCTTCACTTCTGCCCGCGACTGCTACGGCATTTGCGGCGGTCAGGGCAAGCGGGGCGAAGGCGTTTTCCGATTAACCCCTTAACAATTTGACCCGCGCCAAGAGGAAAGTGCGGAGATAGATTAGGACTCTGTAGATGATCGAATTGCGACAAAGGAGCGCCAAACATGGACCATGAGGGAGAGGGAACAGATCCGGTCATCCTGTCGTCGCGCGCCGGGGTCGTTGGCATGTCGATGCTGGCGGAACTCGAGCAGTATTGGCGCGAGTTGCGCGGGGCTCGGAAACTGCCGGTGCGGACCGAAGTGAACCCTGCCCAGATTGATGCGATCCTGCCGCATTCCTTCATCCTTGAACGCGTCGCGCCGGGGATCGGGCGGATCCGGGTGGCCGGGGAGGCGCTGAACGTGCTCCTTGGCATGGAAGCACGGGGGATGCCGCTGAGTGAGTTTCTTGCAACTGCGGCGCGCCCGGTGCTGGCCCGTTATCTGGAGCAGGTTTTCGCGGCCCCTGCCATTCTAGAGCTTCCGCTGATTCTGCCGCGTGGAAACGGGCGGTCTCGGCTGACGGCACGAATGCTTGTCCTGCCGTTGCTGGGAAGTGACGGGACGATGTCGCGGGCGCTGGGGGCACTGGTTGTGGATGGCGTGCCGGGGCGTGCGGGACGGTTGTTCGACATTCCGGAGGATCAGGCCGTGCGGTGCGAGGTGCTGGAGCAGATGCCAGTCCGCGTGACGGGCGGTCGGGATCGGTCACATTTGAAGCTTGTTGTCTCGAACTAATCGACAGGAACGGCGACATAACCAGTGGAAAAGGCCGGGCACGAAGCCCGGCCTTTCTGTTCCTGAATCGGATGGGTGGAACCCACCTCCCCTGTCAGACGGCTTCTGCCTGCTGCAGCACCTTGCGGCGCGAGGACAGTTCCTCGGCCACGAGAAAGGCCAGTTCCAGCGACTGCGACGCGTTAAGGCGCGGGTCGCAGGCGGTGTGATAGCGGCTCGACAGATCCTCGTCCGTCACGGCGCGGACGCCGCCGGTGCATTCGGTCACGTCCGAGCCCGTCATTTCGAAATGGACACCGCCGGGGATCGAGCCTTCGCCGTTGTGGACGGCAAAGAATTCGCGCACCTCGCGCAGGACCGAGTCGAAGGGGCGGGTCTTGTAACCCGACTTGGACTTGATCGTGTTGCCGTGCATCGGATCGCAGACCCAGGCGACGTTGGCACCTTCTTCCTGCACAGCGCGGATAAGGCGCGGCAGATGTTCGGCGACGGTCCCTGCCCCGAAACGCGCGATGAGTGTGAGGCGCCCAGCCTCATTCTTGGGGTTGAGCTTCGCCATCAGTGCCTTGAGGTGGCCCGAGGTCATCGACGGGCCGCATTTGAGCCCGATCGGGTTCTGCACGCCACGGGCATATTCCACATGTGCGCCGTCCGGCTGCCGCGTGCGGTCGCCGATCCAGACCATATGGCCCGAACCGGCAAGCCACTGGCCCGTCGTCGAATCGACGCGGGTGAGCGCCTCTTCATACTCCAGCAGCAGCGCCTCGTGGCTCGTGAAGAACTCCACTGTCTGGAGCGTGTGGGCAGCCTCTCCCCGCACACCGGCCGCTTCGATGAAATCGAGCGTGTCCGAGATGCGGTTTGCCATTTCGCGGTACTTTTCCGCTTCGGGGGCGCCAGTGAACCCCAGAGTCCAGGCGTGGACCTTGTGCACATCTGCATAGCCGCCGGTCGAGAAAGCGCGGAGCAGGTTGAGCGTGGCGGCAGCCTGAAGATAGGCCTGCAACATCCGTTCCGGATCGGGAATGCGGGCTTCGGGGGTGAAGTCGAAGCCGTTGATGATGTCGCCACGGTAGCTGGGCAGCTCCTGCCCGGCGAGAACTTCGGTCGGGGCCGAACGGGGTTTGGCGAACTGGCCGGCCATGCGGCCGACTTTGACCACGGGAACCTTGGCACCGTAGGTCAGGACCATCGCCATCTGCAGCATCACCTTGAAGGTGTCGCGGATATTGTCGGCGCTGAAGGCCGAGAAGCTTTCGGCGCAGTCACCGCCCTGCAGCAGGAACGCCTCGCCGGTGCTGACCTTGCCAAGCAGGGCCTTGAGACGGCGCGCCTCGCCTGCAAAAACAAGAGGGGGATAGCTTGCAAGCCTGGCCTCGACCGCATTGAGTTTACCCGCGTTGATATACTCGGGCATCTGGACCCGGGGCAGTTTGCGCCAGTCGGATTTGTGCCAGTCAGTCATCTTCGTCTCCATGGTCAGGCCAGACCGCGCACCATCCGCGCGCGATAGGAGGGCCTTATACAAGCGACCCTTGGGCAGGCCAATGGGAAATCCGCACAGATGCCCTGCTTCAGAATGCCTTGAACGACATCAACTGCCGCTTTTGATTGCTCTTGAAGGTCAGATGCAAAAGGTGTCATGTCCGCGACAAGATGGGTCGCATATCGCGCCTCATGTCCGGTGCCCCTCATGGATATCCAGCCTCAGATCGTCGAAGTCGCGCAGAAGACGTCAAAGCAGCGGCGGTTCGTGTTTGTGCTCTTGGACAATTTCACGATGCTTTGCTTTGCCTGCGCAGTTGAATCGCTCCGGATCGCGAACCGGATGGCGGGCAAGACGCTTTATACTTGGGTCATCGCGGGCGAAGGCGGGACAAACATCGCCTGTTCCAACGGGACCGAGTTCAAGGTGAACATCGACCTTGAGGAGTTGAACCGCGAAGATACGGTCATGCTGTGTGGCGGGATTGACGTGCAGTCGGCCACGACACGCAAGATCCTGAACTGGCTGCGGCGCGAGGCGCGTCGCGGGGTGATCATGGGGGGGCTTTGCACGGCGGGCTATACGCTGGCCAAGGCAGGGTTGCTCGACGGGAAGAAGGCCACGATCCACTGGGAGAATCAGGATAGCTTTGCCGAGGAATTCCAAGATGTGACGCTGACCAAGTCGGTCTTTGTTGTCGATGGGAACAGGATCACGACGGCGGGCGGGACGGCTTCGATTGACCTGATGCTGAAACTGATTGCGGACGATCATGGTGAGGATCTGGCCAATGCGGTGGCCGATCAGTTGATCTATTCTTCGATCAGGACCGATCAGGATACGCAACGCCTGTCGATCCCGACGCGGATCGGGGTGCGGCATCCGAAACTGTCGCGGGTCATCCAGATCATGGAACAGGCGATCGAAGACCCGATCAGCCCTGCCGTATTGGCCAGGGACGTGGGCATGTCGACCCGGCAGCTGGAACGCCTTTTCCGTCGCTATCTGAACCGCAGCCCCAAGCGTTATTATATGGAACTGCGGCTGCAGAAGGCGCGTAATCTCTTGATGCAGACAGATATGAGCGTCATCAACGTGGCCCTGGCCTGCGGCTTTGCGAGCCCGTCGCATTTCTCGAAATGCTACCGGTCGCATTACAACACGACGCCCTATCGGGAACGCGGAACACAGGCGGCGCGCCTGTCAATCTGACGCAACGTCGGCCCATTGGTGTGCAAATGCTGGGAAACTGGCCAAAAAGACTGGCGCAGACGGCTTCACTTTCCTTTGCTGGCTGACTAGTTTGTCCGTCAGGACAATTGTTCCGATAGGGAGACGACAATGAAGAAACTGCTGCTGGCAACTGCCGCAACCGCCCTTTTCGCGGGTGCCGCCTCGGCCGAAGACGTGAAGATGGGGATCATCCTTGGCTTCACCGGTCCGCTGGAATCGATCACGCCGAGCATGGCTGCGGGTGCCGAACTGGCCATCGCCGAAGTCAACGCCGCCGGCACCCTTCTGGGCGGTGGCAACACCGTGGTTCCGGTCCGTGCCGACTCGACCTGCATCGACGCCGCTGCCGCGACCGCCGCTGCCGAGCGTCTGGTGACGTCGGATGGCGTGGCCGCGATCATGGGCGCTGACTGCTCGGGTGTGACCGGTGCGATCCTTGCCAATGTTGCGATGCCGAACGGCGTTGCGATGATTTCGCCCTCTGCCACTTCGCCCGGTCTTTCGACCGCCGAAGACAATGGCCTGTTCTTCCGGACCGCGCCGTCGGATGCCCGTCAGGGTGTCGTGATGACCGATGTTCTGATGGATCGCGGGATCAAGACCGTGGCCCTGACCTACACCAACAACGACTACGGCAAGGGACTGGCCGATGCGTTTGCGGCCGCTTTCGCAGAAGCCGGTGGCACGATCACGATCAGCGCGCCTCACGAAGACGGCAAGGCCGATTATTCGGCTGAAGTCGCTGCTCTGGCCTCGGCCGGTGGCGAAGTGCTCGTCGTGGCCGGCTACACCGACCAGGGCGGCAAGGGCATCATCCAGGCTTCGCTCGACACCGGTGCGTTTGACACCTTCGTGCTTCCCGACGGCATGGTCGGCCAGCAGCTGGTTGACGATATCGGTGCGGGGCTGAACGGGTCCTTCGGCCAGTATCCGGGGACCGACTCCGCCGGTGCGGAAATGTTCCAGGGCATGGCGACCGCTGCCGGTTTCGATGGCACTTCGGCCTTTGCGCCCGAGTCCTATGACGCCGCTGCGCTGATCATGATGGCGATGGAAGCTGCCGGCTCGACCAAGTCGGCCGATTGGGCTCCCAAGGTGATGGATCTGGCCAACGCCCCGGGTGAGCAGATATTCCCGGGTGAACTGGCCAAGGCGCTGGAACTGATCAAGGCCGGCACCGACATCGACTATGTCGGCGCGACCGCTGTTGAACTGATCGGTGCGGGCGAATCTGCCGGCAACTATCGCGAAATCGAAATCCAGGACGGCGTGATCAACACGGTTCGTTTCCGCTAAGCCCGGACATAGCGAATCAGGGCACGGCCCGGGAAGATGCCTCTTCCCGGGCCGTGCCGCAAAATAGGGTATGCCGCCCAAGGCCATGAAGCCGTTGGGAAAAGAGCAGACCTGCGGGGAGTATGATGAATGATCGTCGTCGAGAACATGCACAAGCATTTCGGCGGGTTTCATGCCGTTGATGGCGCCTCGCTTGAGATCAAGTCGGGGTCGATCACCGGCCTGATCGGGCCCAACGGTGCCGGCAAGACGACCCTGTTCAATGTCATCGCCGGACGTTTGCCGCCGACCAGTGGTCGCGTGACGATGGCGGGTGAGGACATTACCGGCCTTCCGCCACATGAGTTGTTCCACAAGGGCCTGCTGCGGACATTCCAGATCGCCCATGAGTTTTCGTCGATGACAGTCCGGGAAAACCTGATGATGGTGCCTGCGCACCAGTCGGGCGAGACGCTGTGGAATGCATGGTTTGGCCGGGGCAAGATCGCGCGGGAAGAGCAGGAACTACTCAAGAAAGCCGATGAAGTTCTTGATTTTCTGACAATTTCGCACCTGAAGGACGAGAAGGCCGGGAACCTGTCTGGCGGCCAGAAAAAGCTTCTGGAGCTTGGCCGAACGATGATGGTGGATGCCCGGATCGTGTTTCTGGACGAGGTGGGCGCCGGGGTGAACCGGACTCTTCTGAACACGATCGGCGATGCCATCGTCCGCCTGAACAAGGAACGCGGCTATACGTTCTGCGTGATCGAACATGACATGGATTTCATCGGTCGGCTTTGCGATCCGGTCATCGTCATGGCCGAGGGCAAGGTTCTGGCCCAAGGTTCCGCCGCAGACATCATGAAGAACGAGGCTGTGATCGAGGCCTATCTGGGCCGCGGTCTGAAAAACAAAGTGAAATCAGCATGATGGCCTTTCTGTGGGGCGTATGCAACGCGTCAGTGACGCGTCGGTATTGCGTCGGTGTTCTTTCGCTTGAAGGGGGTGTCTGATGGCCGAACCTTTTCTCATCGGCGAAAAGATGTCCGGCGGATACGGCAAGGGTGCCAATATCCTGCAGGGCTGTACCGTGGCCGTCGAGAAGGGCGAGATCGCGGTGATCGTAGGCCCCAATGGCGCGGGCAAATCCACGGCGATGAAAGCGATCTTCGGAATGCTGAACCTGCGTGAAGGCAGCGTACGCATCCAGGGAGAGGATATCACATCCCTGTCCCCACAGGCCCGCGTCGCCAAAGGCATGGCCTTTGTGCCCCAGACGCACAACATATTCACCTCCATGACCGTCGAGGAAAACCTTGAAATGGGGGCCTTCCTGCGGCGGGATGACATCAAGGGCACGATGGAGCAGGTCTTTACGCTGTTCCCGATCCTTCGGGACAAGCGCCGTCAGGCTGCGGGCGAACTGTCGGGTGGGCAACGGCAGCAGGTCGCCGTGGGTCGGGCGCTGATGACGCAGCCCAAGGTCCTGATGCTGGACGAGCCGACAGCGGGCGTGTCGCCCATCGTGATGGACGAACTCTTTGACCGGATCATCGAAGTGAGCCGCGCCGGGATCACCATCCTTATGGTGGAACAGAACGCGCGTCAGGCGCTCGAGATTGCGGACAAGGGTTATGTTCTGGTGCAGGGATCGAATGCCTTTACCGGAACGGGTCAGGAACTGCTGGCCGACCCGCAGGTCCGCAAATCCTTCCTCGGCGGATGAGTGGTATGCGGGCTGTACTGGCCTCTCTCGCACTCTTGCCCACCACGGCCCTTGCCGAAGGGGCGCGGCAGGCGTTTGCCTGCACGGCCACACTGTCCTGCGACGGGGCGGGCCTGTGCGGCCCGTCTGTCCGCGCGGTCGAATTCCGCCTTTCACCCGTCGAACTCGACCCGGATGGCCGTGGCACGGTCGATCTGGCCCATGACGGACAGTCGGCCGTCGCGTGGCAGGAGTCTTTCATGGGCCCGTGGGTCTGGTCACAGGACGATGACGATCTGGAGACGTTGATGCTTTCGGGCCCCGACAAGATGCTTTGGCACCAGTTGACTGCCGCTGATGGCGGCACTGCGGCGGTACTGTTCCTGACCTGCGAGGTGACGGGCTGATGGATTTCCTGAACGCGATTGTCGCGCTTCTGAACTTTGTGATCGTGCCGGGGCTGGCCTATGGGGCGCAACTGGCCCTTGGTGCGCTCGGCGTGACGCTGATCTATGGCATCCTGCGGTTTTCCAACTTTGCGCATGGCGACACGATGGCCTTTGGCACCATGGCCACGATCCTCGCCACCTGGGGCTTGCAGGCGGCCGGGTTTACCTTTGGCTGGCTCCCGACCGCGCTGATCGCTCTGCCCGTCGGGATTGCGGTGACGGCGCTTCTGCTTCTGGGCACGGACAGGCTCGTCTACCGCTTCTACCGCAAGCGCAAGGCGGCACCGGTCATCCTTGTGATCGTGTCCATGGGCGTGATGTTCATCATGAACGGGATCGTCCGTTTCATCATCGGGGTCGAGGACATCAACTTTGCCGATGGTGCGCGGTTCGTGATTTCGGCTGGCGATTTCAAGGACATGACCGGACTGGACGAAGGCCTTGCCATCAAGTCCACACAGGCGATCACGCTCATCACGGCAGCGATTGCCGTGGCGCTTCTCTTCTGGTTCCTCAACCGGACACGGACGGGCAAGTCGATGCGGGCCTTCTCGGATAATGAGGATCTGGCGCTTCTGTCCGGCATCAACCCCGAGAGGGTCGTGGCCGTGACCTGGATCATCGTTGCGGCCTTGGCGACAACGGCCGGTGTGCTCTATGGCCTCGACAAGTCCTTCAAGGCCTTCACCTATTTCCAGCTTCTGCTGCCGATCTTTGCCGCGGCGATCGTGGGCGGCCTTGGCAACCCGCTTGGCGCGATTGCGGGTGGCTTCGTCATCGCTTTTTCCGAGGTGACGGTGACCTATGCCTGGAAGAAGGTGCTGGTCTATGTGATGCCGGAAGATCTTGAACCCACCGGCCTCGTCCAACTCCTGTCAACCGATTACAAGTTCGCGGTCAGTTTCGCGATCCTCATCATCGTTCTGCTTTTCAAGCCTACGGGCCTTTTCAAGGGACAATCGGTATGAGCCCCGCTGTGAAGAACACGCTGCTGTTTGCCGCCATGGCCGGTCTGATCGTGATCACGGGGCTGATGCAGGGCTGGAACCTTGCGCTGACCATCGTGAACATGGGCCTCATCTCGGCGATCATGGCGCTGGGGGTGAACTTGCAATGGGGGTTCGCGGGGCTTTTCAACATCGGGATCATGGGCTTCGTCGCTTTGGGGGGCCTCGGGGCCGTCCTGATTTCGATGCCGCCCACGACCGATGCCTGGGCGGCGGGCGGGCTGCGCATCCTGACGGGGCTGGCCTTTGGCGCCGCAACGATCGTCGCGGCAGTGCTGGTGCAGATGAGAATGGCCAAGGGGCGTGCGCGCAACCTGGCCACGCTGCTGGTGCTCGTGATCGGCTTCTTCCTCTACCGTGCGGTGTTCGATCCGGCCGTCATGGCGGTCGAGGCGGTGACGCCTGCGGCAACCGGCTATCTGGGCGGGCTGAACCTGCCGGTGCTGCTGTCCTGGCCGGTGGGCGGGTTGCTCGCCGCGGGCGCGGCCTGGGTGATTGGCAAGACGGCCTTGGGGCTGCGGTCGGATTATCTTGCGATTGCGACGCTGGGGATCGCCGAGATCATCATTGCCGTCCTGAAGAACGAAGACTGGCTGAGCCGGGGCGTCAAGAACGTCATCGGCGTGCCCCGGCCCGTGGCTTACGAAATCGACCTGCAGGCGGACACCGATTTCATCGCAGGCGCCGCAGGCTTCGGCCTCGATCCGGTCACGGCCTCAACACTCTATGTAAAGCTGTCTTACGGCGTACTGTTCACGCTGGTGCTGATAGCTCTCCTCTGGCTCGCCCAGATGGCGCTGAAATCCCCCTGGGGCCGCATGATGCGCGCCATCCGCGATAACGAGGTCGCCGCCGAGGCGATGGGCAAGGATGTGAAGGGCCGGCACCTGCAGATATTCATCCTGGGTTCCGCCATCTGCGGGATTGCAGGCGCGATGATGACGACCCTTGACGGGCAACTGACGCCCGGCACCTACCAGCCTTTGCGGTTTACCTTCCTTATCTGGGTGATGGTGATTGTCGGCGGGTCGGGCAACAACTTTGGTGCAGTGCTGGGGGGCATGCTTATCTGGTGGCTCTGGGTCATGGTCGAACCCATGGGGCTCTGGATCATGAGCGTGATCACCTCGGGCATGGCGGATGACAGCTGGCTCAAGGCGCATCTGGCCGATTCGGCAGCGCATATGCGGCTTCTGACGATGGGGGTGATCCTGCTCCTTGTCCTGCGGTTCAGTCCAAGGGGCCTGATCCCCGAACGCTGACATATTCCCTGCACTTCAGCCTTCTTTCGACCCGGAATACCTCGGGGGAAGGCGAAGCCGGGGGGCAGAGAACCCCATTCTTCCTGCAAGGAAAGTCGCACCGCGGGCGCATCCGCCGGATCAGCCGGCGATGTGGCGCAGGCGCTTGAAGAGAGACGACGTATCCCAGCGTCCGCCCCCCATGGCCTGCACATCCTTGTAGAACTGGTCGACAAGTGCAGTGACCGGCAGGCTCGCCTTCAAATCATCCGCTGCATCCAGCACGATCCCCAGGTCCTTGCGCATCCAGTCCACGGCAAAGCCGTGTGTGAAGTGGTCGTCCAGCATGGTCTGGTAGCGGTTCTGCATCTGCCAACTGCCTGCGGCGCCCTGGCTGATGACCTCGACCACGGCGCGCCCGTCCAGGCCCGCCTTTTCACAGAAGTGGAGCGCCTCGGAAAGGCCCTGCACCAGACCTGCGATTGCGATCTGGTTGGCCATCTTGGCCAACTGCCCCGAACCGCTTTCCCCCAGCCGTTTGCAGATGCGGGCATAGGCCGCCATGACGGGTTCGGCGCGGGCATAGTCGGACTCGGTCCCGCCGCACATGATCGACAGCTTGCCGTTCACCGCCCCGGCCTGCCCGCCTGAAACTGGGGCGTCCACAAAACCAATCCCCTGCGCTGAGGCCACGGCGGACAGTTCGCGTGTGACCTTGGCGGAAACGGTTGTGTGATCGACAAGGAGCGTGCCTGCTGGCATGGCCGCAAACGCGCCCTCCGGGCCAGTGCAGACTGCGCGCAGGTCATCGTCGTTGCCGACGCAGGCAAGCACGATCTCGGCTCCTTTGGCCGCCTCGGCAGGCGTCCGGCCAAGCGTGCCGCCGTTGGTAGCGACCCAGGCTTCGGCCTTGGCCGTGGTGCGGTTGTAGACCGTGACCTCGTGGCCGGCGCGGGCCAGATGCCCGGCCATCGGGCCACCCATCACGCCCAATCCCAGAAACGCAACTCTTGCCATCGGCTTGCCCCCCGCCCTTTTCTTGCATAGTGGATAGCGATACCTAACCGACCCAATCGGCCCGTCAATCCATGCCCGTGTGCCAAAGCCGGGCCAATGCGAAGTCACCCATGGTCATTCTGTTCCGCTGGCTTCTGCGACTGGTGATGGGCCTGATTCTTCTGGGAATGGCGGGGATCGCGCTGGTCTATTATCTCGCCTCGCGGTCGCTTCCCGACTATGACGCCACAACGACCGTGACCGGGATTTCGGACAAGGTCGAGATCGTGCGGGACAACGCCAATGTACCGCATATCTTTGGGGCCTCTGATCCGGATGTGTTCTTTGCGCTCGGGTTTGCCCATGCGCAGGACAGGCTCTGGCAAATGACCATGCTGCGGCGGACGGCGCAGGGGCGGCTGTCCGAGCTTTTCGGTGAACGGACGCTGCCCATCGACATGATCATGCGGCGGTTCGACCTGTACGGCCTCGCCATAAGCTCGGTCGAGGCGCAGGATGCGCCGACCAGGGCTGCGCTCGACGCCTATGCGGCGGGCGTGAATGCCTGGCTGACTGAAGTGAACAAGGGGGCGCTGGGCCGGGGCGCACCAGAAATGTGGCTCTTCAACCAGCCCATCTCGCCCTGGCAGCCGGCCGACAGCCTGGCGATCCTGAAGCTCATGGCGCTGCAACTGAACAGCCATCTGGAGGCCGAGGTTCTGCGGGCGCGCGTTTCGCTGATACTGCCGGGCGAACGGGTGCTGGACATCCTGCCGGACGTGCCGGGGGCCGGTGTCGCCGCCCTGCCCCAGTATGCGGAACTCGTGCCGGATGTGCCCGTCCGCATGGCGGACATGGAGTTGCCCGACGATCCGCTGTCGCCCTTTCCCAAGCATGCACTGGGTGGCGCTTCGAACGGATGGGCCGCGGGGATCAGCCGGTCGGCCACGGGATCGACGCTTCTGGCCAATGATCCGCATCTGGAACTGACCGCGCCGTCGATCTGGTATCTGGCGCGGCTTGAGATCCAGGCGGGCGGCGTGATCGGCGGCACGATCCCCGGACTGCCGCTGATCCTGACGGGGCGGAGCGCCGATCTGGGCTGGGGCATCACGTCGAGTTATCTGGATGATACTGACATCCATGTCGAGGAAGTGAACCCGCAGAACCCAGACCAATACCGGACGCCGGACGGCTGGCAGGATTTCGTCTCGCGCGACAGCATCATCGTGGTCAAGAACGCCCCTGCCGTCACGATCCGACTGCAATGGACGACGAACGGGCCGGTGCTGCCGCCCGAGCTTTACAGTCTGGGCACAATCAGGCCACCCGGCCATGTGACATCCGTCGCTTGGACCGCCCTTTCGCCAGCCGACACGACGATGACCGCCGCGATGCGGATGATGCAGGCCCATAACGTGCAGGAGGCGATTGCGGCGGGCGAGCTTTACATTGCGCCGTCGCAGGTTCTGACGCTGGCCGACCGTAACCAGATCGGGATGAAGCTGATCGGGGTCATGCCAATCCGCGATCCCGAACACCAAAGCGAGGGACGCCTGCCCACCTTTGGCTACGGGCCGCAGAACCGCTGGCAAGGGTTCTATCCCTATGCCGACAATCCCGCGTTCATGGAGCCGCCCGGCGGCATTCTGGGCAATACGAACAACAAGATCGTGGACCAGCCCTTTCCCCGGCATGTGTCCTACCTCTGGGGTGACACACAGCGGGTGCAGCGCTGGCAGTTCCTGATGCAGTCCCGCGAAGTGCATACGCGCGAAAGCTTCATCGAGGCGCAACTCGATACGGTCAGCAATGCAGCCCGGTCGCTGTTGCCGCTGGTGGGCGCTGACCTGTGGTTTACCGGCGAGGCCGCCCCGGTGGGCACGCCCGAACGACAGAGGCAGCGGGCGCTGGAATTGCTGGCCGAGTGGAATGGCGAGATGAACGAGCATCTGCCGGAACCGCTGATCTATTCCGCATGGATGAGGGCGCTGCAGGACCGGCTGATCCGGGACGAAATGGGACCCCTGGCCGATCAGTTCACCCATGTGGATCCGCTGTTCATCGAACGCGTCTATCGCAACGTGGACGGCGCCGCAGTCTGGTGTGACGTGATCCAGTCGGCCCCGGTCGAAACCTGCACCGACATTGCCCGCATGTCACTTGATGATGCGCTGGTCTGGATCGGTGAGAACCATGGAACGGCGCTGGAATCCCTGCGCTGGGGCGACGCGCATGTGGCGACCCATGACCACCCGGTGCTGGGGGAAACCCCAATCCTGGACTGGGTCGTCAATATCCGGCAGAGCACAAGCGGCGATGATCAGACACTTATGCGCGGGGCCACCTCGGGCGAGGACCCGCGTCCTTTCGAGAACGTCCATGCCGGGGCCTATCGCGGGGTCTATGACTTTGCTGATCCGGATTCGTCGGTCTTCATCATTTCGACCGGGCAGTCGGGCAATCCGATGTCACACTATTATGACGATCTGGGCGTGTTGTGGCGGCGGGGGGAGTATATTCCAATGTCGCTTGATCCCGCATTGGCGCGGGCCGGGGCAGTGGGTGTGACGACGCTCTTGCCGGAAACGGCGGCCGAGTAGAGGGCCGATCGATCCGCGTGGACCGCGCGACCGCGCCTCGGTTGCGCTCGTGGCGCGCGAGGCGGGCTTCGAGGGAGGCTATGGCGACCAGGAAGCCCTGACAGACAACGGGAACGCGGGCGGATGTGCCGGCGCGGTCATCTCGAACAGAAGGGCCCTGTCGATCTTTGTTTCGTCGCAGAACGCAGTGACGACGTGCGCAGGAGGACCTTTTGGGCGCTGCCGATGGAATTCTGGCCGCTGCAGCAAGGGTGGCGTCGTGCCTGTCAGCACGCACCGGGCGCAGCGCGCGGCTCGACTCGGGTGAATCGGGACGGGGCGACCAGGTCAGGCTTGCCGGGAAGTCGGTGTCTTCGTTGGCGGCGACAAGGGCGCCAAGTTGCTGCGCGGCCTCGTCGAAGGCAGCGCGTGCGGCGGAATAGTCACCCGTTTGCGGCAGGCTGGCCGCAATCGCGGCAAGGCGTTCGCTGAGGCAATCGACGACATTTTCGCTTTGTCCGATGACCGAACAATAGGCGGTTGCGTCATTCAACTCTTCTACGATCTGATCGGTGCTCTGATCGTTCGCAGTTTCGAAAGCGGCAAGCCGCATGTTGGGAAGGTCAGGCGGTGGCGCGGTTGCATCGCCGATCGGGTCGGTCACAACCAAGGGTGATGCCGGCGGGTTGGCGTTGACTTCTTCAACGCCGAAGGCCGGGTCCGGGGTGCTGCCGATGTGCGCGAGGACAGCATGCACCTTGATGTCAGTCCGGAAAAGGTCCTGGAATCGGTCGCCGAAGGAAAGCTGCTAATCCTGTTTGTCGAGGGTCGCCCAGGGGCGGTCTGTGCCGGTTGGTGGAAGTTCCGATTTCCTGATGGTCTGGTGCAGATGCACCTTTGAGATCAGCATCGCGGTCACCGGTGCCGTGAGGAACAGAAACAAGGTGATCAGCAATTCGTGGACCGAAAAGGTGCCGTCAGCAAAGGCCTGATAGACCATCGAGCCGATCAGGACACCGCCGACGCCCAAAGTCGTGGCCTTGGTCGGCGCGTGTAGGCGGGCCATAGGGTCGGCAAGTTTGATCAGACCGAAGGAGCCGACAAGGCCGAAGCCCCCCCCGATGATCAGAAAAGCCGCGACGATGATTTCCTGCCAGAGAGCCATGGTCCCGCTCATTCGATGATGTTGCCACGCAGAACGAACCGCGCATAAGCCACAGTCGAGACGAAGCCAACCATGGCGATGACGAGGGCCACCTCGAAATACAGGGTGGAGCGCGCGCTGATGCCAAACAGGACGAGAAGCGCGATCATGTTGATGACCATCGTATCGAGCGCGAGGATACGGTCGGCGGTGGTGGTCGCCACGATGGTCCGCCAGAGCGTCAGAAGAAGACCGATGGCAAAACATCCGGTGGCAAAGGCCATTGCAAGGGCTATCAAGGAAAGATCTCCTTCAGGCGGCGTTCGTAGCGGTCCTTGATTTCGTTGATGACCGCGTCCGGGTCGGGTGCGTGGAGGCAATGAACAAGAAGCGCACGACCGTCGGCAGACAGATCGGCAGAGACCGTGCCGGGCGTCAGGGTGATTGTTCCGGCAAGGACGGCGATCGCCTCGGGTGCGGTCAGTTCGAGCGGGATGGTAATGAAGCGGCTTTGCAGGTCCGCATTGCGGCGGAAAAGGACAAGGCGGGCCACGGTGACATTGGCAATGCAGATATCCCACAGGACGATCAGCACAAAACCGGCGATGCCGACAGGATTGCGCAACCGCGGGCGGTCCGGCCAGTAGGGCGCGGTCAGGATCGGGATCACAAACCCAAGGAAGAGGCCGAGCAGGATGCTTCCCAGACCCGCGTCCTGCACCAGCATGAGCCAGACCAGCGTCAGCATGAGCGTCAGGGCCGGATGAGGCAGGATGCGCCGGATCATGGTGACATGCCGTCAACCAGAGGGATCGAGGCTGCGGAATATGCGACGGGGTCGTAAAGCTGGGCCGAGGTGGCCGAGAGATAGCTGATCACGGGGCCTGCCCCAAGGGTGATGGCAACAAGGGTTGCAAGAAGCAGACCAACGCTGACAAGGGCCAGCGGGGTGGCGGGCGGTTCGGGGGAGAGGTCCTTCGTCGTGTTCCAGAACAACACGCTGCCTGCGCGGGCAAGGCCCAGAACGGCTACCAGAGAGCCCGCAAGGATCACGGCCCAGATGATGGCCGCCTGAGGCGCTGTGCGACTCGCGTCGAGAACCAGAAGCTTGCCAATGAAGCCTGAAAGCGGAGGAAGACCTGCCACGGCGATGGCCGTCGCGAAGAAAAGCACGGCGATCAGGCCTTGTCTGGCAAACCTTGGACCGGGGATAAGGGTATCAGCCCCCTGCCCCTTGGCTGCGCGGACAAGGTCAGTCACGAGGAAAAGTGCAGCCCCGGCCAGGGTTGAGTGGATCATGTAATAGAGCGCGGCGGTCGTCGCCGTTTCGGTGAAGAGTGACACGGCGGTCAGCAGCGTTCCCATCGAGCCGATCGCCGCAAATGCGGCAAGGCGGCCAAGGCTTCGGGAACCGAGAATGCCCATCGTCCCGATGGCAAGGGTCATGAGCGCGGCCCAGAGAAGTGGCTCGCCAAAGAGGCCGGAAGTCACGGCAACGCCGGGCCCAAAGACCAGCGTGTAGAGGCGGATGATCGCATAAGCGCCGACCTTGGTCATCACCGCAAAAAGGGCCGCTATCGGCGCGGGGGCCTGTGCATAGGTAGCAGGCAGCCAGAAGTGCAGCGGCAGCAAGGCCGCCTTGACCGCGAAGACAAGGAACAGAAGGACGGCGGCCACGCGGACAAGGCCCGAGTCCTCGGCGGGCATCGCGGCGACCCGGGCGGCGAGGTCGGCCATGTTGAGCGTACCCGTCACGGCATAGATGGCCCCGAGTGCGAATAGGAAGAGGGTCGAGCCGAGCAGGTTGTAGACCACATACTGAACGCCGGATTGAAGCCGAAGCTCGCCCCCGCCATGGATCATCAGGCCATATGAAGCGATCAGGAGGACTTCGAAAAAGACGAACAGGTTGAACACATCGCCTGTCAGGAAAGCGCCGCACAGGCCCATGACCTGAAACTGGACCAGAGCATGGAAATGCTTGCCGCACGCGTCCCAATCCGTGCCGATGGCATAGAGCGTGACGACAAGGGCAAGAAAGACGGTCAGCGCGACCAAGAGCGCGGACAGGCGGTCGAGGACAAGCACGATGCCATAGGGGGCGGGCCAGTTGCCAAGGTGATAAGCTGTGACCGTACCGTCAGAGGCCTGCCAGAGCAGGCCAAGCGCGATGGCCAGAAGGGCCAGACCGCTGCCCACGGCAAAGATGCGGGCAAGGTCGAGATGATGGCGCATGGCCAGTATCATCAGCGCGGCCACAGTCGGCGGCATGACGAGCGGAAGGATGATCCAGTGGGTCATTCCGCGTCCCCGTCGCCGGGCGGCAGGTCGATGCTGTCACTGTCCGACGTGAGGTAAGACCCCAGGGCAAGGATGACGATGACTGCCGTCATGCCGAAGGAAATCACGATCGCTGTCAGCACAAGCGCCTGGGGAAGAGGGTCTGTGTAGGCTGTCGCCCCCTGCCCCAGGACGGGCGGCAGGTTTTCCATCAGACGACCCGATGCAAAAAGGAAGAGGTTGACAGCATAGGTCAACAGCGAAAGGCCGAGGATAACAGGAAAGGTCCGACGCCGGAGAACCAGATACAGGCCCGCTGCGGTCAGTATACCCACGGCGCTGGAGTAGAGCATTTCCATCTATCAGACCCTTTGCGCGGATTGCGGGCGGGACGGGTCCACGTCCATCGCATAGGGGCTTGGCCGTTCGCCGGCGCGGTGGGCTAGGCGCGAAATCGTGTCGAGCGCCAGCATGACTGCGCCAAGGACACAGAGGAACACACCAAGATCAAAGCCCATGGCAGTTGCCAGTTCAAATGTCTCGAGTGGCGCGATCGTGAAATAGCCGTAGCTGCTGGTAAGGAAAGGGTAACCCGCAATCCATGATGCAACGCCGGTCAGGGTTGCGGTCAGGATGCCGATCGCGATCAAGCCGTGATAGGGAAACCGCTGGCGCGAGACCGCCCAGTCATAGCCGCTGGCCATGTATTGCATCAGAAGTGCGATGGCGACGATCAGCCCTGCTATAAAGCCGCCGCCCGGGGCATTGTGGCCGCGCAGGAAGATGAAGACACCAACCAGCAGCGCAATGGGCATGATCACGCGGGTGGCGACGACCATCAGCAGCGGATGAGGATCGCCAGACTCGCCCTTGTCCGGCGCACGGCGGGCAAGGCGGGCACCCACCGGGCTTTCCAGCAGGGACTCGGCCAGAGCGTGAATGACGAGAGCAGCGATGCCGAGGACGATGATTTCACCATAGGTATCAAAGCCACGGAAGTCGACCAGGATCACGTTGACGACGTTGTAGCCGCCACCCCCGGTCTTGGAATTGGCGAGGTGGTAGGCAGAAATCGGGTCAAAGGCGAAATCTGTCGTCTGGACGACAAAGGTCAGTGCTGCGGCCCCTGCCCCGACTGCGATGGCGATCAGGGCATCGCGCACATGACGTGCGGTTGACCCTTCGCGCGGGCTGCCGCGCGGCAGAAAGTTCAGGGCAAGAAGCAGGAGGATGATGGTCACAACCTCGACTGTGGCCTGTGTCAGGGCCAGATCGGGTGCCGAGAAATAGACGAAGGTGACCGACACGATGAGGCCAGCAATCCCTATCAGGATCAGGGCGAGCAAGCGGTTGTGGTGGGTCAGGACGATGGTGACCGTGGCGGCGACGAGAAGAACCCAGCCGATCAGGGGGAGCGGTGGAACTGGTGTGAGGGCCCTGGTTGCGGGGCCTGCAGCCCCTGTCGCCCAGGCGAATATGGCGGCAGTCAGGACCGTGAGGGCGAAGGCCAGCGCATAGCGGGACATCACTCCGTTGTGGAGGCCGGCTGTCAGACCGCGTGCCAGTCTGACCGCCACCGCGATCAGCCCGTCAAAGATGGCTTTCGCCGTATCCTGCGGCAGTGAGGCGCGCAGGCGGTCCAAGGGGACGAAAGCGGCAAGAAGGACGGCCCCGCCAACCAGCGCGATCAACGACATGCCGAGTGCCGGCGTGACGCCGTGCCATATCCTGAGCGAGAAGTATGGGAGATCGCCCCCGGTCACCGCGCTCGACGTGATGGCGACAAGCGGCCCAGCGATCAGGGCGGGCAAGACACCGATCAGGACGACAAGGGCAACCAGAAGTGCAGGTGCCGCCCAGAGCCCGAAGCCGGGATCATGCGGGCGGTGAGGATAGTCGCTGCGGCGGGGACCGAGGAAGACATGGGCGATGAAGCGGAAGGAGTAAGCGGCGGAGACAAGGGAACCCAAGGTGACCAGAACGGGGATGAAAAGATGCGATCCGGCCCAGACGGTATGGGCGGCCTCTTCGAGCATCATTTCTTTGGACAGGAAACCGTTCAGAAATGGGACCCCGGCCATGGAAAATGCGGCCAGCGTGCCGATCAGAAAAGTCAGAGGCATGAGATGTCGCAAGCCCCCAAGCCGGCGGATGTCGCGTGTGCCCGCCTCGTGGTCGATAATCCCGGCGGTCAGGAACAGGGCGGCCTTGAACGTTGCATGGTTGAGGATGTGAAATACGGCCACCACGGCTGCCATCTTGGTTCCGAAGCCAAGAAGCATGGTGATCAAGCCAAGCTGGCTGACCGTGGAATAGGCGAGAAGCGCCTTGAGATCGTTCTTGAAGAGCGCGCCGATAGCGCCGGTCAACATTGTGATCAAACCTGTTGTAGCGACGATATAGAACCATTCCGGCGTGCCTGACAGGACCGGCCAAAGGCGCGCCATCAGGAAAAGCCCGGCCTTCACCATCGTCGCTGAATGAAGATAGGCCGAAACCGGTGTCGGCGCAGCCATCGCCTGAGGCAGCCAGAAATGGAACGGGAACTGAGCCGATTTGGTAAAGACACCGATGAGGATCAGGATCAGCGCCGGAACGTAGAGGGGGCTTGCCTGAATGACATCACGGCTTTGCAGGATGACGGACAGGTCATGGCTGCCTGCGATGTCACCCAGAAGAAGCATGCCCCCGATCAGGGCCAGACCGCCCATGCCCGTGACCGTCAGCGCCATACGCGCACCCTGTCGGCCTTCGGGAAGATGCTTCCAATAGCCGATCAACAGGAAGGAAGAAAGTGAGGTGAGTTCCCAGAATACGATCAGCAGAAGGATGTTGTCGGACAGGACGATGCCCAGCATGGCACCCTGAAACAGCAGCAGATAACAGTAGAACTGCCCCATCGGATCATCGCGGTCGAGGTAGAACCGGGCGTAAATGATGATCAGAAGACCGATCCCGAGGATCAGGAGCGAGAAGAGCAGTCCAAGACCGTCCAGCATGAAATTTGCATTCAGACCAAGGATCGGGACCCAGTCGAGTTGGTAGAAGATGATCTCGCCCCGCAGGACGGCGGGGGCATGGGCAAGGATGCCGGTCAACGCGGCCAGGGTCACGGCCCCTGCGCTCCATGCGCTGGCGGTGCGGCCGGCACGAATCATCAGCGCGGGCAGGACCGCGCCAAGGAACGGAAGAAGAGCGATCAGGATCAACGGCACGCGGTGCGGAACTCTCTGTTGGGCGGTCTGTTGCGGTTCGGGAAGGCTGTCGATCCGTTACGGCAGGCAAGTAGGGCAAAACGGTCACGGATTCCATGCTTTTGCGCGGCAAAGGTCTTTGACTGCCAACGCCTGTGACTTTGCAGGCGAATGCTTCAGAGCCGGGCGTAGCGGTCTTTCTGGCGTTCCGTCCAGAGGACGTGCAGGACATAGCCGTCATCGACCTGCCGATCGTCCTGAACGATCCCTTGTTCGAACAGCCAGGCGCGTTGCTTGCCCGCGCTGAACGGCAGAGTGAGCGTGTCCTCGGTCCGGGGCGCCTTGAGCGCAAGTGCCACGCCATCCAGAAGCTGCGAAAGCCCGTCGCCAGTCAGTGCCGAGACGGCAAAGACGCTTTCGCCGCGGTCCGCCTGAGTCTGCAGGGCCGCTCGGGTTTCATCGTCAAGCCGGTCGATCTTGTTCCAGACTTCAATCTGAGGTGCACTTTCAGCGACGCCAAGCGATTGAAGGATCGCCTTGACGTCATTGGCCTGTTCAACGGTCTGCGGATGGCTGATGTCGCGGACATGGAGGATGAGATCGGCGTCGAGGACCTCTTCCAGCGTGGCGCGGAAGGCTGCGACCAGTTCGGTCGGCAGCGCCGAAATGAAGCCCACAGTGTCGGACATGATGACTTCGTCGCCCGACGGCAGGACGATGCGGCGCATGGTGGGATCGAGCGTTGCAAACAGCATGTCCTTGACGAAGACCTCGGCCCCCGTCAGGCGGTTGAACAGCGTCGATTTGCCCGCGTTGGTGTATCCGACAAGGGCCACGACCGGATAGGGCACCTTGGCCCGCGCAGCGCGGTGGAGCGTGCGGGTCTTGGCCACCTTGTCAAGCTGGCGCCTGATCCGGACGAGCTGATCGTCGATGGCGCGACGGTCGGCTTCTTGCTGGGTTTCACCGGGGCCGCCGATGAAACCAAGGGCGCCCCGCTGCCGTTCAAGGTGGGTCCAGGCTCGGACGAGGCGCGATCGCTGATAGGACAGCGCCGCCATTTCAACTTGCAGCACGCCTTCTGCGGTGCGGGCGCGGTCGCCAAAGATCTCGAGGATCAGACCGGTCCGATCCAGAATCTTGACGCCCCATTCCTTTTCCAGATTGCGTTGCTGAACGGGGCCCACATGCCCGTCGATCAGCACAAGCTCGACATCAGCCTCTTTCAGGCGGACCTTGATTTCATCAATCTTGCCAGACCCGAACATCATGCCCGGGTGCAACTTTGGCAGCCGCACGACCTCTGCCCCCACGATCTCAAGATCGGGGAGAGCTGCCGCGAGAGCCACAGCCTCATCCAGCGCGGAAACGGGCTCGCGGCGGTGCGGGTCGCTTTTCAGGTCGGGATGCAGGACCCAAGCCCGCGTTGCGGGCTTTTCAGAGGGTTGCAAAGTTATTCTTCACCTTCATAAAGGCTGATCGGCTGTGCCGGCATGATCGTCGAGATCGCCGATTTGTACACAAGCTGGGATTGTCCGTCACGGCGCAAAAGCACGCAAAAGCTGTCGAACCATGTGATGACGCCCTGCAACTTGACTCCGTTGATCAGGAAGATCGTGACGGGAACCTTGGTCTTGCGGACATGATTAAGGAACGCATCCTGAAGGTTCTGCTTGTCTGACGCCATGGTTCTTGTCCTTTTTTGTTCTTGTGACCGCGGATCGGCTTCTGTCCCCCCGTCAAGGTCAAGTATGGAGCGGCCCTGATCAGGATTCCAGCCCAAAATCAGGGGTTTCGGCAGGTTGTGTCAACTTTGCCTGTCAGGAGCGCCAGAACGCCGGGTTGAACAGGGCGATCAGGGCCAGCGTTTCCAGCCGCCCCAGAATCATCGTTGCGGCAAGGATGACATGGGCGCTGTCGGGGATACCTTCATAGGAAATCGGGTATTCCGCCGCAACCTGCGCGAGTGGACCCGTTGTTGAAAGCGCTGCGACCGTGAGGACCATAGCGGTTTCAAACTGCAAACCCGTAAGCGAAAGGAACAGCATGACGACCATGATCGAGAGCGCGAAGAGCATGAAGAAGATCCAGGCAATATAGGCGCCCTGACGCCGGATCCGGCGTGCCTGCTGCCCTGCCCCGCCGACGGAATCCGGATGAACCAGCCGTTCCAGTTCGCGGACGCCATGTTTGTAAAGGGCATAGACGCGCATCAGCTTGACCCCGCCGGCCGTTGTCGCCACGCCTCCACCGATCAGGGCAAGCCCCACAAGCACCAATCCGGGCGCATTGAGGCCGGACCAGTCAGTGGCCCCTGACCAATCGCGGGATTCAAAGCCTGTTGTCGTGATGAAAGAAAGGGTCGTGAAGGCCACGCCCCAGAAAGCCGCTATGGTTTCCGCAAGGTTACGATCATGCGCGCCGAGGACGTGGCGCAGGGTGAGTGTGACCGAAACGATGGCCAGAAGGGCAAGCGCCATCTGCACTTCGGGGTCTTGCCAGAGACGGCGTTGTTCATCCCCGACCATGCCGCGGCTGAAGGTCAGTCGGGAAACGGCAAGGAAGAAGAAGCAAAAGACGATGATTTCTCCGACAAGGCCGGCGCTGCCCTCGTGCAGACCGCCTACCGGTGAAATCCCGGATGTCGAGAGCACCGACATCGCATGGCAAAGCGCGATCCACGGCACTTCGCCCGAAAGCATGAGGCCGATCCACAGAAGCCCGGTCAGGCCCGCGTAGATCGGGGCAAGCCGAAAGCCATAGCGGGCCAGCCGTTCGGAAGGGTCGGCAATGCGCGAGACCTGGCTGAAGCTGACCGCGCCGCCGCCTGCGGCGACCGGAGAGGTGACCTCGAATCCGCCAAGGTTCATAGGAGCGAGGATGGAGACGGCCATCACCCAGACAAGCAGTCCGCCCATCCAGCCGACAAGGGCGCGCCAGAGGTGGACAGAGGGGCTGAGCCTTTCGGGATTGTCAAAGAGCGTGGCACCTGTGGTGGTGAAACTCGACACCATTTCGAACCAGGCGTCGACAAAGCTGATCGTGCCTACGGCATGGTGGAATGGAACGGCGAACAGCGCAGGCAGCAGCGCAAAGGCCGCGAGAAGCGCCATCAACTGGCTGCGAGGGACCGAACGGGGGCTGTAGCTTCGGGTGGAAAGGCCAATGAGCAAGGTCAGTGCGGCACCCAGAATGGCCCCGAAGAGAAAAGTCTCAGCCGTAAAGTGGTCGCCCCGGACAAGCGCATGGACCGACGGCACCATCATCGCCGCCGCGCCGATCCCCATCATCAGCACGAAGAACGGCAGCGAGGTCAGAAAGCGGAGCATCAGAAGAAGTCGATCGTGACCTGCAGGAGGCGCTCGACCTCGGGCACATCGGCGGCCATTGCGAAAAGGACGACAACATCACCTTCGTCAAAGCGGGTCTGACCGGAGAGTTTCACAAGCTTGCCCGCCTTCATGACACCGCCGACAAGCACACCGTCGGGAAAGGCGATATCCTTGATCTTCTTCCCGGCGATCGGGGATGTACCCAGAACCTGCGCCTCGATCATCTCGGCCTCGGCGTCGCCTATGGAATAGACCAAACGGACGCGGCCATGCCGGATATGGCGCAGAATGGACGATACGGTCGTGGCGCGCGGATTGATGTAGGCGTCTATTGCAAGCGGCCCCATGAGGGGGACCAGCGTCGGATCATTGACAAGGCATATGGCCATTTTGCAGCCCATTTCCTTGGCGCGGACAGATGCCAGAAGGTTCGTCTTGTCGTCATCAGTCACGACAAGGACGGCATCTGCACTGGCGATGCTGGCCTCTTCAAGCAGGGCGCTGTCGAGACCGTCACCATGAAGAACGATGGTCCGGTTGAGCGCGTCGGCGGCGATCTCGGCGCGGGCCCGGGACTTTTCGATGATCTTGACGCGGACTTTCTGCACCCGCGACTCGAGCGCGCGCGCAACACCGAGGCCCACATTGCCGCCGCCAATGATGACGATGCGTTCCTGTTTACCTTGCTTCTTGCCGAAGATCTCGAACGTGCGGGCAATGTCCTCCACATCGGCAAGGATGTAGCAGTCGTCGCCGGCAAAGATCTGGTCATCTGGTGTTGGGGTGAACAGACGGCCTGCGCGCCGGATGCCCACGACGATGGCACGAAGTGTGGAGAACAGGTCGGTCAACTGCCGCAGCGGGGTGTTGATGACCGGGCATTCTTCATCGATCGTAATCCCCAGAAGCTGGGCCTTGTCGTCAAGAAAAGCCTCGGTATCAAAAGCTGCCGGCGCGGCAAGGCGCTGAAGTGCGGCTTCTGCCACTTCCTTTTCGGGACTGATGACCACGTCGATGGGCAGATGGCCGCGGCTGTAAAGATCGGCATAGGCGGGGTCGAGATAGTTCTGCGACCGGAGACGGGCAATCTTGCGCTGGATACCGAACACGGAACTGGCCACCTGACAGGTAACCATGTTGACCTCGTCGCTATAGGTCGCGGCAATGATCATGTCGGCGTCCCGCGCCCCTGCCCTGTCGAGCACGTCGGGAAAGCTGGCAAAGCCTGTGACGCCACGCACGTCGAGCGTATCGGTCGCGCGACGGACGAGGTCTGCATTGCTGTCAACAACCGTAACTTCGTTGTTCTCACCTGACAGATGGCGGGCGATTTGCCACCCCACCTGACCCGCCCCGCAGATAATGACTTTCATGTCGTTCCCATTGGAGCGCCCCCGCGTGGCACTGGTGCCACAGCAGAGGCAATGGGTCAATCATCGGTCAGTCTTCGTCGATATATGCGATGCGGCCGCCGCCCTTGGTCGAGGTCATGACGCCGAGAGACTTGAGTTTGCGGTGGAGGGCCGAGCGTTCCATGCCGACAAAGCTTGCCGTGCGACTGATGTTGCCGCCAAAGCGGTTGATCTGGGTCAGCAGGTATTCGCGTTCAAAAAGTTCGCGGGCCTCGCGCAAGGGCAAAGTGGCAAGACCGCCAGACAAGACAACACGGCCTTCCTCTCCGGGGGCATCGTCCACGGAAGGAAGCTCGCGTGCGGAAATGTCACCAGAGCTTTCCCCAAGGATAAGAACGCGCTCTATGACGTTCCTCAACTGCCTTACGTTTCCGGGCCACACCATCGTTTGCAACAGGGCACGGGCATCATCGGCCAGCTTGCGCATGGGCAGGCCCTGGGTCTTGTTCAGAATGCCGATGAAATGCTCGGCCAGAAGCGGAATGTCTTCGCGCCGGTCCTCAAGGCTTGGCACAGGGATGGGTACGACGTTGAGGCGATGGAAAAGCTCCTGACGGAACGATCCGGCCGCGATGGCCGCCTGCAGATCGCGGTTGGTGGACGATATGACGCGAAGATCGACCTGCACCTTGTCGCCACCGCCGACGCGGGTGAATTGCTGTTCGACAAGGACTCGCAGAATCTTGGACTGGGTTCCAAGCGGCATGTCGGCCACTTCATCGAAATAGATGACGCCGCCGTGGGCCTGTTCGAGAAGGCCTTTTTCAATGCCGCGGTCGGGCGCCTCGCGGCCGAAAAGCACCTCTTCCATCCTGTCAGGCGCAATTGACGCCGAACTGACGGTGACAAATGGCGCATTGGCCCGGTTCGAGTTGGCGTGAATGTAACGAGCCGCAGTTTCCTTGCCCGCGCCGGGTTCGCCGGTAAGCATGACGCGGCCGTTGGACTTTGTCACCTTGTCCAGCTGTACCCGAAGCGCGCGGTGGGCGGCACTCTCGCCCAGCATCTCGGTGCCCTGGGAATCGCCCCGCTTGAGCGCGATGTTCTCTCGGCGCAGGCGCGAGGTTTCCATCGCGCGCTTGATGACGACCATCAACTGATCAATATTGAAGGGTTTCTCGATGAAGTCGTATGCACCCTGCTTGATCGCGGCGACGGCGATCTCGATATTGCCGTGGCCCGAGATGATGACGATCGGAATGTCAGGGTGTTCCCGCTTGACCGTCTTGAGGATGTCGATCCCATCCATCTTGCTGTCTTTCAGCCAGATATCGAGGATCATGAGCGCCGGCGGTTCCTTGGCGATTTCGGCCATGCATTGATCCGAGCTTCCCGCGAGTCGGGTCGTGAAACCTTCGTCGATAAGGATGTCCGAGATCAGTTCGCGGATGTCGCGTTCGTCGTCAGTAATCAGGATATCGCCCATGGGTGTCCTCAACTTGCTGCGCGTGCGGCCGTAACGGCCTCGGGCATGACGGGAAGGGTGATGACAGCCATCGCCCCGAAATGGTTGTTGCCTTCAAACGTCTCGGCATCTTCAAGACGAAGGCTGCCGCCGTGTTCTTCGATGATCTTCTTGACGATGGGCAGGCCAAGGCCGGTGCCCTTGGACCGTGTCGTCACATAGGGTTCGAACAGGCGGGCCCGATCCAGCGGCAGGCCGATGCCATTATCAGCGATAGTGATCCGCGCCTCGGTCGGAGACGACTGGAGGTCCACGCGGATTTCCGGCTCGAAGCGATCAGGTGCACCCTTTTCAACCAATGATTCAATGGCCTCTCCGGCGTTCTTGATCAGGTTTGTGAGCGCCTGAGAGATCATGGTCGAGTCGACTTCTACCATCACGGCATGGTTGGGCAGGTGGCTTTCCAGATGGACGCCGGGCTGGCCTGCCTCTTGCAGGGTGACGGCATCACGGACCAAAGTGGTGAGGTCGTTCGTCATCCTGTCGGGTTCTGGCATCCGGGCAAATTTCGAGAACTCATCGACAATGCGGCGGAGGTCGTTCGTCTGGCGGACGATGACATCGGTCATCTGATCAAGTGCCTCGGCATCGTCCCCCAGTTTCGGGCGGAACTTGCGCTTGATGCGTTCTGCCGACAGTTGGATCGGCGTGAGGGGGTTCTTGATCTCATGGGCGATCCGGCGGGCCACATCGCCCCAGGCGGCCATGCGCTGGGCCGAGACGAGGTCCGTCACGTCGTCGAATGCAACGACGTATCCTTCCAAAGCACCGTCTTCGGACCGGCGCACGGCCATGCGGACCAGCAGGGTTTCCTGTTTGCCGGATCGGACAAGGTTGATCTGTTCCTGCATCCCTTCGCGGCCTTCGCGGCGGAGGGTTTCGAAAAGCGCTGCGAATTCGGGGACAGCCGCAGAAATCGAGATGTCGTCGGGAACCTGGCCGACCTGAAGCAGCTTGCGGGCCGAGCGGTTGGCAAAGGTCACCCGCCCTTCGCCATCGAGACCAACGACGCCAGATGTCACGGAGCCAAGCACCGAGTCGAACAGGCGGCGGCGGCGTTCGATTTGCTGCGTGTTGTCGATCAGTGTATCGCGCTGAGCTTTAAGTTGGGTCGTCATCTGGTTGAAATAGCGACCCAATTGGGCGATTTCATCATCGCCTTCTTCTTCGATGACTCGGACGTCAAGATCGCCTGAACCCACACGCTGGGACGCCCCGACAAGGCGGCCAACAGGTTTGGACAGGCGTTCGGCGAACCAAAGACCAAGCCAGATGGCCGCAAGGATCAGGATGACCGCAAAACCCAGATAAAGAAGGCCGAATTCGAACAGGATGCGGCCGCGTTCGTTTTCAAGTTGCTGGTAAAGCGCGACCGTTTCCTTGGTTTCGTCCAGCAGGGACAGGATTTTGCCGTCCACGGCGCGGGTCACATAAAGATAACGGTCGGTGAAGGCCGATAGCGGGATGAGCGCGCGGAATTCGTTGTTGGCATAGTCTTCGATGATGGTGATGCCTTCGGCATCGGCAGCGGCGAAATCGTCTTCGGTCGGTTTCTCATAGCCGAATTCATAGGACCGCGCGCCGCGGGCCCGGATTGTTCCGCCCCCGTCGATGACAAAGGCCTCGGTCAGGCCGCGTTCGATCTGGGGTTGCACCCGGCCAAGAGCCTGACGGACCTGACCGTCGGTCATGAGGACCGTGTTCAGACGTTCGTTGTTGATGTAGCCCGCCAGCCCTGTGCCGTCGCGGGAGAGTTCCTGCCGGTGCTCTTCCTCATAGGCCTGCGCTGCCGAAAGCGAAGAACCGAGGACATTCTGGACCCGGTCGGAAAACCAACCTTCGAGGCCGATGTTTATCGTCAAGACCGAGAAGATGGCGACCATGACGGTCGGCAGCAGCGCCAGCAGCGCAAACACCCCGGTCAGACGCAGGTGCAGCCGGGAACCCGCCGACTTGGCCTGTCTGTCGGCGATCATCTGCGCGACGCGCTGCATGACCAGAGCGGCAACGACGAGCACATAAACCAGATCGGCCAGCAGGATGATGCGCAAGGCGGGCGCAGAGCCACCTTGCCGGAGCGGGCCGAGAACGATGTAGGTGAGTATAGCGAGGACCGGACCCAGCACGACCAGACCGAGCGTGGCGGTGTTCTGGACGCGCCGCGTCCGCCACCACCGGCTCAATCGAGTGAGTCTGAGACCCGTCAGGGACCTGTTCACGCCTGTTGCCTCGCAAGCGGGGCCGCAAACGACGTTGGCCCCCTGTAACCGCCTCCGCGGTCCTCATCCGGCTTGCGACGGATGGGCCACGGTTCTGTTGCGATTTTACATCAACTTGCGGCGGCGAGTCACGCGGATATCCAGATCAGTTATCTTCTTGCGCAAGGTATTGCGGTTGATGCCAAGCAGATCGGCACATTTTGCCTGATTGCCGCCAGTGGCATCGAGGGCAATTTCGATAAGCGGTGTCTCTACTTCGCGCAGGATCCTGTTGTAGAGGCCGGGCGGCGGCAAAACTCCGCCATGCAGATCGAAATAGCGGCGCAGATGCTTGGCGACCGAGGCCATGAGCTTTTCCCCGTCGCCGCCACCGCGCAAGGGCTCCATCGCAGGCTGATTCCCAAGGACCGATTCGACTTCGGTCTTGCTGATTTCCTCTTCGGCCGAGGTCACGACAAGGCGGCGGATCGCATTCTCCAGTTGGCGCACGTTGCCGGGCCATGAATAGGCGCGGACAAGGTCGAGTGCGGCGGACGAGAAGCGGCGGAGAGAGAAACCGTCGCGTTCGGCACGGGCGAGGAAATGTTCGGCAAGGAGCGGGATGTCATCCACGCGTTCGCGCAGCGACGGCACGGCGATGGTGACGCCCCCCAGACGATAGAACAGGTCTTCGCGGAACTGGCCGTTTTCCATGCGGCCCATCAGGTCGGTCTGCGAGGTGGACATGATGCGGGGGGCATTGTCACCCAAGGTGTCAAGCATCCGGACAATACGTGCCTGGGAATCGTCGTTGAGGTCGCCGACTTCGTCCAGCAGGATTGAGCCGCCTTTGGCGCGGGCGAGGACGGAGGACGGGCCTTCGACGCCCTGCAGATCGGCAGCAGAGACCACGATGAAGGGCAGAGTCCGGCGATCAGAGAAATCGTGGATGGCTTTGGCGATCAGGGATTTGCCGGTGCCGCTTTCGCCGGTGATCAGGACAGTGAGCGAGGTATTCATCACGCGGGCGACAAGGCGATAAAGCGCCTGCATCGCCGGAGTGCGACCGACAAGGGGGAGGTCGCCCCCTCTTCCCTCGATTCCGGTCTTTGGCGCCGGGGCGCGGCGCTTGACCTCGAGCGCACGGGCGGCACGTTTCATCAGGTCGGGCAGATCGAAGGGCTTGGGCAGGTAATCATAGGCGTCGGCCTCGGCGGCCTGAATGGCCGTCATGATCGTGTTCTGGGCCGAGATCACGATGACAGGGAGGCCAGGCCGCGCATGACTGATCTTGGGCAGTTGTTCCAGCCCGTTGCCGTCCGGCATGATCACGTCAGAGATGACGAGGTCGCCCTTCCCTTCCTCGACCCAGCGCATGAGCGTGACAAGGCTTGACGTGGCATGGACTTTGCACCCCGCCCGCGTCAGCGCCTGCGTCAGGACGGTCCGGATCGTACGGTCGTCGTCGGCAACAAGAACGGTTCCATCCATCATCTTACTCCAGGCTCGAGGTCAGGGTCGCGGGCGTCTTTGGGGGCGAGAGGCAGGGACACGCGGAACACGGTCCGTCCGGGGACCGAGTCGACCGAGATCCAGCCACCGATATCGCCGATGAGTTTGGACACAAGGGCAAGGCCAAGGCCCGTGCCGTTCTCGCGTCCGGAAACAAAAGGTTCGAACACATCCGCCGCAATAGCGGGCGGCAGGCCGGGGCCGTCGTCGATCACCTCGATCTGAAGCGGCAGGCGGGCCTGTGTGCCGTCTTTGCGTCGCAGGCGCAGCGAGGGTTCGTAGAACGTATGGAGGCGGACCGTACCACCGTCCTTGCAGGCCTCGGACGCGTTCTTGAGCAGGTTGAGGAAGACCTGCAGCAACTGGTCGTTGTCGGCCCAGGCGCGGGGCAGCGAGGGGTCGTAATCCTCGATGAACATCATATGCGCGCCGAAACCGACTGCGGCCGACTGACGGGCACGATCCAGCACGTCGTGGATGTTGACGGCCTTGAGTTTCGGCGGGCGGAGGTTGCCGAACTGTTCGACCTGTTCGAGCAGCTTCACGATTCTGCGGCTTTCCTCGACGATGAGATCAGTCAGTTCGAGATCCTGACCGGAGAGGCCCATGGAGAGGAGCTGGGCCGCGCCCGTGATGCCGGCGAGCGGGTTCTTGATTTCATGGGCAAGCATCTCGGCCATGCCGATCGCGGATTTGGCTGCCTTGGTCGAGGAGGCGTTCTGGTTCATCCGGCTGGCGATTTCGCGGGGCGAGATCATCACGAGCATGTAGCCGTCAGCGCCCTGCAGATGGGCAAACTGGATGTTGCACTGCATCGGCGCGCGTTCGCCCGAGCCCACGTCGATGTCATTCACGAAAAGCGACGACCTGTTTTCCCGGGCGCGGGCAAAGGCCTCTTCGAGGGGTGCGTCGATCATCACCTTATCCCAGAGAGATGCCCCGGCCAATGCGCGGGAAGACAAGTTGAGGAATGCCTCAGCGGCGGGGTTTATATCGGTGATGCGGTCATCCGGCCCCAGAAGGAGGGCCGGAACCGGAAGCGAGGTCCAAAGGGCGGCGTCAAGGATCATGCTGCGGCCTCGGCGGTCACATCGCAGATCTGAGACAGGAGTTGAAGCACCCGCGCAGGCGAATCGGCCGTCAGGATGGTCTGACGCAGTGACGGTGTCGTTCCCGCCGTATCCATGTACCAGCCCAGATGCTTGCGCGCGACCTTGAGACCGAGCGGGACCCCATAGAAGGTGAGCATCGACTCGTAGTGCGCTGAAACCATATATATAAATGCATTCCCATTGGGGACTGCTGCCGGGGTCTTGCCATGCAGGCAATCTGCAATCCGGGCCAGTTGCCAGGGACGACCCTGCGCGCCGCGTCCGACCATCACGCCGTCGGCACCCGAGAGGTGCAGGGCGGATGCGGCGCGGTCTGGATCGGTGATATCCCCGTTCGCGATTACTGGGATCGAGACCGCGTCCTTGATCTGGCGGATCGCGGCCCAGTCTGCCGCGCCTTTGTAGAACTGCTGACGCGTGCGGCCGTGGATGGTGACGAGCCTGATCCCGGCCTCCTCTGCGCGACGCGCAACGGCGGCGGCGTTGAGGCAGGTATCGTCCCATCCGAGGCGGGTCTTGAGCGTGACGGGAACCCTGACCGCACTGACGACCGCCTCGATCAGCGCAAGTGCGTGATCAGGGTCCTGCAAGAGGGCCGAGCCGGAGTAGCCATTCGTGACCTTCCTGGCGGGACAGCCCATGTTGATGTCGATGACGGCTGCACCGTTCGCCTCGACCATGCGGGCGGCTTCGGCCATCCAGTAGGCCTCGCGCCCGGCAAGCTGGATGGCCGTATTGGTCTGATCATAGCCCAGTTCGGCCTTTTCGCGAACGCCGGGTTTGGCCTGGACCATCTCCTGACTGGCCACCATTTCTGACACGACCCACGATGCCCCAAAGCTTGCCACAAGCTGGCGGAATGGCAGGTCCGTGATCCCCGCCAAGGGCGCGAGCGCGACCGGCGGAGCATGACCTGCGCCAGAGAACGGGATTGCTGCTGTCTTGCGTGCCAATGGAATGGACATTTGCTTAATGTTTGTGCGTCATCCCGGACCTAGCGTGGCGTTCCCCGCATGACAATGGACCGATCCGTGAATGTGGGGCAAAGTCTTGCAATGCCTGTTTTTTGTGCGTTATGGCGGGCCATGAGAGAGGATTTGCGCCGCTGCGCCGCAGTCACTAATGAGAGACAGGGAATGAAACCGGAACCGTGCCGATGCAGACTGCTGTCCTGATTGTTGCTGCCGGGCGGGGCACCCGCGCCGGGGTCGGAATCCCCAAACAATGGCGCAACCTGAACGGGCAAAGCGTTCTGTCCCATACACTTGCGGCCTTCCGTAACGTCAAGGGATTGGGGCCCTTCGCTCTTGTGATTCATCCGGACGACGAAGACCGGTTGCACGGGCTGGACCTGACGGATGTGATCTTGACGACAGGTGGGGCGAACCGGAACGACAGCGTCCGGGCCGGACTCGAGGCGCTTGCAAAAGAGGCACCTGACGCAGTGCTGATCCATGATGCGGCTCGTCCCCTTGTCAGTGCGGCGGTGATCGGGCGGGTCGTTGATGCATTGGCCGTGCATGAGGGTGCGGCCCCCGCCGTCGAAGTGACAGATGCGCTGTGGCGGGGTGATGCAAATCTTGTTGCGGGGACACAGGATCGCACCGGTCTTTGGCGGGCGCAGACGCCGCAGGGGTTCCGTTATCACGCTATCCTGTCTGCGCATCGCACCCATCGGGGCGAGGCGGCGGATGATGTGGCCGTCGCGCGCGAGTCCGGGATTGCGGTTGCCATCGTCGCCGGGGATGAGGACAATCTGAAGATCACCCGCGAAGGCGATTTCGACCGCGCGGCTCAGTTGATGAGGATGAAGACGATGGGCGGTTTGCCGGATGTGCGGACGGGAAACGGGTTTGATGTCCATGCCTTTGGGCCCGGTGATCATGTCTGGCTCTGCGGTGTGAAGATTGCGCATTCCCATGGTCTGATCGGGCATTCCGATGCGGATGTCGGGATGCATGCCGTCACGGATGCGATCTATGGCGCGCTGTCGCGCGGCGATATCGGACAGCATTTCCCGCCCTCCGATCCGCAGTGGAAAGGGGCCGCGAGCCATATCTTCCTGCGCCACGCCTGTGATCTGGCAGGCAGCATGGGGTTCACGATCACGCACGCCGATTGCACGCTGATCTGCGAATATCCCAAGATCGGCCCTCATGCCGCAGCTATGCGGGCCGAGATGGCTCGGATCATGGGGCTCGACCCCGACCGGGTCAGCGCCAAGGCCACAACTTCTGAACGGCTGGGCTTTACCGGGCGCAGCGAAGGTATTGCGGCTTTGGCATCGGCAACACTGGTGCGGCTGACATGAACCTGATCGCGACGCTGGGCGGGATTGGCAATATCCGCCCTGCCCCGGGCACCTGGGGTTCGCTGGCCGCTTTGCCATTGGCGCTGGTGCTCATGCTGGTCGGCGGGCCGACGCTGTTCGTGATCGGTATCGTGGTGGTGGCCGTCGCCGGGTGGTTTGCCACCAAGTCCGAGATGGATGCGACCCTGCAAGATGATCCGCAGCAGGTCGTCATCGACGAGGTGCTGGGCCAGTGGATCGCCCTTCTGCCCGTTTCACTGGGTGCCGCTTCTACAGGGGTCAGCTTGTTTGCGCTTTGGCCCGGATGGGTTTCGGCATTCCTGTTGTTCCGCCTTTTCGACATCTGGAAGCCCGGCCCAGTGGGATGGGCGGACCGGCGCGAGGATGCGTTGGGTGTGATGCTGGACGACGCGATTGCAGGTGCGTTTGCGGCAGTCGGGGTTGCCTTGCTCGCCGGGATCGCCCACGGGATCATGGCCGTCACATGACCTTGGCCGAAACGCTGCTGGCTGCCGCCCGCGCCAAGGGCGTGATGATCGCCACTGCGGAAAGCTGCACCGGGGGTCTTGTTGCCGGGGCGATCACCGATGTGGCGGGATCGTCCGCCATGTTTGACCGGGGATTTGTGACCTACACGAATGCCGCCAAAGTGGCGATGCTGGGTGTCCGGCAGGATACCCTTGACCGGGTCGGCGCCGTGTCAGAGGAGGTTGCCGCCGAGATGGCGGCGGGTGCGCTGTCCCATGCGGCGGCGCAGATTGCCGTATCAGTGACCGGGATTGCGGGTCCTGGCGGGTCAGAGTTCAAGCCGGAAGGCAGGGTCTGCTTCGGGATTGCGACAAACCAATGTCTGCGCACGGAAACGCAGGAGTTTGGTTCGCTGGGGCGGGCGAATGTGCGCCGGGCTGCAGTCGATCATGCCTTGACGCTCTTGATCTGTGCGGTCGCGGACTATCCGTAAAGCTGTTGGGCCCGTTTCTCGAACGCGCGGACGACGCTCATCATGGCCTGATTGAAGAACATCCCGGCCGCACCCTGCAACAGGCGGTTGCGGAATTCGAAATCGACAAAGAAGGCGACCTCGCACCCCTTATCGACATCGCGGAAATTCCAGCGGCTTTCCATATGCTTGAACGGTCCATCCAGATAGGCGCTGTCGATCTGCTTTCTCGCAGGCCAAAGTACAACCTTGCTTCCAAAGCTTTCGCGGAAGACTCGGAAGGAGATGACGAGGTCGGCCAACATGACCTGATGATCGCCCTGATCCTCGACCGAACGTATGCGCGCCGCAGCGGTCCATGGCAGGAATTTGGGATAGCTGGCCACGTCTGCGACAAGGGCGAACATCTGGTCGGCCGTGTGGGGCAGGATGCGGGTTTCGGAATGGGTCGTCATCGGGCGGGCTCTCTTCGGGTCTGGTGCTTTCCATGTCGGCCAGATGCGGGGCAATATCAAGGGGCACGCGGCGCTGCAGCGGGACAGTCGGTATGGCACTGGTGACAAGACAGGGGTGCCCAGGCGGGGCGCCCGGAGGGGCGGATCATGCAACGTCTGCGTGGAACCTTGTCATGATTGTGTCATCGTCTTGAAGATCGCGCTTGAAAGCGGCGAGGATTAGGTTTCAGGAAAACCCGCTGGCCCCAGGGTGCAGCGAACATTGTCAGTTTGAGACCAGAGGCCATGGCCATGAGCGAACGCCCGTATGTGATCGACCAGATGATCTCGGCCAAATCCATCGCTGCACGGATAGAAAGTCTGGCGCGCGAGATCAGCGCCGAGTTCAAGGGCACCGACAAGCTGGTTGTCGTGGGCCTCTTGCGGGGATCGTTCGTGTTCATCGCGGATCTGGTGCGGGAACTGGACCTCCCCGTCGAGGTCGATTTTCTCGAGGCGTCGAGTTACGGTGATTCGATGGAAAGCTCTCGCGAGGTCCGCATCCTCAAGGACCTGCGCGGCAAGATCGAAGACCGGGACGTTCTTGTCGTCGAAGACATCGTGGACACAGGCCATACGCTCGCCCATGTGACGCGCTTCCTTCAGACGAGAAAACCGGCGCGGCTTCGCACCATCGCGCTTCTTGACAAGCCATCGCGGCGCGAGGTGGATTTCAAGGCCGACTGGATCGGGTTCTCGATCCCTGACGAATTTGTCGTGGGCTATGGGATCGATTTTGCCCAGCGGAACCGGAACCTGCCCTACATAGGCAAGGTTCGGTTCACGGAAGCCAAGTAGAACGATGGAACCGCAGTCCGGCATCTGCGATTGTTCCAGTCGGTGTCTTGGGAAGCAGTGGCGGGGTGAACCGCGCCCTGTGCAGATGCACGACGCCGGGTCTAGCGGCCCCGGAACAGCCCGCCAAGGATGCCGCGGACGATGCGCTTTCCGGTGGTGCCGGAAAGCTCCTTGACCACAGCGGTTGTCATTGCATCGACCAGCGTCGGGTCTTTCTTGGTGCTGGTGCGCGGTGTGCTTTGAGGCCGGGGTGCTGCGGTTGATTTGCCGCCGTCCCAGCGGCGGGCGTTCTGGTATTCGCGTTCCTCGACGTCGGCCTGGGCGGCTTGACCGGCAGCTTCGGCCGCGCGGCGGGTCAGGATTTCGCGGGCGGAGTCGCGGTTCACGCGGGATTCATACTTCCCATTCATGGGCGAAGTGCCGATGATCGCTGCCCGCAGATCGGGGTCCATCGGCCCCAGTTGCGAGGCGGGCGGGCGGATCAGCGTGCGTTCGGCCACGCCCGGCACGCCCTTGGCGTCAAGCATGGAGGTCACGGCCTCACCGGTGCCGACCTGGCTGATCGCTTCGGCGGTGCTGAAACGCGGGTTGGGGCGGTAGGTTTCGGCCGCCATCCTGAGATCTTTCTGGTCCTTGGGCGTGTAGGACCGCAGCGCATGCTGGATACGGTTTCCCAACTGTCCCAGCACGGTATCGGGAATGTCGGCGGGGTTCTGGCTGATGAAATAGATGCCGACGCCCTTGGACCGGATCAGGCGGGCCACCTGTTCGACCTTTTGCACCAGCGCCTTGGGGGCACCGCTGAACAGCAGATGCGCCTCGTCAAAGAAGAAGACGAGCTTGGGTTTGTCGGGGTTGCCGACTTCGGGAAGCACTTCGAACAGTTCGGACAGAAGCCAGAGGAGGAAGGTCGCATAGAGTTGCGGCGCGTTCATCAGCCGGTCAGAGGCAAAGACGTTGATCATGCCGCGCCCGTCGGTATCGGTGCGCAAAAGGTCCATGAGGTCAAGCGCTGGTTCACCGAAGAAGGCGGCAGCGCCCTGATTTTCGAGGACGAGGAGCGCGCGCTGGATCGCCCCGACCGAGGCAGAGGTCACGTTGCCATACCGAAGCGACAGGTCGCGGGCATTCTGACCACACCATTGGAGAAGGGCCTGCAGGTCTTCGAGATCGAGGAGCGGCAGGCCCTGTTCGTCGGCCACCTTGAAGGCGACGTTCAGGACGCCTTCCTGCACATCTGTCAGCCCCATGAGACGGGAGAGGAGAAGCGGCCCCATCTCGGCCACTGTGGTCCGTACGGGGTGGCCCTGCTGGCCAAAGAGATCCCAGAAGGTGACGGGGAAGGCCCGATAGGCCAGATCAATCCCCATCAGTTCGGCCCGCTTGGCAAAGCTCTCATGTGGTTTGGCATCCGGGCTGCCGGGCGCGCCAACGCCCGAAACGTCGCCCTTGATGTCAGACAGGAACACCGGGACACCGGCAGAGGAGAAACCTTCGGCAAGGATCTGGAGCGTCACGGTCTTGCCTGTGCCGGTGGCCCCGGCGATCAGCCCGTGGCGGTTGGCGACCGGCAGCAGGAGGTGCTGAAGGTCGGCATAAGATTCGCCGCCGCCGCCGATGATGATGTTGTCCGCCATGGGGTCACTCTCCGCACCTGATCGCTCTTTCCGGGCCGGGGCCGGATCAGAACCTATCCTTAACCATTCCGTGCGAGAGAGAAAGGGTCCGCTCCTGCCGATGTCCCGGCGGGGCGGATGTGACTTCCTCCCTGTTTGACTTGCCGCGCCTTCGGGCGCGGCTTTTTCATTGGGGACTGCTCAATTCGGAGCTTTGTCACAGGGTTTTCATATTGACGCATCCAGCGGCTTTGCATAGCAATGCACGCATAGTCGGCCAAGTTCGACAGGGAGAACAGGAAGGGGGGTCGTCACTCGGCCCCTTCTTCTTTTTCAGGGGTCACGCAGGCGTGCGATCCGGGGGGCACGGCCCCTGCCCTTTTGCCACTGACAGTGGCCGCAGCCCGTGTTAGATCGGCCCCAGTCAAGATAAACCCCGGGACGCCATGATGCCGAAACTCTCAAGATTCCTTTCCGCTGCCCTGTTGCTGGCTTTGGCCACACCGATCTGGGCGCAGGAAGCCACGACCGAAACCGCACCTGCCGCAGAAACAACCACGACCCCTGATCCGGCGAATGACCTGGCGATGGGCACGCCCGTTGATGACGGGGTGCTGAACGTGGGCGAACCCTATGTCCGCGAAGAGTTCGGTGACTGGGCGATGCGCTGCCTGAAGGCCGAAGAAGGACAGCCGGACCCCTGCCAGTTGTACCAGCTGCTGTTGGATCAGGCTTCCAACCCGGTGGCCGAAGTCAGCATGTTCCCTCTGCCCGCCGGAAGCCGCGCTGCTGCCGGGGCCACGATCGTGGCCCCGCTTGAAACGCTGCTGACTGCCGCTTTGACCATCGCCGTGGATGACGGCACGCCGCGCCAGTATCCGTTCACCTTCTGCAATCCGGGGGGCTGTGTGGCCCGCGTGGGCTTTACCCAGGCCGAGATTGACGAGTTCAAGGCGGGCGGGAAAGCCACGATGACGATCGTTCCGGCCGTAGCGCCTGACGAGCCGCGCGTACTGACGATTTCTCTGGTCGGCTTTACCGCTGGCTATGAGGCTGCGGCCGCCACAGCGCCCGCGCAGTAAGACGAAGAACGGGGCGCCCGCCATTGCGGCGCGGCGCCCCTTTTCTGTCCGGCGGTCAGATGGCGCGAAGGGCCAGCACCGCGTTCAGCCCGCCAAAGGCGAAGGCGTTGGACAGGACGGCGGTCACCCTGGCCTCGCGCGCGGTATTCGGGACCACGTCGAGTGCGCATTCCGGATCGGGTTCTTCGTAGCCGATGGTGGGGGCGATGACGCCGTCCCGCAGCGCCATGATGCAGGCGAGAAGCTCGACCGCACCCGTGCCACCGATCAGATGGCCATGCATGGATTTGGTGGACGAGATCATCAGCCGGTCGGCATGAGGGCCGAAGGCCTTTGACACAGCAGCGCATTCGGTCTTGTCATTGGCCGCCGTGCCGGTGCCGTGGGCATTGATATAACCTACATCCTCGGGGTTCATGCGCGCGTCGGCCAGCGCGCCGGTGATGGCGCGTTCTGCGCCCTGCGCCGAGGGCATCACGATATCTGCGGCGTCCGAAGTCATGGCAAAGCCTGTCACCTCGGCCAGAATCCCGGCACCCCGGGCGCGGGCGTGGTCGTAGTCCTCAAAAACAAAAGTCGCGGCCCCTTCGCCCTGCACCATGCCGTTGCGGTTGGCGCTGAACGGGCGGCAGGCGTCGCGCGACATGACGCGCAGGCCTTCCCAGGCCTTGATCCCGCCGAAACACAGCATCGCCTCGGACCCGCCCGTCAGGATGACGCTGCACATGCCCGACCGGATCATCTGGAACGCAAGCCCCATCGCATGATTGGACGAGGCGCAGGCGGTCGCGACGGTAAAGGCCGGGCCTTTGAGATTGTATTCCATGCTGACATGGCTGGCGGCCGCGTTGTTCATGAGTTTCGGCACGACAAAGGGATGGACGCGGTTTCTCCCTTCCTCATAGACCGAGCGGTAGTTTTCGTCCCATGTGTTGACCCCGCCCCCGGCCGTGCCCAGGACAACGCCTGAACGGGTCGAAAGTTCGCCTTCAAAGCGCAGGCCCGACTGGGCAATGGCCTCTTTCGCAGCAAGCAGGGTGAACTGGGTGAAACGGTCATAGAGCGCGACCTGCTGACGGTTGAACCATGCGAGTTCGTCGTAATCCCTGACCTGACCGCCGATCTGGACCGACAGGCGGTCAATATCGCGGATGTCGAGCGGGCCGATGCCGCAGCGGCCTTCGCGCATGGCTTCCATCGTCTCGGCCACGTTTTTGCCAAGCGCGTTGATGGTGCCCGCACCGGTGATGACGACCCGCTTCATGGTCTCTTGCCTTCCGATCCTTGGGTCCCGGCCCGGTCAGCCCCCGACGGCTTCCTTTTGGCGGACAAGGCCCTCGACTGCCGCGATGATCGCCGCGACCGAGGAAATGTCGAACCCGCTGGCGGTGGGGTCGTTGGCGTTGAAGGGGACTGAAACGTCAAAGGCTTCTTCGATGGCAAAGATGCTTTCGACCAGTCCGAGGCTGTCGATTCCAAGATCGTCGAGCGAATGTTCAAGTTTCACATCGGATGGCTGGAGAACTGCCTGTTCGGCGATGATCGCGATGACCTTGTCCTGCACGTTCATTCTTGGTCCCTTTGCTGCGCCTTAAGGATGCTGACCTGCCGCATGCGCTGATTTAGTCGCTCTCGCCTGCATTGGGAACCGCTTTCTGCCGCGCCCCAAGGTCGCGGAGGATTCGCGGCAGACGGCGGAGCGCCTTGTAGGTTTCGACCTGCGTTTCCATCTTGGTCGCCGGATAGCCCATCATCACCCGTCCCGAGGGGACGTTGGAGAGGGCGAGCGTCCCGCCGGTCAGGACCACGTCGCTGCCCACGGTCGTGTTGTCGGCCACTCCGGATTTGCCGCCCAGGACGACACGGTCGCCCAGAACGCCAGAACCCGCGACGCCGGAATGACCGGCAAGAAGGCAGTTTTCACCGATGATGGCGTTGTGGGCGACCATGACCATGTTGTCGATCTTGGTCCCGTTGCCGATGCGGGTCGCACGGATCGTGCCTGCGTCCACCGTGGTGCCCGAGCCGATTTCCACATCATCTCCGATCCAGACGCCGCCCAGTGAATGGATACGGTACCATGTCGGATCGTCCGGGGCCGTCACCGCGTCCTTGCCCATGGTTTCCTTGGCGCGTTCTACCGAGGACGGGGTGGCGGTGACGAAGGAGAAACCGTCTGCACCGATCACGGCATTGGGCTGGATGATGGCGCGGTCACCGATGCGGACGTGGCGGCCAATGCGGACTCCGGCATGGATCAGGCCCGAACCGCCAATCAGTGATCCGATGCCGATGGTGACATGGGAGTCGATCTTTGTCCCTCCGCCGATGGTGACACCTGCACCGATGACGCAATAGGGGCCGATGGCCACGTCTTCGGCGATGGTAGCCGTGGGGTCGAGGATGACGGTCGGGTGGATGCCGGGGGCGATGTCCGGAGCCGGATCAAGCAGGCCCGTGAGACGAGACAGGGCCAGCCGCCCGCGCGGGGCAAAGATTGCGGCTTGCAGGCCAAGCGCCTGCCAGTCAGCACCGGGCCAGACGACTGCCGCCCGTGCGCGCCCCTTGGGCAGGGCGGCCGCATAGGCCGGGCTGAGTGCGATGGCGAGGTCGTCAGGCCCCGCGGCGGAAGGTTCAGCCGCGCGTGCCATGATCAGGGACAGATCGCCCGCAGCCATAGCCCCAAGCGTTTGTGCGATATTGCCGATGGTCAGTTCCATGCCTTCCCCCGCCTGGATCGGGGACAGGACTAGCCCCGAACGCTGGTAACCGCCACCCCTTCGGCGGCAAGCGCCGCCCAGATGCGGCCATCGCGGCCATAGATATCGCGGCGGAATTCAAGGCCCCCGGTCACATCGGTAAAGGCGGTGCGGTAATCAAGGTGGACAGGGATCGGCACATCAAGGTTGACCCGTGATTCCACGCCTGTGCGCAGGTGTTCGTCAAACAGGCCTTCGGGGTCGTCCGTCTGACGGGCGAGGATGACATGGGCGAAATCGACGGGCTGGGCCAGACGGATGCATCCATGGCTGAAGGCGCGTACCTCGCGCGCGAAAAGGTCTTTGGCGGGCGTGTCGTGGAGGTAGATGTTATAGGGGTTGGGGAACATGAACTTGACGACGCCAAGCGCATTCGACGACGACGGGGCCTGCCGCAGCGAATAGGGAAAGTTGCGGGCATTGTAGGCGGCAAAGTTGACCGAACCCCGGTTCACCACGCGGCCCGAACGGTCGATGACCTGCAGATGCCCGGCGGCACGGGGGTTGCGCTGCATCATGGGCAGGTATTCTTTGGTCGTGATGGAACGCGGCACAGACCAGCTTGGGTTGATCACCAAGAATCCCATCAGTTCGGTGAATTCAGGCGTCTGACGGTCCTCGCTTGTCGCACCCACGACGGCGCGGGTGCGGAAGGTGATGCGGTCGTTGTCGACGATGTTAGCCGCAAAATCGCAGAGGTTGACCCAGACATGCCTGTCGCCGCGCGGGGCGTTGGTCCAGCGTTCGCGCTCCATTGCGACGAGGACGGATTGCATCCGCGCTTCGATATCGACGTTGATTTCGGCGAGTGTGCTTTCGTTCACAACCCCATCGGGTTCGAGCCCGTGTGAGGCCTGAAAGCGCTGCACGGCGGCTTCGATCTGGTCATTGTAGATGCGGGTGGCAGTGGGCGTGAGATAGTCCATGGCGATCAGCCGGTTGCGGAGGGCGATGACGCCCCGCCCGCTTTCGCCGGGTTCATACCGGGTTCCGGCCACGACGGGACCCCAGCCGCCCTGTGCCATCACATCGGCCAGACGGATATGTTCGCGGGTCAGGCGGCCATATTCCGGGGCGCGGGGCGGCAGCCCACGAAGAAAGGCCAGCGGCTGATCAACTGCGAAATCCGAAATCAGTTCGAAGTGGTTGCTTTCGGGGATCACGAGCTTGATATGGGCGTCAACTTCGTGCGGAGTCAGAATCCCGGACTTCATGTCGCTGCCAAAGCGGAGCAACCAGCGGCTCATCTCGACTTCGGCCTGGCCCTGTTCATAGGGGGTCTGGGCCGATTGCAGCACGTTGATGAGAGCAGCGGGGTCATATCGGCTGGCCGGAAGGGCGTGATCAGGCGCCTCGGTCAGGGCCGACAGAAAGGCGTTGCGCCGGGCAATGTCGATGTCGCCCCTGCCGGACCAGATTCCCTCAAAGTCGCGGAACCGGTAGAAAGCGGCCAGCGCCGCGTCCTGCGAGGCAGCCTCGGCAACACCCTGACGGAAGCCTGTGGCAGCCGTGATCGCCGATGCGCGGGTGCCGGGCAGCAACGAAACCAGCGCCCCGGCCGAAATGGCGGAAAGAAGCTTACGGCGGTTGAGCTGGGACAGGACAGTCATGCAGGTCTCGCGAAACAGTGCGTGAAGATCAGGACTACGTCATAAATGTCTGCAGTCTAATCACAAACTCGGGCGCTCGCCAGATCGGAGCGATGTGGTTTGCGGTGCTTTGCAATTCTGCAACAGGGTGCGGCTTTCGGGAAACTTGGGCAAGAACTGGCCGATTATCGGTTCCTTGAGAGGTTGATCGATAAACGTGACTTGGTCGAAGAATCGACATGTGTCATAAAGTCCGGGCATCTGGGGATGAGACGACAAGAATTGTTCGCGATAACGCGGGCATACGGGCAAGCGACGGGACAGGCGCTGAACAGATGACCAAAGCAGACTCTTCGAGTGTGACCCGACGTGGACTTCTTGCTGTGTTTGCAGCAACAGCGATCACGGCGGCTCCCACCTTCTCAAATGCAGCAGGCTTTCTCCGGGGTTCCGGGGATATCCGCAGGATCAGCATGTATTCCGGTCGTACGGGCGAAAGCATCGACACGATCTATTGGATCAACGGTGACTATGTGAGCGAGGCTGTGCGCGAAATCAGCCTGTTCATGCGGGACTGGCGGTCTGGGACGGCCGTACAGATCGACACCCGGACGATCGACATCATAACGGCAACGCATAACCTGCTGGAGGTGAATGAGCCTTACATGCTCCTTTCGGGATATCGTTCCCCCCAAACCAATGCGATGCTGCGGGCCTCGTCTTCGGGTGTGGCGCGGAACTCGCTTCACATGCGCGGTCAGGCGGCTGACCTGCGGCTGCAAAGCCGGTCCGTCCGGCAGATCGCTGCGGCTGCGGCCTCGTGCCAGGCCGGTGGCGTGGGCCGTTATTCCGGTTCCAACTTTGTCCATATGGACTGCGGTGACGTGCGCCACTGGGGCGCCTGACACCATATACTGTCCCAAGACGACCCAAGCGCCCTTGGGCGCTTGGGTTGTTTTTCGGGGTCAGATAACTCCGGCGAAGTGCAGTACGATCCCCGCAAGAGCGGCAAGACCGATGACGGTCATGACGCCAAGCTTCAGCCGGAAGACAGCGATCATCGCGGCAAGTGACAACAGGGCTGCGACGGGATCGATCGAGGACAGGACGGGCAGTTCCATCCGCAGGCCAAGACCCGAGACGATGTGGACCTGCGCAAAGATCACGTGGATAGCGAACCACAGCGAAAGGTTCAGGATCACCCCCACGACCGCCGCCGTGACTGCCGCGAGTGCCGCCGACAACGCCTTGTTGTTCCGCAACCCCTCCATCCAGGGCGCGCCGAGGAAGATCCAGGCAAAGCACGGGGCGAAGGTCACCCATGTGGTCAACAGCCCGCCCAGAATGCCGGCCGTCAAAGGCGACAGCACGCCGGGATCGCGGAAAGCGCCCATGAAACCCACGAACTGCGTGACCATGATCAGCGGCCCGGGCGTGGTTTCGGCCATGGCAAGGCCGTCCAGCATCTCGCCGGGTTTCAGCCAGCCGAAGCCGGTCACCGCCTCTTGCGCGACATAGGCCATGACGGCATAGGCCCCGCCAAAGGTGACGACGGCCATCTTGCTGAAGAATAGCGCGATATCGGCAAAGACATTGTCACGGCCAATGACCATCAGCAGCAGCGCAATCGGCACGACCCAGAGAAGCAACGCCACGATCCCGGCGCGCAGCGCACCCCGCCGCGCCTCGGGCGTCAGCGTGCCGAGTTCGACGCCAAGGACGGTTTCCGCATCGGCCACCGGGGCCGCACCCAGTTTCCCATGACCGCCGCCGCCCTGTAAGGCCGTTATACCGGCGCGCGCACCAAAGAAGCCGATGAGAGCAGCGGCCAGAACGATCAGCGGAAAGGGCACACCAAAGGCGAAAATCGCCACAAAGGACAGGCCCGCGATGCCCAGCATGACGTTGTTCCTGAGCGCCCTGCCCCCGATGCGGAACAAGGCCTGCATGACGATGGCCAGCACTGCCGCCTTGACGCCATAGAAAAGGCCATTGACCAGCCCCACCTCGCCATAGACCGCATAGATGATGGAAAGTGCCATGATCGCCACGGCACCGGGCAGGATGAACAGCACCCCGGCGACCACCCCGCCCCATGTCCGGTGGAGGAGCCAGCCGATATAGGTAGCAAGCTGCTGCGCCTCGGGCCCCGGCAGGATCATGCAGAAGTTCAGCGCATGCAGGAACCGCCCGTCGCCAAGCCAGCGCTTCTCCTCGACCAGAATGCGGTGCATGAGGGCGATCTGCCCCGCCGGCCCGCCAAAGGACAGGGCGGCAATGCGGGCCCAGACCCATGTCGCCTCGCGCAGGGTCGGATAGGCGGGACGGTTGAGAGAGCCGGTCATCAATGTCCTCGGGTCAGGTACACGCATCTTGCAGACAAACCCCGCGCGAAACAGGCTTTCGCGCGGGGTAATGCCGCAATGTGACGACCGGGCGACAGTCAGAGATCAGAACCGCTGTGGTGCGGGGGGCTTGTTCTGCACGATGGCCTCGACCGCGGCCATCACATCGGGTGTCAGCTTGGCCCGGTTGCCGAGCGCGGCAAGGTTGTCTGTCAGCTGATCGAGCCGCGATGCCCCAAGGATCACGGTAGAAACATGCGGGTTCGCGATGCACCACAGTAGCGCCAGATGGTGGATCGGCATGTCCGCGCCTTCGGCCACCTTGGCCAGATCCTTGACCATGGCCAGACGCGCCTTGCCACGTTCGGATTCGAAATCCTTCCGCAACCATTCATAACCCGGCAGCATGGCGCGGCTGTCAGCAGGAAGACCGTTGTTGTACTTGCCCGTCAGAAGGCCCGAGGCCAGCGGCGACCAGATCGTCGTACCCAGCCCCACGGTGTCATAAAGTGGCGCGTAATCGCCTTCGACCTTGGCACGTTCAAACACGTTGTACTGCGGCTGCTCCATCGTGGGCGGGGTCAGGTTGTTGGCGCGGGCGACCATATGCGCCTCGGTGATCTGCTGGGCGTTCCATTCCGACGTGCCCCAGTAAAGGACCTTGCCCTGCTGGATCAGCGCATCCATCGCGCGAACGGTTTCCTCGATCGGCGTGTCGACATCGGGACGATGGCAGAAATAGAGGTCGAGGTAATCCACCTGCAACCGCTTGAGCGCCGCATGGGCGGCGTCGGTCACATGCTTGCGCGACAGACCGCGCTGGGTCGGTTTGGACCCGCCCCAGAACACCTTGGACGAAACGACATAGCTGTCCCGACCCCAGCCCAGTTCCCTGAGCGCCTGGCCCATGACAACTTCGGACCCACCGGCCTCGTACCCTTCGGCATTATCGAAAAAGTTGACACCGGCGTCATAGGCGGCGGTCATCAGCGATTTCGCATCGCCCGTATCCACCTGTTTGGCGAAGGTCACCCAGGACCCGAGGGAAAACTCGCTAACCTGCAGGCCGGATTTTCCAAGACGACGATAAAGCATGACATGCCTCCATTGAATGTGCTGATTGGATGAAGCGGTTCGGACCGCCCCGGTTACGGCGGTCCGTTGAGGATAAGTGTAGCGCGGAATGCTTCGATGTCGCGCGGTTCCTGCCGATTCTTCGTCAGGTCGCGCTGCGCACCGAGGGCCAGGCCATGCCGGTTTCGTCAAATACATGGGCGCGGTCTGTATCGATGTTCAGACCGATCGTATCGCCGGGTGACAGGCGAACGGACTGGTCGGCCTCGACGATCATGGGGCCAGAGGCGGTATCGGCATAGACATAGGTCGTGTTACCCAACTGCTCGATCACCGAAACCCGGCCCGTGATCAGGGCCTGATCGGCATGGCCAAGCTGGACATGCTCGGGGCGCACCCCGATTTCAACCCGGCGGGTACCGTCGAAACTGGGCGCGGCGCGGTCACCAAGGCGGAATTTGGTGCCGCCCGTGAGTTCCGCCTCAAGCCCGCCTGCGGTCTTGCGCAGGGTCGCCGGGACAAAATTCATCGCGGGCGAGCCGATAAAGCCTGCAACAAAGCGGTTGGCCGGGGCGTTATAAAGGTCAAGCGGGCTGCCCATCTGGCTGATCACGCCCTTGTCGAGCACGACGATCTTGTCGGCAAGCGTCATCGCTTCGACCTGATCATGGGTCACATAAATCATCGTCGTCTTGAGTTCGTTATGCAGCTTGGCGAGTTCGAGCCGCATCTGGACCCGCAGCAGCGCGTCAAGGTTCGAAAGCGGTTCGTCAAAAAGAAACACCTCGGGGTCACGGACCAGCGCCCGCCCGATGGCCACCCGCTGCCGCTGCCCGCCCGAAAGCTGGGCCGGGCGACGGTCCATCAGGCTTTCCAGTTGCAGCAGTCTTGCCACCTGCCCGCCCTTTGTCTTCTGTTCGGCCTTGGACACGCCCGCGAGGGAAAGGCTGAAGCAGATGTTCTGTTCAACGGTCAGATGCGGGTAAAGCGCATAGTTCTGGAATACCATCGCCACGCGCCGCTTGGCCGGCATCTCGTGCGTCACGTCGCGATCACCGATGGTGATCTTGCCCGAAGTCACTTCCTCCAGCCCGGCGATCATCCGAAGCAGCGTGGACTTGCCACAGCCCGAGGGCCCGAGAAGCGCGCAGAAAGACCCTTCCGCCACCGAGAGGTTCAGCCCCTTGATGACCTCGACCGCGCCGAAACTCTTGGTGATGCTTTTCAGTTCAACCGATGCCATGCATCACTCCTTCTTTATTGCTCTTGGGGCCGCCTGCCCGACCAATGGTCAGGCTGCGAACTGGTCCTGCAAATTCTTCTGGCTCCGGATATCCCGGGGTCCGGGGCAAAGTTCCGAGCGCCTCCCCAAAACACGACGCCGGAAAACTCATCCCTTGATCCCCGCCGACAGCGCGATGGCCTGCGTCACCCGGCGCTGGAACAGAAGATAGGCCAGAGCCACCGGCAGACTTGCCATGACAGCACCTGAAAGCACCCGGCCGTAAGCGACACCAAAGGCGTCCTGCACGGCGGTGATGCCAACGGTCACTGTCATCATCTCTTCACTTTGCACCGCAAGGAAGGGCCAGAGGAAGCTGTTCCATGCGCCGATGAAGGTGATGATCGCCATGGCGGTCGTGACACCCCAGTTCATCGGCAGGAAGACCCGGTAGAACAACTGATATTCCGACGCGCCATCCATGACTGCGGCCTCGCGGTATTCTTTAGGCAGGCCGTCGAAGAAACCTTTGTAAACGATCACCGTGACCGGGGTCAGCAGCATCGGCAGGATGATGCCCTGATAGGTGTTCAGCATGTTGGTATTCGCCACGATGACGAAATGGTTCACAATCAGGGCCGGCACCGGGATCATGAAGCTGGCGAGGATTATCCACCAAAGAAGCCTGCGGCCCGGAAAGCGGAGTTGCGAGATCGCATAGCCGGTCGAGGCGGCTGTAAAGACCGCGACAAAGGTGATCACGACCGAGGTGATGGTCGAGTTCAGATACCAGATCGGCAACTTCGAATTGGTGATGCCAAAGATGTAGCCCGCCAGCGTCGGCTCGGAGGGCCAGAGCGTGAATTCGGTAACAGTGGCCTGATCTGCGCGGAGGCTGGTGACAATCGCCCAGTAGATCGGGATGAACCAGATCACGGCAGCCAGAATCGTCAGCAGCGTCAGAAGTGCGCCGCCGATGGTGAAACGGCGGGCCGGGCGGGACTGTTCAGTGTCACTCATCTTTGCCCCCGGGCGCGCAGCAGCTGAAACTGCAGCACGGAAATCACTGCGACAAAGACGAACAGCATGACCGCCGCCGCTGCAGCATAGCCGCCCTGGTTCTTCACGAAGGCGCTTTCATAGATGTATTGCACCATCACCATCGTTGTCTGGGTCCGCCCCCCTTGGGCAAACAGATACACCTGATCAAAGATCTTGAGCTGCAGGATCAGCTGGATCGTGAGGCAGAGCACCGTGATAGGCCAGATCAGGGGCCAGGTGATCCGGGTGAACATCTGCCAGTTGGTTGCACCGTCCAGTGCGGCCGCCTCGTAAAGATCACGCGGAATGTTGCGCAGGCCCGCAAGGAAAAGCAGGATCGAAAACCCGTTCGTCCACCAGATCGTGATGATGGCCACGCCTGGCATGAACCACGGCAAGGTGCGCCACACGTTGATCGACCGGCCCATGATCGGTTCGATCACGGCCTGCAGGATGCCGAACTGCACGTTGGTGAGCCAGTCCCAGATCACATAGACAACGGTCACAGGCAGGATGAAGGGCAGGAAGAAGAATGCCAGGACCATGCTTTGCAGCCAGCCCCGCAACCGGGCCACCATCAGCGCGATCAGCAGGGCGATGGCGGTGCCGGGGATCACGGTCAGCAAGACGAAATAGCCAGTGTTCCAGATCGCATTGTGGAAGACGCGGTCGCCCCACATCTTGGTGTAGTTGGCGAAACCCACCCAATCGCCGGCTCCGATCAGCGGCGCGTTGGTGAAGCTCAGCCGCACCATCTGGATCGTGGGCCAGATGAACATCCAGCCATAGACAAGCAGGAACGGGGCCACGAAGACCAAAGCGGCAGTCAGTTCTTGGCGCCGGAAGGCCATCACGCATCCTCGTCCTTGGTCAAAGGGAAACCTGCCGGACCTTTGAAGGGCCCGGCAGGCAGATCGTCAGGCCTACTGAAGCGCGTTCAGCGCATCCAGCATTTCCTGAACGGCGGTCGGCGCATCCACTTCGCCGTTCATGGCCGCCGTAAACGCATTGCCGGCCGCATCAAAGAGCGGCGAGGCCACACCGGCGTTCACCGATTTCGGGTCGAACACCATGTTGGCCGTCAGCGTGGCATAGGTCGCCTGCGGCTGCATCGCCTTGTACTCTGCCGACTGCGCCACGGCCTCGTTCGCCGGGATATGGCCTGCCGTTGCCCAGAACAACGAGTTCTGCAGCATCCAGCCGATCACGGTGTCCACGGCTGCCCGCTTTTCAGGAGTCATCGGTTTGCCGGCATTCTCGGGGATCGCGAAGGAATGGCTGTCGGCATAGGTGCAGGGCTTGTCGAACCAGACAGGCAGTTCGATCGCGCCCCATTCGAACAGTTCACCCTTCGCGTGAAGGTCGGTCATCGTGGGGACTTCCCAGACGCCGTTGATCATGAAGGGCGAGGCACCCGAGGTGAAAAGCGCCACGGTCGAAGGATAATCAGTGTAGGACGGGTTGTAGCCGTTCTCGACCCAGCTCGCGATCAGGCCCACGGCATTGGCAAGCTTCGCGCTGCTGTCGCCGGGGAACCATGCGCCGTCAGTGCCGATGTCGCCGCCCTGCTGGCAGAGCATCGAGTAGATCGTGCGGAAGGCAAAGCCGCCGTCTGCCGTCACCTGCGCGATACCCCATTCAGCGCCATTGTCCTTGAGCGCCTGAAGGGCTGCGTTGAAGTTGTCGATGCCGTTCAGGTTCTGCGGCAGACCGTCAGCACCGATGAGGCCGACGGCATCCAGCATCTCCTTGTTGTAGTACAGGACGATCGGGTGCGTGTCGAAGGGCACCGCATATTGCACGCCGTCCACGTTCACAGCGTCCCAGGTGGCAGGCGCAAAGCTTTCGGCCGTGAGGCCCATCGCCGCCATGTCTTCGGCAGTGATCGGGGACAGCGTGCCTTGGCTTACGGCCAGCGGAATGCGCGAGGCGTGGTACGTCATTACGTCGGGGCCTTCGCCGACCGCGGCCGAGGTCTGGACCTTGGTGTAGAACGGAACGCCCCAGTCCAGGGTCGTGGCGTTGATCGTGATGCTTCCGGCATGTTCGGTGTTGAACTGGTCGATCAGCGTCTTCATCCGCACGCCATCGCCGCCACCAAGGAAATCCCACCATTCGACGGTTTCCTGTGCCTGCACAGCAGTGCCAAGCAGCGCCGTCGAAATGAGCGCGGCCTTGAGCGTCATCTTGTACATGTTGTCTCCTCCCGTTCGGGCATTTCGCCCTTGCGCCATTCAGCCTTTGCTCAGCCCGCGGGCGCACGCAGTCTGCAACGTCGAAAGCGGGCCCGTCGTTCGGGAACACCGCCTCCTCTGCGGTGGTTCCTTGGGCCCTGCAGGGTGAAGGTATGAAACCGCGTCCAGCCCTGTCAACAGATTCTAAGATATGTATCGCATTGCCTGATACATATTCTGCCGGTCTTCTCGTCACCCTATCAGGCGTGCCCGTCCACAGGCATCGTTGCGGCCAGACTGACAAGACGGTCAAAGAGCGTGTCGGCCAAGGGATCCGCGCCCGGCGCCTCGGTAAAGAGGCGGAAGGTGCTGGCCACCATGCCACCGCGTCCGACGCGGCGTTCGACGATCAGGGCGGCGGGCTTTTGCACCCAGCCCACGACAAGGCCCGCGTGGACGGGCCCTGCCCCTTCCCATGTGCGAAAGCCGGTCATGACGTGATGTGGCACGACACGGTCGTAGGACAGGTCGACCAGCGGGCCGCCCGGCAGATCGGCAAAGACGCCCTTGCGCCGGATCCACGAGAAGCCTGCGATCCAGTCACCGCGCCACATCGTGCCGTGCCGGGCGATCAGGTTGATGTTGGGCAACTGGCCCTCCGGGTTTGCGGGCAAGCCGGGAAGGTCGTCCACGATGGGGATGAAGGGCTGTTCGCGTCTGCCTTCGTCAAGGCGCAGATTTCTATTGGTTTTCTTGGTTCCATCGGCAAAAACGACATAGCGCGCGCCGGTTTGCAGATGGGCGATCTCAGCACCGTCAAGGGCGTGGACGAGGACGACCTGCGCCTGATCCATCGGGACCACAGAGTATCCCAGAACCTTGGCCCAGTCTGCCAGACGTTCGTCGGGGGAGCCCACGGTCGCCAGGCCCGTCGTGACGCGTTTGGCGTGGACGGCGATATCCACCTGATTGCGGGCGATTTCGCTGCCGCCTTCGGTCAGCCAGAGATCGATCCGAAGCATCCGTGACGGGCCTTCGGGCAGTGTGATGGTGACCTGACCGGCGGAGCCGAACGACACCGGTGAGAGCGCCGCGAGGGGGATCTGCCCGCCCTGCCCCGTCGCATCCTGCCAGTTCAGGACGGTCGCACCATGGGCGTTGCCGCCAGTGCTGACGCCAAGATCAAGGGTGAACGCGGTGCCCGCCGTGCCCGCATAGCGGTCGATTGTGGGGACGATGACCGTATCGGCATTGATGCTGTGGAAACGGTCATGAAACACGCGCGGATTGCGGTTCATATCAAGAAGTCCGTTGGACTCCCAATGCACATCGGTGAATTCGGTGATGACATAGCCCATGATCGAGGGGTGACGGCGCATCACCTCGATCTCGTATTTCAGGTTCATGAACTGGTACCATTGGACCTGTTCGATGAAGTTTTCAAAGCTGCCGAATACCGGGGCCATGTTGAGCGTATCGAACCGCGCCTGCACGCCATGGGGATAGGCGGCACCGTCGCCCCAGGTCTGGCCGGTTTCCATCCACCAGGGTTCAGCGTCGTTGATCGTGACCTGCGCCGGATCCGGCAGGCCCCAGACACCGAATTCCGACACGATCAGCGGCTCGTCGCCCTTGCGCTCGCCGTCACCGAACGGGGTCCATGTCCAATCCGCCCCGGCGGCAAATTCGGCGGTGAGTGTGTCCCATTCCAGACGGCGTTCGGGAACGGAACGATACCAGTGGAAATCGTTCAGGTCAGTTTTCACATGGAAATTGCCGTGGCATGCCGAATTGTCGACGACCAGACGGGTGGGATCACGTCCCTTGAGCCAGTCGAACATCTCTTTCAGCCAGGTGCGGTGTTCCGCATCCTCGCACAGCCGCGTGCCCCAGTCCTCGTTGATCAGCGTCCAGATGGCGATGGAGGGGTGGTTGCCGTCGCGCTGCAGGATGGCGTCCATCGTTTCCTTCATCCGCCGGGCCGAGTCGGCGGTGAAGAAGGCCACGTTCGGTATCTCGGTCCAGATCAGCATGCCAAGGCGGTCGGCGACCTCGTAATAGCGCGGATCGGGGATCTTGATGTGGCAGCGCAGTGTGTTGAGTCCAAGCGCCTTGGCCTTGCGCAACTGGTCCTCAAGGAAGGCGGTCGAGGGCGGGGTGCAGATGCCTTCGGGGTAGTAATCCTGGTCCAGCGCGCCGCGCATGTAGAAGGGCTGACCGTTCAGCAGGACCTGTCCGTTCCGGGTGGCAATGCTGCGGAAGCCGAAGCGGTGCTCGGTGCGGTCGCAAAGGCCGTCTGCGGTCAGGTCGATCCGAAGGGTGTAAAGCTGCGGCGAGTCCGGGGACCATGCGAGCGGGTTGGCGACGCTGAGCGTGGTGACGTTCGACTCGGCCACCGTCTTTCCGTCGGGAGCGATCACGGTCAGCGTGGCGGTCGCGCTGCCCGCAATGGTCAGTTTCGCGTTGACAATGCCCGTCACCGGGTCGGCGGTGATGGCCACATGGTCAAGGTGGACGGGATCGCGGACTTCAAGCGTCACCGACTGCCAAAGACCACCAAGCGGGCCATACCAGCTTTGCTTGCCGTGCGGGATTTCACCAAAGGACATAGCGCCCGCCGTGGCCGGGTCGCCATCGGGCAGGACGCAGTCGACAGTCAGTTCGTTGTCATCGCGGAAAAGCCCCGGCGGGATTACGCAGTCGAAAGGAAGATAGCCGCCTTCATGCCGCCCGACCTCGGTCCCGTTCACGCAGACGGTAGCAAGATAGCTGACCGCACCGAATCGAAGGACGGTTTCCCGTCCGGGTGCACCGGCAGGCCGGGCAAAGCGCCGGGTGTAAGTCGCAGCGCCCGATCGCTGGCGCAGTTCGGGGAATTCGGCCTGCCAGGGGTTGGGAACATGGGCCTTTCGGGCGATCCCGTCGCTGGCATGGACAAAGTCCCAGACCCCGTCGAGCGATTGTACCACGCGTGTGTGTGTAACGTCCGGCATCGACCATTCCCCCTGTCGCGATCCATACCGGGGCACCCTCGGACGTTCGGTGGCGTGTTGGCAAGTCCCTCAAAGGGGGAAAAGCGGGTTGTTTGACTATACCCGACAAGCTGATATAGACCGGCAGTCAATCAAGTTTCGCCATAGGTCCGCCAGATGAGCCGCAATTTCCTGATTGTCGATCCCGAGGAAGGGATCGAAGTGCTCAAGGCCTTTGCCTCTCCTGCCCGTGTCCGTGTGCTGAAACTCCTCCACACCCATGGCGCGATGAATGTGAACGAAATTGCGCAGGCTCTCGACCTGCCGCAGTCATCGGTGTCGTCCAACATCCAGCAACTCGAGGACGCTGGGCTCGTGCGGACCGAAACGCAGCGGGCGCGCAAGGGGAACCAGAAGATCTGCCACACGCTCTTTGACGAGGTGCTGGTGATGTTCAAGTCGGACCCCCGCCCGCAAAGCGCCAACCAGATCGAAGTGGCAATGCCTCTGGGCCTTTACACCAGTTGCGAGGTTTCGGCACCCTGTGGCCTCTGTTCCACGGCGGGGATCATCGGGCTGCTGGACGTGCCAGATACTTTCCTTGATCCGGCGCGGATGGGGGCGGGGCTGATCTGGTTCACGCGGGGTTATGTGGAATATCAGTTTCCTAACAATATCAAACTGATGAACGGCGCGCTGACCTCGATGGAATTCTCGGTCGAACTGTCGTCCGAGGTGCCGGGGACGGCGGCGGACTGGCCGTCCGACATCACCGTTTCGGTCAACAAGATCGACATCGGCACGTGGACCTCTCCGGGGGATTACGGCGACAAGCGGGGCGTCTATACGCCCGACTGGTGGAAGCTGAAGGGCAGCCAGTACGGCATGCTGAAAAGCTGGCGCGTGACCGGGGACGGGACCCATGTCGACGGGGTCAAGATCAGCCCTGTATCGCTGAAGGATCTGGATATCGAGTCGCACCGGTCGATCCGGTTCCGCATCGGCGTGCGCGACGGCGCACGGCATCCGGGCGGGATCAACATATTCGGCCGGGGCTTTGGTAACTACGATCAGGACATCGTCATGAGGCTGGTGACGAGCGGTTAGGCAGAGTGCTGCGGAATCAGGCTTGACGTGAATGTCGGCCTTTCTGATACATATCTATAAATCAGATATAAACGAGAGTCGGCCCATGCCGCACTCGGGGAGAGGACCGCCATGAAGGCTCGCGTCACCGCGCACAAGGATTTCACCATCGCCCGGATCGACGACCGGGTCTATTCGGCGTTCCTCGAACATCTCGGCCGGGCCGTCTATACCGGCATCTATGAGCCCGACCACCCGACTGCGGATGCGGACGGTATGCGGGGTGACGTGGCGCAACTGGTCCGCGATCTGAACATACCCTACGTGCGATATCCCGGCGGCAACTTTGTTTCCGCCTATAACTGGGAAGACGGGGTCGGCCCCCGTGAAGACCGCCCCACGCGGCTTGATCTGGCCTGGCATACGTCCGACAGCAATGCGGTGGGCGTGCATGAGTTCATCGCCTGGTGCGATACGGTGAACACCAAGCCGATGCTGGCGATCAATCTGGGCTCGCGCGGCCTCGATGAGGCGCGGAACTTTGTGGAATATGTGAATGGCCCGACGGGCAGCTATTGGGGCAACCTGCGCGCCAAGCATGGCCATCCGGAGCCGTTCAACGTGAACCTGTGGTGTCTGGGGAACGAGATGGACGGGCCCTGGCAGGTTGGCCACAAGACGGCCGAGGAATACGGGAGGCTCGCCAATGAGGTCGCCAAGACACTGCGTGCCTTTGACAAGAAGCTGGAACTGATCGTCTGCGGGTCGTCAAATTCCGACATGAAAACCTATCCCGAATGGGAAAGGATCGTTCTTGAGCACACATACGAGAACGTCGACCACATCAGCCTGCACATGTATTTCGCCAACCGGGCCAGGAACACGGCCAACTATCTGGCGCTGAACCACAAACTCGACACCTATATCTCGACGGTCGAGTCCACGATCAAGCTGGTGAAGGCAAACAAGCGGTCCAAACATGACGTCTATATCAGCTTTGACGAATGGAACGTCTGGTACCATTCCAACGCGCAGGACCGGGCGATCCTTGACGGGGCTGAAGGCTGGCCACATGCGCCGCGTCTGCTCGAAGACATCTATAACTTCGAGGATGTGCTGCAGGTCGGCTGCATCCTGAACACGTTCATCCGCAAGTCGAACGTGGTCAAGATCGCCTGTATTGCCCAGCTGGTGAACGTGATCGCGCCGATCATGACCGACCCCAAGGGCGCGGCCTGGCGGCAGACGACGTATTATCCATATTACTTTGCCTCAATCTTTGGTCGCGGGACGGCGCTGAACCTGTCCGTCTCCTGCCCCGGCTATGCTGCGGATGTGGCGGACGACGTGCCGTTCATCGACATTGCCGGCGTGCATGACGAGGCGGAGGGGACGGTCACGTTCTTTGCCGTCAACCGTCACGGGACCGACGCTCTGCCGGTCGAGATCGGGCTGGAAGGGTTCGGTGCGGCCAAGGTCATCGACCAGCAGGTGATGACCCATGCGATGCTGGAGGCCGTCAATACGGCGGACAACCAGACAAATGTGGTGCCGGTCAAGGGCGCGGATGCGATGGTCAGCGGCGGAACGGTCAAGGTCAGCCTGCCGCCCTATTCGTACCAGATGATCCGCGTGAAAGTGGGTTGAGACGGGGGCGTGGTTCGCCCCGCCCTATGGCAGGCAGTCAGGTATAGGGCGGGGTTCACCCCGCCCTTTGATTTTGGACATGCCCAAGGCCATCGCCTTGGGCACGCGCCTTCGGTGAGGTTTTCCGGCCGGACGCTCCGCGTCCGGCCAGCCCCTGCCCCCTCCAAGGGCAGGGGCTCCGCCCCCGCCGGGGCAGGCGCCGGCCACTTGCGAGGCTGGTGGACGGGAGGCTAGGGGAAACGGACGAGCGTGAGCGGGGCGGTGCTTCCACTGGAAGCCCCGCTGATCCCGCTCAGTCATACGGTTGGCCGGTGAGTTTCCTTATTGTCAGCGGACCAAGGCGATGGCCTTGTTCGTTGTCGTAGGGTGCGTGCTTGCACGCACTTCCGCCACCACCCTCAATCCACATCGTCAAAGGACGCATGGCTCGCCTTGTAGAGCTGCGCATAGCGCCCTTCGGCAGCGAGCAATTCGTCATGCGTTCCCTGTTCGATCAGCTGGCCCGCCTGCAGGACCATGATCCGGTCCGCATTCCGGATCGTGGCCAGCCGATGCGCGATCACCAGACCCGTCCGACCCCTGAGCAAAGTCACCAAAGCCTTCTGGATCTGCTGTTCGGTATAGCTGTCGATGCTCGACGTTGCCTCGTCCAGCACAAGGACCTTGGCATCGGCCACAAGCGCGCGGGCAAAGCTCAGCAACTGGCGCTGGCCCATGGACAGGTTCGCGCCCCGTTCAGTCAGCTTCGTGTCATATCCCTGCGGCAGCCGCATGATCCGGTCATGCGCCCCCACAGCGCGGGCTGCGTCCATCACCTCGGCATCCGTCGCGGCCGCCTTGTTATAGCGGATGTTCTCCATGACCGTGCCGGTGAACAGGAACGGCTCCTGCAGGACCATGGCGATCTGCTGGCCAAGGGATTCCTGTGTCACCTGCCGCACATCCACACCGCCGACCAGAACCGCCCCGTCCTGCACGTCATAGAAGCGGTGGATCAGCGACATGACCGAGGATTTGCCAGAACCCGTGGGGCCGACAAGGGCCACAGTCTCGCCCGGGGCGACCTGGAAACTCACATTCCGCAAGACGGGCTGGGTCGGCTCATAGCGGAAGGACACGTTGCGGAATTCGACCGACCCGGGGGCGTCGGGGGCCAGCGCCATGGCACCGGCCGGGTCTGTGACAGAGACGGGCACGTCCAGCACCTCGGTCAGACGCTGGCCCGAGGCCATGGCGCGCTGCATCACCGAATACTGCATTGTCAGCGACCGGATCGGGTCAAAGAAGCGCTGGATGAAGAAGAGGAAGGCCACCATGACGCCCACGTCGAGCGTCTGGTTCAATACCATCTGCCCGCCGACAACCACGACCATCGCCATGGCAAGCCCCGTCAGACCGTCCACGATGGGCACCAGCACCTGCGCATACATCGCTGATCGTAACTGGGCATTCAGGTTCGTTGTGGCCTTGTCATCGTAAAGCTGAAGGTTGACAGTCTGCCGTGTCATGCCCTGCACGGTGCGCACGCCATGGATCGCCTCGGCCAGCGCGCCCGAGGTGACGGAATTGGCCTCATGCGCCTCGATGAAAACTACGCGGGCCTTGGGCAGCCAGATCAGGCGGACGATGAACAGGACGGGCAGGATCGACAGCGTCAGCAGCCCCAGTTCCCAGTTCAGCCAGAGCATGCATAAGACGATGCCGAACAACAGAACAAGGTCGCCCACTGAGATGACCGAGGTTTCCAGAAACTCCTGCATGGAGTTCACGTCACCCTGCAGGCGCGACATGAGACGGCCGACCTCGGTCTTGTCCATGAAACTTTGCGAGACGCTTTGCAGGTGCGAAAACATCGCCTCGCGGATGTCGAACAGGACGTTCTCCGCAACCCGGCCGACGACGCGCTCCTGCACGTAGCTGGCGGCGAAGTTGATCAGGATGATGACTGCGAACAGGATCGTGGCGCGGATCAGCGCTGACCGCCCGTCGGCCGCCAGAAGACCGTCGTCAATGGCGGACCGGATCACCAGCGGGATGGCAAGTTGGGTAAGCGTGAAGATCAGCACCGCGACGACGGAAATGAGGAACTGCCGCCGGTAGGGCCGGACAAAGCCCCAGATGCGCGACATGATCCTGGCGTCGAAGGCGCGCCCGAACATCTCTTCCTTGATGCGGTGCGAGCCAACGACGGCGCGGGGCGGGCGGCGACCGTCTTCGCGGATGTCGTTGCGTTCGGTCTCGGTTTCGCCGGCGCTGCTCATGCGGTCACCCCGTAAGACCGGTGCTGCAGGTCGTAAAGTTCCCTGTATTTGCCGTTCAGGGCCAGCAGTTCCGCATGTGTGCCCTGTTCCACGATCCTGCCCATATCAAGGACAAGAATGCGGTCGGCATGCATGAGCGTGTTGAGACGGTGCGCGACAAGGACAGTCACCCTGTCGGCGGATTGCGCCCGGATCGCGTCAAAAATCCGCGCCTCGGTTCGGGCATCTATGGCAGCGGTCGAATCGTCAAAGACAAGGACGGCGGGGGTCAGGATCAGGCTGCGGGCGATAGACATGCGCTGGCGCTGCCCGCCCGACAGGGACGCCCCGCGTTCGCCCACGACCGTGCGGTAGCGCTCGGGCAGGCCGTCGATATAGCCGTGCAGTTGCGCGGCATCGGACGCCTGTTCGATCTTTTCCTCGGGCGCCCAGGGGTTCCCATAGGCGATGTTGTTTTCCATCGTGGTCGTGAACATGAACACGTCCTGACTGACCACCGCCACGTTCTGGCGCAACGAGGTCAGCGTCACGTCGCGGAGGTCCTGCCCGTCAAGAGTGATCCGCCCCCCGGTCACATCATAGAAACGCGGGATCAGTTGGGCGATGGTCGTCTTGCCGCTGCCCTGCGGGCCGATCAGGCCGATCGTTTCGCCCTTTTTCGCTGTAAAGGTAATGCCTTGCAGCACGTCCTGCAGGGGGGCGGACGGGTAGGAAAAGCTTACCTCCTCGAACCTCAGGGTGCCTTCGGTGACGTTCAGTGCAGGCGCGCCGGGCCGATCCCTGACGGCGGGTTCAAGGTCAAGGAGCGCGAACAACCGCGCGCCGCAGGTCGAAGTCCGGGCGACAGAGTTGACCAGCATGCCCAACTGCCGGACGGGCATCTGCAGGATCGTCATGAAGGTCAGGAACGCGGCAAGCGTGCCGACTGTGATCGTGCCCGCCTGCACCTTCATCCCGCCCACCAGCAGGACAAGGCCCATGGCGATGAAGAATGAGAGCGTCATCGTTGCCGTGCTTTTCACGCGGATGTCGACGCGTTCATAGGCCAGATCGAGTGCCGAGATGGACGCACGATGGAACTTGGCACGTTCATGGTCCTGTGCGGAAAAGGCGCGGACGACGCGGATGCCGGCGAGGTTTTCCTCCATCACGCGGGACAGGATATCGAGCCGTTCCTGCAGCACGAGCCATGTGCCGCGCAGTTTCAGTTGCGAGACCGAGGATTCCCAGCCGACGTATGGCACGAAACTGAGCGCCAGCAGGCCGAGCCAGAGGTCGATGGAGATGAGCCAGTAGCCCCCGACGCCAATCAGGATCGCCAGCAGGACAAAGCGGACAAGCCCCGTGGAAAAGAACATCCGCGCGCCTTCAAGGTCGAGAAGGCCCAGAGTGATGAGGTCGCCCGAATGGATCGAGTCGTGAAAGCCGAAGCTCAGGTGCTGGATCTTGTCATAGAACTGCATCCGAAGCCGGTAGCCGGTGTAATGGCCCACGGATTCCGAGAAATAGTTCTGCAGCGTCGCAAAGATCCCGCGCAGCGTGGAGACGGCCAGCACAAGGATTGCGGTGGTCCAGAGCGCGGCCTGCGCCGCCTCGGCCCCGCCGGTGAGCGCGGTTTGGGTCTGGTCCACGGCATGTCCCAGAAGCCGCGGAATGATGATCTGAAGCGAGGCGGCAAAAAGCGTGGAGACCAGCGCAAACACCACCTGCCAAGGCGTTTCGCCCGCCATTTTCGTCACGCGCCACATCGTCCGGACGCCGGTCATCCATCCGACGGTATCGGTCTGCGCCATGACTTCGACGGCGCGCAAAGAGGGTTTCTCAGCGCTTTGGCTGTCGGCAAGGGCGGACATATCGCCTTTCCGGGTGTTTTCAGATGCAGACCGGACAAGCCCTCGTCGGCGCCGGATCAATCGAGTCGCTTACGTTTCAACTGTTACCGCGCACCACCGGAATGGCCAGACCTTGACCAGGAAAAAGGCAAACTTCGACGGAAATTGTTACAAACCTGTTTCAGACACCGGCGTCCAGATCACATCGTCGATGCGGGGTGCGCCCGTGGCAAGCATGACGACGCGGTCAAAGCCCAGGGCGATCCCGCTTGCCGGCGGCATATCGGACAAGGCGTCCAGGAAATCCTCGTCTAAAGGATAGCTTTCGCCATAGACGCGTGCCTTCTCATGCATCTCAATGTCAAAGCGGCGGCGCTGTTCGGCGGGGTCGGTGAGTTCGCCGAACCCGTTGGCGATCTCGACACCGCACGCATAGACCTCGAACCTTTCCGCCACACGGGGGTCGTCGACGGCGGGGCGGGCGAGCGCCGCCTCGGCAGCGGGATAGCGGTCGAGGATTGTGATGCGGCCACGGCCCAAATGCGGTTCGACACAGGTGACAAGCACCTTGGACAGCATGTCGGACCATGTGTCGTCCGGGGAATGGGTCAGACCGGCGGCCCGCATCTGGGCCGAGAAAGCAGCGGCATCCGTCATCCCGCCGGGGCCGGTCGTGGCCAGAAGGTCGATCCCGGCATAGCGGGCAAAGGCCTCTGCCACGCTCAGCCGTTCGGGTTCAAGGCAGGGGTCGCAAATCCGGTCGCGGAAACGCAACTCGCCCACCCCGGCCTCCCTGGCAGCAAGGCGCAGAAAGGCCACGCAATCCGACATCATCACGGTATAGGCCGCGCCCACCCGATACCACTCCAGCATCGTGAATTCCGGGCTGTGCAGCGCCCCGCGTTCCCGATTGCGCCAGACATGCCCGAAGGACGCGATCCTTTCCTCCCCCGCCGCGAGCAGTTTCTTCATCGCAAACTCGGGCGAGGTATGCAGATACATGTCCCGCCCCATGCCATCGTGCCCGATGGCCGTCGTGCGGAACCCGTGCAAATGCGCCTCATTCCCCGGGCTGACCTGCAACGCTGCCGTATCGACCTCGATGAACCCCTCCTCCGCCAGCCAGCCCCGGATCGCCGCCTGAATGCGGTTACGGGTCAGAAGCAAGGGACGGCGGTCGGCATGGATCTGTCGGTCCCACCAGCGGCGGGCAGAAGGGGCGGACAAGGACATCGCAGGGCCTTCCTTTGATCTGGCAGTTTTCGGGCGGATGGGTTAGGGGGACACCGATCAACCGGCCTCATACGATGCGGCCCCAGCAGTCACAAGGAAACGTCCCTTGAAAGTCATCGCTTCGAGCCTTCGCAAAGGCAACGTGGTCGAACTGGAAGGCCGCCTTTATGTCGTCCTGACCGCCACGAACTTCCACCCCGGCAAGGGCACCCCCACCACCCAGATCGACATGCGCCGCATATCGGACGGGGTGAAGGTGTCGGAACGCTGGCGCACGACGGAACAGGTGGAAAAGGCCAACGTCGACGAACGCGAATACGACTACCTTTATTCCGATGGCGAAGGGCACCATTTCATGGAGCCTGAGACGTTCGAACAGATCAGCGTTGGTGATGATGTCATCGGCGACAGCAAGGTGTTCCTGAAAGAAGGCCTGAAGGTCTATCTCAAGACCCATGAAGGCGTGGCGATTGCCATCGAACTGCCCCAGCGCGTCACGGTCGAGATCGTTGAGACCGAGCCTGTCGTCAAGGGCCAGACCGCCTCGTCCTCGTACAAGCCCGCGATCTGCGACAACGGGCTGCGCGTGATGGTGCCTCCGCATATCGGTGCCGGCACCCGGATCGTGATCCTGACAGAAGATAATTCCTACGTCGAACGCGCCAAGGACTAAGGGCTCAGCCCGGCGGGACATTCAGGTAAAGAAAGTCGCGCGTCGCCTCGAACGCCTTCACCGTCGTTGCCTCGTCATAGCCCAACAGACTGAAGCTTGCCTTCTCCTGCTGGTCAAAGCCATGCGTGACACCGGGAAAGACGATCTCTTCAATCGGCCGCCCGGCGGCGGTCATATCGGCGATGATCTGCTGGCAGGCGGTTTCGTCGGCCACCGTATCTCCTTCGACCAGCAAGAACAGCGCCGGAATATCGGCCTGCCAGCCAAGGCGCGAAACCTGCGAGCCGAAGCCGCAATAGGGGTAGTAGAGAACCACGGCCTGCACCCCTGCCAACACATCCTCGGACGGGACAGGCCATGCGGTCAGGTTGTAGGGCAGCCGCCCAGCCCCATGAAGTGCCATAAGGTCCAGCACCGCCCAGCCGCCATGAGATGATCCGATCAGCGCAAGGCGGTCATCGTCCACGAAATCCATCGCCCGCACATCGGCCAGCGCCACGGCAACATCCCCTGCCCGTTCGGCCCCGCCAAGCAACTGTCCGGCGCAGACCAGCCGCCAGACCTCCGCCTTGTCAAACCCGCGCGGCCCGTGGCTGTCCACGGTCACGGCGGCCCAGCCCATGCGGTTCAGTTGCGATGCCATCCACGGCAGATTGTCATGCGGCCCGTCGCAGCCCGAAAAAAGAAGCGCCGTGGGGAACGGGCCAGCTCCTTCGGGCACATTCACCACATAGGCCGGCGACAGCAGCGCCGAAAGCTCGGCCGGGCCGCGTGCGGCAGTGAAAAGCCCGGCATAGCTGCGCAAGGTATTGCCCAGCACTACCGCACCGGCCACTGCCGCGATCAGAAGACCCCAGACCCAGACGCGCCGCATGATCCGCCCCTAGAACGGGTCGGGACGCAGCGCAAAGATCGCCTTGAGCTGTTCGGCCCGTTCCGGGGACCATCCCGGCGGATCGAGCAAGGCCGCCCAGCCGTCGATATAATCCGGGTAGACATAGAAATGCCCAAAACGCGGAACCTGCAGCGCAAGCGCCATGTCAAGCGCGGTCTGGAACATCGTGACCAGCGGCACCCAACGCAGTTCCGGCGAGACATCCGGCGCACGTTCCGGCCCGAGCCAGTTCGGGCGGCGGAAGGCCATGTCGAAGGTGAAGTGCACGATGGCATCGCTGGGATATTGCAGGAAGACAAGCCGGATCGGGCCCCAGGGGGCCGTCGCCTCATCCAGACCACCATGCTGGTCCATGACGCGCATCAGTGACCCGTTCCCATGCTGCGGCCGCCACGGCAGGCTGTCCGGGTTCGGATTGTCGCGGATGCGGGCCCAGAAGGGCGACATGAACGGCGAGCCGACCCAGAAGGCCCCGCCAATGGGATCGCCCAGCACATCAAGAAGCGGCAGGGTCATTTCCGAGGTGAAGGCAGCCTGCGACAGGCCGTGGACGTAGAAGATCGGCCTGTCGTCCTTGGGCAGGGCGGTCCAGTAGCGATAGACGGTATCGAACAGATCGCGCGACTGGTCGATCCCGTCCTGCGGATGGACATAAAGCGACAGGACCGAGGTCAGGTATGAATACTGGGCCGCCACAGTCGCCACATCGCCCCCGGCGATGAAATCCAGCGTGTCCTGTGCACCCGGGTCCATCCAGCCGGTGCCGACCGGGACCATGACGACCAGAATCTTGCGGTCAAACCATCCGACCCGGATAAGTTCCTGCAGGGCAAGTTCGGCGCGTTCCTTTGAAGTCTTGGCCGAGTTCCGTCCGACATAGACGCGGATCGGTTCCATCGTCGCTTCGGGGACAAATTCCTGAATCTCGGCCAATGTCGGGGCAGTCGTCACGAATTCACGTCCTCGCCGCCCCATATCCTCCCAACGGACCAAAGACGCGGCACTGCCTGTTTCCATCGGATCGGTCGGTGCAGGCCGTTCAGGGTCAATGAACGAATCGAGCGTCGCAAAGGATTCGTCCGCCGCGTCCAGCACGCGCTGCAACAGGAACCCGTCGATCAGCGCCCAGAATAGCCAAAGCGAAAGTCCCAGACCAAGGACAATCGCGATCCGTTCGGGCAGAACGCGCCGGATCATCCCGTTCAGCGCGCGGGCCGCAAGGCCGATCGCCGAGAAGAGGAGCGTCAGCACAACGAACACCGCCAGTGCCACGCCGCCGATGGTCAGCCGATGTGACACGGCCACTGGTTCAAGCCCGACAACCCGCCGGGTTTCGTCCTGCCAGCCATGCGACAGCCAGAGCCCGAGAAGGATGATCACCAGTGCGATGCCGACCTCGGTCAGAGCCACGGTCGTGTTCGCTCTCGCGCCCGGCTCGGGGATCATGAGATAGCGCCAGAGCCGGAGAAGACCGAATGCCAACTGATAACCGATGGCTGCGACTGCGCCGCCCAACACGCCCTGCATCACCGGGTCGCGCGGCATGAGCGAGGGCGTGAGCGAAGCCATGAAGAACAGCGCGCCCAGAACAAGCCCGGCCCCTGCAAAGACCGACCATGACCAGCGCGGCTTTTCCGGGTCCGCCGCCGTCAGCACCCGCGCCAGTTCCGCCTGTTTCTGCCGTGCCGTCTGGTTGCCAGCCATGGATCCCCCTTAACCGGTACGCGCGCAGTGCCTTGCGCTTTATCAGCAGGTCTTACCCCAAGATGCCCTAAGCGTCACGCCCCCGAACGTGGTCCGGTATGATCTTTGATGCCCTGACGCAGTCGGGCGTTTTGGTTTGACAGGGCGGTCCCTGCGGCCGCACCATAATGTCAGACAATTGCGGAGTCGTCATGTCTGGCCCCCTCACCACCACCGAACTGAAAGCGCTGGAAAAGCGTCTCTTGTGGCTGTCGGCCTGGATGATCCACAACGCCAACCACCTGCGGCCCAAGCCCGACGGGATGAAGGTGGGCGGGCATCAGGCGTCCTGTGCGTCGATGGTGACGCTGATGACCGCGCTCTATTTCGACACGCTGAACCCGGCCGACCGTGTGGCAGTCAAGCCCCATGCCGGGCCTGTATTTCATGCAATCCAGTATCTGATGGGGCGGCAAACCCTTGAGAAGATGCAGAACTTTCGTGGCTTAGGCGGGGTCCAGTCCTATCCGTCGCGGACAAAGGATACCGATGACGTTGATTTCTCCACCGGGTCGGTGGGCCTTGGTGTGGCGATCACGGCCTTTGCGTCCATGATCCAGGACTATGTGCGGGCCAAGGCGTGGTCGCAGACCACCGAAGGCCGGATGATCGCGCTGGTGGGCGATGCGGAACTGGACGAGGGCAATATCTATGAATGCCTGCAGGAAGGCTGGAAGCATGGGTTACGGAACTGCTGGTGGATCATCGACTATAACCGCCAGTCACTGGACGGGGTCGTGCGCGAAGGGCTTTCTGACCGGATCGGCGGGATTTTTGAAACTTTCGGCTGGGACGTGGTGACGCTGAAATACGGCGCACTGCAACAGGCAGCCTTTGCCGAACCGGGGGGCGAGTCGCTCCGCGGTTGGATCGACGCCTGCCCGAACCAGCTTTATGCCGCGCTGACGTTTCAGGGCGGCGCGGCATGGCGCAAGCGCCTGATCGATGAACTGGCCGATCAGGGGCATGTGACCGCTCTTCTCGACCGGCGGACGAATGCGGAACTCGCAGAACTGATGGAAAACCTCGGCGGCCATTGCCTGACGTCGGTCCGCGACGCCTTTGCCGCTGCCCGCAAGCATGACCGCCCGACCGTGTTCGTGGCCTACACGATCAAGGGTTGGGGCACGCCATTGGCAGGCCACAAGGACAACCACGCGGGGCTGATGACTCCGGCCCAGATGGACGGTTTCCGTCAGGCGATGAACGTGCGGGCGGGTCACGAATGGGACCGCGCCGAAGGCGTGGGGCTGAGCCAATCCGAACTGGACGCCATCCTTGCCCGCGTCCCCTTCGGCAATGATCTGGAATCGGGGCCGCGCAAGACGACCGCCGCGCAGATCCCCGTTCCCGCCCTGACAGCACCTTCGGACGAGGAAATCTCGACCCAGGCCGCGTTCGGCAAGATCATGGACCAGATCGCCGCCGGGACCTCCACGCTGGCAGACAGGATCGTGACAACATCGCCCGACGTGACAGTCTCCACCAACCTCGGCCCCTGGGTGAACCGCCGGGGCCTCTTCGCGCTCCAGGACCGCCCCGATACCTTCCGCGATGAAAAGGTGGCCTCGGTCCAGAAATGGGCCTTTTCGGCCAAGGGCCAGCATTTCGAACTCGGCATCGCCGAAATGAACCTCATGCTCATGCTCGGCGCGGCGGGCCTGTCGCATACGCTCTTCGGCGAACGCCTGATCCCTGTCGGCACGCTCTATGACCCGTTCATCTCTCGCGGTCTCGATGCGCTGAACTACGCCTGCTATCAGGACGCCCGCTTTCTCCTCGTCGCCACCCCTTCTGGCGTCTCGCTCGCCCCAGAAGGCGGTGCGCACCAGTCCATCGCCACTCCGCTCATCGGCATGTCACAGGACGGGCTGGCGAGTTTCGAGCCGGCTTTTGCCGATGAACTGGCTGTCATCATGGAATGGGCCTTTGCCTATATGCAGCGCGACGGGAAAAAGGCCGAAAACGCGGATTGGCAGCGCGAAGCCGGAGGCGGGTCAGTCTATCTGCGCCTGTCGACCCGCAGCATCGAACAACCGCGCCGCAAGGCCGAAGCGATCCGGCAGGGCGTGATCGACGGCGCATATTGGCTCCGCGAACCGGGCCCGAATGCCGAGGTCGTCATCGCCTATCAGGGCACCGTCGCGACCGAGGCAATCGCGGCCGGAGGCGCGCTGGCCGAAGGCCGCCGCGATATGGGGATCCTCGCCGTGACCTCTGCCGACCGTCTGAACGCAGGCTGGCAGGCCGCCCAGACCGCCCGCATCAACGGACGGGTCAGCGTAAGCCATATCGAGCAACTGCTGGCCCCCATCCCCCGCGACTGTCTCCTTGTCACCGTGATCGACGGGCATCCGGCGACTCTGTCGTGGTTAGGTTCTGTGCAGGGGCACCGCGTGGCGGGGCTTGGCGTCGAACATTTCGGGCAGACGGGAACGGTGGCCGACCTCTACCGCCACTTCGGCATTGACCGCAATTCGATCCTGCGGGTTGTATCGGGCCTTGTGAAAGGCCGGCCGCTTCGCGCCGCAGGGTGGAACTGATGGAACTGAAAAGCCGCTTCTGGGCCGACTATTCGGCCCGCGAATTCGCCGCGATGGACCGCGCGAGCCTGATCGCCGTTCTGCCCATCGGTGCCACAGAACAGCACGGGCCGCACCTGCCCGTCCGCGTCGATCAGGCGATCCTGGACGGCGTGATCCGCCACACCGTGCCGATGATCCCCGCCGGTGTGCCCGCCCTGTTCCTGCCCACGATCCCTGTGGGCAAAAGCAATGAACACACGAAATACCCCGGCACGCTGACCTTTTCGGCCCAGACGCTGATGGCGATGTACATCGAACTGGGCGATTCCGTCGCACGGGCAGGCGTCCGGAAACTCCTCATCCTGAACTCGCACGGCGGTCAGGTTGCCGTGATGGAAATCGTGGCCCGCGACCTGCGCATCAGGCATGACATGGTCGTCGTCACCGCAGGCTGCGGCCTTGGTTCGCCCCCCGGCGTGATCTCCGACCACGAATCCCGCTTTGGCATCCATGGCGGCGATGCCGAAACCTCGATCATGCTGGCCCTGCACCCCGATCTGGTCGCGATGGACCATGCCCGCGATTTCCGGTCCCGGGCCGAGGATTTCGCCCAAGGTAACCGCCATCTTGGCCTGACCCCTACCGCGCGCATCGCATGGCAGGCGCAGGACATGAACGCCGCCGGCGTCTGCGGCAACGCCTCAATCGCGACTCTGGGCAAGGGCGAGGCGCTTCTGGCCCATTCCGCCCGCGAACTCGTGGCGCTCTTGCAGGAGATGGACCAGTTGCCACTGTCCTATGTAGACACAAAGGCCGACCCTAACGCATCCGCCTGAGAAGAAAGCAGGGCAGGCGATTCTCGAAGGGAGGCTGTCCGGATAGAGGCGATCGTGCCGGACAGGTCCAGGACAGTCGCGGCAATCCTATCTTTCAGGCGCGAAATCACAACGCAACGGTTGCGGGATTGTCGGGCCCTCTCTGCAAGGGCTTCAGAATCAAAGCGTTCAACTTCGCCATTGCAGCGTGATGCGCCGCATTGCGGCACAGGAATCCATCCCGTCGCCATCAATAACAACCCGAAATCAAAGCATCCGGCAACATGCCTTCATTGAACCGCCCCTCCCCTTCCGCCATCCTTCCGACAAGATAAAGGGCAGGGGCACACCATGAGCAAACACGACATTCAGGATTATCTCTTCGACCTGAACGGCTTTCTGATGCTGAAGAACGCGATCGACGGCAACCTTCTCGCCGATCTCAACCATGCCTTCGACAACTTCCCCGAGCTTGAGTTCATGCAATGGTGGGGCGAGGTGCAGCGGCTTGATAACCACAAGCGTGCCGGGATGGAGTTGCAGAATATCGTCGCGGGCGGCAAGCCGTTCGAGACATTGATCGACCACCCTTCATGGATCGACCGCATCCGCCGTTACTGCGGCGAATACGAAACATGGATTCCCGGCCTCTTCATCGACGAATGCTTTGCCACGATCCGCCGCACGGGCGGGTTCTTTGCCATGCATTCCGGCGGGCATGAACGCGCCATCCGCAACCAGTACGGTTACGCCGATGGGCGCTGGCAGTGCGGACAGGTCAACATCCTGCTGGCGCTCACCGATATCGGCCCCGGCGACGGCGGCACCCGCATCATCCCCGGCAGCCACAAAAGCAACTTTGCCCACCCGATCTTTGACACCTCCTATTCGGAACGGTTCAAGGGCGATGACGAGGTCGTCGAAGGATCGTTCACCGTCACGATGAAGGCGGGCGACGCGCTCCTCTTTTCGGACGCCCTGTCACACGGCGCCGCTGCCCGCACCAACCCGGGCGAACGCCGTGCGATCATCTACCGCTACGGGCCGGGCTGGGGCCGCACCCGTTATGGCTACCAGTATTCCAGGGAACTTCTGGACCGCGTCACGCCAGCCCAACGCGCCATCCTTGAACCCATCGTCCCCCGCATCCCCGGAGAGGCGCGGGGGCTGGGCCACGACTGATGTCCCTGCCTCGCCACCCTCTGATCGCCGCCGAACAGGTGCCGCCGCTGCCGGTGACGCCCGCGCCAGAAAACGCACCCATCGTCGCCGGAACGCAGGTCCAGACCCGCGAATCCCAGCGCGGCTTTAGGCCAAGCGGGACCAAGGACTGGCTTCTGATCGGCACCACCGAAGGGCAAGGCTATGTCCGCGCCGGGGCCGATCCCGTTCCGCTGGCGCGGGGTGACATCCTGCTATTCGCGCCCGATACGGCGCAGGAATACGGCTATCTGGGCGACAACATCGCCTGGGCCAATATCTGGGTCCATTTCCGTCCCCGCCCGCACTGGATTCCCTGGCTTGTGTGGCCGCAGAAGGCGCGCGGCCTGATGGTGCTTCCCGCACAGGACACGTTCGCAGCGCTTGAGGCAGAACTGATGCGCACGGTCGAGGCGCAAAGCCGCCCCACGCGCCTCCACTATGACAAGGCGCTGAACGCGCTCGAACGCGTGCTCATCGCCTGTGACGAGGTCAACCCGCTCCAGCAATCCGCAAGGATCGACCCCCGCATCCGCAAGGCGCTCGACATCGTAGGCGAAAGGCTGGCCGCACCCCTGAACGTCGACGGTCTGGCGCGCGAGGTCGGGCTGTCCCGGTCCCGCTTCTCGGTCCTCTTCACGGAACAGACAAACCTGTCGCCGCAGTCCTATATCGAATTCATGCGCCTCACCCGCGCGGCCCAACTCCTGCGCATGACGTCATGGTCCGTGGGCCAGATCGCCGGAGAGGTGGGGATTCCCAATCCCTACTACTTTTCCACCCGGTTCCGCGCCCGCTACGGCATGCCCCCCTCGGCCTTCCGCGCAAAGGCCGAGACAGCCATCCCCCGGACTGTTCAGTAAACCAGCGGGTCCCCCATGACCAATATCCGCCTTGGCCTTGTCGGAGCAGGTAACTTCCTGCCCTCCTTTGCCCCCCTCTTTGCCGCCCATCCGGGCGTCGCCTCGGTCCATGTGGCCGACCTTGAACTCTCCCGCGCCGATGCTGCGGTGCGCAAATACGGGCTGTCAGGGGCGGTCCGCACCCTGGATGACCTGTTGGCGCAGGGGGTTGACGCCGTGGCGATCTTCACCCCCCGCCACACCCATGCCGCGCTGGCGCAGCAGGCGATGGAGGCGGGCGTGCACGCCTGCATGGCCGTCCCTGCCGCCGTGACGCTCGATGAACTCCGGCAACTCACGGAAACCTCGGCCCGCACCCGCCGCGTCTGCATGACGGGCGAGACAAGCTTCTACTACCCCGAGATCGTCTTCTGCCGCGAAGAATTCGCCTCGGGCCGGTTCGGCGCCTTTGTCCATTCCGATGCGCAATACATCCACGACTGGGCCACATGGGGCCCGCATTTCAAGGGCACCTTCGGCCCCGACTGGCGGCGCTTTGCCGCGATCCCGCCGATGCATTACGCGACGCATTCCTTCTCCATGCCTCTGTCGATCACCGGCGCGCGGGTCACCCATGTCTCGGCCCATGGCTTCACCGATACCGACCCCGACAGCGGCTATGGCGCTGGCAAGAATCCCTGGGACAACCCGTTCTCCGACACCGTGATGCTTGGCCGCACCTCGGACGGCGGCACGATCCGCGTGGGCGAATTCCGGCGTCTGGGCTGGTTTGCCGAACGCAACGGGCGCGAGGTGATGATGCCCACCTTCTACTGTACCGACGCCTGTTTTGAAGAGAACATGGGGTCCACCATGCTCACGGGCCGTCAGGGCGACGAAGGCTCGTTCGGCTGGGAACATGAGATCAAGCTCACGATGGACATCAGCGCCTGGGTCGACGGCCCCTATTTCGAGAACCCTCAGGGCGCGTCCGACATGACCCGCCAGCTGGGCCTCGCCCCCGCCCACCACCCGGCCCGCCTGCCCGACAGCATGAAGGGGTTGCACAACGGCCATTCCGGTTCGCACCAGTATCTGGTGGACGATTTCATCCGCGGCTGCCTCGAAGGCGCGCTGCCGCCGACGCATATCTGGAACTCCGCCGCCTGGTGCGCACCGGGCCTCGTCGCCCACGAGTCGGCGCTTCAAGGCGGCACGATGCTACCCGTGCCCGATTTCGGCACGCCCCCTGCAGACTGGCTGCTCCTGACCTACCCCTCCCGGGGCGAGGAACCGGCCCGGCCAAGGCTGCCCGCGATCAAGGGGCGGGGGTGAGGAGGCTTTGGCCGGTACCGGCCGCAACGTTAAGCATCAACACCGTCGCTCTATCTGATCGGGTCAGTGCCTCCGGAGAAAGCACCGCCCCGCCCTGGTCTCACCGCCTCTGCCGGCCTCAATTTCCCCAACCATCCAGACTGCGAGCGCCTGCGCCCTTTGGGGCGAACCGCTCGCCCCCTTGACCAAGGCAAGCACCTTGGTCACCCAACCCCATGCTGCGTGGTCCACGCGGAACGGGCGCCCCCACCTCCGCTCCCCCCCAATCTCCCCCTTGCCCCACCCGCATCCCCCATGCTTTACCACGGAACCAACCGGGGGACTTTCATGACCGCCTTCCGCCGCCTGCTAAGCGTGCTGCTCCTCGCCCTGATGCTCCCATCCCTTACGATGGCCCAGACAGATGACCGCGCGGCCTTTGCCTATCAGCGCTGGTATGCCCTCGTGCTCGAACTCGTCCGCCACACGCCCACCTACACGCCCCCGGTCGCAAGTCGCGCCTTCGCCTATGTCTCTATCGCGGCCTACGAGGCCGTGGCGAGCGGAAACACTGACCTCCGCACCCTCGCAGGCCAGCTTCACGGCCTCGAACCTCTTCCCGCCCGCGACCCCGCCGCCATCTATGACGAGGCGATCGTGATCCAGGCTGCAATGGCCGATTCCGCATCCTTCTTCTTCTCCAACACCGGCCCGACCGGCCAGCGCGCCATGACGGCCATGAAGGCCGACCTGACCGAACGCACATCCGCCGGAGTGGATCCCGAAACCGGCGCCCGCAGCGCGGCCTTTGGCAAGGCGATCGCCGACCACATCATCGCATGGTCGATGGATGACGGGGGCGCCACCATCGTCAACATGGGCTTTCCGCTCGACTACCCCGCTGCGACCAAACCGTTTGAATGGGTCCCCACCAGCGCCATCCGCCAACAGCAGATGCCGCTCTTGCCCGAATGGGGCACCAACCGCCCCTTCGCCATGCCGCAGGACGCGTGCCCCCTGCCCCCGCCACCGGCCTACAGCGAAGAGGTCGGCTCGCAATTCCGGATCGAAGCGCAGGAGGTCCATGACGTACCGGGCCAGTTGACCGACGAACAGAAACTCATCGCCCGCTTCTGGTCTGACGACCCGATGCTGTCGCCCACCCCGCCGGGCCATTGGGTCACGATCGCACTCGACCAGTTGGCCCTCGAAGACGCCCCTCTCGACCGTCAGGTCGAGGTGCTGGCCAAACTCGGGATCACTGTCGCCGATGCCTTCATCGCCAACTGGAAGATGAAATATGAATATGACCTGCTCCGCCCCGTGACCTATATCCGCCGGGTCCTCGATGACAAATGGTCACCGCTCCTCATCACCCCGCCTTTCCCCGAATACCCGTCGGGCCATTCGACGCAATCGGGTGCTGCCGCCACTGTTCTCACGGCACTCTTTGGCGAAAACCACGCCTTCACCGACACCACTCACGAAGATGACGGCCTGCCCGCCCGCGACTTCCCCGATTTCTGGGCCGCCGCGAACGAGGCCGGGATTTCCCGCCTTTACGGCGGCATTCATTTCCGCTCAGCCATCGACCTTGGCCTTGATCAGGGACGGTGTGTTGGCGATTTCACCAATGCCCTTGTGACCCGAAGCTGATCCGCATGCGCAAACTCCTCCTCATCGCAGCCTTCCTTGCCGCCAGTCCCCTCCACGCCCAGACCCCCATCCCTACCTTTACCGAGGAAACCGCCACCTCTGGGATCGAGTCGTCCTTCATGGGCGACTGGGAATACATGGTCGGCGGCGGCGTTGCGACGTTTGACTGCAACGGCGACGGGTTCGAAGATGTGCTGACCGCCGGGGGAACCGCACAAGCCTCCTTCTTCGTCAACACTTCCACCGCGGGCGGCCCGCTGACCTTTGTCCGCCAGACCTCGGGGCTTGAGATTGAAGCGGTCTCGGGCACCTACCCGCTCGATATCGACAGCGACGGCAATATCGACATCGTCCTGCTGCGCGTGGGCGAAAACATGGTCATGCGCGGCCTTGGCAATTGCCAGTTCGAACGCGCGAACGAAGCCTGGGGCTTTGACGGCGGCGATGCATGGTCGGCCTCCTTCTCGGCCACCTGGGAACATGGGCAGAAATGGCCCACGATTGCCATCGGCAACTATATCGACCGCATGCAGGACGAATTCCCCTGGGGCTCCTGCACCGACAACTGGCTCCACCGTCCGAATGCCGACAGCTCGGGCTTTGCCCCGCCCCTGCCGCTGACACCGAGCTACTGCGCCCTCTCCATCCTCTTCACCGACTGGGACCGCTCGGGCACCCCGTCGCTTCGCGTGTCGAACGACCGCGAATACTACAAGGGCGGGCAGGAACAGATGTGGCACCTGGCCCCCGGCGAACCGCCGGTCCTGCTCAAGGACACGGACGGCTGGGCAAGGTTGCGGATCTGGGGCATGGGCATCGCCTCCAATGACCTGAATGGTGACGGCTTTCCTGAATACTTCCTCACTTCGATGGCTGACAGCAAACTCCAGACACTCGCCGCCCCGCCCGCCGACGGCACCCCCGCAAGGCCCGCTTATTCCGACGTGGCCTTTGCCAAGGGCGTCACCGCCCACCGCCCCTATATCGGGGACGAAATCCAGCCTTCGACCGGCTGGCATGCGCAGTTCGAGGATGTGAACAACGACGGTCTCGCCGATCTCTTCGTGGCCAAGGGCAATGTCGACAAGATGCCCGACTTTGCCCTCCACGATCCGAACAACCTCCTGCTCCAGAACCCGGACGGCACCTTTACCGAAACGGGCGACAAGGCCAGCGTCGCCTCGATGATGATCTCACGCGGGGCCGCGCTGGCCGATTTCAACCTTGACGGGCGGCTCGACCTCATCGTCACGAACCGCCGGACGCCTGCACAGGTCTGGCGCAACACCGGCCCGCTTGACGGCCACTGGATTGGGGTCCGCATCCATCAGGAGGGCCCCAACCCCGACGCCATCGGTGGCTGGCTTGAACTCAAGCGCGGCGAGACCGTGACCCGGCGCGAGATCACGTCGGGCGGCGGCCATGCCTCGGGCCAGCTCGGCTGGCTCCACATGGGGCTCGGCAACGCGACCGAAGCGCAGGTCCGCATCATCTGGCCCGACGGCACCGAAGGTCCGTGGGAACAGGTCGCACCTGATCACTTCTATCTGGTCTCCCCCGGCGCTCCGCCCCGGTCATGGACCCCCGGCTAAGTCTGCGCTACGCAAGACCGTGCAACGGGCCTTGCCAAGGCTCAAACGGGCCGAACACAGGCAAACACGTCCTGATGGCCCACCCATCCGGCGGCCTTGAACAAAACGCAATCAAGTTTCAGATCGTCCATCATGCCCATAACCCGGGATGGCCGTGCAACCCTCGAGGATGTCGGGCTTCGTACAACTTCTGCCCTCTCCCGAAAAGCAAGAACGCGCCAAGCCCCTCAGGTCACTTGTCCCTCATACTCACTCTACCCTTTCCCATCCGACATGCCCTATCCTGCGGCCATGACACAGACCGCCCCCTTGACCAGCGTGACGCCGCATGACCTGACCATAGCGACCTACAACATGCAAAAGGGCTTCGGCCATGACATGCGCCGTCTGCCAGACCGCACGCATCAGGTCATCGCCGCGATCAACCCCGATATCCTCGCCCTGCAAGAGGCTGACCGCCGATTCCGCACCCGCGCCGGTGTCCTCGACCTTGCCCGCCTGCACGAGGAAACCGGCCTCTCCCCCGTCCCCCTTGGCGAAAAGACCGGGTCAGACGCCCACGGCTGGCACGGCAATCTGCTCCTGACGCGCGACGCGCTGATCCGCAATGTCCGTACCCTGCGCCTGCCGGGGGTCGAACCGCGCGGGGCCATCATCACTGACCTCTCTCACAATGGCCGCAACCTGCGCGTCATCGCGGCCCACATGGGCCTTCTCTCCTATGCCCGCAAATCCCAGGCCCGCCAACTGGCCGAGGAAATCGCCGAGGACGGCACGCCCACCATCCTCATGGGCGACCTTAACGAATGGCGGCGCGGCGCGACCTCGCCCCTAGCCCCGCTCTTTTCCCGTTTCACCCAGGTCGGAATGGGGTCGAGCTTTCCCGCAGCAGCCCCCCTCCTCGCCCTCGACCGCATCTTCGTGTCAGGCGCGACTGCCGCCTTTGACGTGTCCGTCCATGACACAGGCCCCGCCCGACGCGCATCGGACCACTTGCCCCTTGTCGCTCGCATCCGGTTCTGAACACCGGACCAAAGGATCAAACATGACCGAAGACCAACGGCATAAACGTACAAAACTGGCCGACGCCTTCTACATCATGGCGATCACGCTGATGACGGCGATGGTCCTTTACATCGGCAAGGCCGTCTTCCTGCCCATCGTGACCGCTGTCCTTGTCGTCTACGTCATGACCTCGACCATCGACGCACTTGGCCGCCTGCCCGTCGTGGGCGGCCTGCCCCGGAGCCTGCGCAGTGCCTTTGTCGTGGCGATCTTCGTCCTCGTGATCCTGAGCCTCGCTCTCATCATCGAATCCACCCTGACCGAGTTTCAGGCTGTCCTGCCCGAATACCAGGCGACACTCGGCAATTTCCTTCTGACCCTGCCGGGGATGGAAGCCGTCGATACCACCTCGCTCTGGCGCAACTTCATGGCTGGCATCGTGGGCGAGATTGACTTGCAACTTGTCATCGTCTCGATCCTGGGCGGGATCACCTCGGCCGGGGCCGCGCTTTTCATGGTCATCGTCTACGCCGGGTTTCTCGCCAGCGAGCGGACGGGAATGTCAGCCAAACTGGCCGCATTGTTTCCAAGAGACGAACAATACGAGCGCACCGAAACGATCATCCGTCAGGCAAACCAAAGGATCGGTGAATACCTCGCGGTCAAGACCCTGATGAACGTCATCACGGGCGTCCTGTCCTATATCGTACTCTGGGCGATGGATGTGGATTTCGCCGTCTTCTATGCCGTCATGCTGAGTCTTCTGAACTACATCCCCTATGTCGGTTCCTTTGTGGGCGTCTTTCTTCCCGTCTTCCTCTCGTTGGCCCAGTTCGGCTCTCTCGCCACGACCGCCCTCCTCGGCGGCCTGCTGCTTTCCGTACAGATGCTGGTGGACAACGTGATCGAGCCGAATGCCATGGGCAAGCAACTCGACCTCAGCCCCTTTGTTGTCCTCGTCTCCCTCGCGGTCTGGAGCGCGCTCTGGGGCTTGCCCGGCGCGATCCTCGCCATCCCGCTGACCTCGCTTATGGTCATCATCTTCGACAGCTTCCCCCAGACCCGCTTCATCGCGATCCTTCTGTCAGACAAGGTGCCGGCCCCGCCGCCTGCCTAGCCGCCCAAGGCAATGGTGGTCGCGACCAGAAGAACCCCGATGAAGGGCACCAAGAACCGCATCAGCCGCGATCCGTGCTCTATGTACTGATCCAGTTGCCAACCGATCAGGACAAGCATCCCCACAGCAATCGCGTTTGACACCCGCATTGCCGCTGACACATCCTCCATGATCATGAAGGGCACGACCGGCGGCAGTGTGGACAGGACCACAAGCAGGAACACCAGCAGCGCCGCCCGGAAATCCTCACGCCGCAGCACCACCGGTTCCACACCCTGCGACACGCGCAGAACCCAGCGCGCCACGGCCTGCGCCTCGTCCTCGGTCAGCTTGTCGCTGTGCGAAACCGCGAAAAGATCCCGCACCGCGTCAGACCTTTCGGCAGTGTCGCCGGTCTTCAGGTCACCGATCAGGCCGATGGTCCGCCGCCGCTCCGTGACGGTCCGCAGCAGATACATCACCCCGTCCACGATCCCCCAGGCGATATTGCATCCCAGCGCCGCCAGCAGGATGCCCTCGACCGTGCCACCTTCGCCCAGCGTAACCGCCGCCGTCCCGGTAAAGGTCAGCGTCATCAGCAGGCCGAACATGACTTCGGACAGCCGGTCCACGGGGTCAAGCAGCGCCGTCCACTCTGTATTTGTCTCAGCCACGTCACCGGGCTCCCCTCAACCGACATCCCCCCAAAGGTCACCAGCGCGGACCGATGGTCAAGGGACAGCTGCGCGGCCGATCACGACTGACCGGGCCCCGGATCACGGAATCCGGTCATGACCTGTTGTGCATCAGGCCGACACAAGCCATGTTTGCCATTGCCGTTCCACAGCCGGGTGCCCCGCATATGTTTACACTCCTTGTCCTTATCGTCGTCTATGTCGCCCAGCTGGTCATCATCGGCCGCGTCCTTCTGCGCGGCGGCCTGCAACCGACAGTGCGGCTGGGCTGGGTCATGGCAATCGGGCTGATCCCGCTGCTGGGTCTTCTCCTCTATCTCCTCTTTGGCGAAATCCGCCTCGCCCGGACCAAGATCAACCGCATCACGCAGGTCCGCGACATGCTGGCCCATGGTCGCATCGAACATCCCGAAACCCATATCGACCTGACAGGCATGGCAGCCCCGGCCTTTGCCACGGGCCACGCGACCAGCGGCTTTTCCCCGGTCATCGGCAACATGGCCTACATGCTGCCCGAAGGCGACGTGCAGCTTGACGATCTGGTCAAGGCTATCGACGTGGCTCAGGAACATGTCCACATCTGCTTCTACATCTGGCTGAACGATACAGCCGGAACGAAAGTGGCCGAAGCCGTGATGCGCGCGGCACGGCGCGGCGTCACCGTGCGGGTCTTGGTCGATGATCTTGGCTCCCGCGCGCTCGTCAAATCCGATCTCTGGCGCAAGATGGGCGAGGCGGGCGTGAAACAGGCGCGCGCCTTGCCGCTTGGCAACCCGTTCATTTCGCTTCTTTTCCAGCGGCTTGACCTGCGCAACCACCGCAAGGTCGTGGTCATCGACAACCGCATCACATGGTGCGGCAGCCGGAACTGCGCCGATGCGGCCTTTACCGTAAAGGCCAGATTTGCGCCCTGGGTCGACATCCTCCTGCACTTCGAAGGCCCCGTCGTGCGCCAGATGCAGGCCGTGTTCCTGCAGGACTGGCTCCTTTATTCCGAAGAGGATCTGACCCATCTCCTCGACCATCACCAGCCTGTCCACGACGGCGGCTTTGCCGCACAGGTCATCGCGACAGGCCCCGACCAAAGCCGGACGACCCTGTCGGACACGATGTGCGCGATGATGTATGCGGCCACCCGCAACATCACGGTCACGACGCCATACTACGTCCCCGACCAACAGACCCAGTCGGCCCTTTGTGCCGCCGCGATCCGGGGCGTGGCGGTCACGATGATCATGCCGGAACGGAACGATTCCAAATTCGTCGGCGCCGCGAGCGAAAGCCATTACGAAGAACTCCTCGCCGCCGGCATCCGCATCATGTCCTTCAAGCCCGGACTTCTGCATGCCAAGATCATGACGATCGACGGGCATCTCGTCCTGATCGGATCCACCAACATGGACCGGCGCAGTTTCAACCTGAACTATGAAAACGGCATCCTCCTCGACTCGGCCGAACTCACCGCCGAACTTGACGCGAGGCAGGCCGATTTCATGGCCCGCTCGGTCGAGGTCACCCGCGACGAAGTCGCCCGCTGGTCATGGTTCCGCCGGATCCGCAACAACTCGCTGGCACTCGCCGAACCCCTGCTCTGACCCGTCACCCTTCCTTAATGCGCCCGGGCGAGTATGTCCTCTCGGCGTTAACGAAGGGGTAAGTATCCGCAAGAAATACCGACGCAATACCGACGCAATACCGACGTTGCACCGACGCCGATCATCTTTTCAAATCAATCTCTTACGCCCATTTACGTCAGATACCCCCCTCGATCTCCCGAAATCCCGGAAATGATCGGATCCCTATCCCTAGGGAACTGCCGAAAGCGTCAGGAAAACGCCAAAGATCACCAGATGGATCGCCCCCTGCATGATCGTCGTCCGCCCCGTGGCCAGCGTCAGGGACGAGATGAAGAGCGTCAGGATCAACAGCGTCATCCCTTCCGCATTCAGCCCCAGCACAAGCGTCTGGCCCAGCACCAGTGACGCCACAGCCACCATCGGAATGGTCAGCCCGATCGACGCCAAAGCCGACCCGAGAGCCGCGTTCAAACTCATCTGCAACCTGTTCCGATAGGCCGCCCTCAGCGCCGCCACGCCTTCGGGCAACAGAATGATCGCCGCGATCACCACGCCGACAAAAGACACCGGCAACCCCGCCTCGGCTACCTGCCGCTCCACCGCAGGCGTCAGCGCCTTGGCAAGCAGGATGACCACGACAAGGCTCAGCCCCAGCAGCACCGCGCTGACCAGCGTCATCCGCGCCCCCGGTAGTGGCCCGCCTTCCTCGCCATGCAACCCGTCAAGGAAATAGTCCCGATGGCGCGAGGTCTGGACGAACAGGAACACCCCATAAAGCACAAACGACGCAACCCCAACGAACAACAGTTGCGCCGGCGCATAGACCGGCCCCGGTTCGGCCAAGGTAAAGTTGGGCAGCACCAGCGAGATCACCGCAATCGTCGCGATCACGCTCAGGATCGCCGCCGCGCCATCTGTCCGGAACCCCTGTTCGTGATGTTTCAGCCCGCCGATGACCAGACAGATTCCCACGATCCCGTTCAGCACGATCATCACGGCTGCAAAGACCGTATCCCGCGCCACGGTCTCGGCCCCCGATGCCCCGGCCGCCATGACCGACAGGATCACCGCCACCTCCATCACCGTGATGGCAAGCGCCAATAAGACCGACCCGAACGGATCACCCACCTTGACTGCCAGCACGTCTGCATGATGCACCGCCGCAAAGATCGCGCTGCCCAACCCCGCCACGATCAGCACCAGAAACACGGTGGACTGCGCGCTGATCAGATGCCCGTATTTCGCCGCCAGCAGCAGCGCCCCGAACAGCGGCACCCCGACCGACCAGAGCGGAATTCTTTCCATATCCTTGGCAGAAACCGACACCGCACCCTCATCCGCTATGCCAGCCCGACCGCCGGGCAGACCACGCTCGCACCATGCGCCACCCACGGGCAACCGCAAGCACCCGTTGACAGCAGCCCTTCCTTGCCACCCAATGACCCTGCCACCCCGAAGCCGCAAAGGCACAGCCCCGATGACCGACCGCCTTGCCCTCGACGATTTCCGCCCGCGTCCGAAACTGGTCGTGCCGCAGGCGGGCATCACCGCCCCCTTCCGCAAGGTGATCGACGCCCACAACCATCTTGGCTCCTTTGGCGGCGGCTGGGACAAACGCACGCCCGTTGCGTTCTTCGACCACCTCGCCACAACACAGGTCGTCCACTACATCGACCTCGACGGCGGCTGGGGCGAGGATATCCTTGACGACCGCCTCCGCCGCTTCAAGGAATACGCCCCCGACCGCTACCGCGTCTTTGGCGGGGTCAACTGGGGTCTCTGGGCAGAGGAAGGCCACGGCTTTGCCGAGGCCTCCGCCCGCCGCTTCCGCGCCCAGGTCGCCCGCGGGGCCGAGGGGCTGAAGATCTGGAAACCTTTCGGCCTGCATGTGACCGACGACACGGGCGCGCTGGCAAGGATCGACGACCCCCGCCTTGACCCGATCTGGGCCAGCGCCGGGGATCTGGGCCTGCCCGTCCTGATCCACATCGCAGACCCCGTCGCTTTTTTCGACCCGCTTACCCCCGAAAACGAACGCTGGGACGAGCTTCACGCCCATCCCGACTGGCAATTCCCCTCGCCTCCGTTCCCGTCCTTTTCCGACCTGATCGAGGCCTTCGGCAACCTCGTGCGCCGCCACAGGGGCACGACCTTCATCGGCGCCCATGTCGCCTGCTATTCCGAGAATCTCGGCTGGGTCTCGTCCCTCATGGACGAATGCCCCAACCTCCTCGTGGATTTCTCCGCTCGCGTCGCTGAACTCGGCCGCCAGCCCTATTCCGCCCGCAAGTTCTTCCTCCGCTACGCTGACCGCATCCTCTTTGGCACGGACGCGGGGCCCGACAAGGCGACCTACGGCACCTATGCCCGCTTCCTTGAATCCGAAGACGAATACTTCCCATACTCCGGCGCGCCGATCCCCGGTCAGGGCCGCTGGAACATCTACGGCCTCAACCTGCCTCGCGACGTGCTCGACAAGATCTATTTCGACAACGCCGCCCGCCTGTTCGGCATCCCGGCGGCGCTTGGCGCCTAGCGCGTCAGCGTCCGCCGCACCGAATCCCGCCAGCCCGCAACGCGCCTGTCCCGCGTGGCCTGATCCATGACCGGAGAGAACCGCCGGTCAAGCGACCAGTCTGCGGCAAAGCCCGCCTGATCCGGATAGACCTCCGCTTGCATCCCGGCAAGCCATGCCGCCCCCAGAGCCGTCGTTTCCAGCACGGCAGGCCGGTCCACCTGCGCGCCGATGATATCCGACAGGAACTGCATCGACCAATCCGACGCGCTCATCCCGCCATCGACCCGCAGCACGGACTGCGCCCCTTCACCCGCCGCCCAGTCATCCTGCATCGCCTCCAGCAGGTCACAGGTCTGGAACCCGACGCTTTCCAGCGCGGCCCTGGCGAACTCGGCGGGCCCCGTGTTCCGCGTCAGACCAAAGACAGCACCGCGCGCCTCCGGGTCCCAATGCGGCGCACCAAGACCGGTAAAGGCGGGGACGAGATAGACCTCCTGCCCCGGATCGGCGCTTTCGGCCAGCTTCTGCGTCTCGGACGCCTTGCGGATGATACCAAGCCCATCGCGCAGCCACTGCACCACGGCGCCAGCAACAAAGATTGACCCTTCCAGCGCATAGGTGGGCTTGCCACCGAACTGATAGGCAATCGTCGTCAGAAGCCGGTTCCTGGACGTGACCGGCGTGTCGCCCGTGTTCAAAAGCGCAAAGCACCCCGTCCCATAGGTCGATTTCATCATCCCCGGCTGGAAACAGGCCTGCCCGATGGTCGCCGCCTGCTGATCGCCTGCAACCCCAAGGATCGGGATCGGACGCCCAAACAGATCGGTCCGCGTCATGCCGAAATCGGCGGCGCAATCACGCACCTCGGGCAGGATTGCACGGGGGATCCTGAGGTATTCGCACAGCAGGTCGTCCCACCCGCCCTTGCGGATGTTATAGAGCATCGTCCGCGCCGCATTCGTCGCATCGGTCGCATGGACCTGCCCACCGGTCAGCTTCCAGATGAGGAAACAGTCGACTGTCCCGAAGAGGAGCTTGCCCTCGGCGGCTCTCTCCCGCGCGCCCTCCACATGATCCAGAATCCAGGCGAGTTTCGTGGCCGAGAAATAGGGATCGAGCAGCAGACCCGTCCGCCCCGTCACCTCGGGTTCAAACCCCTGCGCGCGCAGCGTGTTGCAGAATGCCGCCGTCCGCCGGTCCTGCCAGACGATGGCATTATGAACGGGTTGGCCCGTCTCGCGGTCCCATACCAATGTCGTTTCGCGCTGGTTGGTGATGCCGATGGCCGCAATACCCGCAGGCCCGATCCCCGCCTTCTCGATCGCCCCGCGGCTGACCGAGGCGACAGTGGCCCAGATATCCGACGGGTCATGTTCAACCCAGCCCGACTGCGGGAAATGCTGGGGAAACTCCTCCTGCGCCGTCGCTTTCACCCGCATCGCTCCGTCGAAAACAATGGCCCGGCTTGACGTGGTCCCCTGATCAATCGCCAGAATATGCGTCATGCGTCCCTCCCCGGACTATAACTCAGGCGGCCTTTGCGGCTTCGTCCTGCATCCATGTATCAATCGCGGCCACCTCGGCCGCAGACAGCCGCAGCCCCAGCTTGGACCGCCGCCAGACCACATCCTCGGCCCGCTGTGCATATTCCTTCGTCATGAGCCAGCACAGTTCCGCCTCGGTCAGCGTTGCGCCGAAATCGTGGCCCAGATCGGCGGCCGTTTTCGCCGCGCCGAGGATCATCCGCGCCTCGGTCCCATACCCCTTGACCATCCGCAGCGCCCAGCGGTCCGTCAGGAAAGGATAATCGCGCTTCAGGTCTGCGACCAGCCTGTCCCTGTCCTGCACCCGGAAATCCCCGCCCGGCAAAGTCACCCCTGCCGTCCAGTCACCCTTGCCGCCCACCAGCGGTACCAGCTTTTGCAGCGCATGTTCCGCCAGCCGCCGGTAGGTCGTGATCTTGCCGCCGAAAATATTGAGCAAGGGCGCCCCCTTGTCATCCAGCGACAGCACATAATCCCGCGTCGCCGCCGTGGCCGACTTGGCCCCGTCGTCATAGAGTGGACGGACCCCGGAATAGGTCCAGACGATCTGATCCCGCGTTACGGGCGTTCTGAAATACTGCGAGGCAAAGGCGCAAAGGTAATCCTGCTCTGCCTCCGTCGCCCGAGGCTTCTCGGCAAGGTCCTTGTGCTCCTGATCGGTCGTGCCGATCAGGGTAAAATCCGTCTCATAGGGGATCGCAAAGATGATCCGCCCATCCTCGCCCTGAAAGAAATAGCATTTCTCATGGTCATACAGGCGCGGCACGACGATATGGCTGCCGCGCACCAGCCGCACACCCTCGGTGGAATTGATCCCCATCGCGCTGCGGATGACATCCTCGACCCACGGCCCGCCGGCATTGACCAGCGCCTTGGCGGTGAAGGTCAGGTCACCAGCAGGGCCTTTCGCATCTATCAGCCAGGAATCCGCCGCTCGTGTCGCACCGGTCACCTTCGTCCGGGTCATGATTGCCGCACCCCGTGCTTCGGCATCCCGCGCATTCAGCACGACCAGCCGCGCATCCTCGACCCAGGCATCCGAATACTCAAAGGCCCGCACGAACTTTTCCTTCAGCGGCCTCCCCTCGGGCGCCGTCCGCAGATCCAGCGTCGTGGTCCCCGGCAGGATCTCGCGCCCGCCCAGATTGTCATAAAGGATAAGTCCGAACCGGATCAGCCAGGCGGGCCTGCGCCCCTTCATCCAGGGCATCACGACCCCAAGAAGGCGCGAGGTCGGCGTCTGCCCCTCAAATCGCATGTCCTTGTGATACGGCAGCACGAACCGCATCGGCCACGAGATATGCGGCATCGCCTTGAGAAGCGTCTCCCGCTCGATCAGCGACTCGCGGACAAGGCGCACCTCCCAGAACTCGAGATAGCGCAGACCGCCATGAAACAGCTTGGTCGAGGCCGAGGAGGTGGCCCCGGCCAGATCGTTCATTTCGGCCAGCGCCACCCGCAGCCCCCGGCCGGCTGCGTCCCGCGCGATCCCGCAGCCGTTGATCCCGCCGCCGATGATGAAAAGGTCGAAATCCGTGTCCATGCCGCGCCTTTACCTGCCTGCCTCACATCTGGTGCCGGGCCATCACAAAGGCAAGTGACACGTCATGGGACGACCCCAAAGTTGCGCCTGCAGTGGGTCAGGTTCAGCCCCGAAACCCCGTTGCCACAACGAATTTCTCGGAACTGTCAGAACGCGAGGCCGGCGGCTTTACATTCTCTACCTTGGAGAACTTCTGCTTGAGGATCTTCTGCAAATCCCCTTCGGCCCCGCCCGCTAGCACCTTGGCCACGAACGTGCCCCCCGGCGTCAGCACGTCAAAGGCCAGATAGGCCGCCGCCTCGCACAGCGCGATGATCCGGTTGTGATCCGTCTGCTTGTGCCCCGAGGCCGAGGCCGCCATGTCCGACATCACCACATCCGCCAGCCCGCCAAGCCAGGCCTTGACTTGCTCATCCGCCCCATCCGCCATGAAATCCAGCTGATGGATTTCCGCCCCCGGAATGGGCTCGACTTCCTGCAGATCAACCCCCAGCACCCGGCCCACGGCTTTGCCGGATTTCTCCCCCAGCGCATTGACACGCGGCACGGCAACCTGACACCAGCCCCCCGGCGCAGAGCCCAGATCCACCACCCGCGCGCCCGGCACGAGAAAGCGGAACTTGTCGTCGAGTTCCAGAATCTTGTAAGCCGCCCGCCCGCGATAGCCGTCCGCCTTGGCGCGCCGCACATAAGGATCGTTCAACTGCCGTTCGAGCCAGAGCGTCGAAGACAGCTTGCGCCCCTTTGCCGTCTTGACCTTCACGGTCAGATCCCGCGTCCCCCGCCCGCTGGTCGACTTGCCTGTCGGTGTCTTTGCCATGCCTGCGCCCTACCCCGAAACCCGCGCCCTTGGCAACTGTCGCAAGAAAATGGGGGGGCTCTGCCCCCCGGTTTCACCTCCCCCCGGGATATTTGTGGACAGAAAATGAAGGAACCTGTTTCAGGTTTCCTTGGCGTCCAAACATCTTCGGCGGGGGGGAGGGGCCGCAGGCGAGGGCAGAGCCCCCCTCCCCGGTCTCACCCGCGCTTGCGCCGGCCCGTGCCTCCCCGGCCACCGCCAGTCGTTTCCGATCCGGGCGGACGGCAGAAGCGGATCCAGTCGCCGCCCGAGGGGTCATTGTTGGTCAGGAAGTTGGCGGCGCGGATTGCCTCCATTTCCTTGCCGGGGCGTGATTTGGTCGATCCCATGCCGAACAGCGTGACGAAAACCTCGTCGTCGATATCGTCGGGCAGGATGATCCCTGCGGCCAGAATCTCGGCCTTCTTTTCGGCAATCCTGGTCTGGGTCACCGGCAGCGCGACCGGGTTCATGATGGCACTTGTCATGCCCGCGCCCATCGCCATCGGGAGGAAGGCGTTGTTGATACCGTGCCGGTTCGGCAGCCCGAAGGAGATGTTGGACGCCCCGCAGGTCGTGTTCACGCCAAGTTCCTCGCGCAGGCGGCGGACCAGCGTAAAGACCTGAAGCCCCGCCGTCGCCATCGCGCCGATCGGCATGACAAGCGGATCGACCACGATGTCATGCGCCGGGATACCATAGTCGGCCGCACGCTGGACGATCTTCTTGGCCACGGCAAAGCGCACCTCGGGGTCTTCCGAGATCCCTGTGTCGTCGTTCGAGATCGCCACCACCGGCACGTTGTATTTCTTCACCAGCGGCAGGACGATCTCCATCCGCTCTTCCTCGCCCGTGACCGAGTTCAGAAGCGGCCGCCCTTCGGCGGTGGCAAGCCCGGCCTCCAGAGCACCGGGGACCGAACTGTCGATGCAAAGCGGCACGTCAACGATGGCCTGAATCCGCCGGATCATTTCCCTCATCAGCGGCGGTTCGACAAAGTTGTTGTCGGCATAGCGCACATCCGTGGCCATCTTGTTGGTAAAGACAGCGCCCGAATTCACGTCAAGCACATTTGCCCCTCCGGCGACCTGCGCGATGGCATCGGTTTCGACCGTCGAGAAGTCGCCTGCTTCAAGTTCGGCGGCCAGCTTCTTGCGGCCCGTCGGGTTGATGCGTTCGCCGATCACGCAGAAGGGCTGGTCAAAGCCGATGATGACGGTCTTGGTCTTTGATTCAACGATCGTGCGGGTCATGTCTTATCCGTTCATTGCGGCGGCAGGGCGGGCCGAAGCGGGCCCGTGTTCCGTGGCCCAGTTGGCATTGGTCGTGATCCCGCCCAGGGGGAAGAAATGGACCTGTTCGATGTTGAATCCCGGCGTCACCGCCTTGTGGGCGGCAAGTTCGGTCAGGAAATCGGTGGGCTCATAGGGCAGCAGAAGCTTGGTCACATCCATCGCCCGCTTTTGCAGCACTTTGAGCGAAGGGCCGACGCCGCAGGCAATGGCGAACTTGATCAGCGTCTGCAGCTTGGCAGGCCCCGCCACACCGATATGCACCGGCAGATCAATCCCTGCGGCCTTGAGCCCGTTGGCCCAGTCGATCACCGGGCCGGCTTCAAAGCAGAACTGCGTCGTGATCGCCATCTTTGCCGCTGTACGTTCTGAAAACTTCTGCTTCCACTTCAGCGCCTCGACGAGCGTCGCCTCGCCTCCGGCGATATCCTTGTTGCCCTCGGGGTGGCCCGCGACGTGAAGGCGGGTGAAGCCGGCCCTGTCGAACAGGCCCGTCTCGATCATCTGCATCGACGAATCGAACTCGCCCGCCGGGGTCGTGACCCCACCGCCAAGCAACAGGCCCTGATTGACGCCCGCCTCGCCCTGATAGCGGGCAATCCAGTCGGCCAGTTCGTCGCGGCTCTTGATGATCCGGGCCGGGAAATGAGGCATGACCGGGAACCCGTCCCTGGCAAGACGCGCCGCCGTGCGGACCACGTCCTCGATCGGGGTGCCTTCGATATGGGCGATGTAGACGCGCGTGCCCTTGGGCAGGATCGCCTTGAAATCCTCGACCTTCTCGGCGGTGCGCGGCATCACCTCGATAGAATAGCCGTTCAGGAACTGCGACATGGCCCCGGTCGGGCTCGGCGGGGTGTCTTTGCGCTTGAGAAAGGGAAGCAGGGCCATAAGGGCATCCTTCATGCGATTGGTCAGGGACGGGCTTTGCACAGGCTCACGCCCGGCCGCCGTTGTCGATCAGCGCCATCAGGCGTGCCTTGTCATATTCCGCCTCGATCCGGGCCGCTTCTCGCGCCACCACGTCTTCGGGCTCGCCGTCGGCCTCATAGGGCGCCGCTTTGCGCCATTCGGCCAGGTATTCGTCAGTCCCGGCGGCGCCGGTCTTCATTGCGGCGCGGTCGATAGCCTGTTCGAAACGCTCGGACAGTTGCACCTTGGACCCGCGACGGCCTTTGCCCACGATGATCTGCGCGGGGATATCGCGCCAATAGACAATAGTAACTTCGGGCATGTGATTCCTCGGTCTCGGATTGCCTGCTTCTACGCTGCGCTTTCCGCGACACGGGGTCGGTTTTCGACATGGCGGACGCGGCAAGCGACGACATCCGTCGCACCTGAGCCGTATGCACGCGGCGTGAGCATTCCGCCACCCGGTGCTTCCCCCCGGAAATCTCATCACAAAGATGCAACGGATTAATCCGGAATAGCCATTGCAACCCCCTTCAGGACGCTTGCGCAAATTCTTGCCGATGCCTAACTTGAAGCTAACCTAGAATGGAGGGCGTAAGATGACGCCCAAGCGTCCCAACAGCGCGGGCGCATTCCCGAAAGCGGTCGAAAGCCCCGCGCCCGAACTACCCGATCCCAGCACGCTTTATGCTGCGCTGGATCTGGGAACAAACAGTTGTCGCATGCTGATTGCCCAACCCAAGGGTAGTCAGATCCATGTCGTGGACAGCTTTTCGAAATCCGTTCAGCTTGGGCAGGGTCTTGAAAGCTCAGGCAAGTTGTCGCGGGCCTCCATGGCGCGAACGATCAACGCGCTGCGCATCTGCAAGCAGAAGCTGGCCCGCCATCAGGTGACGCGGATGCGCCTTGTCGCGACCGAGGCCTGCCGACGCGCCCGCAACGGGGCCGCATTCCTTGCGCAGGTCCGGCGCGAAACCGGCCTGACGCTCGACATCATCATGCCCGAGGAGGAGGCGCGCCTTGCCGTCATCTCCTGCGCGCCGCTGGTTTCGACCCGGACAGAACAGCTGCTCGTCGTCGATATCGGCGGCGGCTCTACCGAGCTTGTCTGGATCGACCTGACCAACGTCCCCCGCCGCGAACGCCCCCGGGCGATCATGCGGCTGCATGCCGGTTTCCGGCAGGACCCGGGCCCCTTCCCCGTGGCCAAGGTGGTGGACTGGATCTCCGTCCCGCTCGGCGTGGCCACGCTTCGCGACCAGTTCGAGGATGTGGAGGATGACGCCGCCCGCTTTGCGCTGATGAGCTGGTACTTCGAGGAAAAACTCGCAGCCTTTGCTCCCACGGCCTCGGAACAGTCGCGCGAGGGGTTCCAGATCATCGGCACCTCGGGCACTGTGACCACTGTCGCGGCCAGCCATCTGGGGCTGAAACGCTATGACCGGACCAAGGTTGACGGGCTGCGCATGACGTCCGACCAGATCGACGCCGTGATCCGCGACTACCTCAACCTCGGCCCTGAAGGCCGACGCGCCGACCCGCGCATCGGGCGCGACCGGCAGGTGCTCATCATGTCGGGCGCGGCGATCCTGCAGGCATTGATGCGGCTCTGGCCCACAGACCGCCTGTCGGTGGCGGACCGTGGCCTGCGCGAAGGGCTGCTCTACGCACAGATGAGCGCAGACGGCGTGCTCGAGGACGGGCCGTTCTAGCATTTGGCCGCGATCAGGCCCTGCCACGGGCCAAGCGTCACCGCGGACTCCCCACGCGTCTGCGCAAGACAAGTTTCCGCGCCAAGACCTGTCTTTGACCCGTCCGGCAGGATCACCGACAACGGCGTTTCGCCAGGATTGCAGGCACAGGACTTTGACCCCACCCACGGCATGCGATAGTGTGCAGCATAATTGAAATCGCTTTCGCCCTGCTCACCCCATGAACCTCAAGGACCTGGCGCAGACCCTCGGCCTTTGCCAGACGACGGTCAGCCGTGGTCCGACGAAATGACCGAAGACTACGGCTACCGCGCCGCCACCGACATGTGCTCATGCACTCAGACCCGCCCTCTGCCTTTCTTGTCGCCTCCATCATCTGGGGCCTCGGCGACCGCCGTGCGATCGACGAAGCGCGCCTTGTCCTCGGGCGCGACATTTCGGTCGTCTTCCATGATGATGCGCTATCCTCCCTCCAGAACGGCAGCGACGTGCCGGTCTTTATCCCGCACGCTCTTCGGTCCGCAAAGTCGGCCGACGTCTGGCCGAAATGCTGATCGACAAGATCACCAATCCCGGTGTCGCTCCGAAAACGGCACTTCTCGAAGTCGAACTCATGGTGGGCCGCTCCTGCGGCCCTGCCCCGCATAGGAAGAGATGATGAAATTCAAGCGCTCCGACTTTCCAGAAGGCTTCGTCTTTGGCGCCGCCACCGCCGCCTATCAGATCGAAGGGCACAAGTTTGGTGGCGCGGGTTCCACCCATTGGGACACCTTTGCTGCCACCCCCGGCAACGTCATCCGGGCCGAAGACGGCGCCCTCGCCTGCGACCACTACCATATGTACGAGGCCGATCTCGACATCCTGAAAGACGCCGGGATGGACGGCTACCGCTTCTCCACCTCTTGGGCGCGGGTCCTTCCCGAAGGCTACGGGACGATCAATCAGGAAGGGCTCGACTTCTACGACCGCCTCGTCGACGCCATGCTTGAACGCGGGTTGAAGCCGTTCCAGACACTCTACCACTGGGAAATGCCCTCGGCTTTGGCCGATCTGGGCGGCTGGACGAACCGCGACACCGCCGGCTGGTTCGCCGACTACAGCGAGATCATCACCCGCCGCATCGGTGACCGCGTCCATTCCGTGTCCACGATCAACGAACCCTGGTGCGTGGCCTTCCTCTCTCACTTCCTCGGCCACCACGCCCCCGGCTTGCGCGACATCCGCGCCACCGCGCGGGCCATGCACCACATCATGCTCGCCCATGGTGAGGCGATGACCCGCCTGCGCGGCATGGGGCAAAGGAACCTCGGCATTGTGCTGAACTTTGACCGCGCCCTTCCCGCCGACGACTCTGCCGGGGCCAAGGCCGCCGCCGGGCTTCAGGACGCCATCTTCAACCGCTGGTTCATCGAGGCAATCACCAGGGGCACCTACCCCGATGAAAGCCTGGCCGGTTTCGGCAAGCATATGCCCAAGGGCTGGCAGGATGACATGGCCTCGATCCATCAGCCGATCGACTGGCTTGGCGTCAACTACTACACCCGTGGCCTCTATGTCCCCGACCCGACGATCCCCTGGCCTTCGATCCGCCCCGTCGCGGGCGCGCTGCCCAAGACTCAGATGGGCTGGGAGATCTTCCCCGACGGCCTGCATCATTTCCTGACCCGTATGGCGCATGATTATGTTGGCCAGACGCCGATCTATGTGACCGAAAACGGCATGGCCTGGGACGACAAGATCGAAAACGGCGCGGTCTATGACCCCGAACGCACGGCTTTCGTCAGCGACCACTTCCTTGCGACCAAACGCGCCATCGCGGACGGGGCCAATGTGCAGGGCTTCTTCTACTGGTCGCTCCTGGACAATTACGAATGGGCCTTTGGTTATGAAAAGCGGTTCGGCATGGTTCATGTCGATTTCGAAACCTTGAAGCGGACGCCCAAAGCATCTTATCACGCGCTCAAAGCGGCACTTGCCCGGTAAAGGATCGCCATGCCCCATCCCGCCAATCTCTATTCGCTGGTGGCCGATATCGGCGGGACCAATACCCGCGTGGCCCTCGCCGAAGGCAGACGCCTCGTCGAAGGGACGATCCGGCGCTATGCCAATGCCGATTATCCCGGTCTTGAAACCGTGCTGCGCCACTACATCGCCGACGAAGGCGGGGTGGATCCCAAGGCCGCCTGCGTCGCTGTTGCGGGCCCCGTCCGCGACGGGCGCGCGACGCTGACCAATCTTGACTGGACGATGGACAACGACACCCTGCGCCGGGCGACCGGGGCCGAAACGGTGGCCATCCTCAACGACCTTCAGGCGCAGGGCCATGCTCTTGGCCATATCGCGCCCGATAAAATCCGCACCGTGATCCCCTTCCCCCCCGCAGACCCTATGGCCACCAAACTGGTGATTGGCGTGGGCACCGGGTTCAATGCCGCCCCCGTCTTTGACACACCACGCGGCCGTCTCGTCGCGGCATCCGAATCCGGCCACGTCAACCTGCCCGTCCGCGATGCTGCCGATGCCCGCCTTGCCGCCCATCTGACGGCGAGCCACGGCTTCGCGTCGGTCGAAGACGTGCTTTCGGGCCGCGGTCTCGAAGCGGTTTATCTCTGGCTGGGCCACGAGGCCGGCGATCCGCGCGAAGCCTCCGCCCATGAGATCATGCAGGGCTGCACCTCCGGCTCTGATCCCCGCGCCGTGGACGCCGCCCGCCACTTCGCCCGCGTGCTCGGCATGGTCGCCGGCAACCTCGCCCTGATCCAGCTTCCGTTTGGAGGGGTCTATCTCATCGGCGGCGTTTCCCGCGCCATCGCCCCCTTCCTGACCGAGTTCCGGTTTGAAGCCGCCTTCCACGACAAGGGCCGATTTGCCGGTTTCATGACGGGCTTCGGCGTCGGCGTGGTCGAGGATGATTATGCCGCGCTGACCGGTTCAGCGGCCTATCTCGTCGGGATGATGGCCTGACCGGCAGGTTGCACCGGCTCTTCGGGGGGCAGTGCAACCGCCAGGGCGATGCTGTGATCAGGCCTGTCAACCCGGACAGGATGCTGTCTGACCATTCAGCCAACCCGAACTCTGCGGGTCAGTGCAACTGACGCTGCACGGTAGAGGTCAGGTCAGTCAGCGAAAACGGCTTAGGCAGAAAGACAGAATTCGGGATCATCGCCTGCTGTTCGGCAAAGGCGTCCTCAGCATAACCGGAAACGAAGACGACCTTCGTATCCGGCCTGTCTTCCAGCGCCTCGCGCACCCATGTCGGGCCATCCTTGCCCGGCATGATCACGTCGGTGACGAAAAGATCAACGTTCAACGCCCTGTCGGAAAGCATCTCCAGCGCGGTTTCGGCACAGTCTGCCTCAAGCACCGAATAGCCCCGCATCCGCAGCGCACGTGACGCAAAGGCCCGCACCGGCGCCTCATCCTCGACCAGAAGGACGACGCCTTCGCTCTTGCGCGGGACGCCCTGCAACTCGGTCACGGGGGCCGGGACGGGGGCGGTTGCGGGTTTGTCATAGCCCGGAAAATAGAGTGTAAAGGTAGTACCCTGCCCCACGACGCTGTCGACAAAGATGAAACCGCCGGTCTGCTTTACGATGCCATAGGCTGTCGAAAGCCCCAGACCTGTCCCTTCGCCGGGGCGTTTCGTGGTGTAGAAGGGTTCGAATATCTTCTTGATCTTCTCGGGCGCGATCCCGATCCCTTCGTCAATCACCTTGACCACAACATAGCGTCCGGCCGGTACCGTCGCCCGATCGCGTTCGAGCGGCAGATGCTGCACGATATTCTCTGTCTCGACCCGAATCTCGCCTCCGTCGGGCATGGCATCGCGTGCGTTGACAACCAGGTTCATCAGAACCTGTTCGAGTTGCCGCTTGTCTGCCCGGATATAAAGGAGTGCAGGGTCATGGTTCAGTGTCAACAGCACCCTTTCCCCGACCAGACGGTTGAGCAGATGCGTCAGATCCGAAAGCGTGTCACGCAGATCAAGCACTTCGGGCATCAGGTTCTGCTTGCGTGACACGGCAAGGAGTTGCCGCACCAGCGCCGCCGCCCTGTTGGCATTCTGGTTGATCTGGATAAGGTCGCCATAGTCCTGATCGCCCTGATCATGCCGCAAGAGCAGAAGGTCGCAATGGCCCGAGATGGCAGTCAGGAGGTTGTTGAAATCATGCGCCACGCCGCCAGCCAGTTGTCCGATGGCCTGCATCTTCTGGCTCTGGACGAACTGAGCCTCGAGCGATTTGTGTTCGGTCACGTCGTTGAGGACGGCGATCAGATGCTGGTCTTCACCCTGACCCGCCAGATTGAGCGACACCCTGAGAAACGTATCCTGATGGGTGCCGGTCCCGCGAAGAAATTGCGGGGCCGCTCCGCTGCGGCCCTCCACGATATCGGAAAGCCAGTCGATGACCGGCCGCCCGAGACCTTCAAGAAGATCAGAAAGCCGCGCCGCAGGCCCCACCGGCATCGGCAGCAGCGCCCGCGCCTCTCGGTTGGTGGCAAGGATCAGACCGTTCGGCGCCAGTTTGAGCAGCGGCACCGGCAGATCCTCGATCGCATCCCAGTCGGCGCAGCGCGTCCGTTGGGTGCCCACCGCCCCGACCGGCAGCAGATAGATTTCGGATCGCCCGGTGTTGCCCGTGACCTGCGCAACCAGACAATCGACCGGACCCGAGGCTGCCTCGACCCGGTGAACCTGACCGGGAACAAGGGGGAGATCTCGGAAGACAAGATCAAGTGTTCTGGGCCGCCCGCCAGTCAGGTTGCGGAACGCCTCGTTCATGTAGAGGATGGTGCCTGCCGGGCCTGCAGTCAGCATCGGCAGGCTAAGCTCGTTGCCTGACAGGGATACAGGCTGTTTTTCGGCCATTTCCTCAAGCCGCCACAGAAATACCCGGTCGTCGATCCGGTGGGCTGACAGGCGCAGATGACCCTTGCGGGTGACCAGATCTTCGCGTGCCACACCGTGAATGCTGGCTGCTGTCTGCAGGCGGAACAGGATCGTACCGGGGCTGGCAAAAAGGTCGGACAGGGCCGCTGCCAGCGTATCGACCGGACGCAGGTGCGCCCTTTCCCCAGCCGCCTTGTTGCGCATAAGGATTGCGCCATCGGCATCCGCCAGAATACTGGCGCAGAAATCCTGATCGACAAAACCACTGACTGCGGCCAGCTTGGCCCGTCGCCGAGTTGCCGCCCAGAGCGCGGAAGCCGCAAGAATGAGACAGGTGCACAGAAGAATGGTGCCCGTCAGAGTCAGGACCATCCGGATCACCGGATCTGCCATAACAAGCCCCGCCACAACGGCGATCAGCCCTGTCCCAAGAAGGGCCACCGTCATCGGCAAGGGATTTCCGCCCCAAACGGCCGACACCGGCGGCGAAATGTCAACCTGAAGCACGCGCGGGCCCCTTCTCGATTCGACCAAGGGCAATTCACAAGGAAAGCCCTAACAAAGCGTAAACTCTGGTTGACGGTTTACATCATTAGGAATTTAAATCAACTTATAGTTGTAACGAATCCCGCCCCAAAACGGCCAGATAGAACCCATCGTGGAACAGGTCGGGCAGGAGTTGCATTTCTGCTGTCTTGGTCCAGCCCGGATGCGTCTCCAGAAACCGGTCCACCTGCGCCCGGTTTTCCCCCGTCAGGATTGAACAGGTCGCATAGGCGAGATAGCCCTCTGGTCCGACCAGGTCTGCCGCCCGGTCCATAATGACTGCCTGTAGTTCCATCAACCTTGTCAGACTATCCGGGGTCATGCGCCATTTGGCATCAGGCGCGCGCCGCCATGTGCCGCTTCCCGAACAGGGTGCATCGACCAGCACGAGATCCATTGGCCCCAGCCCCGCCAACGCTGCAGTCGTCACCAGACGAGCCTTCAGCCCCGCCCGGTCGGCCCGGGCAGGCAGATCTGCCATGCGCCCGGGATCGGCGTCATGGGCCACAAGTGAAATCTGCGCCAGCGCGCCCATCGCCAGCGACTTGCCACCGCCTCCGGCGCAATAGTCAAGAACCCTGTCGCCATCCCTGAGCGGCAGGCGCAAGACGGCAGCCTGCGACGCCGCATCCTGCAATTCGACCAGGCCATCCGTATAGGCCCTTGACGACGAAAGCTTCCGTTCGTTGGCGGTCACCACCAGGGCCGTGCCCACCTCGGGATGCGGCAGGGCTGTGATCCCGTCGGCTGCCAGCGCCGCAATCGCGGCCTCGCGGTCGCTTTTCCGCAGATTGACCCGCAAATGCACCCCCGCCCTGTCGCGCAGCGCCATCAGCGCCGGCACGGCCATGGTACCAAGCCCGTCCTGCATCAGCGGCCAAAGCCAGTCCGGCACATCGCAACCGACCGGCAAAGGAAGCGGATCCGTCGGCGCATGCCCGGCTTCTGCCTCGGTCAATGGCGGCGGCGCATGGCCCGCCCCGGAAAAGACCTCTGCCGGATCGCGCCCTGACGACCGCAAAGCGCCAATCATGATCCCTCGCCCGGTCTCGGCCCCGCCAGCGGCCGCATAGCTGCGCCTCCGCCGCAAGGCGTCAAAGACATGGTCACGGATCGCGACGCGGTCGCCCGACCCGGCAAAGCGATTGTCGCGGCCCCATTGCGTCAGCACCTTCTCGGCAGGCTCTCCGGCAAGGATACGGTCCAGAACCTCGATGGCAGCTGCGACCCGCGCACCGGGTGTCATCGCGTCACCGACCGCTCAGAACGCACGCGACACAGGACCCGCTCGCTGAACCTGATCATGCCGCCCCTCCCCGCCATTCTGCGCTGGGTACCTGCGGCGGGCCCGCTTCACAAGCGTTCAGCCAGCCTGTGTCAGACTCAGCACATTGCCGTCGGGGTCCTTGAACCAGTTCACCCGCACCGCTCCATCGGGCGCGGTCCATATCCCCAGATCATCCTGACCGAAACCGGGATAGATCTGAAAACTTATGCCCCGCGACTTCAGGTCTTCGGACGCTGCGCGAATGTCAGGCACCGTCCAGCCCAGCACCGTATGGGGTGTCGCGACATGGCCTTCGATATCGGTCAGGCGGACGTTCAGGCCGGCCATGTTGAAGGTAGCCCCGAAAGGATCCTCGGCGGTGATTGGAAAGCCCATCACATCCACATAGAACGCCTTCGACCGCGACCTGTCCGCCGTCAGGATGAATCCGACAGCGGTCGTTCCTGCAGGCAAGCCCATCATGCCCCTCCACCACGCCACATGGTAACGGGATTACCACGACTCCGGCTGCAGAGCCATCGTCCCTCAGCCGACGCGGTAGTTCGGGCTTTCCCGGGTGATCTGCACATCATGCACATGGCTTTCCTTCAACCCGGCACTGGTGATCTTCACGAACTGGCAATTCTTCCGCATCTCGGCCACGGTTGCATTGCCGGTATACCCCATCGCCGCCCGCAGACCGCCGACAAGCTGATGGATCACAGCATGGGCCGAACCCTTGTAAGGCACCTGCCCCTCGATCCCCTCAGGCACCAACTTGTCGCTGGCCGCATCCTTCTGGAAATATCGGTCCGCCGACCCACGCGCCATCGCACCCAAGGACCCCATCCCGCGATAGGCCTTATAGCTGCGGCCCTGATACAGGATCACCTCGCCCGGGCTTTCATCGGTCCCGGCCATCATGCTGCCCAGCATCGCACAGGACGCGCCCGCCGCGATGGCCTTGGCGAAATCGCCCGAAAACTTGATCCCGCCATCCGCGATCACTGGCACATCACCCGCCGCCTGCGCGCAATCCATCACGGCGGTGAGCTGGGGCACACCCACACCCGCGACCATCCGCGTGGTGCAGATCGACCCCGGCCCTATCCCTACCTTGACCGCATCCGCGCCGGCATGAATCAGCGCCCGCGTGGCCTCGCCGGTCGCCACATTGCCCGCAATCACCTGCACGGCATTCGAAAGCTTCTTCAGCCGCTCAACTGCCCGCGCCACCCCTTCGGAATGTCCGTGCGCCGTGTCGATCACAACAATATCGACCCCGGCATCGACCAGCGCCTCGGACCGCTCGAACCCGGCATCGCCCACCGTGGATGCCGCAGCAACCCGCAGCCGCCCCAACTCGTCCTTGCAGGCCGAGGGGTTCAGCACTGCCTGCTCGCTGTCCTTGAGCGTGAGCAGCCCCGTGAGCTTGCCCTTGCCATCTATAACAAGAAGCTTCTCGATCCGCCGCGCCTTCATCAGGCTTCTCGCCTCGTCAAGATCCGCCGGCTCGGTGAGCATGGCAAGGTTATTGGTGGTCATCATCACGCTGACCGGCGTCCGGTCATCGGCGGCAAAGCGCATGTCGCGGTTGGTCACAATGCCCAGCACGCGGCCCTTTTCGTCTACCACCGGGAACCCCGTGACGCGATACCGGTCCATCAGTTCTTTGGCATCCGCCAGCGTCTGATCGGGCCGCAAGGTGATCGGATTATAGACGATCCCCGACACGAACCGCTTCACCCGCCGGATCTCCTGCGCCTGGGCCGCCACATCCAGATTGCGATGCACCACCCCGATCCCGCCCGCCTGCGCCATGGCAATGGCCATGCGTCCTTCGGTCACCGTATCCATCGCGCTTGACAACAGCGGAATGTTCATTCCGATCGACCGGGTCACGCGGGTCCGCGTGTCGGCCGTGGACGGCAGCACGCTCGACGCGGCCGGCACAAGAAGAACGTCATCAAAGGTGAGAGCCTCACGAATCTCCATGCGCACACTCCCGGGGCTGGCATCGTTGGCGCGTCGCTATGGCACGGAAGAGGGCCGGGCAAAAGGGCCAATCGGCTGGCCCCGCAATCCCAGCCTCCCGGTTTCTTTGTCGCCAGATACCTCGGGGGAGCCGAAGGCGGGGGCAGCGCTCGCTCCTGCCCTTTCGCAGCGGCGCCGCATGTCGCATCACGCCCCCCGCACGGCGTGTTCTGCCTTCCCCCTCCGGCATTCGCCCCTATGTTGCGCAGCACCGCGCACGAGGAACATCACACCCATGAGCTTTGACAACCCGCAATACCCCCTCGTCATCTTCACGCCTTCGGGCAAGCGGGGTCATTTCGCAGCCGGAACCCCGATCCTGACCGCCGCCCGGCAACTGGGCGTCGATCTCGATTCCGTCTGTGGCGGGCGCGGCATCTGTTCCAAATGCCAGATCACGCCCTCTTACGGCGAATTCCCAAAGCACGGTGTCACGGTGGCTGAAAACGCCCTGACCGATTGGAACAGTGTCGAGGAACGCTATGACCGCATCCGCGGCCTGCCCAAAGGCCGCCGCCTCGGCTGTCAGGCCTGCGTGCAGGGCGACGTGGTCATTGACGTACCCCCCGAATCCCAGGTCCACCGCCAGGTCGTCCGCAAGGCCGCGTCCGACCGCGCCATCGTCATGGACCCGGCCACCCATCTTTACTATGTCGAGGTCACTGAACCCGACATGCATGAACCCACCGGCGATTTCGAACGGCTTGGCTTCGCTCTCCGCGACCAGTGGAACGTGGACCGCGTGACGGCCCCCCTGCCCGTCATGCGCCGCCTGCAAGGTGCGCTCCGCAAGGGCAACTGGACGGTCACCGTGGCCTTGCACAAGGGCCACCGCGATGACTCCCACCGCATCCTCGACATCTGGCCCGGCTTCCACGAAGGCCGCATCTACGGTCTTGCCATTGACCTTGGCTCGACCACCATCGCGGCCCACCTGACCGACCTCAGGAACGGCACTGTCAAGGCGAGCGCCGGTGTGATGAACCCGCAGATCCGCTTTGGCGAAGACCTCATGTCCCGCGTCTCCTATGCGATGATGAACCCCGGCGGCGATGTGGAAATGACCACCGCCGTCCGTGAGGCGATCAACGCCCTCTCTGTCGAACTGGCCAACGAGGCCGGGATCGAACCCCGCGACATCATGGAGGTCGTGTTCGTCTGCAACCCGGTCATGCACCACCTCCTCCTCGGCATCGACCCGGTCGAACTGGGCCAGGCCCCGTTCGCGCTCGCCACCTCAAACAGCCTCTCGCTCGACGCGACCGAGTTGAACCTGACTTCGACGAACCCTGCCGCCCGCGTCTTTGTCCTGCCCTGCATCGCGGGCCATGTCGGCGCGGATGCCGCCGCAGTCGCCCTTTCCGAACAACCGGGCAAGTCCGAAGACCTCGTCCTCATCGTCGACGTCGGCACGAATGCTGAGATCCTCCTCGGCAACACAACCCGCGTCCTCGCCTGCTCCTCCCCCACCGGCCCCGCCTTTGAAGGCGCCCAGATCAGCTCGGGCCAGCGTGCCGCCCCCGGAGCCATCGAACGGGTGGAAATCGACCCCGTGTCCAAGGAACCCCGTTTTCGCGTCATCGGCTGCGATCTGTGGTCAGACGATCCGGGATTCGCCGCAGCGACCGCGACCACCGGCATCACCGGCATCTGCGGCTCGGGCATCATCGAGGCCGTGGCCGAACTCCGCATGGCGGGCCTTCTCGACCCGCGCGGCCTCATGGGCTCGGCTGGGCAAACCGGCACCGCCCGCATGATCCCCGAAGGCCGCACGCACTCCTACCTGCTCCACGACGGATCTGCCACCGGCGGCCCGGTCATTACCGTGACCCAGGGCGACATCCGCGCCATCCAGCTTGCCAAATCCGCCCTATACGCCGGCGCACGCCTCCTGATGGACGAAATGGGCGTGGACCAGGTCGACCGCGTCACGCTGGCCGGGGCCTTCGGCGCCCATATCAGCCCCAAACACGCCATGGTGTTGGGCATGATCCCCGACGCACCACTCGACAAGGTCACCTCCGCCGGCAACGCCGCAGGCACCGGTGCCCGGATGGCGCTCTGCTCGGTCGCGGCCCGCACGGAAATCGAATCGACCGTGCGCCAGATCCACAAGGTCGAAACCGCGATCGAACCCAGGTTTCAGGAACACTTCGTCAATGCGAACGCAATCCCGCACGCGACCGACCCATTCCCGAACCTCGCCGCCATAGTCACCCTGCCGGACGTCAGCTTCAACACCGGCGGCGGCAATGACGCCGGACGACGCCGCCGTCGGACCTGACATTGGCCTTCTCTTGGTTCCAGATATGCCGTGGGGGCCGCAGAACGGCGGGTGCAGCGCCCCCTCCCCACTTACCCCCAAAAAGACTGCTTTACCGCTTGCCGCGAATTCGTTGCAAAGCCATGCTAGACTATCGTGGAGTAACGAGGAGAGAGACACATGGACCGCAGCTTCGGCCCCATCGAACTGATCGTCATCGGATTTGACGGCAACAACTTCACCGGCGAAATCGCAACTGCCCTTGGCGATCTTGTCGATCGCGGTATCGTGCGCATCATCGACCTTGCCGTTGTGGTCAAGGATGCGGATGGCACCGCCCATATCCTTGAAATGCAGGAGCTTTCGGTCGAAGTCGCCTCTGCGATGGCGATCCTGACCGGCGACGTGACGGGCCTCTTGTCCGAGGCGGACCTGAACGACATCGCCGATGATCTCGAACCCGGCACGACCGAGGCGGTGTTTCTGGTCGAACACCTCTGGGCCACCGAATTCGCCACTGCCGTTCGCAATGCAGGCGGCACGCTGCTGGCCTCCCATCGCATCCCCGGCGATGTCGTCGATGCCGCCCGCGCCACCCTGATCGAGGCCGCGATCACATCCCATTGACCCCTTCGACAGGAGAAATCCACTTGTTCAGTTCCCGTTCCGGCCGCCCGAGCCTCATCGGCTCTGCCGCCCGCACCGCAGGCAAGACCGCCGTCGTCGTCGGCACCGCCAACGCCATGACCAAACCGCGCGGCCCCGCCGCTGCCGCACCCCAGCCCGCTGCTGCAATGGCAGCGCCGCCGTCCCCCGCCCCCGCGGGCGGCCTCGGCGAAGAAGGTATCGCCCGCCTCAAGCAGATTGCAGAACTGCATCAGGCAGGGATCCTCAGCGAAGCCGAATTCGCCGAACAGAAGGCCCGCATCCTCGCCGGCTGACCTTTCGGGCAGCGTCAAGGTCATCGAAATCGCCTTGACGCTGTCCGCCTCTGCGGCTACCTGAGCCCCACCCAAGCGGGTATGGTGAAAAGGTATCACGAAAGCTTCCCAAGCTTCAGTTGCGGGTTCGATTCCCGTTACCCGCTCCAACCGCTCCCGCATGTCATAACCCCAGGCAGGAGCCCAGAATTGTCCGAAATCAAACGTATCGAACCCGGCCCGCGAATGAGCGGTGCCGTCGTCCATAACGGTATCGCCTACCTTGCCGGTCAGGTCGGCACACCGAACGCGACCGTCACCGTCCAGACCCAGACCGTTCTGGCCGAAATCGACCGCCTGCTCGCGCTCGCAGGTACCGACAAGACCAAACTCCTGACGGCGCAGATCTGGCTGGCCGATATCAGCACCTTTGCCGAAATGAACGCCGTCTGGGACGCCTGGGTCGCCCCCGGCAACACCCCCGCCCGGTGGACCGGCGAAGCCAAACTCGCCACCCCGGCCTATACGGTCGAAATCATCGTCACGGCGGCAGTCTGATCCGGGCGGGTCTTTACCGCCAAACGGGCTGCGTTCCGGCGCAGCCCCAACACTTCCTTAACCTGACGGATACAGGTTGTCTCATCCCCAAAGTGCAGGATGAACAGAACGTTAACCTTCCGCGCCAACAATACCGACGCGATACCGACGTAATACCGACGCAATACCGACAGCTTACTGACGCTTCGCCGTATCCATTTTTCGTATTTTATTCCGTTACTTAGACATGTTGATGGGGGTCGCTTCCGCACCCACCCCCCGCGCAATCCACCGCGTTAACCCCCACGGCACCGCAGACACGTCCCAGAACTGCGCATTCAGGCCCCGCTGGCCCGCAGGAACCCCACCAGCTGCGCCGTGGACCCATCCTTGCCCGCCGCCGATTCGCGCCCTTCCACGACCGGCCCAAGCGCCGTGGCCAGTTCCTTGCCCAGTTCCACACCCCACTGGTCATAGGAGTTTATCCCCAGTACCGCGCCCTCGACAAACACCCGGTGTTCATAAAGCGCAATAATCTGCCCCAGCCGGAACGGGTCCAGCACCGGATAGGCCAGCGTCACGGACGGACGGTTCCCCGGGAACACCCGGTGTCGCGCCTGCCGCTCCAACTCGGTCCCCGTCAGACCCTTCTTCGCCATGATCGCCGTGGCCTCGGCCAGCGAACGGCCATTCATCAGCGCCTCGGACTGGGCCAGACAGTTGGCGATCAGCAACTGCTGCTGATGGTGCAACGCATCCTCATGACCCCGTGCCGCGATCAAGAATTCGCAGGGGATCACCCGCGTCCCCTGATGGATCAGCTGATAAAACGCATGCTGCCCGTTCGTCCCAGGCTCGCCCCAGACCACCGGACCCGAGTTGAACGGCAGATCTGCCCCGTCCATGCTGACACGCTTGCCGTTGCTCTCCATCTCAAGCTGCTGAAGGTAGGCCGGCAACCGTCCCAGCCGGTTGTCATATGGCAGCACGGCCCGTGTCGCATAGCCGCAGACCTGATTGTGCCACAGCCCCACCAGCGCCAGCAACGCCGGCATGTTCTCGTGCCAATCCGCCGCCCGGAAATGATCATCCATCGCCTGCCCGCCACGCAGGAATGCGCGGAATGCGTCCGGCCCGATGGCGATCATCAACGACAGACCAATCGGCCCCCACATGGAATAGCGGCCACCTACCCAATCCTCAAAACCGAACACCCGCTCGGGCGCGATGCCAAAGGCACCGGTCTTGGCCGGATCTGTCGACAGGGCCGCAAACTGCGCCGCAGGATCGGTCACCGTCTGCCCCATCCACGCCTTGGCCGTTCGCGCATTGGTCATCGTCTCGATGGTGGTGAATGTCTTTGACGCAACGATGACCAGCGTCGTTGCAGGGTCGCAGGCTGCAAGGACCTCGGCGATATCGGCAGGGTCTACGTTCGATACGAAATGACACCGCGGCCCGTCATGATAGGGCGACAAAGCCCTTACGGCCATGGCAGGGCCAAGGTCGGACCCGCCAATCCCTATGTTGACCACATTGGTGATTGCGCCCCCCTGTCCACGGAACCGCCCCTCGCGCACTTCCGCCGCAAAGCCCGCCATACGGTCTAGCGTGGCCTTCACTCCGGGAATCACATCAACGCCGTCGACATAAACCGGACTGCCGTCCAGATTGCGCAGCGCCGTGTGCAGCACTGCCCGCCCTTCGGTCTGGTTGATCTTGACCCCCGCAAACATCGCATCCCGCTTGGCCGCAACGCCCGTCGCATCGAGCAGACCGATCAGCATGTCCCGCGCAGCGGAATCGATATTCGTCTTGGAATAGTCAAACAGCATGTCACCGACCGACACCGAGAACGCGGCGGCGCGGCTATCGTCAAACAGATCGGCAATCCGACGCTGAGAGACCCCGGCCTGATACGCTTTCAGCTTGTCCCACATGTCTCAACTCTCTGCCCAGTGAATGATTGACCCCTTGAGAACGGCCGCAACCGGTGCCTCTTCGGGGCTCAGATGGCGGGCGGCCTCGATCGCTTTGCGCTTGGCGGCACCCGTGATGACGATATGGCGGCTGATCGCGCCGCGCAGAACCTTGGCCGACAAGGTGATCCGCGGCTCGGGCGCGCCTGGCGCCCGCATTGCTACCAGAACCGCATCGCCATGCAGCGCCTCGGCCAGCCTGTCGGCACCGGGAAAGATCGAGGCCGTATGCATATCGGCCCCCATGCCCAGCAACACCACACTCAGCGGCAGAGTCGCCGCAACCGTCTGCGACAGCCCGTCCAGCCGTTCTTCTGGCGCGTCGGCTGACGCATAAAGAGGCACATAACTGGCCCGTGCCGCGTGGTTCACGAGCAGACGCTGCCGCAAGAGCCGCGTATTCGACCGCTCTGACTCTTCGGGCACCCAGCGTTCATCGGTCAGCATGACATCGACTCGGCCCCAGTCCATATCGACCGCACACAGCGAATCGAAGACAGGCCCCGGAGTTGTCCCGCCTGGCACGGCAAGGCTCGCCCTGCCACCCCCGGTCAGGGCCTGCCGCAACTCTCCGGCAAGACGGTTGGCCAGATCCATCATCATCATCTCGGCATCGGCATATTCGATGATGTCCATGGTCCGGTCCTTTCGTGGTTCGGTTGAAGGTGGGTTTCACCGACCCTACACGTTTTCCGTCCGGTGGGTGAAACCTACCTGCGGGGCAACTACCCCTTGATCTCGCGCCAGCGCCGCCCGTCACGATGCATCAGCATCAGCGCGTCATCCGGCCCGCTCGATCCCATGTCATAAAGTTTCGGCACATCATTGCGCGCCTCCCAGCCTGCGATGATCGGGTCCACCCACTTCCACGCAGCCTCGACTTCGTCCCCGCGCATGAATAGCGTCTGGTTGCCCCGGATCACATCCATGATCAGCCGCTCATAGGCGTCCGACACTTCACCCGCATGATCGCCCAAGGCATCGGCAAAGGTCATGTCCAGCGGCACGTCGATCAGGCGCATCCCCCCAGGCCCCGGTTCCTTGATCGTCACCTGCAGGTCGATCCCCTCATTCGGCTGAAGCCGGATCGACAGAATGTTCCGGTGCCGCGAAATGTCCCCTTCAAAGATCGAATGGCCCAGATCCTTGAAGACGACCGCAATCTCGGACGACCGAGCCCGCATCTTCTTGCCGGTGCGCAGATAGAACGGCACGCCCGCCCAGCGCCAGTTAGCGATTTGCACCTTCATCGCGACAAAGCTTTCGGTGAACGACCGGGGGTTCTCCGCATCCTCGCGATAGCTCTTTTCGGTCGCCGTGGAATCATACTGCCCGCGCACAATATGATGCGCCTCTACCGGCTGCAGCGCGCGGATGACCTTCAGCTTTTCATCCCGCACCGCATTCGCGTCAAACTGGCTCGGCGGTTCCATCGCAATCAGGCAAAGAAGCTGCATCAAATGGTTTTGCACCATGTCGCGCATCGCGCCTGATTTGTCATAATACCCGCCCCGCCCGCCGACGCCCACAGTTTCGGCCACCGTGATCTGGATGTGATCAACGAAATGGTTGTTCCAAAGCGGTTCAAACAGCACGTTGCCGAACCGGACGGCCATCAGGTTCTGGACGGTTTCCTTGCCCAGATAATGATCGATCCGATATATCTGCCCTTCGTTGAAATGTGCAGCCAGCGTCTCGTTCAGCGCATGGGCCGAGGCGAGGTCGCGGCCGAACGGCTTTTCCACCACGATCCGGCTTTCGGCATTGGCGATCCCGTGCTGGTGCAGACGTTCGGCCAGCGCACCGAACAATGACGGCGCCACCGAGAAATAGAAGGCCCGAACCACGTCGGAATGCATCATGTTGGCCAGTTTCGTCCAGCCATTGACCCCGTTGGCATCAATCGCGACATAATCGAGCCGCGTCAGAAATGCCGCGAGCCCTTCTTCATCTTTGGCTTCTGGCCCACCGAACTCGGCGATCGATTTGGCGATCAGGTCCCGATAGCTCGCCGAATCCAGTTCCGCCCGCGCCGCACCGACCACCCGCGCATCGGGCGGCATCTGCCCGGCCAGAAAACGGCGGAAGAGCCCAGGCAGGATCTTTCGTCGCGCCAGATCGCCCGTACCGCCAAAGATCACGAGGTCAAAGGTATCGACCGGAATGACTCTAGAAACCATGACCGACCGCTCCCTCGAATGGCATTTGCTAGCGCTGAAACGGCGCTTCTAGCGACCGGAGGTGCCCGAGTCCAGCCATCCGAGAAGCGCCCGGCGAAGAACGCTGCAACGCAGCATCACCCTGCCGCGAACGTCCTTCAGGCCTCCAGCTCGGCATCCCAATACAGATAATCCAGCCAACTGTCATGCAGGTGGTTCGGCTGGAACTTGCGCCCCATGTTGCGCAATTCCTCTGATCCCGGTTGCCGGGGCGGACGGCGCAGCGACAGGCCAGACTGGCGAAGGGACTTGGACCCCTTGCGCAGGTTGCAGGGAGAACAGGCCGCCACCACGTTTTCCCACGAGGTGATGCCACCGCGCGACCGCGGGACGACATGGTCGAACGTCAGGTCGCCCCGGGTGCCGCAGTACTGGCAGCAGAATTCGTCCCGCAGAAAAAGATTGAAGCGCGTGAATGCCACGCGCTTCTGAGGTTTCACATAATCCTTGAGCACGACCACCGAAGGGATACGGATCGTGGTCGACGGACTTCGGACCCATTCGTCGTATTCGGCCACGATCTCGACCCTGTCGAGCCAGGCTGCCTTCACCGCTTCCTGCCAAGGCCAGAGGGAAAGAGGATAGTATGACAAGGGGCGATAGTCAGCGTTCAGGACAAGAGCAGGATGCTGCCGCAGCGCAGCGGGATCGCGCACGAAACTCGTCCTGAAATCTGCCTCCATGCCCGCCTCCAAAATTCTTCCGTTCCGTCAGCCCGTGCTACCGGAGAAGATTTATCCACATATCTGCCCAAAGGTCACTATATATCGCGGCTGAACGCTCACAAGCCCCCAGCGTCTTGGGTTGATCTCGGGTTAGGGTGATTCCGTGACGCGGCGGTGACGGCCCTATCTGTCACGCACAAATCCTCGGCAAATGTCGCAACAGAGGAAACGCTTGAGTCACTCAATCCCTAGCCGGGACCGCATGAAGGCCAGTGCGACTGACAGCCCGTCCGGCGCAATCCCGTGGCCCGTGCCCCGCATGATATGGGCATAGACCTCGGTCCAGCCTGCATCCTGCAGGGCCTGCGCAGCTTCTGGCAGCGATTGTGGCGGCACGACCTGGTCCTGATCGCCATGCACAAGCAAAACCGCTGGACGACATTCGACCTCGTCTTCCAGCGCCTCGGGTTCCAGCAGACGGCCCGAGATGGCCACCACGCCAGCGATCGCTTCTTCGCGGCGCGGGGCCACGTGCAGGGCCATCATGGAACCTTGCGAAAAGCCGAACAACATGACCTGCTCGGGCAACAGATCCTCATCCACCATCACACCGTCAATGAAGGCCTGCAGATCTTCGGTTGCCCGCATCAGACCCTGACGCTGCATCTCTTCGGACGACCCGTCAATCCAGGGGATCGGAAACCATTGCAGGCCAAGGGCCGAAGCCGCGCTTCGCTCGGGAGCATCTGGGGCGAGGAACAGTGTGTCGGGCATGTGTTCACCCAAGGGATCAGCAAGACCGAGCAGATCGGCTCCGTTCGCCCCATAGCCATGCAGGAAGATCACGGCAGAGCGGACCTGGCCGTTCAGTGGTTCCTTGCGATCCGATTGCAGAGCGCGTGTCATGTCTTTGTCCTGTCATTGTGGCGCAGGCGGCGCGTCAGATAGTCCCGGTTGAAGGCGACATAGCCTTCGGCTGTGACCTGCAGACAGTCTTTCATCCGCCGGTGCAAGTCCAGAAGGCGGCAGAAGGGCACGGCGGGCCAGACGTGGTGTTCAGTGTGAAACGGCATGTTCCAGGCAAGGAACCGGATGATGGCGGTGGTGATTGTCGTCCTGGTGTTGGCGAACATGTTTTCCACCTGCGGGCAGTCGCCATGTTCGGCCGGAAGATAGAGGCGCAGCACAGGCTGCCCGAGCAGGACCGGGACAATCCAGACCCAGAACAGCACCGGCGTTATCAGGGACGAGATGATCATCAGCGCATGGAGGCCGACCATGATAATCGCCTCGCGCTGAATCACGGGCAGCGCGGGGCGTGTCATCAACTCTGTGTAGAGGGCATCCGGCGCCGCGCCAGGTCGATCAACAGCCGCGCCTCGCTGATCCAGTAGGGCAGACCAGATACGAGCCAGACCCAGTCCCGATAGGTTTCGGGTGTCGGCCCGTCCGGTTCGGGAAAAAGCCCCGGCTGATTGGTCAAGCGGTGATGCAACAGATGAAAGGCAAGGAACCAGCCGAACGGTAGGACCAGCAGAAAACCGCAGATCCGTCCCACGACTTCGTTGATCCAGCCCTGCCGGAACAGGGTGCGATGGGTGCATTCGTACTCAAGTGTGAACAGGACGACGATCAACACCCCCGGCACCGGCAGAAGCAGGCCCCAGAAGGGCATATGTATCGCGATCAGGCCCACGCAGAGCAGAATCAGCGCAAAGCGTCCCGCGAGATGCATCAGGCTGGCCCGGTCCGAGGTTGCCGTGAGCCTCACTCGATCTTCTGCCGGACGCTGGCGAGGAAAGCCTACTGATCCAGAATCACCGCACACCTTCGCGGTTCTTCGCAACCCTATAATATGCCCAAAGGATGCGCGCCGCGACCGACCTCCAGGGTGACCATTCCTCAGCCATCGCTCGCAGGGCCTTTTCCTTGGGCCGCTCCGGCAAACCGAACAGCGCCCGCGCCCCTTCCTGCAAGGCCAGATCACCCGGCGCGAAAACATCCGCCCGAGCAAGGCTTAGCATCGCGTAGATCTCCGCTGTCCAGATCCCGATCCCCGGCACCACCGTCAGTACACTAACCACCTCGTCCGACGTCATCACACGCAGCGCCGCATAGTCCACCCCTGCCCCGGCCAGCGCCCGGGCATAGGTCGCCTTCTGCCGCGACAGCCCCAGCGCCCGCAGATGCTCCTCGGTTACGACCGCGACGGCATCCGGCGTGACCATCCCCGCCGCCACCAACCGCTCCCAGATCGCATTGGCCGAGGCCACGCTCACCTGCTGGCTGACGATGGCCGACAGAAGCGTCGCAAACCCGTCCGGCTTCAACCGCAACGGCAACGGTCCAATCTCCGCCAGAGCCGTCGCAAACCGCGCATCGCGATGAGCGAGCCATTCAGCGCCTTCACTGACACAGGCATCGGAAAAGATGACCCGTTCCTTCACAGCCTTGCCACCCAATCCACCGCTTCGGCCACGGTTTCAACCTTCGGCCCGGCGTCGACCACCGGTCGCCGGATCATCAGGACGCCGATCCCCAACTCCCGCGCGGCGTCGAGTTTGGCCCGGCTCTCAGCCCCGCCCGCGTCCTTGGCGATGATCCAGTCCACGCCCAACTTGACGAACAGGTCAATTTCATCAGCCATGGCAAACGGCGGCCGCCCGATCACAAATCCGCCCTTGGAAAAGGGAAACAACCGCTCCGACGGATCGATCTGCCGACAATAGAGCGTGCGGCCCACCGCCAACGCTGCATATTGGTCGAGTGTCTGCCGCCCCGTCGCCAGTAACACCACCGCCGCAGGCGGGATATGCTCAACCGCTGCAGACTCGCCCCTAATCCAGACCCAACGATCGCCGGGTCCTTCAACCCAACCCGGCCGCTCAACCCGAAGATACGGCAAACCCCGAGTGGTGCAGACCGCATGCGTCCGCGCCGAGATATGCGCGGCAAATGGGTGAGTTGCATCAACGACAGATTCGATTCCCTCGGCCTCAAGGAAGGCCACAAACCCCGCATGGCCACCAAACCCGCCGATCCGCGTCGGCACGCCAATGGCCAAAGGCTCCTTCACCACCCCGGCAAGCGAGGCGATCACATCCACGCCCCGCTCGCTCAGTTCGCGCGCGATGGTACGGGCCTCCCCACTCCCCGCCAGCAGAAGAACCCTCATCCGCCCGCCCGCGCGAGAACGACACCGCCACGGTCGATGATGACCACATCTGCCGCGACCGAAGGCCCAGCCGCGGCCTGCACCCGCAACAGCGCTTCATCCGCCGCCCGTTGCGCCAGGGCCGGCACCATCCCCACCGCCTCGAGCGCAGTATTAGCTCCTGCGACGCGCTCATCACCCGCCCAACCGGCCAGCACGCCAAAATCCACATGAGACCGTCCCGAATGAAGGTCCATTGCCCCCTGCGCGAGCTTGGCGATTTTGCCGATCCCCCCGCCAATCGTCAGTCGCGCAACGGGATGCCTCCGCAGGTACTTCACCAGCCCGCCAAAGAAATCCCCCATGTCGAGCATCGCATGGTCGGGGAGCCCATAAATCTCCTGCACGACCCGTTCACTCGTAGCCCCCGTGCACCCGGCGACATGTGTCAGCCCCGAGGCCACAGCAACATCAATTCCCCGGTGAATGGAAGAGATCCACGCCGCACAGGAAAACGGCCGCACGATCCCCGTCGTGCCCAGAATCGACAGCCCGCCCACAATCCCCAGCCGGGGGTTCCAGGTTTTTTCCGCCAAGGCCACCCCGCCCGGAATTGACACAGTGATCTCAATGTCAGCCACTCGGCCAAAAACGGCGGCCATCTCACCGACGACCTCATCCATCATCGCACGCGGCACCGGGTTGATCGCTGGCTCGCCCACGGCGATTGGCAAGCCCGGCTTGGTCACCAGACCAACGCCCTCTCCCGCCCTGAACACGACCCCGCCCGAAGACGCCCTGACCCGCGCCACGATCAGCGCCCCATGCGTCACGTCCGGATCATCGCCCGCATCCTTGACGATCCCCGCCTCGGCCCAGCCGTCTCCTCTGATGGAATGCGCAACGGAGAACACCGGCCGCTCGCCCTTGGGCAGGACAATCTCCACCGTCTCCGGGAAACCGTCGCCCCACAAGGCCATCAGTGCAGCCCTGACCGCCGCCGTGGCACAGGCCCCCGTCGTCCAACCCCGGCGCAGCTTGGGTGTCGCTTCAGTCATTCCCGGGATTATAGAAGCTGCCCCCGATGCCGCCAATGGGCAACCACCTGTCGCCATTTTCCTTTCCGCGCATGCGCGACCGTTGCATAACGGGTCCATGAAACGGACCATCACCCTCCCCGGCACCGACTGGCCTGATTTCCTACCCGGCTGGGTCTGGCTCTGTGGCGCGGGCCCCGGTGACCCGGGTCTTCTGACATTGCACGGTCTGAACGCGCTGCAGCAGGCGGATGTGGTCGTCCATGACGCGCTGGTCGAAACCCGTATCCTAGAATGGGCACCCAAAGCACAGCACATATATGCAGGAAAGCGGGGCGGCAAGCCTTCGGCCAAGCAGCGCGACATCTCGCTCCGCCTCGTGGAACTCGCCCGGCAAGGCAAACGCGTCCTTCGCCTCAAGGGCGGAGATCCCTTTGTTTTTGGACGCGGCGGAGAGGAGGCGCAGACACTTGTCACGCACGCGATCCCGATCCGCATCATCCCTGGTATTTCAGCCGGAATCGGCGGTCTTGCCTATGCGGGCATTCCCGTCACCCACCGCGATGTGAACCAGTCTGTGACCTTTGTCACCGGCCATGACCAGTCCGGCAACACTCCGACAACGCTTGACTGGCAGGCCATAGGCAAGGCCAGTGACGTTATCGTCATCTACATGGGCATGAAGCACGCAGGGCAGATCGCCAATGCGCTGATCGGCGCGGGCCGCACCGCGTCCGAACCCGTGGCCGTCGTAACTTCTGCCACGACACCGGCACAGGGCGTCCTTGAAACAACACTCGGCGAACTGGAACAGGACATCGCGGCCGCCGCGCTCGAACCGCCCGCCATTATCTGTGTCGGTCGCACCGTTCTCATGCGGCAGGCTCTTGACTGGCAGGCCATGGCCAAGGGCGCGGCCCCCCGCAACATCGATCCGCTCGGCCGCGATTCGACGGCTGAAAGCGCCTGACGCAGTGCCGGGCCTGATCCTCGCAGCCCCAGCCTCGGGGAGCGGCAAGACCACGATAACTTTAGGCCTCCTGCGCGCCATGTCACGCCGGGGGATCGCCGTCCGGGGCGCGAAATCCGGCCCCGATTACATCGACCCCCGCTTTCACGAGGCCGCCTGCGGCGTACCGTGCGTTAACCTTGACGCCTGGGCCATGTCGGCTGCCCGCATTGCTGCGCTCGCCGAAGGGCCTGGCCTCCTCCTGATCGAAGGCGCGATGGGCCTTTTCGACGGTGCGCCGCCCGAAGGCAAAGGCGCCACGGCCGACCTTGCCCGCCAGTTGGGCCTTCCCGTGATCCTCATTGTGGACGCCAGCCACATGGGCCAGTCCATCGCGCCGCTTGTCGCAGGCTTCGCCACCCATGACCCAGACGTCCGGATCGCAGGCATCATCCTGAACCGCACGGGCTCTCCCCGGCACGAGGCGATGCTCCGCCGCGCCCTTTCCCCCCTTGGCATCCCAATCCTTGGTGTGTTGCGTCGTGAAACCGGCCTCACCCACCCATCCCGCCATCTGGGGCTCATCCAAGCTTCCGAACGCCCGGACCTCGGCACCTTCATCGAGCACGTCGCGACGCTGGCCGAAGGCAGCATAGATATCGATGCTCTTCTTGCTCTCGCACCGTCGTCCTTCTCGAAGCAATCCGGTGGAGTCGCCGAGAGCGACGCGGGCAGCGCCTCTAAACCACCCGCCGCAAGCATCGCAATCGCCCGGGATCAGGCCTTTGCCTTCACATATCCTCACCTCCTTGGCGACTGGCACAGAGGCGGCGCGACCCTGCATTTCTTCTCGCCACTCGCAGATGAGGCCGTGCCAAAAGCTGACCTCATTTTCCTCCCCGGTGGCTATCCAGAGCTCCACGCTGCCCGACTGTCATCAGCCAGTAACTTCATGCAAAGCCTGCGTCATGCAGCACAAGATACTTTGATCTATGGTGAATGCGGCGGATACATGACTCTCGGTGAGACATTGACGACTGCCGAAGGCACCGTCCACCCCATGGCTGGCCTCCTCGACCTCCACACTTCTTTTGCTACCCGTCGTCTGCATCTCGGCTACCGACAACTGATAGCCACAAGCGGCCCTTTCCCGGGAACCTGGGCTGCACACGAATTCCACTACGCCACTACGATCTCGGCCATCGGCGCCCCCCTTTTCACTGCAAACGATGCCGAAGGCACCGTCCTTCCCGCCATGGGCCTCATCAACGGCAACGTCACAGGCTCTTTCGCCCATCTGATTGACCGCGTCTGATCCTCTTGCAGCCACCCTGCCCCAGGTTTACCGCTGGCGCATGACCATCACCGAGACAATCCCCGATGACCGACGCGCCAAGCGCAATGTTGCCGTCCTTGTCGCCGCGCAGGCGATCCTTGGAAGTCAGATCACCATGATCTTTGTTATCGGCGGCCTCGCCGGGAACATGCTGACGCCGATCCATTGCTTGGCCACGCTCCCGATCTCCATGATCGTGCTGGGGTCGATGACCACGGCCCCCTGGCTCTCGCAACTCATGCAGAACCAGGGCAGAAAGGTCGGTTTCTTTATCGGGTCCATTGGCGGCCTTGTCGGTTCAGGTGTCGCAGCATATGCGCTGTCGATCAGCAGTTTCTGGTTATTCCTTATCGGAAGCTATTTGACAGGCACCTACATGTCAGCGCAGGGATTCTACCGCTTCGCTGCTGCCGACTCGGCCTCGGACAGTTTCCGGCCCAAGGCGATTTCCTATGTCATGGCGGGTGGCCTCATCTCGGCCCTGACCGGCCCGCAACTGGTCAAGCTCACCGATGGGCTCACAGGCGTCCCTTTTGTCGGCACCTACCTCATTGCAATGGCAATCAACATCGTGGGCATGTCGCTCTTTTTCCTGCTTGACATGCCCAAACCGGCCCGCCGCACCGCCGACACACCCCGGTCACGGTCATGGGGCGAGTTGCTGAGCACCCCGCAGATTGGTGTGGCCGTCATCTGTGCCATGGTCTCCTACGCGCTCATGAACCTCGTCATGACGTCGACCCCGCTGGCTGTCGTGGGATGCGGTTTCACCAAAGGTAACGCGGCCGACATCGTATCGGCCCACGTCCTTGCCATGTTCGCACCCTCCTTTTTCACCGGCCACTTCATCGCCCGCTTCGGCGCAACAAGGATCGTCGCCACAGGCCTCGCCATTCTCGGTCTCGCGGGGCTTGTGGCGCTGAACGGTGTGGAACTGACCAACTTCTTCGTCGCGCTAGTCCTCATCGGCATCGGTTGGAACTTCGGCTTTATCGGCGCGACCGCCATGTTGACCGCCGCCCATGCCCCGCATGAGCGTGGCCGGGTGCAAGGGATGAACGACGCGATCGTCTTTGGCTGCGTCACGCTGGCGAGCCTCGCCTCTGGTGGTCTGATGAACTGTTCGGGCGGGGACATCGTGCAGGGCTGGAACGCGGTCAACCTTGCGATGATCCCGTTCATCGGCCTCGCTGGCGCCTCGCTTATCTGGCTCACCCTGCGGCCGAAACCTACAGGCCAATAATTACCATCTGTTTGTCGCCACGCGCCACATGAGGCTCGCCCGCCGCCGGAATTCTGACGTACCCAGTGTCCCCTCAGCCACCCGGTCCGGCTCCTTTGCGGCAAGCTTCAGGATATCCCCGGCCCGCCAGGCCGCCCGCACCGCTGGTGTCGCCGCGCCGAACCGCGCCCCCTTGGCCTTCCGAAGTGCGGCCAGCCCCTGCTCCGCCAGCGCCGCCACGGCTGCAGGACGGCCGTCCGGCAGCGGGTAGCGCCCCCGCGCCTCAAGATCTGGCACGGCAAGCAGCCATGAAGCGATCGCACCGGCAAGCCCGACGCGCCGCACCTGCGGTTCCATCCCCGGTTCTGCGCCCAGCGCAAGCGCCGAGAGCCAAATGAGCCCGGCCCCTGTCGCATCCAGATGCCCGATCAGGGCAGGCAGATCGTCGAACGGCCGTTTCTCGATATCCCAGCGCCGCGCGGCAATCTGCCTGTCGAACACTACAACCGGCAACCCGCGCGCCTGAATGACCCCGGCGAGTGGCCCCACAACCTCATGCGCCCGGGGCCGCTTCCCTTCTCCGATCTCACCGACCGCATCGCGCCACCACTGCAGCCGCATCTCGGCGATCAGTGGTTCCTGCGTGACCCATGGCGCCCGCGCCACCTCTAGGTTGAAGGCGTATAGCGGAAACAGCATGGCCCGCGCCGCAGGAGGCGCGGCCATAGCCGCCAGAAACCGGTCCGGATCACCCCGCTCGACCAGTGCGGCGCAGGCATCAAGGCTCATGCGGTTTCGCGCCCGGCATCCCGCACCAGCTTCCACGTCACCGCATCGATCAGCGCTTCAAAGCTCGCGTCAACGATGTTCGCGCTGACCCCGACCGTAGACCATTGCCGCCCCTGCCCGTCCTCGCTGTCGATGATGACGCGCGTAACGGCCTCGGTCCCGCCATTCGTGATCCGCACCTTGAAATCGACAAGGCGCATGTCGTCGATCACACCCTGAAACGGCCCCAGATCCTTCTTGAGCGCCTGCGCGAGTGCGTTGACCGGCCCGGCATCTGCCATGTCATGCGCATTCTCGTTCTTGTAGTAACTGGTCGTCTTGACGCCCCCGGCCAGTTGCACCGTCACGACGGCCTCGGATTCGACAACCAGGTCACCCTTCGCATTCCGCCGCCGTTCCGAGATCACGCGATACCGCTCCACGTCAAAGAAATGAGGCAAAAGCCTCATCTCCTCTCGCGCCAACAACTCAAACGAGGCCTGCGCGGTGTCATAGGAATAGCCCCGCGCCTCCTTCTCCTTGATCCGGTCAAGGATGCGCGGCAGCGCCTTGTCGTCATTCGGCACCGTCAGCCCAGCCTCAGCCAGCCGTGCCCGCAGGTTCGACTGCCCGGCCTGGTTCGACATCGGCACGATCCGTGTGTTGCCCACAAGGGCTGGATCGACATGTTCATAGGTCGACGGGTCCTTTGCGATCGCACTGGCATGCAGCCCCGCCTTGTGCGCAAAGGCCGACCCGCCCACATAGGGCGCCTGTTTCAGCGGCACCCGGTTCAGGATATCGTCCAGGAGCCGCGACGCACGCCGCAACCCCTTGAGCGCCTCAAGGCTCACTCCCGTCTCGAACAGGTTCGCATAGGGCTCCTTGAGCAGGAGCGTCGGAATGATTGTGGTCAGGTTCGCATTCCCGCAGCGTTCGCCCAGCCCGTTCAGCGTGCCCTGGATTTGCCGCGCCCCCGCTGTTACCGCCGCCAGCGAGTTGGCCACAGCCAACCCGGCATCGTCATGGGTATGGATGCCCAGATGATCCCCCGGGATGCCCGACGCAATCACGGCCTTCACCGCTGCCTGAACCTCAGGGGGCAGAGTGCCGCCGTTGGTGTCACAAAGCACGATCCACCGGGCTCCCGCCTCATAGGCCGCCATGCATGTCGCGATGGCGTAGTCCGGATTAGCCTTGAAGCCGTCAAAGAAGTGTTCGGCGTCGAAAAGCGCCTCGCGCCCTTTCGCCGTCACATGGGCGAAAGAGGCGCGGATATTGGCCAGATTGTCGTCGAGCGAGATGCCCAAGGCAGTCGTCACATGAAACTCATGCGCCTTGCCCACCAGACAGACCGCCGGCGTCCCGGCATTCAGCACCGCCGCCAGCACATCGTCGTTCTCGGCTGACCGCCCCTGCCGCTTGGTCATCCCAAAAGCCGTCATCTTGGCCCGCGTCCGGGGGGCTGCGGCAAAGAAATCGCTGTCCGTCGGATTGGCCCCGGGCCAGCCCCCTTCGATATAGTCGATCCCCAGACTGTCAAGCACGCCCGCAATCCGCACCTTCTCGGCGGTCGAGAACTGCACCCCTTGCGTCTGCTGCCCGTCGCGCAGCGTGGTGTCGAACAGGTAAAGACGTTCCATCACACCATCCTTCCAGCTTCTTTCGAGCCCAAATACCTCGGGGGGAACGCAGCAGGGGGCAAAGCCCCTCTCGACATGTCAGCCCGACAAAACGCATTCATTCGAGAGCCTCCAGCTTCTTCAAATCAAAGGAAGGGGCAAGCTCGTAGACCGTCTGCGACTTTGTTGTCTTCACCACAACTCCGGCGGCGGTAAGTCCTGCCCTGATCCGATCTGCTTCCGCATAGTCCTTCACGTTGCGTGCGATATCGATCCGGCGGAGAAGACCATCGATGAGATCCGTGATTTCCCGCCGCTGGAACGAGTCATGGGCGTAGAGCAGACTGACCTGATTAGGACTCTCACCATTCCAGATTCCGAGAAACCGTAGGTCACCCGCAAGTTGATGATATCTGCCATTCGCATAGTGAGACCGCAGCACGGTTATGGCTTCCGGGGTATTCAGGTCGTCCGCCAGAACTTCGATAAGTGCATCAGAGGGCGCACCCCCTTCCTCGGTGAAGTCCGCCAACAAGTATGACCATTTGTGAAGTTCATTCTGCACCTGTCGGAACTTGGCTTCCGTCCAATCCATAGGTTTGGAGTAATGGGTCATCAGGAACACCATCCTGATCAGGAAACCCGGAACCTGCCGTTCCAGCAGATCGCGCACGGTAAAGAAGTTGCCCAATGACTTGGACATTTTCTTCCCCTCGACCTGCAGCATCTCGTTATGCAGCCAGTAACGCGCGAACGACCCCTCGGGATGGGCGCAGGCCGATTGTGCAATCTCATTCTCATGATGGGGAAACTGCAGGTCGATCCCGCCGCCATGGATGTCAAAAGATGCACCCAGCAACTCCTGCGCCATGGCCGAGCATTCGATATGCCATCCCGGCCGTCCGCGCCCCCAGGGGCTGTCCCAGCCGGGGGTTTCGGCATCCGAGGGCTTCCACAACACGAAATCCATCGGATTGCGCTTGTAAGGCGCGACCTCGACCCGGGCGCCCGCGATCATGTCCTCGACCGACCGGCCCGACAGTGCGCCATAGGCGGCAAAGCTCTCCACCGAGAACAGTACATGCCCCTCGGCCTCGTAGGCGTGCCCCTTGGTGATCAGGTCCGCCGTCATGGCTACCATCGCTCCGATCCAATCCGTGGCCCGCGGCTCCATCGTGGGGCGCAAGGCACCGACCGCGTCCATATCGGCGTGATACCATCCGATCGTCTCTTCCGTCCGCTCGTGGATCAGCGCCTCAAGCGACCGCGGATCGCCCGCTTTCTGCCTGGCCAATGCGGCATCGTTGATCTTGTCGTCGACGTCGGTGAAGTTGCGCACATAGGTCACAGCCCCTTCGCCATAGACATGGCGAAGAAGCCGGAACAGCACGTCGAAAACGATCACGGGCCGCGCATTGCCCAGATGCGCCCGGTCATAGACCGTCGGTCCGCAGACATACATCCGCACATTGGCAGGGTCCAAAGGTTCAAAGACCTCTTTTTTGCGGGTCTTCGTGTTGTGCAGGCGGATCGTCGTCATAGGTGCCTCGCGCAGGGAACGGTCTTCGCCCGCGGGCTTGTTCTCACTTCGGTGGGAGGTGTGAAAAGGCGGCCCGCGTGACGCTTGTCAGCAGGTAATAATGCAGCAGATGATGATGCTGAAGCTTTTCATGGGACGTTTCCTATCAGCCCCGTTCCGGCCCGTCCAGCATTTCCACCAGCGCCCGCAGCGTATTCAGATTGCGCACGGTCATTGGCGCACCCCGGATCACCCTGTCGATCTTTGTTGCGAGTTTCGAGGTGCCAAACCCCTCGGGCGTATGAAGCCAGGCCCGAGTGCCGTCCACGACCAGTGTTTCAGAGGATGCACGCAGCGAGTCCCGCAGCGCCTCATCCACCGTGATCGGGCCGAAGAGAAACATCACATGGACCTGCTTGCCCGCATCAGGGTCGAAAGGACAGGCCGCCAGCGCGTCCCGTACAGCATCCCCCGGCAGAACAACCACCGGCACATCCACCCCGATCCCGTCGCGCATCGCCCCCCGCAGGGCATCGGCCATAGGACCCGCCTGCCCTTCGGCCCGGAAAACCAGATTGCCCGAGGCGACATAGGTTCGCACGCCCGTCCAGCCCAACCCCTCAGCCAGTTGCCGCAGGTCGGCCATCGGCACCTTGTTGCCGCCGCCGACATTCACCCCGCGCAAGAGTGCGACCCAGTCCTGCATGCTTGCCTCCCCGGCGATCCTGTCGCATCCTCATCCCATGTCCCGCGACCGCGTCAACTGCATATGTGCCACCTTTGCCGGTGCCGAAGTCTCCGACCCCTGGGGCGGGGGCCATGACGTTTGGAAGGTCGGCGGCAAGATGTTCGCCTCGGTCGGGGCGATCCAGACCGGCGTTGCCGTCAAGACTGACAGCATCGAAACGGCGCAGATGTTGATCGATTCAGGCTTCGGCGAACGCGCACGATATCTCCACCGATCCTGGCTCTACCTGCCCGAAGACACGGATGACCCTGAACTGCACCACCGTCTCCGAACATCCTACCTCATTATCCGCGCCGGCCTGCCGAAAAAGGTTCAAGCCACGCTCGGGCCTCTGCCTGACTGAAGGCCCATCCCCGTTGACTTCGTACGGCGGCTGAGGTTTGGCTCCGCCCCATGAATATCTCGCATCGCATCTCTGAAATCATCGGTACCGGGTCTGACGGATGGGACCACTTCCGTCGCGCCCGCGCCATGAAGAACGCTGGTCAGCCTGTCGTTGAACTTACCATCGGCGAGCATGACACCCGGACCGATCCGGTGATCCTTGCTGCAATGTATGAGGCCGCAAAGGCGGGCCATACCGGTTATGCAAGCATACCCGGCATCCCTGCACTTCGCGCAGCCATCGCGGAACGCATCACTCGCGAAAGCGGCGTTCCGACCGGGCCAGACAACGTGATGGTGACCGCCGGAGGCCAGTCTGCCCTTTTTGCCGCGCATCATGCGGCCTGCGATGAGGGCGACCGCGCGCTTTTCATCGACCCCTATTACGCGACCTATCCCGGCACGATCCGCGCCGTTGGTGCTGTTCCTGTCGCGATCCTTGCCCATGCCGAAGACGGGTTTCAGCCTCGCGCGGCTGACATTGCCGCTGTCGCCGCAGGGGCGAAGTCGCTGATGATCAACACGCCCAACAACCCGACCGGCGTGATCTATTCCCGAAACACGCTCGAGGGCATCGCAAAGGTCTGTAAGGATAACAACCTCTGGCTTATCTCAGATGAGGTCTATGACACGCAGGTCTGGGCAGGCGCTCATCTGTCGCCTCGCACCCTGCCCGGCATGGCCGAGCGGACGTTCACTATCGGCTCTATGTCGAAAAGCCATGCCATGACAGGCTGCCGCATCGGCTGGATCTGTGGCCCGGCTGATACGATCGGCCCGATGACCGATCTGGCAACCCATACCAACTATGGAATACCCGGTTTCATCCAGGACGCGGCCCTGTTCGCGCTGTCCCTCGGCCCCGATTTTGAACGGTCCATCGGCGCCCCGTTCAATCGACGCCGGGCCATCTCGCTCGAAATTCTCGCGCAGCAGAACGTTGTCCGTTACGCGCCGCTCGACGGGGCTATGTACACGATGCTTGACATCCGTGCGACAGCCATGACAGGCGAGGCATTCGCCGCGGCGTTGTTGGACGAGGAAATGATTGCCGTGATGCCAGGCGAAAGCTTTGGTCAGGCGGCCGGCGGCCATATCCGCGTGGCGATGACTGTTGCGGATGAACAGTATGCGGATGCATTGCGCCGACTGATCGATTTTGCAGCCCGCAAAGCGCGCACGGCAGACTGAAACATGGACAATAAAAGGGCTGCAATTCTTGCCAAATGGCACTGATTGCAGCCCAAGATTTCTTTATCCGCTCCCGATCGGCCGGAAAAGCGCCTGAGGTCAGAACCTGAACGAGGCGCGCACTTCGAGGGTTTCGGCGGTCACGTTCTCGCCAGTGTCGGCATAGTTGTCCCATTGGTGCTTAAGGTATTCCGCACCCACCATCACGGTCTCCGACAGCATGTAGTTTGCGCCGATCCCGTAGAGATAGCCCGTGTCGCTTTCGTCCAGCGAACCGGAGGTCGTCAACTGGGCCCAGCCACCGACGATGTATGGCATGAACACACCGGCATTGTAGCCAGCGATTAGTTTTGCTCGTGCCACGCCGTCGATCCCGATGTCGTTCACGTCATCCTGCACATTTGTACCGACCCACTGGAGTTCACCACCCAGGACGGCAGTTCCCGTATCCCAAAGGTAGCCACCTTGGACACCATAGTCCCAGCCCGCTTCATCGTTGTTGAACACGTTGTCACCGCCAGCACCGGCATAGCCCAGCGTGCCCCCAGCGTAGAAGCCGGTCCAGTCATCGGCCATCGACATCGTCGAAACGGCATAGCTGAGTGGCGCGGTCGGTGCGGGTTGCTCGGCGAGAACGGGAGCGGCAAGGGCCACCGAGGTTGTCGCAATTGCCGCCACGAGGGCGATCTTGTTGCGGAATAGCATTGTCATTTGAACACCTGTTATATGATCTTTGCACCCGTACACAACAAACCTACTGGCGCAGATGAATAAGTTAGGGGCGCGGGCCAGAAGTATCAATGGCCTCACGCAGTCCCGACCGGATTTGATGCAGCACTCGGCCTGATTTGGCCGAGTGCAGGGCACGGGCTCGGCTGAAGATGTCTCATGCTGAACGGGCTGACAAGAACAGTCACTTTGGCCGTTGGTCGTATTGTTCGATTCGACGTGCAATGAAGCAACTTTGAAAGTGATCGGACTGCCTGAATCGCATCTCGGTGGGTCAGGGCAGCGCGTGCAGCCCTGACCGGGCCGGATTTGTGAGAACCGGTAAGATACCCGCACTTCGACGGTGGTTGCGCTCAGGTCGGTGCCGGAGCAATCGACATAATGGTACTGCAGAAGTTCGGCACAGATCGGCAGATTTCTGGCATAGCGGTAACCCAAGCCGACCCCAAACAGATAGCCTATGTCGCTGTCCGATATGGAACCGGATGTAACGAGCTGCGAGGCATCGACGACGGCAAAGGGGTGGAACATCCCGCCATCATAGTCGACGCGAAGCTTGGCCCACCCTTCGCCATCAATACCGAGTCCGAAGGTATCGTCCGCGATAATGGAGCCAACATACGGCAATTGAGCACCCAGGAAGATGGTGCCAAGGTCAAAAGGCTATCCCGTCTGGGAACCATCGGTCTTGCCCTTAGCCTTGGCAGTCGAGGACGAAGTCAGGCTTGACGTAAGGTCACCGTAGCCAAGCGTGTCGCCCAGATAGACTCCTGTCCAGTCCGCGAAGGGGGCCATCGAGGTGACGATCATCACGGGCGGCGGGGCGGGATGGATCGTGGCGACCGGCGTTGCATATCCTCCGGCAAAGAACGACAGCCCGGCCATGATGACTGCGGAAAGGACGATGGTAGCAATTGGCCCAACGATGCCGGATAGAAACCCGGATTCTGGTTTCCTGACCTTGTCTTGCAGCCACCGGAAATTGCACTGAAAACGCTTCTTCGCCTCTTTGACAAGGTAGCCGCGGGGCCTTGCTTCAATGACTTGGCTGGAATGGTTAGCTGATCTTGCGTTTTTTGGGCCCTTTCCAGTCGGCGTAATCAAAAGTCAGGCTGGGAGCCAACTGTGCCGGGTCGGGGCCATCCCACACAAATCTACTCGCGTGAGTGTGTCGGCAAGACAAGGGTTCTGATTTGTGTTTGGAACACACGACCGGGAACTCTCAAAAGCGACCTTCGGTCGTTTTTGGATCAGACAAAGCGCGCGCGGTGGTTGATCGACATCGGGAAGATTGGAGAGCAGATGTCTTCGGATCAATGGCAAATCAGTCTTGTGCTGCGCACCATTGGTGCCAGGCGTGGCCGTGCAGCGCGCGGGGCGCCTTTTTCCGGCTAATCGTCCGAGACCCCTTTACTCCTCCATTCAAGGCTATTCCCATGTCTGATGATCTCCTGCCGGACGCTGACGCGTCCTCTCCGGCGCGTGCCGCCAGCCGTCATATCCGCAGCGGCGGACGCGCTGCACGTCATGCCGCCCGCACCTCGCCCCTGACCGCCGAGATGCGCCCTGTCCGCCCTGGTATGTCCGGTGGCACCTATAACCCGCTCTCAGATGACGATGTGTTGCGGATCCATCGCACCGCACTTCAGGCGCTCGAGGAGATCGGTCTGGCCGATGCTCCCTCGTCGGGGGTCGAAATTCTGACACGCGCCGGTGCGATTCTGGGCGACGACGGCCGCATCCGCTTTCCACGCGCTTTGGTGGAAGACATGCTGGCCAAGGCCGCTCGCGGCATCACCCTCTTCGGGCGCGAGCCTATCCATGATATGCACCTGTCGGGTACCCGCGTTCATTACGGCACCGCCGGGGCCGCCGTGCACGTGGTCGACGTCGAGGGGCGCGAGTACCGCGAATCCACCGTGCAGGACCTGCACGACGCCGCGCGCATCTGTGACAGGCTCGACAATATCCATTTCGTGCAGCGGCCGATGGTCTGCCGTGATATCGTCGACAACCGCGAGATGGACTTGAACACGATCTATGCCTGCTGCGCTGGCACGACCAAGCATGTCGGCACCTCTTTCACAGAACCCTCCTTTGTGGACGACGCCTTTGACATGCTTCACATGATCGCGGGCGGCGAGGCGGAATGGCGCGCGCGGCCCTTCGTCTCGAACTCCAACTGCTTTGTCGTGCCACCGATGAAGTTCGCCACCGACGCCTGCAAGGTGATGGAAGCCTGTATCGCTGGCGGAATGCCTGTTCTGCTGTTGTCCGCAGGTCAGGCCGGGGCAACCGCCCCTGCCCCCATCGCCGGAGCCATCGTCCAGGCCGTGGCCGAATGTCTGGCCGGTGTGGTCTATGTCAACGCCATCTCGCCCGGGTATCCGGCGATCTTTGGCACGTGGCCATTTGTCAGCGACCTGCGCACCGGGGCAATGTCGGGCGGGTCTGGCGAACAGGCGCTTCTGACTGCTGGCTGTGCCCAGATGCACCGTTTCTATGGCCTTCCCGGCGGGGCTGCTGCAGGGATTGCTGACGCCAAACTGCCCGACATGCAAGCGGGTTGGGAGCAGATGTGTTCCAACGTCATGGCAGGCCTGTCGGGCCTGAACATGGTGTACGAGGCTGCGGGCATGCATGCCTCGCTCCTCGGCTTCTGTTTGGAAAGCTTGATCTTGGGTGATGACCTATTGGGTCAGGCGCTGCGCTGTGTCCGCGGTATTGAAGTGACGGATGACACTTTGGCGCTCGAAACCATGCGCGCCACCTGTATCGGCGGTCCTGGTCACTACCTTGGCTCTGACCAGACGCTCAGCCTGATGCAGACGGAGTATATCTACCCCGTCACGGCCAACCGTCAGTCGCCCAAAGAATGGGAAGAAAAGGGTCGCCCCGATCTTCTCATCGAAGCGACGAAAAAGAAGGACGCGATCCTGGCCACCACCTCGGCTGCACGTTTCCCGGCCGACGTCGACCGCGCCATCCGCGAACGCTTCCGCATCCACTTGCCGGCATAATCTGCGTAGGATGGGGTTCGCCCCGCCCTACCTCATCACCACAAGCGAGGGCGCGCGTTCTAGAGCGTGTCGCGTTCATTCGGGTTTGTATCCTGCGGCGATGAAGTAGTTGAGGCATTCGTCCTCGGTGAAGAGGTTGCAGACGGCGCCTACGGCTTTCCAGAGCTCCTCGTAGGTGCGGGCGGCGGCTTTGCGGAGC